>NZ_CP041638.1:2400000-3795229 GCF_007197775.1 Thalassotalea sp. PS06 | reverse complement strand
TCAGTACTCCTGGAAATTAGGGGCTACTATCCGATGTATTAATGGGTAAAGAACAGAGAAGGTAGCAAGATTGTCCTGTGAATTTTTTTTGTTATCGAGCCATTATCACCTTGGTTATCCACAAGTGCAATACACCCGAAGGCTTTATCTTTAAAAAAAACGATCTTTTTTATTAAGCAAGCATTTTTAAAGGGTTTTGGTGATTTTAACAAGACAATATTCCACCTGAAATTCTGCAAAAATATGTTAAATTTTCCCGTTAAATTGCAATAACGGACAGAATTCCAGATTTTTTGTTATAAAACTGTGGATATAAATACTTTTTACTTATATAAAGCGGCAAAGATCCTCCAATACCGTTGGTTTGATCATCAAACCAATCTCAACGAATGATTTATCCAGGATTTTTACCTGAAATTAACGATTGAAACGACTTATTTAAAAGTTAAGGATCCCTCGACTATACTAATTCACGGACCTTGGGATTACCTGCCTATATAAAGGATCCACCTAAGGATCCTTTATAAACTCTTTTTATAAATATCGTTGACTTTATCGCCTAATCTATTTAGAATTCGGCCTCATTTTTTAACACAGTGCTCGAAAACGTTTGTTTTCGCATAGCAAACAAACTTAACGGGATAGCGTCATGAAAAGAACATTTCAACCTAGCGTATTAAAGCGTAAGCGTAACCACGGTTTCCGTGCTCGCATGGCAACTAAAAACGGTCGTGCTGTAATTGCACGTCGTCGTGCTAAAGGTCGTGCTAAGCTTAGCGCTTAATCCTTCTTAATAAGGATTATTACCCACATGGGTACCTACAGTTTTAATCGGGAGTCGCGTCTGCTGACTCCCGGTCAATTCCAACAAGTTTTTGACCACCCTTCTCGATACGGCTCAAGCCATTTCACCATATTAATAACTACCAATAAAAACGATGACAACCGTTTAGGCATGGCTATTGCCAAAAAACGGGTCAAACTTGCCGTACAAAGAAATCGAATAAAACGTCTGGTTCGAGAAAGTTTTCGCTTAAATCAGCATAAACTTCCTGCCGTTGATTTAGTTGTTATGGTAAAGTCAGGGATTGATCAGCTCGAGAATGAAGAGATTAATCAACAATTGGAAAAAATATGGCGAAAAATCAGACAGCGGCACAAACGTTAGTTATTGCCCCGATAAAAGCCTACCAGCGCTGGCTCAGTCCACTTCTGGGAAACAATTGTCGATTCAATCCAACCTGTTCCAGTTATGCAATCACGGCAATTAAACGCTTTGGAGCTGTAAAAGGTAGTTGGTTAGCAATTAAACGTATATTAAAATGCCATCCTTTAAACGAGGGTGGAGATGACCCCGTTCCTAAATCTAAACAAGAGAATTAACAAATTATGGAATCACAACGCGGTTTGCTATTTATAGCATTACTGGTAGTTAGTTTCTTACTGTTTCAACAGTGGCAAGTTGATAATGCGCCGCAACCTCCAGTAGAAACTCAAACTGCGAGCCAGTCCCCAGAGCAACAGTCTGGCGACGATGATTTTATTCCACAGGCCAATGAGCAAGCACCTACCGCTCAAAACGTTTCGGGCAAAGGTGGTATTATCACCATCGCTTCTGATGTTTTAGAGCTAAAAATCAATACCCGCGGCGGTGATATTGAAGGCGCTAAGCTTTTGCAATATGAGACGGAACAAGGTAGTGGCGAAGCCATGCCAATCCTGACCAATAGCGGTTTTACTTACGTTGCGCAATCTGGATTAGTTGGCGCTCAGGGAGATTCGAAAGGCAATAAGCGTGCGACTTATGTTGCTGAAAAAACCGAATACAAAATGTCAGGGGAATCTCTGGTTGTTGACTTAACCCATAGCAATAATGGCATCGACTACATCAAGCGCTTCACCTTAAAGCAAGGTAAATATGATGTCGACGTTGAATACATTGTTAAGAACAACAATGCCATCGATGCCAGTGTGACCTTATTCGGTCAGCTAAAACAGGACAGTTACATCGAAGATGATGGTTCTATGTTTATGCCAACCTACCGTGGTACGGCATACAACACCAGTGAAACACGCTACGAAAAGCTACCGTTTGATGATATCGAAGAAAGCAACCTAAATACTAAGACCAAAGCTGGTTGGGTTGCCATGCTTCAGCACTATTTTGTCAGTGCCTGGGTTCCAAATAAGACAACAACAAACGAAATTTACAGCAGTTACAATGCCAGTAAAGGCCAGGCGATTATTGGCTTTAAGCAACCAAGCGTAACCATTGCTCCAGGCAGCACAGAAACGGTATCAGCCGTATTCTATGTAGGCCCTAAAGATCAAAAAGCGTTGGAAGACATTGCTGAAGACCTGAACTTAACCGTTGATTACGGTCCGTTGTGGTTTATCAGTGAGGCGCTGTTTGCCCTATTGATTTTCATTCAATCTGGTTGGATTAACTTTCTTGGTTTAATTGAAATCGATTTAGGTTTTGGTGTTGGTAACTGGGGTATCGCCATTATCATCACGACCATCATCGTGAAGATGTTTTTATATCCACTGACGAAAGCGCAATACACCTCAATGGCAAAAATGCGTAAGGTCCAGCCGAAGATGCAGGCTCTGAAAGAGCGCTATGGCGATGACCGTCAGAAAATGTCTCAGGCGATGATGGAGCTATATAAGAAAGAGAAAGTAAACCCTGCTGGCGGTTGTCTACCGTTGTTGATTCAAATGCCGATATTCCTGGCATTGTACTGGGTATTTATGGAAAGTGTGGAACTACGTCACGCACCATTTGTTCTCTGGATCACCGACCTGTCTTCGATGGACCCATACTTTGTATTGCCATTATTGATGGGTGCATCTATGTGGTTAATGCAGAAGCTACAGCCAAATATGGCAACCGATCCAATGCAGCAAAAAATGATGCAATGGATGCCAGTATTCTTCACCTTCTTCTTCCTGTGGTTCCCATCAGGTCTGGTACTATACTGGTTAGCGTCTAACTTGATCACCATAGTTCAGATGCTGTGGATTTTCCGTGAAATTGAAAAATCCGAAGAGCAAGGAAAAGCGAAAGCTTCGAAGAAGTAATACGTTACTAAATTCCAAACAAAGGCCTGCAGTTGCAGGCCTTTTTATTTTTACGAAAACTCTGCCGCGATAAAGTCAATAAAGGTTGCAACTCTTTTGGATTGATAAACCAACTGTGGGTATAGCAAATACATATCATTTGGGCTCTGTTTAAATTGCTCCATTAAAGTAACCAAAGACCCCTTTTCGACTTCGTCACTAACAAAATAATCCGGTACTTTCACCACACCTTGCCCGGCCATAGCCTGATGCTTCAATAGCAAATTATCATTTACCTTTAGCCAGCCATTTATCTCAATATTAGTTCCAGCTAAATTCCAGTCGCCCTGCTCCAACCCTGTTAAACACTGATGACGTTGCAAATCCTCTATCGTTTTCGGCGTCCCTTTACGTTGCAAATAATCCGACGATGCCACTAGGCAGTGCTGGTAAGAAAACAGCTTCCGGGCAATCATATTTTCCGGCGGATTTTTGGTGGCGCGAAACGCCAAATCAAAATCTGAAGAGATTAAATCTCTGCGGTCATAACTGGAATCAATGGCGAATGAAACTTGTGGGTACTTTTGATTAAAAGCGGAGCAAAGGTTTACCAACACGCTTTGATTAAACTGCAACGGCGCGGTGATTTTAATGACACCGCTAATGTCCTGACTATCCTGCTCGGTGAGTCGTTCCATTTCTAACATAGTTTGTTGAATATGCTTTGCCGACTTCAGCACTTTCTCACCCGCCGCTGTCAAGCGCACACTGCGGGTGGAGCGAATTAACAGCTTATTGCCGAGCTGCTGCTCAAGGGCTCGCATTTGTGTAGATAAATACCCCCGGGACATTCCAAGCTTGTCGGCGGCACGGGTAAAACTTAACTGGCTAGCAACTTCAGCAAATAGCATCAGTCGCTCAAGCTTTTTATGTTCTTTCATTGAATAATCCAAGGTATCCAAAAAATCTAGCGTAAACTTCTCAATTGTATTTTATATCAATCAATGAATTCTTATTTATTTAATTTTAGTGAAACAAAATTTCTAGGATAATAAGCGTATTCATAAGTATTCCTTATCATGTCATGAATAAAACAATTCCCTTGAGTCGACACATCGACAATGTAAGTCCTTTGGTTATAGGTTGTATGGGCCTTGGCGGAGGTTGGAATCAAAACCCAATCAACGATGCTGATATTAAGCAGGCCCACCAATTAATTGATACCGGTCTGGAAGCCGGCATCAATGTGTTTGATCATGCTGATATCTATACCTTTGGCAAAGCCGAGCAAGTTTTTGGTAAAGTCCTACAGCAACGTCCTGAACTTCGCGAACAGCTGATTCTGCAATCAAAATGCGGGATTCGCTTTGAAGATGAAAATGGCCCTAAGCGTTTCGATTTTTCCAAAACCTGGATTCAGCAATCCGTTGATAACATCCTCAAACGGTTAAATACCGACAAGCTCGATATATTGATGCTGCATCGCCCGGATCCACTCATGGAAGTTGAAGAAGTTGCCGAGGCATTTTCCGAGTTACAACAAGCTGGAAAGGTAGCGAGCTTTGGTGTATCCAATATGCACTCGACTCAATTGGCGTTTTTGCAATCCGCGCTTGATGTTCCTTTGGTAAGTAACCAATTGGAGTTGAGTTTGAGTCGTCTTGACTGGCTTGAGCAAAATATTAATACCAATGTCTATGGACCACAAAATGGTAATTTTGATGCCTCAATGATGGCCTATTGCCAGCAACATAATATTCAGATTCAGGCCTGGGGAAGCTTGAGCCAAGGCTTATTCACCGGTCAGGATGTATCCCAACAACCTCAGCATATTCAGCAAACCGCAGATTTGGTTGCGCGCCTTGCTAATGATTATCAGGTTAGCCGCGAAGCTATTGTCATCGCATTTTTGTTGCGCCACCCTGCTAACATCCAACCGGTTCTTGGCACGACAAATCCTGCTCGTATTAGAGCTTGTGCCCAGGCCCTTAACATCCCCCTTAGTCGCGAACACTGGTACTCGCTCTATGTATCCGCTCGCGGCCAGGACTTACCTTAAGGTAATCAACATGACAAATCCATTAAACGAAAACTATTCATTACAAGATAAAGTCGCGATTGTGACTGGTGGCGGCAAAGGGTTAGGCAGAACCATAACCGAATACCTGCTAAACCAGGGCATGAAAGTCGCGATTTGTTCAAGAACGGAGTCAACAATTACGGCTACCGTTAACGAATTGAGTAAATCCTTTCCAGGAAAAATTATCGGCTCCGTTTGTGATGTTGCCGATAGTGCCCAGGTCAGTGAGTTTACCTCTATGGTTCAGCAGCAATTTGGTACCGTACATGTGCTTGTAAACAACAGTGGATTTGGTAAAGACACCTTAGTCTGGAAAACCAGCGAAGCGGACTGGGACAGTGTTATGGATACCAATGTGAAGGGCGCGTTCTTAATGTCAAAAGCGCTATTACCTGCCATGGTCGAAGGCAGGGAAGGCTATATCATTAACATTGCATCACAGGCGGCTTTAAATGGTTACGCTAATGCCGGTGTCTATTGTGCTTCTAAATTTGCCATGCTTGGCCTTGGTAAAGCCTTGCAAGAAGAAGTCCGGGAGTTTGATATCCATGTTCATACCCTTAACCCGGCATTAATCCAATCTCAGAAAACCGATCAGGAAGCAGTGAATAACAGCCTTATTCAAAATCAGGATCTCGCTTCTATGATTGTCTATCTGCTAAGCCAACCTAGGCGATTAAAAATCGATAATATTGGTATGTGGGGCTTTAAATAAGTTCAGACTCTGGATATATAATATTTCTAATTTCCCCTTCGGCAGCTATCAAGGCTGCCTTTTTTATCGTTTAAGCACTGAGCGTTAAGCTTTTTCGCTTACTCACCTTGGGTTATAATTCATCCCATATTTAAATGAGTTAACTTCTGTTTATGTCCGAAAAGAGTTTAAGCAATACCGAAACCATTGCCGCCCAGGCAACACCTCCAGGTCGAGGTGGCGTAGGTATTATTCGAGTATCCGGTCCACTAGCCGGCCAGGCTGCTAAAAAGCTGCTGGGTAAAGTACCGAAAACCCGTTACGCGGAATATCTGCCATTTTATGATCAAGACCAACAGGTGATTGACCAGGGAATCGCGTTATTTTTTAAGGGACCAAACTCTTTTACTGGTGAAGACGTGCTGGAACTGCAAGGTCATGGTGGTCCGGTTATTCTCGACATGTTGTTAAAGCACATTGTCAGCCTGGACAACATTCGCATGGCTAAGCCCGGTGAGTTTTCCGAGCAGGCTTTTTTAAACGACAAATTAGATCTGACCCAGGCTGAAGCCATTGCCGATTTGATCAACTCAAGTTCGGAGCAAGCGGCGCGAGCGGCTCTGCACTCCCTGCAAGGTGATTTTTCCAAGCTTGTGCATCAACTTGTTGATGATGTCATCCATCTGCGAATGTACGTTGAAGCGGCAATCGATTTTCCAGAAGAAGAAATTGATTTTCTCGCCGATGAAAAGGTCAGCTCTTCTCTTAAAGGATTAATTGAACAAGTTGCAGATGTCCTTGCCAAAGCCCAACAGGGGGCAATCATTCGTGAAGGTATGCGGGTTGTCATTGCTGGTCGCCCCAATGCCGGTAAATCGAGCCTGTTAAATGCATTAAGTGGCAAAGAGTCAGCCATTGTTACCGATATCGAAGGTACCACTCGCGATGTGTTATCCGAGCAGATACACATTGATGGTATGCCGCTACATATTATTGATACTGCAGGTCTTCGAGAAAGTCCGGATAAAGTTGAACAAATAGGTATCGAACGGGCCTGGAAAGAAATCAAGCAAGCCGACCGGGTATTGCTAATGATCGACTCGCAACAGGACGATAGCATTGATCCAACGAATTTTTGGCCGGAGTTTTTTAATCAGCTGCCAGAAAATATGGGACTGACTATTATTCGCAATAAAGCGGATATCAGCGGTCAAACTTGTGGTTTTCAAGTTTCCCATGACAAACCCACCATTACCCTGTCAGCAAAAACCGGTAATGGTATGGCGGCGTTAACGGATCACCTTAAACAATGTATGGGCTATGAAGGTAACGCCGAAGGCGGCTTTATGGCGCGTCGTCGCCATATACAAGCACTGGAAACCGCGCAGCAACACCTTATGACCGGCCAGGAGCAACTGCTTTCTTTTATGGCGGGCGAAATTCTTGCAGAAGAATTGCGTATCACCCAGCAAGCACTAAATGAGATCACCGGTGAATTCACCAGTGACGATTTGCTCGGGCAAATATTCTCCTCATTCTGTATAGGTAAGTGACGAGGCTCCCGCCGCGTCAGCTAGGGTGCCGAGTCATCCCGGCGTATGTCGGGATCTCCCTTCCCTCACAAGCCTTCACTAATATACCAAGCCAAAACCAAACCTCAGATTCCGTGTAGTATCACGGAATGACGTTTTGTATTGAGTCATCCTTGCGTTAGGAATCTGCGTCATCCCGGCGTCGGCCGGGATCTCCTTCGGTGTAGACCGGGATCTCCGACGGCGTGAGGAATCTGCGTCATCCCGGCGTATGCCGGGATCTCCCTCCCTTTACAGAGCCTCTATTTATATACCTAGCAAAACCCAAACCTGAGATTCCGTGTAGTATCACGGAATGACGCTTTTGTAAGTTTTCCGGGTATAAACCAGGAGCTCGCGCCATCACCGCTAGGAACTACGTGTGCCAGGAGTTGATGACATCAACGTGCCAGGAGCGATACTTTTATCGCATGCTCGTTGCTTTCAGTTCGAGCATATTCCTTTTATCGCGTGCTCTTTGCCCATACTGCATGCCACTTCCTTTACAGCATGCAGTTTGCTTTTATCCGTTTCTACTATTCCTGTTACAATAACCACCTTTATCCAAGCCAATCGAATATCAGGGAAAGGCTATGTCATCATTTCAAATCATTGTCGGCAGTATGTTGGGCGGAACCGAATACATTGCCGAAGCCGTAGAAGCGGTTTTAACCGAAGCAGATCATCAGTGTGAATTGCATTTCCAACCACAATTTTCAGAAATTGAGCAAAATCAGCAAACCTGGATTATCTGTACGTCTACACACGGTGCTGGCGATTACCCGGAAAACATTGAAAGTTTTGTGGAAGATCTCTGTGCATATGATCAATCGATGAGCGATCTTAAGTTTTTCGTGATCGCCGTCGGTGATAGCAACTACGACACTTTCTGTATGGCAGGAAAAAACATAAGAAACAATATGTTAGAGAAAAGTTCTAAAGAGTTAATAGAACTGTTTTGTATCGATATGGACGACGACATCGATCCAGAAGCGATCGCAGAACAGTGGATTCGCGATCATTTGGATCAGTTATAAATAACTTATTCACAGTTTACGATCTAAAAAAAGCCGATTGTGAATAAGTCAGTGATCAACCCCTTAATTATCCTTTATTATTCAGTGCACAATATTTTAAGAAAGATCCGCTGTGGATAAACAGGGCTTTTGATCAGAGGCAATACATGATCAGATCCAACCTTGATCACAGGATCTGATCTTATCCAATTCATTATAAACAAAGGCTTTTATTTAGTTATCAACAGAAAAGGCCTTCCTTAATAAAAGATAATAATAAGATCTATATATAGATCTTTATATATTATTAAGGATCCACCGTTCGATCTTTTAACATTTTGATCGTTTCCCTGCTTGGTAATTAAAGGTAGAATATACGACCTTATAAACTCACTTGATTTGACATATCAGCTTAAGGGTTTATTTCTTTATTCATTAACTGAGGTTTTTCTTTTATGTGGTATCAAGATTCCTTTGACGTCATTGTTGTTGGAGGTGGTCATGCTGGTACGGAAGCTAGTCTTGCGGCAGCTCGTATGGGTTGTAAAACATTATTGCTGACTCATAACATTGATACTCTGGGTGCTATGTCCTGTAACCCTGCCATTGGTGGTATTGGTAAAGGTCACCTGGTAAAAGAAATTGATGCCCTAGGGGGGTTGATGGCTGAGGCCATTGATCACGGCGGGATCCAGTTTCGTACGTTAAACTCTTCCAAAGGTCCTGCAGTACGTGCCACACGAGCTCAGGCTGATCGCCTTTTATATAAGGCTTATGTACGTAACTACTTGGAAAACCAAGAAAACCTAACGATATTCCAACAGCCATGTGATGATTTGATCCTTGAAAATGATCAAATCGTCGGTGTTTCCACACAAATGGGCCTGAAATTTAAAGGCAAAACCGTGGTTTTAACCGTTGGTACTTTCCTTGCCGGACAAATTCATATTGGCTTGAATAACTATCAAGGTGGCCGTGCAGGCGACCCGGCTTCAGTAAATCTGGCTAGCCGTTTACGTGATATGCCATTTCGTATCGAGCGTTTGAAAACCGGTACTCCACCGCGCCTGGACGCGCGGACGTTGGATTTCAGCGCTATGCAGGAGCAACCTGGCGATACCCCAGTACCGACCTTCTCGTTTATGGGGAAAGCGGAACATCATCCGCAGCAGATTCCGTGTTACATCACCCATACGAATGAGAAAACCCACGAAGTAATCCGTCAAGGTTTAGATCGATCACCGATGTATACCGGCGTGATCGAAGGTGTAGGTCCTCGTTATTGCCCATCGATTGAAGATAAAATTATGCGTTTTGCTGACAAAGCATCGCATCAGATTTTCGTTGAGCCTGAAGGCCTGACCACCCATGAGGTTTACCCGAACGGCATCTCAACCAGTTTGCCATTTGATGTGCAAATGGATTTAGTTCGCTCGATTAAAGGTTTTGAAAATGCGCATATTACCCGTCCAGGTTATGCGATTGAATACGATTACTTTGATCCTCGCGATCTAAAACAAACGCTGGAAAGCAAATTTATTCAGAATCTGTTCTTTGCCGGACAGATTAATGGTACTACAGGCTATGAAGAAGCCGGTGCCCAGGGCCTTGTTGCCGGTATGAATGCCGCTTGTCGTGTTCAGGACAAAGAAGGCTGGACACCAGGCCGTGAACAGGCATACATGGGCGTATTGATCGACGATCTTTCAACCTTAGGTACCAAAGAACCATATCGTATGTTTACTTCACGTGCGGAATACCGTTTGTTACTTCGTGAAGACAATGCCGATATTCGTTTAACGGAAAAAGGCCGTGAATTAGGCCTGGTAGGCGATGCGCGTTGGCAGCGTTTCTGCGAAAAAATGGAAAACATTGAAGTTGAGCGTCAACGTTTACGTGGTTTGTGGGTGCAAAAAGACCATGAAGCTACCGAAAAGCTTAACCCAATGTTAAAAAATCCAATTTCTCGTGAAGCTAATGTTGAAGATCTGCTACGTCGCCCGGAAACCCGCTATGAGGATCTGATGACGATCGAAGCCTTTGGCCCGGGACTTGAAGATAAGCAAGCGTCTGAGCAGGTAGAAATTCAGATTAAGTATGCCGGTTATATCGAACGTCAGTTAGATGAAATCGATAAAAAGAAACGTCATGAAGATACCTTGATTCCAGCAGATTTTGATTTCTCCCAAATTTCCGGATTATCGAACGAGGTAGTCGCAAAACTGACCGACGCACGCCCTGAAACCTTGGGAAAGGCATCGCGGATTTCTGGGATCACTCCGGCGGCAATATCGTTATTGCTGGTTTATCTGAAAAAACATGGTCTGTTGAGAAAAACTGCTTAACCTTAACAACGAGACCGGCGATAATAGCCGGTCTTTGTTTATCAGCCCCTGCCCTTTGGAACGCAACAACCGATGACGAACTTGAAATCTCGATTAACTGATTTAATTGCTCAGTCCGAATTATCCGTGACCGAGCATCAGATAGATTTGCTGGTGGCTTATGTTGAGCTTTTGCATAAATGGAACAAAGCCTACAATCTGACGTCGGTACGAGATCCCGAAGAAATGCTAGTTAAACACATTCTTGATAGTATCGCCAACGGACCTTTTCTACACGGCGAACGCTTTATCGATGTTGGTACCGGACCAGGTTTACCGGGTATTCCATTGGCTATTTTGTATCCGCAAAGAAATTTTGTATTATTGGATAGCTTAGGAAAACGCATTACGTTTTTACGTCAGGTTGTGTTCCAATTAAAACTTTCCAATGTAACACCAGTACTTAGCCGCGTTGAAGCATATCAGCCACAAGTCCCGTTTGACGGGGTGTTAAGTAGAGCCTTTGCTTCTCTGCTGGATATGATAAGCTTGTGTGAACATCTTATCGATGAAAACGGTCGTTTTTTTGCACTAAAAGGTGTTCTTCCTGAGCAAGAACTGCAACAATTGCCTGTTGGCATTGAGCTGGTGGAATCGCATCGGGTTCAGGTGCCGGAGCTTGAAGGGCAACGACATTTAATCGAACTAAAAAAATCTAACGCACTTTAATCGTCATATTCGAATTTTGCGGGGACGCTGTGGGAAAAATTATAGCAATCGCCAACCAGAAAGGTGGCGTCGGTAAAACTACAACATCGGTTAATTTAGCCGCTTCCCTGGCTGCGACTAAAAGAAAAGTATTGCTAATCGATTTGGATCCTCAAGGGAACGCTACTATGGGATCAGGCGTCGATAAATATGAAGTTCACGCTACCAGTTATGAATTATTGATTGATGAACAGCCTTTTGAACAGGTGATCGTCAAAGATACCATGGGGCAATATGATCTGATCGCTGCCAATACCGATGTAACTGCGGCCGAAATCAAATTGATGGAAGTGTTTGCCCGTGAGTTGCGTCTGCGCAATTCGTTAAAAGAAGCTCGCGAGTATTACGATTTTATCATCATCGATTGTCCACCTTCCCTGAACATGCTTACCGTCAACGCCATGGGCGCTGCCGATTCGGTATTGGTACCAATGCAATGTGAATACTATGCCCTGGAAGGTTTAACGGCATTGATGGACACCATTGCCAAGTTGTCGCAGGTGGTGAATAACAATCTGCATATCGAAGGCATTTTGCGTACCATGTACGATCCGCGTAATCGTTTAGCAAACGATGTATCGGAACAATTAAAGCGTCATTTTGGCGATAAAGTGTATCGCACTGTGATCCCACGTAATGTGCGTCTGGCAGAAGCGCCAAGCTTTGGTGCCCCGGCGATGTATTA
The DNA here is from genome assembly GCF_007197775.1 of Thalassotalea sp. PS06. Classification (NCBI taxonomy): domain Bacteria; kingdom Pseudomonadati; phylum Pseudomonadota; class Gammaproteobacteria; order Alteromonadales; family Colwelliaceae; genus Thalassotalea; species Thalassotalea sp. PS06. The sequence goes on along the minus strand of NZ_CP041638.1, from coordinate 3,783,028 downwards.
CGATAAGTCATCAACGGGTGCTAAAGCTTATTTGGCGTTAGCCGGTGAATTACTTAAAAAACAGCAAGTTGCTGTAAGCGAAGAATTAGTTTAGGCAGGAATATCAATGAGCCCTTCAAAACGCCGTGGTCTGGGTAGAGGCCTGGATGCATTATTAACTCAGGCACCGCGACCAGTAGCTACAAGCAATGACGCTGAACAAGCACCGGCTACTGAAAACGAATTGCGAACGCTTCCAGTTGATATCCTTCAGCCCGGTAAATACCAGCCTCGTAAAGACATGTCGGAAGAGGCGTTAGAAGAACTCAGCCATTCGATCAGAGCTCAGGGAATTATCCAACCAATCGTGGTTCGTCCTGTCGGTGCTGGTTGCTATGAAATTATTGCTGGTGAACGTCGCTGGCGCGCCGCACAGCTTGCTAAAGTCGATAACGTTCCGTGTATTGTCAAAGATGTGGCCGACGAATCGGCTGTCGCTATCGCCCTGATTGAAAATATTCAGCGCGAAGACTTAAATGCGATGGAAGAAGCTATCGCACTTGAACGCTTGCTAACCGAATTTGAATTAACCCACCAGGAAGTTGCAGAAGCGGTTGGTAAATCTCGCACTACTGTGACTAATTTACTACGTCTTAATAGTTTGAACACCGACGTTAAAACTTTCCTTGAAAACGGCGACATCGATATGGGCCACGCTCGCGCCCTACTTGCGTTAACTGGCGATGTACAAACCACAACAGCCAGAACTGTCGCTGCCAAAGAACTCACTGTTCGCGAAACCGAGGCTTTGGTGAAAAAAGTATTAGAACCAGTGGCACCGAAAGCGGCAAAAGAGAAGGATGCCAATACCCTGAAGCTCGAACAGGAATTGGCTGAACGCATCGGTTCATCGGTAGATATCCAGCATAACCGCAAGGGCAAAGGTAAAATGGTGATCAGCTATGCATCCCTTGATGAGCTTGACGGAATTTTATCGAAAATTCGCTAATTTTTTGTCGCTGAATCGCTAATTTTTCGGGTTTGTAAACCTGTGTTGAAAATTGCACACTTTTAGCGCTTGTTGTGCCTCATAAAGTTGCAAAAAAAACCTAATTCAGTATACTTGCGCTGGCTTTTGGCGAGAAAAAAATCAGAACCAATTTGAATTCATCTAGATTTAACGTGGAATCAAGGGTTTGGGGCGATTTCTTAGGAGTAACGGGTGCAAAATAAGCTAGCGAAACCCGGCAGAAAATATGCGTACAGACAAGTACTTCTGCAATTTATCATCACACTCTTAAGTTTTATAATTTGTTTTTTCGGTTGGGGATTAACTGCCGCAACATCAGCTTTGGTTGGTGGCATGGTCAGTGTAATCCCTAATTTTGTATTTGCACATAAGGCTTTTAAATTTGCCGGTGCACGCGCGGCCAGACAGGTGGTTGATTCTTTCTACGGTGGCGTGAAATTAAAATTGGTGTTGACTGCGATTCTTTTTGCCTTGTGTTTCAAGTATCTCGATTTAAACGTAGCCGCCTTTTTTATAACGTATTCAATAACAATGCTGGTTCCATGGTTGAATGCCATTGTTAACAAGTTTCATTTTAATCAACAAAAATTGGGATAAAAGATGGCTGCAGATACAGGCTCTTATATCAAACACCATTTGACTAACTGGACAATGTGTTCCGGGGACAGCGGCATCGCTTTTAACAAAGCATGCGCCGACGCTGGCTTCTGGACTCTCCACGTTGACACCTTAGGTTGGTCAATTGTTCTCGGTTTGATTTTTCTTCTTACCTTCCGCTCCGTTGCTAAAAAAGCATCGACGGGCGTTCCAGGGAAATTACAATGCGCGGTAGAAATGATTGTCGATTTTGTCGACAAGAGTGTGAAAGAAACCTTTCACGGTAAAAACCCGCTTATCGCTCCCCTTTCACTGACAATTTTTGTCTGGGTATTACTTATGAATGCCATGGACTGGGTACCAGTAGACTGGATCCCAACCGTTGCTGGTCTTATTGGTCAGTATGGCTTAGGTATGAACCCTGAAGATGTTTACATTAAATCCGTACCTACTACGGACATGAACATGACGTTCGCACTGAGTATTGGTGTGTTCTTCCTGATCATCTACTACTCAATCAAAGTAAAAGGACTTGGTGGTTTCATGAAGGAACTAACCCTTCAACCATTTAACCACTGGGCCTTTATTCCGGTTAACTTCATCCTTGAATCCGTTACCCTTATCGCCCGTCCAGTGTCATTGGCGCTGCGTCTGTTCGGTAACCTATATGCGGGTGAGTTGATCTTTATTTTGATCGCAACCATTGGTTTATTCCAGTTGCCTGTACATTTCTTATGGGCAGCTTTCCACTTACTAGTTATTCCGCTTCAGGCGTTTATCTTCATGATGTTGACCATCGTGTACTTAAGCCTGGCGCACGAAGATCACTAAGACTCAGGATGAGCACGGGTGAGTCAAACGATTTGCCCGTGAGTGACGGCAGGGATGTCGGGAATACAAATTTTACTTTTTAATTTTTAACTTTAACTAACTAAAAAATAACTGGAGATACACATGTTATATATTGCTGTTGCTCTACTAATCGGTTTAGGTGCATTAGGTACTGCGATTGGTTTCGGTCTACTAGGTGGCAAATTCCTTGAGTCTGCTGCTCGTCAACCAGAACTAGCTCCACAGCTTCAAGTAAAAATGTTCATCGTTGCTGGTCTTATCGATGCGATCGCGATGATCGGTGTTGGTATCGGTCTATATCTACTATTCGCTGTTGGTGCATAAGACATAACTTAACCCTTGCGAATTAATTAGATATAGGAGCTACGAATATGAACATGAATGCTACTTTAATCGGTGAATCGATAGCATTTATCGTATTTGTTATTTTCTGCATGAAGTTCGTATGGCCACCAATCATTGGTGCCATCGAAGAACGTCAAAAGACTATCGCTGATGGTCTTGCTGCCGGTGAGAAAGCTGAGAAAGACTTAGAGCTTGCTCGCGACAACATCAAAGCACAGCTTAAAGAAGCGAAAGCTCAAGCTGCTGAGATTGTTGATGCTGCGAAAAAGCGTGAAGCTCAGCTTATCGAAGAAGCCGCAGACAAAGCAAAAGCCGAGCGTGAGAAAATCATCGCTTCTGGCCATGCAGAAATCGAATCAGAGCGTAACCGCGCACGTGAAGAACTACGTCAACAAGTTGCCGTACTTGCCGTTGCCGGTGCCGAGAAAATTCTTGAGCGCTCTATCGATGCCGCTGAACACAGCGACATCTTAGACAAACTAGTTGCTGAACTTTAAGAGAGGATTGAGCTATGTCTGAATTGACAACCATTGCTCGTCCTTACGCGAAAGCAGCGTTCGAGTATGCCGTTGAGGCAAAATCTGTTGATGCCTGGTTAGAGATGCTTGTATTTGCATCTGAAGTTAGCCAGAACGAAACCGTTGCTGGCTACTTAGCCGGTGGTATGGGCGTTGAGCAGGTAACAGATTTGTTCCTTAAAGTATGTGGGGAACAGGTCAACGACAAAGGCCAGAATTTTATTAAGATTCTGGCAGAAAACGGACGCTTGTTGGTGCTACCACAGATCGTTTCTCAATTCGTTGAATTAAAAGCGGAATATGAGAAAGAAGTTTCTGTAGATGTAGCTTCTGCGGTTGAATTAAGCGCAGAACAAGTTACTTCATTGAGCGCCGCGCTTGAAAAGCGTCTGGCTCGTAAAGTTAAGCTAAATTGCACAGTAGATGCCAATGTGGTTTCTGGTCTTGTTATCAAGGCTGGTGATACAGTTATCGACGGTTCTGTCCGCGGTAAACTGGACCGTATGGCTAACTCATTGCAATCCTAATCGGGGAAAAGAGCATGCAATTGAATTCCACTGAAATCGCTGAGTTGATCAAATCTCGAATTGATCAATTCGACGTTGTTAGTGAAGCTCGTAACGAAGGTACTATCGTTTCTGTAACTGACGGTATCATTCGCATCCACGGTCTTGCAGATGTAATGCAAGGTGAGATGATTGAACTTCCTGGCAACCGTTACGCTATCGCGTTAAACCTTGACCGTGATTCGGTAGGTGCGGTAGTTATGGGTCCATACGCGGACCTTGCTGAAGGCGTAAAAGTTAAAGGTACTGGCCGTATTTTGGAAGTACCAGTAGGTCGCGGTCTTTTAGGCCGTGTTGTTAACACTCTAGGTGAGCCAATCGACGGTAAGGGTCCTATCGAAAGCGATGGTTTCTCTCCTGTTGAAGTTGTAGCACCAGGTGTTATCGATCGTAAATCAGTTGACCAGCCAGTTCAGACTGGTATCAAGTCAATTGACTCAATGATTCCAATCGGTCGTGGTCAGCGTGAGCTTATCATCGGTGACCGTCAGGTTGGTAAATCTGCGATCGCACTAGATGCAATCATCAACCAGAAAGACACTGGCATCAAGTCAATCTACGTAGCGGTAGGCCAGAAGGCTTCTACTGTTGCTAACGTAGTACGTTCTCTGGAAGAGCACGGTGCACTTGAAAACACTATCGTTGTTGTAGCGTCTGCTTCTGAAGCAGCGGCACTTCAATACTTAGCGCCATATTCTGGTTGTACTATGGGTGAATACTTCCGCGACCGCGGTGAAGATGCCCTAATCGTATACGATGATTTGTCTAAGCAAGCTGTTGCTTATCGTCAAATCTCACTACTACTTCGTCGTCCTCCTGGACGTGAAGCATTCCCAGGTGACGTTTTCTATCTTCACTCACGTCTACTAGAGCGTGCAGCTCGTGTAAACGAAGAGTATGTAGAGAAGTTCACTAACGGTGAAGTGAAAGGTAAGACTGGCTCATTAACAGCTCTACCTATCATTGAAACTCAAGCGGGTGACGTATCTGCGTTCGTTCCTACTAACGTAATTTCAATCACCGATGGTCAGATCTTCCTTGAGTCAAACCTATTCAACGCTGGTATCCGTCCTGCTGTTAACGCAGGTATCTCGGTATCTCGTGTTGGTGGTGCAGCTCAAACCAAGATCATCAAGAAGCTTGGTGGTGGTATCCGTCTAGCCCTTGCTCAATACGCTGAATTAGCAGCGTTCGCACAGTTCGCATCTGACCTTGATGATGCTACTCGTGCACAGCTTGAGCACGGTCAGCGTGTAACCGAACTTATGAAGCAGAAGCAATACAGCCCACTATCTGTGGCTGAAACTGCAATTTCTCTGTTCGCAGCTGAAAAAGGTTATTTAACCGACATCGAAATCAACAAAATTGGCGATTTCGAAGCTGCGTTATTAGCTTACGCTAGTAACGAACACGCTGAGCTTGTGGCTACCATCAACGAAACTGGTAACTACGATAAAGATATCGAATCGGGTCTAACTAAGTTGCTTGATACTTTCAAAGCAACTCAGACTTGGTAATTATTAGTTTCGGAGACAATAGTCATGGCCGGTGGTAAAGAAATTAAAGACAAGATCGGAAGTGTAAAAAATACACAGAAGATCACCAGCGCAATGGAAATGGTTGCAGCATCAAAAATGCGTCGTGCGCAAGATGCGATGGCTGCCACCCGTCCTTACGCTGAGAAAATCAGAAACGTGATCGGTCACATTGCATGCGGTCAACTTGAATATCGCCATCCTTATTTGGAAGAGCGTGAAGTTAAGCGTGTAGGCTATATCGTTATTTCTACCGACCGTGGTCTTTGTGGCGGCTTAAACGTCAATTTGTTCAAGTCTGTATTAAAAGACTCTGCCAAATGGCAGGAACAAGGCGCTGACGTGGAATTTGCATTAATCGGCTCGAAAGCAGCCGGTTTCTTTGCAAGTTTCGGTGCCAACGTAGTTGCCCAAAAATCCGGTTTAGGCGACCAACCTTCAGTAACTGATTTAATCGGTTCTGTTAAGGTGATGTTAGACGCCTATGACAAGGGTGATATCGACCGACTTTTCGTAGTGTACAACAAGTTTGAAAACACTATGAGTCAAAAGCCGACTATCGATCAATTGTTACCTTTGCCTAAGTCTGATGATGACGAAATTACCCATCGCTGGGATTACATCTACGAGCCTGATGCCCAAGCATTGCTTGACCAGTTAATGGTTCGTTTCGTTGAGTCCCAGGTATACCAAGGCGTGGTTGAAAACCTAGCCAGTGAGCAAGCTGCCCGTATGGTAGCGATGAAAGCAGCGACAGATAATGCTGGTAGCTTAATTGACGACTTACAATTGGTGTACAACAAGGCCCGTCAGGCAGCGATTACTCAAGAGCTGAGTGAAATCGTTGCAGGTGCGGCTGCGGTATAGGCAGAGATTAAATTAAAGTTTAGAGGAATAAACATGAGTGCAGGTAATATCGTGTCAGTTATTGGCGCAGTTGTGGACGTAGAGTTTCCACAAAATGCTGTACCTCAGGTATATGACGCATTAACTATCACCGAAGGTGATCTGGCTGGTCGCGTACTAGAAGTACAGCAACAGCTAGGTGGTGGCGTAGTTCGTACTATCGCCATGGGTTCATCTGACGGTTTGCGTCGTGGTCTGAATGTAGAGAACACAGGAAACCCTATCCAGGTACCAGTTGGTACTGCGACTCTAGGTCGTATCATGGATGTATTGGGCGACCCAATTGATGAAGCTGGTGACATCGCTACTGACGAGCGTTGGACAATTCACCGTGAAGCGCCTTCTTATGAAGAGCAAGCAGCATCTAACGAACTTTTAGAGACTGGTATCAAGGTTATCGACCTTGTATGTCCATTCGCTAAAGGTGGTAAAGTTGGTCTATTCGGTGGTGCCGGTGTTGGTAAAACCGTAAACATGATGGAACTTATCCGTAACATCGCAATCGAGCACAGCGGTTTCTCTGTATTCGCTGGTGTTGGTGAGCGTACTCGTGAGGGTAACGATTTCTATCACGAAATGAGCGAATCTAACGTACTTGATAAAGTAGCGCTAGTTTACGGTCAGATGAATGAGCCACCGGGTAACCGTCTTCGTGTTGCGATGACCGGTCTTACCATGGCTGAAAAATTCCGTGACGAAGGTCGTGACGTACTATTCTTCGTAGATAACATTTACCGTTATACCCTAGCGGGTACTGAGGTATCGGCACTTCTAGGTCGTATGCCATCTGCGGTAGGTTACCAGCCAACTCTTGCTGAAGAGATGGGTGTTCTACAGGAGCGTATTACGTCAACTAAGACTGGTTCAATCACTTCAATCCAAGCGGTATACGTACCTGCGGATGACTTGACTGACCCGTCTCCTGCGACAACCTTTGCTCACTTGGATGCAACGGTTGTACTTTCTCGTGACATCGCTGCACAGGGTATCTACCCGGCAATCGATCCACTAGATTCTACTTCTCGTCAGTTGGATCCACTAGTTGTTGGTAACGACCACTATGACGTGGCTCGTGGTGTTCAATCAACACTACAACGTTACAAAGAACTAAAAGATATCATTGCGATTCTGGGTATGGATGAGCTATCTGAAGAAGATAAGCAAACCGTTGCCCGTGCTCGTAAGATTGAGCGTTTCCTTTCTCAGCCGTTCTTCGTTGCAGAAGTATTCACCGGTTCTCCTGGTAAGTACGTTTCTCTGAAAGACACGATTGCTGGTTTTAAAGGAATCCTGGCTGGCGACTACGATGACCTTCCTGAACAAGCGTTCTACATGGTTGGTTCAATCGAAGAAGCCGTAGAAAAAGCTCAGAAAGCTTAATTGGCTTAGGAGAGAATATGGCTGCCATGACGGTTCATTTGGATGTAGTAAGCGCCGAAGAAAGCTTATTTTCAGGTCGCGTAGAATCATTGCAAATTACAGGTAGTGAAGGTGAGCTAGGTATTATGCCTGGTCACGCTCCTTTACTAACTGCGTTGAAACCAGGTATGGCGCGTATTGTTAAACAACATGGCGGCGAAGAGGTTATTTACCTTTCCGGTGGTATGTTGGAAGTTCAACCAGGTAACGTTACCGTATTGGCCGATGTGGCTGTACGCGGTGGCGAGCTGGATGAGCAAGCTGCTTTAGAAGCCAAGCAACGTGCTGAAGAGCACATTGCAAACGCATCTGCTGACGTTGATTACGCAGAAGTTGCTGCAGAGCTAGCCAGAGCGGTAGCGCAATTACGTGTTATCCAGGAAGCAAACAAATATAAGAAGTAATGTTTAATTACTTACTTAAATGAGAAAAGGCGCCATTTGGCGCCTTTTTTGTACATGGACGTACTTATCCTCCCGAACCATGGATGGTAGCAAGGGAGGGTTTATTACATGGATGTAAGTATGCCCTGATAGCAGGATGCGGTAAGTGTATGTACATGGATGTACTTAGTCGAGATATTGCCGTCCATGATATCTCGACATTCAATACGTCCATGTATCTTGTCAGGATATGACCTCCATGATATCCCGACATATCGTAAATCCCTTTACTAATCCTCCCGAACCATGGATGGTAGCAAGGGGGGGAATGTTTCTAAATTTTATGAAATTTTCAGGAATTATTCCCTGATTAGTTTTGCAACGGTACAAAAGCGATTAAACTAAAGGGAATAAAAATATATAGGGAATATTATGCCTCTTTCAGTCGTTATTCTTGCTGCGGGTAAAGGTACTCGTATGCGTTCTAAACTTCCCAAAGTTCTCCACCCTGTCGCACACAAGTCTATGGTAGAGCATGTTATCGATTCCGCTCGGGCGCTAGATGCCCAACAAATTAACCTTGTTTATGGTTTTGGCGGCGAATTACTAAAAGACGCTGTACAGGGCGATGATTTAACCTTTGTTGAACAAGCGGAACAATTGGGCACTGGCCATGCGGTAGATCAGGCTCGTGAGCACATCAAAGACGATGAAGATGTGCTGGTTCTATACGGTGATGTACCGTTAACACAGGTTTCTACCCTCGAGCGCCTGTTAGCGGCAAAACAAGAAGATTCAATGGCGTTGCTGACCGTAGAGCTTAATGACCCTACTGGTTACGGTAGAATCGTTCGTGATAACGGCACGGTTGTCGGTATTGTCGAGCAAAAAGATGCAAACCCCGAGCAGCTAAAAATTACTGAAGTAAATACCGGAATCCTGCTTGCCAATGGCGGCGACTTAAAGCGCTGGTTGGGTAACCTTTCTAACGATAATGCTCAAGGCGAATATTACCTTACCGATATAATTGCCATGGCCCATAGCGAAGGGAAAACCATTCATACCGCGCACCCAGAAACGGCGATTGAAGTAGAAGGTGCCAATAACCGTGTTCAGCTTGCTACTTTAGAGCGTGCGTACCAGGCTCGTCAGGCAGAACAATTGATGATTGCTGGTGCGAGTTTACGCGACCCTGCTCGTATTGATATCCGCGGTGAATTGAGCGTTGGTGAAGAAGTTGAAATTGATATTAACTGTATTTTTGAAGGCGATGTAACAGTTGGAAATAACGTTGAAATTGGCGCTAACTGTATCTTAACCAACTGTACGATCGGTGATGATGTGGTGGTAAAACCAAATACCATTATCGAAGATGCAGTATTGGAAAATAAATCCAGTGTTGGTCCATTTGCCCGTATTCGTCCGGGTTCGGTGTTAAAAGAAGATGCCCATGTCGGTAACTTCGTGGAAATGAAAAAGTCCACCTTAGGCCCTGGTTCCAAAGCCGGTCATTTAACTTATCTAGGTGATACTATTGTTGGTACAAAAGCCAATATTGGCGCCGGTACCATTACTTGTAATTATGATGGCGTAAATAAATCGCAGACTATTATCGGCGATAATGCGTTTATTGGCTCTAATGCTTCGCTAGTAGCGCCTGTTACGGTCGGTGATATGGCTACCACAGCTGCAGGTTCAGTTATTGTTAAAGACGTTGAAGATGATTCTTTAGCGGTAGCACGTGCTAAACAGCGCAATATTAGCGGCTGGAAGCGCCCCTCAAAAAAATAAGTGCAAAGTAAGAGCAAAATAAAAGCAAATTAATTAAAAAGCCATTAAAGAGAAAAGCCCATGTCAGAAGCGCGACTCATTTTATTACTGAAGATCGCTATCGGAATTGGGCTTTTTTTATTGGTGCTGGGTTACTCCCTACTCTACTGGTTTGATTTACCTGAAAAGCTAGGCGTTACCGGGATGATTATCAGCGCCGCCTGCATTGCCTTTGGCCTGATATTTTCCCTACCTACCAAAATGTATCTGACATTTTTACTGGTTAAGCGCGAGCAGGAACAGCGGCCCGATAACCATTCTAAAAAGTAAAAATCACTGTCAGCTCCCGAGTTTTCTGGGCTCTTGTTATTTGGTTTCTATAAAAACTAATAAACTCAGTATCTTATTTATCATCTTCGACTGCTCTGTTAGTATCTTTGTTACCTGAAAGTCAGGTATTTCTTATTCTACAAGGAGTAAATTATGATTAAGAAATTTGTAATATTGCTAGGGCTGGTGCTGACGGGATGTTCGACAGTAACCATGCAACCAGAGCAAACCTCTAAGTACGTAAACCCGCCGACCTATGAAGATTCAAAAAATTTCTTTTTTTGGGGACTTGTTGGTGAACATAGAGTCAATGTAACGGAAATTTGTGGTGACAAAGAAGTGATTCAAATGCAATCCCAACAAACCTTCCAGGAAGGTGTTTTTGCTTTGTTAACTCTCGGTATCTATTCGCCTCATTCTGTTAAAGTCTGGTGCTCAGAGGAAGGTTAATTATGAAAAAAACAATCACATTAATCTCGGCTCTAATGCTTTCCGCGTGCACTACCATCCACTTCGACAAAGAGCCAGCGGCAACTACCGCTGTGGTTAAGAAAGAAGAGTGGCATCATAATTTAGTGTTAGCACTTTATGAAGCATCAGATCCTGTGGCGCTTAACAACATTTGTGGTGAACAGGAATGGGTTACAGTGAAAACTGAAACATCGTTTCTTAATGGATTAGCATCCAGCGCAACCAGCGCTGTTGTAGGGCCGCTATGGACTCCTAAAACGGTAGAGATAAGCTGTAAATAATCAATTTTCAGCTAGTAAATCCTCCCTTGCTACCATCCATGGTTCGGGAGGATTAGTAAAAGGACTTCCGATATGTCGAGATATCATGGATGGCAATATCTCGACTAAGCACGTCCATGTACACACCCTAACCGCGTCCTGCTCAACGGGCATACATACATCCCTGTAATAATCCCCCCCTTGCTACCATCCATGGTTCGGGAGGGTAAGCACGTCCATGTGCAAAAAAAAACGCCCTTGCGGGCGTTTTTTCGGTTTAGTTAGCGGCTAGGGTTATTACATAACCTTAGTTACAGTCAGGGTTGAATTTAACGGATCCGGACCGGTTACCGTGAATAGGTAATCGCCAGCTTCGCTAATATCAATCTTGAAGTTGGATTGTGAATCCTGAACCAGTGCTTCAGCGGTATCAAGATAAACATCGGCATCGTCACCAGAGGTGGCACCTAAGTTTACCGTTGACCAGTCTTGAGAAGCCACTTTGAATTCATAACTTTGTGCTTCCAGAGACAAGGTAAGTGTGTAAGTGCTGTTGCCAATATAAGTCATGGCATCATTTTCAGACCAACCATTCATACTACCTTTTACATACACTGTAGTTTCACCAAACATTTTGGCACTGTATACAGTTAGAATCGGCTCTTGTTGGTTCGAAGCATCAAAGATAAAGGTGTATTCACCATCAGCGAAGACCATATGCAGGTTGTCATTTGAACCTGGAACAAGAAGCTGTTCTTCACGCTCTAGTACTTCAGTATCGTCAGCAGGTGCACCCATGTTAACGGTTGCCCAATCTGCTGAAGCCACTTTAAAGTACTTGTCGCCAGCTTCAATAGTAGTTGTCAACGAGTACTTGCCATCGCCGATATAAGTGAACGGGTTATCTTCAGACCAACCATTCATGTCACCACGCAAGAATACGGTGGTACCGTAGAACGGCTCTTCGTAAGTTACGTTCAGAATCGGTGCAGAGGTATTAGTCGCATCGATAGAGAAGGTGTAACGCGTTTCTTCTGTGATAGTGATCTTCAGGTTATCGTTGCTACCAGGTACTAATGCAAGATCTGTATTTAGCATAACAGGGTCGCCATTTGGCGCGCCAAGGTTAACCGTAGACCAATCACCTGAAGCCACTTTGAAGTAGTACTCACCAGCGGCTAAATCGATATCTACTGAGTAAACACCATTGCCCTGATACATCATTGCATCGGTTTCACCCCAGCCGTTCATGTCGCCACGAATCAATACTGTGGTATCACCGTATGGAACAACATCCGGAGCACCAGCAGTAGCAAATGCTGATAAACCTTCGCCCTGCATTTCGCCCTGCACTTTCACGAATACTGCAGTGCTTAGCGCTGGAACGGTAAAGGTACCTTCACCCTCGCCTTCACTGAAGCTTGCGCCGGCAACAACACCGTCAACAGAGTTTTGTTGAACAGTGTGTAAAGAGAAACCTGACGCCGTTGCAACGGTGTGTGAATGTTCCATGTTAGAGGTGTTAACAACAACTACTACCGCATCGTGCATTGGGTCTAGGTCAGCAAAACCTGTACCATCATCAATACTCATTACGATTAAGCCCTGAGTCTGACGCTTACCAATGTTGTGGAAACCTACGCGGTTGATGATGTCATCAGCTGTCGTTAAGCGGAATAGCTTACTAGACTGACGAATCTGTAGGAATTCATTGAACACATTGCTGGCGAAGCTGATCTCACTCATGCCTACTTGAGCCATTGGATTCGCCGCTAATGAAACCAAAGTATCATCATCGCGACCACCTTTATCTAAAGGCAGACCAACGTTGAAGTTGTTAGTGTAGAAATCGTAATCAACTTTGTTGAACCAATCGCCGGCATCATAAGTGTTACGGTCTAAAGATTTCGAACGTAAGAAATCGCCACCTAATTGCAGGAACGGAACACCCTGTGAAAGCATGATGATAGAGTGAGATACGTTTTGCGCACGTACACGCTCATCCATGCTCATTGAGAATGGCAATACAAACTGCAACTGATCCCATAGTGATTCATTATCGTGCTTAGAGATGTAGTTGATAACGTCGGCCGGGTCTTTCGCATACATACCTGGGTTGTAAGCACTACCAGTAGCGTCAACACCGTTGTAGCTCTTTAATACGTAGTCAGCCAGAGAACCAGCCATACCAAGCTTAACAATATCCTGCTTGATGAATGGACCATCTTCGTAATCAATGTTTGAGAAGATTTCACCAGTACGGATACCTTCGCGGATACGGTCGTTAAAGGTAGAGATTTCAGTACCAGCCATGTTGAACTGGTTAGCCTGTTCAAAACCACGATCGTCACGCGTCCAGCCTTCACCGTAGAAGTAGTTATCTTCGTCAACAGCACGAACAGCGTCGCGAGCGGCTAGCATTTGTTGCTTAGAACCATGGCTCATGATGTCGAAGCGGAAGCCGTCGTATTTATACTGTTCAGTCCATAGAAGTAGTGAATCCACCATGAACTTGTCCATCATACGATGCTCAAGAGCGGTATCGTTACAACAGGTAGACTGGATAACGGCACCAGAAACTACGTCACGGCTGTGGTAGTAACCCGGAACGATTTTATCGAATACTGAGTTATCCCAAAGGCCCGCTGAATTGGTGTGGTTATAAACAACATCAAGTACAACGCGAAGACCAACTTCATGCAATGACTGGATCATCGCACGCATTTCTTTGATACGCGCTACGCCGTCAGCGTCAGACGCATAAATACCATCTGGTACATTGAAGTGCTTAGGATCATAACCCCAGTTGAAGCTATCAAATTCACGAATTACGTTTACAAGATTTGCAGCATCATTGGTGTAAGGGCTGTAGCTTTCAAGTACAGATTGTAGCGTTGCGTTGTCGTCTTCAATTCCACATACTGGCGCGTCAGATTTCAATGCGCATAGATCAGCAACCGTATCGGTTAAATCAACAATACGCTCTGGATCTTCGTTGATAGAAGCAATGTCATTTGCCGGAAGAATATGGAAGTGCGTAAGACCACTTTCAGCAAGTTTCTTCAGGTGCATTACTGGTGCGCTGTCCATTTCTGAGAATGCCAGGTACTTACCACGGTTTTCTTCAGAAACTGACTGGTCCATCGCACTGAAGTCACGGATATGAGCTTCGTAGATTACTGCATCTTCAACATCCGAAACGGTAGGAATGGTTTGCTCCATCCAGCCATCAGGGTATAGATCAGAGTCTTCCAGATTTACAAACTGAGAGTATTCACCGTTAGTAGACAAGCTTACCGAGTAAGGATCAGTTACCAACAAGGTTTCAATCATCTGGCTTTGCGGGTGATAAACCGTAACTTCAAACTGGTAGAACGCACGATCCATGTCTAAATCAGCGCTGTAGCTCCAGATACCCGTCATGGTGTCTTCCATCATTGGGTAGCTGCCAGTCTCTGCTTTGTCGGCATCAAATACTTTCAATACTACGTTTTGAGCGGTTGGTGCCCAAAGTGCAACATCGATCATGCCGTTGTCATAGTTAAGACCTAACTGCGCTTCATCAGCATCCATATCACCCATGGTGTATAGGTAATCAAGAACTTTATCCGCCTGAACGTTACTTGCAGCAACCGTTTCACCATCGCTGTTGTAACCCACAACAACTAATTGGCTTTTTAATACAGATTTAGCATCTTCAGCGCTCCAGTTACCTTGATATGCAGGCCAGTCATTCACTTTCGGAGCAAACGCTTTTTGCTCTTCAGTTAAATCAACCATGCCTAGCTCAAGAGTAGAACCGTTGAACATGTCATTTTCGTCAGCTTCGATACCTGCACTCGCTGAGTAGTGAAGTTTAACGGTGGCGATATCGGCGTCAGAGTTCCAAACCAGGGTATTGGTATCAATCCAGTGAGCAGCAAAATCAGCGGCTTTAACTGGTTGCTTACCTAGAGAAACTACCGGGTATTCAAATACTGAAGGTTCACCGTTAAAGGTGAAGTTCATCCGTGCATAGGTAGGATCGTCCTGCTGTAATGGCATTTGGAAGTCGCCGCTACCCAGTGCTTTACCTGCATCGTCAGTACCGATATGAACGATAAAGTTACCACATTCTGTATAACCTTCTTTCAGGTTAAGAATGTAATAAGCACCATAAGTTGGATCAACACCAGCATATTCATGGCCATTTGCCCAGTCAGACGTATCGTGTGGTGGCGCGTACGCATCACACTGGTCAGTATTCCAGGTATGTAGACGATAACCTACATAGTCATCTGGATTATCTGTACCCAGATTAAAATAAAGTACCGCTTCATTTTCAGCTGGGAAATAAACTGGAATTGGCGCATTTGGATCAACACCAACTACACAGGTTTCGTTTAATGCATCCGGAACCGTAGGAGCCGGACACTGAATTGGCTCTGGAGCCACACAAGATGTACCGCTGGCATCAGGCACCATAGGTACATCACACGTTAACAGGGATTCTCCTGACTTAATATCACTGTCACCGCCACAGGCGGTAAGAAATAGTGATACTAAGGCGACAATCAGCAAATTTGCTAAGTTTTTTGTCGTTTTCATCATTATTATTCCTTATTCAGTCGTTACTTAGAGTTATCGATTTAGCCTGTGGCTAGAACGAGTAAGTAACACCTAAGTAAAATTGGCGACCGAAATACTGGGTCGTACCGGAAAACTGCTTACTACCGAAGTAACTTTGAGTAGGCTCGTCGGTCAGGTTATTAACCTGGAATAACGCTCCAAATTTCTCGGTAATGTTGTAAGAAGCTTGATAGTCAATAACCACTTCGTCATCGAAGTTAGCGATTTGCTGGTTAACACCCCATTGCTCAGATACGAACTCGTCACGATAACGAACACTCACACGTGTTTCGAAATCCTGGTATTCCCAGAATAACGTTGACGTTAATAAGTTCTCTGAAAGTCCAGGCAGTGATTGTTCTACAGAACCACCTGCGAGATCCGTAACTAGCTCAACATCACTCTTAGTGTGTGAGTAGCTCAGGCTAAGGCCTAAACCAGACCATAGTTCCGGCAGGAATGAGAATACCTGGGTGTAGGAAATCTCAAGACCTTTGATGTTACCGCCTTCTTCGTTATTGATAGCCGTGCTGTAGATACCTACCGGGTCTACTTCACTAACCACACCGGTGGTTTCGTTTTCGATAGTTTCCGGTACGTAGAAGCCTGCTTCTCTAAAGTCAAAGTTGCTGACCGTCAGGTTTTGAATGAAGGATTCAATGTCTTTGTAGAACAACGCAACCGCAACAGCACCATCGGTTTCGGTGAAGTAGTATTCGTATGAAAGGTCATACTGAGTAGCGTAAAACGGCTTCAGGAAAGGACTGTTGTTACTTGAACCTGATACTTTACCGTCATCGGCAACCGTAGCACTACGATCAGCAGCCAGGCGATTGATTGGTGGACGAGACATTACTTTCGCCGCAGCAAAACGCAATTGCGAATCGTCAGTCAAACGAGCGTTTAAGTTAATCGATGGCAGGTAGTCGGTATATTCAAGACCGATTACTTTTGGTGCGTAGTTAGAGTTAACCAGGCCAACTTCATCCATTACGTTCTGGGCACCAGCAGCTAATACGCCGCCTACATTATCCAGAGCCGTAGCACTTTGATCGGTATCGACCATACGAATACCGACATTACCGCTAATTGGAGTATCGAACAGCTCAAAGTCAAGGTTTGCCATGACATAAGCAGAGAAGATTTTTTCATAAACTTCACCACTTTGCAGTACTGACCAGGAGGTAGAATTGTTGATTACGCCATCTTCATCCGCCCCCCAGGTTTGTACTGGTTGTGGAATATCGTTACCGAACCAGGCATTTAGCGCTTTGTCTAAATCAATCGCCAGGTAGCTCGGGAAATAACCAAACTCACCCTCCCAATCAACCACTTCAACCATATCTTCGGTTAAACGTAGCGGTGGCTCGCTGCTTGAGAAGTTATTGTCAGCACCGTATTCGTATACTGAGCGATCACTGCTGTAATCACGATCTGAATAACGAACACCAAATTCAACAGACGAGATGAATTCGTTGTCTAAGGCGTAGTTAAAATCAAGGCGATAGGCTTTTAATTCATCGGTATTCTCATATGGGTAAATACCGTATTTACTGACCATAACGCGATCAATGTCAGTGAATGCATCTTCCTGACTAAAACCTACATCCGGTAGGTTAAGGCCGTTAAGCATATAAGAAATTGATACGTTCTGATCAAGAACCGGGTTGGCAACGGTGGCATCTTCAGCAACTAAAGACCAAAGCAGACCGTTACGGAATTCGCTTTCGGCACTTGAGTAGCTGATATCCATGCTGGCGTTTAACTGATCAGTAATTTGCCAGTCCAGGTTCAGACCATAACTTTGAACTTCATCGAAATCCTGGTTGTCATCATTGACTAGCTCAACACGAGTATTGTTACCTTTACTCTTACGGTTGATTGTACCGCCAATCATCGAGTTATCGACGATAACCGGGTTAGAAATAGCAGCGGTTTCTCCGTCGAACTTAACACGGAAGCCGCGGGCAAAGGATTCGCTGTCAAATTGCGAAACAAAGGCATCAGCGCGAACGATAAAGGTATCATTCGGTGCCCATTCGATAGCACCAACATAACCGTTACGGGTCTCTTCACCACCTAAGTGCTGAAGCTCAAAACCTTCACTGATGTATTCATTTTCAGGAGCGTCAGCCGGACCATCCATATCATTTGGCAGAAAATCCAGGTCTTTATCAGCGTTATAAGCAAAACCGATAAACTGAGTCGCAACACCTGGTTGGTAAAGACGCGCATAACCAAGAGAGACACCTAAGGTTTCTTCTAAAAATTGTCCTTGGTAAGAGAAGCTGAAGCGATGGCCAAATTCTTCGGCATCGGCAACTTCTGAAGCACGGTCGTTATACATACCACGAAGGTTAACATTGAACGTATGCTGTTCTTCGTTTGCTAGTGGACTTGCGGTTTTTAACTCAACGGTACCGGCAACACCACCTTCGATAAGCGAGGCTTTCGAAGATTTATAAACGGCAGCAGAAGAAATGAGTTCTGAAGGGTACTGATCGTATTCGATGGAACGACTACCAGAGGTAGATACCTGCTCGCGACCATTTAATGTGGATGATACGAATCCACCACCCAGACCACGAATGTTAATCTCTGCTGCCTGACCACCAGTACGCACGGCAGCAATACCCGGTAGTCGGGTTAAGGCATCGGCCATGGAAACATCAGGAAGACCGCCGAGGTCATCGGCTGAGATTTGCTCGGATACCGTATCGGCCCAGCGCTTTTGGTTAATGGATTTGATTAACGAGCTTTTAAA
This sequence comes from Thalassotalea sp. PS06, assembly GCF_007197775.1. Lineage (NCBI taxonomy): Bacteria > Pseudomonadati > Pseudomonadota > Gammaproteobacteria > Alteromonadales > Colwelliaceae > Thalassotalea > Thalassotalea sp. PS06. The sequence goes on along the minus strand of NZ_CP041638.1, from coordinate 3,764,695 downwards.
ACCCGTAACCTCAATCACTTCAATGTCATCTTCATTTGACTCCTGGCTGGCGTTCTCAGCTTCCTGCGCATAGGTTTGCGCAGAAAAAGCCAGAGCACCACTTGCCATCAATGCAAGAGTGACTTTGCTTAAATTAAACATATTGTTTTCCCCAGATGTTCAATCCCTGAACCATCAATTTATTAATCAGCTGCCGTGCTAATGTTTTTTATTGTTTGTTTTATCCCAGGTTAGAGAATGGGACAGCTTTATCATAAAAATTGACAGCCTTAAGAACTATCCAATGCATACGTATTCATAAGTGCAGAGCAATCATCGTATTTTCTAGTAAGTGTTTCGTAACATTCTGAACTCATGGTGTTTTTTTTAGCTATCGTCGGAACAAGTCAATAAATTCAATGGGCTGCATCCAGTGTATAGCGATTATTCAATGCATTCGATTACAAGCTTGTGGTTATGACTTGATGTTATGAATACGTATGCATAAAAGAGCCTGAATACCATAGGTAGCATTGTTAACTTTGTCTCGCCTTGCTTGTTATCCGATAGAGCTGAACTATGATTGTAATGTTCGGCAACACCCTGTTTAATCAGGAAATGCCATTTCATCCTGGAGTAGTTATCATGTTCAAAAACGCCCCGTTAGTGACTCTTGGTGTAAGCGCCTCGCTTCTCGCATATTCCTCAGGTGCTCTGGCCAGCCCGGAAAATGAAGAATTGGCGAAGAAGTTATCGAATCCGGTAGCCTCATTAATAAGCGTTCCTTTTCAATTTAACTACGACCACAATATTGGCGGCCGCGATGACGGCGACCGTTACCTGGTTAATATTCAGCCGGTGATACCGATTAGTTTGAATGACGACTGGAATGTCATATCCAGAACTATTCTTCCGGTTATTTCTCAGGATGATATATTCCCCGGAGCTGGCAGTCAGTTTGGCATTGGCGATGTGGTACAAAGCTTTTTCTTCTCCCCGGTTCAACCAACCAAAAGCGGCTGGATATTAGGGGCAGGTCCGGTATTGCTATTACCGACAGGCTCCGATGATTTACTCACGGCTGATAAATGGGGCGCGGGACCAACTGCTGTCGCCCTACGTCAAGATGGACAATGGACGTATGGTGGTCTGTTCAATCATATCTGGAGCTTTGCTGGCGAAGATGACAGACCTGATGTGAACACAACATTTATGCAGCCATTCTTATCTTATACAACCAAAACTGCGATGTCTTATACGATCAATTCTGAGACCACTTACAACTGGGAAACAGAGGATTGGGCAGTGCCCGTAAACTTTATGGTAAGCCAAGTTGCTAAAATAGGTGACCAAACCGTTAGTATTGGTGGCGGACTCCGTTATCACATTGCCAGTTCTAATGGTGGTCCGGAAGGTTGGGGGGCGAGGTTAATCTTCACGCTGATTTTTCCTAAATAAAGCTAAAGCGAATTGTTCTAACGTATTTTTGCAACAGTTTAACGATAAGTGTCTATATATTTCTCGCTGAGTGGTTTACTCTGATGTTCTGTTAGTAATATTCACTTCGCTATGCAAGTTCTTGAAATCTTTGCGCGCTTTTTACTTTTGGGTTGTTATTCCTTTGGTGGGCCGGTGGCTCATATTGGTTACTTTCGTTATGCCTTCGTGGAAAAATTACAATGGGTTGATGATAAACATTATGCCCAACTGATTTCTCTGACCCAGTTTTTACCTGGTCCCGGCTCCAGTCAGATTGGATTTGCTATTGGCTTAGAACGTGCCGGATTGCTCGGTGGTCTGGCGGCATTTGTTGGTTTTACCCTACCCTCATTTATTCTCCTTTATGTGCTCTCTTCGGCTGCTTCTCAGTTTGAACAAAGCGCTTTATTTCAGGGCATTACCCATGGTCTTAAGCTTTTCGCCGTCGTTGTTGTCAGCGACGCGGTTTTGGGCATGTATAACAATTTTTGCAAACAGCGATTTCATGTGGGAATTGCCGTTGTTTGTGCGGCGGTTTTACTCACCATTCCGGGGCTGGGAATTCAGCTTCTGGTACTTATTGGCGCTGCGTTGATAGGTTGGCTTTATCGCGGCAAAATCAAAACAACCCATTCCACTGATGTTAAATCCGCAAACGGCAAAGGCGCGATTATCAAATGGCCATTGATTGGGTTTGTGGTATTGTTTATTGGCTTACCGTTAATGGCATCTTTTTCCGCCGCCTGGCAAACCTTCTCAGCTTTTTATCAATCCGGTGCGCTGGTGTTTGGTGGTGGACATGTGGTACTGCCATTATTGCAACAAACCCTCGAGGGTTTAATCAGTAACGATCAATTCTTAACCGGATATGCCGCTGCACAGGGCGTACCTGGGCCAATGTTCTCAGTGGCCGCCTACCTTGGCGTGCAAATTAACCCAGAACAGGGATTTTTATTTGCATTATTGGCAACGATAGCGATATTTTTACCGGGATTTTTATTAGTGATAGCGCTTAAAGATGCTTGGTTTGGCCTGGCAAGCAAGCCCGGCGTTAGCGCTTGTGTCGATGCCATCAATGCCGCTGTGGTTGGATTGCTGATCGCAGCACTTTACCAGCCTGTGTTTGTCAGTGCGGTACTAAATGGTCTGGATATGGCGATTGTCATTATCGGTCTGTTTTTACTGAAGAAAATGAAGTGGCCAGTTATTTATCTGGTCGCTCTGTTTATTGTTCTGGGCGCAGCGCTAAGCGTCCTACATTAAAACCTTAAAAAGAAGGGAAACATGAAAAACTTAAGTCTTATAGCAAGTGCACTGCTTTTGGTAGCTTGTGGTAGCGAACCGGAGAATACCGTGCAAAAGGAAACCGTTGAGGCGGCGACCGCCATTACTTATCCAGATACACGTAAAGATGACGTTGTTGATGAGTATTTTGGCACCAAAGTGGCAGACCCATATCGTTGGTTGGAAGATGATCGTAGCGAAGAAACCGCTGCCTGGGTTAAAGCGGAAAATGAGGTGACATTCGATTACCTGGATAATATCCCTTATCGCGATACCTTGAAAAAACGTCTGACCGAACTTTGGAATTATGAGAAGTATTCAGCACCGTTTAAAGAAGGTGAATATACCTATTTCTATAAAAATGACGGTTTGCAAAACCAATATGTGGTTTATCGACAAAAAGGCGATGGGGAAGCGGAAGTCTTCCTTGACCCGAATAAATTCAGCGAAGATGGCACCACCTCATTAGCGCAATTGAGCTTCTCGAAAGATGGCAGCATTGCCGCTTATGCCATTTCTGAAGGTGGTAGCGACTGGCGTAAGATTATTATTATCGACGCTGAAACCAAACAACAATTAGAGCCAGCTCTGGAAAACATCAAGTTCTCAGGCATTTCCTGGAAAGGTAAGGAAGGCTTCTTTTATTCCAGCTATGACAAACCTGAAGGTAGTGAGCTTAGTGCGAAAACGGATCAGCACAAGCTCTATTATCACCAAATCGGTACTGCTCAGGCTGACGACAAAGTCATTTTCGGTGCGACCGATGAGCAAAAACGTCGTTATGTTGGTGCTCAGGTTTCGGAAGATGATCGCTTCTTATTAATTTCTGGTGCGCAGTCAACATCGGGTAACGATTTGCATTTGCTAGACCTGACCAAAGACGATGCTCAGTTGCAAACCATTATGGCTGATCAGGGTGCTGATACTTATATGCTAGATAGTAAAGACGATACCTTGTATCTGGTCACTAACCTGGAAGCACCAAACCAGAAAGTTGTCGCCATGGATGTGAATAATCCAGAACCTGCAAACTGGAAACCCGTGATTGCTGAATCTGAAAACGTGCTTAAGGCTTCTGCTGGCGGTGGTTATCTGTATGCACACTACATGGTAGATGCAACCACTAAACTGATGCAGTTTGATCGTCAAGGTAAGAAACTTCGTGATATTCAGCTACCAGATGTCGGTACAGCTTCAGGCTTGAGCGGTAAGCCAGAAGATACGGTTTTATATTACAGCTTCACTAACTATAAAACCCCTGGCACGATTTACTCGTTTGATGTGAACAGCGGTGCATCTGACGTTTATTTTGCGTCAGGCGCTAAGTTCAACAGCGATGATTTTGTCTCTAAACAGGTTTTCTACACCTCAAAAGACGGTACTAAGGTACCTATGATCATCACCCACAAAAAAGGCGTTGAGTTAAACGGTAAAAACCCAACCATCCTATACGGTTATGGCGGTTTCAATATCAGCCTGACACCTTCTTTCAGCGTTGCTAACGGCGTTTGGATGGAGCAAGGCGGTGTTTATGCAGTAGCTAACTTACGTGGCGGTGGCGAATACGGTAAAGACTGGCACAAGGCCGGTACGCAGCAGCAAAAACAAAATGTTTTTGATGACTTTATTGCAGCTGCAGAGTACCTGATTGATAGCAAGTACACGTCGAGTGATCACTTGGCTATACGTGGTGGTTCCAACGGTGGTTTGCTGGTTGGTGCGGTTATGTTGCAACGTCCTGAGTTATTTAAAGTAGCCCTACCTGCGGTAGGTGTTCTCGACATGCTACGTTATCACAAGTTCACATCAGGTGCTGGTTGGGCGTACGATTACGGTACGTCAGATCAAAGCAAAGAAATGTTTGAATATCTGTATGGCTATTCGCCATTACATAACGTTAAAGAAGGCGTTGAGTACCCGGCTACCTTGATTACCACAGGTGATCATGATGACCGTGTAGTACCGGCTCACTCCTTTAAGTTTGCGGCGGAGCTTCAGGCTAAGCAGGCGGGTGACAACCCGGTATTGATTCGCATTGAAACCAATGCAGGCCATGGCGCGGGTACGCCAGTGTCGAAATCCATTGAACAATATGCCGATATTTTTGGTTTCACGCTTTATAACATGGACGTAAAAGCACTTTAATATCTTTCTGATAAGGGGAGGAGAGGAATTATTTTCCTTTCCTCCCTTTTTTTATTTTCCCTTTCTAAATCTTTCTCTAAGCTCTCTAGCCCTTGTTTAGTAAGGGTCTGAATCAAATAGATTTTTCATTAAAGCCTGGGTTTTTATGAAAAGTGTAAAAAAAACCAACATTTTTCTGTCGTTTTTCATTCTTTATCTATACTTAGGATTATAAAAAGTCTCTCAGGCTGTTTATGTTGTTGTCGTTGCCTTGAGGGAGCTCCGTGGAGCAAGGAAATAACAGGATAACAACTAATGACTTTTACCCCGGCAAATAACCTATCTAAAGGGCCCCCGTTTCAGACAATGGGTGTCTTGTTTTTCGTTGATTCAATGCAATTGCCCACACAAATATCGAGCTGCTGATTCCTGGCGCTACCAAATAAATAAATCTAAATACAGATTAAATGCACTGCAGTTCAGGTGTAGAGGATTTTTTGCGCAATTTTTTCGCGCGTAACAAGGACAGAAGTTATGGGAAAGTTTGCATCGCTGCTTTTGCTACTGTTTTCATCGACAGTAACTGCCATGGACTTTGAAGTAAAACTCGGGGGTTGGTCAGATCATCTTAAAAAGAATGACACGGAAGCTATCATCCAAGAGTTTATTGACCCGGATTTCGAGTACAACGAAAATCATAAGGGTTATGGGGTTAAATGGTACTTTTATGAGCCTGCACCAAAGTGGCAGGTTAATATCGAGCTTTGGAAAATGAAAGATTCCCACGAGATGGATTACAATTCTATCGGTATTGGCGTAACCCGGGACTTCCCATTGGAAGACTCTTTTTTGGACAAAATTTCGCTATCGATGCCAATCACCTATGTGGATCGCTCTGATATTCTTTATTCCGATACCAGCGCCGAATTCATCCGTAAAGATTTTATCCACTTTATGCCCTATTTAAGCTTTTACAAAAAAGGCTTTCACCTCGATTTCACTGTATTACCCCACGATACCAACACGGGTTTCTCTATTACTGCCTTTGCCAGGGTAGGATATCGCTTTTAAAGTGTCAGTTTATTTTACAAATACTGACAATCGCCATTTCCGTAAAACCATAAGCAAATTAAAAATCAACGGGTTACGACAATTGGAATATGCCTTGCATAGATATCCGTTTAGTTAATTCACATCAATAGCTGTAACACTGGGCTAGTTGAGCAGAGGTGCTCATCTGGCTGTCCTGTAGTTAATATTTGGCTGCGCGGTTAAAGCAATTTATTAAGGTATGTTGTATGAAAGTTAAGCAATGGCTATTACCTGCCCTGTTAATACTGTGTACTCCTTTTGCGAATGCAAATCTGTTGGTTAATGGCGACTTTGAAGACCCAGTTGTTGAAGAAGGTCGCTGGCAATGGTTTTCTGGTGAAGACGTTGATGGTTGGGATGGCGCCAGTATTGAGATCTGGCACATGGCTAACGGTACGATGGCATTTAGCGGTTTTCAGCATGCAGAGCTCAATGCTGCGGGCCCAGTAAACGGAGCCTGGACCATAGAGCAGACGTTTATGTCTGATGTCGGTTCATTCTATGAAGTTGGCTTTGCCTATAGCGCTCGTTTCGATGACGAAGCGTTTTTATTTGAAGTGCTTGCCGGCGACGACGTACTGTTTTCGCAGACGTTTGACGATCACGAATTCGGTACCTGGAGTGAGTTTTCCACGGTCTTTGAGGCTACCGGTACAGAGGCTACGGTTCGGTTTACCTCGGTGAATCCGGAAACGGGATTCTCTGGTAACTTCCTTGATGGCGTTTACGCTGTCGAAAGCGATGATCCATCACAGCAAATTCCGGAACCAAGCTCTATTTTAATATTTGCCATTTCATTGATTTTATTAGTTGGTGGAAGATCTTGGTTACGAAAATCTTAGGTGTCAAAAAGTCTTACAATCTGTTTGAAATATTTATTCTAAATTGAGTGAAGTCCTTTAAGAAGGTGCGTTTGGCGTTGATGGCAGGGTAATTGCTTGACCAACACCCGGTCGGTTAGCTGCTGGTAATATAACTAACCGACCTTTAGGAGCCGAAAGGCATTTAATAACAACTAAAAGGACATATTATGAAACACTTCACTCGGATTCTGGTAAGTATCTCTCTGTTAGTCTTTTCATTTGCCGCTAAAGCGGAACTTATTATCAATGGTGGGTTTGAAAAGCCAGAACTTGCGGAAAACTCATGGTCTTTCTTTCCTGAAGGAACGCCGGACTTAGGATGGCAGGGCAGTAATGTTGAAATTTGGCATAAATTAGGAGGTGTTCAGCCTAATAGTGGCAATCAACATGCAGAGCTTAATGCCCATCCCAATGCTGGCAGTTGGATGATTTATCAGACATTTAGCACTATTGCTGACGACAACTATGTATTGTCATTTGCCTACAGTGCGCGGGTTAATAACAATGAAGCTTTCAAGGTAGAAGTACTCGATGGCGATCATAACTCTGCTACGGTTTTAGCTTCTTTTGAAGTTAGTGGTACCGTTGGACAATGGGCAATCGACGGCGGTGTCTTTGCCGCTCTTGGGTCGACCACCACATTGAAAATATCGTCTATTAACCCTCTTGGCGGAACATTTGGCAACTTCATTGATGATGTTTCTGTAAAAAGCGAGAATGGCGGTCCATCAGAGGTGCCAGAGCCTTCTACGTTGGCTATTTTGGCGCTTTCATTGTTAGGGTTTAGCAGATTAAAACGTAATTAACTTGTCGAATTAAGGTTGCCATAGGGCAACCTTAACCTCTCTCATTAAACCTGAACATTCTGTAATAAGTCGCTGAATTTTTAATTCAACACAAAACCTTTACTTAAAAACGCTTAATGTTTGAATGTTGCTAACGAAGTACTGCCCGGCTGGCGCATATTCTCTACCATGCGTTGCGCCTGCTCGGGGGCTTTATCGCCCAGAGCTGTCACTAAAAATGCCACACCGAAGTTAACTAAAGCGCCAATGGCACCAAAGGCATTCGGTGATATGCCGAAGAACCAGTTTTCAGGCATAGCCCCCAGGAAGCTGGTGCCTGGAATAAACATTACGCCCTTGTGCTGAAATACGTATAACAGGGTGACACCGATACCGGCGCACATTCCGGCCACCGCCGCTTTGCCGGATATTGTCTTTGAAAATATTCCCATCATTAATGCCGGAAAAATAGATGAAGCCGCTAGGCCAAATGCCAGTGCTACCGTACCGGCGGCAAATCCAGGGGGATTTAGCCCCAGGTATCCTGCCAGTAATATCGACAGGGTCATGGTAATTCGCCCCGCCAGTAATTCCCGCTTTTCCGATAAGTTAGTGAAAAACAGGCCTTTCATTAGATCGTGGGAAACGGATGAGGATATGGCGAGCAGTAATCCTGCCGCTGTCGACAGTGCTGCCGCCAGCCCGCCTGCGGCTACCAAGGCAATTACCCAGTTTGGCAGGTTAGCGATTGCCGGGTTGGCAAGCACCATGATATCGCGATCCACTTTTACCAATTCGTTGATGTTCTCATCGGCATGGTACTGAATTTTGCCATCACCGTTCTTATCTTCAAATTGCAATAAACCGGTGGTTTCCCAGTCCTTAAACCATTGTGGGCGCTGTTCATATTCAATGTGCTGCCCTGGTTCTGGTTCAATAGTATTGGACAGATTTAATCGCGCCATGCCACCAACGGCTGGCGCTACGGTATAAAGTAAAGCGATAAAGACCAGAGCATAACCAGCACTGGAGCGCGCTGCTTTAACGCTTGGTACGGTGAAAAAGCGCATGATAACGTGTGGCAAACCAGCCGTACCTATCATTAGCGATAAGGTGTAGGCGAACATATCGAGGCGGTTTTCCATATTCGCCGTCGTATATTGATCAAATCCGAGATCGGTAACCACCTGATCCAACTTATCTAGCAAATAAGTACCGCTGCCATCGGCCAGTGTTGAACCCAGGCCTAGCTGCGGGATTGGATTACCGGTTAATTGCAGGGAAATAAAGATAGCAGGTACGGTGTAAGCGAATATCAATACGCAGTATTGGGCAATTTGCGTATAGGTAATGCCTTTCATACCGCCAAGTACCGCATAGAACCAAACCACCACCATGCCAATACCTAGCCCGAGACCGTAATCCACTTCCAGGAAACGGGAGAAGGCAACACCAACACCTTTCATCTGGCCAATGATATAGGTGAGTGACGCGATAATCAGGCAGATAACCGCAACAATACGCGCGGTACGTGACATAAACCGGTCGGCGATAAATTCAGGAACGGTAAACTTACCGTGTTTGCGCATGTATGGGGCGAGCAAGGTTGCCAGTAACACATAACCGCCGGTCCAGCCCATTAAAAACACCGAGCCACCATAGCCTAAAAAGGCAATTAATCCCGCCATCGAGATAAAAGAGGCGGCGCTCATCCAATCGGCGGCGATGGCCATACCGTTTTGCACCGGACCAATGTGACCGCTGGCAACATAAAAGTCGCTGGTGGATGCAGCGCGCGCCCACCAGGCGATCGCAAAATATAACGCAAAAGAGCCGAAAACGGCGATGTAGGTGTATAACTTCAACTCATCCATGGGCTCAGTCCTTAATGCCGAATTTCTTATCCAGCTTGTTCATCTGCCGGGTGTAATAAAAAATCAGAATCACAAAGGTATAAATAGAGCCTTGCTGGGCAAACCAGAAGCCGAGTTTGTAACCGCCGAGGCGAATTTCGTTCAGGGGTTCGACCAATAAGATGCCGCAGCCAAATGATACAAAAAACCAGATTGCCAGGCAGATTGCGATAAGTTTAAGATTTTCTCGCCAGTATTGTTCGCTGGTGAGAGTTTCAACAGGGTTTTCATCATGTTGTTGCTCAACAGACTGATTCATAGGTGCTTATTGTTGTTATTACATGCCTTCTTTTATGGCATGTTTTGGCGAAAAAATCACCTTTTTGTACTATCCACAGTAGATTTAATTAACGTTAGTCGAAACAAAAATATTAGGGTAGCGAAAACAGCTTGAGAGGGCTCGATGTATCAAAAAAAAACGGGCGTTAGCCCGTTTTGTTGGTGGTGTGGGTTTGAGCTATTCGCTGGCGCCGTTCAGATTCTGCTCAGCATTGTCTGCTGCTGGCGGAGTGGCGATTGGCCCTGGTTTAGTTACCGTAATCGCATCCTGAACCAGTGGGTGTTCGCCGGTAAGCAAGTCGCTTAAGCTACCATTTTCTTTATCTACGATACCTAACTCGCGCATCATGCTATCAACTAATGGCGCGTTTGCACGGTAGTTCAATGCGGCATTGGTGATTTGCTCGGAAAGACCGGCACTTTTTGCAGAACCTTCAGTGCCGGATGCAACTGTGTTGCCCTGGCCATAACCTTGTAAAATCTTAATGCCTTCGATGTTCTCAAGCGGCTTAACAGCGCTGGCAACAATAGAAGGAAGCGCTTGCAGGATCGCTAATGACTTTTGCAATTCAACCTGCTCGTCACGCAAGGTGTTTTCTGCTTCATAAAGCGCTTTCTTACCTTCCGCTTCTACCGCATACACTTTCTCATCCGCTTCCGCTTTAAGCTTCTTGGCATCCGCGTCGGCGCGAGCTTGGGTCAAAATTGCTTCGGCTTTATCTTCAGCGGCACGTTTATCGGCTTCTGCTTGAACCGTGATACCTACCGCTTCACGTTCGGCTTCTTTCTTAGCGTCGATAACTTCGATTTCTTTATGACGATTGGCGACGGCAATCTGCTTAGCTGTTATTACCGCTTCTTCTTTTTCTACTTTGGCTTTTTCAGCTTCTGCCGCTTTCGCTCGAGCTGCAGATTCTTCTTCCGATTTTTGCGCAACGGCAATCTGTTTTTCCTGCATCGAAACTTCTACGTCACGCTCTTGCTGAATGCGCGCCTGCTCAAGGGCTTTGCGCTTCTCGATTTCCTGGGCTTCGATATTCTTGGCTTTTTCAATCTCAGCAGCTTCAACGGCACGTTGTTTAGCAATTTCCGCTTCACGCTCTTCACGCTCTTTAACTTCGCGTTGCTTAACGATTTCCGCCTGTTGTTCAACACGCTTAAACTCAATCGCCTGCTGTTGAATTAACTGTGCTTCCTGTTGCTCTTTTTGAATATCAAGAGACTGCTTTTCCGCTTCCAGGTTACGCTGTTCGATAAGAATACGGTTTTCCTGTTCGATATCATTGGTTTCTTTACGTTTTTCTTCGATGATTTTCGCTAATCGTGCACGACCTTCGGCATCGAACGCGTTGTTTTCATTGAAGAACTGAAGGTCAGTCTGGTCAAAGCCGGTTAATGATACAGATTCCAGCTCAAGACCATTTTTTTCAAGGTCGGTCATTACGTTTTGCTGTACTTTTTGTACAAATTCACTGCGCTGCTCGTGCATTTCCGTCATAGTCATTTCCGCAGCAACGGCGCGTAAAACATCAACAAACTTTGATTCCATCAGCTTCTTTAGCTCTTCAACACGCATAGTACGGGTACCGAGGGTCTGGGCTGCCATGGAAATACCTTCAGTATTTGGCGCAACACGCAGATAGAAGTCAGCTTTTACATCTACACGCATACGATCTTTGGTGATCAGTGCGTCTTTTTGAGTCTTTTCAACTTCAATTCGAAGGGTGTTCATGTTTACTGGGATGGTTTCATGAACAACAGGCAGAACAATAGCCCCACCATCTTTAACGACACGTTCGCCGCCCATACCGGTGCGCACAAAAGCGATTTCTTTGGTAGCACGAATATAAAGCTTGGCAATGATTAAACCGATGGTCATCATCGAAATTAATGCTACACCAGCGATGATTAATATCATGGTGAAGTTATCACCTGTAGTAAACTGATCCATTTAGTTTCCTTTACTTTTTCTTTTAAGGGTTGAAAGGCGCAGCTATCCAGCTACTGTTGGTTTTCTCAATTAGCACAACCTTGGTGCCCTGGGGGAACTCTTCGTTGTCACTATCCGGCTCCACCATCACATAGTGTTTCTGATTATACTCATCAACCAGTGAGGCCTCGGCAGCATTGCCTTTACTGGCTTTACCCAAAGTTATGGTTGCTACTTTTCCTGAAAATTCATTGACAGAAACTGCCGATGTTTCGTTCTTAGGAACGATTTTAGCAATGGCACCGCCCATGGTGTGGGTGATGATTAACGCGGAAAACAGCGCTACAGGTTTGGCCAGCCAATAAAGAATTTCGATATTGAATGCGCTTAAAACAAAAGAGTTATAAAGCAGGCCTGTTATCCCAAAACTGGTTAACATTAAAATTAGCCAAACCAGTAAAGGCAGACGATCTAAGCATAACCAGCCAAGAACCGCGGTTAAGCCACCGGTACTGACATCAGCATCAACGTCGGCATCGATATCAAAGCCGGTAAGATCGTCGAGAAGAGTCATGACACTGGAACCAATAACCAGAGCAACCCCCTCTAATAGGGCCAACCCCAGAACTATGGTCAGGGCAACGGAGAACGCAAAATTGACGTCGTTGAGTAAAAAATCCAACAAACCAGATTCCTTTCTTTATTTTTGTTAATGCTCCAATCTACTGCATAAATAGCGTCCATGCCAAGAGCTTTCTGTTTAATTAACAAGCTGTTAACGCCTGTTTCTCTACATCCATGAACGTGGTTTGCACTCAACTTGATAAAGCACTGAATCGGCTATGGTTTTTGCTAAATCCTGGTTGATAAACGGTACCGTCAAGGAACCGCTGGCTAAAACAAATTGTATGGAAGCGAGCTGATGGCGCTTTTGCCAGATGCTTTGCTTTAACTGAATCTGTTGCAGTTTATAGGCTTCAAACACATGATAATCGACACCAAAACAGCCTTTGCGAATATAGACAAAGTGACCATCGAAATTGACCCCCCAACGACGATAGCGCATATAGAAAACCACAGATAAAAACCCGCTAAACGCCAAAGTTAAGGTAAATAACCCCCAATTGTTATTGAGTGCAAATAAAGCCATCAGCGGCGCAGCAATTATCCCAAGAACCAGGTAAAAGCGCAGCAGATAACGTTTACTGATGGAATGGAATTCTACCTGGTTCAATTGATTTTCAGGGTAGGCATCATCCAGTAAGGCCTGACGTTCTTCAATGGTCACCGAGGGTACGATAATTTTATTGGTGCCTTCACTTATCGATGGTTGTCCCTGCTGGGCATTATTGGCATTGGTTTGCTCAAACTTGATATTGATACGTTTGAATAATCTATCCAACCAGTCCTGCTGGCATGTCACCATTTGCAATCGTGAGTGGGGCATGGTGATTTCGTGGCGAGTAAATAATCCAGAACGGCGAATATACTTATTGTCGGCTTTGCTTAGGGTATAGCCGTAAAAGGTAATGATGGCACCGATAACGGAAATTAAAGACATTAATGCCATAACGACGAGAAATATTACCAGAACACCAAGACCCAATTGCCAAATCGGTGTCGAATCCGCATAAAAAATCTGCATCGCGTCGATGCCCTGGGCTTCAATATATTCCGGCAACCCTTCGGTCAGATTATCAATAAAAGGAGCCAGTGCACCGAGTACAATCCATACCCGATTATTGGCTATACCATGCAATACCAAATCCGACAAAGACCGAGTATTTAACAAGGTTTCCGAGTCAGAACTTGCTGGGCTTTGATGTCCGGTTGAAGCAAGGTCCGCATCTTCCCCTAAAGCTCCTGCGGATAGACCTTTCGAATTAGCTCCACTTTGCCGTTGGCTTAATATTTCCTGCTTAAGTTGTTGGGCAAAATCGGTTTCCAGGGCGGCAATATTTGCTTCCTGCTGCACAGAGCCTGCGCTATCAAGTTTTAACGTTGCATAACCAAATGGCCGATAATACCAGGGATGGCTTACTTCGACGTTTTGAATGCGATTAAACGGCAGGTTGACGTATTTCTTCGCAAATACACCGGAGCGAATCTCAAGATGATTTTCTGTGAGTCGATATTGGAAAAACCAGTAGCTTAGCACCGCGCTGACCAACACCAGGACACCTAAACCTAGTGCTAATGGTACCGCCGCCTCGGGATTATTCTGGATCTGGTTATAGCCGACTAAAAGCGCCGGCAACAAATAGGCAATATTACCGACAAAGCCACGGATAAACCTCAGAGCGTAAAAAATCACCGCAATCGGTGAGATCCGATGCCATTGTTTTGTCGACAACTCACCGCTGGAATCCGGCCCGCTCGGTGATGTGTTATCCGTCATTACTTCCGCCTTTATGGGAAAGAATAAACTGACGAATCGATTGCGCATTTTTCAATTCCAACCCGGGGATTTCAAACGTATGCATGGCACCACCGGCACTGAATACCTGTAACTTGGCTAATTCAAAGCGACGATCCAGCGGACCACGTTTTAACTCGACATGTTGAATGCGAGCAATGGGCTGGGTAATGACTTTGCGAAAAAACAATCCACTTTTATAGGATAAGTCTTGTTCTCTTAACGCGTAGGCTTTCATCGGTTCGGCAAACCACTGATAGACAAAGGACAGTAAAAACATCACCGACAAGATACTGAAAACAAACATTAAAATGTTATTAACCTTATAGGGAAGAAAATCCTCTGGCAGGAGGAAGACCACCAATAATAAGGTTGGAAAAAATAACGACCAAATGCCACTCAAAATTCGTGTCCATTTGATATGAATGGGAGAAATATCGGTAAACTCAATCGCATCGATACTGGGTAGCTGCGATTCTTGCAACTGCTGATTGGAAAAACCGGAAAAGTCGCTAGTCAATTTTTTGCTCCTGAAATCTGGAAAAGAGATAACCGATCATCAAATAACCCTCTGATCTTGTTTTAATTAACTCATGGGTTTAGGAAAAAATCAATCTGCCTAGGTAGTGATCCGCTTAAATGTGGATACCCAAAGCCGATTACTTTATACTCAGCCTTATGAGCACACATATCCGCACCTATATGGTATTGATTCTGGTTAGCTTGAGTATGGCACTTTCTATGGTAGCCAAAGCTCAGGTGCATGTGTGTGCGCCGATGGAAACCATGCAAATGGCGTCTGTGTCTGCCGACTCAAGCGGCCATCAAGGCCATAATGAGTATGATACGGATGACGAACATTCCAACCATCAGATGACAGCCGCGTCTGACATCAAACCGCATGATCATTCGAAAATGCCTTGTTGCGATGAAAATTCAGACACAGCGATGCAAGCTTCCATGCAAAATCATAGCCCATGTTCAGATTGCGACATGCAATCCTGTGGCTCCTCATCGGCAATGTTGACGGTGTCTGTGTTATCCATCGCGGCAATTGACGAAGTCTTCTATTTCGAACATTTATTCCAAAGCCCTTCTAAACCTGCCAAAGAGTGGCTAAAACCCCCCATCGCATAACTCTCAACTCTAGTTTATCCGGCAGCTTGTATGCATGTTGCCGCAGTTTTTATTGAATTCTTTCGAGGTTAGTTATGTTTTCGTTAAGGTCTTTATTGAGCCTTTTATTGCTTGGCTTAATGTTAGCCATTCCATCTTCTTTTGCTGCCCAAACTCCAGCACCTAGACCTGCACCTGACCCTGAATTAGGGCAGCAGAGTGTTTTCACCGAGGAACAGGTGCAATACATCTGCCCAATGCACTCTCATATTGTTAAAGACCACCCAGGTAAATGTCCGATTTGTGGGATGGATTTGGTCGCTAAAAGCGTTAAAGGTGCAGGTAATCAAGCCGAGGCAATAGAGGTGAATATCTCAGGTGCCATTCAACAGAATCTGGCATTAACCACACAAGTTGCCGACAAGAGCGTACTTTGGCGCTATATCGAAACCTTTGGCTCCATTGTCTATGACGAGCAAGGCCAACAACACCTGCACCCAAGAGCCAGTGGCTGGATTGAAAACCTGGCGGTAAATACGTTGGCACAGCCGGTGAAAAGAGGACAGTTGCTCTATGAAATATACTCTCCGGATTTACTGTTGGCGCAAGATGAATATTTAAGCCTGTATCGGGACAGAACCGTCTCTGATGCATTAAAACAACGTGGTCGTAATCGTCTGACTTTGCTTGGCATCGCCGATTCCCTAATCGATAAAATTGAAAAAGATAATCAGTCCCTTTATCGCGTGCCTTACTATTCTCCGGGCGATGGCATTGTTGCGAATCTCGATATTCGCCAGGGCATGTATGTAAACCCCGAAGATGAAATCATGATGCTGGCCGATCCCGGCAAACTTTGGGTGATCGCCGATGTGTTTGAACATCAGATAGACTGGGTGAAAACCGGAAAATGGGTGGAATTTGATTTGCCAGCGCTAGGTATCTTTGCGACTGAGGGCAAGATTGAATACATTTACCCGGAACTTGATGCTGCGACCCGTACCTTAAAAGTTCGCCTGTCATTAAACAATCCTGACGGTCTGTTTAAACCCAATATGATCGCCAATGTGCGCATCTATGGTGGTGCGACCGAGCCGGTATTAAATATCCCCTTACAAGCGTTAATCCAGACCGAAAAACAAAACCGGGTGGTGGTGCAACGGGATGACCTGACCTTTGCCATCATTAATGTCACCGTTGGCATCATTACTCAGGGACGCGCAGAAATTACCTCGGGCCTGAAACCCGGAGATCGTATTGTTACTTCGGGACAGTTTCTGATTGATTCGGAAGCGAATATTCAGGGCAGTATGTTGCGCCTGACCGGCGAGCAAGAGTCAGAAAAATCGCCGATGGCAAATCCGCATCAACATCATTAAGAGGCGCATATGAGTAAATTAATCGAACTCTCGCTGCGCTTTCGGGTGCTGGTGATAGTGCTGACAATTATTGCCGCGGTGTGGGGATTTCGGGCCATGCATACCCTGCCCCTGGACGCGCTACCGGATTTAAGTGATGTTCAGGTAATCGTGAAAACGCCATACCCTGGTCAGGCACCGGAATTGGTTGAACAGCAGGTGACCTATCCGTTATCGACGGTATTGTTATCGGTTCCTGGGGCCAAAGTGGTGCGCGGTTTTTCCTTTTTTGGTGACTCCTACCTGTACATTATTTTCGATGAAGGCACGGATCCCTATTGGGCGCGAAGCCGGGTGCTCGAATACCTGCAGCAAGCGAGCAGTATTCTCCCCCAGGGAGTCACACCTACCTTAGGGCCGGACGCTTCCGGGGTTGGTTGGATATATCAATATGTACTGACCGCAACGGGCAGTGATTATAACCTTGCCGATTTGAAGTCCCTACAGGATTGGTATCTAAAACTCGGGCTGCAGTCGATACCCGGTGTTAGTGAAGTTGCTACCGTCGGTGGCATGGAGCGTACCTATCAAATAATCGTCGAGCCTGCCCGTTTGCTTTATTACGGTTTAACCATTGAGCAGGTAAAAATGGCCATTCAGGCGGCAAACCTGGATACCGGTGGTTCAGTGCTAGAGCTTGGCGAAGCCGAATATATGATCCGCTCCAAAGGCTATCTACAGACCATCGAAGACATTGAAGAAACCTCCTTACCGATTCAATCTGAGCAATTCTCATCGTTACGTATCAAGCATATTGCCAGCGTCCGTGAAGGCCCGCAGATGCGTCGTGGTATTGCTGAATTAAATGGTGAAGGGGAAGTTGTCGGCGGTATTGTGGTGATGCGCCAGGGAGAAAATGCGCTGACGACCATAGATAAAGTCGAGGCAAGGCTTCAGGAATTAAAAGTCGGCCTGCCAGAAGGGGTTGAGCTAATCACCACCTACGATCGCTCGGCGCTTATTGAACGCTCGGTCGATAATCTTCAGGAAAAACTCCTGGAAGAAATCCTGATTGTGGTATTGGTTTGTTTTGCGTTTTTACTACACGCCCGCTCTACCCTGGTGGCGGTCATTTGTTTGCCACTATCGGTGCTGATTGGTTTTGTCGTGATGAATGCATTGCAAATCAACGCCAATATCATGAGCCTTGGCGGTATTGCTATTGCTATCGGAGCCTTAGTCGATGCCGCTATTGTGATGGTCGAAAACCAACACAAACATTTGCAGGCTTATCATCAACAACATCAGCAATATCCAAGCGGTCAGCAACACTGGAAACTCACTCTTGCTGCGGCCAGAGAAGTA
The DNA here is from genome assembly GCF_007197775.1 of Thalassotalea sp. PS06. Classification (NCBI taxonomy): domain Bacteria; kingdom Pseudomonadati; phylum Pseudomonadota; class Gammaproteobacteria; order Alteromonadales; family Colwelliaceae; genus Thalassotalea; species Thalassotalea sp. PS06. The sequence goes on along the minus strand of NZ_CP041638.1, from coordinate 3,746,712 downwards.
GGCCCGGCTTTGGGTTTAACCTTATTGCTAATCACCATTAGTTTTTTGCCGGTATTTGCGTTGCAGGCCCAGGAAGGTCGCTTATTTACACCTCTGGCGATGACTAAAACCCTGGTGATGGCAGCAGCAGCCCTGTTGAGTGTTACTTTGGTACCGGTTTTGATGGGTTACTTTATTCGCGGCAAAGTACCGGATGAGAACCGTAACTGGCTAAATCGGGGGATCACCGCCTTGTATCGTCCCATGCTTAAAGCTGCTCTCAGCTTTCCAAAGATCACGATTGTATTGGCGGTGTTAACCGCCTTATCGAGTCTTTACCCGATCAGCAAGATGACCAGCGAGTTTATGCCGGAGCTGGAAGAGGGTGATTTGCTTTACATGCCGACCACCTTACCTGCGATTTCCATCAGCGAAGCCGGCGATATCCTGCAGCAAACCGATAGATTAATACGCACGGTTCCTGAAGTAGCTTCGGTGTTTGGTAAAGTTGGCCGGGCGGAAACCGCAACCGATCCAGCGCCGTTAACCATGCTGGAAACGACTATTGCCCTTAAACCTAAATCAGAATGGCGAAATGGTGTTGAACTGGATGACATCATCGCCGAACTTGAAGCGAAAGTGCAGTTTCCTGGGGTTAGTAATGCCTGGGTTCAACCGATTAAAACCCGCATTGATATGCTCACCACTGGGGTAAAAACGCCACTGGGTATCAAAATATCTGGTCCAGAGTTGGATACCCTGGAATCTTTAGGTCGGGAAATCGAAGGCATGCTGGCAGGTCTTGAGCAAACCGCTTCCGTATACGCCGAGCGCGCCGAGTCAGGACGCTATATCGATATAAAGCCGGATCGTCAGGCAGCCGCTAATTATGGGCTGACCATAGAAGATATTCAGCAGGTGATCACCTATGCCATTGGCGGCGCCAACATTAGCGAGATGGTATTAGGCCGCGAACGTTATCCGATTAACCTGCGCTATCCTCGTCGCTATCGTCAAAGTGTCGAGGACTTAAAGCAAATGCCTTTGGTAAGCCCGACGGGTGCCAGATTAACCCTTGGACAGGTAGCCTCTGTGGAGATCACCCAGGGGCCGGCATTGGTGAAGAGTGAAAATGGCCGGCCGATTGCCTGGGTATTTATCGATATCGATAGCCAAGTGTCTGTTGCCGAATATATAGAATTGGCGCGACCATTGCTGGCCGACTTGGGTCTGCCTGCAACCTATAGCTGGAGCTTTGCCGGAGAATATGAATATATGCAGCGGGTTAATCAGGATTTGATGTGGCTAGTGCCGCTGACGATATTGCTGATCTTTATGCTGTTGTATCTGATTTTCTCATCGATTCGCCAATCCTTATTAGTGTTGCTCACTTTACCAGTGGCTCTGGCAGGTTCAATATGGCTGGTGTTCTGGCTCGATTATGCGTTCTCGATAGCACTGGCCGTTGGCATGATAGCCCTTGCCGGCGTTGCCGCTGAGTTTGGGGTGATCATGCTGATTTATCTCAACCAGCAGTTTAACCGTATGCCAGAAGGTACCCATGCCAGTGCCAAAGATGCGGTGCAATCTGGAGCGTTGCTGCGCGTCCGGCCGAAAGCGATGACCGTACTTACCATTATCGCCGGCCTGCTACCCATAATGTTGGGCAGTGGCAGTGGTAATGAAGTCATGCAGCGTATTGCCGCACCCATGATAGGCGGCATGTTGCTTAGTCCGTTGGTGTCGATGTTCGTGATTCCGAGCTGCTATTTGCTGTTATATCGTCATCGATTCGGCAAGACTATGCAACAGGTTGTTGAAGCTCAGCCTGTGGTTGAGAATTAACGCGCTGAGTAACATTTAATTCGGCAAGGAATTAATTATTCTTAAAATTCTTTATTTTTAAGAATAATTGTTCCTTGTTTTTATGGCCGGTCCACGGTATAACCTAAGGCATCATATTTTTACCCGGGTTGGCCATTCAATGCCGCACAGCGCGCCGTCGAGCACTGAACACAGCAGTACCTACAAAACCTCAGAAATGGCGACTTTTATTGCCAAAGTCGCGGATGTCCTCGCGCCTACCCAAATCATTGATGATTACACTCGCCGCTACGCCTATGGCACCGATGCCTCATTTTATCGCCTGGTCCCACAATATATTTTGCAAATAGATTCGTTGTCGCAGATGCAGCAAGTGCTGGCGTTGGCCACGGAATATCAGGTTGCGGTCACTTTCAGGGCTGCAGGTACCAGCCTTTCTGGTCAGGCAATAACCGACTCGGTATTAATCATTCTCGGCGATAACTGGAGCGATTATCAGATCCTCGAACAAGGGGATAAAATTAAGCTCCAGCCCGGCCTAATCGGGAGTCAGGTGAATCAGATCTTAAAACCCTATGGCCGAAAAATTGGACCGGATCCCGCCTCTATCGATACCTGTAAAATCGGAGGAATCGCTGCCAATAACTCGTCGGGAATGTGCTGTGGTGTTAAACAAAACTCTTATCATACCCTAGCGGATGTCACCGCCGTTTTTGCCGATGGCACTTTACTGGATACCAGCGATAAACATAGCTGTGAAAACTTTGTCAGCCAAAAACCTGAGTTGTATCAGGGGCTGATTGATTTAGCCCAACAGGTGGCGAGTGACGATGAGCTGAGTGCGCATATTGCCCATAAATATCGGCTGAAAAACACCACCGGCTATGGCATCAATGCCTTGCTCGATTATCAGGACGGTATTGATATCATCAAGCATCTGTTAATTGGCTCTGAGGGAACCTTAGGTTTTATCGCCGACATTACCTATCACACGGTCGTCGACCATCAGTTAAAAAGTGCCGCCTTGTTAATCTTTAACGATATTCATAAGGCTTGTGAGCTGGTACCTAAACTTGCCGAATGCTCGGTAGAAGCGGTTGAACTCTTAGATAACAAAGCCTTATTGTCGGTGGACAAACACCCATTGCTGGCAGGAAAACTTGATGATTTACCGGATATCGGCGCGGCATTACTTATTGAAGTACAGGCAGACGATGATATAGGCCTGCAAGCTAAAGTTGATGAGATTACTCAGTTAGTTGCGGGTGCAGATTTAAATCTGTATCTGACGTTGGATTTTAGTACCGATAAAACCCGAAATGCCGAGTTGTGGAATATTCGCAAAGGCACATTCCCATCGGTTGGTGCTCACCGCGAGAATGGTACTACAGTCATTATTGAAGATGTCGCGTTTACCATTGCAGATCTCGCAGAAGCGGTGCTGGCGCTGCAAAAACTCTTCGTTGAGTTTGCTTATGATGAAGCGATTATTTTTGGTCATGCCTTAGATGGTAACCTTCACTTTGTCTTTACCCAGGCATTTGCAAGTGAGGAGCAGGTTAGTCGTTATCAGCAGTTTATGGATGCCGTTAGTAAGCTGGTAGTCGAACGATTTAATGGTTCATTAAAAGCGGAACATGGCACTGGCCGTAATATGGCCCCCTTTGTTCGCCAGGAATGGGGCGATAAAGCCTACGAGTTGATGCTGGGCATTAAAGGGTTATTCGATCCATTAAATATCTTAAACCCGGGAGTCATTATTAATGACGACCCGGCGGCTCATGTTAAGCATCTTAAATCCATGCCTCAGGCTGACGATATTATTGATAAATGTATTGAGTGTGGATTCTGCGAGCCAGTTTGCCCCTCCAATGGTCTTACCCTAACGCCGCGCCAGCGAATTACCGTCTGGCGTCGAATCGAAGAATTAAAAGCCCTGCTTGCCGATACTTCAGTGACAGGGCAATTACGCCAGCAATGGCAGCTGCAATTGCAAAAGCTGCAAAAAGACTATCAATACATGGCAATCGATACCTGTGCCGCCACCGGTCTTTGCGGTATGCGCTGTCCGGTGGATATCAACACCGGAGAGTTTGTTAAAGCTTATCGTCAGCAACGCCTTGAGAATTCATCGTTAAAGCGAAAGTTAAGCAAACATCTGGGCAATCAATTTGCCAGCACCCAAACCCTGGCTCGATGGTCGTTATCCGCTCTGGAGAAAACTCGTTCTCTGGTCGGTGATAAAGTGATATCAAGCGCTATGGCATTGGGAAATAGCCTTTCTAAGGGACTAATTCCTGAATTTCAGGGGGCGATGCCGGCGAGCGAAAAGGCCATAGATGCTGCCGAATTAAATAGCAGTGTTGTTAAACCGGGTTCAACCAAAGTAATTTATTTTCCGGCCTGTGCGGGTCGTGTTTTTGCAGCCGATAGTGATGCCGAAGACCAGCGGCCATTGCCTATCGTCTTTTCTGAGCTGTTAAAGAAAGCCGGCTTTGAGGTGTTGGTACCGGATTCGATGAATCAGTTGTGTTGCGGTATGCCATTTTCAAGCAAAGGCGATACCCTGCAAAGCCGCCAAAAAGCCGAACAAGTGATCGACACCTTGAACGAATTGGCACAAGGTGAAGACTACTACGTGGTTACCGATGCCAGCTCCTGCGCTCTGCACCTGACAGAACAGCAGCTATCAAACTCTGCAAAGGCATTGAAAGTGTTTGAAGCCGCGGAGTTTTTAAATCAATTTGTTGCCGACAAGCTGGAAATAAAACCGATTGCTGAGCCTGTGATGTTGCATATCACCTGCAGCAGCAGGCGACTGGGCCAGGAACAACATTTATTAGCGCTGGCGCAGCGCTGCGCTGACGAAGTCATCGTTCCTGCTGATATTCATTGCTGTGGGTTTGCTGGTGACAAGGGCTTTTTTACGCCAGAGTTAAATGCCAATGCCTTGAAGACCCTAAGCCGGCAAAAGCCTGAAAATTGTCATATTGGCGTATCGAATGCCCGTACCTGCGAAATCGGTTTATCGAAACACAGTCAAATACCCTATCAATCCATCGTTTACCTGCTGGACCGGGTCAGCGTTAACAAAAATAACTAAATCATTAAGAGAAGTTGCCATGAAGTATGTCGATTGTCGGAATATCCGCGCATTTATCACCGGATGCTTTGCCGTTCTGTTTTTGAGTGCCTGTCAGATGACCTGTGATTTGGATCAGCAGCCACAAGTTACTAACGTCGTAAATACGGGTGCTCATTACAACAGCGGTGACTTTAACAACTTAACCGAGATATTAAGCATACTCGATGATATCGATGTGCTTTTGGTGTCCGATCATACCTTGCCTGAGCATGTTAATATGGGTACCGGTGGCGCCCAGGGTAAAGAGCGGGTGTTTATCGACCCCTCTGCCGAGGTGCTTGCCAGTGAATTGAACAAGCTTGGTTTAAACAGCTTCACCTTAAATGTTGAAGATATGACCTTTGCTCAGGGGGGCTTAAACAATAAAGAAGCGGTCAATGCCGCTTATGCTGAATACGACAAGGTTTTGAAAAAAGCCGTCGCCAAAGACATTACCATTATCGCCCTGCATTTTGATGCTGATATTATGATTAGCGATGGTGAAACTGAAGCCAATTACATTGGTGGTACGCAGATAATCTTCGATCCTGAAAATTTTTCATCCGGCTCATACCGTCTTGGTTATTATCTGCTCCATGATTATCAGATTCTCGAATCACTGCTCGACGCCGGCTTTCGCCCGCGTCCTGGTTATCGCCATGAATTTCGGTTTCAGGCCAACCAGACGTTAAAGATTATTGGTGGCAGTGCCGGAGGTGGCTTGTTACTTGAATTAGCATCGCAGGAACAGGCGATGCGTTTGTACCGCAGTCCTGAGGCCGTCGTTGCAGCACTGCAACCGAGTTTGCAGTTGTTGGCGCAAGTGATCAGTGATTTTCGCTGGCAACTTTCCCAATCTGAAGAATAATTAATTTAATAACAATAAGTTAAATCATCATGAAATTGACCTTTTCCCATTCCCATCGTTCATTTGGGCAACGCCTTAGGCGCGGTGCCTGGTTATTAATGACAGCAGGCCTTGTAAGTGCCTGTTCGAGCACCGACAGTAACGTCAATACCGATTACCAATCAGAAAACTATTCATCACGGGTACGCTTTCTGGTGATGCATTACACCGTAAGCGATTGGCAAAGTTCGTTAACCACTTTAACCAAGCCTCCCGGTGGCGTTAGCTCCCATTACCTGATTCCCGAGCCGGATGATGAATCCTATGAGGAAGGAAAGCTTGAGGTTTATCAATTGGTTGATGAGACTCAGCGGGCGTGGCATGCCGGCAACAGCCAGTGGGAAGACCGCAATGCGATTAATGATCAGTCAATCGGTATTGAGCTGGTAAATCGCGCCGACTGCAACTATCAGTCGAATAATCCGCGCCTGGATTTTAGTAATGATTTTTTGTGTGACTACCGAGAATTTTCCGAAGAGCAATTACAACTATTGATTAAGCTTTCTAAAGATATTCTTGCCCGTCACCCGGAAATCACTCCAACCCGAGTCGTAGGGCATTCGGATATTCAGCCGGAATGGAAATCCGATCCGGGTCCAAAATTTCCATGGTATACCTTGTACTTGAACGGTATCGGCGCCTGGTACGAACAAGAGGATTTATTCCGCCATTGGCGACAATTAACCACCAAAGATTTACCGGACATAGGGCAAATTCAATGTGCCCTGAAACAATATGGCTATGGGGTCGAGCTAACCGGTGTTTATGACGAGCAAACCCATGACATTATCCGCGCCTTTCAATTACATTTTCGCCCACATCAAACCGATGGTGTTGCTGACTACAGAACCGTTGCCACCCTTTGGGCCTTGCTTGATAAGTATTTTCCCCAAGCGATAAATACCGATGGTGAATTTTTCTGTCATTTTCAGGATGAGTTTAAGGTGATAGAGGAATCCAATAATCCAGCCGATATATTTACACCGGGAACATCGGGTTAAATGATTTCAGATAAACGAGGTAGTGGGTTATGTATCGGTCAGACCTATACAAGCTCATTGTATTTATCGGTTTGTTCATAAGATTATTGCTGCAATTGAGTTTTTCTCCTGGGTATGCCCATGTCATTTGAATATTTTTCTGCAACTCAGTTGTTGTCTATGTTTCGCGATAAGACGTTATCTCCGGTTGAGGTTTTAACGTCCTATCAGCAGCAGATCGCAAAGGTCAACCACAAGGTTAACGCCTTTACGTCGACCGATTTTGACGACGCTGAAAAAAATGCGAAACAAGCTGAAGATACGTATGCAAATGGCTTATGGGCGCCTCTTTCTGGTCTGCAGTTAGCGATCAAAGACGAAACGTATATTCTCGGACAGCCAATGACTAATGGCTCTGTCCTTCTCAAAGATAATATATCGACGACCACAGATCCTGCGGCAGAACGTCTTCTTGCGGCAAATGCCAGCATTATTGGCCGCACCACTACACCTGAGTTTTCGGCTTCCAGCGTGACCTGGTCGCACCTATGGGGAGTGAGCCGCAACCCCTGGAATCTCGACATTACTTGTGGTGGTTCTTCCGGTGGCAGCGCAATAGCCGTCGCCAGTGGCATGTGTAGCTTTGCTAACGGCACCGATATTGGCGGCTCAATCCGCATTCCTGCGGCGATGTGCGGCGTATATGGTTACAAGCCTCCCCATGGCCGCATTGCCGAAATCAGTCCCTATAATATCGATCCCTACTGTCACCATGGCGTTTTAGCCCGAAGTGTCGATGATGTTTTGCTGGGGTATGGGCAAATGAAAGGTCCGCATATTCAGGATTCTCACTCCTATCTCCCGGATAACTTTTCGCAGATGACGGAGTTGCCCGATGTCAAAGGGTTGCGTATCGCGGTTTCGCTGAACCTCGGTTTTTATCAGGTTGAGCAGGACATTCTTGATAACTTGCTGGCGTCGGCAAAATTGCTGGAGCAAGCTGGCGCTATCGTCGATTTTATCGATATTGACTGGGATGAACAGGTGATTCAGACCGCGAAAGTTCATCAACGCTCTCTAATGGGCAAACTGATGCTGCGTGATTATGGCGCTGCCCACTTGCGTCAGCAATTAACGCCTTATGTGCAGCAATACCTCGACAAAGTCGAGCAAACCACGCTTGACGATGTCTTCGATGCCAATCAGCATTTGTGCGTAATGTGGGATAAAATTGCCCCAGTGTTTGCAACCTATGATGTACTCTTGTGCCCTACCGTTGCCACCACCAAAGTCCCTGCGGATTTTGATTATTCGAAAGATGACATTCGTATTAATTTGAAGCAAGTCGATGCCAATAAAGGCTGGTTTATGACTTACCCGTTTAACAGTCTTGGCCAGTGTCCGGTGTTAGCCATGCCCAATGGCATGTGTGACAACCAGGTGCCCAGCTCGTTGCAGATTGTTGGTGGCCCTTACCAGGAAGCTCCGGTTTTTGCGGTGGGTAAATATCTCGAATCTGCACAGCCGCTGCGTTGGTTTCAAGACCATTTTCCGGAATTTAACCGCCATAACCTATAGGGTTAAATCCATATACTAAAGATCAAGGGGTCAGAGTTGTTGAAAGTTCAACGACTCTGACCCCTTGATGGTTTACACCATGTTGGTGACCCTAGATTTAACTGCGATGCATTGATAATCTTAAATAAATTGAACAGGTTCAGATGCCGGCAACCCAGCTGAGTTTTGCTTTGCCCGGTGCAACTTTGTTTTCATCACAATAGTGCCAATAAGAAAACCGATACCATGAAAAAGTTATTAACCCAATTCAGCCTTATACTTTCCCTGATAATTTCCGGCGTTGCCTCATCCGAGACAACTGATAACCCTTGGCCTGAAATCCGAAAAAAACGCATTGAGCAGCTTCTTCCCAGTGCGTTAAAGGCTGCAAAAGTCGACGCCTGGCTGAGCATTTGCCGTGAAAATAATAATGATCCATTAGCCGATCATATTGGCTGTGAAAATGCCGGTTCAACCGCAGCCTTTATGTTTTACATCGACAACAAGGGTTTTCACTCCGTTGCTTTCTCGCCATCCAGCGAATCAACGGCTCTTGGCGAGCTGGGATTGCTTAACAAAGTGGTTTCCGTGCCTCGCGGTGAATCGGCGATTCAATATGCATCCGACTTTATCAAGCAAGCTAAATTTAAGCGCATCGCAATCAATTCTTCAGATAGCAATGCACAGGCAGATGGTTTGAGTTACAGCCAGAGAAAACTGATAGAAAAAGCCTTGGGCAAAGACTTTTCCGAACGTTTGGTATCCTCTGAAGAGGTTGTTTATGAATGGCTATCAATCAAACTGCCAGAAGAAGTTGAGATCATGACCAAAGCCGCCGAGTTAACCGCAAAATGGCAGATTGAAGCATACAACACCATTATTCCGGGTAAGACAACCGACGCTGATGTTGCCAGATTCCTAAAGGCAAAAATGGCAGAGCATGGGGTTGGTGATGCCTGGGCACCCGATCAAAACCCAAATGTAAACTCAGGCCCTGATCGTGGACATTCACATTCCACCGATAAAGTGATCATGCCTGGTGATGTTATTCAAACCGATTTTGGTATTAAGCTTCATGATCGTTGGGTCAGTGATATTCAACGGTTTGCCTATGTGCTCAAACCCGGAGAAACCGCAGCGCCTGAAAATATCCAATATTATTGGCAAAGTGGTCGGGATGCGGGCTTCGCAGCCTTTGCGGCGATGAAACCTGGAGTGCGTGGAATCGATGTTGATGCCGCGCAAAGCAAACTCATGAAAAAGCATGGCTCGGAACATGTGATGTGGAGCACCGGGCACCCGGTTGGCTATGTCGCCCACGATACTGGACCAAACCTGGGTGGTTCGCGAGGGGCAACGGCTCGCCCGGCGGCGTATAAAAAACTCAAGGAAGGTATGGTGTTCGCCTTTGATGGTTTCCATAGCTGGAAGCGTGACGATGGCACCTTTAAAACCATTTCCGTTGAAGAAATGGTGGTGATTGAAAAAGACGGTGCCCGTTACCTGATTCCGCCGCAGCAAGAATTAATTTTAGTGCCGGCAACTATCGAATAAACTGGAAGTTGAGATCAAGGGGGTCAGAGATGTTGAATTATCAACGACTCTGACCATGAAGGTTTAACTCTCATTCATCAACTCTTTACCAAGTTTGGTAAATTCATCAATCAACCAATTCAGAGCTATGCCCGTCGCCCCCTCGCTATGCAGGACCGAATGCCTCTGTCTGGCGTATTCATACGCCTGAGCTGGCGAAGGATATCGAGCAAATGGATTGGAACCAAAGCGAATATGTGGCCAATGACTGTAGTAATTGGGATCTTGAATAATCCAAGCTAGTCTAATCTAACAGATAGAATCTTAACTATTTGACTTTAAACAACATGGGTGGCATTTATGGTCACCCTTTTTGGTTAAAAACACTCGAAGAGATTGCCATGAAAAAGCTAATCACCTTATTCACACCCTTACTGTTTGTTATTGCTCCCATCCAGGCGGAAGAAAACTATCAACATTTTCCGGCTATAGCTGCACCGGGCACCCACGTGGCTTTATGTAACCTAAGGGCATTTAATGAAAAATTGAACGCAATCCTGAGTAAAGAAGATCTAACACCTGAAGATATGGTGAAGGTGCATGAGCTGACCTATACCTTAGAAAATGCGGTCATGCGGTTACAAAAAGATCTTGAGACGGTTGCTGCAGATCTTGAAGAAGTTCACCTGGCATCGGAGCGATTAGACTCAGAGACCATTAAAAATCGTGGTGATGCCTATTTATCGGCCACAGGTCTAATCCTTGATCCAAAAGGGTGCGAGTAATAGCGGTTATTAAACTTTAGATGGGGAGCTATTGTGGCTCCCTGAATTTCTATCCAGACTCATTTGCATAGCGCTTCATCAAGGCGTAATCCTGTCACAAACTTGTCTTTTGGAATATCCTGGTTCAGCATTAACGAGGTTCCATACTTCCTGGCCTTAGGTTTATAAAGCTACGGATACTCAGTTTCCCAGAGTTAAAGACAGGCTTCAATCTTTGCCTGAAAAATATTCATTTGTTGTTTAAATTCAATCATCTACCCTATTCCCTTGGCGGTACATATTAGTGTCCAGATAACCAATGCTTGTCGATTGACTCATCGTACCTGTTTGCCAACACGTAACCGCAAAAAATCTCCATGGAACCCGCAGGTTATGGGGTTTTTATGGGATAGTTTTGTTGAGATTTTGCATACGTATGCAACACTTAAATGCAATACATACGTATGCAGATGTTTGCTCCCAAAGCTTAAATTAACGACACTTACAGCCAGAATTATAAATTTGCCTAAAATTTAAGCAGTTGTTGCAATTGAATTTGTTATGACTGAATTATCGTCCTAACGCTGGACAGATTCGATTACCTAAAGAGAAAAGTTTTACTATGGCGACAGCAACGAAAAAACCGTTAACCGCAGCGCAATTCAAAACCAAGGTTCTTCATCACCTGAACTTCACCTCCAGTGAAGTTGATTTTCAGGACAATCCTACCGCCGTTCTACGCGCCGTTTGTCTGGCAGTGAACGAAGTGGTTTATGAGAAGCTAAAAGAAACCAATGCCGCTCATACTGATCAAAAAAGCCGCTCGGTAAACTATCTGTCCCTGGAATACCTGATGGGACGCATGCTTTCTAACAACCTGCACAACCTGAATCTTTTCGACGTAGCAAACAAAGCCGTTGCCGAGTTAGGTTTTGAGCTGGAAGATATTTTTGAAGAAGGTCACGACTTGGCACTAGGTAATGGCGGTCTTGGTCGTCTTGCAGCCTGTTTCTTAGATTCCTTAGCAACCATGGATTACAACGCCGTAGGTTACGGTATCCACTACCGTCACGGTTTGTTCGAGCAGCAATTCCACGAGTGTCGTCAAATCGAAACCCCGGATGAGTGGCGTGAATTCGGTAACCCATGGGAAGTTTGTCGCCCGGAAGCGGTGCAGGAAATTCCATTATTTGGTTCGGTAGAAACACAAACCCAGGTTGACGGCAGCGTTAAGAAAATCTGGCATCCTGGCCAGATCATCAAAGGGGTTCCATGGGATGTGCCAATCGTTGGTTACAACTCAAAAACCGTAAATGTTTTACGTTTGTGGGAATCTCGTGCATGTAGTCATTTTGACTGGGATCAGTTCAACGCAGGTTCTTATCAGGACGCGCACAGCGCTCAAAATCAGGCGGAGACTATCTCTAAAGTTCTATACCCGAACGATGAAACCGAAGCCGGTAAAGAGCTGCGTTTCATTCAGCAATACTTCTTTTGTGCCTGTTCTATTAAAGACATCATCAAGCGTTACCAGAAGCAGTACGGTGACGACTGGTCAGAATTTGCTAACCAAACCGTTATCCAATTAAACGATACGCACCCAACTATCGCCATTCTTGAGCTAATGCGCACCCTAATGGACGATTACGATTTTAGTTGGGACAACGCCTGGGCAATGTGCCGTCAGGTATTTGCCTACACCAACCACACCTTATTGCCAGAAGCATTAGAGAAGTGGGCGGTATCTATGTTCGAACGCGTATTGCCGCGTCACTTAGAAATCCTTTTCGCCATCAATGAGCAGTTCTTAAATAACGAAGTTGCTCGCATGTGGCCTGGCGACGTACAAATGCGAGCTCGCTTGTCATTGATTGAAGAAGGTCAGCAACAAATGGTTCGCATGGCGCACCTTTGTGTTGTTACTTCTTTCAAAGTTAACGGTGTTGCGCAGATTCACTCTGATCTTGTGCAATCGGACTTATTCCCAGAATTCAATGCACTTTACCCGGGCAAGCTAACTAACGTTACCAATGGTGTTACACCACGTCGTTGGTTGAAAGCCTGTAACCCTAAGCTTTCGAAGCTATTGGATACGGTTGTTAAGAATGACTGGGCCAAAGAGCTATCTAGCCTGGATGCGATTTCTGAGTATGCAGATGATGCTAAATTCCAGAAGAAATTCATGGATATCAAGCTAGAAAATAAAGTGAAGCTTGCAGAAGAAATCAAAAAGCTGACTGGCGTTGAAGTCAATCCAGAAGCAATCTTTGATGTCCAGATTAAGCGTCTGCACGAGTACAAGCGTCAGCACCTTAACTTCTTACATATTCTAGGTTTATACCGTCGTCTATTAGCAAACCCTGATTACGATATGCAGCCACGTGTATTCATCTTCGGCGCTAAAGCGGCTCCTGGTTACTACCTGGCGAAAGAAATCATTTATGCAATCAACAAGGTTGCTGAGCGCATCAATAACGACGCACGCATCAAAGACAAGCTTAAAGTTGTGTTTATGCCTAACTACCGCGTGACCTTAGCTGAGAAAATCATTCCAGCGGCTGACGTTTCAGAGCAGATTTCAACTGCCGGTAAAGAAGCATCAGGTACTGGTAACATGAAGCTTGCTCTTAACGGTGCTGTCACAATCGGTACATTAGATGGTGCTAACGTCGAGATTGCTGAAGAAGTTGGCGATGACAACATCTTTATCTTCGGTAACACCGTTGACCAAATCAAAGCGATGAAAGTAGAAGGTTATAACCCTTGGGACTTCTACCACGCTGATGCAGAGTTAAAAGAAGTAATCGACTGGTTACGTGGCGACTTTTTCACTCCTGGTAAGCCAGGCGAGCTAGCAGCAATTGCTCACAGCTTGCTAGAAGGTGGTGACCCGTACCGTGTAATGGCCGATTATGCCGATTACGCCCGAGCTCAGGAAGAGTTGGACGTTGCTTACAAAGACAGCAAACGTTGGGCGCGTATGGCTATCCTCAATACAGCGAAGATGGGTAAATTCACCTCAGATCGTTCGATTGAAGATTATGTAAACAATATTTGGAAATTAACGCCGATTAAATAATCGAAGTGTGTACCCGGCACTGAGTGTCGGGTAGCGATTGAATTTAAAGGTAATTTGCCAAAAGCCGTAGTATTTTTGTACTGGGGCTTTTGTCGTATCAGTCTGGTGCTAAAAGTCATCAATAAATATCGTCAAACTTAGTGACGGTCGCCATTAAGGTAACCGGGAATGAATGAAGGAACAGAGAATAATGCATGAACATATCCAGGCGCTGAACAATGCTCAGCACCCTAACCCGTTTGGTTTTCTTGGAATGCAAACCAATGAAAAAGGTTATCTTCAGTTCAATGTATATATTCCCTGGGCGAAGCGGGTTTCTGTGCTCGATAAAGCGTCCGGTAAAGTGATTGCCAAACTGGATAAAGTCGATGAACAGGGCTTGTTCAGTAAAACTACCCGTCGCAAAAAATCTGCTGCCTATCAGCTGCAGGTTACCAGTGGCGACAGCAAACGTCTGATTGACGATCCCTTTTCTTTTGGTTGTGTTTTGGGTGAGATCGACACCCACCTGTTTTTAGAAGGTAACCACAAGCATCTTTATAACAAACTGGGGGCTCATTGCATTGAGCACGAAGGCGTTGCTGGTGTGAACTTCGCGGTCTGGGCTCCAAATGCCAGCCATGTTGCGGTTGTCGGTGATTTCAACGACTGGGATGGTCGCTGCCATCCAATGCGCAAACTATTAAACTGCGGTATCTGGGAAATCTTCATCCCTCATCACAGTGCTCGTCACCCGCTGCAGGAAGGTTGTCATTACAAGTTTGAAGTCAAAGACGCCAACTCCAATCTATTGCCTTTAAAAGCTGACCCGATGGGCTCCCAGGCGCAGTATCGCCCGGACACTTCTTCGGTGGTTAATGCCGAGAACCCATTTGCCTGGGGCGATAAAAAATGGATGAGCAGCCGTGAGGCGATGAACAATCGCCATGCACCCATCAGTATTTATGAAGTGCACTTAGGTTCCTGGCAGCGCGATGAACATAACGAGTTTTTAAATTATCGCGACATTGCTGAGCGTTTGATCCCTTATGTTCAGGATCTCGGCTTTACCCATATTCAGTTGATGCCGGTAAGTGAATACCCGTTTGATGGTTCCTGGGGTTACCAGCCGGTAGGCTTGTTCGCGCCGACCGCGCGTTTTGGTAGTCCTAAAGACTTTAAATATTTCATCGACCAGTGCCACCAGGCCGGCCTTGGGGTATTGATCGACTGGGTACCGGGTCACTTCCCGGTAGACGACCACGGTCTGGTTCGTTTTGACGGCACTTGTCTTTACGAACATGAAGACCCGCGTAAAGGTTTCCACCCTGACTGGAATACCCTGATTTACAACTATGGCCGTACTGAAGTTGCAAACTTCCTGCGTGCCAGCGCTATGCATTGGCTCGAAAACTATCATGTTGATGGTGTCCGCGTTGATGCCGTAGCATCGATGCTTTACCTCGATTACTCCCGCAACGACGGCGAATGGGTTGCCAATAAATTTGGCGGTAACGAAAACCTTGAAGCGGTAGATTTCCTAAAAGGCTTTAACGAAGAATTATATGCCGATTATCCAGGCGCGTTCTCGGTCGCGGAAGAGTCGACTTCCTGGCCAGGGGTTTCCAAGCCAACCGATATGGGTGGCCTGGGCTTCGGTTTTAAATGGAACATGGGCTGGATGAATGACACCTTACAATACATGGGGCGTGATCCGGTTCATCGCAAATTCCATCACAATGAAATCAGCTTTGGCCTGGTTTATGCGTTTGACGAAAACTTTGTCTTGCCACTGAGCCATGATGAAGTGGTTCACGGTAAAGGTTCGATTCTTGCTCGTATGCCAGGTGATGACTGGCAACGTTTTGCCAACCTTCGCGCTTATTATGGTTTTATGTGGACTCACCCAGGCAAGAAATTGATGTTTATGGGGTGTGAATTCGCCCAGCAAAATGAGTGGAACTATCAACAGTCTTTAGATTGGCACTTATTGGAGCATCAGCCGCATCAAGGCGTACAGCGAATGATTCGCGATCTAAACAGCCTTTATAAAAATACCCCGGCTCTGCATCAGCAGGATTGTCAGAATGAAGGTTTTGACTGGATTGATTATCAAAATTCCGAACAGTCGGTATTCAGTTATGTGCGTTACGGCGAAGAAGGTACTAACCCGGTTTTAGTTGTCGTTAACTTTACCCCAAGTGTGCATCGTGATTTTCGCGTTGGTACGCCAATTGCCGGCGAGCACAGAGAAATCTTTAATTCCGATGCGGCCATTTATGGGGGCAGTGATGTTGGTAATTTTGGGTCTGTTAATGCAAGCGTAACTCCCTGGCAGGATCAGCCTAATTCGATCAGCATTACCGTCCCACCTCTAGCCACTGTTGTCTTTGAGATTGTTGGCTAATGCGTAAGTTTCGTTCCGGCAAGCCCTACCCTCTTGGTGCCACCTTCGACGGTAATGGCACCAACTTTGCCCTGTTTAGTGCTCATGCCACTAAGGTAGAGTTGTGCCTGTTTGATGAGAAAACCGAGCAGGAACTGGAGCGAATTGAGGTTGGCGAATACACCGATGAAATCTGGCATATTTATCTGCCGGGCATCAAACCAGGCTGTTTGTATGGTTATCGGGTACATGGCCCTTACGAGCCACATGCGGGACACAGATTTAACCCGGCAAAATTATTAATTGACCCTTATGCAAAACAGTTGAGCCGAGCCTTTACCTGGTCGCAGAAACATCATGGTTATGATCCCGAGAGCCGGCAACAGGATCTGATCATCGATTTGCGTGATAACAGCGATGTGATGCCAAAATGCGTGGTTAGTGAAGCATTAAAAGGCTTAGATAATCACGTTTACGTCGGCGAAAATGACACGATTGTTTACGAAGCGCACGTAAAAGGCTTTAGTAAAAACCATCCGCATATTGATGCTGAGATGCGCGGCACGTTCAAAGCTCTCGGTGAGCCTGAGTCGATTCAGTATTTCAAAGAGCTTGGTGTTACCAGCGTTGAGCTGTTACCGGTCCAGGGCTTTTTCGATGAAGCATTTTTACGGGAAAAAGGCCTGAAAAATTATTGGGGTTATAACTCCATTGCCTTTTTCGCCCCTGAGCCTCGCTATTGTTACCAAAACCAGCTGCAGGAATTTCAGCAGATGGTGGAAAACTTCCACCAGGCCGGATTACAGGTGATTCTCGATGTGGTTTATAACCACACCGCTGAGGGCAATCATCTTGGCCCAACCTATTGTTTTAAAGGCATTGATAACCTTAGTTACTACCGCTTAGAAGCCGAAGATAAACGTTTTTATGTTAACCATTCTGGCTGCGGTAATACCTTAAACCTGACGCATCCTAGGGTACTGCAACTGGTCATGGACAGTCTGCGTTACTGGGTGGATGTCATGGGTGTCGATGGTTTCCGTTTTGACTTAGCACCGATTCTTGGTCGCAAAGACTATCAGGGGAATGACAGCTTTTATCAACACGCGAGTTTCTTCGCGGCATTGCGCCAGGATCCGACCTTAGCGAAAGTAAAATTTATCGCCGAGCCTTGGGACATTGGCCATGGTGGCTATCAGCTTGGCCAGTTTCCTGGCGGCTGGTTGGAATGGAACGACAGATTCCGTGACTCCGTGCGTCGTTTCTGGCGCGGCGATGAGGGTATGATCCCGGAACTTGCCAGACGCCTTCACGGTAGTGCAGATATTTTCGAGCACCACGGTCGTCGACCTTATGCCAGTGTCAATATGATCACTAGCCATGATGGCTATACCCTGCATGATACGGTCACCTATGAAGAGCGTCACAACCATGCCAATGGTGAAGATAATCGTGACGGCCATGGCCATAACTACACCCGTAACTATGGCTTTGAAGGTGAAACCTCTGACATTGAAATCAATCAGCTGCGCCAGCAACAAAAGCGCAATATTCTCGCCACATTGTTTTTGAGCCAGGGTACGCCGATGCTACTTGGCGGTGATGAAGTCAACCACAGCCAGCACGGTAACAACAATGCATATTGTCAGGATAACGATATTACCTGGATGGACTGGCAGTATCTCGCCGATCCGGAATCGGATAAAGGCATTGCTGATAAAGAACAATTATTGTTTGTGCAAAAGCTGATTCAGTTGCGTAAACAACACCCGCTATTAAACCGATTAAATTACCAGCACGGACTAAAAATCTCGGCGAAGACCGGATTACAGGATTTGAGCTGGTTTAACTGCCATGGCGAAACCATGGCAGAGGACAACTGGCACAATAAAGCATTGAAATGCTTTGCCATGATGCTGGCGCAAACCCACAGGGTTGATGCCGATGAGGCTCAGGATCGAGTCCATGATGATGCGTTACTGATTATCTTTAACGCCCATAACCACATTAGCCGATTTCAGCTACCAAAATTACCTGGTCGCTGGACCCGCATAATTAATACCGCCGAGCCAGAGCACAGCCTTGCCTGCAAGCTCAACGTCGACAGTCAGCAGCCCATAGAGACCGCCTTGATCGACATCGCCGCATACAGTTGCTCGGTGCTAACTTACAGCCAATATGATACTCAGGAATTAAATTTATGACGCCTTTACAACAGTTAGCCGATGTTGTCGGTTTTCATCCTAGTTACAAGGATTGTTATGGCAACATGGTGCAAGCGAATCAGCAAGCGTTGCAATCGCTTCTGCAAGCCATGGGGTATGACTTAAACTCGGATGAGGCCATTTTGGCCAGCGCCCAGGAATTAAAAAACAAATCCTGGCTAACCTTGCTACCGGCCATGTCTATGGTGAAATCTGAAGCACCGCAACATACGGTAACCTTAAGTGTTGCCGCTCAGGATATCGCCCAGACGATTCAATGGCAGATCACCTTAGAAAGTGGTGAAGCGTTAACTGGCGAGCAGGCGTTAAGTGTGCTGAACAAAGTTGACGAACAGGATGTCGATGGTGTTTTGTATCAAAAACTTACTTTAGTATTGCCTCATATCGAAGAAGGTTACCATCAGCTTGCTATCGAATTAGATGGCTTGAACTCTACTGGTCACTTAATTGTCGCCCCGAAAACCTGTTATAGCCCGAACGAAGCTGCGGATTATCGCATGTGGGGCCTGGCGGCTCAGCTTTACTCTTTAAAATCTGATAACAGCTGGGGTATGGGTGATTTTGGCGATCTGAAATCTTTGGTTGAGCAGTCGGCTAAACGCGGCGTAACTGCAATCGGTCTTAACCCATTGCACCCGCTATATCCAAATAATCCGGGTCATATCAGCCCGTATTCTCCGACCAGCCGTTGTTTCCTAAACACTCTTTATATCGACGTAACGTCAGTGCCAAACTTTGCTAGCTGTCAGGCGGCACAGGATGTGGTAAGTAGTGACGACTTCAAACAGCAGGTTGAGCAGGCTAATAGCCAGGAATTTATCGACTACCCACATGCCGCGCACTTGAAGTATCAGGTTTTGGAATTACTGTATCAGGATTTTATCACTGAGCATCTGGACAAAAATACGGATGTTGCTAAGCAGTACCAGGCATTTTGTAATGAAATGGGTGATGACCTATTTGAACTGGCGACCTTTGATGCCTTATATGAGCATTTTAGAAAGATTGATTTTCACGCTTATGGCTGGAAAAAGTGGCCTGTTGAATATCAGGACCCGCACAGCCCGGAAGTTGAGCAGTTTAAACTAGAACACGCTGAGCGTATCGGTTACTTCCAGTTTCTACAATGGTTAGCGGATTCCCAAATCGCTGCGGCGGCAAGCTCTGCGAAAGCCAATGATATGCCAGTTGGCCTATACATGGACCTAGCGGTAGGTTGTGACGGCAGCGGTGCAGAAGTCTGGGCTGACAAGCACAGCTATGTTTCCGGTGCTGCGGTTGGCGCGCCACCTGATGCGATGAATACCTTAGGTCAGGATTGGGGCTTAACGCCGATCAATCCAGTGGCATTACAGGAGCAAGGCTACTTACCTCTGGTTAAAGCTCTTCGCTCTAACATGCGCCATGCAGGCGCTTTGCGTATTGACCACGTATTAGGTTTGATGCGTCAGTACTGGGTAGCACCGGGTATGGGTGCTGATGAAGGTATCTATATTACCTTCCCGCTCGATGAAATTTTCCGCATTATTGCCTTGGAATCACGTCGCAATAAGTGTGTGGTTATCGGAGAAGATTTAGGTAACGTACCAGACGGCTTTGGCGAGATCATGGCTGAAGCTGGTTTGTTGTCATACAAAGTATTGTTCTTTGAGCGTTGGGATTCAGGTTTGTTTTTCCGTCCTGAGATTTATCCTGAGCAATCTATGGTTACCGTATCGACTCACGATTTATCAACCATGGCCGGTTGGTGGACGGGCAACGATCTGAAATGGCGTCAGGAACTGAACCTTTACCCGAATGAGCAAATGGGTCAGGACGAACGCAACGGTCGTGTAACCGACCGAGAGCAGTTATTAGCCGCACTTGAGCACGAGGGAGTTTTACATAATGATGAATTCCCAAGTTTGTCACCAGCGACGATGAATAACGCGCTGTCTCGCGCTGTGCAGGCTTTCTTAGCGAAAGCACCAAGTCGTATTTTATTGGTACCGCTTGAAGATGCGCTAGGCTTACACGAGCAGGTGAATATTCCGGGTACGGTTGACGAGCATCCTAACTGGCGCCGTCGTATGCCGATTACCATTGAGGAATTCTGGCAACACATCGACATGAATAATCTGGTTGATGTGATGAATAAAGAACGTCCAAAAGGTTAATTGAAATTTGATTATGGGCCTGTGCATATGCACGGGCCTTTTAATACTTGGTGGTATTGCATTAAACTCGATGGGGAGAGTGAGAATGTTTAAAAGTAAATACAAAAACATGCGTAAAAACAAAAATCTATTAAGAAATTCAGTCAGTATTGCCCTGGCAACACTGGTAACCGCAGGCTTATCGGCCTGTTCTTCAGAAAAGAGCGAAACGGTTGATATTATCGAGTCGTCTCCGGCTGTTGAATGGCATAAAGTCTCGGCACAGAATTTAGCACCGTACCAACAACGTGATGTTCGTGATGAAGTGTTTTACTTCGTTATGCCAGATCGTTTTGAGAATGGCGATGTCAACAATGACAATGGTTCTGAAACTAAGCTCGAGTCACGTGGCGGTTTCGATCAAACGGATACCGGCTATTACCACGGCGGTGATTTAAAAGGTCTGCAAAACAAGCTACCTTACCTGCACGATATGGGTATTACTTCCATTTGGTTAACGCCAATTATGCGCAACCAGGCGGTGCAACACGACGGTAGTGGTTATCACGGCTACTGGGTTGTAGATTTCACCGAAATCGACCCGCATTTAGGTACCAATGAAGAATTGAAAACCTTTATCGACGAGGCTCATAAGCTGAATATTAAGGTATTCTTCGACATCATCGCTAACCACACTGCGGACGTTATCAAATACAAAGAATGTCATGGTGAAGATGGCAAGCAATGGTTGGGTGAAACTTACGGTCTTTGTGATTACAAAACCCTGGCGCAGGTTGCCGAAGGTGATAGTTACACACCATTCGTAATGAAAGGCAGCGAAGACATCAAGGTTCCGGCCTGGTTAAACGATACCAAGTATTATCACAATCAGGGCGATAGCACCTGGGAAGGTGAAAGTGCAGTTTATGGTGATTTTGCCGGTCTAGATGACATTGATACCGACAACCCATACGTGGTTCAGGGGATGATCGATATCTTCAAAGAAGTGATCACCGAATTTAAACCTGATGGTTTCCGTATCGATACGGTTAAGCACGTTAACATCGAATTCTGGCAGGAGTTTTCGCCCGCATTATTGGCCCATGCTAAGACAATTGGTATTCCGCAATTCTTTATGTTTGGTGAAGTGTATTCCGCCGATCCAGCTTACCTAAGTCAATTCACGACCACCGGCAAATTACAGTCGATTCTTGATTTTGGTTTCCAAAGTGCGGTTCAGGCGACCTTGGTTGATCAACAAGGTACCGATGTAATGGCGAAGTTATTTGAAGCCGATAAGCTGTACAAAGACGAAGATTCTGATGCCAGCATGCTGGTTAACTTCACCGGTAACCACGACATGGGCCGCTTTGCTTATCTTCTGAAGAATAAGCACCCTCAGATGAGTGAATCGGAAGCCTTAGCGCGCATTAAATTATCTAACGCTTTGATGTATTTCTCTCGTGGTATTCCAGTGGTTTACTACGGTGATGAGCAGGGTTTTGTTGGTGACGGTCATGACCGTGATTCACGCCAGGACATGATGCCTTCAAAAGTACCTTCGTATAACGATGATGACTTGTTAGGTACCACGGCGACTACGGCCGATGCAAACTTTGATCAGGAGCACATTCTTTACAAAGACCTGGCTTATTTAGCTAGCATTTATCAGCAGCACCCAGGCCTGCGTATCTCTGAGCAGGAAACCTTATATTCTCAGGATACTCCGGGTATTCTGGCATTTACCCGCACTACCGATACTGAGCAGTATCTGGTGGTATTTAACACGGCGATGGAAGATCAAAAACAAACGTTTGATATGCCGTTGGCAGGTTATGAGCCGGTAGTACTTGCTAAGGATAAAACGGAAGAAGACAGTAAGGTGATGATCAATCTTGCACCACTGAGCTTTGCTATCTACAAAGCAGAAGCTGGCGACAAGTAATTACGCCATTATCATGCACTTTCGCGAGTGGTTATCGCTTGCGAAAGTGCTGTTAAACATTCGCGCGTTTGCGTTGATGCCTCAGCACCCATCATCACCCTCTAACACCGTCGTCGGGATGCCTTCGGCACCTGCATAAAACACCACGATTTCTACCGGGCCTTCTATCGCCCGACCTCTATGGTAGGTATTCATTACTTCGATGGCAGATTCGCCCTCGCTCATTATGGTTTTATTGCCATCTTTGGTTTTTACTTCAATTTTGCCTGACAGCACATAACCGAAAGTGGGGATTGGGTGGCAATGGAAAGGGGTTTGTTGGCCGGGTTCTAAACGCAGTTTTATCGAGGTAATTTCCGCCTTGCCTTCCGGGTAGGAGATACTTTCACCATCCCGGAAGGGCAATTTTCAATGCGCTGGTATTCTTTTTACGTGCTGTAATTAGATAATACTCGAATTTAATTGGTGAAATTTTCTGTTTCGAAAATTGCTGAGTGACCATAAATTAAGGTTGATTGGTATAATTCCTCAGCCACCACAAATACGCTAAAAAGCGCACTGATAACTAATACAATCAATAGGATAGAAATTTGTTTTGTTATCTTCATTATTCCACCTGCTCGCATATTGAACTATGGAATAACTATTGCACAATTAGGCTTAGATTGTCGATATGGCGATCACTGCATGGCATAGCCAAACTTTAAAGCAACCGCTAAAGCCCTAGCTTTGCTAACCCTTTAACAATCAATTGATAACAGCTGTCAGGGCTTTCCAATGGCAACAAATGGCCATGCTCGGTATCTTCGAGGAATACCGCATTCGGTTGGCTTTTTTGCCAGCGCTGCCAGATCTCATCAGAAAAGAACAGGTTCGGCTTACCGCGGATGGCAACGGTTGGCACTGTTAATCGAGAGATTTCTTTGAGTAAATAGGGCGGACGCGAAAAATTATGAGCTTCCCATGCCTTAGGGAACCTTAGTGTTACACCGTCACCGTCTTCAACCACGGAATGCTCGACAAAGGCTTCAAAGCTTTTTGGGTGAAAGCGTTTGAAACTGCGACGTTGTTCACAGTACTCACGGTAACTTTGTCGACAGGCCCAACGGTCCTGTTTCTTCAGCGTCGTTTTAACCGGATCAATATGCTTTAAGATTGAATCTGGCATCCACTTAATTGCGGTGGCAATACTGCGTTTTAGCATCGCCGGCTCAATGAGCACTAACGCTGTAAATAAATCCGGACGCAGGATTGCCGCATAGGTGGTGCAGCTTGCTCCTAATGAATGGCCAACGGCGATAATCGGCTGATCATAGTGGGTTTCAATGAAAGCAATCAGGTCTTTGGCATACATCTGCCAATTACGATCTTTTGGCGGCTTACCTATGTTGGGCCACACCGCACGGGAGTCCAGTGCGGATACCGTGAATGATTGGGTTAGCGCGTCGATAAATGGTTGATAAGTGGCGCTGGAAAAGCCGTTAGCATGATAAAAATGTACATCCGGGCCATTGCCGCCATAAAACTTGAAGCTGGCATTCTCGGGTAAGGGATGAAATGTCGATTGCCCGGATTTGGAAGAAGTCATGACGCCGCCGATTCAAAAATTTTGCAAATGAGACGTCATGTTAACGGCAAACTGGTCGCGAATTCAACCTCTCATCCGACCTGTTAGGGCTCCTTGACTGGTGTTATTCTCGATAGTTAATACGGTCAATAAAACCAGCTTCCGATTATCGATAGGCCTGGGCATTGACAATAATGATTTGCTCGCTGTAACCAAAACTCCAGTCGGTTTTTTCGTCGATGGATATATCAGCGAGAAACCGGGTGCCTTTGATTTGCTGCTTAGCCTTGGTGATAGCTTCATGGGTTGAAGGTGGGTCGCCTATAGGAATTAAATACAATATCCAACGCTGTCTCGATTCACCTTGTACGTCGCCGAGATATTCTTCGTTAGAATCTACCGAGGGTTTGTAACTTGTATCGACAAATACCCCAGGATTTGATGTGGCACACCCTGCAATGCTGAAGATAAGGACGAAAGTAATGAGAAAGTGTCTGTTCACAATATAATACCAATCACATTAAATTATTACTCACCCGTAGGGAGTTTATCAGAGGCCCATTTACTGCCCTATATTTCATTCATATAGAATGACTATATCAATGAAATCTATGTTGTAACTGAACCTCGGCCCTAACTCTGAGTTGTGCACAAACTTATTGTGGTTGATATAACCACTATGCGTTATCCAGAATCGTGAGACGGCCCAGATGTGGTGATAATTATAGTTCGGTAGGTTTAGAGCGTGGGAATTTTTTAAAGCCAGCGGAATTGCAGCCGCTGGCTCATCTTTCCTAAGTCAGAGCTTTTGGTTTGATCTCTTCAACGCGCATCCAGGCGATGGCAGAGATTAACAGGCTCACGGCGCTAATCACGAAAATCAGGGCTTTGTCATCCGCTTGCGAAACCACAAGACCAACACCCAGGCTAACTACGAGCTGTGGAATCACAACCGAAAGGTTGAATAGTCCCATGTAGCTACCCATGCGAGACGGGTCGATTTTTTCCGACATAATTGCGAACGCCAGAGAGATCACTGCTGACCAACCTATGCCAAGAAATGCCATCAAGCCATAAAGCATGTACTCATTCTGGCCAAATAACACCACACCAAAGTAACCCAACGCCATGGTCGCGATACAGACAGTGTGAACGCGAACCAGGCCGTAAGACTTAGTAAGTGGCAATAGAATAAGCGCAGGCAACACGGCTGCAACGCCGTTTAAAACCAGAAAGCTTAGGTTGATGATCTTACCTAGCTCGTCATCACCAATGCCTGGCATCTTGTCTTTCAAGAAAAACAATATAAATACAAACATTGACTGAATGCCAATCCAGCTAAATGAGTGCGCTGCCAAAACTTTACGAAAGCCAATTAAGTTCGCTTGTTCTTCGTCTTTACCTTTTTCCGATGGGATCAGGGTTGTAATAACAAAATAGGCGGTGAGGATTAGACAGGCAATCTCCACCCAATAGTTGTCAACTTTAATGCCGGCTAATGTGAGAAATAAGGCATAGACATCGTAAATCAAAAAGCCCCAAAGCGGCTTAATATTGATAAGAATTTCTTTAAAGCTGATCGCGCCTTTATCCGAACCGTCTTCGTTTTCGGTTAGCTGTTTTGGCTCTTCAATGAAAAATGGTGGAATTATCGCTAGCAAAAATACCAGGGCCGCGCCCAGGTAAATCAGTACGTAGTTACCTAGTGTCGCACCAATGGCATAAGCCATCATCCCGAAAGTACCTGAGATTAACTGCATCCAGGTGTACCCTTTGGTGCGTTGTTCACCCTGCGGCGTTACATCAGCAATAATCGAACGAGTTGGATTCATACTGACATTAATCGATAAATCCAGAGTCAGAGCGATAACAATAGCGATACCCAAAAGGCCATCGATACCTAAGGAGGTGGAGATAATATCAATATTCGGCAATGCCAGTAGCATCATTCCGGCAAGCACACCGCCGACAATGATAAACGGACGACGACGCCCCCCCCAGAACCAGACATTATCACTGATAATACCGATAATTACCTGGCCAAGAATGCCG
Source organism: Thalassotalea sp. PS06 (assembly GCF_007197775.1). Taxonomy (NCBI): domain Bacteria; kingdom Pseudomonadati; phylum Pseudomonadota; class Gammaproteobacteria; order Alteromonadales; family Colwelliaceae; genus Thalassotalea; species Thalassotalea sp. PS06. Next base: position 3,720,676 of record NZ_CP041638.1, on the reverse strand, counting down.
GCGATTGGACCTGCTGCCCAAACCAAACCGACTTCATGAATATCCAGTCCGTATTTGGTACTTAATAACCAGCTTAATGCCGCAATCTGAATCGACAGGGCAAATCCCATTGCCGTTGAGGGTAAGCTGAGCAGGACGTAAAACGACCGGCTTAGGTTTTTTTGCATGGCTAACATGGAGGGCTCACTTGTTGTTTTTATCTGTGCGATGTGGGCTTTTGTTAATTATTATTGGCGCGCCAACTCATATGATCACAGAAGGATGAATTTATACCAATTTCATTAAATGTTCACAGAGTAAAAAAAGCGCTTAGCGAGATTGGTATTTTTAATTTATAAGGGAGCAAAGTACGTGGTCAAGGCTGCGCTGACAAATTATTGCATACGTATTCATACTAAAGGGCTCGAAAGCTTGTCATATTTGCAGTTTGAAGCGGCCGTATCGCTATCAACGTCCGGAAAAAGTATCGCATTGAGTAATGTCACCACTTTCAAAGCCTCGCCTAAACCAGGCAACCCGCTGCTCGGAAGTACCATGGGTAAAACTATCCGGGGTTACCCTGCCGGTGGCCTCTTTTTGCAATCTGTCATCACCAATAGCAGAGGCGGCGACAAGCGCTTCTTCGAGATCGCCGGGATCCAGCATTTGCCGCTTAGTATTGGCATGATATCCCCAAACCCCAGCATAGCAATCAGCTTGTAATTCCAACTTAACCGACATCTTATTGCCTTCGACTTTTGATGACATTTGCTGGGCACGATGCACTTTATCGGATGTGCCTAATACATTTTGCACATGATGGCCGACTTCATGGGCTATCACGTATGCCTGGGCAAAGTCGCCAGGGGCGCCGTGACGATTTGCCAGATCCTGAAAAAAAGACAAATCGATATAAACCTGCTCATCGCCGGGACAGTAAAACGGACCAACCGCAGCACTGGCTAAACCGCAGGCTGAGTTTACCTGGCTGGTAAATAAGATAAGTTTGGGTTCACGGTAGGGAATGTCTCTAGGTTCAAGGATGCTGTGCCAGGTTTGTTCGGTATCGGCGAGGATAACCGAGACAAAATCGCCCATACGTTGCTGTTCTGGGGTTAATTGCGCCGGCTCTTGAGATCCACCACCTGATGATAACCCCGGTGCCATATCAATACCGAGAAAGCGGCTGCCAAAAAATACCACAACACCAAGGATCAATAAGGTTCTTCCGACCTTACTGCGAATCAAAAAGGGCAAAAAGCGAAATAGTAACGCACCGATACCAGCACCAGCCGCTACCTTCTGACCACGTCTGTCTTCAACATTACTGCTCTTACGTTTACCTTCCCAACGCATATGGATACCTCCAACACCTTTCCTAAAAATTTAGCAGTTGTAGCAGAGGGAGCAAGCAGGAGGGGCAAATTTGTCGCTATGTCGTAACCGGTATATAGACTGGAAATTTGGTTACTTGTCATCAGATTCTTTGTCTATACTCAACAAAGACGCCAAACAAATTATTTTCAGTTACTGTTTTATGCGGTACATATGAGATGTATTAAGAGGTCGTTGTACGTGGTTGTGTACCGCATCCCCTATTCGCCCTAATAACTCGGTTAACTCTAACCGGACTTTAACCAGGCCCAGGCCTCTTCCATTTCACTTTGATGAAAATGACTTTCTTCAATATTAACGATTTTAGCGAAGACGGCATCGACTTTGATCAACCATTCCCAGACTTTCGAGTCAGAAATGACCGCGACTTTTTCAATGTTTTTGATGTTGTGGAAAACCCATTTAATATCTTCCCAGCCTGCTTTAAAACCCCAGCCAGCACCATCATCCAGTTGCAATAACAGTCGAACCTTACCATGTTCTGCTACTCGGTTATCCAGCTCGGTCAGCCATTTTCGCTCTTCATCGAATTCAAGCTTGCCGGAAAGCTTTACCCCGAAATATTTACCTTCACTTTGTGGCAGTTCTTCAATCATAGCCATCTCCAAGTCCGAATTTTCACAGAAAAGTATAGCTACTCTCGAACGTTTCGGTATTGAGGTAATGAATCGTTAATTTCAAACCATTCTACCTTGGAAGATATATGCACATGGGCATCAGGTTGTGGGTGTTTATCTTCGAACGAATGCGATGAATCTAGTATTGCCAGAGCGATTTCCAGAGAATCATCACTGCTTGCCGATTGACAAGTAAGGCTTGAGCCGCAGGTTTTGCAAAATTGACGTTTGCTGCCATTTTCAGCGGTAAAGGTAGTACGTTGTGGCTCACCTTTTAACCAGCAAAGGTCGACCATGGCTGCCGGCACAAAGGTACTAATACCAATCACACTAAGTTTGTGCACAACTCAGAGTTAGGGCCTCTCACTAACTCCCTTCGGGTGAGTTTTAAAGGCGTTTATCCTGCGTTACTGATTTTGGCTAATTTTGAAAATGGAATAACCATTCTCTGCAATCAAAGCCTTGTCTAAAAGCCTTTAAATTCTCACTGAGTGAGCAATAATTTAATGTGATTGGTATAAAGGCGGCGCCATGGAATTTTCGACACGAATTTGTGACATATGGAACAGTGGCAATGGGCGATTTCGTTACCAAAATCAGAAAACTGATATTGAACAGCGCCGCAAATACCAAGTTGCGCAAAAATTTAATGGAATTGTTATTAACAACTTCCTGTGAATGCCATTTAGACATCTCCATTAATCAACTAACAGTATGATTTAATGGTAGCTGCTACCCGGTGCTAATGTCGTGCCCAGTAAGTTCCCTAGCCGCCGGGAGTTCTTAATGCCCACCAGGTTAATAGCAAACCAGCGGCAATACCCAGCATAAATAGACCCCATAGCGAGCCAACATTGGTTTCGTCGCCAAATTTATCAGAGATTTTCAAGGCCCGGATAAAGATAGCAATACCAGAAAACCCACCCAGCAGTAACAAACAGGCGCCAACGATTAGAACGATAATTTGAAAGCTAGTCATACCTCACCTCAATCCACATCAAATTCACGTACACCTTTGCGGGTTCGACATTCTTCCACATAGGTTCTGAGCATCTCGCGAATTTCTTCGCCATTATCAACGGCTCGAATGGTAACTTTAGGGTGAGTACGATCAGATGTTGCCATCTCGATATTGCTTTTTGAAAACATGCGCAGGAAAAATGGCTGATCAAGACGATAATCACGGATCCGATAAAGCTCCAACTCGTCGATTTCTTTATTGAATACGCCATGGTGGGTGCGAAGGCGTTGGGTGGTGAGTTCATATTTCATGTTTTTCACCTGCAGCCATTTCCACAGCATGATAAACAGTGGAATGACAAGCCAGAAAAACAGCCCTAATAGTATATAGGAGCCCATATTGATGACTTGCGAAGGTGTACCTCGCCAGACGTCTTTTTCATCAGCCATTATCTCTCTCCAACCCACGTTGACAAGTAGTCTGTCTGAGGTGGGTACTCAGACTCGATCTCCTGACCGGGTGTCAAAAACGTCTTGGATAGTGACTGCAACCATGCGGTGTGGCAAAGCTATGTTTTGCTACAAGTACTTAGTATTGTTGGCAATTAGTTATGACGCAAGGCAGATAAAATGAATTTTAAAAGAAAGATCTGCACTGTAGCGAGGATTGAGGTTTTGTAATTGTTGGTCGTGTAGTTTGCTTAGCAACAACAAGGCACAGATAGCGCCAATCAACCTTGATATCATTAAAGATGGTGTTTTTATTCGGAATTAAAGCTACTTCAAAACATACGTTAGAATAAATTATTCCCCATGGTTGGTTTTATCTGGAATATCCTCTTTGCTTATTGCATGATAGGTTAACCCTATTTATCTGGCTCTGAATAAGCATATAGTTATGAAGTTACTCTCCTCTGTTTTCCAACGTAATCCTTTCCTATCTTTACTCGCTGCCGCGACACTATTTTCTCTTGCTGGTTGTGCCTCAAAAATTGACAACCAAGCACCTTATCTGGCGATACCGAAAGCGGATCTCAATCTATTATCCGAACGTGCCTTAGCTCAGTTTTATGTACCAGGTGTGGCGGTGGGCATTGTCCATCGTGGTGAAGTCGTGCATCTGCAAGGCTATGGGGTGCGCGATTTTGAACAACCAGATACCGTTGATCAAGATACCTTATTTCGTTTGGCGTCCACGTCTAAAGCTTTTACCTCCGCGGCTCTGGCTATCTTAGTGGATGAAGGCAAAATCGATTGGGATGACAAGGTCACTGAGTATATTCCTGAGTTTCAGATGCAGCAGGATTGGGTGAGTGATGAATTTACCGTTAAGGATCTGTTGGTTCATCGCAGTGGTTTAGTGGGTGGTGCTGGCGACAGTTTGCTGTGGCCGGAGCCGAGTGGTTTTAGTCGTCAGGAAATTATCGATAGCCTTAAATACTTAACCCCTAAATATGGCTTTCGCAGCCAGTACGCCTACAGCAATGTGTTTTATATTACTGCTGGTGAGATTGTTGAGCGGGTGTCTGGTATGCCTTATGAAGACTTTGTTGACCTGCGCCTATTCGCGCCACTTGGGATGAATTGTTTTGCCGGCGATATGCCAGCTGACGCTATGAATAATATAGCCACGCCGCACGGCGATGTAGCCGGGGATTTGTTTGCCATCGACCGAAATGGCATACAGGGTAAGGCAACGGTTTCGGCCGCGGCGGGTGGATTGGTTTGCAATGTTTCGGGTATGGCTGAGTGGATGAAGCTACTGCTCAACGACGGTAAAACGGATTCAGGTGAGGCTTTATTCTCGAAAAAACAGTTAGCGCAGATGTGGCGCTCTGAGACCATTTTATCTATGTCTAAACGGGAAGCTGAGCGAACCCAGAGTCATTTCAAAACCTATGCTCTTGGCTGGCGCAAAAACGATATGTATGGCCATCAGGTTATCTCTCATACCGGTACCTTATCCGGTATGCAGGCGTATCTGGCGCTGGTGCCCGAGCAACAGCTGGGGGTTATTTTATTAAATAATGGCTCCAACGGCTCATTGCGCGGGGCGATGATGCAGGAAATTTTGAGTGCTTATTTGAAACCTGAGGATGAAACCGATTGGGTTGCTGATTACTACCAATATCAACAACAGGCAGAGCAGCGTTATCTGGCTAATTTATCGACACCGCAAGGCTCGAATACGGTTCTTTTCGAAGAAAACGCCTATGCTGGCGAGTATGCTGATGTCTGGTACGGTGGTGTGAATATCACTCAGGCGAAATCGGGTACCAAGGATTTAGAGCAGTCAGAGCTTAGAATTGAATTTGAAAAAATGGTGAATTTAAAGGGCAAGCTAACGCCGTTTGATCAGCATACCTTTGTGATTAATTTTGATGACCGGAATGCCGCCTCACCGGCATTTATCGAGTTTGTTGTCGATGCCGAACAACAGGTTACCGGCTTTACCCTGCGCCCGTTTAGTGACAAGGTTCGCGATAATCATGCTTATCGGGATATGGTGTTTAATCGCCTGTCGCTGGGCGGCGATTAGGAAGGACGGAAGTCGACAAAGAATCGCCTTTTGTTGGTCGTCGATTCAGTCAGACTGCCCTCAGCTGATCACCTTCACCCCCTAAACGTCATACCCACCTCAAACGTCATACCAGCACCAAACGTCATACCAACCCCAAACGTCATACCAACCCCAAACGTCATACCGGCGTAAGACTACATGGATGTGGGAGGTAGAGCAATGCATGGAGCAATTGCCGAGGCCGGTATCTCGTTTTTAGATTCCGGATCGGAGTCCGGAATGACGCTAGCTTGTCACTTGAATTGCAAAATACTAACCCCAACGTCATACCGGCGTACGACTACATGGATGTGGGAGGTAGAGCAATGCATGGAGCAATTGCCGAGGCCGGTATCTCGTTCTTAGATTCCGGATCGGAGTCCGGAATGACGCTAGTCTGTTGCTAGGGTTGCAGAATACCCCCCCACCTTCATACTACCCCAACGTCATACCGGCGGCGGCCGGTATCTGCTCTTGATTTTAGATTCCGGATCGGAGTCCGGAATGACGCTAGTCTGCTGCTAGGGTTGCAGAATACCACCCCCATCGTCATACGAATCCTTAACGTCATACCGGCGGCGGCCGGTATCTCGTTCTTAGATTCCGGATCGGAGTCCGGAATGACGCTAGTCTGCTGCTAGGGTTGCAGAATACCCCCCCACCTTCATACTACCCCAACGTCATACCGGCGGCGGCCGGTATCTGCTCTTGATTTTAGATTCCGGATCGGAGTCCGGAATGACGCTAGTTTGTTGCTAGAGTTGCAGAATACCACCCCCATCGTCATACCGGCGTATGCCGGTATCTAAAGTATCTCCGGATACAAATCTCGCCAATCGGGATTGTTTTTCTCGATAAGATTAACCTTCCATTGACGATGCCAGTCTTTCATTCTTTTCTCACGAGTTATCGCGTTTTCTAGATCGTCGAAGAGCTCAAAATAGACGAGCTTCGTTAGGTTGTATCTCTTACTGAAGCCCTCTACGAGTTTTTCTCTGTGCTGATAGATGCGTTGCGGTAAATTACTGGTTACTCCGATATACAACACGGAGTTTTTCTTATTTGTAAGTATGTATACGGCGGGCTGTTTCATGATGAAGTCCTTTTCAACATTGGTTCTATGAGTTTAGCTAGAGATTCCGGATCGGGGTCCGGAAAGACGCTGTTTTGTTGCTAGAGTTGCAAAGATTAGGTCGGATTTAACGTCTCGACACCATCTACCGAACCCAACGTCATGCCGGCGGCGGCCGGTATCTCGTTCTTAGATTCCGGATCGGGGTCCAGAAAGACGCTGTTTTGTTGCTAGAGTTGCAAAGATTAGGTCGGATTTAACGTCTCGACACCATCTACCAACCCCCAACGTCATACCGGCGGCGGCCGGTATCTCGTTCTTAGATTCCGGATCGGAGTCCGGAATGACGCTGTTTTGTTGCTAGAGTTGCAAATATTAGGTCGGATTTAACGTCTCGACACCATCTACCGACCCCCAACGTCATACCGGCGGCGGCCGGTATCTCGTTCTTAGATTCCGGTTCGGGGTCCGGAAAGACGCTATTTTGTTGCTAGAGTTGCAAAGATTAGGTCGGATTTAACGTCTAGACACCATCTACCGACCCCCAACGTCATACCGGGGGCGCCCGGTATCTCGTTCTTAGATTCCGGATCGGAGTCCGGAATGACGGTTGCGTTCACTTTAGTACAGGCATAAAAAAGGCGACTCATGTCGCCTTTCAATTCAAGTGTAGCGGGGAAAGTTATGGAGAATACTTCCACCGAAAATATGCTCCTCGATAATTGCTCCCCGATAACTGTTCCTGAGTTATTCTAACAACATACATCCATGTATTAGTGCGTTATTCTAACTACATACTTCCATGTATTAGTGCATTTTCGGCATACCGATCGTCCATGATCATAACCTCCCACCTTCTACTTCCACCTTAACGGCATTCCACCTTAGTAGTAACTATGCTCACCGCGCTGATGTTCAGTCATGTCGCGCACGCCTTTCAGCTCGTCGCCCATTTCTTCAAGAAGTTGCTTCTCGATACCTTCTTTCAAGGTGTAATCAACTTGCGCACAACCATTACAGCCGCCACCGAATTGTAGGATGGCATAACCATCGTCAGTGATTTCCATTAATGAACATTCACCGCCGTGGCCAGCAAGCTGTGGATTAACTTCGGCTTGCAGGAAGTAGTTTACGCGCTCGAATAACGGTGCATCATCGGCAACTTTACGCAATTTCGCGTTCGGAGCTTTCAGAGTTAATTGCGAGCCCATTTGGTCAGAAACGAAATCAATTTCCGCATCAACCAGGAATTTTTCGCTGTCTTTATCAACCAAGACTGCAAAGCCTTTGTATTCGATACGAATGTCATCAGGCTCAATGGCCTCAACCGGACAATATGAAACACCACATTCAGCCTGTGCAGTACCGGGGTTTACAACAAATACACGGATACAGGTGCCTTCTGCCTGTTGTGACAGTAACTTTACAAAATGCTCTTGTGCCGTATCGGAAATTTGGATCATAGTTAGCTTCTCTCGCGCCTGATTCGGTATATAGGTCAATAGACCCCCTAAAAATGGGATTATTTGCCCTATACCTGACTAATTAACTCAAGTATGGGGGTTATCATACTATTCTCAAGGGGTAAGAGCCAGTTTGGATACAAATTCGTGATGATTTTTGTGTTTAAAACCTCGTCTTCACTGATCCATCGCAAATTCCAGTCAGTTAATCTTCAGGGCTATACGAATTGGCCGAAGTTTTGTGTTAATCTTTGAACTACGGTATTTGCATGCTTATGGCTATACTACAGGCATAACGACGAGCATCTCGCTGTCCCCCGTAACATCTTGTTTTGCCGAAATTTACCGGCATTACAAAGGAAAAAATAATAAAGGCTGAATAGCCACAAGGAGACTTCAATTGGTTCAATTTTTTAAAGCGGTAGCATTAACTGGCCTGTTTGCATTGGCGCCAGCGTTTGCCGAGCCATTGTCCTACTATTTTGAACAACCTACTCAATATCGTAGCAAGGTGCCAACACCAAAAGCGGTATTAGGTTTTGATGTTGGCGACCGTCATGTGCGCCACGATCAACTGGTTCATTACTTCAAAGAGCTGGCGGATGCCAGTAATCATGTTCGCTTGTTATCTATGGGGTACAGCACCGAACGCCGTCAACAGGTACTGGCCACTATCTCCAGCCCGAAAAACCTTAATAACCTTGAGCAAATTCTGGAAAACCGTCAGGCGGGTAAAAACCAAAATGCTGACGATCCAGTGGTTGTCTGGTTAGGTTATTCCATCCATGGTAACGAAATTTCCGGCTCCCACGCCTCTATGCTTACCGCTTATTATCTGGCGGCGGCAGAAACCGAAGAGATGAAGCAGCTGCTTGATGACGTGATTGTCCTGATTGAGCCAAGCATGAACCCGGATGGCATGGATCGCTTTGTCACTTGGGTTAACACTAACCGTGGCACTAGCTTAAACACCGACCCTGAGCATCGTGAGCATCAGCTGCAATGGCCTTCTGGTCGTACTAACCACTTTATGTTCGACCTAAACCGCGACTGGTTACCGTTAACTCAGGTAGAAAGCCGCAACCGGGTCAAGTATTTCCACCAGTTTAAACCAAATGTTTTGGGTGACTTCCATGAGATGGGTAAAGACAGCACTTACTTTTTCCAGCCGGGTATTCCAAGCCGTACTAACCCGTTGACGCCGAAAGAGAATGTCGAACTAACGATGAACTTCGCCGAATATCACGCGGCGGCGTTAAATGCCGATCATCGCTTGTACTTTACCCGCGAAAGTTTTGATGATTTTTATTACGGTAAAGGTTCAACCTATCCAGACATCAATGGCGCGGTAGGTATCTTGTTTGAACAGGCAAGCTCCCGTGGAATGGCGACAACCTCGGAAAATGGGGTTCTGACTTTTGGTTTTGGTATCAAGAATCAGATGTTAACCTCGTTCTCAACCTTGCGCGCCGCACAGCAAAACAAAAAGAAATTGCATCAGTTCCGCACTAACTTTTATGCACAAAGCCTTGAAATGGCATCGGATGTTGGCTTTGCCGGCTATCTGATTCATGAGCCAGCGGATCGTCAGCGCCTGAAAGACTTTTTACACCTGTTAGAGCAGCATCAGATTGAAAGCTATGCGCTAACTGACACTTATGAATCTAACGATGTTAAGTACCGCCCGGGTAGCAGTTATTACGTACCTTTGGAGCAGCCGCAATATCGATTGATCAAAACCATCTTCGATAAAGTCACCGAATTTAAAGACAACAGTTTCTATGACGTATCCGGCTGGACTTTGCCATTGGCGTACAACCTGGAAGTGAAAAAGGTGAACCGCTCTCGTGATGTCGATATCGACTCCCAGCCATTTACCGCTGATCTTCTCACCGTGCCTGAGCAAAACATGCCATTAAAAGAAGGCGCTTATGCCTACGCATTTGCCTGGGATGATTACCTTGCGCCGAAACTACTTAACGAGCTGTTAAATCAGGGCATCAAAGCTAAAGTTGCGACCAAGGCATTTACATTAGCTGGTGAAAACAAAGATGAAGAGCAGGACTTTGCCGCGGGTACAATCCTGATCCTTTCTGGTTTACAGAACCGCACCGACTGGTTCGATAAACTGATGGATACGTATCAGAAATACCATATCGATATGGCGTCGTTAACCACAGGTTTAAGCATCAAAGGCATCGATTTAGGTAGTCGTTCTATGGTTACCTTAAACCCGGTACGGGTAATGATGATTGGTGGCCATTCGGTATCACAATATGAAGCCGGCCATATGCTGTATTACCTTGATGACACCATTGGCGTTCCGGTTTCAGTCATTGATGATTATCGTCTGAACAAAATCGACTTTAACCATTACACCCATGTGATCATGGTAGATGGTAGCTACAAAGGCATTAGTGAAGCGACGTTAGGCAAGTTAAAAGCCTGGGTTGAAAATGGCGGGGTGATTTACGCGCAAAAACGTGCCAGCAAATGGCTAGCAAGCAAGAATATTCTGCAAAGCAGTTTTGTTAGTGACAATGAGTTAGCGCGCCTGTTTAATACCGACGATTTAACCTATGCCGATAGACAGCAATTAGCGGCGAAAAAACGCATTGCCGGTACTATCTTCGCAACGAATATCGATGTCACCCACCCGTTGGCCTTTGGTTATCAGCAGGAAAGTTTACCTATCTTCAAAAACTCAACGGTTATCATTGAGAAAGCCTCTCGCCCGTTTGTCACTTTGGCTGAATTTACCGAAAAACCATTGTTGAGCGGATATAGCGATGATGCCTTAGTTGGTAAGGTTGCAGAGAACACGGCAATTACTGCCCATAATGTTGGTAAAGGCCGGGTTATTGCCAGTTCTGAGAACCTGGTATTTCGTGGCTATTGGCACGGTACCGCGAAGATTGTTGCTAACTCAATTTTCTTCTCAAAAGCCTTTAGCGTTCCGGCTAAACCTTAAGCAATAAAATACCAATCTCACTAAGTTTGTGCACAACTCAGAGTTAGGGCCGAGGTTCATTTGCAACATAGATTTTATTGATATAGTCATTCTATATTAATGAAATATAGGGCAGTAAATGGGCCTCTCACTAACTCCCTCCGGGTGAGTTTTAAAGGCGTTTGGACTGCATTACTGATTTTGGCTAATTTTGAGGGCGGAATAACCATTATCTGCAATCAAAGCCTTGCCTAAAAGCCTTTAAATTCTCACTGAGTGAGCAATAATTTAATGGGATTGGTATAGTGCTCAGCGGTGTACGCTGAGCGCTACACAATACACACTCACCTTTTTAACGCCCTGGCGCTTTAGCACCCTGGCGATTTCATTGACCGTCGAACCGGTAGTTATCACATCATCAATAATGCCTACATGCTCTGGCAATGACGCGCCTTTATTAATTGCAAATGCGCCACGCAGATTGCCACGACGTTTTTTGCCGCCTAAGCCTACCTGGGTTGCCGTCGCTTTTTTTCGCAGCAATGAAACGTAATCGATAGGTAGTTGGCATTGTTTGCTAACTTGCTTTGCTAGTAAATATGCCTGGTTATACTGGCGTATTTTCAATCGTCGCCAATGCAAAGGCACTGGCATTAATATCTCAGGTTTTTCATCATATTTCTGGAATAACTGCTGCAGGTGTTTTGCCAGTAACATTCCTAACAACCGAGCCAAGTCGGCGCGGCGCTGAAACTTTAGCGCCGTTATCCATTGATCCAATGGATGCTGATAGGGCGAAACAACGACCAAGTTATCGATATGCTGATGAGAGATATGATTGGCAATGGCGGGGTTAGCGAGTAAATTCCATATTTGCCCGGGTACATCAATTCGCGGCAGTGCGCATTCACAATCCATGCACAACATTTCGGTTTCCGTCTTTTTCTGCAAACACCAAAGACAAGGTCCCAGTGCTAAGCACTTGTTCTTTAACCTAATAACGAATTTGTTGATCCGTGGCAATTTTGTTCTTGCTGGTATGCTTTCCACTTTACGCATCCTTTCGTAAAATAAGATTATTTTCTACGGTTTCGATTTAAGCATGGCAGAGTTGTTAAAGATTCACAGGCAAGGTGAGGACACTCAACGTCCACCCATAGTATTTATTCATGGGTGGGGATTAAACAGCGCTATTTTTGCGCCGGTAAGCGAGCGCCTGGCAACGGATTTTCAGGTCATTGGCGTTGATTTGCCGGGCTTTGGATTAAATCATCAAAATAGCTTTTCAGATTATGCTCTGGAGACCGTTTCCGATAAAGTTGCTGACGTTTTGCAGCAAACCTTAACGAAACCGGCGATCATCATTGGCTGGTCGTTGGGTGGTTTAGTAGCTACACAACTTAGCCTGCACTATCCGCAACTCGTTGCCGGCTTGGTGAGCCTATGCTCAACACCAAAGTTTAGCGCTGAAGATAACTGGCCGGGTATCGAACCCGGGCTGTTAACCTCCTTTCATGCAGCCCTTGCCGATGACGCGCAAAAGACCATCAATAATTTTTTAAAACTGCAGGCCATGGGCTCAGAGCACGTGCGTCAGGATATTAAGACCATCCAGTCGCTTATCAATGAGTACCCCCATGCCAGCATTGAAACCTTAGATCATTCCTTAAACCTGCTTGAACGGGTCGATCTTCGCGCCAAGCTAACCCATATCGATATTCCTGTGCTGCGGATGTATGGCAGGCTTGATGCTTTAGTGCCAAAAAATGTGATTAATCAGATAGATAAGTTAATGCCTAAGAGCGATGTCTACACCTTTGAGCGCGCGTCCCATGCACCTTTTATTTCCCACGCAGATGAATTTTACACTGTGTTAATGGATTGGATTACTGGTAAGATAAGTACAGATAATAAGTAAAATAGAAAGTTATGAGTTCTCCTTTAGCACAATCTCTTACGCTTCCTTGTGGTGCCGAATTACCAAATCGGCTTGGTAAAAGTGCCATGACCGAGGGTCTGGCTGACCCTTGGGATCGTCCGACTCCGGCATTAAACAAGCTTTATGAAACCTGGTCCGAAGGCGGCACCGGTTTACATATTTCCGGCAATGTGATGATCGATCGACGTTATCTTGAGCGCGCTGGTAATGTGGTTTTAGAAGACAGTCGTGCGCTACCGAAATTCAAAGCCTGGGCCGCTGCTGGCACCAAAGGCGGTAACCATTTCTGGATGCAAATTTCCCATCCAGGTCGTCAGTGTCAGAACTTGGTAAATACCCAGCCAATTTCGCCATCGGAAGTGCAGCTAAAAATTCTTTCCTTCTTCTCTAAGCCGCGAGCAATGACGCAATTGGAAATTGAAGATGCGATTTATCGCTATGCCAATACCGCTCGTTTAGCCAAACAAGCGGGCTTTACCGGGGTACAGATTCACTGTGCTCACGGTTATCTGATTAGCCAGTTCCTATCACCGAAAACCAATTTACGTGAAGATCAGTGGGGCGGTAGTCTTGAGAATCGTGCCCGTTTTGCTCGTCGGGTGGTACAAGCGGTTCGTAAAGCCGTAGGTGATAGTTTCCCGGTTGCGGTTAAGCTAAATTCCGCCGATTTCCAAAAAGGCGGGTTTACCCAGGAAGACTGTATTCAGGTTGCCGGTTGGTTAGCCGAAGATGGTATCGATTTACTGGAGATTTCTGGCGGTACCTATGAACAATTATCGTTAATGGGCGTTGAAGCTACTGAGGTTCGAGAAAGTACCCGCCGTCGTGAAGCCTATTTTATTGAATACGCCGAATCGATTAAGGCTAATGCCAAGGTGCCATTGATGATCACTGGCGGCTTTCGCTCCCGTGAAGTGATGGAACGTGCGGTAGAAAGTGGTGAAGTGGATGTGGTTGGTTTGGCCAGGCCTTTGTGTTCACAACCTGACGTGAGTCGTTTATTGACGGAGCAGAAAGTTGATTCCATTGATGATTTCGAACACCAGTTAAAAATCGGTACGGGTTTTTGGGGTAATAATAGCCCGCTGGCGTTGATCAAAATGATGAATACCGTTGGCCAGGTAAGCTATTATTACAAACAAATCATACGCTTATCCCAGGGTTTGGTGCCTGATAGAGACTTTAATGTTTCGAAAGGCTTTTTCCGTCATCTATACACAGATTTCAAAAACAATCTGGCTCGAAACAAAGCTCAGGGCAAAAAGCTGTTTAGTAGTAATTAACAACCCATAGAGAACGCAATAAATTAGAAAGTAGTAGGTATTCGGACGCTCACTTTCCGGGCAATCAGCAGATCAGAATGTATGTGGTATCTTTCTGAGCCGGTTTCTTCGGTGAGTCAGAAGTGACTCTCAGTAACAAGGAAATTGATATGCAGCAACAATGGATAGAAACACTTAAACATTATCTGAGTGTAGTAACCGATTATCCGTTACTACATGCCTCTTTGATGGTATTGAGCTTTTGGATAGCAGCCTGGATAATCAATAAATTTTTTCTGGCCTGGGTTAAAAGGTTTACCGACAGCACTGAAGCTAAAATTGATGACCGACTGGTTGAGCTACTACATACCCCGGTTTTCTACAGTATCGTTATTGTCGGCCTTATTGTTGCGACCGGTGTGATCGACATTCCCGAAAGCGTCACCAATATACTCTTTCCTGCTTACTATACCCTGTTGTTAATGTTGTGGACGGTATTTCTTATTCGCTTTACCCGCATAGGGTTGCGACAAATTGCGAAGAATGATCGCTATTTCCACATTCTCCATCCGCAGACATTGCCTCTGTTTGAAAATCTGGCATTGCTGGTAATCCTAGGCGTTTCCATCTACTACATCTTATCTTCCTGGCACATTGATATGACCGCTTGGCTGGCCAGTGCGGGTATTATCGGTATTGCCGTCGGTTTTGCTGCTAAAGATACCCTGGCAAACCTCTTTTCCGGGGTATTTATTATGGCCGATGCCCCTTATAAAATTCATGATTACGTGGTGCTTGAAACCGGAGAACGTGGCGAAGTTACCAATATCGGCTTACGCAGTACCCGGTTATTAACCCGAGATAATATTGAAGTGACGATCCCTAACTCGGTAATGGGAAATACCAAAGTTATTAATGAATCTGGTGGCCCGAGTACTAACTATCGAATTCGCGCCCAGGTGAGTGTGGCTTATGGCAGTGATGTTGATCAGGTGCGTGAAGTGTTAACCGAAGTGGCTCAAGACGAGCCTGAAATTAATACCTTCCCGGAGCCTATAGTTCGCTTTCGTACCTTTGGCCCGTCCGGCCTTGAGTTTGAAGTCATGGGTTGGATTGAAGAACCGGCATTTCGTGGCCGAATTCTGGATCAGATCAATACCGCGATTTACAAGAAGTTTAACGAACTGGGTATCGAAATCCCATACTCCAAGCATGATGTTTATATTAAGTCGTTTCCAAACGCCGCTCTGCAGCGTCCGGAAACAGATGACGGACAACAGGCGGCAGACGACAGATAGCGGAGCGCAACGAAAATTATCACAAGACGGCAGACAGCAGGACGCAACGAAAATTAGTACAAGACGGCAGACAGCAGGACGCAACGAAAAACGTTGCTCGAAGAATGTAGTAACAGCGACTCTGTAACTAGTACGGTCATTCCGGACTCCGATCCGGAATCTCAAAATCAAGAGAAGATACCGGGCGACCCCGGTATGACGAGGTGAATTCAGCCTAAATACCGCCCCCTTATCACCGTCATTCCCTGCCACGACAGGGAATCAAAGCCAAATACATAGAAAAATAACCATTTTTCCTAACACTGATTATAATGTAGTATTGTAACTACAAACTAATCGCTTGGAGGCATTATGGCGATTCAAACAGTAACTAGCCGGGAGTTCAATCAGGATCCCACTGCAGCTAAAAGAGCTGCTCTCAGTTCGCCAGTTCAAATTACTGAGCGAGGTAAAGTTTCTCATGTATTAATTTCAATTGAGCAATACGAGGAAATGACAAAAACTGCGGAATCCATTGTTGATCTTCTATCGATGCCGAAGGGACAAGATATCGATTTTGAAGTTCCGAAACTTGATGCGTCATCGGTAAAAGCGGCGGATCTGGACTGATGTATTTGTTGGATACTAATGTGATCTCAGAATTACGTAAGGCCTCGGCCAATAAGGCTGACGTAAATTTAGTGAACTGGGCGACGAAACAATCTGTTGGTACATTATTTGTTTCGGCCGTTTCAATTTTAGAAATTGAAATGGGAGTTTTATTGAAAGAACGAAAAGATCCAGCGCAAGGAACAATGCTTCGCACTTGGCTAAATTCACATGTTCTTACTGCATTTTCAGATAGAATTTTACCACTAGATACCAGCGTTGCATTGCAGTGTGCGAAATTTCACGTACCAAATCCAAAATCAGAACGTGACGCTATGATTGGTGCAACAGCACAGGTACATGGAATGACATTAGTGACAAGAAATACAAAGGACTTCCAGCACATGGGAATAGAGTTATTAAACCCATGGCAGGCTCAATAATTGACTAACCTAGCCCGTCATTCCTGACTCCAATCCAGAACCTCAAATTCAACAGCAGATACCGGGCGTCCCCGGTATGACGAGGTGGTGATTTTAGCCTAAGCACCGAAACCAGCTTATCCCCGTCATTCCGGACTCCGATCCGGAATCTCAAAATTGAGAGCAGATACCGGGCGACCCCGGTATGACGAGGTGAAGAAAGACCAAAGCACCGAATTAGCGTCCTCTCCGTCATTCCGGACTCCGATCCGGAATCTCAAGCCAGAGATCCCCATTTTCATGAGGATGACGAGTGTGGATACCGGGCGTCCCCGGTATGACGAGGTGAAGAAAGGCCAAAACAAAAAAAGCTCCTGATAGGAGCTTTTTTTCAGAAACCTAAATTTAAGGCTTTTCGTTGTCACCGAAAATTGCTCCTTGCATTTTCGGCATACTGACCATCCATGGTCAAAACCTTGAACCTGACAGCGAGAAGGTTCTGTCAGCTGACGATATTCTCGACGAGTAACTCAGGTCAGACTATCGTCCCACCTTAGTTAGTATCAGCGCCTTATGCGATACCGTATTGCGCTCGATACGCTTTAACCCCTTCTAAATGCTCTTTCATTTCCGGCTTCTCAGCAAGGAAGCTGATAACATCCGTCAAGCTTACGATAGCCACTACAGCCGTGCCGAAATCACGCTCAACTTCCTGAATCGCACTTAGCTCACCTTTACCTTTTTCCTGACGATCCAATGCAATCAATACACCGCTTAGATCAGCGCCATTAGCCTTGATGATTTCCATCGATTCACGAATTGCAGTACCTGCAGTGATCACATCATCAACCAGCATAACTTTGCCTTTTAGCTCGCTACCTACCAGATTGCCGCCTTCGCCGTGGGTTTTTGCTTCCTTACGGTTAAAGCAATATGGCACGTCGATATCGTGATGGTCCGCTAAGGCTACCGCCGTAGTAGTGGCGATTGGGATACCTTTATAAGCCGGGCCAAAAAGTAAGTCGTAATCGATACCGCTATCTGCAAGTGCTGCTGCGTAAAAACGACCTAATCGCGCCAAATCACGACCGGTATTGAATAAACCAGCGTTAAAGAAATATGGGCTGGTGCGGCCTGATTTCAGAGTGAATTCGCCAAAGCGTAACACGTTTTTTTCCAGGGCAAATTCGATAAATTCGCGTTGATAATCTTTCATTGTCTATTCCAGTTTTTCGGAAATGGAGCAGGTTTCAGCGAGAAGGAACCTGCTCGGTAATACATATAGTCAGGTCTCGATTTTCGAGGCCAGATAACCCTAAATAATTTAGATAAGCGCGGTTTTCTGCGCTTCAAACAATTCCATAATGCTGGCTTTGGCCAATTGCATCATGTCGTTCATTTCATCAAAGCTGAACGGCTCTTCTTCGGCTGTGCCCTGCACTTCAATCAGCTTGCCCGTGTCAGTCATTACCACGTTCATATCGGTTTCCGCTTCCGAATCTTCTGGGTAATCCAAATCCGATACCGGTGTACCTTTGTAGATACCAACCGATACGGCGGCAATCATATGCTTAAGTGGATTGGTTTTGATTAAACCTTTGCTACGCAGATGGTTCAAAGCATCGACTAGTGCCACACAAGCACCGGTAATTGATGCGGTGCGGGTGCCACCATCGGCCTGGATAACATCACAATCAACGGTGATAGTGTTCTCACCCAGAGCGTTCAAATCAACCGCGGCACGTAATGCGCGAGCGATTAAGCGAGAGATTTCCAGGGTACGACCGCTTTGTTTGCCGCTAGCGGCTTCACGGCGCATTCTTGAATGGGTTGAACGTGGCAACATACCGTATTCAGCAGTAACCCAGCCTTTACCCTGACCTTTAAGGAAACGAGGCACACCCTCTTCAACCGTGGCCGTACAAATCACTTTGGTATCACCAAATTCAATCAACACTGAGCCTTCCGCATGACAGGTAAATTGACGGGTGATGGTCACAGGCCGGATTTGTCCGGCAGTTCTTCCGCTAGGGCGCATAATTCATTCCTAAATAGTGTGGGCAAAATTTGATGTGCATTATAGTCTCTTGAAGACAAAGATAATAGATTTTCAATGGCTTAATTGCCTTTTATGGCCATTCAAATGCGCTGAAGAAATGTTATAAATTCATTCTGTTAGCGGATTGTTACAGGCTTGTTAGTGAGATACCGTGAGGAAGTGGTATGGCATCCTATAATGAAATATAGTTAGAGTTAATGTGGTCTTCTACATAACCCTTTAATAACTAAACAGTTAGTAAATTCACTGCTCGCAATGGATAAGGCTGTTCAGTAACCGACGTTAAGAGAAAGTCTGCCAAGTGATGAATGTAAAAGCCGTGCCGGGATGGCAATTAGTAACCGCAACCTTGCTGCTGGCAAGCAGCACCCTGTTCAATGTCAGCATTGCCGAAGAAGCCGACTCTCAGGATTTAGAGAGCCAGAACACTCCTGGTATCGCTAATCCAGAAAAGAAAAGTGGCGGCACTGTCACCACGGTTGAACCCAAAGATCCGCAAACCGCACAGATTGCCGAAACCTTGCCTCTGTATTCAAAAATCTATGATGATCAACGCGACCCTTTCGCCGATGCGGTCGCGGCGATTGCACTGGCCGGACACACCCAACGCAATGTGTTAATTGAGATTGGCGGTAACTGGTGTACCTGGTGTCATAAACTGGACGCGTTTTTAGAAAACAACCCTGGCATCTACAAAGAGCTGCATGAAAACTTTGTACTGTTAAAAGTCAATGTCAGCGACAGTAATGAGAATGCGGACTTTATGGCGGGGTTACCTCCGGTGCTTGGTTATCCACATATGTATGTATCCACTGGCCAGGGCAAAGTGATTTTGTCTAAAGATACCGCGGAGTTTCTTGATGATGGCAACTATTCCCAAAAAGCATGGATGACGTTTATCGAGCGTTGGCAGTCGGCAAATAACGACGCCAATATCAGTCTGCAGGCAAACCAAGACACTGAAGCCGGCTCTTCTGGTCAAGGAAAGTAGGTCAACTATCTAAAAGGATACGAATTCATGGCGAACCAACACTTTTTGAATACGGACATTAAGGTGCCGCAAGCCATTCAGGCGCGCCTTTCCAGACGACAGTTTTTAAAGTCAGCGGCGCTGGCATCAGCCGCGGCATCCGCACCGGTATCATTGGCCATGGCTGCCGACGGCGAATCTGATCCCGACGCTTCTCCAAATTTAAACCAAGAACCCTGGCAAACCCTTAACAGCGTGCTTGAACATTTGTTGCCAAATTCGGAAAAAGGCCCTGGCGCCAAAGAGCTGAAGATTCTGGAATATTTGGTGAATGTGGTTGAACACCAACCAATTGATAAAGATGAGAAAACCTTTATCAATAACGGTGTTGGCTGGCTTAACGGTTATACCCAACAAACCTATCAACAGGATTTTGTCGCCTTAGGTTTTGACGACAAAGAAAAATCCCTGCGTACTATTGCCAAATCCCGAGCCGGTGAAAACTGGATCAATACCCTGTTAACTTACTTGATCGAAGGCATGCTGGCGCCAGCGGCCTATGGTGGTAATCCAGAAGGTTTAGGCTGGAAATGGCTGAGTCATCAGGCAGGATTCCCAATGCCTGATAAGGGCAAGCGTTACTACGAGCTTCCGGCTTATGCCCGCATTAATGTTAGCGAGACTAGCGCTGATACGGATACCAGTAAATCCGACAAAGCGGGCAGTACTAAAACCGCCAAGGTAGCGGATTCTAAATTGCAGAAAAAAGGAATGGCATAATGAAATATGATGCATGCATAGTTGGCTCCGGAGCGGGCGCTTCACCTGTGGCATATACATTGGCCAAAGCTGGTTACAAAGTGGTAGTGCTGGAAAAAGGCCCGTGGCTGGACGAGAAAGATTTCTACAAAGACGAACTTGCCTGCTGTCGTCGCACCACTTACTCGCCAAAACTTGAAGACGAACCCCATGTTATCGAAGAAGAATATGAGAACGATGCTGGGATAACCTATTGGCAGGGTGAATCGACCGCCGAATCCGGTTGGGATTTTTGGAATGGCTCTATGGTTGGCGGTTCATCCAATTTAATGAGCGGCTATTTTCATCGCTTAAAGCCAGTAGATTTCCGCCTCAAATCGGAATTCGGTGCCATCAAAGGCGCTAACGTAGAAGACTGGCCAATCAGTTATGAAGAGATGGAGCCCTTTTATGATCAGGTAGACCGGGAAGTTGGTGTATCTGGCAAAGTGGTAGAACATCCGCATTTGGAACCCCATAAATCCGATTATCCGTTTCCGCCAACGGCGGAGCACCCTATTTCCGCCTGGATAGATAAAGCAGCCACTGAGATTGGCTATCACCCGATTCCAGTACCAAGAGCAGTATTATCAAAACCTGCTATGGGTCGCAGAAGCTGTGAATATTCAGGCTTTTGCTCCAGCTATGGCTGTTCATCCGGTGCGAAAGGTTCAGGCCGCGCCGCCTTGCTTAACCATGCGGTAGCAACCGGTAATTGCAAAATCATTCCTAATGCCAAAGTGTTTAAGTTGGATTCCCAAATCCCAAAATCAGAATCGGGTTCAAGCACAGAACCCACTGTAACCGGCGTGCATTACTACGATCGTAATGGTCGCAAGAAAACCATCAATGCCCGTAAATACATCGTCGCCTGTCAGGCGATTGAAACTTCGCGCTTATTATTGGCCTCGAAATCCGAAGCCTTCCCTAACGGCCTTGCCAATAACCATGGCCAGGTCGGGAAAAACATCATCTTTTCTGCCGGCGGCACCGGCCGTGGCGATTTCATGTTTGATGAGGTTAGTAAAGAGCAAGAGCAGTTATTGCGGGTTCGTGGTCCGTTTATTAACCGCGCGGTGCAGGATTTTTACGAAATCGACGATAAGGATTTTGGTGACCGATCCAAAGGCGGAACCATAGATTTTCTGTTCCATCAAAATGCCATTGCCAAAGCCAGTGGCGAACAATGGGATGAAGATGACAATCTGGTTTGGGGCGATGCCCTAAAAGAACGGTTATTAAATGCCTTTAATTACGGCCAGACATTGCGCTTTGAAGTATTCAACGATTGGCTGCCAACCGATGATTGTTTTGTTGAGCTGGATAATGAGGTAACCGACAAATGGGGCGACCCGGTAGCTAAGGTTCGAATTGGTGCCCATCAACACGATCTCAAAGTGGGTGAATATCTGGCGGCAAAAGCCGAAAATGTATTAAAAGCTATGGGCGCTACCAATGTATATTCCTCGGTAAGCAGTTATCCACCGCCGAATTTGCAGGCCGGTGGTTGCCGCTTTGGTAACGATCCAAATACCTCAGTTTTAGATAAAAATTGTTGCGCCCACGAAGTGAAAAACCTTTATGTAACCGACGGTTCGTTCATGCCAACCGGAGGTAGCGTGCCATATACCTACACGATTTACGCTAATGCATTCCGTGTAGCAAAGCATATTGAAGAGGAATTAAGTAACGCCTGATGCTTTTTTACTTAATTCTTTCTTTTGAAAAAGTTAAGTAAAAATCCATCTTGTTAATTGGTAATTACGCCAGTGGCGGTGAGTTGTTACGGGTTTGATCAGGAAAGAGAAAATGCAGACCAGTGAAGTTGAAAATATCAGAAAAGAGCTTATTAAAGCGGAGCAAGGCGGTTTTAGTTCTCGCTCTCCCGAAGACATTATCAGTGCAGTAATCACTCGAAAACGAGCTAATGGCGAAGTTTAGGTAAAGCACTGCTGCCTCCCCGTCATTTCCAGCCACGACTGGAAATCAAAGCCAAGACCTCATGAATTAAGATCTTTATTAACCCGAATATGACGTGACGGTAGCTTTTGCTTTTAACTCGGAGCGACGTTGTTTGTCGCGTTCCCGGAATAATCTTTGATTATGTACTCGCAGTGACGTTTTGTGTCACATACCCGGAGTATCGTTTACGATACGTACCAATGCTTTTCGCTTTTTCTTCCACCTTAGCCCATCCTCCCCTTCTCCCACCTTTATACTTTCATCTTCGCCTTTCCTGTTGCATACTTTGCTCAGCAATTGGCACCACAATAGATAACAGTGCCGATTGTCCGAAACATAAACTAGCTAAATTTATTAAAGGACAGTCCATGATCCATAGTATGACCGCCTTTGCCCGTAATGAAATTAAGGGCGATTGGGGCAATGCCGTTTGGGAAATCCGCTCGGTAAACCAACGTTTTCTTGAAACCTTTTTCCGCATGCCTGAGCAGTTCCGCTCACTAGAACCGATTTTACGTGAGCGTTTTCGCAAACAGCTAAATCGCGGCAAAGTAGAATGTAGCCTGCGTTTTACCGCTAATCCGGCAGCAAAAAGCAATCTAACTTTAAATACCAAAATGGCCGAACAGCTCGTGGCGCACGCCAAAGCCCTAATGGATATGGCCGATGTAAAGCAGTTAAATCCCGTCGATATTATGAAATGGCCAGGGGTGATGGAAGCCGAAGAAACCGATATGGATACCATCTCGTCTGAGCTTTTAGCTGGTTTTGATAAAGCCCTGGAAGATTTTAAAGCCGCTCGGGCCAGCGAAGGTAAAAACATGGCAGCGCTTATCATCGAACGCCTGGAAGGTATTACCGCTCAGGCCGAATCTGTGAAAAAGCAAATGCCGGAAATCATCCAATGGCAACGCGATCGCATTATTGAAAAGTTTAACGACGCCAATATCGAACCCGATTCCGGCCGCGTAGAGCAAGAGCTGGTATTACTCGCTCAGAAAATGGATGTGGACGAAGAAATCGATCGCCTGTATTCCCACGTTAAAGAAACCAGCAAAATCCTCAAAAAAGGCGGCCCACAAGGCCGACGCCTGGATTTCATGATGCAGGAATTCAATCGCGAAGCGAACACCCTGGGCTCCAAATCCATCAACACCGATATCACCGCCGCCGCGGTTGAGCTTAAGGTTTTGATTGAGCAGATGAGAGAGCAGATCCAGAATATTGAATAGCTATATTTCCGCATGATGTTTAGCGATACCCGTCTTTGGGTGGCGGGTATCGTTGTCGGCTTTACAAGTGGCGGTAAATTCAACTTTTCATGCATTCCACAAGGAACGTATAGATTTTTAATTAATTTATACATTTAAGCCTGATATGTATAAATTATCCTGTTTTCTATACATATCAGCTTCATAACCGATTTAAGCAGAAGCTTAAATCCCTGCCTTACATTGATTGTCCAGAGATTATCTAAGAAAACCCAACTGCGGCGCGGTTACTTTTTATAGTCACTAAACCTTATTACGTTATCCGGTAGAGTAATTTTTTCATTAACTTTAATTGCTTGATTATCAATCGAGTTAGTGATTTTCTGACAATAATTGAAAAGCCTTTCTAAAGGGATAAACTTTTCTTTTCTCTGTTTAATACGCTTTTGTTGACTATTGAGATACATAGCTAAATCTTCAGCTAGCTCTGGTGGCATAGTATCAAGTTTTCGATCTGCCAGCGTTTGCGTTACCCACAGCGCGGCATCGGTAATATGGCCATTAATACTCAAGTCGGTATTTTTAGCCCAACGAATATCAAATGGCAGGTTATCCAATTTGCTCAGTAGCAAGATAGCATCACTACTAGGAAGTAAATGATTGGTTCTTATCATTTCTATTAGCAGCGGTTGCCATTGCAAAGATAGTTGTTGGTGAAGCTCAGATAAGCTAACTGGTTCGTAAACCGGAAGAAAACACGTAAAACGGCTATAGGCCTCTGTCGCTATAATGGTTTTCTGCGTTGATCTGTAGTGGTTCTCGATAATATGCAGTTGCCAACTCAACGTATTGGTATCCGATGTAATCGTATTCCTACCTTTTTGAGTACCCTCTAATGTTGGCAGATCCGCCTTAAGCCATTTATCCAGGGCTTTGCTTGTGGAATAGAATAATCGCATGAATTCAACGTTAGTGGTTTTTTGAATATGATGAACATTCTACCGAAAAAGTGCTGAACGTCGACAAAACATTGTGTGGTGGTTTTGTAGAGAAAATCTATATTTTCTTCTCTTATACAAGAGCAATATGTTAATTGAGCACATAACGGTTCAAGATTGTCTCTTTATTTTAATTGACCTGTTCAGATCTTGATTCGCTCAGCCGCTAGCTCTTAGCGATTTACCACTTAAGTTCAAATGAAAAGAAACTATAGTTTCATAAATCATATAAAAAGGTAATTTTAGTTTCATATTATTTTCGTGAATAACATTGATTTGCCACTTTACTTAACATCAAAAATGAAACTATAATTTCATCCAATAGAGATTAGAGAAAATATAATTTCACTATGAGTGTTATCGAATCAAAAACAAAGCGCACCGCTGTCGTTTTTCCAAAACACAGAAAGGTGTTAAGCATTCTGGGCGAAAACTTAACGCTAGCGATGAAGCGACGCAGCATTACCCAAGAAATGATGCATAGTAGAACAGGGCTGTCTAAACCTACGCTACGGAAAATATTAAAAGGTGATCCTTCTGTTTCACTCGGTCACTACGTTAATGTATTAGCAGTCCTCGGCTTGTTGGACGACCTAGCCAAAGTTGCCCTTGATGATGAGCTGGGAAGAAAGCTGCAAGACATCCAATTGCTGAATAAAAAATAAGAGCGTCGCATTATGGAAATCTACGTTTATGCTGATTGGACTGAATCAACGGATCCTTTATTGGTTGGCACATTGCGTTCATCTGAAGTTAGAAGCAAAGAGCATTTCAGCTTCAGTTATGACAAGGCATGGCTCGCCTCAGACTATGTTCGACAGATTGACCCATCTTTAAAGTTATTTGTTGGCGAGCAACATGCGCAGGGCGATAAGAATTTCAAAACATTTCTCGACTCGTGCCCTGATCGCTGGGGACGATTGTTGATGCAACGCAGAGAAGCGGTGATTGCCAGGCAGGAAAAGCGACGAGCAAGGAGCCTATACGAGACGGATTACTTACTGGGTGTTCATGATTCATTTCGTATGGGTGCACTGCGCTTTCGCACATCGCCAGCAGGTCCGTTTTTAGACGATAACCACGAGCTGTCAGCACCTGCAATAACCAGCCTACCCGAGCTACAACAAGCCGCCAACAAAATCGAAGAAGCCCCGGATTTTGATAATCCAGATTATCTGAAATGGCTCAATATGCTGATCTCACCGGGTTCATCATTAGGCGGAGCCAGACCAAAGGCATCAATAAGAAATCACGACAACAGTTTGTGGTTAGCTAAGTTCCCTAGCCGTCACGATGACTACGATATTGGCTTATGGGAGTTCATTGTTTATCAAATGGCAATTGAATCTGGCATCGAAATGGCTGAGTCCAAAGTTGAAGCCATTGGCAGGCATCATATTTTTTTAACAAAAAGGTTTGACCGTGTTGAACTAGGGAAGCGACTTCATTTTAGTTCTGCGATGACTCAACTAGAGTACTTTGACGGTCAGGATGATGGGGCAAGTTATTTAGAGTTAGCAGAGTTTTTAATACAGCACGGTTCCAATACCCAGTCAGATCTTGAACAACTTTGGACCAGAATGTTGTTTAACATAATGGTCTCAAATTGTGATGATCATCTTAGAAATCACGGATTCATTTTGGAGCCATCGGGCTGGCGGCTATCGCCCGCCTACGATATCAACCCAATGTTATACGCCACTGGCTTACACCTTAATATTGATGACGTGAGCAACGCACTTTCGCCTGACTTAGCGTTTGAGGTTGCGGAGTATTTTCACGTGAACGAGAGCAAAGCCAAGGCCATCCACCAAAGATTGTTAAAGGCCGTCTCAAAATGGGAAAGCCTTGCTCAACAAGCTGGTATCCGCAAAGAAGAAAGAGAGTTGTTGAGGGACTGTTTTATAGTCGACTAGAACGTTACAACATTTTTCTGTGCGTAAAAGTATGAGATTTAAATTGAGCCTCGACCATGCGCTTATTTATGCTAACGCTTGACACTTTTATGCGCATAAAAGTGTTTTTTGGCTTAACTTAGTGGCTGTTATCGAAAAAAGGGTTTTTAGAAAAAGATGGGCGAGTAGTGTAACGCAGAACTTCTTTTACGTATCACTAGGAAATGGATAAATTATCCTGTTTTCTATACATATCAGTTTCATAATCGATTTAAGCAGAAGCTTGAATCCCTGGCTTACATTGATTGCCCAGAAATTTTTCGTTAAGAATTAACTAACTGTGAACAGGGTATAGACAAAGCAAGATGCTCCATTCGTAAACGCATGGTTCAAGACTTGTCCCTTTATTTGCCCTTTATTTTAAGCTGATGATATCGACACACAGAAACAATATGTCGATAAAAGGTGAAAAAGTCGACATATTTGATTGATGTGTCGATTGAATCGACATACACTGACTCAATACAACGCTTATGTCGATATTATCTGGGAATTTAAACATGATTTGGAAAGCCGAGCAGCCCTACAACCAATTACCCACTTTGCCGCCAAATCTGGATGTCATAGAAACCCGAGCTGTGCTAAAAGCCTGCATTTCTGCGCGTGCCGCCTTAGCAGAGTTAAAAAAGGCTGGGGAACTCATCCCGAATCAAAGCATGTTAATTAACTTGCTGCCTTTGCTTGAAGCGAAAGATAGCTCGGAGATAGAAAATATTGTCACGACCACTGATAAGATTTTTCAGTATGCGCAGGGAGACAAAGGCGCCGATCATGCAACCAAGGAAGCATTACGTTACCGAACGGCGTTATATCAGGGCTTTATCCAACTTGAAAAAAAGCCGCTTTGCACAGCTACTGCCATTGAGGTGTGCAGTACGTTAAAGCATGCTGAAATGGAAATTCGTAAAGTAACAGGTACTTTTATCGGCAACCAAACGACAGGTGAAATTATCTATACTCCACCAGTTGGAGAGGATGTTATCCGTGACTTGTTAACCAACTGGGAGCGATTTCTGCATGATGAAGATGACCTGGATCCACTTTTAAAAATGGCTGTTAGTCATTATCAATTTGAAGCCATCCATCCTTTTTATGACGGCAATGGCCGTACAGGTCGTATCCTTAATGTTTTATATCTTATTGAGAGCGGTCTTTTAACGCTACCGATTCTATATTTGAGTCGTTTCATTGTTCATAACAAACAGGACTATTATCGTTTTTTGAATCAAGTAACCAAAGATCAGGATTGGGAAGCGTGGTTGGTATTCATATTAAAAGGTGTGGAGCAAACAGCAATATGGACCTGTGAAAAAATAACCGCGATTAGAATACTCATGGAAAGGACAATCGATCACATAAAGGCCCAGCTACCTAAAATTTATAGCTTTGAACTTGTTCAGCTTATTTTTGAACAACCCTATTGCCGAATCAGTAACCTGGTTGAGCGTGATATTGCAAAAAGACAAACCGCTTCCATTTATTTAAAACAATTGGCGGATATTGGTGTTCTTCAAGAAATTCATTCCGGGAAGGAAAAGCTATTTGTGCAGCCGCGTTTGATGACTCTAATGACAAAAGATAGCAATAGTATTATTGATTTTTAAGTTGGAAGCCCGTAGGCACTGGTCTGCATGAAACTCGCTTAATGCTAAGGAATTGCAGACTCGTCGACTGTGTTGAAGTTTCTGCCTCCGCCTTTATGATAGGATTACCATCGCTAATATTCATTTGAAGTCCAAGGAAGTAAACGTGAGATCTAAAGGGAAATTAATTAGCTGGGATGCTGGTAAGGGATTTGGCTTTATTGCGCCCACGACTACTGTGAGCGGCAAAAACGTATTTATCCACAAATCAGATTTCCAATCCGCAAATGCATGCCGCAAACGTACACCGCAAATTAACGATGTCATCACCTATACACTTTCTAGTGATAACAAAGGCAGAGCTTGCGCTATCGATGCTACGTTTTCCGGTGAAAAGCTCATCAAGAAACAGCCACAGCAGACGAGTAAGTTTAGTATTTACCTAGCCCTATTATTTCTAGCTTGTTTGTTCTTTTATTCCGTCTATGCTGGCATTTCTCTAACGCTGGTTTTTATCTACATTGGCCTAAGCATATTCACATTTTTGATGTACGGCTGGGATAAGCACAAAGCTCAACATGGTGGCTGGCGCACATCAGAGAGCACCTTGCACTTATTTGCATTATTTGGCGGCTGGCCCGGTGCTGCTATCGCTCAACAACTCATCAGGCACAAATCAAAAAAGAAAGAATTTAGGTTAGTTTTCTGGATGACGGTTATTTTAAATATCTTTGCTGTGTGTTGGTTGTTGAGTTCGGGGAGATTTGTAGCTATCGGGCTATCGCACTAAGGAATGATATTTTTCGTTAAGTTGCCCCCAGTCCGTTGTACGTGATAGTTCTTCTAGAGTGACTAGCTTTAATTTAAAGCTTGTGTCTGGATAGACGCTAACTATCTGTTTAATTTTTAGGGCTTTTCCTAATGTGAATAGCCAGTATATTTCATTAGGATTAGCGTAATTTTTGCAGCCAGATTGTTCTGTACTTATGTCTCTTCTTTTTACTTTTGTTGAGTTTAAAATCGGATAGATATACTCGATCTCTCTTGTTTCATTTTGGCTGTCTACAGCTACCGCCAAATAGCGTGCCTCTTGAATTATATGATGTTCAATACTTTGTCTTCGAAAGGCGAATTGCTTTGTATGATAAAATTCGGCGTTACCTGCTTTAAAATTGCTTTTATATTTCAGATCACGGTTCGGGCCCAGCTGGTTGGCAACTATAACTAGATCACTAAATCGCGAAACACCCGTTCCTAGGTAAGGGATTCTGGGGGCTTCCTCTACATAATATTTGTCCGTTATGGAGTTAATATATTCGGCAGGCTTTCTATTCAGCTTTTCTTTCAGAAAGTTTGTCAACCAAATGCTGCCACTATTATCTGGGGTTGGCAGTAGACTGAACGCACCAATACCAATTTCTTCAATCTCCGTGTCATAAGGGTTTAGTTCGAGTGATTGATCGTAGAACCCTGGGTACAATGCATAGCCACCAAAAATAGGCCTGGATTTTCGCACTATATCGTTATCTTTTTGTTTTTCAATGTGTATCAATGCATCCCGGTATCTGTGCATCTGGTTAATGGCATCATCCGGCACATAATCAGCACTGTTATCGGAATCATCAGGATTGTTGATGCGATACTTGGCATCGAATAGCCAGACAATTTTCTCCATGTTGGGAAATGTAGCTTCAAGATAGATATCTGGTTTTTGGGTTGTGGTCCAAGATTTAATCGTAGCCCCTGTTTTTCCGAAACGTGGTTCATGCGCAAGACGTATTTTTATGCCGTCATCTCGTTTCAGCAGGAGAGTACCTTGCAAACCATCTTTGAGTGAGACTTCAACTCCCGTGTTTATTAACGGGATATGTTTACGATCAACTTCAATAAATTCAAGATCCAATAGGATTCTGCGAATTTCAAGAAAACACCAGACCTCGTATAGCTCAGCAACACTTCTTAATGATAGGTTGTTATCCCCTTCGAGTAGTTCCAGATACCATTTTAATTGTTGCCAAACCTTATAAACTTTCGCATAGCCAGACTTCTGCTGCAAAACCAGAGATTCTCTTCTCAAGCCTCTAAAGCTCCCCACTTCCTTGAATAGAGGCTGTTGTAGGTATTCATGTATAGTATTTTGCCAATTATCTAACTTGCCAATAAAGCTGTCGGAAAGCCTTTGCTTTTCCGGCTCACTCTGGCTTTTAAAAGCCGCGGCTTTAATTTTTGTAAGTCTAGATACAGTAGTGGTAACAACTGACTTGATAAAACGGTTTTCAGGTGTATCAACACTTAAAATTTTCTTGTTTAGTGAAAAACGCTTGTCGGTTCGTTTATCCGCAATCGCTACCGCAATGTTTTCTTCCAACTTAGCTGACAGCTTGCCTTTAAGCCTATCTATTCGTACGCTTTTTTCAGTAGGTATTAGGCGGCTATGTGGCGCATTTATTATATGCTTAAGACCATAAGTCAGTTCACTAAACAGCTTTTCAAATTGCGCCAGCCAAAGTAATAGAAAATCAGGGTGGGGCTTTTTAGCAGCTTGCATTTTTTGTTCAGTTTTTTCGGCGAGAGAAAATCGCCATAACGGAAAAACTTCATCTATTGCAGTATTCATTACCCGCATATCAGAAGTCATATCCATTTTTGTTGGATGAATTTCAAAAGAGATTGATTGGCGTTTGTCCTTTCCGTCAAGTTGATAGACAAGATCAAATCTGAACCAACCAATGTCATTGCCGGTATTGATTGTAGCCCTGAGAGAATTGGTTCTCTCGCTGTAATGAAAAGAGTCTTCAACAGACCGCAATCGGTGTTCAACTCTCGGGGCGTTTATAGAGAAACCGTCCTTGAGTTTGTCATTGAAAACGAATTCGATATCATACTGTTTGTTTTCAAAAAATATGGGCTTTCCATCTTGGCATTTGAACTCTGTTTTCGCTTTTCCTGAACCCTTGCTAATAGCAGGAGAAACAATAACATCGGAGGCTGGTAATGGTTTTCCCCTGGCTAGCAATGTTTTGGCTAATCGTTTTCTACTACCGTCAATATTCTTTGACCAGACTATGAGATCAAAGTTGTCAGACTGAATAGAGATGAGCTCAGGCATGGATAAACTCTATCTTAGTTGAGTCAAAACTAAGGCCAATAACTGGTGAATGTATTAACATCGAGCCTGTTTCGCATCCAACTTATTTTCTTTCTCGAACGACAAAGAATATCATCAATCTCCAAGCCATTTTCATCAATTTGTAACAGGTCGATACGTTTTTTGTCTTCGCTCCAAATAAGGTTTAGTTTATCGGATAAAACCGTTTCAAGTTGATCGAGCAAATTCACAGGTTTATCGTTTAGAACGATCCGCAATTTGTCATCATCGCCATCGATGCGTGGCAGTACCTTAGTCATTAGAAAGTCATCCCAGACAGCTTGAAGTTTTTCTTCTGTGTCAGGTTTAAAAATATCAACGTGTAACAAGGCTTCGTTAAGAGCTCTGTAGGCAAGTTCAAATGGAGTATTGCGAAGTATATTATTTACTTCATCAAGAAACGTTGCTGTTTTGCTTCCATCAATATCAGCGCTGCACTCAAAAGTCGTTCTGGAAAAATGAGTTTTCGTGCTGTAGGTCATAGTTTTCGGTTTATTCTGTGTCCGCTCCATGTATTTTTTGTAATCATTTGGAAAGAATTCACCAAAATCTATGGATAAGGCGCGATCAATCACCTTGCGTGAAAAACCATGCGTTGTTTCATCCATATTGACCGTACCAGCAACAATCATATTGGGTGGTAAACTGATACCGTTATTATAAAAGTATTCCCACAGGTTTTGATCATCAACTAAGTTGAGATCTTTCTGTATATTCGCACCTTCTGTTTTTAGTACTGACTTGTCGAGTAGAGGATCGCAGCTATATTTGCCATCAATAAATTCTCTACTTTCAAGTACTGAAAGATAATCAGCAAAATACTGTTCGACTGGGGCGAGATTCATCTCATCCAAGCACAACCAGTATGGTGCACTATTTAAATTTAGTTCACCCATGCCATCATTGTTTGAATTTGGAGCAACAGCTTTCCACGCCTCGATAATAAACTGTAAAACCTTAGTTGATACATATTCCGGTTTGCCACCAACTCTCGATATATAGCCCAGAAGATCTGATGGCTCATGCCAGTCTGGTCTCACGGGAACAAGGCAGAAATTTTTACTATTAAGATTGTGCGAATTTGCTTGCTGTCTTACAAAACGGGTTTTGCCTGTACCTGAAATGCCCGCTAACAATAAAAAAGGTTTAGGAATGAATATGTGAGAGAGATTGTCATTTAGTTGCGATGTTATTCTTGGTTCTTGAGCTTCTTTGTCCTTTACAACAACTCTGGTAACCAGATTGTTATCACGACCTCTTGAGGGGAAATTTTTTAACAATTGATCGTATACTGTATCAGTCTGAGCTACAGAAAAATGCAAAACGTCATCTTTTCGATAAAAACAGCCAATAGCACCAGGGGTTATGTTTTTGTTCGAAGTTTCATCTCCAATATATTCACTAAAACCCGACAAGGATAATCTATGTTCGGTTTTTGAAGGAGGTTTAGAATATGTAGCGTTGCATGTTGTATTCACATCATGAAATAAAACTGTTACTTCTTCATTTATGTATGGGTTACTTTCAAAGTTAAATTCAGGAAAGAATATATTTCGAGCTTCCACTGGGACCAAGCAAAATGGGCCTCGATTTCCCAAGCCTAATTCATTTGCGTTAAAGCGGTGGATCCATACTAATTGAGACATAATGACCTCTATAAATTAACAGAGTTGGTTTTTAATCGTTTAAAACTATCTGTTGAATGAAATACAAGGAAGCCTCTAACAAGTTTTTCTGAAACTGAATTTGGAAAATAAACTTTTGAGCACATATAATTCCTTTTAACATTCATACGAGCATCTGGGTGAATTTGGCACTCCCCAGAATTTTTCTATTCTGAAATAATTACGATCACATAACCAATGAATATTTTTACTGATAGCGATGCCATTCATTGCACAACAAGATCTAACGGAAGAGAAAGCCTTTATCTGGACAGCGTCATGACAATAACGGTTCTTGTAAGAAAGATTATTATCTGTTAGTTCACATTTAGCCCCTCAGCGAGTGCCAAATAAATCATTGTTTTTATTAATATCATTATCAATGGAGTTAGTGTAAATTTTATATTAACTCGCATTTTTTAATTTGTAGCTATCCAAATCTGTCCGTTTTCTATTGTGCATTCTATCTCTAGCGTATTTTTCAGTATTTGCTCACTTACTCCATAACGTGGAACGAGATATTTATATTATCTTTTTGTTAGTTATTTTAAAAGTACGCGCTATTCCTGGAGAGATTTTGCTAAGGCCAGACTGATTTTTTTTGCGAAATTAGGTGGCACAGCATTGCCTATCATTTTGTACTTAGAGCCGTTTGAGCCGAGAAATTCGAAATCGTCTGGAAAGGACTGCAATCTTGCAGCTTCCCTAACGGTAATGCTTCTTGCTTGGCGTGAATCTGGATGTATATGCCGCAATCCATCCTTGTATAAGTGTGCAGGTATTGTATTGCTAGGAGAATCAGTTCTTAAAACGTGATACTTGTGAACTGAAGATGATTTTCCGGTTCTTTCCGTGTATAGCTGCTGAAGTGCTGTGGATGACGTATATTTATACTTTTTTGTTTCAATATCTTCTGCTAATAATCTAAATATTTCAATATCCCTTTGGTTGTGAAATCGAGGGTTGTGATCACTGACTATATTGTTAGTTGGTTTTACTTGTTGATGTGACTTACGCGTATCTGGCGAAGACAAAGGATATAACTTAGGTAGCCCTTTAAATGCTGATTCGACAGTCATGACTTTGTCAGATTTCTGTTCGTTTAAATATCTATAGAATAGATCAACCTTCTTCAGTGCATCAGAAAAAGACTTCTTTCTAAAAGCTGCGATTATTACTCTTTTTCTCTTTTGTGGAACTCCAAACTCTGATGTATCGAACAAAGCCTGCTCTTTAAGTTTGCCAGATATAATATAACCACTATTATTGAAGGTCTCTGTAATTCTATCTGTTATGGATATGCCTCCTGGCGCTGCGCTTAACATTCCAGGGACATTTTCAAATATAAAAGCGTCAGGTTGATAGTGATCTACGACTTTCATATATGATTCAAAAAGAAAATTTCTGTAATCATCATGCATCCCATTTGCATCACGAATGCGTCCTGCCACTGAATATGCCTGACATGGAGGGCCGCCAATTATTACGTCAACTTTTTGCTTTTTAATTATTCCATCAAGCCCAGGATGTACAGGGTAGCATTTAGACTTGATTCCATTGATTAGTTGCTGAGTTTCTCGTATGTCAAAAAGAATGCAACAATCTTCTGGGTTTTCATAACCATAAGCCGTTGCTAAACGGTTTTGCAGAGTACTGTGAGCATCTTTATCCCACTCCACAGCAGCTAGCATTTTATATCCGCCAGATTGTTTAAACCCTTCTGTCAAACCGCCACATCCGGCGAACAGGTCAATTGTATTAAGCATATTATTCTTCCAACAAATCTAAAATAACCTTTCCTAAATGAAACCCTAATAAAGGAGGAACAGCGTTTCCGACCTGCTTATATTGTTGTGTTTTCGAACCTAAAAATTGAAATTTATCAGGAAATGATTGCAGTCGAGCATTTTCCCGTACCGTTGGAACTCTGTCATATTTATAGTGGAAATGGTTACGATGGCCCGTATCAATCGTTCTTGACGGCTTTTTGCTATGATAGCGAGTCCAGGCCTCATTAAACTTTCTTGATTCCCCTACTCCTGGCGGAAGATCCTTGTGGTTTCCTCCTTCAGGAACTTGTTGGATAACTGATACTACATGATCCGTATGTTTAGTACCGACATGATTGAACAGTTCATTTGAACCGTCCCTCATTTGTTTCTGATAATCAGTTGTAGGCTTAGTTGTGTATTCTGCTATTTCGCTTCCTAAGTCTGATTTGAAGCATGGAAGGTCACCGATAGCTTGCTCACAAGAAACATAGCTCTTAGAATCGTGAGTTGGTTCAGGAAAACTGAAACTATAAGATCTCTTCACGCCAACATAGAACATCCGTTTTCTAATTTGAGGTATGCCATAATCCGGAGCATAGAGTAGCTTTTCGTGAGTTACATAATTTAGTTTTTCAAACTCTTCAATAATGGCGTTGCGTGCGCGACCACCGTAGAGATTGGCTATTCCCGGGACATTTTCAATTACTAAAAATTCAGGACTTAAACGTTTTGCCAGTTTGAATATCGAATAAAAAAGCTTGTTGCGTGAATCATCCTCATTGCGTGGTCCTGTCAAAGAAAAACCCTGGCAAGGGGGGCCGCCTACAATTAAGTTTATTTTTGTATTTCCTAAGGCCTTAACAATTTCTTTTATGCTGTCGTCTTCTGAAAGGTCGAGCTTCATTGGTATAGCGTGAGGATGATTGTGGCCAAAGGTTTCAAGAGCAGCTTCATCATGGTCAACACCAATTACGCAGTCAAATCCTGCCTGTTCAAAGCCATAAGATAATCCACCACATCCTGAAAAAAGGTCTATCATTAGGTGCTTCTTTCTCAATTTATACTCCTTCAATTGAATAACCATGTGAGACACGCAGTATATATTCATGCCCCGATAATTCTGGTATTAAATATCTAAACCCAGGCGACTGTGATTTTATACAGTTGTTGGTGTGGTGGTCAATTAAAATTACAAAACATGCCCATTAGGATTTCCGCGAGGTAGACATATTGTGTATCTTTCGGACCAGGGAGGAAAAACTATATTTAGTTCGTAAGCGTCTAGCGAACGGCGCCTAAGAGCGCTGGAAATTCCAGGGTAGAATGGCGTCGAGGTTGTCGGGACTTTGTGCCATGTGCTGCAGACAAGTTGAGATGTACTCATGCACGACTAAGTCGTTGGCCTTGGCGGTTTCCACCAGACTATAGAGGATAGCACTGGCTTCAGCGCCGCTTTTGGTGTTGGAGAACAGCCAAGCCTTACGACCAATCACAAACGGTTTTATCGCTCTTTCGGCGCGGTTGTTATCGATGTTTAATCTACCATCGTCCAGATATCGCTGGAACTTTTCAAACTGATTCAGGCTGTAGAGAATGGCTTTACCGAGTGCGGTTTTGGGCGGGATTTTATCTTTGTGGTCAAGTAGCCATTGATGGAGCTTATCTACAATCGGCTTGGCCAGTTGTTGCCGGCCTTGATATTTCTCTTCCGCGGTTTTGCCGGGTAGGCCTTGCTCAATACCATAGAGTTTACCGATTAGGCTTAATGCCACATCGGCTTTCCCGGCCTTTTTGTTATTGCCTTTCGCTTCGATGAATTTGCGACGCATGTGAGCAAGACAAGCCACTAAGGTGGCATCGGTTTGCGCATACGCTTGATAACCATCAACCTGCAGGTAACCGGCCAAGCCCTGTAAGAAGTCGACCGCACACTGACCCGCACGACTGTTTTGATAATCAAACAATACGATGTTGGGAAGGTCGGTGATACCCGGTTTATCTTCTCCAGTACAATACAGCCACATGTAGTTGGTCGCTTTCTCAGCGTTAATGACTTTCATCGGCGTTTCATCGGCATGTATTACTGGCTGTGATAGCAGGGTTTGCTGTAAGCGCTGATACAAGGGTTTAAGCAGCTGGGCACAACGTAACATCCAACTCGACATGGTTTGTCGACTTAACTCAATCTCAATATCCGCAAATAAGGTTTCCTGACGATACAACGGCAGACCAAACTGATATTTGCAGGTAATGATTTGGCTGAGTAAGCCTGGGGTTGCCATGCTTTTCGGGATTGGTGTGGCTGGCAATGGTGCGGTTTTAATGGTGCTTTGAATGCCTTGTTTGTCACAGACGCGACAGGCGTATTTTGGACGAACAGTGCGAATGACTTTGATATGGGCTAGCACAAACTCCAGCGCTTCACTGCTGCTTTCACCCATCTGATGCAGAGGGCCCTTGCAGCAATCACAGACTTTTTCTTTTTCGTCCAAGTCTATGGTTACCTCAACCCGAGGTAAGCTTTCTGGTAAGGGTCTTCGCTTCGGTGTTCTTTTGGCTTTTTCAGGAAGCTTCTCGGTCTTTAATAGCGCCTTGTCTTGCGCATCTAATTCCGCTTCCGCTTCATTGAACACTTCACCCGCGCCCGGCATTTTCTCCGATTTCTTACCATACTCTTTGGCAAGCTTGGCATTGTATCGGGCTAACAGCTCGTGAATTTGCGCGCTCTGCTCGGCAATGACATCATCTTTTTCAGCCAATTCATTATCTTTTTTGGCAACAACGTCTTGCAACTCAAGCAACATTTGCTTGAGTTGGTCTGGGTCATTGGGTAAGGAATGGGCATCAAATTTCATGCCCACAGAATAGCAAGGTTTGAACCGTAAATCTGCTCGCAAGGGCAGATGATACCTGGTGTTTCGTCAACGATCGTTGACTGGCGTAAAGGCGCAATTGCGATCGTGTTAAAGCATCGATTGATAACGCAATTCCTGATGCCCGAGCACATCGTATCCAGACAATAGCCAATGCAGTTCTTGCTCCGATAATACAAACTCGTTTTCGCTAATATTCGCCGGCCATTTAAAGCGCTGCTTTTCCAATCGCTTTTACCACAGGGCGAAGCCGGTTTTATCCCAGTACAATAGCTTGAGCTTATTCTTAGATTTGTTGCAAAACACAAACAGCGCCCCGGTATATGCATCACGGCCAAGTGATTGCTCGACAATCCCAACCAAACCATCGATGGATTTTCGAAAGTCCACCGCATCACGATGCAAGAATACCTGCTCAGGCTCAACAAACATCTTCATCACACAAGCGCTCGCAGTACTTGTCCCAGATAATCGGGAGGTGTCGCCGCTGGCAACTCGACCGTTGCACTGCCCACCTGGATTCGTATCGAACAGGCGTGCTCTATCACTTCCACTTGTTTGGTGATTTTTGCCTGCACAAAACCGCTCGGTTTAAGGCCAAACTTTTTCCGAACGGTATAAAAGGTCGTACTGGAAAGCTGATGTTCACGACAATACTGAGCTATCGTTAGTCCGCTGTCTTGCTGCTCTTTGATGATGTGTTGCCATTGCTCCTGGCTTCGAAATATTCTCATAGTTATCTCCAAAAATGTCTGGAGATAAGGTACAAAATGAAAATCAGGTTGGGGATGTGTGGTTTGCTAGACGCTTACTTTAGTTCGATGATACACTTCCTTCTAATAAAGGGATGGTTGGGGAATAGCATAAAAGCGGCTTTCACGAATTCCTATTATATGGATGATGTTTTCCCTAGATGGGGATGAACTAGAAACATGCGAGCCAAATAAAAAAGTACCATCCTCGTCTTGCTAGTTGGAAAAGACCTGTTAAATGGGGATTTCGTTCTTGTTTGTACAATCGAAAGATCTCAGTGAGGCCTGCTAGGGCATCGTTTGGGAAGTCGTAAATTTTTATATATGGTGTTTTTTGGCATAAGCCTAACGATGATTGTATTACGTTGTTGGCCACTAGAAAATCTTTGGGATATCGAGGCAGGCAACGTAACATTTTAGCTGCAACAATGATTGCTGATCAAAGTTGCAGAGTGAGTGCAATTGTGGATGGATGTTTAGGGATATTTCGCGACTATGCATTACATAACTTCAATCAAACAAAGAGGCACGTACATCCAATACTACACATGCCATGTTTAGTTTAAGAAGAGAAGTTAAAATGGTAGACTCCATGAACCTGAGTCACGCCGATAAATGTTCTACCATAATTGTTCAAGTCTTGTGTTGTTATCGGTTCACCCAGAGGTACACCTATGCGGGTACGAATATATTTCCCAAGAACGCTTTTATCTCCGACTACACTCATTTGTTTTGGATATGTAAGGTCGCCAATTGTTTGGGTACCTTCCAATAACATAGTCATCTCCGCTCCATCATCCCAAATTACACTGACTTCCTTGATGTGGTTGACTGGCGGAAACAGGTGAGGGTTAGCCCTGATTTCCGGAGCTCGGATGACTAAGCATGCATCATCAGGATTGGTATGGTTGTTCGGGTTTTGCCCCCAATTCAAGCCATGACAATCTTGAACACTTCCATCACGACCTAACAAGCTTAAATTATACATAATACAGAGGCCTAAAGTTATTTTATTGTTTATAAAGGGTTATTTTCCTATTAGTTGAAGGTGCGGTCAACTCTTTTTATCGACTTTTGGATTTGAGACTTACTCACGTAAAAAATAGATTTAATATCAAGGTAACGCGCAGCTAAACAGTTTTTTAAGTTTTACGGATAAATAAGAAATTTGTGATTTTAGAGAAACACCTTTTATTCTCACCTAAAGCATATTAGCCATCTCATGAAGGAGAAGTGCTCAGGCTACTAAGCGGCCAAATCGATTTTAGCGAGAGTGTATTCAAAGCAATTAGAGCTTGATTTTGATCATATAAAATATGAGCTAAAAAAACTGTCAGATGTATTTGCTCGTTTCCCCGGTCGCTACCAGACCAAAAGCAATAAAAACTCTGGATTGATGTTCAAGCTTACAACTAAGGCCAATCTCAATAAAGTTTAATGTTGTTTAGGAAGCAATAAGTTTTTTCACGATTCTTATTAGCTTCGATATTCTTTGGCAGATTGTTTTGGAAACCCACTCATAAGTTTTGTTTAAAATCCTTTCGTACAGAGGGATATGAGATCTGGAGGGCAAGGTGTAGCAGATAAAAATTCTGTCCGACAGCTCAGGAAACCCGACAGGGTTTTTATCTCGTTCTTCTGGAACAGTTTTTTGCGGTTTTAATGTTGTCATCTTTTATTCCCTTAAATCGTAAATCCTGAGGTTAGACTCTAACCGATTATATTTCTTTATTCAGCCAATTCTTCCCATAACTGGCTAAGTCAATTTCAATTTCTTTCAATAAAAGCACAAATCTGGACCCACACACAACCCCAATCCCATCACTATCATTCCCTCGAGTCTAATTGGCATAGCCACTGGTGCCATAAAGATTCAACAACTGGTTCTATGTGTAAAAAATGAGCAGGTTAGTATCAAAGTAGCCTTTATTTATTGCCCTTATATGGACATGTGGGGCATGCCGTTAAACGGCGTGTTTCTGGATGAGCGTTAGACATATTGGCGAGCGTAACTATCAAGTTGTTATGAGCATAGTTATTGATTTCATAGCAAAAATAATAAGTAAGGATCAAATATGGATTACTTAAATATAAGGTCAGTCGCGTTAGCGTTGGCTTTATCAACGGTTTCGATAGGTGCAGTCGCCGATGTTATTGAAGATTTTGAGGATGGTGACTTTGCCGGCTGGACTACATCTGGCACGGTTGCCATTAATACCACGAAAACCATTGGTAATTACTCGATGCGCCTTAAAGGTGGAGCAACTGCGGAGCGCAGTTTTGCCGCCGATGGCGATGTTACCGTGGCTCTGGCCGCTACCAGTTTAGAAACCGGTAACTTTTGTGATGTGTATGTATCAGAAGACGGGGTTAATTGGGGAAGCTCATTAATTACCTTAAACAAAGTTCAGGATGATGGCACATTCACTACCGCAACCACCTCAACCAATGGTGGCACCACCTATATTCGTTACGTGCAAACCGGCTCTGCCGCCGATTATTGTTATGCTGACGGTATTAGCATTGTTGGTGCCGGCGTGCCGACACCAAGTGTGGGTGCTTCTGGAAGTGGCAGTTTTGGCGATGTGTTAGTTGGCGATAGCGCCAACAATACGATTACCGTTAGCAATACCGGTAATGCCAATTTAGATGTCACTTCTATCAGCGGTGCAAGCGCGCCATTTAGTCTTGCCAACGATAGCTGTAGCAACAGTTCAGTTGCGCCGGATAGCAACTGTTCATTTGATGTGGTATTTACGCCAACAGCGGAAGCGTCATCTGCTGCAACTTTGACGATTGCCAACAACGATAGTAATCAAACGCTTGCATTGAGTGGCACCGGTACGGGCACGCCGCCTGAACCGCCTGAGCCTTCAGGTGATTTACATGTGTTTACCGGTAACGGTAATGTTGCGCGTACTGCCCTGACGATAAGTGAGCTTAACGGTTCAAGCTTAAGCGTG
The DNA here is from genome assembly GCF_007197775.1 of Thalassotalea sp. PS06. NCBI lineage: Bacteria > Pseudomonadati > Pseudomonadota > Gammaproteobacteria > Alteromonadales > Colwelliaceae > Thalassotalea > Thalassotalea sp. PS06. The sequence continues at coordinate 3,679,463 of NZ_CP041638.1, read as the reverse complement.
CTGGATTTTTCCCATTACAGCCATGGTGTTGCGGAAATTGATGCCGATAATTCCAATGCCCAGGAGCCAACCAATACCTTTGAGGGCCGACTGGTTCTTAATAGTGGCAACGCCACAGCATTGAATTTTGTTGAGAGAACGTCAGGCCGGGGGCAAGCAGGCAATTACAATAGCCCAGGTACCTTACCGGCATTTGATTTTGAGTTCGTACAAATTGGCTCGCACATTATTCCGAAAACTCGTGGTTTAATTGTCAGTGGTAATATTGGCTCGCCAGATTTTCAGGACTGGAACTATATTCTCGAACCAGGCCGGGTATGGAATGAAACCAATGATGGCGGTTATAGCCGGGTAGCTATCCCATTTGCCCTGCAGGAAAATCAGGCTAACTGTACGCACAACGGCATGATCACCTTCGCCTTTAAAGATGATGGTTCTATTACTAATGCCGCGGTGCAAATTGGTGGCGAGACCTGCTTATATTTTCAATATGATTTAACCGGCTTAGTACCTGCCAGTTATGTACAAGGCAATGTTTCTGGTGCGGCGACCATCATTGCTGATTATGAGGCAGAAGTGGCGAATCGTATTCCGATTAAACCGATTGCTGAACTAGCGAATGACTACCCTGCTGCCAACATCAATGTGGCAAATATTGGTTCCGAGCAATCGTCTGCACCTACCACCCATGGTGTCTTGTATAACGGCGTGCATTATGCGGCAGCCTGTAGCACCCGCCATGGTGATTATCCGTTCTGTGAAGTTATGAGCTTACCGTCTTATTCAACGGCGAAAACGGCAACCGCTAACTTTGCTTTCGCGTTACTTGTTAAGCAAAATAGCGCTGCCCGCAATATGATGGTTTCGCCAAATGTAAGCGAGTGTCAGGATGGCATTAATGGAACCAGTTCTATCTGGAGCGATGTTTCCGTAGAAAATGCGCTGGATATGGCAACGGGTAACTATCGTTTATCGTCTTATCAAGGAGATGAAGGCAGTACTGCCGTGGTTAATGAGTTTTTCCTAACCTTTACCCATGATGAAAAAATCGCCCACTCCTGTGAGCGTTATATTCGCAAGTCGTTACCAAAAACCCACTTCTCCTATCATTCATCTGACACCTACATAGCGGGTGTGGCGATGGATAATTACAGCAGCGGTGATTTGTTCGATAAGCTGGTTGATGAAGTATACAAACCATTAAACCTTAGTCCGGTAACCTACACCACAGTGCGAACGGAAGGCGCAGTAGCCGACCCATATTGGAGCCATGGTTTGACCTGGCATTCCGATGACATGATTAAGCTAGGTCAGTTTATTAATGACCGCGGTGTGATCAATGGTCAGCAAGTATTAGACCCGAGCATTATGGATGACATGTTGGTGAAAGGCGGCGATCTTGGTTTAGAAACTTATGGTACGGAATCTAATTACCTGAATGGGGTTTGGACATATGATATGGGGCAGCGCTCTACTCCGCTGTGTCCGGTAGGTTCCTGGGTGAGCTATATGTCAGGTTATGGTGGTATTGGTGTGGTGATGTTCCCGAATGGCGCGGTTTATTATTACGTAAGTGATAGTGACGCCTACGCGTTCGGTGGTGCCGAAGCGGAGCTGCATAAAATTAGCAATATCTGTGGTAATTAATTGCTAAACCTTTATAGCCCAAAGCCCCGTTGATGTTTAGTCAGCGGGGCTTTTTTAATAGTAGCTTCAAGCACGCATATGCTCCTAGCACACGATTGTAAATCGTACTTAAAACCGTTTTGGGCATGCAATCAAGTATTGTCCTAGCTTTTAGCAATTGTTTTTTCATTTGGCTTTGATTTCCAGTCGTGGCTGGAAATGACGGTTGGTGGCCATGTGCCATTACTCATCATAAAGCCGATTTTTCTCGTTATTGGCGAAGGCGGTTTCGATATCCACAAGTGGGGTTTCCAAGGCGGCGTGATCTTTAACCGCCTGGGCGTAAGTGGAAAGGCCGTCTACGGGTAAGGCTTTTTCTGGTTCCCATAACTTTGAACGGATCACCGATTTGCCGCAGTGGAAGAAGGCTTCTTCAACGGTAACGACGACAGCAAAATCCGGAACCTTGCCATTAACGGCCATACTTTCCCGTAATTCTTGGTCACGAACCACAACGGCGCTACCAGCAACGCGAACCACTTCGCGGCGGTTAGGTACCAGAAACATCAGGCTGATGCGGCCGGTTTCCAGGATATTTAAAAAACTGTCAAATCTGTGGTTGCCAGGTCTATCCGGCACTGCCAACGTCTTTTCATCCAGCACTTTCACGAAGCCCGCGGGATCACCTTTTGGAGAAACATCTACCCTGCCTTCTTTCGACACGGTCGCCATGGTAATAAACGGGGTGCGTTCAATCCAGGTTCTCAGGTGATCATCGATATGGTCGATTACTTTGCCGATTTGGCTGGCAAATTGATTCGGCACAATTTCACGAATTTCCGCCTCTGTGGTGACGATGTCGGTTGGTTTGTACATGAGTCTTCCCCGGATTTGTTCTTATGTTTAAAACCATACTAGCAGAAAAAAAAGCGCACAAAATCGTAGATTTAGCTTCAAGCACGCATAGGCTCCTGGCACACGATTGGGAATCGTTCCTAGCAAGCAATCAGAGATTGCGCCTAGCTAAGAGCTATGGCTTTGATTTCCAGTCGTGGCTGGAAATGACGTTTGGTAGCCTAGTCACTAGGAGCGTAAGCGCGCTAGGAACGAAGTGTGCTGCGATTAAAATGGGGTCACCCATTAGAAAGCTCCGGTCAAGAACGCAGCCGTGTTTTCTTACTCTTTTTAATGGCAAGTACAGGGTTAAAGCTTCAACTCATTGATATTAGTGAATATGCACCTAATTTATGACAATTATTTGGTGTAAATATGCACCAGTCACCCATCTGAATTTAGGCGATTTAGGCAAGCATCAATGATGTTTGCCTAAGGCCCTTAACTTGCGTTTCAGTCATCGTTTAGTACCAACCCCTGGTCCAGTTCCTGGCAAAGCCTTAAGCTCTGCTCAATAACAAATCTTTGGTTATGTAATGGCATCCAACCCTAAATGGCTCCCGGCGTTGGGCATATTTAACAAATCAATATTGAGCGGTTGATGCGAAGGCCTAATCAGATCTTATGGTTTTTCCAACCCCAGTATTAACTCAACGCATCAACCTAAATCATCATAATGTCATTAACTGAATGCTTTGTTATCCTCGAATGCTACGTTACTTTTAAGTACGTGGTAACAAGCTCTCGCGAGCTTATGAGCAACCGTTTTAAGGGCGATGTTGCGATTCGTTCTAGCCAGTTTTCGCTGATAGTACTTTTTTATTGCCGGGTTGTATCGCATAGCAAAATTGGCCGCTTCTATAAACGCCCACGCTAGATAACGGTTACCATTTTTTATATTCGTGGAGCCTTTTTTCTTACCGTTACTTGTCCTGCTGCCATTTACGCAGCGACAATACGAGGCGAAGTTACCCGCACTTGCAAACCGTTCTATCGTTCCTGTTTCTAACATGATGGTCAGCGCAAGCACCTTGCCGATACCATCAATGCTGGTCAGTAAACGAAATTCAGGAGACAGCGATACTTGCTTTAAAACCTGTGATTCTATGTGCTTAATCTGTTGCTGTGCACAGCGCAATAACGCTAGGTTTGAATAGACGGCAGTACTGGTATGTGCCGAAGAGAATGTTTGGTTGATATCATCGATATTCGTCTCTTCAAAGCACTGGGCCATTTGCTTAATTTTATTGCTGCTTGGTTTATAACCCAGGTGGCGCATATAGCAACTTTGGATGGATAACAAATTCTTTGTCGATTGCTGTACGATATCCATTCGCTTGCGCATCAGGTCTCGCACGCTTCGCATTTCTTTTGGGTATATATAGCCTTCAGGCAACACATCAAGCCGTAGCATTTCAGCAAGCCATCGGGCATCCGTTTTATCGTCAGCGTGCTTGAGTCCTGAATATTGTTGAATCGCACTGGGATTAGCTAAGTGCATTTGGAAACCATCTTCCATCAAAGCATCGACAAGCCAGTACCAGTTAAAGGTCGACTCCACAACGAGTCCGGTCAAATCATTTTTGTAGGGTTTTAAGAATGATTGAATAACCGTTAAATCGTTATCTAGCCTTTTGGTCAACAACTTTTCACCGTTACCATTTACAATAGCAATAACACAATTGTTTGAATGCAAATCAATTCCACCATATAGTTTCATCATAAGCTCCTCTCGATACTGTTTATGTTTTGGTCAACACAACTGTATCGATTACAAGAGGAGCTTTCTATATGATTATCAGATCTTGAATCGAAAATGTATATGTATCCGATTCATGCTCTGACCACATTTTCTAAAGCAGCACACTCCGTTCCTAGCACATTACATTCCTAGCACGCTGGCGCTCCTAGCTGCAAGCGTCATCTCCCACCTTCCTCTTCCACCAGCGCAGCTTACCCCTTCACCATTTTTCCTCAACCGCCATTTCCAGCCACGCCCCACGTATCCCCGTCATTTCCAGCTACGACTGGAAATCAAAGCCTATAACTTTTGCGAGAGATCTTCAGTTACCCGAATATGGTCACGGACGACCGGTATGCAGAAAATGCACGAGCAATTTTCTGTGATGACATCAGGTTGTGCTCTTAGCTAGGCGCAATCTCTGATTGCATGCTAGGAACGATTTCCAATCGTGTGCCAGGAGCCGTAGTTCGGCGTGCTAGTAGCTTACACTAGCTTGAATAACACACCCCTATGCATTATATTTTAAGCATTAAACACTAACCCTTAATATTTTATGCAGAAATCACAAACCCTTCTCAAAACCATTGGAAAGTTAGTGGTTGCGTCTCGCGCAGCAACGATGGATCAAACCGAACTTGGTCAACGTGTAGGTGTTGGCAGAAATACCATATCCTCAATTGAGAATGGCAAACCGGTAAATGCAGAAACCTTGTTTAAAGTACTTGAGCACTTAGAATTAATCGATGATCTGCAAATCGCGATAGAAAAAAAACTCGATGAGCAAAGTAATCCCCTTTCGCGAAAATCTCGAAAAGATACTCAGGAGTTAGACAATGACTTCTAAAGCCTATGTCTATCTCGACGGTCTCGAAGACAAACCTGTTATTTGCGGTGTGACAGAAGTCGATGAGCCAGGAAAGTTCGGTCGTTTTCGGTATGGTAAAAGCTACTTAGCACGAACCGACGCATTCCCCCTCGATCCGATACATTTGCCACTTAGCGAAAACCAATATCGAACAACATTCAACAAAGGACTATTTGGCGCGCTCTCAGACGCCGGTGCAGACTCGTGGGGTGAAAAAGTCATATTATCACTGCACAAAACCAAACCTAAAAACCGGCTGGAGTTTTTATTAGCCGGTTCCGGTATGGGCGTTGGCGCATTAGTATTTAGCTTATCTAGCTCTTCATCTAAGCCCAAATACAATAAAAACACCTTGGGCGATCTGCCCATGTTACTGAAGGCGAAAGATGCGATATTGGCAGATAAAGAGATACCCAGTGAAGCAAAAAGAGCGTTTGAATTTGGTTCATCAATGGGCGGTGCTCGGCCAAAAACTATCATTCAAGATGATCAGCTGTCATACCTGGCTAAATTCAATCGACCCGATGATCTATACAATGTCGTCAAAGTTGAAAATGCAGCTATGCATATGCTCGCTGAATTACCTTGTAATGTTGCCAACACCAAGGTTAAGAACACGCCCTCAGGAGATGTGTTATTAATTGAACGCTTCGACCTTAAAAATGGCAAACCAACTTGTCATTATTTAAGTGCAAACTCTATTTTTAGCGTTAATAAAGTCAGTAACTCAACAATGCGAGAGCAATACACCTACGGTTATTTGGCCGAATTCATAATGAAATATGTCTCCGATCCCACCGATGCACATGACCTGTATTATCGAATGGTTTTCAATGTCCTAATTGGTAATACCGACGATCATTCCCGCAATCATGCCATGGTTTATAACTTTGCGAGTCAAGATTGGCGCTTAAGTCCGGCGTATGATGTGCTCCCGATTAATTCATCCAAACAACATGGCATTGGCCTGGGAGCATATGGCAGAGAAGGCACGATAGCAAACCTACTGAGCCAATCTGACCGATTTGGCTTAAAACAGTTTAAAGCCAAAAAAATCATCGATCAGGTGATGGAGTTAGCCAGTGAGTGGGAGCACTATTTTAAGGCTCATAACGTTGGTGCCGGCGATATTGAACGCTTACGTGCGGTAATACCGACGTTTTAGCGAAGTGTAGCTCGGGGTCAGATCTTGAATCAACAACGTTTTTCGGGGTCGCCTCTTGAATCGAAAATAGCTATTTACCCGATTCATGCTCTGACCCCATTTTGCATCGCAGCACACTTCGTTCCTAGCACGCTGGCGCTCCTAGCTGCAAGCGTCATCTCCCACCTTCCTCTTCCACCAGCGCAGCTTACCCCTTCACCATTTTTCCTCACCCGTCATTTCCAGCCACGACTGGAAATCAAAGCCATAGCTCTTAGCTAGGCGCAATCTCTGATTGCTTGCTAGGAACGATTTCAAATCGTGTGCTAGGAGCCTATGCATGCTTTATAATGACTCGGCGTGCTAGGAGCGTAAGCGTGTTTAAAGCTAAATCTTCGATTTAGCTTCAACCAAAAACTGCTGCAATTTCAATCAGGTAAGCTATGATGGGTTTTGAACTAGAGCAATCGTTGCTCCTTTTTCAATCTACGTAACGGAGATACCATGAAATTGAAATGTTTATTTGTATCACTCGCGTTCTCAGCCACCTTAATCGGCTGTGGTAGCGCCAACGATACCCAAAACTCACAAACCGCTGACAAACAAGCACAACAAACAGCGGATTCTAGTACTAACGACGTTCAACTCGAATTAATCCCTCGCGAATTAATATTTGGCAACCCTACCTACAGCAGTGTGCAAATCAGCCCTAACGGCTCGATGATCAGCTACCTTGCTCCGGTTGATGGGGTAATGAATATTTGGGTCGCGCCAGCCGATGATTTTGCCAGCGCTAAACCAATCACCACCGACAAGGGCCGAGGCATTCGTGGCTACGGCTGGGTTGCTGGTATGGAGAAGCTTTTGTACGTTCAGGACAAAGGCGGAGATGAGAACTTTTTGCTCTACGGTGTTGATCCGAAAACTGGCGAAGAAACCCTATACACCCCATTTGAAAACACCCGCGTGCTGTTCTTAGCAAGTAGCTCAGACATCCCGGGCAAACAGATGATCGGTATTAACAATCGTGACCCGCGCTGGCACGATGTTTATGAGCTGGATGTAAATACCGGTGAACTTACCCTGGTATTTGAAAACACGGAAAACTTTGGTGGTTTCAGTTTCGACAACGATTTAACCATGCGCTTCGGACAAAAATCTACCAGCGCTGGTGGTTCTGAATACTACAAAAAGAATGATGATGCCTGGGAGCTATTTTTAGAAATCCCACCTGAAGATTTATACACTACAGGTCTTGCAGGTTTCAGCAAAGATAACAAAACCTTGTATCTGCAAGAGAGTAAAGGCAGAGATACCAGTGCACTTCTGGCTATGGATCTGGAAACCGGAGAGAAGACTCTGGTTGCAGAAGATGACCGCGCAGATATTGGCGGCACCTGGCGCGATAAAGACACCGGTGTACCGTATGTTTATTCCGTCAACTATGACAAAAACAGTTATGTTGCCTTAGACGATCGCGGTAAGGAGATTCTCGCTAAGCTGGAAGCTCAGTTTGACGGAGAATTTGCCAGAGTATCTGCAACTCAAGACGAAGAAACCTGGATTGTTTTAAATTCACAATCAAACAAGGTCGCCTCGTATTACAGCTGGGATTTGAAAACAAATACCTTCAGTCGACTATTTGCAACACGACCTGAGCTGGAAGACAAAACTCTGGCGTTGATGACACCAGAAATGATCAAGTCGCGTGATGGTTTAACCTTGGTTTCTTACTTAACCTTACCTCCTGGTGCAGACGCTGATGGCGACGGTCGCCCTGAACAAGCACTACCGCTGGTTCTAAACGTTCATGGTGGTCCATGGGCGCGCGATTCTTATGGTTATCGCTCAACCCCACAATGGTTAGCAAATCGCGGCTATGCGGTGTTACAAGTAAACTTCCGTGGTTCTACTGGTTTCGGTAAGAGCTTTGTTAATGCTGGCGACCTGGAATGGGGCCTGAAAATGCATGATGATCTAATCGATGCGATTGATTGGGCGGTAGCAGAGAAGATCACGACCAACGACAAGATTGCTATCATGGGTGGCTCATATGGTGGTTATGCAACACTTGCAGGCCTGACCATCACCCCTGATCGCTTTGCCTGTGGTGTAGATATCGTCGGTCCTTCGAATCTGGAAACCCTATTAGCGTCTATTCCTCCGTACTGGGAAAGCTTCCGCAAAGTACTAGAGAAACGCGTTGGCGATCCAAATACCGAAGAAGGTCTGGCAATACTGAAGAAAGCATCACCGCTAAACAGTGTGGACAATATCGTTAAGCCGCTATTAATCGGCCAGGGCGCAAATGACCCAAGAGTGAAACAGGCTGAGTCCGATCAAATCGTTGATGCCATGAAGGCCAAAAATATTCCAGTTACCTACGCATTATTCCCTGATGAAGGTCATGGATTTGCACGACCTGAGAATAGACTGGCGTTCTACGGTGTTGCTGAAGGCTTCCTGGCAAACTGCTTAGGCGGTAACGCTGAGCCTATCGGTGATGACTTAACCGGTTCCAGCTTAACCGTTCCAGCTGGCGCTGAAGACATCGAAGGTTTATCTGAAGCATTAAAAGGATTTACCTCTGAAAATCGCGGATAAGTCGCGATAAGGTTTTGGGGTCAGATCTTGAATTTCGCAGCAAGTGCGTAATTCAAGATCTGATAATCATATAGAAAGCTCCTCTTGTAATCGATACAGTTGTGTTGACCAAAACATAAACAGTATCGAGAGGAGCTTATGATGAAACTATATGGTGGAATTGATTTGCATTCAAACAATTGTGTTATTGCTATTGTAAATGGTAACGGTGAAAAGTTGTTGACCAAAAGGCTAGATAACGATTTAACGGTTATTCAATCATTCTTAAAACCCTACAAAAATGATTTGACCGGACTCGTTGTGGAGTCGACCTTTAACTGGTACTGGCTTGTCGATGCTTTGATGGAAGATGGTTTCCAAATGCACTTAGCTAATCCCAGTGCGATTCAACAATATTCAGGACTCAAGCACGCTGACGATAAAACGGATGCCCGATGGCTTGCTGAAATGCTACGGCTTGATGTGTTGCCTGAAGGCTATATATACCCAAAAGAAATGCGAAGCGTGCGAGACCTGATGCGCAAGCGAATGGATATCGTACAGCAATCGACAAAGAATTTGTTATCCATCCAAAGTTGCTATATGCGCCACCTGGGTTATAAACCAAGCAGCAATAAAATTAAGCAAATGGCCCAGTGCTTTGAAGAGACGAATATCGATGATATCAACCAAACATTCTCTTCGGCACATACCAGTACTGCCGTCTATTCAAACCTAGCGTTATTGCGCTGTGCACAGCAACAGATTAAGCACATAGAATCACAGGTTTTAAAGCAAGTATCGCTGTCTCCTGAATTTCGTTTACTGACCAGCATTGATGGTATCGGCAAGGTGCTTGCGCTGACCATCATGTTAGAAACAGGAACGATAGAACGGTTTGCAAGTGCGGGTAACTTCGCCTCGTATTGTCGCTGCGTAAATGGCAGCAGGACAAGTAACGGTAAGAAAAAAGGCTCCACGAATATAAAAAATGGTAACCGTTATCTAGCGTGGGCGTTTATAGAAGCGGCCAATTTTGCTATGCGATACAACCCGGCAATAAAAAAGTACTATCAGCGAAAACTGGCTAGAACGAATCGCAACATCGCCCTTAAAACGGTTGCTCATAAGCTCGCGAGAGCTTGTTACCACGTACTTAAAAGTAACGTAGCATTCGAGGATAACAAAGCATTCAGTTAATGACATTATGATGATTTAGGTTGATGCGTTGAGTTAATACTGGGGTTGGAAAAACCATAAGATCTGATTAGGCCTTCGCATCAACCGCTCAATATTGATTTGTTAAATATGCCCAACGCCGGGAGCCATTTAGGGTTGGATGCCATTACATAACCAAAGATTTGTTATTGAGCAGAGCTTAAGGCTTTGCCAGGAACTGGACCAGGGGTTGGTACTAAACGATGACTGAAACGCAAGTTAAGGGCCTTAGGCAAACATCATTGATGCTTGCCTAAATCGCCTAAATTCAGATGGGTGACTGGTGCATATTTACACCAAATAATTGTCATAAATTAGGTGCATATTCACTAATATCAATGAGTTGAAGCTTTAACCCTGTACTTGCCATTAAAAAGAGTAAGAAAACACGGCTGCGTTCTTGACCGGAGCTTTCTAATGGGTGACCCTAGTTAATCTGACCCCGGTTAGGCTTTACGCTAACATTGCCAGGAATTCATCATGGCTTGGCAAGCTGTCGACGATGCGGGAATAGGCATTTTCGATTTGCTGTAGCTCAGACATGATTTCCTGATTGCTGAATTGTTGGGTTAGCGGGTGTGTGGTTTTCGGTAACATGCCCTGCCCGTTCAATACGGATAACCAGTTTAGCTCGCTAAACAGCTCGTTGTTTTCGCGGAACAGGTTGCCGTTTTGCTGGTACATTTCCATCTTATTTTTCAATGAGTCCGGCACATCCATATTGCGACAATAGTTCCAAAACGGACTGTGATCGTTATCGGTTTGCTTGTAATGGAGGATCACAAAATCGCGGATTGATTTGATTTCGGCATTGGCAAAACGGTTGTAAGTATCGATATTCGACTGATTAAAGTTTTTATCCGGGAACAAGCTCAATAATCGGAATATCGCCGATTGAATCAGCTGCAGGCCGGTGGATTCCAGCGGTTCGATAAAGCCTGCGGAAAGGCCAATGGCCAGACAATTCTTTCTCCACGGCTCAGGGCGACAACCATTAACCCAACGCAAATGATTTGGCTCGGTAATCAGTTCTTCTTTCACCAAAGATTGCAGCTTTTCTACCGCCTCGTCTGCCGACATAAAACGGCTTGAATAAACCAGACCATTACCCATTCTGTTTTGCAATGGGATTTGCCAGCGCCAGCCATTTTCATGGGTGATGGCTTTGGTATAGGAGTTAATCTGTGGCTGGCTTTTCGACTGAATTGCAACGGCGCTATCGCATGGTAGCCAGTGACGCCAGTCTTCATAACAGGCATGTAAGGTTTTCTCGATAAGCAGGGCTTTAAAGCCGGAGCAATCGATAAAGAAGTCACCTGGAATTTCCCGGCCATCGGTAAGGGTTAAGGATTGAATAAAGCCATCGCTGTTTAAGCGCGCCTGCTCAAATTTTCCTTCAATGCGCTCAACGCCGCGTTGCTCGGCGTATTGACGCAGGTATTTGGCATAGGCCACTGCATCGAGGTGAAAGGCGTAGTTCAGGTGCTCGATAGGAAAGTTCGGGATATTCAGTTTAGGGCTAAACTTATTCTTCTGCGCTGCCATCCCTTCCATATTGTATTTCACTAACTCAGCAACATCTTCACCGGCAAGCTTGGCTTTTAACCACATTTGATGAAACGGAACGCCATTTTTATTCAGGCCATAAGGGCCGAATGGATGCACATATTTGCTACCTTTAGTCCAGCCTTCAAACTCAATGCCTAGTTTAAACGTGGCATTAGTGGCCTTGATCAACTCCTGCTCGTTAATGTTTAAAAAACGGTTGAAGTCGTGAATGCCGGGAATGGTTGCTTCGCCAACCGATACAGTACCAATCTGCTCGGATTCCACCAGACGGATGTTGAAATGATTGCTCGGCAGGGTATTGGCAAGCGCCGCTGCGGTCATCCAACCGGCGGAGCCGCCGCCTAAAATAACGATATTAAAGGGAGATGCTGATGGATTAGCTTGAGTCTGTGCTGTGGAATTTGTCTGCATGGTTATTGTTTTATTCTTGATATATGGCGATGAAAAAAGGGTCATGGGGTCAGAGCATGAATCGGATACATATACATTTTCGATTCAAGTTCTGACCCCCTTCCTGATATTAAAGCGCTTCAGAAAGTCCGGCAACCATATTCATCACATGCTGCATTTGTGCGCCATCGCGGGACTGGTATTCAGCACCGGTGTAACCCCACCAATCCCAACAAGCATTGGGGTTTAAAGGTGCAAAGCTGGATTTGGTTTGCGGGTAAAGCACGACGATATTATTGGTATCGGCCCAGGCGTTGTAGCCGGTATCCTTGATAAAGGCTTTATCAATAGCTTCTTCATTTTGCTTACATCCATGCAAGGCGATATGGATACGACACTCTTCTCCAGTAGCGCAACTAGTTGGTACATAGGCATAACCGGTCTCTGCCAGGGTATTACCCGCATCTCCGGTGACAAAATCGGCCTGATTGATTGCCACCAGTTCACCCGTTGCCGCCTCAGACTTGCTATTTAATTCGCCATATAAATGGGTTAACAAAGTGCCGGCGGCGTCATAACCACATTGGTTAATAAATGGTGCTTCGGTGCTGTCACATTGAACGCCATTAGTTTCGGTTGGAAAGCCATGCCCGGCCTTGATGTTAAATTCGGTTACTGGTGTTGCACCAAGTCGCGTATAAAGGTCCGCACTTGCCTGGGTAACCTTATCGTTCACCCGGTTATCGGTAGTACCATGAAATATCCATACAGGCTGCTCAGCTAAATTTTCCAGAGGTGCGATATCGCCCTTCTCCTGTGCTTGTTTAGCAAGCTCAACCAATGGCGCCACATCCATCGCATTTTCAATGGCCATGCACTCACCTAAAGCGGTATTGAGATCGCCTTTGGCACAGCCGTAGGGACCGCCGGCTAATAGCGCCGCACCTTTGATTTTATCGGAATAGGCAATGTGCAGTTGATGAGCCATATAAGCACCGGAAGATAACCCGGATACCGTAGTTTGCTCGAGTGTGAGATTAATTTTAGATTCTACCTGCTGCTGGCTACTGGCGGCAGTCGCTTGTTTTGTTGATTGTGCAGCTTGTTCGCTATCACTGCAGGCGCTGGTGGAAAGCACTAGTGTCAGTGCCATTATGCTGTTGGTAATGGTTTTTTCTTTTGCCATGGTTTTGTTTATTAATATCATTGGTTTTGTCTCGCGCTTTTGTTGTTTTATTTCGCAGATTATTGAATTTAGTGTACCGGGCGCCGGAGCATTTTGTATTGAATTTGCATTGAACAGGTCTAGTACTTTAGTACTGCAAAACCAAGGTCCATGGTTACTTTTCAAACTTAATAATTCAACATTTTTATGTTTTTAAACATGAGGTTAGGGTTTGTTAAGTATATGTTTCGTAGAATAAAAACTCCAATTCCGGTTACTGGATATTCGCCAAATTTGCTGTCCATAATGATTTCACTTAAATAGGGCAAAGGGGTCAGATCATGAATTGTGCAGATGACTGCAAAATTCATGATCTGACCCCAGCCCACCCTTAAGTCACAAACCAAATGAAACTTTAAAAAATAGAACACAACTAGGTAAGCATAATGATAAAAACAATAAAATCAGGTGCTTTGCTACTGGCAAGCACCAGCCTGTTGTTCGCAGCGGAATCGTCCGCGGGGAGTTGGCAACAAAACGTCAATATTGGCGGTTTTAGCAGCGTCAATATTTATACCCCGGATACTACGTCTGCGATTGGCGACGGAAAATCCTTACTGATTGTTCTACATGGATGTGTGCAGCCTATTAGTAACTACTTAACGGCAAATCTGGAAGATGCCGCTGAGCAACATGGTATGGTTGTCGCCGTACCCGATGCCGCCAATAAGGCCGGTTATAACTGCTGGTCTTACTGGCAGGGGGCGATTAACCGAACATCTGGCGATTATAAAAACTTAATCGACCTTGCTAATACCATGAGTGGCGATGCTAGTCGCAACATTGACCCGAACCAGGTATATCTGGCCGGTCTTTCTTCCGGTGGTGCTTTTGCCCAGCAAGCCGCCTGTGTGGCACCGGATATCTTTGCCGGGGTTGCCCCAAGTGCAGGACCTACCCTAGGGACCAGCTCGAATGGCGCGTTAAACAGCTGTGAAGTGGTTAGCACTAATACCTTTAAATCCCGCTGTGAATCCTATGCAGGTTCTTATTCGAGCCATCTTGATGATCAGATTGCGGTAGTTGGACATGGTACCGCCGATACCACGGTAGATACTTGCTACAACCAGCAAAACGCCAACGGCTTTGCCGCAGTTTATGGGGTTACTCAGTTATCGGGCACCAACACCATTGCTGATGACGCAACTCGCACGGCCTCGGAAACCCTATGGACCGATAACCGCGTTGCCATGTTGTGGTTTGATGGCTTAGATCATTCCTGGTCTGGTGGTGCAGGCGCTTCCGGTCAGTATGTTGCCGGAAACAGCATTAACTTTGCCACATATCTTGGCCAACATTTTGCCGACAATAACCTGCGTGTTGATCGCAATGCTGGCCCGATAATTTCCAATCATACGGCCGTTGATAACACCGGTAGCTTATTGGTTTCCGGTACTGCCGTGGATAGCGATGGTAGTGTGAGCAATGTTGCCGTTCGTATCTATGCCTTAGATACGGGCTCGCCGGTATTGATGGAAACCATTAATACCAGTGCGGCAGCGTCAGATGGCTATTACTCAGTAAGTTCAGCCAGCCTCGCGGATGGTTTGTATTTAGTGGAAGCCCAGGGCACGGATAACGAAGGCAAAACCGGCGATATTGCCTCAGTAACGGTGCGTGTTGGTCCAGAGCCAGCAGCAGAAGCGCCAGTGCTTAGTGGTATTAGTGTCGCGGTTGTTGGCCAGTGTGCCACGGTAACCGGCACTGTGGTTGATGCTAACCAAAATCTACAATCGGTAACGGCGGATTTTGCTAACGGTTCGAATACCGCAACGGTAAGTAATAACAGCTTTACCGTTGAGCAGTGTAATCTGCCAGGTGGCAATAACACAGTAACCATTACCGCCACAGATACCACCGCGTTGTCATCATCAGAAAGCGCTAGCTTTACCATTGATGCCGGTAAAACCGGTGATTACAACTATCACATCAACGAAGGCCACATTACCTGGGGCGATGGTTACTCGGCTTGTTACTTAGCCTTTGGTACCAGTGATTTCACCATGCGTGAATATCCGGCTGGCACCAATCAATGTAACTGGATTGCCGATGGTGAGCCAAGCTGTAAAGGTCCGAATCAGGCCTGTTCTGCGCCTTCCACGCCTGTGGATAGTGATGGCGATGGCGTCGCTGATACCCTGGATAATTGTCCGAATGCGGCGAACGCTGATCAAGCCGATAATGACAATGACGGTATTGGTAATGTTTGTGATTCAACCCCAGACGGCAATGTCCTTGATGCTGACAATGATGGCGTGAATGACTCTATCGATAATTGCCCAAATACGGCGAATGCCGATCAGGCGGACAATGATAACGATGGTATAGGAAATGTTTGTGATGCGACTCCGGACGGTGATGTTCAGGATGCCGACTCTGACGGTATTGAAGATGCGGTAGATAACTGCCCACTAATTGCTAATGCCGATCAAGCCGATGCGGATGCCGATGGTACCGGTGATGTGTGTGATTCAACACCAAATGGTGATTTCACTTGTGCTGAATACACAGATAACAACTATAACCATGTGGCGGCTGGCCGAGCGACCAATACTCTGGGAACTGCTTATGCGGTAGGTTCTGGCGACAACATGGGGCTATGGAACCTGTTTGTTACCACGACACTTGCTGAAACCAGTGACGGTTATTTTGAATTAGGTAGCTGTCCGGCTAACTAATCTTAAACTTTCATGTTTCTAGGAGAAAAATCCGATGTCGAAACTGGCATCGGATTTTTTGTTTTTAAGCCCCAAATCCTCCCACCAACCAGCAGGTGCTATAGTTAACGAGTCAAAATATTAAATCTAGTAACTTCAGCCCAAAAGCGGGCAAATAAGGGCGTAATGATGAAATTTGCCTGCTTTTATGTGGTGTTGATGAGTGTGCTTATCAATGTCTGTTTGGCCGAAGAACAGCAGCAAGTTAAGCACAATGACCACAAGCTTGCCGACGATCCCACCAAGGTTATTACCAAGTTTGGCATTTCCTATGCCGATAATTTCGATTTTGACGACAACAACGTTTCTTTTTCTGGCTCTTTTGCTTTTGATCCGGTTCGTAAAATTAACGGCCGGATCAATAGCGATGGCAGCGAATGGCGTATTGGCGGCTCCTGGCTTTTCCCCTTCAGTATCATCAATTTTAATTTTGGTAAAAATGAGTATGCCAATGGTGCGACGCAAACCAACTACAGCGTAGGTACCTTTGTTCCTTTGAGCCATTTTGATATTGAGCCGGCGGGCTTTCAGATTTTTCCAATGGCAGGTTATACCTACAATGATGGCGAAGCGCCGGTTTGTGTGGAGGGCCGCTGCGAAAGTGGCGATATCACCATCGAAGCAACGCCGGAAAATGGTTTTAAAATGGTGCAGTCAAAAGGTGGTAGCGGCTATCTCGGCGCTTTCGCCTTAAAGCCTTTGACGCCGACCTGGACCTTTATGACCGTAGTTAATTTCAGCTACGGCTCGGAGAATGCGCAAGGGGAGAATTACCAAGGTTGGTTTGGCGGCGCCGGATTGAGCTTTGCGCCAAATAAAACCCATTCGTTCAGCGTTCTCACTTTTGTGATGGATAACAATACTTATCTCGATGATGCCGATAAGCGTTTTGTTTTGTCTTACAAATACCAGTTTGGCCAGCGCAGCAAATCCGAGGAACCCTCCGGAAATTAGAGGATGGTTTTGATCAGACCACCCTCAGCGCGAATGCTGGCGCCGTTAATCGCTGCGCTCAATGGTGAAGCGACAAAAGTGACAACATCGGCAATCTCCTGTGGTTTGATAAAGCGTTGTAATAGTGAATCGGGTTCCGTCTCTTTGAAAAATTCAGCGACAAATTCCGTTTCAGTTTTGTTCTGTACCTGAGCACTTTCTTGCAGCCAGGCTTCAACCCCTTCGGTCAAAGTTGGCCCGGGCAATACCGTATTAATGGTCAGGTTTTTGCCGCTGCCTTTGGTGATATTGGCAAGGCCACGACCAATCACCATCTGCGCGCCCTTGGTAACTGAATAATGAATCATACTTTCTAAACCGCGAGCACCAGCCTCACTGGCAATATTGATAATTCGGCCAAATTCCCGCTGCTGCAGTTTCGGGAAAAAGTGACGACACAAACGCACCGTACTCATAATGTTGCAGTCAAAAAATTGCTGCCAGTCATTATCATCGATTTCCGCAAAGGGCTTGGGGCTGAATATGCCCATGTTATTAACTAACACGTCCAGTTCGCCAATCTCATCGATTTCCTGACATATACGATCACTATCTTCCACTTTCGATAAATCGCCTGTCACTCCATATACTTCGCCTTTGGCGGATAGCTCAGAGACTAACGCCGACAGGTCGCTGCGGCCATTGACGATCACTCGGGCACCTTCATTAAGCATGGTCTCGGCAATCGCCCGGCCAATACCCTGACTTGAGCCACTAATAAAAACGAGTTTGTTGGTGAGTTGAAGGTTCATGATGAAGCCTTGGTTCGCGACGATAAAAGTCAAAAGTATAGACGAATGCAAAATCAAGGGAGGTTGATTTTGCAAGGTGACAAGTCGAGCTAAAGCTCTCCTAGGGTGACAGAGCCGAATTTGAAAAACAAAATTCGCCTCGCTGACAGCATGAAATTAGGATTTCACGCTGGTGACAATGCCGCAAACAGCGCGGCATAGGTTAGAGCGAAGGGTGACAAGTCGAGCTAAAGCCCTCCTAGGGTGACAGAGCCGAATTTGAAAAACAAAATTCGCCTCGCTGACAGCATGAAATTAGGATTTCACGCTGGTGACAATGCTGCAAAAAAGCGCGGCATAGGTTAGAGCGAAGGGTGACAAGTCGAGCTAAAGCTCTCCTAGGGTGACAGAGCCGAATTTGAAAAACAAAATTCGACTCGCTGACAGCATGAAATTAGGATTTCACGCTGGTGACAATGCCGCAAACAGCGCGGGATAGGTTGCTCTTAACTGGCGTGAGCCTGTCACCTAAAATGCGACGCAGGGAGCATTTATCCAGCGACGTTAGTCTGTCGTCTAAAATGCGAATGCAATCGCATTTATCCACCCATTAAACCTAGCTTCAGCTAGGTTTAATGGTTAGGAGGTTTTGCTCATGACAAATATTTTTCATCGGGTTGGTATTGCTGTGAATATTTCCGATGTGTATCAAATGCTGGCCACCGAAGCCGGGATTCAGCAATGGTGGACAAGGTATACAGAATCCACCAATGGCGCCGGTAATCTCGGTTCGGTTATTCATTTTAAGTTTCCTGATGGTGGACCAAAATTTCGCGTGGCAGAACTTAAGGAAAACCAGAAAGTCGTTTGGGAACATGTTGAAGATATGCCCGAGCAGTGGCAAGGCACTAAAGTGATATTCGAGCTTATCCAGGAAGATGATCAGGTGATGGTTAACTTTACCCACGCTAACTGGCGACAGGTTGGCAACTTTATGGGGCACTGTTCTTTGAAGTGGGCAATATTTTTGATGAGCTTAAAAGCGGCTTTGGAAACGGGGAAAGGCAAGCCGTTTCCGGATGATGAGCACATAGATCACTTTTAGTCGCGCTCATTCTCGTTGTTAAAGGTGACAAGTCGAGCTAAAGCCATTTCTTTGATGGATTACAAGCCAATCGTCATTTCCTGCTGCGACAGGAAATCTAAGCCATTAATTTGAGATCCCCATTTTCATGGGGATGACGGTTAATTTTACGGTAGTCTACCGCTCAGGTTTTAGAAACATGGATATATCGATGTATTTTCTAGCGTTAGCGACTATTCCAAAATGCGATTGGTATAGCATTTTCTCCACTTAAAAATGAACACTTGAAGGGGGTATTCATTTTTATCCCTCCGCGCAGCTTACCTCTGCAACAGTAGCGAAACGTCCAGTTTCGCTACTTAACTCCTTTTATTCCCTAACTTTTCCTGTTAGTATCGCTGCCGAACCAAGGGGTGCGATGTGTTTACGCATTGCTGAGAATATAACCCTTATTACCTGAAACGGATAATGCCGGCGTAGGGATGGTTGAAGATTAAGCATATGGCTCGTACCGAAGAGGCCTGTCTTGATCTGCCGCTTTCATGCTCCGGTGATGATGTAGAGAAAAACATGAATTTCACTCAATCACCTATTACAGTTGCGATTTTATCGACCGCAATATCTTTTTCTTCTTTTGCCCAAGACCAAAATACCGAACAAGCCGCCAATGCCGATGAACAAGGCATTGAAGTGATTACTGTGCAGTCGGATTTTCGCGAAGAAACCTTACAAACCATTCCTTCATCGTTGACCATTTTGTCAGCGAGTGACATGGAAACCCGCAATGCAGAAAACCTGGAGGATGTACTTGGCGCAGTCGCTAATGTCAATTTCTCTTCCGGCTCACAACGCGCCCGTTATTACCAGGTGCGCGGTATTGGCGAGCGCAGCCAGTTTCAAGAAGCGATTAATCCATCGGTTGGTGTGGTTATGGATGAAATCGATCTTGCCGGTATCGGCGGTATTGCATCCACCTTCGATATTGGCCAGGTGGAATTCTTTAAAGGCCCGCAGGGAACGCGCTTTGGTGCCAATGCGTTAGCCGGCTTAGTTTATCTGCAATCGAATGCGCCAACCGAAAACTTCGAAGGCCGAGTTCGTTTATCAGCGGCAAACTACGATAGCTATAGCTCAGGTGTCGTATTATCCGGTCCGGCAACCGATGGCATTAACTATCGATTTGTTGCCGAGAAAAATGTCAGCGATGGCTTTATTGAAAACACCTATCTGAATCGCGAAGATACCAATAACCGTGATGAGCTAACTCTGCGGGGTAAGTTGGCGATTGCAGCCAGCGACAACCTTGATGTCGATATCACTCTCATTCATGCCGATTTTGACAATGGTTATGATGCGTTTTCTTTAGATAACACTCGCGAGACATTCTCGGATCAGCCGGGTTTTGATAAGCAAAAAACTACCGCAGCTAGCGTTAAATTTACCTATACCGGTCAGGACGCATTCGATGTTATCTCTATCCTTACCCATGCCGATTCTGATTTAGCTTATGGTTATGATGAAGACTGGAGTTTTGTTGGCCTGCATCCGTGGGAGTATTCGTCAACGGATCATTACCTTCGTGATCGTCAAAACACGACGTTAGAGCTTCGCTTGGTTTCCAACCCAGAGCATCGTATTTTTGCCGACACAACCGATTGGGTTGTTGGCGTTTATGGTAAAAATGATCAGGAAGATTTAACCCGCCAGTACACTTATTTAGAGTCAGATTTTACTTCCTCATTCGAAGCGCAAAACCTGGCGGTATTTGCTGAGTTGCAAACTCACCTATCTGAACAACTAACATTGACGTCCGGTCTTCGTTTAGAACAACGGGGCACGGATTATTCCAATTCTGACTCAGTTAAATTTAAGCCAGACGATTTCATGGTTGGCGGTAAGTTAGTTCTCGCCTATCAGTTAACTGATGCTGCAATGACCTATGCATCAATTAATCGCGGTTACAAAGCCGGTAGTGTAAATAGCGACGGCACTTTGTCGGATGAGCTACGCGTTTTCGACCCAGAATATACCTGGAACTATGAATTAGGTTTTAAGACCTCTCTTTTGGATAATAATGCTGTATTCCGTGCCGCCGTTTTCTACATGACCCGTGATGATATTCAGATTAGCAGTTATCATTTACTTGAACGTGAAGATGGTAGCAGCGAGTTTATCAGTTACTGGGATAATGCCGCTAAGGGCAGCAATACTGGTGTCGAAGTCGAATTTTTATGGGACATCACAGATTCGTTAAATGTATACAGCAGCCTGGGCCTTTTGGATACTGAATTTAAAGGCTTTACTTATGCCGATGGCACGTTGGAAACTGGTCGCGATCAGGCCCACGCGCCAAACTATCAATTCAATGCTGGTGCGAATTATTATCTGACCGATCGCTGGTTAGTGAACGTCAATGTCGAAGGCAAAGACGAGTTTTATTTCTCTGACAGCCATGACCAGAGATCTGACAGCGTTACTTTGTGGGCGGCATCCGTAAGTTATCTGGCTGATGAATGGAGTGTTAAACTTTGGGGGCGTAATGTCTTTGACGAGCAATATGCAACCCGAGGCTTCTACTTTGGTAATGACCCGCGTGATGGCTATGAGGCCAAACCTTATTATCAGTATGGTGAGCCAGCGCGCATCGGTCTTACTTTCGACTACAACTTTTAAGTAGCCGTCACAACATTGGGGCTCGGGATTTTAGGGCTCCAAATCATAATTCGGATAAGGAGTTACCATGCAAATTTCGATTGAAATTAGTTTGTATCCGCTGGCGGAGCAAACCTACAAATCACAAATCTGGGATTTTATCGATAATCTGAATGCCGTTGATGGTTTAAATGTTGTCACTAATGGCATGAGTACCCAGGTATTTGGTGATTATGACCTGGCGACAACAACGGTGATGGCTGAGATCAAAAAAGTCCATGAAAACCTTGGCGCGGCGGTATTTGTCGTCAAGTTTATCGGCGGCGACCGTTCGCATGTGGAAGCAAAAAGTTAATGTCAGGCATTGTTGAATATTTCACTGCCCTGCCATTTTGGGAGTTGATCGCGGTTTTCACCGCTTTGTTGTATGTCATTTTCGCAGCGCGAGTAAACATTTGGTGTTGGCCCGCAGCCTTGGTCAGCACGGCAATTTATACCGTCATATTTTATGACGTGTATCTGTGGATGGATGGCCTGTTGCAGGTCTATTACTTCGTCATGGCAATTTACGGCTGGTACTTGTGGCGCAATAAAATGCCGGATGCACAACCGGGTGACAGCATTATTCGCTGGCAGTTATCGACCCATGTATATGCCATTGCAGCACTTAGTTTATTATCCCTCGGGCTTGGCTGGTTTATGGATAATTACACCCCAACACATTTTCCTTATGTGGATTCGGCAACTACCGTATTCGCTGTGTTCGCAACGTATCTGGTTGCCCGAAAGGTCCTGGAAAACTGGCTTTACTGGGTGGTGATTGATTTGGTATCCATCTATATCTATATCGAAAAGTCACTGCAACCTACCGCATTTCTATTTGCGGTTTATGTGGTTATCGCGGTCTACGGATATCTGAACTGGCGTGCACAATATCAGTCGGCACACGTCGGTGCTGCAGACAATAAGCTTTCGGTGGAATAACCATGATGCACGCCGAACTGATTCAGCAAGTATTGGAACTGCCTTGTTTTGATGCGCTGGATTGTTCGGCCTTTCCCGTTACTGCCAATGATGGAACGGATAACAACCCTTGCTTTCAAGTGGTAGATAACGATACCCAGCGTATTTTCTTTGTCAAACAACATAATGCTTCAGACCTGTTCAAAGCCAAGCAATATGCCGAGATAAACCGAGCGTTGCGTAAGCTTTCCCCGGAAATTGTGTTTCAGAACGACAACTGGCAAGTTCAGGAATTTATCGAGGGCGTTACCCTGTTAAATTCAACTTTGGATATTGCTGAAAAACTCGATATCAGCGCTAAGTTGATGGCGGATTTACATCGAGCGAGTATTGTCGATTTGCTCGAACCGCTGCAGCTGAAAAAACAGTTTAAAAGATTGATTGCAGAACTCGCGATTGGTGCAAAGCCACTATCGGAATTGGTATCGAGAGTGGCAACTGATTTTGATATCGAGGTTGGATTTACTGATTTGGTGCCAATCCATGGTGATGTAAATTTTGCCAATATTTTGATTGATACAGATGATAAGGCCTGGTTGCTGGATCTTGAGTTTTTGTCTTTGGCACCCCGCGAATATGATATTGCCATGTGCTTCGCAATTAATCAGCTTGGTGATTCAGAGCAAGGCCGATTAATCGCTTCATATCAGGCTGATAATAATATTGAATTAAATCAACAACGTATGAAGGGATACCTTCCCGTCTGTTTATTGTTAAATGGCTTGTGGTTTTATCAGCGCAGCGCAAAAACCCCGGTGTTTTTGCAAAAAGCGCGCTGGCAGCTTAGCCAATTTGAGGCTTTAACGGGCCATCCCGTCCTGTCTTCATTGGACAATTGTTAACCGCTTCACTGATCTTTATCTACTTGCATGGCGTAAGCTTAAGCAGGTTTTTCACCATTCCTTGCAGGGGCACTGGGCTCCTTTTGAGGGTTTTTCGGATTCAGAGAGGTACGTTATGGACTTATTTATTGAATCGTTGGAAGGAAACTCGTATTTAGTTGAAATTAGCGATGGCAACAAACGCACATTGTTGAAAGATTCAAAGCAGCAGCCATTAAAATTTAATTGTCTCAGCGGTGTTAAAGACTATTTTAACCAACAACATTTTGATGAAGTCTGGTTGGAACAATCGACGCCTTATGAAGAAATGTGTGGCCTGCCTCCTACGAGCGATAAGTTGAGAATTCGTTTGAATTGGTAGTGTAATCCCTTCGCTCGTTATCAACTATGAGAAAAGCGGCCTAAGGTCGCTTTTCTGCTATTCGGCGGTGCCTTTGTTGTTACCTTGATGCCATAAATACCAGCTGTAAATGATCGGAATAAAGGCTGCTGGCAGGATAAGACCGAGCATTAACCAAACCAGCATGTGATGCGGCAAAGCAAAGGAAATTAGTGAACCGAAGATACCGGCAAGCATAAACAGACGGCCACCTAAATGGTGAGTTTTGCGCCAGTTTTCGTCACTGGACAAGGTCCATGGCGTGCGAATGCCAATAAAGAAATTGCTACGGGTTTTTGACAAAAAGTTACCAACTACAATAAACAGGACAAAGATTGCCACCATGATCAGGCGTAACATTGGCACGTCATAGCCCAAGCCCAGACCAAGGTTGGCGCCGGCAATCAGCGCCAGCATCAAACTTACCGCAAGACCAATCCAGCCTTTAGCTTTTTCCGACTCTGCGAGATTTTCCTTACGAGGCTCAAAGTGCTTTAAAAAAGAAAGCAGCAATAGAATACCGGCCATGACAACTGGCGGGTAAATTAAGGCAAATTTCAAAGAACCGAATCGGTCAGGCTCGCCATGAATATTCCAATGGTGAGGGATTTGCATGTCAGTTGGCAATAACCACAGTCCCGCCAGACATGCTAAAAATGTCAACAAAAACACACCCCAGGCACAACGCATCGCAGTCATAATTACTCCTTGGTATCCTTGGCAAATAATGAGTAGAGTTGATTGAGGACATCTTCAACCACGCTGGTTTTCAGGCTGTACATTATGGTGGTGCCCTGACGTTGGGTTGCCACTAGATCTGCAGACTTCAACACATTCAGGTGGCCAGATAGCGTTGAGCGTCCGACATCAAGCTGCTCAGCAATATCGCCTGCACTTAGGTCCTGCATTTTTAGTAACGCCAATATATCGCGGCGAACAGAACTGGATAATGCCTGATAAACGTCAGCCAACTTAAACCTCTTAACCCTGGTTATTTTTCAACTATTTCATAATTTAGTGAAATAACGAAATAAAAGCAAATTTACTATGAATATCGGGAGTTAGTTGCTGGTTAATTGAGTTTGCGAAGCGCCTCATTGAGTTCGTAATTTCGGTCGCACACTATGGTCTCCAGATGTTCGATACGTTGTTTTAACGCCGAAATCTCCTGATTTAATTCTTGCTCCTTGGCTGACGCGGCGGTTTGAGTGTTTGCTTGCGTTGGTGATGTGGCATTGGCTTTACTTTTGGTCTGCTCGAAACCAAATCCATCCATGGAGTTAAGAGATGCACTAATGTGCGCCAGTACCGGGTGTTTATCGGCATTTGCCTGCCAGTAACTGCATAGGCCAATGAACATAAACAGGCCAGTAAATAGCAAAATAAACTCAATCATAGTCTTTCCTCGTGTTGGTTCATTATCCCAATAGTATGTGGTTTTGAGAATTCATTACAAATTTTTCTTGAGACGTTATCTGAGCCGATAATGCACAAAAGAATCCTTGCAGTATTGAACTATTCTATAGTTAACTGGATGAAACTCTGGAGAAAATTATGCAAAAACAAGATGGAGCAAATGTTGCCGAGAAGGCAGCGGAAAAAGTAGATGTATCAAAGTTGACTGGGTTCATCGACAAATACTCTGAGATGCTTATCGATTTTGCCATTAGCTTTGTGATTGCGCTGATCGTCCTGCGCATCACCCTGTGGGTGGCAAATGCGATTGTGCGTTTTCTGGGGCGTGCCATGGAACGTCGCAATGTCGAAGTTACCCTGAAAAAATTCTTGTTGGATATTATCTCGGCAATATTGAAGCTTATCTGCGTCATTATTTTCGCGTCGATGATTGGTATCGAAACCACATCCTTAATCGCACTGCTCGGTGCAGCCGGTTTAGCAGTAGGTCTGGCATTGCAGGGCAGTCTGGCAAATTTTGCCGGTGGCATCCTGATCCTCTTTTACCGACCCTTTCGAGCGGGCGATTACATTGAAGCGCAGGGGCAAAGCGGCACGGTTGAGGAAATTCAGATTTTTAATACCGTGCTGAAAACCCCAGACAATAAACGTATATTTATTCCCAATGGCCTGTTATCCAATGGCAGTCTGGTGAATTATTCCGCGAAAGATACTCGCCGGGTCGACTTCGTAGTTGGCATTAGCTATGACGACTCGATAGCCAAGGCGAAACAGGTTATCAATGATGTTCTTGATAAAGATCAGCGCTTACTTTCGGATCCTGCCCGAACCGTGGTTGTCGGCCGGCATGGAGCAAGTAGTGTCGATATTTTTGTCCGTGTCTGGGTTAAAAGTGAAGATTACTGGGACGTGCATTTTGAATTCCTGGAAAATATCAAACTGGCATTTGACGATAACGACTTGTCTATTCCATACCCGCAACAGGATGTTCATATTCATCAGGTTGCCAGTTCGGATTAAATTCAGCACAGAGTAGTAATCGGTTAATCGCTCTCCTTAATTAGGTGGACAGGTAAGCTTTAGGTTAGACTGAGCGAAATTTGATATCTCGAAGTAAGTTATGGAAAATTTTTCGCCCTCCTGTGAACGCAACAAACAGGTAATTTGGCAGCAACTTGATGCGCTTTTAAAGCAGCAGGCAACAATTTTTGAAATTGGTAGCCTGTCCGGACAACACGCTTTGCACTTTACCCGCCAGCGGGATGACATTGTCTGGCATTGCAGTGATATTGAAGAGAATCTGCAACCGTTAATCCATAACATCAGCACCTATGGAATAAACAATGTTGCTCTTCCCAAGGTGTTGGATTTAACCAATACCGATAGTTGGCAGCACGGTGAGTTTGATTATCTGTTTAGTGCTAATACCTTACATATTGTTTCTAAGCCTCTGGTTGAAAACTTTTTCAAGGCCGCAGAGGTGTTAGTGAAGCAAGACGGTCAGCTGCTAATTTACGGGCCGTTTAAATATCAGGGCAACTACACCAGTGACAGTAACGCCGAGTTTCAACAATGGTTACTTGAGCGTGATCCAAAAAGTGGTATTCGTGATTTTGAATGGATTGAAGGTCTCGCTCACTCCGCCGGATTTGCTCTGAGTCAGGACATTGCTATGCCGGCTAACAACCAATTATTGGTGTTTCGTCGCGATTCATGTAAGTGATATCCTGTAACATTAGCGAGTTATTTTTTATAGAGGTTCTAACTTAATGCCCATTTCTCGAATCATCCTATCTCTGGTTTTTATCTCGGCGCCATTTTTGGTCGCCGCCGAAGAGGTGAATCCCAAAAGCCAGGAAGAGCTGGTGAAAAACTTTGCTGAAATTCACCAAAACCTGATGGCGAAAGTTGCCGTAGCCGATATGTATTACGGTTGTCATCTTGCTAAGCATGGCGATGATAAAGGCCTTGATGATATTGAAACCCTGATATTGAAAACCGATAAGGATACTCTCGGCCAAAAGTTAATTAACTGTCTGGGCGATGATAAGATTGGTTCAGAAAAGGCGCTGAATTTCGGGATTACCGGCTGTTTCACCGATCAAACCAAGCATATGGATGTAAAAGTGCAAAGCGAAAAAATGGCTCAGGTTGCAAAAGCCATTGATGCCCTTGGCAAAGAAGAAAAACAAAAAAGCTTTACCCAGTGCGTCAACAACCAGGCGCTGATTTACCTGCAATCTCAGGAATAAATAAGTTATTGAGTTCGCAAAATTAAATTTAAAAAGCCCAACTGAAACGTTGGGCTTTTTAGTAGTGTATGTAAGTGTTCACTACCGATATGTGCACTGAAAAAACTAATGTGAATGTGAATTGTTATCATTACTATCTATATGATTTTATTGTAAAAATACCGGTAATTCATGGCAGATAAACTATCCTTAGATAAGGTGTATCAAAGTGATAGAGGGATGTGATGAAAGGCAGCAAAAAGGTGATTGACGGCATGAATGCCCTGTTGGCAAACGAATTGGCGGCAATCGATCAGTATTTTATTCATTCGCGCATGTATGACGATTGGGGATTGAATCGTTTGTACCACCGTTTAGACCATGAACGTGAGGAAGAAACCGAGCATGCCGATTTTTTAATTAAACGTATTCTGTTTCTCGAAGGCACGCCAAATATGGTCAAGCGCCGTGACTTACTTATCGGCAATGACGTTAAAGAAATGATGGAAAATGATCTGGTACTGGAAATGGAAGTGGTGCAGTCGCTCAAAGACGTTATTGGTATTTGCGAGGAAGAACAGGATTATCAATCCCGGGAAATTCTTGAGAAGCTCCTGTATGACACCGAAGAAGATCATGTCTATTGGCTGGAAAAACAGTTGGGATTGATCGACAAGATAGGCATGAAAAACTACATTCAATCGCAAATAGGCGATCAGGATAATGAGCAGTAGGAGACCTAGATGAAGTCATCGAAAGAGTTAATTCAACAGCTCAACAATGTCCTGGCTAACGAGCTCATTGCCATTAACCAATATTTTCTGCATGCTCGCATGCATAAAAACTGGGGATTCAAACGATTAAACAAAGCTGACTATGATCGCTCGATCCGAGTGATGAAAAACGCAGACGATATCATTGAACGTATACTGTTTCTCGAGGGCTTGCCTAACCTGCAGCATCTTGGCCGGTTGCGAATTGGCGAGCACTGTGAAGAGATGATTGCCGCGAACCTGCGTTTTGAGATGGACTCACTGGCCACCCTGAAAGCCACCATTCAGTTTTGTGAACAGCACCAGGACTACGTCAGTCGCGATATGCTCGAAGAGATTCTTGAATATCAGGAAGAGCAGATTGATTGGCTGGAAGCTCAGCAGTATCTCATTGACAAAGCGGGCCTGAAAAATTATCTGCAACAAATGATGGGTGATGATTAGACAGCAGTTAATTGAGATCCAGTTTCACGCAAGCTATTTAATCAATAACATGTGAACCCAACCCGTCCGTCATTTCCTGCTACGACAGGAAATCTCAGTTTGTCGGTGAAAGAATTAGTTCTCCTCTTTAGTCCAGATGACCTGAAATAGAGGTATCAAGGCTCGGGTATCGTATTTGCAAGAGCGAGATCCCGGTCGACACTGGGATGATACCAATCACATTAAATATTTGCTGCGTGACCAGTAATTAATACGGATTGGTATTACATGAGGAGATATATCCCGCTTAGGCGACAGCTTGCGCTTCTTCTGCCAGATCATACAGGCTTTCATCCAACACCATTTTCGCAACTTGTGAGCATTTACCGCAGGTAGAAGCAACAGCAAGTTGAGTTTTCAGGCATTTCATTGAGCTCGCACCTTCGAGGGTGGACTCTTTTATTTGTTGTTCGGTAATACCGTGGCAAATACAAACGTACATTGGATAATCGGGAAATCAGTTAATCTGAGGGTAAGGTTAATCTAAATGATAATGATTATCAACTCTGTTTGTGTTGTAAAATTGTTAATTTTTTATACAAATCCAGCCTGTTTTATCCTTATTTACTCTTAATCAGATGTTCTACAATGATATCAATATCTTTATTGAACCTTGAGACGTTATGGAACTCATTGATAAAATGTTGGTTTTTGTACGTCTTTGGAGTAGTTGTGAACAAAAGTTATATCACCAACACCATCGCCCTGGGCCTGGCATTGGCCGGATATTTTTTATCGCAGGATATTCTGTTCTCGGTTGGCGTTTTCGCCCTGTCTGGTGCCATTACCAATGTTCTGGCCGTGCATATGCTGTTTGAAAAAGTACCACTGCTGTATGGTTCCGGTGTTATTCCGTTGCAATTTGATGCCTTTAAACGGGCGATTGCCAACATGATGATGACCCAATTCTTCACCGATCAGAATATCGATAAATTCTTATCGCAAAAATCCGGTGAGCCCGTGCATTTTGATTTTTCTAATGTCATTCACCAAGTCGACTTAGAACCCGCGTTTGATTCTTTGGTACAAACCATTGAAGAGTCATCTTTTGGTGGCATGCTGGCAATGTTTGGTGGCAATGAAGCGCTGCAGCCATTAAAGCAGCCCTTTATCGACAAGATGAAAGCATCCTTGGTTAACATCAGTGAGCAGGACGCATTTAATGAACTGGTTCGTGAACAGCTTGAGCAGCCGAACGTCATGGAAGGCATGCGCCAGAAGGTTGAGGCCATTATTGAACAGCGCCTTGATGAACTCACGCCAGAAATGGTCAAAGACATCATTCAGCAAATGATCCGCAAACATCTGGGTTGGTTAGTTGTCTGGGGTGGTGTGTTTGGCGGTGTTATCGGCCTGATTGTCGCCTTAATTGCCAACTTCGCTTGATAAAATCTCGGTCAAAAATTAAACGGGGGAAAAAATTGGCAAAATTTAACCAATTTCCCCATTTTTAACCTTAATTTTCAATGGCAACTGATGTATGCTTGCCGCGTAACCCATCTTACTTTTTTCACTCAACTACTAAAGAGAAGGTAGCATTAACCATGTTTGGTAATTTATCAGCGTTGCCAGCCGATCCTATTCTTGGGCTATTGGCAAAATATCGTCTTGACGAAAATCCTAATAAAATCGACCTTGGCGTCGGTGTGTACAAGAATGAGCATGGTGATACCACCATTCTGGATTGTGTAAAGACCGCTGAGAAATATCGTTATGATAACGAGCAAACCAAGGTTTATATCGGCCCTGCCGGTAGTGCACTTTTTAATGAGAAGATGACTGACCTGATTTTCGCTGATCATCAAGTGATTGCGCAAAATCGTGTTCGTACCGTATCTACTCCAGGTGGTACTGGTGCATTGCGTGTAGCGGCGGAATTTATTCGTTCCTGTAAGCCAGGCGCGACAATTTGGGTGAGCGATCCTACCTGGGCGAACCACACAGGTTTATTCCAGGCATCTGGTCTTACGGTTAAAACCTACCCGTATTACGACTACGAAAACAAGTCGTTGAAGTTTGAAGAAATGAAAGCGGCTCTTGCTCAAGTAAGCGCCGATGATGTTGTACTTCTGCATGCTTGTTGTCACAACCCAAGTGGTATGGACTTAAACCAACAGCAGTGGCAGGAAATTGTTGAGCTAACCAAAGAAGTAGGTTTTACCCCACTTATCGATATGGCTTATCAAGGTTTTGGCGATGGCCTGGACGAAGATGCTTACGGCGTTCGCTTAATGGCTGACAATGTTGAAGAAATGATCCTTTGTAGCTCTTGTTCGAAGAACTTTGGTTTATACCGTGAGCGTATTGGTGCCTGCAGTATTATCGGTAAAGACGCAGCGACAACTGACATTGCTCAGTCTGTATTGCTATCGGTCGTTCGTTGTATCTACTCTATGCCACCAGCACATGGTGCGGCTTTGGTTGAAACCATTTTATCTTCAACTGAGTTAACACAGCAGTGGCACGGTGAATTGGCAGAAATGCGTAATCGCATTAACGAAAACCGCCAGTTATTGGTGGACAACTTGAAAGCTCAGGGTGTTGACCGTGATTTCTCATTCATCACTCGTCAAAAAGGCATGTTCTCGTTCTTAGGTATTACTCCAGAGCAGGTTCAGCGTCTTCAGGATGAGTTCAGCATCTACATGGTTGGCTCTTCGCGTATGAGCATTGCCGGTATTTCCCGTAACAACGTTGAATATCTGGCACAATCTATCGCTAAGGTTTTATAACCAAAGAGCGACTTTCTATCAGCCGGCTCCATAGCCGGCTGAATTCTATACCAACTCCATCAAGTGTTTCCCCACTCAGTGAGAATGTCATGGCGTTGGTATCAACAACGAACAAAAATTCTCCAAAATAACTATTGCCTGCTCAACATTAACTCGCTAATTTAGTTACTAAATAAAAATAATAAACAGAGTTGTGTCATGAGTACTGGTAGTCATCATTCCAATGATGATGCTCGCAACGAGCATATTCAAATCAATATCAACGGCGAACTTTTCCTCCGCCACGAAGCTAAAATTTCTGTGTTTGATTCCGGATTTATCTTAGGCGATGGCGTATGGGAAGGACTGCGTTTGCATCATGGTAAATTGCCGTTTATCGACCAGCATTTAAAACGCCTGTATGAAGGTGCCAAAGCACTGGACTTGGATATTGGCCTGACACCTGAAGAACTTAAAACAAGGGTAATGGATACCTGCCGTGCCAACGGTATGGAAGATGATGTGCATATTCGCCTGATGGTTAGCCGTGGGGTGAAATCAACCCCTTATCAGGATCCAAGGGTTACCATTACGCCGGCAACTATCGTTATTATTCCAGAATACAAGATTCCTTCTCCGGATACCGCCAATCGCGGCTTAAATCTTTATACGGTTTATGTGCGCCGTGGTTATCCGGATGTTCAGGACCCAAAACTCAACAGTCATTCAAAACTTAACTGTATCTTTGGTTGTATTCAGGCCACCAAAGCCGGTGCCGATGAAGCTTTGATGTTAGATCCGCACGGTTTTGTTTCTACCTGCAATTCAACCCATTTCTTTATTGTTCGCGACGGTGAAGTTTGGACATCAACCGGTGATTATTGTCTTGCCGGTATTACCCGTTCCAACATCATCAAGCTATGTAAGCTCGCCCATATTCCTGTGTATGAGAAAAACTTCTCGTTAGCAGAAGTTTATGGCGCCGATGAGGCTTTCGTTACAGGTACTTTTGCCGGTGTGACACCAGTTAAAACCGTGGATGGCCGTGATATTGGTGATTACCCAACGCGAGAGAGTAAAGGCCCTATGGTGCATCGACTGCAGCAGCTATATACACAAATGATCGCCAACGAATGTCACTCCAGCCTGTTTGAAGCCTGACGTTTATTAGTAATGAGGTAAACCATGACAACACGATTTGCTATGTGGTCGGGGCCACGCAATATCTCAACGGCGATGATGCGAAGTTGGGAAAATCGCAGTGATACTCAGGTTGTTGATGAGCCTTTTTATGCCTATTACCTGCGTCAAAGCGGCAAGGTGCATCCGATGCAGGAGCAGATTCTTGCCAGTCAACCACAGCAGTGGCAACAAGTGGTTGATCAATTACTGGCTCCTAAAAGCTGTGATTTGTTTTATCAGAAAATGATGACACATCACATGCTAGAAGAAATCGATTTAAGCTTCTGCACTGAGCTCAAACATTGCTTTTTAATTCGCAATCCCGCCAATGTGGTTAATTCCTACGTGAAGAAAATCAGCCAGGTTAGGGATGAAGATATCGGTATTAAACGCCAATGGCAGTTATATCAGCAGATTGCTGATATCAGCGGTCAGGACATTCCGGTTATTGATAGTCAGGATGTCCTTAGAGACCCCGAGGGCATGTTAAGCGCTGTATGCGAACAATTTGATTTGGATTTTGATAAAGCCATGTTGTCATGGCCAGCCGGTAAAAGAGATTCAGACGGTGTCTGGGCCCCACACTGGTATCAGCGAGTAGAAGCCTCTACGGGTTTTGAACCCTATCGACCCGAGGCCATAGATCTTAGTGCAGCACTGCAAGCCGTTGCTGATGACAATATGGATGCGTATCAGCAGATGTATGCAAAGCGATTGCTACGCTAAATTTGATTATATAAGCCGTCATCCCGGCCTCTGAGCCGGGACCTCCTGATTGTTTACAGTGGTTTCGATATTTACCTGTTCTGAAAATAACTAAAGTAAAGATCAAGCCACTCAGGGTTAAATTTTTGAATGAGTTCTATCTTCCACTTTCTTCGCCATTTCTTAAGTTGCTTCTCTCGAGCTATTGCCGTCAGCATATCGTCAAACCATTCCACATAGACTAGTTTGGTTAAATTATAATTTTTACTGAAACCGTGTATTTGACGGTTTTTGTGTTGTGATATTCGACTAAGTAAGTTGCTTGTAACACCCACGTAGAATACCGTGTGATGTTGATTTGTGATGATGTAGATCACTGGTTGTTTCATTATTGAATTCCTTTTCAATGACAAACTTAAGAATAGCTAAAACGTTTCCGTATAAGTGTTATAGCTTGTGGTCAATATAATAGAATCTCAGCGCGCGAACGGAGGTCCCGTGTCGGAGCACGGGATGACGGAGTATTTTTTCGAGGTCTTCGGAGGAAGTTTCTTAGAGAAAACCCCAGTTTTGGTTTAGAATAGCCATTTTTGAAACTAGTCTAATTTGGAGTTCCAGTGTCGGTCCCCGGTAATTTGTTTATTTTGTCTGCCCCAAGTGGTGCGGGTAAATCCAGTCTTATTAAAGCTCTGCTGGCGCAGCAATCGGATCGTGCCATGCAAGTATCGGTTTCCCACACAACCCGCGATCCTCGTCCAGGCGAAAATAATGGTGAGCATTACCATTTTGTCAGCGTTGACGAATTCAAAGCGTTAATTGATGACAACGCTTTTTATGAGTGGGCGGAAGTGTTCGGCAACTACTACGGTACTTCAGAAGCGGCCATCGATGCGCAATTACAACAAGGTATCGATGTGTTCCTTGATATCGACTGGCAGGGCGCACAACAGGTTCGCCTGCGTCACCCGCAGGTAACCACCATCTTTATCTCGCCGCCAAGCAAAGAAGAGTTATTAAGTCGTTTGCAATCTCGTGGCCAGGACAGCGACGAAGTGATTGCTGAGCGTATGGCGCAGGCAAAATCAGAATGCTCGCACTTTGAAGAGTTTGACTACATTGTCGTTAATGATGATTTTGAGACGGCGCTTGCCGATTTAACCACGATTGTGAACAACCAGCGCCTGAAGCGCTCACAACAGGCAATTAAACATCAACAAATGTTTAACAAGCTGCTAGAAGATTAATGCCAATCCACATTAAATACTGATCACTCAGCAAATATTTGCCAGGGATATTTGATAACTCATTAATTGATTATTTTTAATAAGGAATAGGGGCATTTGAGTGGGGCGTCTATTCATATTTGCCCATACGGGAATGCCCGAGAGGCCATTCTACTGCGTACTCGCTATTTGAAATGGAATGGCCATTCCTAAATATCGACGCCTTGTAGAATTCCCTCGGCTGACAGTCTGACTTGAACACATATTTAAGGGGATTGGCATAGGAGTTAAACACGATAAGGATCGAAAAAGATCCTTTTCTTAGCTAGCATAAACTTTAAGCATTTAGTAAACTACACAATCTTGTATAAAAACCCTTTGCACTTGGAGTAAATAAATGGCTCGCGTTACTGTTGAAGATGCAGTTGATAAAGTTGGTAATCGTTTTGATTTGGTTTTGATCGCGTCTCGTCGTGCTCGTCAAATCGCAACTGGTGGTAAAGATGCCCTGGTTGAGATTGAAAATGATAAACCAACGGTACTGGCGCTTCGTGAAATCGAAGCAGAATTGATCAACACCGAAATTATGGACAATGCTGATCGCCAGGAACAAGTACAACAAGACTCTGCAGAGTTAGCAGCTGTTGCTGCCATCGTTGGCAACCAGATTTAGCGGATCCTCAGCCAGTGGTTAAGCCCTTAACCATTGGCTTTCTTATATTTTCCACGTATTCTTAGATCAGCCCCTTCTAATTTTCATCCAACTGTATTCCCTGGGAGATATGGGTGTACTTATTTGAACCATTAAAAAAACAAGCCGAGAGCTATTTGTCCGCTGAGCATGTTGAAATGCTTAAGCGTGCCTATGTCGTAGCCCATGAGGCTCACGATGGCCAAATGCGCTCAAGCGGAGATCCCTATATTACCCACCCTGTGGCGGTAGCTCGTAATCTTGCGGAAATGCATCTCGATCACGAAACCCTGATGGCTGCCCTGCTCCACGATGTAATCGAAGATACCGAAGTTACCAAAGATGAGTTGGCCGAGTTATTTGGTTCTACCGTTGCCGAATTGGTAGAAGGCGTTAGTAAGCTCGATAAATTAAGCTTTAGCTCAAAGCAGGAAGCGCAAGCGGAAAACTTCCGAAAAATGATCCTGGCGATGGTTCAGGACATTCGCGTTATCCTGATAAAGCTCGCTGATCGTACTCATAATATGCGCACTCTTGGCTCTTTACGTCCGGAAAAACGCCGTCGTATTGCCCGCGAAACCCTGGAAATCTACGCACCGATTGCTAACCGTCTTGGTATTCATGGCATTAAGAACGAACTGGAAGTACTGGGTTTCGAAGCCCTGTATCCGATGCGCTCACGTGCGCTGAAACAAGCGGTAAAACAAGCCCGTGGTAATCGTAAAGAGATTATCGCCAATATTCAGAGTGAAATTGAATCACGTCTGGAAGAATCTGGAATTGAAGCTCAGGTTATTGGCCGTGAAAAGCACTTGTATTCCATTTATCGCAAGATGCTTAATAAAGAGCTGATGTTCAATGAAGTCATGGACATCTATGCGTTTCGGATCATTGTCGATAACAAAATTGATACCTGCTATCGCGCCCTTGGCGCCGTTCATAACCTATTCAAACCGATTGAAACCCGCTTCAAGGATTACATCGCTATCCCGAAAAGTAATGGTTATCAATCATTACACACCTCGCTAATTGGGCCTCACGGTATTCCGGTCGAGATTCAAATTCGTACCACGGATATGGATCAGATGGCGGACCGTGGTGTTGCCGCCCACTGGCTATACAAACAAGATGGCGACGACGATAGTGGTACCACCGCTCAGGTTCGTGCCCGTAAGTGGATGCAAAGCCTGATGGAGCTTCAGCAAAGCGCTGGTAGCTCGTTCGAATTTATCGAAAACGTAAAAACCGATTTATTCCCGGAAGAAATCTATGTATTTACCCCGGAAGGTAAAATTATCGAATTACCGATGGGCGCAACTGCGGTTGATTTCGCCTATGCGGTGCACAGCGATGTGGGTAATAGCTGTGTTGGCGCTAAGGTCGAGCGCAAACCGTATCCGTTGAGACAGCCATTGTTGTCCGGACAAACCATTGAAATTATCACCGCCAGCGGTGCGCATCCGAATGCCACCTGGCTAAACTTTGTGGTTACCGCCAAAGCCCGTTTGCAAATTCGTCATTATCTGCGCTCGCAGGAGAAGAACCAATCACTGGCATTAGGTAAACGTTTGCTTACCCACGCCTTAGGACAAACCGATCTTGATGATATTCCCCAAGAGAAGATTGAACAGGTAGTTAACGATACCGGTTATCACTCGATGGAAGAATTACTGATCAATATTGGTTTAGGTAATGCATTGAGTATTGGTATTGCCCGTCGTCTAACTGGCGATTTCACCTCAGACAATGACGAACCGGTTTACGGTAAAGCTAAGATGCCTATCAAAGGTTCTGAAGGCATGCTGGTTACCTATGGTAAATGTTGTCACCCAATTCCTGGCGATGACATCGTTGCCTATATTTCTTCCGGTAAAGGTCTGATGGTGCATCAGCATGGCTGTCGTAATATCAGTGGTCGAGAAAAAGAATTAGGTAAATTCTTCCCGGTGAAATGGGATCCGGATGTCGATAATGAGTTTATCGCCCTATTGCGGGTTGAAATCATTAACCATCAGGGGGTTTTGGCAAAACTGACCTCGGTTATCTCTCAGTGTGAATCCAATATTCGCACCCTGAATACCGAAGAAAAAGACTCGAATCTGTATTTGATTTCGATTGAGCTTACCTGTCGTAATCGCGTACATATCGCCAATATTATTCGTAGAATCAAGATTATGCCGGATGTGCAAAAAGTCATCCGTCCAAGAAAATAACAAAGACAAGAACCTAGGAAACATCATGAAAACCATCATATCGACAGATGACGCACCAAGTGCAATCGGTACTTATTCACAAGCCGTGAAAGTAGGTAATACGGTATATTTATCCGGCCAAATTCCACTGGTTCCAGCAACCATGGAAGTCATTTCCGATGACTTTGCCGAGCAGACTGAACAGGTATTTAAAAACCTGAGTGCAGTGTGTGAAGCCGCTGGTGGTGAGATCAACGATATGGTGAAAGTGAACATTTTCTTAACCGATTTAAGTAACTTTGCCACGGTTAACGAAATCATGGCCCGTTATTTTAAACAACCTTATCCGGCACGCGCGGCTATTGGTGTCAATGAGCTGCCAAAAGGTGTAGCCATTGAAATCGATGGCATTATGAAAGTGCCAAGCGTAAATTAGTAAAGATTGAAAATATGACCCCGCAAAGACATCAGCGCATTCTTGACATGCTTAACAAACGTCAAGTGGATTTAACCGTTTGTATGGAAGGGGTTCATAAGCCTCATAACCTCGCCGCCGTGGTTCGTACCTGTGATGCCATTGGTATTCATGACGTTCACGCGGTCTGGAAAAATGAGCGTATGCGTGTTGGTGGTGGCAGTGCCGTTGGCTCCCAGAACTGGGTTAACGTGCATCATTATGACAGTACCAAAGATGCAATCATGGGTCTGAAGAATCAGGGCATGCAGGTATTGGTAACGAATCTTTCAGAAACCTCTGTAGATTATCGTGAAATCGACTATACCAAGCCGACTGCTATCATTCTCGGTCAGGAAAAATTTGGTGCCAGTGAAGAAGCATTAGCGTTAGCGGATCAGGATATCATCATTCCTATGGTTGGCATGGTGCAATCACTGAACGTTTCCGTTGCCTGTGCGGTTACCTTGTATGAAGCGCAGCGTCAGCGTCAGTTGGCAGGCATGTATGACACACCAAGTGAAATCTCCGAACAGGAACGCAACCGGGTGTTGTTTGAAGGTGGTCATCCAATATTTGCTAAAGCCTGCCAGCGTAAAGGTTTGCCGTATCCGCAAATCGATGAAGAAGGTCATATTGTTGCCAGCGATGACTGGTGGAAAAAAATGCAGATGAATCAGGAAGCCTGGGAAGATTTAGATTCCTGATTTAATGAATGACCACGTGTAGCGACTGAATTATTACAGAATGATTGAAGAGTTAATAAAGAGTTAGCAATGAGTAAGCGCCAGGGACAGGTACAGGTACAGGAAGGTCTGACAAAACTTGCTCAAACGCCGGTTACGGTATTAAAAGGTGTTGGTCCTGGTGTTGCTACCAAACTCGAAAAACTTGGTCTGTATACCCTTCAGGACGTTTTATTTCACCTTCCCCTTCGCTATGAAGACAGAACCCGGGTTTACGCCATTCGCGATCTTCTTCCCGGACTACATACCTCAATTGTCGGTGAAGTGGTTGATTGTCAAATCAGCTTTGGCCGCAAACGTATGCTGTTGTGCCGGGTTAATGATGGCACTGGGGAGATCACCTTACGATTCTTCCATTTCAGTGCAGCCCAGAAAAATAACTTAAGTGTTGGCACTAGCCTGCGTTGCTTTGGGGAAATTCATCGTGGCGCCCGGGGCTTTGAAATTATTCATCCAGAGTACAAAAAACTCGATCAGGATGAGCCCCATATTGCGGTTGAAGAAAACCTGACCCCGGTTTATCCAACCACAGATGGTTTGCGTCAGGTGAGTCTCAGAAACATCTGCGATCAGGCCTTAGAGCGCTTAAAGCGCGGCAGTGTCGAAGACCTTTTGCCTGCCGGCACTTTCAGTGAGTCCATATCTTTAGCACAAGCGATTCAAATTATTCATCGTCCACCTGCTGATGTGGCGATTACCGCTATTGAAGAAGGGCGACACCCGGCGCAGTTACGTCTGATCAAAGAAGAGTTACTTGCCCATAACCTGAGTATGCTGAAACTCAGACAGTCCAGTGACAAGCATGCAGCAATCCCTTTGCATATCGATACCAGCCTTGAAAAACAATTTCTCGATTCCCTGCCTTTCTCACCAACCAATGCGCAGCAGCGGGTAGTAAATGAATTAAGGGAAGATTTAGGCAAGAGTGTGCCGATGATGCGCTTGGTACAAGGTGATGTAGGCTCTGGAAAAACCCTTGTTGCCGCCCTAGCGGCGCTTACCGCCATTGGTCAGGGCTATCAGGTCGCGTTGATGGCACCTACGGAAATCCTTGCTGAACAACATGCGATAAACTTTGCGAACTGGTTTTCGCCGCTGGGTATTAATGTCGGTTGGCTTGCTTCCAAGAGTAAGGCGAAAGTCAAACAACATGCATTGCAGGCGATTGCCGATGGTAGCATGCAAATGGTGGTGGGTACCCATGCCCTGTTTCAGGAACAGGTACAGTTCGCGAAAATGTCACTGATCATTATCGATGAGCAGCACAGATTTGGTGTGCATCAGCGCCTTGAACTAAGAGAGAAAGGCAAAATTGATGATTGCTACCCACATCAGTTGATAATGACCGCAACCCCAATCCCAAGAACACTCGCCATGACCGCTTATGCGGATCTCGACACTTCCGTAATCGACGAATTACCGCCTGGTAGAACCCCGATTAAAACCGTCGCCATTGCCGATGTTCGCCGCGATGAAGTTATCGAGAGGGTACGTTTATCCTGCACCGAACAAAATCGTCAGGCCTATTGGGTATGTACTTTGATTGAAGAATCAGAGGTGCTGGAGTGTCAGGCCGCAGAAGATACGGCCGAATACCTGCAGCAACAGTTACCGGGTTTAAAAGTTGGCCTGGTCCATGGCCGCATGAAAGCGACCGAAAAGCAAGAGATTATGGACGCGTTTAAAGCTGGCGATATTCATCTTTTGGTCGCTACTACGGTTATTGAAGTTGGTGTTGATGTTCCTAACGCCAGTTTAATGATCATTGAAAACCCTGAGCGTCTGGGTCTTGCGCAATTGCATCAGCTACGTGGCCGGGTTGGCCGAGGCGGCGTCGCCTCTCATTGTGTATTGATGTATAAAAGCCCGTTATCGAAAACCGCGACCAAGCGATTATCGGTATTACGTGAGTCCAATGATGGCTTTTTAATTGCTCAGCGCGATCTGGAGATCCGTGGACCGGGGGAATTGCTTGGTACCCGCCAAACCGGTTTAGCCGAGCTAAAAATTGCCGATCTGGTTCGTGATGGTGACCTTATTCCCGATATCCTGCCTACCGCCAGTCAGTTATGGCAGCAAAACCCTGACGTTGCCCAGGCATTAATCCAACGCTGGCTTGGTAACAAAGAAAAATACTCGAACGCTTAACCATTCTTATTGGTTTTATCGGCTTACGGGTTTGCTCCTGCCGCAGCCTTTGCAGTAAACTACATATAATTACTTATTCGGAAATAGATTGATGACTATCGACAAAAATTCCACCACGGATTTTGGCTATAAACAGGTTAAAACCGAAGAGAAAGAACAGCTTGTTGCGGGTGTTTTTCATTCCGTTGCCCAGCAATACGACATCATGAATGATTTAATGTCGTTCGGTATTCACCGCCTGTGGAAGCGTTTCACTATCGATGCCAGTGGTGCTCGTCCGGGTAACAAAATTCTTGATCTTGCCGGTGGTACTGGTGATTTAACCGCTAAGTTTTCAAAAATCGTTGGCAAAGATGGGCAGGTGGTTCTCGCCGATATCAACAGCTCAATGTTAAACGTTGGCCGCGACAAGCTTCGTGACCTGGGCGTGGTTGGCAATGTCGATTACGTCCAGGCGAATGCCCAGGCCCTGCCTTTTGAAGATAATACGTTCGATGTGGTTACCATTGCATTTGGTCTTCGCAATGTTACGGACAAAGACGAAGCATTACGTTCGATTTATCGGGTATTAAAGCCAGGTGGCCGTTTGTTGGTGCTGGAATTTTCCAAACCTGAACACGAATTGTTGAATAAGGTCTATGATTTCTATTCATTCAATATCTTGCCGAAAATGGGCGATATCGTTGCTAAAGATGGCGACAGCTATGAATACCTGGCGGAGTCAATTCGTATGCACCCGGATCAGGAAACCTTAAAAGCGATGATGGAAAATGCCGGTTTCGATCAAACCAGTTATCACAACCTGACCGGTGGTATTGTCGCGCTGCACAAAGGATTTAAATTTTAATATGGTGTTCGCTGGCCTGATGCCGCAATTACTCTGTTCAACCTTAGAACAGGTTATTAATTCCACCTTGTCCCTCGATCCTAAGCAGGCTCAGGCATTACAACAAATGGAACAGCAGGCTTTAACCCTGCAGTTACAGGAATTACCCTTTGAGCTGGCATTTTTGGTGAGCCAGGGGCAAGTAACGGTGATGGCGGCGCGTATCGATCACAGCTGCTATCTGGCGACGGACCTTTCTACTTTGCCGAAATTAACCAAGCCGCAATTGCTGCCGGATTTGATTAAGCAGGGTGAAATAGAAATTGAAGGCGATATTCAGCAGGCGCAGCGATTTGCGCAGTTAGGGCAATCTCTGGATATCGACTGGCAACAGCAGTTAGCCAGGCATCTTGGCGATGTTCCAACCCATTATTTCACCCGTTTGATGCGCAGTGTTAAGCGCAAGGCCAGCTTCGCCAAGCAGCAGATTGAGCAGGATGCCAGTGAGTATTTGCTGTATGAGCAACCCGTGGTGGCCAATGCGGCTGTTGTTGCTGATTTTAATCACAAGGTGAATCAGCTTGCCAGTGATACCCAGGCACTTGAGCAACGTATAAAGACATTAACAACAATTTTCAACAGCAAGGATTAACGTGCGTAGCCAACGACTCTATCAAATCATTAAAACCTTTTTGCAGTATGGTTTAGATGAACTGTTACCTAAGGATAAGATCCCCTGGTACGGTAAGTTGTTGCGGATGAGTTTTTTCTGGTTGCGCAATCAGCACAAAGACAAATCCCTGGAACAGCGCTTTCGTCTGGCGATTGAATCCCTTGGTCCGGTCTATATCAAATTCGGACAGATGTTATCGACCCGTCGCGATTTATTATCCCCAGCGTTTGCCAATGAACTGGCGAGATTACAGGATGATGTTGTCGCCTTTGATGGCGCTTTGGCAAAGCAACGTATCATTGAAGCCATTGGCGAAGAGAAATTCTCCGAAGTGTTTCTGGATTTTGATCAACAACCTCTGGCTTCTGCATCCATTGCTCAGGTTCATGCCGCGAAAATGCAACGTCCTGAAGACAATGAACCGATGGAAGTGGTGATTAAGGTCATTCGACCGGGTATCGAGCCGGTGATTTTAGCGGACATTGAAGTAATGCAGGGCTTTGCCAAACTGGTGAGCCAGTATTATCACGAAGGCAAACGCCTGCGTCCGGTAGAAGTGGTTAATGAGTACCGTAAAACCATTATCGATGAATTGGATTTACTGCGTGAAGCGGCAAATTCGATTCAGCTTAAGCGTAACTTCAGTGCAGACAAAGTGCTGTATGTGCCGGAAGTTTATAGTGACTATTGCACCAAAGAAGTCATGGTCCTGGAGCGTATTTACGGCATTGGTGTTGGTGAAGTTGAAAAGTTAAAAGCGGCTAATGTTAACATGAAGTTGTTGGCTGAACGTGGCGTTGAAGTATTTTTCACTCAGGTATTTCGTGACAGCTTTTTCCATGCGGATATGCATCCGGGTAATGTTTTTGTTGATGTTACTAATCCGGATGATCCTACCTGGATAGCCATTGATTGTGGCATCGTCGGCACCTTGAACAAAGAAGATAAGCGTTATTTAGCCGAAAACTTCGTCGCCTTTTTCAATCGTGATTATCATCAGGTCGCACAACTTCACGTTGATTCCGGTTGGGTACCCGCAGATACCAATGTCGAAGAGTTTGAATTTGCGATTCGCACGGTTTGTGAACCAATCTTTGAAAAGCCGCTGGCGGAAATCTCTTTCGGCCAGGTATTAATCAACCTGTTTAATACGGCTCGCCGCTTCGACATGGAAGTACAGCCGCAGTTGGTATTGTTGCAAAAGACATTATTGTATATCGAAGGCTTAGGTCGCCAACTTTATCCGGAACTCGATTTATGGAAAACCGCAAAGCCTTACCTTGAGTCTTGGGTAAGAGAACAAATGGGGCCGAAAGCCCTGTTTAACCAGGTGAAAGAAAACCTGCCATTTTGGGGCGAGAAATTGCCAGAAATTCCAGATTTAGTTTATGACTATCTGAAAACCAGTCAGCAAAGTAAGATTAACCAGCTGACCCTGGTAAAACAGATGCATCAGCAACATCAGCAAAGCAAACGACTGCAACTTACGGTGGTTTCGGTGGGATTATTAATCGCATCAAGTGTGGTGGCAACTCAGGAATTCTTTCAATTAGCGGCTTTTGGTGGCGTCATTGCTGTGATCCTGATGCTGCGATCTTTGCGAGATTAGTATCTTTAAAGCTACTTGCCTTGCTTAGTAAAGTAGCCTTCTACCCGCAAAGCAAGACCCGGCGTGGTGTCATAATTGCGTACCTCTTCCCACAATAAAAACGGTTCTATTTCGAAAAAAAGCCAATCGCGAATCGCGTTTACCCGATAACGATAACCCAATCGATATTCTTCAATAATAAAACCACGCTCACCATTACGCTCCCCTTCGACAGTTAAGCTGGCTACGGTGGCACTGCGATGATCCAGTTGTTTGAAGTAGTATGCACCGTGGCGCCAGCGCGCACCTTTATATGACTCGGAACCACTAATTGAATAATTGATTTGCAGTTGTCTATCGAATTCTGGTGTGTAGGCGTATTGCAGATACAGGCGAGAGCCGAAACCATCGCCAAGGAAATAGTGAATCGAGGGTTCCATCTTAAAGGCATGGACTTTGGTATAGTCAGTTTGCAGCTTCAACCGTGCCCGGGTAAATAAGTCGCCACCGGAAATACCAATTCGGGTATCGACAAAACTGCTGTCGCTTTCCTTGTTGATGACTCTTAATGCCGCAGTAAATCTGTCATCTTCCAGATCCCGGGTAATAGGGATCTCGTTTTTGTAGTCTTCAATGCCCGTAGTTTGGCCATCATCTTCAGAAAAGATCAGATCCACTTTGTTTTCAAAGTGCGGCAGTCGTAATCGCACGCGAAAACGCTGGGTAAACTCTCCCCAGTCGGCAGCTCTCGGTTCCCAACCCAAACGAATGCGGGCCAGGGATTGGGGATTAGTCTGTTCTTCGTTATCATTAGCGAAAAAACTATCGAACCACAAAGCTGTATTGAAAAAGGTATCGCTCACCGCGCCATGAAACCCTCCTAGCCAATCCTCGTCTTCGCTGGTACTTTCGCGCTCTTTTTGTTGTTCAATGGCGGTGATTTCAATGATTTCCATTTCAATATCTGATGGCTCGTTTTGAGCATAAACAGCATCAGATAAAAGCATCAGCGGGATCAGAAGGCACCAACACCTTTTATTATTTTTGTTCACTATGACCGTTGTTATATGAGAAT
Source organism: Thalassotalea sp. PS06 (assembly GCF_007197775.1). Lineage (NCBI taxonomy): Bacteria > Pseudomonadati > Pseudomonadota > Gammaproteobacteria > Alteromonadales > Colwelliaceae > Thalassotalea > Thalassotalea sp. PS06. Next base: position 3,634,667 of record NZ_CP041638.1, on the reverse strand, counting down.
AGAATGTGTCCTTTTTGCACCACTGAGTATCATTTAAAGTTCCTTCGGATGATCAAACTTCAATGGCTATAGGTATAACTATAGCAACAATCGCTAATTTTTGAGGGGCTGTTCGAGGTTGTAGCAATCCCAATCTGCTGTCGCCAATTCGCGACTTATAAGAATTGGGATTAAAGGTATAATTAAACAATTAATGAACTTATAATAAGAACAATTTTTATAAAAGGAAACTGATTATGGCTGGAATAAGTCTTTGGCAATTGTTAATTGTCCTGGTAATCGTAATTTTATTATTTGGCACTAAGCGTTTACGTAACCTTGGTGGTGATTTAGGCTCTGCTTTTAAAGGCTTTAAAAAAGCCGTAAGTGAAGACGAAACCAACAAAGACGAGCCGGAAAAAGAGCAGATTGCGCAGAAGTCGAAAGCGGAATCTACGGAAGAAAAGGTCAAGGAAAAAGATCAGGCTTAAGGCTGAATTTTTTATGTTTGATATTGGTTTTTGGGAACTCATGGTGATAGCGGTAATGGGCCTGGTGATACTGGGACCCGATCGTTTACCTACAGCTATCCGCACAGTTCGCAACTGGATGCGTAATATTCAACGATTCAGTCAAACGGTTCAGACTGAAATCAAAGAAGAACTGCGTATCCATGAACTTCACAATAATCTTAAAGAAGCGGAAAAGCAGGGCTTTGAAAATCTCACCGCGGATGTCAAAGATTCCGTTGATAGCCTGAAAAAAGCCGCAGAAGAAGCAACCCGCCCTTACGAAGATTCGTTAAAAGACGAGAGTAAAAACAAAAATGACGGATGAACAAAGCCAAGGCTCATCCTTATTTGACCACCTGTTGGAATTGCGCAATCGCCTGTTGGCAATGGTCGGTTCTATCCTGGTCATCTTCGCCAGCCTGGCGTATTTTGCCAAAGATATATACCGAGCACTGGCGCAACCGTTAGTTGCGGTTATGCCGGAAGGCACGAATATGATTGCAACCCATGTTGCATCTCCCTTTATCGCACCCTTTAAACTTACCTTAGTGGTATCCATTTTCCTGGCGATGCCATACATGTTGTATCAACTATGGAAGTTTATTGCCCCGGGTCTGTATCAGAATGAAAAGCGATTAGTGGCGCCACTTTTATTCGGAAGTAGTTTTCTGTTCTACGCTGGTATTGCATTTGCGTACTTTATTGTCTTTCCGCTGGCCTTTGCATTTTTTAATTCGGTAACCCCAGACGGCGTTGTTATTGCCACGGATATCAGCAGCTACTTGGATTTCGTATTAAAAATCTTCTTTGCCTTTGGCCTTGCCTTTGAAATCCCCATCGCCATAATCCTGATGTGCTGGACCGGGTTCACTACACCTGCAAAGTTGCGCGAAAAACGCCCTTATGTCATTGTGTCTGTCTTTATTATTGGCATGTTGTTAACGCCGCCAGATGTAATTTCTCAAACACTGCTCGCGATCCCTATGTGGTTATTGTTTGAGTTGGGTATTATTTTGTCGTCGTTTTACCGTAAACGCGAGTCCGACGAGGAAGGGTTAGAAGAATGAAAAACTGGATAATGTTAATGTCTTTAGCCGTGTTGCCAGCTTCTGCTTTGGCAGCGGATGAGATCGATCCATTGTTATGGGGCTGTAGCGAAATCAAAGATAACGACAAACGTCTGGCTTGTTTTGACGCTTACGTACGCCAAAAAACACAGCAGCAATCAAAGTCGGTAAAACAACCGGGACCTTTGGTGCTGAACTCTAATGGCGATCAAGCGCAACAGACCAATGCGGTCGTTCCGAAAAAGCCTGTAGAACCGCAACAACCGGAGGTTACCGCAGCGCCTAATCCGGAAGTTCAGCAGCAATTTGGTCTTGAACATAAAAAGACCGAAGAAGAAAAGCAGGTTTCTGAAATTCTCTCTTCTATCACTAAGGCGTCGAAACAGGCCCATAACAAATGGGTATTCACGCTGGCCAATGGTCAGAAATGGCGCACCGTAGAGGCAACGTCTACTAGTTATAAATCCGGACAGGATGTTGTGATAAGCCGCGGTATGTTCAATTCATTTTCGTTGAAGAAAACCGACTCTAATCGCACGGTAAAAGTGAAACGCGTCAAATAACATGAACCATACTCTGGTCGATATTGGTGTTAACCTTACCAGTAATCGATTTGATAAAGACCGACAAGCGGTTATCGATAGAGCGCGGACAGCTAATGTTCGGGAAATGTTGATAACCGGTACCAATGTTCGAGAGAGTCAGCAGGCTCTGCAATTAGCGCAACAAGACCCGTATCTATACAGCACAGCAGGTGTCCATCCTCATGATGCCGATGGTGTGAGTGATGATTACCTGCAGCAATTACAGCTGTTATGCCAACAACAAAAAGTTAAAGCGGTTGGCGAGTGTGGCCTGGATTTTAATCGTAATTTTTCGACACCTGAGAACCAGCAAAGGGTATTTCAGGAACAGCTTGAGCTGGCGGTGGCGGTGCAAAAGCCGGTGTTTTTGCATCAACGTGATGCGTTTCCAACCTGGAAAGGCATTATCGATGAGCAGTTAAGCCAGTTATCGGGCGGCGTGTCCCATTGCTTCACCGGTAATCTTGAAGAGTTAAAGCAGGTGTTGGATATGGGCCTTTATGTTGGTGTCACTGGCTGGGTTTGTGATCCTAAGCGCGGCCAGGAACTGTACGATATTGTTCGCTATATTCCCCGGGATCGTTTATTAGTTGAAACCGATGCGCCTTATCTGACACCGAAAAATATCCGTCCTCGGCCGAAAAGCAGCCGTAATGAACCAGCATATTTACCTTTTGTTGTGCAAACATTATCAGCAGCCATGGGTATTGATGAACAAGAATTAATGACTTGCACCACTGCAAATGCGAAACGATTATTTCAGTGGGATCAGGAGAATTTATGAGTATTGAAAATTTTGGACAGTTTCCGGCTCGTCGCATGCGCCGGATGCGCAAAGATGACTTTTCACGTCGTTTAATGGCTGAGAATCAACTAACGGTAAACGATCTGATTTATCCGGTATTTGTCCTTGAAGGCGAAAATCAGCGTGAAGCCATTCCGTCAATGCCAGGCATTGAACGTAAGAGCATTGATTTATTGCTGGAAGAAGCTCAGGAGTTAGTCGACCTGGGTATTCCTGCCATCGCCATCTTTCCGGTGACACCGGCGGATAAAACATCTTTACTAGCTGAAGAAGCCTATAACCCTGAGGGGTTGGCACAGCGCACCGTTCGTGCGTTAAAAGCAAAGTTTCCTGAGCTTGGGGTGATAACCGACGTTGCCTTAGACCCATTCACCACTCATGGCCAGGATGGCATTATCGATGATGATGCCTATGTATTAAATGATGTGACTACTGAAATCCTGGTTAAACAAGCCTTGTCTCATGCTGATGCTGGTGCTGATGTTGTCGCTCCTTCAGATATGATGGATGGTCGCGTCGGTGCTATTCGTGAAGCATTAGAGCAGGCAGGACACAGTAATACTCGTATTCTCGCGTATTCGGCTAAATATGCCTCCAATTATTACGGACCTTTCCGTGATGCGGTCGGTTCTGCTGGCAATATTAAAGGTGGCAATAAATACTCTTATCAAATGGATCCCGCTAATTCTGATGAAGCCTTGCAGGAAATCGCACAGGATCTGGCAGAAGGTGCGGATATGGTGATGGTAAAACCCGGAATGCCATATTTAGACATTGTCCGTCGCGTCAAAGATGAGTTTAAAGTGCCAACCTATGCCTATCAGGTAAGCGGCGAATATGCGATGCATATGGCGGCGATTCAAAACGGCTGGCTTGCTGAACAACCTTGTATTATGGAAGGCCTGTTAGCGTTCAAACGTGCTGGTGCAGACGGCATTTTGACTTACTTTGCCAAGCAAGTGGGTTATTGGTTGCAGGAAGGTAAGTAGGCAGAATTTACTCTGTGCAATTCTGCCGGGTGTCAGGCGCAGTTGTGAAGTGCTGCGTCTGGTGTCTATGGGAAAATTGAAATTTCCCATGGTGGAAGGTGGGAGGTGGAAGTAAAGATCTCCCCCCGCGTTAGCTGTCACCGAAAATTGCTCCTCGATAACTGCTCCTGCGTTATCCTAACTACATACTTCCCTGTATTAGTGCATTTTCGGCATACCGACCATCCATGGTCATAACCCAAAATGCGCCGAGATAGCATTTATCCACCGACGTCAGTCTGTCTCCTGAGGCGCCTTGGCATTACAACTTAGCTCTCTTCTCCAAAGTAATACTGATATTCATCAATCATCTCTTTGAGCTTCTCATCACGGCGAACATCACGTAAAAACATCGGAACCGTGGACTTCACCCAGGCCTTAACTTCCGTACTAAGTTCCTGATCCGGACCTGCCCATAAAAAGCCAGCATCGGTAAAGTTCTTGCTGTAGGTAAATTCGCTGATGGTCGTTTGTTGTAAACGAATACGATAGTGGATTGTCAGATCATTGTTCGTCACAACCGGCACCAGGCCGAGCGTTGTCGCCGATAATAAACCTGTGGTGAATTGTGAAACCTGACCACCTTCGGTCGAACTATTCTGAATAAAGCTGGCAAACAAAAACGGACTGCCATGTAAGTCTTTTTCCAGGTTTTCCAACAACGGATCCTTAATCAATAAATCAAAGTTAATGTCATCATCGACGCCACTGATGTATTTCATTGCAGGAAAAGCTTCGGTAACCACGATACTTTTGCTTTCAAAGTCTTGTGTAGAATCAGCGTAAACATTTGCACTTAATGCCAGGGCTGAAGTCAACGCGAGAACTAATTTTTTCATCATCATTTCCTTATTGATAACAGGCAACCTGCGCTGTTGATGCTAATGTTTCTTCATTTACCGCAGCTACCATTTGCTCGGTTGGCTTAGTTTCATAACTGATGTTATGACGGTCTAAAAAGCGAGTGACATATTGACCATTAAGCGCAAAGTTAATGTTCTGCGGTACAATGCCTTCTTTGATAAGTTCTGCAACATTTAAGGTACTGGTAACAACACCAATGGTTTCACCCGTTTCAGACACGATGGCACCGCCGCTCGAACCTGGCTGAATTGGTGCGCTGAATTGAAACAGACCAAGGGAGCCCTTCAGAGCTTTATGGGATGTAACATTACCTAAGGTTAGGTTTGGAGAGCTGGCTAATAAACCTTTTAGTGGATAGCTTACAGAAACCACTTTTTCGCCGAGCTTGATACCGCCCTCGCCACGAATTGCCAGGAAGTCTTCGGATACGATATCGGTAGATAGGTGTGCTAAATCGAGTAATTGACTGGTGTTTAATACTTTGGCATCGTATACCTGATCGGCAAACTTAATCTTGGTCACCAGACAGTCACGAATCACATGCTCTGCCGTCAACAAATCGCCAGTACCATTAATGAGGAAAGCTGTACCGCTGCTACGTGGTTTTTCTTCGTCAATTAGCAAGTCGGTATCGACCTGATTCATCGCTAAAGTAGCTGGGAACAATTCAGCGGTTGGCTTATGTTTGTTTAGAATACGAGCAACCAATTGTTGCATCGCCTTGTAACTGGAGTTAAAAAATGCCGCATCGGTTTGTTGATAATTTAAGCCGGCTTTGTTTGCAACTTTGCCCTGACTCAATATTTGCCCTTGGGCGTCAAATAGCTTGTATTCAAACTTGGCCAATACATTGCCATACTCAAAATCCCATTCCGGTTTAACATCCAGTAACCAACCAATGGTTTTCTCATTGTTAATATCGAGGAAAGACACATCAGTGAAATATGGGGAGAATGCGGCTACCACGCCTTCTTTTAACGCTTTTCCTGGCTTATGCAAGCCATTGGCATAGAACTCGCTATCGAGCTCTGATTTGGCGATATAAATGCTCAAAACTGTATCGTTGGGGATAGTCACAGACTTGGCGATTTTAAACTTGTTTCTGGTGGGATCGGTGCTGACTCGGGAGGTATTGGCACAGCCAAAAACCAGTACTGCACAGCACACAGACAATATCAGATTCTGAACCTTCATAACTCTTCCTGTGTTGTTATTTTTCGGTGCCTGGATGTTTCTTTATGAATTGGCAACTGTTACTTTCTAAATATGCCAGTCCATTTTGTATAAATTTCATTCGCAGGTAAACAGTTAATTGATGCAGGTCGGTAAATCTGATTATTTTCAGCTGCATATCGCAGTCTTATTATTTTCTCTGTGTGCGTTATTTGCCTACTGGGTAAATACCGGCCCGATACATATCGTCTTTGGCCGAACCTTTTTTGCATCTCTTGGCCTGGCGGTCTTGCTAGCGGTGAACCCTTCCCTTACGTTTTCTTCGGGCACCATTAAGCGGCGCTTATTGATATTGTCATCGATATTACTGGTGTTGCACTGGCTGACATTTTTTTATGCAGTGCAACAGGCCAGCGTATCAGTCGCATTGATAACTTTTGCCAGTTATCCTCTTTGGGTGCTGTTTATTAGCTTGCTTCGGGGGGGCGTGGTGTCGCCTTGGACCATGTTAGGTCAGGCGTTACTGATTATACTGGGGGTGGCTCTGGTAACCTGGAATCAATCGATGACGGATTTAACTCTGACTACCAGCGGCGTGATAGCCGGTATTGTCTCGGCGATGCTCTTCGCCTGGTTAACGTTTTTGAATCAGACTCTATTGGTGCATAGCTCACCCCTGAGCCTGACCTTTTGGCAAAACGCCCTGGCATCCTTCTGGTTACTGCCCTTCGTTGTTTTTCTGCCATTTACTGGTGATGGATTAGATGTGGCAAAATTGCTGTTACTTGGCGTGGTATTTACTGCCCTTTCACACACTCTGCTACTCAACGCGATGCGCACGGTCCCGGCATTTTTGGTGAGTGTCAGTGTCTGCTTAGAACCTGCTTATGGGATATTGGCCGCCGCTATGTTGTTTTCGGAACCACTTACCTTGTTAGTGATCATTGGCATGGTGTTGGTTTTGATCAGTAATGTCTGGGCCCTGAAAGAACAGCAACAGCAGCCAAAGAGGCTGGTTAAATCCGAATAATACTAAGTTCGATATCGAGTTTGGCGATATCGATGATTTCCTGCTTCAGTTCTGCCGAAACCAGCGGATGTTGTTTTAACCAGGCGTCAGGTAAGGTGAGTTTCAAGGTTTTATCAACACCAGTGATGGAGAATTCGGGCATCACATCGTCTTTCCGGCGTTTCGATAAAATTACCGACAAGCGTAATATCGCCAGCAGTTGGCAAGCTGACCACAGCGGTGCAAAGGTTTGCCGATTAAGCAGCGTAACATCAACATCGGTTTTGTAATTACCAACTAACGCACAAAGTAACAGACGTTCGGGTGTTGAAAAACCGGCTAAATCCGCATGCTGAAGGATATAGACCGCGTGCTGTTTATTGCCCTTGTATTCGAGCTGTAAACCGATTTCATGCAACACACAGGCGGATTGCAAAATACTGCGATAATGCTGTGCAAACTGCCAGGTAGAAAGCAATTGCTGACAAGCCTGATCAGCGATGTCGGCAACGCGATAGGCTTGTCGCTCATCAATATTGAATCGAGCCATCAGGCCGTTTAATGTTCGCATGCGAATATTGACATTGCGCATATTCGGCAACAATTCGTACAACAAGCCTTCGCGAATCGCGCCACCAGCAAGTTGTAACTCGTCGATTTTCAGATTTTCAAATAAAGCGATTAGAATCGCTAAACCACTGGCGAATACCGGTTTTCGCTCGTTTACCAGACCGGTGATATCGAGTGAATTGAGGTTGCCACAAGCTAACACTTGTTGCTTTAACTCCTGCAGCTTTACGAGATTTATTATTGGTAAGCGACCCTGTGCGGTTAGCACTTCCATAATCGCTTGCAAGGTTCCAGAAACTCCCAGAGCACTTTCCCAGTTGGCATCACGGTAAGCGTGTTCAAAAGGCGTGAGAACCTTTTTGGCTTGGGCATTTGCAGCCTTAAACGCGGCTTCGCTGTATATGTTTTCGGGGAAGAACTGCTGATTAAAGGTTACACAACCCATATCCAGAGACTGCATTAGTTGTGGATCAAAACCCTGCCCGACAATCAGCTCTGTGCTGGCACCGCCAATATCAATAACCAGGCGATTATTCTGAGAAATGGTGGTGTGGGCAACGCCCAGGTAAATCAGCTTGGCTTCCTCATCACCACTGATAACAGTGATTTTATGGCCAAGGATTTGCTCTGCACGTTCCAGGAATGTTTTGGCATTTTTAGCAATGCGTAAGGTTGCTGTGGCGACTATTTGAATATTCTCTGCGGGAATATCCTGAAGGCGCTCGGCAAAAAAGCTTAAACATTCCCAGCCTCGGGCCATGGATTTGCTGTCTAGTTCACCCTGTTCATTTAACCCGGAAGCAAGGCGAACTTTGCGCTTCACTTTATCTACCACCTGGACGCTATCAGCGACCAGGCGGGAGATCATCATGTGGAAACTATTAGAACCTAGATCGATGACGGCATAAAGCGGTTGATTATGAGACGGTTTTTCTGCCATCAGCCATTGATCCTGATTCTCTAGTGTTTTGGACGACGCTGTGGAGGTCGGCTATTGCCTTGTTTACCACTCTTGCCACCGCGACCGCCGCGAGGTTGATGACGACGTTGCTTAGGTTTTGGTTTAGGTAAATCGGTTAACAGCGCGTCTGGGTCGTATTTACTGACCGGCAAACTGTGCTCAATATATTCTTCAATGGCCGGCAGGTTAAATACATAGTCCTCACAGGCAAAACTGATAGCATGACCGGTTGCACCAGCGCGGCCTGTACGACCTATTCGGTGCACATAATCTTCACAGTCGTCCGGTAAATCGTAATTGAATACATGGGTAACACTAGGAATATGCAGGCCTCGTGCAGCAACATCAGTAGCAACCAAGATATCAACATGTCCCTGAGTGAATTGTTCGAGGATCTTCAGACGCTTTTTCTGAACCACGTCGCCAGTCAGTAACCCCACTCGAAGATTGTCCGCGTGCAGATGAGCGTAGATGTTTTCGCAACCGTGCTTGGTATTAGCAAAGATGATGGCTTTATCTGGCCACTCTTCTTCAATCAGGGTTTGCAATAACGCCATTTTATCTTTATTTGAGGGGTAGAATAGCTCTTCAGAGATGCGCACATTGGTTTTTTGCTCAGGTTCAACCTCAACGCTTACCGGGTCGTTCATATGCTCGAATGCCAGTTCCTTCACTCTGAATGACAAGGTTGCTGAATAAAGCATATTCATACGTTCAGTTGCCGGTGGCATTTTACGGAACAAATAGCGAATGTCTTTGATAAAGCCCAAATCGAACATACGATCCGCTTCATCCAACACGACAGCTTCGATATGGTTAAGTTTGTATACACCTTGCTTGTAGTAATCAATCAGTCGGCCACAGGTGCCGATTAAAATATCCACACCATTTTGCAGTTCCTGGCGTTGACTTTCGTAACCCTCACCCCCATATACCACTCCAAGGCGCAATCCTGTTGATTTGGCCATGGCCAAAGCATCTCTATGGATTTGAATTGCCAATTCCCGGGTCGGGGCCATTAAGATGGCGCGAGGCTGATTATGGTCGGACTTTGGCTTTTGTAGCAAGTGATGAAAAGTCGCAGCCAGAAAGGCAATGGTTTTACCTTCACCAGTTTGTGCTTGTCCGGCAATATCCTTGCCCGACAAAAGAATAGGTAACGATTTAGCCTGAATCGTCGTGCAGTATTGAAAGCCCATCGACTCAAGGCCTGTCACTACTTGTGGTGCCAGTTCGAAGTCGGAAAACTTACTTTCGGTTAAATGTGTTTTTTTCATACGCAAAAGAATAACACTATCTAACTGATCAATTAAGTAATATCTGGTTAATAAATGCCTAATTGCACTTATCGTAGAGCGCAAAATCGGGATTGAGTAACTTATAACGCAATTTTCTATAAGAAAAGGCATGAAATTCGTTACTCTATTGTTACAAACATTGGTTAACTCTTGCATTAACGAGTTAGATCGATAAGATTATGCAACATTGTTGGCAGACAAAACCCTGCCTTTCTAACGGAGATAAAAATGAGCGAGAAAATTGTTCAGCTTACAGATGACAGCTTTGATGCTGATGTTATAAATGCTTCTGGTCCGGTTCTTGTGGACTTTTGGGCAGAGTGGTGTGGTCCTTGTAAAATGATCGCTCCAATCCTGTCAGAAGTTGCTGAAGAATACGAAGGTAAGGTAACGGTAGCAAAACTGAATATCGATCAGAATTCAGGTACGCCACCTAAGTACGGTATCCGTGGTATCCCTACCCTGTTATTGTTCAAAGACGGTGCAGTAGCAGATACAAAAGTAGGTGCACTATCTAAAAACCAACTAAAAGAGTTTTTAGACGCCAATCTATAATTGCTTGATGAAAAGGCCGGTTTCCCGGCCTTTTTGTATATGGATGCATGTCGTCGAGAAAAAGTCTCCATGGTATCTCGACATACCGTAAATCCGTTTACGTACCCTGTACGGGCTATGAATGGCGATTGTACCTGGCAGGTTTTGTTTCCTTTTCCACAAATTTTTTGTGGAATTGGCCGATAGCTTTACCTAAGCGTTTTTTAATGCTAACTTAAACAACATACATATCTTTTTAATCCATAAACCTTTTCGTTCTGACCGCTTCCCGGCGCGTTAAAACATTGCAAACACATACATAACAAGACCCATCCTATGAATCTAATTGAACTCAAAGATAAACCTATTGGCGATCTGATTAAGCTTGCTGAATCTATGAAGCTTGAACATTTAGCCAGAACCCGCAAACAAGATGTCATTTTCGCGATTCTTAAAGCCCACGCAAAAAGTGGTGAAGACATTTTTGGCGGCGGTGTTTTAGAAATTCTTCAAGACGGTTTTGGATTCTTACGATCGGCAGATTCATCTTACTTAGCAGGCCCGGATGATATCTATGTATCACCAAGCCAGATTCGACGCTTCAGTCTACGTACCGGTGATACCATTTTCGGTAAAATCCGACCACCAAAAGACGGCGAACGCTATTTTGCCCTGCTAAAAGTCAATGAAGTTAACTTCGACAAACCTGAAAACTCCCGCAACAAAATCCTTTTCGAAAACTTAACACCAATTCACGCTAATCATCGTTTAACCATGGAACGTGGTAACGGTTCTACGGAAGATATTACCGCCCGTGTACTGGATTTAGCATCGCCAATTGGTAAAGGTCAGCGTGGTTTGATTGTTGCACCACCGAAAGCGGGTAAAACCTTATTACTACAGAACATTGCCCAAAGTATTGCCCACAACCACCCAGAGTGTGAGTTGATGGTATTGCTGATTGACGAACGTCCGGAAGAAGTTACCGAGATGCAGCGCCTGGTAAAAGGTGAAGTGGTTGCATCAACCTTTGATGAGCCAGCGTCTCGTCACGTTCAGGTTGCAGAAATGGTTATCGAAAAAGCCAAGCGCTTAACAGAGCACAAAAAGGACGTGGTTATCCTGCTTGATTCCATTACTCGTCTGGCTCGCGCATACAACACCGTCATCCCTTCATCAGGTAAAATCCTAACCGGTGGTGTTGATGCCAATGCTTTACATCGTCCGAAGCGTTTCTTCGGTGCCGCCCGTAACATTGAAGAAGGTGGTAGCTTAACAATCATCGCAACCGCACTGGTAGAAACCGGTTCGAAGATGGATGAAGTTATCTACGAAGAATTTAAAGGTACCGGTAACATGGAATTACACTTGTCTCGCAAGATTGCCGAGAAGCGTGTATTCCCTGCGATTCACTTTAACCGCAGTGGTACTCGTCGTGAAGAGCTTCTTACGAAGCCAGATGAGCTACAGAAGATGTGGATTTTGCGTAAGATCGTTCACGAGATGGGCGAAATTGACGCCATGGAATTCATGATTGATAAACTGGCAATGACCAAGACCAATGATGAGTTCTTCAATTCCATGAAACGAAACTAATCGTTTCATCGCTTATTTTTTAAAGGGAAGCTTCGGCTTCCCTTTTTTAATTGTGTCGATATAGTGCAAACGCTTAGGCTATGAGCGATAATTGCCGCCATCAACCTTTATCTTGTAGAGCAAGTATTTGACGGAAGTAACGGGCAAGCGCCTGAATAAATTTATCAGCGAATCGGGATTTTGTTCTCGCCGTGAAGCGGATAAATTGATTGAAGAGCAGCGGGTAACCATTAATGGCAAGCTACCTGAGCTTGGCACTAAAGTGATGCCTGAAGATAAGGTTCAGGTTGATGGTAAAACCATAGCCGCCACTCCGGAAAATAAATCTGATCGTATCTATATCGCTTACAACAAGCCGATTGGCATCACCTGCACCACCGAACGACAGGTGAAAGGTAATATCATTGATGCCATTGGTCACCGCGAGCGGATTTTTCCAATTGGACGACTGGATAAACCATCGGAAGGTCTGATTTTTCTGACCAGCGATGGCGATATCGTCAATAAAATCCTGCGCGCTGAAAATGCTCATGATAAAGAGTACATCGTCACTGTCGATAAACCGTTATCGCCACGCTTTGCCGAACGTATGTCTCGCGGTGTGCCGATATTAGGTACGGTTACTAAGCCTTGCGAAGTGAACATTCTCAGCAAGTATGTGTTTAAAATTATTCTTACCCAGGGGCTTAATCGACAAATTCGTCGTATGTGCGAATACCTTGGCTATGAAGTGACAAAGCTTAAACGCACTCGGATTATGTCGGTTAGTTTGGATAAGTTAAAACCGGGGCAGTGGCGTAACCTGACCCATCGCGAGATGCGAGATATCAATGCGGCCGTAGCGACATCGAGTAAGACCGCGCCTGAGAGCGTGCAATCACAAACTGCACCGCAAAGATCTGTCACAGATAAAAAATTCGAAAACCGACCTGCAAACCGAACACAAACCCGACCATCAACCAGAACAGGGGATTCATCCGCATCGAATCGAAGACGTCGCTCAGACAATCGCGATAATCGAAATGACAAGGGCAGAGCTGGTAGAAAGCCTCAAAGCGATGGTGTCAGCCGTCGAGTAGAAAAGGATTCAAGAAATCAGGATAAGGCCAATGCTAAACGACCGGCAAAACCGCAATCCAATGAGCCCCAAAAACCGGCACCACATAACAAGCCCAATTCTAAAACACTAGCTCGGACTGACCGTGCTAAGTCCCGAAAAGGCACGCTAAGCCTGAAAAAATAACGACTAGATTCCGTGCAGTATCACGGAATGACGATTATCTTGCGTCATCCCGGCAACGGCCGGGATCTCTCTCACGCTGAGTTCTTATCGGCATTAAGTTAAAACTTTAACTTTAGATTCCGTGCAGTGTCACGGAATGACGCAAGGTTTTTTCTTACACTCCCACCTCCCACCAGCGAAGCTTACCTCACTCGAAGTGGCGTTTTTTTGCCACGTACCCGAAGCGATGCTGTCTATCGCGTACTCGAAGTGGCGTTTTTTTGCCACGTACCCGAAGCGATGCTGTCTATCGCGTACTCGAAGTGGCGTTTTCTGCCACGTACCCGAAGCGATGTTGTCTATCGCGTTCCCGGAGTATCGCCCCGCGATACGCCCTTAATGATCGCTTTAGCGCTCAATTTCATCTACAGTTAGAAAACACCTGCAAACACTAATTGTGGAGAATAACTCAATGAAATTAGGTGCTTTTTCGGTTTCTCTGGCGGTAAAGGATATTCAGGCTTCGAAGCAGTTTTATGAAAAGCTGGGGTTCAGTCAGATAGGTGGCGAGCTAGAGCAAAACTGGTGTATTTTGCAAAATGGTGACCACATCATTGGTTTATTTCAGGGCATGTTTGAGAAAAATATGCTGACCTTTAATCCCGGCTGGGACCAAAAAGCCACGAATCTCGATGAATTTGATGATGTCCGTGATATTCAGGCCTATTGCAAGCAACAGGGGTTAACCTTGTTATCTGAGGTCAATGGTGAACCTTCGGGCCCAGGCAGCTTTATGCTCGAAGATCCGGATGGTAATCCGATATTGATTGACCAACACCGCTGAGCACAGAATAAACAAATTTTGGGTATCAGTATCCAGTTTTCAGAAATGCACAAAGTATCGCCAGACGCTATTTTTTATTGTATGCCAGAAATGCAATGTACTCATAGAAATAAGCTAATTGCTAAGGCGCTCATTGATGGATTGCTTTTCCACCGCTCGATAACTGCTCACTTCCTGGTGTCTGTGCGTTATTCTGCCTGCCGATAATCGAAGACTGTAAGTGCTGTCTTCCACCTACCACCTCCTTCTTCCACCTCCGCCAATTCCCCAACCTTTTCAAAACCATTTCTTTAATAATATTCAATTTGTTATCGTATTTTCTTTAACTGTTGCCATACTCTGTATAAGGCTCGAAATCTTTTGTTTTTTCCCAATGATAATCGCCCCCTGAAAATGAGGTTTGTGTTGCATTTTTTGCCATGGATGATGCGAGAAAATCTTCCCCTAGTGATAATGACTACGAAATTTTGGTCAGGTTTTTGTGTATTTCTCATATTATGCTTGTTTAGTGGGAAGCTTGTTGCCGCCAACTTGCAGGTAAAACTCCCCGACGACTTACCACAAAAATTTAAACGCAATATTCGCGCTCACTTAGGTGAACTCCCCGACACTGAGACAAAAAGAGAAGGTTTTGTGTTTACTGCAGAAGATAAAACCACCACAGCTCTACAGGCGATGGGGTATTACCGCAGTGAAATCGATGTGCGCATTGACAAAGATGTGGTGAAAGATGATGAGAAAATCTGGCGATTACATATCGATGTGGTACTTAATGAGCCAACCCGTTATTCAGACATACTCATTGATATTCAGGGAGAAGCTGAGCTCGACAGTCAATTTGTAGAGTTAGTCACGGAAATCCAGACAAAGTTACTCAAATCCAACGATATTGTCGATCACAGTGTATATGAATCGGTAAAATCAAAAATTTCAAATTTGGCCTTGGATCGCGGTTATTTCGAAGGGCGATATTTGCGCTCTCGCCTGGCAATCCAGGAGGATTATACCAGTGCCGATGTTGAGCTGGTTTACTTAAGTGGCCGGCGCTACTATCTTGGCGAGGTGATATTTTCTGAATTCGATCTGGATCCTGAGCTGCTCGAAGTGCTCATCCCTTTCGATGTCGGCGAACCTTATACAAGCCAGAAATTATTACAGTTTCAAAGCTTGCTGCAACAAACTCAGTATTTCGGAAACTTACTTGTAGTCCCGGATTTAAAAAATCCGGTAAATCAGCTAATACCGGTTAACGTAACTCTTGGCGAGACGAAATCCCATTATGTCGATGTCGGTTTTGGCTTTGCAACTGACACTCTGTTTCGCGTCTCTACCAGTTGGCGCACGCCAAAGATAAATAGCAAGGGCCACAGTCAGGAAACCAGGTTTGAATATTCGCAAATCAATCCCACTGGGCGGTTCACTTACCGTATTCCTCTTTCTGATCCGCTCAAAGACCTGCTGCAGCTGCAGTTGACGTTTGAGGATGATGAGTACGGAGGACTGGTCGGAAAATACTTAGAAGGACGAATTGCAAATGTACGCATCTACGAGCGTTGGAGTGCCCAATATTACACTCGTTTTCTGGCAGAGCGCTGGCGCATCGAAGATCTACCTAAAGAGATAGCCGAGGATGAGGTGGAGAGTGGTAGCTATCTGATGCCCGGAGTGATTTTTTCCCGCACGTCCCGAAAAGGCCCTCAGCTTGATCCATCTTGGGGGTTCAGTCAGTACTACATGTTCGAGGGTGGTGCCGAAGGCGCAGGGTCGGATATCAGCATACTTCGCGCGATTGCTCGATGGCGTTTCATCACCACGCCGACGCGCCGTCATCGCCTGGTATTTCGGGCAGAGGTCGGAATTTCCGATATCTTCGATGCACCGAAATCGGAACTGGCGCCTTCGTTACGTTTTTTTGCTGGCGGCGATCTGAGTATTCGTGGCTTCGATTATCAGTCCCAGGGACCCACACAGATTATCAATGAAGGCGAGTTTGCCGGAGAAGAGGTGGTCGTTGGCGGTAAACGTATTGCCCTGGCCAGTGCTGAATATCAATACTATTTTACCGATAAAATACGGGGCGTAGTGTTTACCGATGCTGGTAATGCCACCGACGATATTCGCATTGATCCGGTTTATTCCGTCGGGTTTGGAGCGCACTATATTTCTCCGGTTGGCGCTATCCGGGTTGATTTTGGTTATGGTATTAGTGAGGACGATCCCAGCTGGAAGATACATATAAATCTGGGAGCGGAATTGTAATGTTAAAGCGATTGCTAAAGTGGGTTATCGCGCCGATCACATTATTGTTACTTTTGCTAACGTTACTGTTGTTTACCCAATGGGGTAATCGCCTATTACTGGCAGGTGTAAATACCTTATCTGTTGTCGATATTCAGTTCCGGCAAGGCCATCTGTTAGGACAGGCTGAATTTGATCAGATTCGAATCAATCTTGATGGTATCGACATCGAGCTTAACGACGTTGGTTATCAGTTAGAAGGTCGGTGTTTAGCGATGAAGCGACTTTGTATGCCCTGGCTGAAGGCAAAATCGATACTGGTCAACATGACGGTTACAGATACTGACAGTGAACCAGAGCCGGAGCCGCCTTCACATGCATTGATTAACCTGCCTATCGGTATCGATATCGGCTTAATTGCAGTGGATAAAATCCATTTTGTTAACCCAGGCGTCGACGTTCAGGTAACCGCGCTTAAAACGGCGATAACTGGTCAAAACAGCCGGATTAATATTGCCAACACCTCCCTGAGTCAAGTTGAGGTGGCAACCCTTTCATCGGCTGGTGAGGCTAACGACGTAGCAGCGAACAATCCATCTCAGTCATCGCCGGCAACGCCCGAACAGTGGCCGTTGGCAACGCTTCCAGATATTTTCATTCCTATTGATTTACGGGTTGCACAAATCGCAATCGCCGATATCGATCTTACCCTCGCGACTACCGACGAACCAAAACCCGTGGTTAATCTGAGAGATTTTTTATTGGCCCTCGATTGGTCAGGGTATCAATTGAATATTACCGAATTGGCTCTCGAGGCCAAGGACTATGGTAATGCTGAATTAACTGGCAATATCGATTGGCAAACGCCCTGGGCGATGAATCTTCAGGCGAATACGCAAATTTCTCATTTCCCATGGTATACGGAACTGGAACAAAGTGAACAGACCCTAAAGGTTGCCGGTAATTTGTCGGAATTGGAGCTGCAATTGGTGAACGCTGGCAAGGTGCCGGTATCGGTTGATGTACGTGGCGATCTTATTGACTCGACGTTGCCGTTTGTTGCCAATGTTCAGAGTCGTCGTATCGACCTGACAGCACTCGTTGGTGAGAAATTCATTGTTGAAAATAGTCAGTCACAGTTATTTGGTAACCTTGGCCAGCAACAAATCAATAGTGATATTCAGTTAACCGGCTTTGGTTACGAGCAGGCAAGCATTAATCTTACGGGAACTCACAGTGAGCAAGTTTTAGATATTTCGAAATTACGCTTTGCTGACAAGAGCAGCAATAGCGCATTGAACGGTCAGCTCAATCTTGATTACAGTGAAAATTTTCGCATTAAAACCGACCTCAATATTCCATCATTATCACTGCCGCGACTGCAATTTAACGGTCAGCCCCTTACCGGCAGGGTGAATGGGCAGCTGCACTTATTGGCAATGCTGGATCAAAACGATTTACCCGAAAGTCTGGAAAAACCGGGTAGTTGGCAGGTTTCTTCCTACAATTCAAGTTTACAGGGAGTTATCAATGAACATCCCTTGTCTTTGCTGGCAAATTTCTCAATCGATAACAATTTACGCCTCGACGATGGCAAATTCGAGGTTACCCTGGCGGATTCACAGCTTAATATCCAAGGTTACAGTGATGAAAACTGGCATCTACAGGGGCAATGGCAAGGAGCCAGGTTCCAACGTTGGTTTGAGGACATTAAGGGGCAACTAGCGGGGGATATCAGTGTCACCGGCGCAATTGATGATCCCAACATCGAATTACTGGCCAGATTACAGGCATTTTCGATGCAGACGATTCAGGTTCCAGAGGCGGTGCTTGCGCTCAATTATTTTCCAGTCAGGGAGCACAAAGCCAATATTGAAGTTACCTCCAGTACGCTAAAAATTCAGGATAAAAAAGTCACCGACATCAAGTTACAACTCGATGGTGACATTAATGCGCAAACACTACAGTTAAGCAGCAGCGGCGATATTTTTCTGGCGTTATCTTTAGAGAATAAGCTCGATTTGCAGGCACAACGCAGTCAGTTGCAAATCAGTGATGCCAGTATCGGCTTTGAGGGAATCGAATGGCAATTACAGCAAGCATTGCAGGCGAAGATTAATCTGAAAACTTCCGAGGCGCAGATTATGCCCCATTGCTGGAACCACGCCGATAATAACATCTGTGTGAGCAGGCAAAGTCAACTGGGTGCCGATGGTGATCTGCATCTGAACTGGTCACTGACTCTCGATGATTACGATGAGCTGATGTTGGGTAAAGTGCTTGAGCTAGAGACGGCGATTGATGGTGAAGCCCAGGCTTCATGGACAGCGGGGCAATTGGACGCGCTGGCATTGGTAAATCATTTGCAAAGTGGGCAATTAACCTTGATCAGTGAAAATAAAAGCGCCGAGCTGATTCGTTGGCAGCAAGGCAAGATTGAGGTAACTGCCAATGAACAACAAGCAAAGGTTAATCTGTTTATAGATAAAGATGAAAACAGCCAGTTTTTAGCCGGAGACATGACTGTTGATTTACAGCAATCACCGTATCCTATTTCCGGAAAACTCAATATCGAGCGATTTCGCATTCAGCTACTGGAAGAATTAGTACCGGGGATCAGCAAAGCCCGCGGAGACATTTCTTCTAAATTGGCTATTTCTGGTACCGTTGCAAAGCCTGCCATGAACGGGCGTCTGTCGCTGCATGATGGCGAGTTTCAGACCTATCAGAGTCCCAACAGCATCGATGACATCAATGTTGACGTAGAGTTTTCCGGACAACAGGCGGATGTAAATGGTGGTTTTAAAATTCGTAATTTTCCGGCTGAGCTAACTGCGACTGCCGAATGGCAACAGGGGGTGGAGGCAAATGCCAGGCTATTTTCCGAGAAATTGCCGCTGTTATTTCCCCCCAACCTGGATGCAGTGATCGCCACGGATATACGTTTTGCGTATGCCAAGCAAAAAGGGCTGGTGAGCGGTGAAGTTGAGGTTTTAGACGGGTTAATGGTACTGGAGAATCTTCCTGAAGGCAGCATAGATGTCAGTGACGATGCGGTTATCGTCGATGCATCCGGGAAACAGGTGAAGCAAGTCACTCAATTTGGTCTGGCCACGGATGTTGATTTACTCATTAAACCTGAATTTCGATTAAAGGGACAAGGATTTACTGGCAACCTTGGTGGCAAGCTAAAAATACGCCAAGAAGCCCGCCAACCATTGCAGTTATTTGGCTTATTGAAGATACTCAATGGCGAATATAAAGCTTATGGTCAGGATTTACAGGTTGAGAGTGGCGAGATTTCCTTTGCTGGCTCTCCGTCAAATCCGAATATTAATGTAAAAGCCATACGCGAGATCAAAGACGAAAATGTAGTGGTTGGGTTGTCAATTGTCGGGCCTACCGAGGCATTAAATCTTAGCTTTTTCTCCAATCCTGGCATGCCTCAGCCAGAGATCATGTCTTATCTTATCCGTGGTCGCGGCCTCGACGCGGATTCCGGGGGAGGCAGTGCAGTTGGTGTGGCACTAGCCAATGCATTGACCAAGACCACGCCCATTCAAAATGTGGTACAAAATTTACCATTATTAACCGATGTCACTATCGATGCCGAAGTTGAAGATGATGTAACGCAGGCTACCATTAGCGGCTATCTCGGCGAGCGGATATTTTTAAAATATGGTATCGGCGTCTATGAACCTGTTAATGAGCTGACGGTTCGTTTATATCTGATGTCTCGATTATGGCTGGAAACCGTTTCCGGGATCGAAAACTCGGCTGATATCTATTACTCCTTTGAAATAGATTAGGCAGAACCAGACCTGGCTGCCTGCAAGTCTGATTATGTCTAATTGCAAAAGCGTGTTGTCTTTTTTAGGGCACATCTCAAACAATTCGCTACAAAATTGACCTCGAAAAATAAACACCCTCTAATTCTTGAGCCTTGGATGATTTTCAATCGCGATAGGTTTAGCAAAGCTTGCCTGTGACGAAATGGTTGTCAGTTCTTCTAAGTGATTAAGGCGCTGCTGATCGGCTGACCACTGCTGTTTATCCTGCTCTTCCCCCTGGGCATTATATTGCCCAATCGACAGGGCTTGCGCAGATAATTCAACAAGCATAATGTTTTGAGTATCGATATCAATCGTCACTGGTTTAAAGCCTGGTAAATCCAGGATAAGCTGGCCATCGATGTCGTTAAAAGCAAGCTGATAATGTTCGATAGATTCGGATTTTTTGTAGCTCACCGTCATCGTTCCACTGCCAATACGTGACTGCCACTGTAAATCTTCAAGGGAGGAAGGCAAGCGCGGTGCAAACGTTACTTGCTTTTGAATTAGATCCGGGCGCACGCCAAGGAAATCTTGATACCAGGCACGAAGCTGCTCAGCATTCGACCATGCCTGTAGGTAAGTCCCGGTAATTTTCGCCACTGACTTACCCGGATGAGGGTAGGCATCGGCATTCTCCGCCAGACCACCAACCACACCGCGTGTCAGTGCCTGCTCATTCATATTGGTGAATAATTGGAACGCTAAATCTGTATTACCCGCCTCAATCATACGTTGCATGGCAATACCATTATTCCACAGCCAAACAGTACCATTGTGGTAAGCAGCGTCCTTGTGATACGCCTCTGTCAGATGGTAAGGATAGAAATCACTATCTCGATTATCCAGTGATGCCACGCCCCAGGGATATACCAGTTGCTGCCAGGCCAACGTCGTAGCTTTGGCAATCAGGGCCTTATCTTCGATCATATCAAAGGCGTAAAACTGATTAGGGCGCAATTGCGTATCGGCGCTATCGTCCTGATTTAGATGATCGGCGAGATAGCCTTTATCCGCCAGCACAAAGTCCTTGGAGAAGTTTTGTTGTAATTTGTCCAGAGCTTGTTGCCATTGGCTTTCCGATTCTATGTCGTTGACGACTTTGGCAAAATAAATCCCGGCTTTTAACTGCTCAAACCAAAGCGCCTGAATATCATTAGCACGGGTGCCTCTTGGTGAATAAGGGACTTTGTCAGGCTCGCGGCGGGCGTCCATCCAAGTCTCATTATCGGCGTGTAATAAATATCCTTTTTTATCTACCCAGTTTTTCAATGAGCCATTGATTGAGTCTTTTACATTCGGATAAAGCTGTTCGATTAGGCTATTATCACCGCTGTACTGCACATAATGACGCATCTCGATAACGAAACGCGGAGTGCCATCGGTGGTGTGGTAATCAATATCTTCGATACGAACCCGATTTGGTACCCGTCCGAAGAATTTTGAATCCGGATCTCTATCCTGGAACTTGGCAAAAGCTGTGATCATATCCCGGGCGAAATCAAACTGCCCGGTCACCAGAGTGGCTCCAGGCAATGAAATAAAGCTATCCCGGCCCCAATATTCGTTGAACCAGGGTAAGCCAGCATAAATACCTTTACCGTGCTGATTGGTCATCAATGAATCGAGATTGAGGATTTGCCATTGCAGGGCTTTAACCAGTTCGCTATCGCTGCTATGCATCCAGGTATTGTCGTTTAACAGACTTAACATTCGTTGCTGGCGCTGTTGTTGCCATTCGCTATCATGCTGACGAACCTGATTGAGCATATCAGTGGCTTTGGCAATGCTGTCAGCGATCAGAATGTAAAAGCCTTTCTCGGAATCAGCATCGTCAGTGGACGATTGAATTGACGCAACCGCGATGACTTTATCGGTATCTTCGCTTGAACGATAAGTGCTAAGTTCGCCAACCATCAGACTTTCTTTGACCTGCTCACCGAGGATTTTGATGGTGACATCATCGGATTCGGATGTAACAGAGATACGGACAATATCCTGATTATCAAATAGGGATAACTGTACTGTCGTACCTTCAGGGTAAACACGTTCTAACTTGTGTGGGTAAACATTGACCTTGGCTTGCTGGCGTTTTAACGGCGAGCCATCGATGGCAATCTCATAATCTTGAAACAAGCGTTTTTGTGCCAGATTAAAACCGCTAAACCAGCTGTGCTCTGGATGATCATTAACATGGGTTTGAGTGTAGTAATAGCCTGAACGTTTGTTGGTGAAGGATACCGGGCGGTTTTCTTCAGCAGTGACGCTCATGCCTAACGGCTCTAAGTTGGATACGGCAGTGGACTGAGTGTCCGGGGCGAGTTCGATATTCACTTGCTTTACATTTGATGTCGGCTGACAACCTGTGGCCACTAGAAAAATTAAGTATAGGGGGAAGAAACGGTAAGACACCAAGGGGGCTCCTGATTGTAAATTAGGGGTTACTACGATCTACTGTGACTCAAACGTAGTGGCTGAGACTGTACATGGGCGACTAGCATAACATGATAGCGCAGTAGCGATTGAATTCTTCGTTGGCTGTCTTTGGCATTATTTGCCGCTGCAAACGCTTTTAAAACCTTAACTCTCTGATAAGCTCGGTAAATTAGCTCTTCCGTTGATTGCTGCAAATATTGGTTGAATTCAGGAATGGCAGCTGTTGTGGTTTTATTAAGACTCTGCGGGTTTAATTGCTCAAATTCATAGCCTTGCTGGCAGTAATGGCGAAACGCCGTGTCTTCGAGGTTTGCTAACAAGGCAGCGCAAGATTCTGGATGCTGCAGCGCTTCTGCCATCAGCGAAAGATTGATTCGTATTTCCTGTATTAATGATCGACCGGCGCCTTTAGCAAGACGTTTTGATTGCAATTGCTGCTGGTATACATCGAAAAGCTCTTTCCAAAAACTCATCCTTGATTGTTCCTTTTTACGTAACTACTGGTTGTGGCTAAGGTACTGGATGGCCATTTCTGGCTTCTAGCAGGCGATACCAGTCTTCATGACGATAGTCTAAATCTAAGGCCTGTTTTGCCATGGTAATTCGTTCAGGGTTGGTAGAACCGATGATAGGGCAAATTTGCGCTGGATTTATTAACAACCAGGCCAGCGCGATAACCCATTGCTCGCAGCCATAAAAGTCAGCCTGACGCTGATATTCCTGTTGAATGCGCGCAACATCTTCATCGCTAAAGGTATTGCCCCAGGCTTCATAAGCGACGGTAGCAATCGGACACCAGGCCATGGGAGTGATGCCATATTGTTGGCACTGATCTAAGGTGCCATTGGAAAATGCGTCGATATTATGGATATTGATTTCAATTTGATTCACCAACAATGAATCGGTCATTTTTGACTGTAGTAATTCCAGCTGGCTGGCACTGAAGTTACTCACCCCAAAGTGTTTTACTTTGCCGGACTGGCGCAGTTCATTGAGGGTGTGGGCAACGTCTTCAGCATTAAACAAATAATCTGGACGGTGCAACAGAAACATATCTAAAGCATCAACATTAAGACGCTTTAATGAACCTTCGACCTGCTTAATCAGATAATTATGGGAAAAATCGTAACGACCGACCTCACCAGCCACCGGTGTGTTTGCAAAGCGAATTCCGGCTTTTGAGGTAATTAATACCTTATTGCGCAGGTGCGGCTGAGCTTTAAGAACTTCACCAAATATTGACTCACATTCACCACCGCCATAAATATCGGCATGATCAAAGTGGTTGTAACCTTCATCAATCGCAGCTTCGATGGCACGCTTACCTTTTTCCCGATCCTGTTGTGAATTGTCACCACTGATGCGCATACATCCATAGATTAGACGGGATGATGGCATTGGCAGTTGCGGTATGGTCAGTGTCTTCATAGTTGCTCTCAATGCTTAGCTATCTCAGGTGTTTTAGTTAACTTCACTTGCGTAAATTACTCTGGTGATCACTAAAGTTTAAACTACAGCCATGTAAAAATTGCTGAATCTTCTTTTCCTGATAAAGGTCGCCCTGACCAGGTTGATTCGGTGCCAACGGTGGAAACGTACCATAACCGGCGAGTAAACAATTCCAGGAAACCGCATCGAAATGGGTATCCAGATTCTGACGCTCAATTTCTTCGTTTAAATCGCCACGTTGATACCAACAGTCGAGAATACTTAACAGCGATTGCGACAGCTTGTTGTTGTCGCGATTTGCACGCCAGTATTCGCTGTCATCACGAGTATTCAGTTTGTAATGGGCAACGATGTAATCACGAACCCGCTCGAAGCGCTCGCTAATTTTCTTATTGTATTCCGGCGCATAATGGCTGGAAAAGTTACCCTTTTCCAATAGGCTGGCAAACAGTTCAATACTGACCTGAACCAGGTGCAGAGCCGTTGCTTCCAAAGGCTCAATAAACCCTTGCGATAATCCCAGGCCAAGGCAGTTATAGGACCAATGTTCGGTTAGCTGGCCGACCTGCATTTTTAGAAAACGACATTCCTGTTCCGAATCCAATGCGCCGATATGGCGGCGAAATTCGGTTTCCGCCTGATCATTGTCGATAAAGTCGCTACTGAAAACATAACCATTGCCATAGCGACTGGTAAGCGGAATTTTCCAGCACCAGCCAGCGCTCAATGCCGTTGCTTCGGTTTCAACGGGAATTATCGAGTCCATCGAGCTTGGCATCACCACGGCAGAATCATTGAAAAGGTTCGATTTAAAGCTTTTATAAGGCACGCGTAATGCTTTTTGCATTAACAGCGAGGAAAAACCGGTGCAATCGATAAAAAAGTCAGCGCTATAGGCTTCGCCCTGATCATCGATAATGGCTTCCAGTTCGCCCTGAGGTGAGCGTTTTGCCTGGGTGATATGTGCCTGCTTGTGCTCGACGCCGGCGGCAATAGCCTTGTCCTTTAAAAACTGGCCAAGCTTGCCAGAATCAAAGTGATAGCCATACTCCATGACAAAGGGAAAATTGTCAGGGGTTAGCGGGCCTTTACCTTGATTGGCCAGCACGCCATTTAATAAAAAATCATCAGGACGGGTATGGGTGTCTAAGCCCATTCTCCGGGTTCGGCCATTAACTAAAAACGCGCGCTTGGTGAAGGTATCCACTTGCGTGGTGAACGGATGAGAATAATCAGCGATACCCGATTGCGGGCTCCAGTCCTTGAATCGAATATTCACCTTATAGGTAGCATCACACGCTGGCATCCATTGTGATTCAGGAATATTTAAGTCTTCAAAGAAGCGCTTTAGGGTTGGCGTAGAGCCCTCCCCTACGCCTATGATGCCAACGTCTTTAGATTCAATCAGGGTAATTTTTACCGATTTCTGATTGTCACAATTGCGCCAGCGGTTGGCAAACAGGTTTGCTGCCATCCAGCCGGCGGTGCCGCCACCAAGGATGAGAATGTGAAAAGGTTTTTGCTCTGCCATGTTATTGTCCACAGTAGCGCTTTAGAAATTCATCATGGCTAGGGATAGCCGAAACCGGTTCCCGTTTGATGGCTTTGATTTTTTCAAGCATAGCTTTCAATTTCGATTCCGGCATGGCGTTAGCCATCGGATGATAACTGTTTGGCACCAGGCCTTGTCCCAGCATTACCTGTAGCCATGAGCTTTCCAGGAATAAATCATTTTGATCCCGGAATAAGCGACCATCTTGTTTAAACAACTCTATTTTGTGGGCTAGCGTCTCTGGAATCTTCATATCCCGCATCTCTTGCCAGAACAGGCTATCGGTGCGCTGGTTAACGTGATAGTGAAGAATGATAAAATCACGAATTTGTTCAAATTCCAATTTTGATTGCTTGTTATATTCATCAACCATGGCGTCGTTAATACCATGATGCGGGAATAAGTGAATTAAGCGAACGACCGCTGATTGAATCAAATGAATCGATGTTGATTCCAATGGTTCCAGGAAACCACTGGAAAGTCCGACGGCGATCACATTCTTATTCCATTGCTGATAACGGCGTCCGGTTTGGAACTTAATCACTTTTGGATCGGTGATTGCTTTGCTATCAAGGTTACCTAGCAGCAACTCAGTGGCTTCATCGTCAGAATAATAGCCGCTGTTGTAAACAAGGCCGTTACCATTGCGATGTTGTAAAGGTATACGCCACTGCCAACCGCCTTTATGGGCGATAGAACGCGTATATGGCAGGGTATGCTCAAATCGTTTTGAAGCCACCGCAACGGCTCGGTCACAACGCAGCCAATGGCTCCAGTCTTCATAGCCCGTTTGCAGAGTCTGCTGAATCAATAAGCCGCGAAAGCCGGAACAATCGAGGAATAGATCACCGCTAATCAGGCTACCGTCTTTTAACTGCAGAGATTCGATGTAACCATTTTGCGAGTTTTGATGGACTTTGGCCACCGTGCCTTCGGTGCGTTGAACGCCGATCTTTTCACAGAATTTACGCAAATACTGAGCATATAATCCAGCATCAAAGTGATAGGCGTAGGGCATTTCCAGAATCGGATCCTGGTGACGGATATGAGCATATTTGCCCTCTTCGGCACAAAGGGCATTTAAGTCGTAATCCCATAACTTACTGTCATCATCTAATTCACCCGCACGTTTTAAAAAATGGTGGAAATGACAGAACGCCATGCTTTTTCCGGCGGAACCAAACGTGTGGTAATAGCTATGATTCTCGTTCTTCCAATTTTCAAACTTAATAGCCAGTTTGATCGTGCCTTGAGTTTCTCGTAAAAACTCAGCCTCATTTAAGCCAAGTACATCATTTAATAATTTGATCGGTGGTATGGTGGCTTCACCAACACCGACGGTACCAATTTCACTGGATTCTACTAATTCAACTTCGATGGCATTGCCAAGAAGCTTTTTTGATAATGCAGCGGAAATCCAACCAGATGTACCACCGCCAAGAATAACTAATTTTTTTATAGGTTGTTGCATTGTCACGAGACCTTCAACAAAACGCTTTCAAGAAAAAGGTTAGATAAAAAAAAACCTGCTAGGAATTATCCTAACAGGTTTTTCGAACAGTTCAGAGTGTCTTAGAACTCGTAGTTGATACCAAGTAAGTAGTTAGCACCGTAGTACTGATACAAGGTAACGAAACGAGAGTCCGCAGCATCTGCCTGAACGTCGTCTTCTTTGGTAAGGTTTTGAACCTTGAAGGTAACACGCAGACCGTCTAGAGAGTCAATACCTGATTCGCTGAAGTCATAGCCGATTTGTGCATCCCAAAGTTCACCACCTAAGCTTTCGAATTCTTGTAGTGATAAGCTCAGACCGCGAGCTTCAGTTAAGAATTCATCACGCTTGGTGCCTGATAAACGGATTTCAAAACCACTGTTTTCATAGTAAGCCGTGAAAGAGTAGCTCTCTTCAGACAAACCAGGAATACGGCCACCGTCATCTAACTCACCGTCAAGGAACGTAGCACTACCTACTAAACCAAAGCCGTCAAGAGCATCGGCGAATAGATTGAACGGTACGCTTGCCTGGAATTCGTAACCACGTACAAAACCTTCAAAACCATCAGTCGTTGTGCCTACAAAACCTTCGAAGGTTTGCGGCGTAAGAATAGTTTCTTCTCCAGTAACTTCGTCAACAACTGTGACTTGGTGGTAACCCGGAATGTACTCGTCAGAGAAATCAGTTAGCACGCTACCAGAACGGTGCCAGTTAGTTAAGTCTTTGTAGAAGAAGGCTGCAGCGAAGTAACCTTCATCAGCAAAGTAGTTCTCGTAAGAGATATCAAACTGGTTTGCTTCAAGAGGTTTTAGCGTTGGGTTACCAGCGCTACCACTCCAAGGGCCATTTTCAGGATCTTCACTTCCTACCTGATTTGCGTTAAATGAGAAACCGAACTGATTGTTAGGCTTCATCTGGTCCATACGTGGACGAGATTGAACTTTACCAATCGCAGTACGGATAAACTGGTTCTCAGCAATCTCAAAGCTTAAGTTTAAGGTAGGAAGAACGTCAGTGTAGCTGTCGCCACCAGAAACTGCAGTTGCCAGGGTATTACCAGTGCCTTCTTCAGTCGTTGTTGAGAAACCTGTAGAGCTCTGGTCAACGTCAATAACCTGAACGCCGAAGTTACCGCTTACGTAGATACCAGCAAATTCAGTATCGATATCCAACTTACCGTAAAGGGTAGTGATTTCTTCATCAACCTCGTAAGTATCACCAAGACGATCGTTCTGAACCAATGAAGCTTCAGTTGCTGTGTAGTAACCGGATTTAAACAGACCTAGTGAATCGTACGCAAGAACGCCGTTGATACCAATGAAGCTAAGATCCGCTACGCCCAATACTTCAGGAATAGGAGCATCTCCAGGATAAGAAGGCGCTGTTAGGTAGTCACCTTCATTAAGTTTTGATTTGCTGCGGTCAGAGTACATGATTCCTGCTTCTACAGCAGAAATGAAGCCCCATTCAACAACACCGTTTACAGATAAACGGAAGCTGTCCAGGCTTTCTTCAAACTCAGGACGGTTAACGAACCCGTCTTGTGCGTCACCACCGATAATTGGCGCACCCCAAGCTTGAGGACCAGCAAGACGAATTAAACTTTCATCAGTGTAATCAACACCTGGTAAGGTTGGATGATCTGAGTACATAACACCAGTAGATGTCATTTCCCAGGAACGCGCAGCAGTAGGACGGTCAGCCATACCTGCACGGCCAACACCTGAGTAGCTCTCTACGTCAAATAGTAATTTATCAACTTTACCCGTCGAAAGATCGGCTTCTAAAGTCCAGTCATCAGTTAGAGAGTACTCAACGTTTAAGCCGAAAGTGGTAAGTTCCGCTTCCTGGCTTCGCGCATCGTTACGAATTACTGAGTGGAAACCATCCCAATAACCTGAAGTTACAAGGCCATTTTCAACTTCAGTAACAGTGTAGTTTACGCCACCCCATACTGGACCACCTTCTTCAAGACCACGACGTACGTCGTTTTCATTGAAGTCGATGTATAAAGCGTCTAGCTGAAGTTTTAAATTATCAGTTGGCGCCCATTCAACGATACCAGCGATTGAATCACGCTCTAGCATTGCAGAACGAACGAAAGAATCGTGACCGCCTAAGATTTTACCGTCGTCAGAGTCAGCATAACCCCATGCACGGAATTGCTCTTCCTGACGAGGAGTTTCCTGAGTCGCTACAGTAAGTGCCAGACCTAAAGTGTCGTCAGCAAATTGGTCAACCCAGTTGAATGAAAAACGATGACCGTTATTATCGTAGTCTGGGTTTGCTGCATCTTCGCCATTTTGCTCATAGTCAGCATTGATGGTGAAAGTAGAATCAGCATTTAATGGACTAACAGTTTGTAGATCGATTGTACCACCGATACCCTGAGACACTAGGCCAGCTTCAGGTGTTTTATATACAACGATAGTAGATACGATTTCGGTAGGGTATAAATCATATTCAACACCACGGTTGTCACCCATACCTAGTAATTCACGACCGTTTAGTGAAGTACCGACGTAGTTTTCGTTAAAACCACGAACAGATAGACCGCTAGTACGACCGTTACGACGCTCACCAGAAAGGCCTGGTAAACGAGAAAGAGATTCAGCGACTGAAGTATCAGGTAATTTACCGATATCTTCAGCAGATAGCACTTCAACGATTGAGTTGGTGCTCATTTTGATAGCTTGTGCTTTTTGAAGACTGCCACGGATACCCGTAACTTCAATGACTTCAACTTCTTGCTCTGCCGCTGTTTCTTCAGCAGCAAAAGACACAGAACTCATGGAAATCAGGCCAGTCGAAACCAGCGCCAACGCCACCTTGTTCGGCTTAAAATTTAACATATTGTTTCTCCCCGTATACATCCATGCATCATTATTGTCTTAATCATCCTGATTAAGTTATATGTGTTTTTTGTACAAAAATCACCCACTTTTTGCGGATTCTGACTATGTTAATGGCACTGGTCCGATAAAAGAATTCCCTGCATACGTATTCATAAAAGACGTGTGCGGGTGTAACAACTTTAACCAGTGATTAACAAGGGCGGATTAAAAAGCACTTAAAACAATAGGTTATTGGGTGAATATTGCAATATTGTGACACCCTCATTAATGCTTGAATACGTATGCATTTGCTAATTGCCAGAGGTTCGAGCATCCTAGCGAAAGTCAAAACCAAGTCCAGGACTCTGGTTTTAAACACTATTTTCTCAGGCTGCGCGCTAGCCTGTTAATGGTACGGAAAAGTATATGATTAAAGCCCCTTCCCTCAGGTTTGCTCAGATTTTGAAGACGTCTGCTTCCTTATTTCTTCCTATATCAATGATTGCCCTTTCAGGGTGTCAGGCTGACGAACAAGGTCAGCAGCCAGAGATTTCAGCAAAGCAAATACTCGCAGCTACCAAGTCGGCTCAGGCTCACTGGTTACAACAAAATCATATTGTTTTGGTTGACGGTCAAACCGATCCTTTGGCGGAAAAAGCCTACCTGACTTCAATCGACATGATTGGCCAGGTCAGCGAACTGCATCCATTGCAAGTCAATGAGATGTCTGAACAACTGGCAACAAAATATCCACATCTGGCGAGTTTTTCCGCTCGTCAGTCTTATCAGTTAACTTTGCCAGACGCAGATATCCGCAGTTTAGTAAAGGGACCTTTATATTTGATAAATGTTGATGAAAGTCAGCAGGTTACTTTTGCAACTGCTGTGCAGTTCGGGAATCTTTTAGATGCCTTATATACATCCGGTAGCAATGATGCCGATGAATATACTAGGTTCGGTAGCGCCACCTCAAAACAAGCTGGTGAATCCAATACTCAGTTCTCGCTTTGGGCACCAACGGCGAAATCCGTATCGGTAACTTTGTTTGAAAAACCTGGTGTGCCGGCAGAACCGGCCAAAGTTCAGCTTAGTGAAGATACTAGCACCGGAATTTGGTCCGGAGATCTTTCCGGGGACTATCAGGGTTATTACTATCAGTATATTCTCGAAATTTACCATCCTGATGCAGGTAAAGTCGTTAATATCACCACTACCGATCCTTATTCTTTATCATTGTCAACAAATAGTGAGTACTCACAACTAGTTAACCTTGATGGTGCCGAAACAATGCCTGCAGGCTGGCAACAGCATCAGGTTCCAGAAGTGCAGGATTTTGAGGACAATGTGTTTTACGAAACTCATATCCGTGATTTTTCCGCCCATGATAACGCTCTGAGCAACTCAGATTTTGTCGGCAAATATAAGGCTTTTAGTGAAAAAGCCAGCGACGGTATTCGTCACCTTAAACAGTTAAAACAAGCGGGCCTGAATAATATCCACCTATTACCTGCCTTTGATATCGGTACCGTAAACGAAGATCCGAAGCTGCGCGTTTCTTTGGATGATACGGTTGCTAAGCTATGTTCACTGAAAGCTGAACATGTCTGGTGTCAGGGCGAAAATAAGCTTGATGAAGAGCAATCGCAACAGACACTGCGCGCGGTATTAGAAACCTTCGACCCAATGAGTGACAAAGCCCAGCAAGCAGTAAGCCAATGGCGTGATATTGACGATTACAACTGGGGCTATGATCCTTTCCACTATACGGTTCCAGAAGGCAGTTATGCGACTGACGCGATGGGCATGGCGCGTATCGTCGAGTTTCGGGAAATGGTGCAAAGCCTGCACAATATGGGCTTTCGGGTGATTATGGATGTGGTTTATAACCACACCCACAAAGCAGGCCTGGAAACTACGTCTGTCCTCGATAAAATCGTGCCTGATTACTATCAGCGCCTTAACCCAATAACTGGTGATATCGAACAATCAACCTGCTGTGATAATACCGCAACAGAACGTTCGATGATGGCGAAATTGATGGTTGATTCTCTGGTTGTCTGGGCTCGTGATTACAAGATTGACGGCTTTCGTTTCGATTTAATGGGGCACCAGCCTAAAGATTTGATGCTTGAAGCAAGAAAAGCGGTTCACGCCGTTGATCCGGATAACTACTTCTACGGCGAAGGTTGGAACTTTGGCGAAGTGGCCAATAACCAACGATTTGTTCAAGCCAGCCAACTTGAGCTAGCTGGAACGGAAATTGGTACTTTTAGCGACCGCTTGCGAGATGCGGTTCGTGGCGGTGCGCTTAACGCAGCTGGCGATGATATCCGTAAAGCTCAGGGCATTGGTAATGGCCTGGGTACCTATGGAAATGAATTAACGACGTATGGCAACGAGCTGGTAGCAAATAAGCAATCTCAGTCTCTCAATGCTATGGATCAAATCCGTGTTGGTCTTGCCGGAAACCTGGCTACCTTCCCGCTTGAGAATAGTCAGGGGGAACAGGTGTTGGGTAAAGATATTCCTTACGGTGCTCAGCCGACCGGCTACGCTTTAGATCCTGCCGATACCGTTAACTATGTGTCCAAACACGATAATCAGACGTTATGGGATAACAACCAGTATCGTTTGCCTTATGACATGAGCACTGAAGACAGGGCCCGCGTACAAGTGTTGTCTTTGGCTTACCCATTGATGGCACAAGGTATTCCGTTTATTCACATGGGATCTGAATTACTGCGTTCTAAGGCGTATCTAAGGGATAGTTACGATTACGGCGACTGGTTCAATCAGGTCGATTTTGCGATGCAAACCAACAATTACAATGTTGGTCTGCCACCAGCGGAAAAAGATCAGCAAAACTGGCAATTGATTACCGATGTAATCAACAACAATGAAGGTCGTGATTTGGTTAAGCCTGAGCATATTGCCTGGACCAAACAGCGTTTTATCGAGTATCTGTCGATTCGCATGTCGTCGAAGTTGTTCCGTTTGCCAACCGCTGAAGACATTCAACAGCGAGTGACTTTCGAAAACACCGGTAAAGAACAGCAACCTGGCATTATCGCCATGAAGCTAGCAGACAACATCGACGGCAAGGCTGACCTAGATCCAAAATTTGCTGAGATTCTGGTGATATTTAACAACCAGGCTAAGACCAGTCGTTTTGCTTATAACGATATTGAAGGTTGGAAATTACATCCAACTCAACAGCAAAGTGATGATGCAATCATTAGTGCAAGTCGAGTTACAGACTCAGGCTTTGAAGTTGGCAAATTAACGGTAGCGGTATTCGTTCGTTAGCCAACAGGCCTGGCTGAGCGTAAACAAAAGGAAAGTTTATGGGTAAGTTAACACAAGTAAACAAGAGCTTTTGCTATCTCGTAGTCATCGCCAGTGCATTTAGTGCATCGGTTTTGGCCAAAGAAGTATCGGTATCGTCCCCTGATGGGAAAATTACCTTTACCGTCAGTGATGACGATAAAACGCCAAAATATCGCATTGATTTTAACGGTCAGGAAGTGATTGAACCTTCAGCGCTTGGCCTGGTATTTCGTGACAGCGATTATTTTGAATCTGGCTTTGAAATTAACTCGAGTAAGCGTAATCAGGTAAAACAAACCTGGCAGCAGCCCTGGGGTGAAAGCAAAGAAATCTTAGATCACCATAATGAATTAAGTGTCACATTCAAAGCGGATCGCGATAACGTCAACACTTATGGCTTAAGAGTTCGCGTATTTAACGATGGCGTTGGTTTTCGTTATGAGGTTCCAGAACAGGCAGGGTTAGACGAAATTAACATCACCAACGAGCTGACCGAATTCGTGATGGAGAAAAACGCCGATGCTGCTGCCTGGTGGATCCCAACGCGAGGCTGGAATCGTTATGAATACGTTTATAACACCACCTCGCTTCGCGATGTCGATCGTGCTCACACACCATTTACGATGAAATTAACCAATGGCGTACATGTCAGTATTCACGAGGCGGCGTTAGTTGATTATTCCGCGATGAGCTTAGATCAACGCCGTCATGGATTCCTGAAAGCAGATCTGGCCCCTTGGTCTGATGGTGTACTGGTGAAAAAGCAAGGCGCGTTTAATACCCCTTGGCGCACCGTGCAAATCAGTGAAGATGCCACGGGTCTGTTAAATTCTCACCTGATTCTAAATCTTAATGAGCCAAATAAACTCGGTGATGTGTCCTGGGTTGAACCGGGCAAATACATTGGTATTTGGTGGGGCATGCATATTAACGAAAACACCTGGGGCAGTGGTGATAAACACGGTGCAACAACCAGTGAAGTTAAGCGTTATATGGATTTTGCTGCCAAATATGGTTTTGATGGTGTTTTAGTTGAAGGCTGGAATATTGGCTGGGATGGCAACTGGTTCTTCAATGGTGATGTATTTAGCTTCACCGAAAGTTATCCCGATTTCGACATGGAAGCTATCCACAAATATGGTCAAGACAAAGGTGTGCGTCTGATTGGTCACCATGAAACCTCAGGTAATGTCACTAACTATCGCAACCAGATGGAAGATGCTTTTACGTTGTATGAAAAGCATGACGTGGCTCAGGTGAAGACCGGTTATGTTGCCGATGGCGGTAATATCAAACGCATCGATGAAAATGGTGTTGCCCGCAAAGAGTGGCACGATGGCCAGTTTATGGTGAATGAGTATTTGTACAATGTAAAGCTTGCTGCGAAACACAAGATTTCTATCAATACCCATGAACCAGTGAAAGATACGGGTTTGCGTCGTACTTATCCTAACTGGATTTCCCGTGAAGGCGCCCGTGGTCAGGAATTCAATGCCTGGGGTAATCCACCAAATCCTCCTGAGCATGCTGCGATTTTACCTTATACGCGTATGTTATCTGGACCTATGGATTTTACACCGGGTATTTTTGACATGACCTTTAATGGCCTGGGTGCGGATACCAACCGCCCGCAAACCACATTAGCGAAGCAATTAGCCTTGTATGTGGTCTTATATAGCCCAATCCAGATGGCTGCTGATTTGCCACGAAATTACGAAGCTAATTTACCGGCGTTCCAGTTTATTCGCGATGTACCGACCGATTGGGAGCAGAGTATTGCCCTTGATGGCGAAGTTGGCGATTTTGTTATCTTTGCCCGTCAGCAGCGCGATAGTCAGGATTGGTTCCTTGGTGGATTAACCGATGAAGATGCTCGTGATGTAAGTGTCGCGTTGACCTTCTTGAAGCCTGGCGTACAATACCGGGCACAGATTTACCGTGATTCAGAAAAAACCAACTGGGTCGATAATCCTGCAGAGATCACCATCGAAGAAAAAATGGTGACTGCTAAAGATACATTAAAACTAACTATGGCCAACAGCGGCGGATTCGCAATTCGTTTGCAGGCTCAATAGAGTCTGCTAGCCAGGGTATGAAAATTTGGGGATGGCGCTTGCGCCGATTAAAAGAAGTATGACAATGAAACAAAAGCCACAATTATCGTTTTGGCAGATCTGGAACGTTAGTTTCGGATTTTTAGGGGTGCAATTTGGTTTTGCCCTGCAAAATGCCAACGTTAGTCGCATTCTCTCCGATCTCGGAGCGGATTTGCATTCACTTTCACTGTTCTGGTTAGTTGCGCCGATCATGGGGTTGATCGTGCAGCCTATCGTCGGCTCTGCATCCGATAGAACCTGGAATCGCTTTGGGCGTCGCAAACCCTATATTCTCGCCGGTGCCATTCTGGCCGCTTTGGGTATGATTTTGATGCCTAACGCACCGCTATTTGTGGCGATTATGGCGCCGATGATATTTGGTGCCATCATTCTGGCATTTATGGACGCGTCATTTAACGTTAGTTTTCAGCCATTCCGTTCGCTCGTATCGGATATGGTACCAGCTTCACAACGCAACATCGGCTACTCGGTTCAATCCTTGTTGATAAACATCGGTGCCGTGGTAGGTTCAATTCTTCCGTTTGTGCTTACCAATGTGATTGGTCTGGAAAATACCGCAAAAGCGGGAGAAGTTGCGCCGTCGGTTACCTGGGCATTTTATATCGGTGCAACCGTATTATTAGGTTCGGTACTTTGGACGGTATTTCGTACTAAAGAGTATCCACCTGAAGAGTACTACGCATATCGTGGTGAAGATGCTGCGGCAATTGCCGCCGAGCATCAAAAGAAAACCTCTATTGGCCAGAGCTTACGTAACTTTTTTGGTTTGATGAAAACCATGCCAGATACCATGCGTCAGCTTGCGGTTGTGCAGTTTTTCTCATGGTTTGCGTTGTTCATTATGTGGGTTTACTCAATGCCAGCGATTTCCCAGCATATCTGGGGCGTTGAAGTGCAGTGGTTTGATCCAGCCTTTATTGAATCTGTTGGCGAAGTACCTCAATCCGTTCTGGACGCCAAAGGTGCTGCCGGTGACTGGGTAGGTATTATCTTTGCCGCTTACTCACTATTTGCGGCTATCTTCTCTGTATTTCTGGCGAAACTTGCTGATAAATTTGGTCGTAAGCTGGTTTACTCTCTATCTTTACTGGCCGGTGCATTAGGTTATTTCTCCTTCATGTTACTTGGTCCTTCGCAAGTGGTTGAAGTGAATTTGTTAATCACCTCAGTAGAAATCCCACAGGATGCGGTTTATCTATTGCTACCTATGATCGGTATTGGTATTTCCTGGGCGGCGATTCTGGCAATGCCTTATGCAATACTTGCCGGCTCATTACCGGTTAGTAAAACCGGGGTTTACATGGGCATCTTTAACTTTACAATTGCTGCGCCGCAAATCGTGTCGGGTATATTCTCTGGTTGGATCCTGAGTGCCGTGTTTGATAATCATGCAATATACATTGTTATGCTAGCAGGTGTATCAATGCTATTTGCGGCATTATCGGTAGGTCTGGTTAAAGACAGTGAATAGTTACAATCCTCGGTTAACTTATCTATATAACCGAGACTAAAGTTTAGTGCGCAGACGCCAGATTTCAGAGTTGGATTCTGCCTTCTGCAAGTGATTTAGATATTCACGTTCTGCGCACTGACTACTTCTCTTCTATACAAGCCGCTGAAGTTGGGGTAACATTTTCCTCATCGATTTGTAGCCAGACGTATTATTGTGAAAGCAACCTCATTTGATATTGCCTATCGTGCCGGTGTTTCTCAGTCCACGGTTTCCCGGGCATTGCGTAACAGTCCCTTGGTTAATGAAGAAACCAGAAAGAAGATTCAGGCGATCGCCAAAGAGCTGAATTACAAAGTCGATAAAAACGCCCGAAACCTGCGCTCACAACAAAGTAATACCCTTGCCTTACTGTTGTTTGAAGACAAAGGTGCCGATGAATCAAAAATCAATCCTTTTTTCCTGACCATGTTAGGTTCAATTACTCGAGCCTGTTCTAATTCGGGTTATGATTTGCTGGTTTCATTTCAGGAAATGGAAAATGACTGGCACGCTGAATACGCAGATAGTAATAAAGCCGACGGCATCATCCTGCTTGGCTATGGTGATTACACCGATTACCGGGACAAGCTTTTGCACTTGCATCAACAGGGTACGCACTTTGTTCGATTCGGAGCGGAAGTAACGGATATGCCGGTTACCAGTATCGGTGGTGATAATATTGGCGGCGGCAAGCGATTGACCGAACATCTGATATCTAAGGGCAGTAACAATATCGCTTTTATCGGTACAATTTCTGAAGCTGCACCTGAGTTCCTGGGTCGTTATAAAGGACATCAACAGGCTCTGGAAGCTGCCGGGTTAGCGGTAAATCCTGACCTTCAGGCAAATGCGATATCTTCAGAAGAAGCGGGATATCGGGCGACAAAATCTTTGCTGGATAAAGGCATTCCATTTGATGGTTTATTTGGTGCCAGTGATTTGATTGCCATAGGTGCTATGCGCGCGCTTCAGGAATCTGGTTTACAGGTTCCAGACGATGTCGCAGTTGTAGGCTTCGATGACATTCCAATGGCAAGCTTTACCAAGCCAACCTTAACGACGGCGAAACAGGATACCCTATTAGCAGGGCAACTTTTGGTGGATAATCTGTTGAGCATGATCGCCGGTTCGAAGCCAAAAACCGTATTAATGCCAACCCAGTTGATTACTCGAGAGTCATCAAACCGCACCAAATAACTATTGCCTGTGCAAGCCTTTCACTGGTAAGTTAACTCCATGTTAATTGCTAGCTTTGTGGTTGTACCGTGCAAAATCCTCTAATTTTTCTTCTCGCCTTCTCTGGTGGCTTTTCCATTATGGGTATTCAGTTACTGGGAGGTCGAATTCTCGCGCCCTACTTTGGTTCCAGCGTTCACGTCTGGGGCAGCATTATTACTGTGTTCATGTTGGCATTATCAATAGGCTACTTATATGGTGGTCGCTTATCAATGAAAAACCCATCACTGAAAAGATTTGGCATGATCTTTATGCTTGCAGGTGCCACCCTGTTACCCCTGATTTATTTCACCACCAATATTCTCGATTGGGTGTTTATCAATATTGAAGACAGTCGTTATGGCTCTCTGGTGGCATCAACCATCTTATTTCTGGTGCCGACGGTTATTTTGGGAATGATTTCGCCCTACTCGATTCGCTTGCTTGTAACGCACCAGGACGAGAGTGGACAAATTGCCGGGCTGCTTTATTTCGTTTCAACCATGGGGAGTGCGTTAGGAACCTTACTGACATCTTTTTACCTCGTACTGTGGTTTGAAGTGAATCAGATTTTGTTTTCATTTTGCGGTTTGCTTGTAGTTCTTGGCATGCTGGCCTGGGGATATCAGCACCTTGCCCAGAAAAAGGCGGCGGAGGTTATGGTTCATGGCTAATCTCAAGACATTTCATCAACCTTTTGTCTCTGCGACATTGGCCTGTTTGTTGTTACTTATTCCAAGTGTAGCTTCCGCGAAAGTCATCAAAGAACAGCGTTCCATGTATCGAAACATCTTTGTCGAAGACAAAAAGAATATTCGCTGCCTGAAGTTCTCCGTTAAACGTAAAGTATCCAGCCAATCCTGTATTGATAAAGAAGAGCCAAACCGATTGGTGTTTGACTACACCAAGTTTGTATTTGCTGGTCTTCTGGTTAACCCAAATCCAGAAAGTGTTTTGATCATTGGTCTTGGTGGCGGCACTTTGTCAAATAGTCTGCAATTGTTGTTTCCTGACATTAAGGTCGACAATGTGGAAATTGATCCGGCTGTTGTGTCAGTCGCCAAAGAGTATTTTGATTTCAAAGAATCGGACAATATTAGAACCTTTAATCAGGATGGCCGTATTTTTATCAAGCGGGCGGGCATTAAAAAGCAACAATACGACTTAATTATTCTTGATGCCTTTAATGGCGAGTATATTCCTGAGCATTTATTAACGCGCGAATTCCTTCAGGAAACGAAAGCATTGTTGAGTGAGGATGGCGTCGTGGTAGCTAATACCTTCTCAAGTTCATTGTTATATCATCATGAAACTGCAACCTACCATGATGTTTTTGGCGATTTCTATACTGTAACCAAAGCCAATAATTCCGGTAATCGTATTATCCTTGCTGCAACTAACTTGCCTGATGAAGGAACCTTGTTTAATCGAGTCAAAGATTGGCAACAGCCGTTAGAGCAATTAGATGTGGATATGAAATATACCGCATCCTTGATTGAACGTCAGGCACAAGAGGAATCCGACTACCGGGTGTTAACCGACCAATACTCGCCAGCGAACTTACTTCAATAACATTTGTAAGCTTCATAAATACTAAAAAGGGCAGATTTATCTGCCCTTTTCATTTGCTGATTAACGATAAGCCATTTTATTTAGCTAACTCCGCTGCCATCAGTAACAGTTGCGGATCTAATCGAACTCTGAAGTTTGGATTTACGTATTGAAAGTGAACCAAACCTTCGTCATCAATTACATATACAGCCGGAGCTGGCAGAACTAATCTTTCTTCACCCGCAGCATTTTTCTGTAACGGATTTTGCAGATCCATTTTATCTAAGTAACGATCGGTCACTTTTTGTGATGTGAAAAATGCTAAACCAAATGCCTGACTCATTTTTGAATCGAAATCTGAAACAAGCTGATAGCTTAATGCTTCCTTTGTGATACTTTTTTGCATATCCGCTGGTGAATCTGTGGAAACGCCTATTAATTGATAGCCAAGTTTGACCAAGTCTTGTTCAATGGCCTGTAGTTGTCCCATCTGTACGTTACAGAATGGACACCAGCCTCCACGGTAAAAGAAAAGAATCGTTGGCTTTCCATCAATTACAGATTGCAAAGAAACTTGTTTACCTTCTAATGTTGTTGTCTGAACTTCAGGTACTTCCTGACCGACTAATAACGGCGTGACTAAATCTGCGGATTCTGCGATTGGTTTGCTGAAACTTGAGGCGCTAAAGATTACGAGTGCACTAGCGATAATGGCGTTAACTAATTTCAAAATGGTTTCCTTTGTTATATTCATCGATTGTCATTGTAATTGGTATCATTACCCTGATGACTTTCTTTGACCGTATATAAGTTAAATTAATTACAATTTGATTTAGATAATTTGATTGAATTAGCAATCTTACTTCACCTAATCTAAACTCTATTTTCTGGGGTATGTTTAGGGAATCGCTCGACGATTAAACGGATCGTATCATTTTTAACCGAACGATCGTTTTTTTGCATTTTTTCTTTGATCAGGTGTTGACGCCGACGGGAAAATCCCTAAAATGCGCATCCACTTCCACGGGACATCCCAACGAAGTGTTTTGATACGATAACCTCAAGGGTTTAACCCGGTTATCACGACCGAAACTGAGAAATATTCGAAAACAACTTTTTCGAAATAATTATCAAAAAGCGGTTGACATCAAAACTGGATGGCGTAGAATGCGCATCCTGCTTCGGGCAAGGCCTGCAGCGAAACAACGAGATTAACGAATGCGATTAATTCTCGGCTTTTTTAAAAGCGCATCTTTAACAATTAGTTATCAAGCAATTTGTGTGGGCACTCAAGTTAAGACAGTTTTACCATATAGCTCGAAAGAGCAATATAAAAGTCTTAATGATTTGTGACACATGAGTCTTTATTAATTTATTTAATATACGTTTATATGTCAGTTACCTTAATTGGTAACAAGTGATTCATTGAGCATGGTCCGCAAGGACAACAACTTTTTAATTGAAGAGTTTGATCATGGCTCAGATTGAACGCTGGCGGCAGGCTTAACACATGCAAGTCGAGCGGAAACGAAGAAGAACTTGTTCTTCTGGCGTCGAGCGGCGGACGGGTGAGTAATGCTTGGGAATATGCCTTAAGGTGGGGGACAACAGTTGGAAACGACTGCTAATACCGCATAATGTCTACGGACCAAAGGAGGGGATCTTCGGACCTTTCGCCTTTTGATTAGCCCAAGTGAGATTAGCTAGTTGGTGGGGTAATGGCCTACCAA
This sequence comes from Thalassotalea sp. PS06, assembly GCF_007197775.1. Lineage (NCBI taxonomy): Bacteria > Pseudomonadati > Pseudomonadota > Gammaproteobacteria > Alteromonadales > Colwelliaceae > Thalassotalea > Thalassotalea sp. PS06. Next base: position 3,593,355 of record NZ_CP041638.1, on the reverse strand, counting down.
GGCGACGATCTCTAGCTGGTTTGAGAGGATGATCAGCCACACTGGGACTGAGACACGGCCCAGACTCCTACGGGAGGCAGCAGTGGGGAATATTGCACAATGGGGGAAACCCTGATGCAGCCATGCCGCGTGTGTGAAGAAGGCCTTCGGGTTGTAAAGCACTTTCAGCGAGGAGGAAAGGTTAGTAGTTAATACCTGCTAGCTGTGACGTTACTCGCAGAAGAAGCACCGGCTAACTCCGTGCCAGCAGCCGCGGTAATACGGAGGGTGCGAGCGTTAATCGGAATTACTGGGCGTAAAGCGTGCGTAGGCGGTTGTATAAGCGAGATGTGAAAGCCCCGGGCTTAACCTGGGAACTGCATTTCGAACTGTATGACTAGAGTTTTGTAGAGGGTGGTGGAATTTCCAGTGTAGCGGTGAAATGCGTAGAGATTGGAAGGAACATCAGTGGCGAAGGCGGCCACCTGGACAAAAACTGACGCTGAGGCACGAAAGCGTGGGGAGCAAACAGGATTAGATACCCTGGTAGTCCACGCCGTAAACGATGTCAACTAGCTGTCTGTGGACTTGATCCGTGGGTAGCGCAGCTAACGCACTAAGTTGACCGCCTGGGGAGTACGGCCGCAAGGTTAAAACTCAAATGAATTGACGGGGGCCCGCACAAGCGGTGGAGCATGTGGTTTAATTCGATGCAACGCGAAGAACCTTACCATCCCTTGACATCCAGAGAACTTTCTAGAGATAGATTGGTGCCTTCGGGAACTCTGAGACAGGTGCTGCATGGCTGTCGTCAGCTCGTGTTGTGAAATGTTGGGTTAAGTCCCGCAACGAGCGCAACCCCTATCCTTATTTGCCAGCGCGTTATGGCGGGAACTTTAAGGAGACTGCCGGTGATAAACCGGAGGAAGGTGGGGACGACGTCAAGTCATCATGGCCCTTACGGGATGGGCTACACACGTGCTACAATGGCAGATACAGAGGGCAGCAAGACCGCGAGGTGGAGCGAATCCCACAAAGTCTGTCGTAGTCCGGATTGGAGTCTGCAACTCGACTCCATGAAGTCGGAATCGCTAGTAATCGTGGATCAGAATGCCACGGTGAATACGTTCCCGGGCCTTGTACACACCGCCCGTCACACCATGGGAGTGGGTTGCAAAAGAAGTAGCTAGTTTAACCTTCGGGGGGACGGTTACCACTTTGTGATTCATGACTGGGGTGAAGTCGTAACAAGGTAACCCTAGGGGAACCTGGGGTTGGATCACCTCCTTACCTTAAGTAAAACAACTTTCTTGAGTGTTCACACAAATTGCTTTGATAACGAATAAAGACGATGACCCTGTACGTCAGAATTATGGGGCTATAGCTCAGCTGGGAGAGCGCCTGCCTTGCACGCAGGAGGTCAGCAGTTCGATCCTGCTTAGCTCCACCATTTCACGACTTGCAGTAGATAGTAGGTCTGTAGCTCAGCTGGTTAGCATCCCACGCTCTTATATGAGTGGTGAGGTCGGTCCGACCATCCTGATTTATTTACTTACGCATATAGTAGGTCTGTAGCTCAGCTGGTTAGAGCGCACCCCTGATAAGGGTGAGGTCGGTAGTTCAAGTCTACTCAGACCTACCAATTTCACGTTTATTCTGCGTTGTTTGTTGATTCGTTTATTGAAAAATAAACGTCATCACCAAACGCCTTGACTAAACGCGAAATGATAATGAGTCATCGAAAGAAAGGCCAAACCTAAGTTATGGATGAACTATGATTTACGTTTGGTTTTTTTAACCATGAATTTGCCGAATGTGTGCATCTTCAATGTTCTTTAACAATTTGGAAAGCTGATATTAAACCCGGTGTTTATATTCAACAACTCGTGTCGCGCGAGGTGTTGGTCAAATATAAATACCAAATCGGATAACGTAAGTTATCCGGCTAATAATCTTTATGATTATTAATTCTTACTCAAGTAATCTATTAGATTGCGTTACTTGTCAGACATACAAAACAAAGTTTTCTTTGGGTTGTATGGTTAAGTGACTAAGCGTATGTGGTGGATGCCTTGGCAGTTAGAGGCGATGAAGGACGTGTTAATCTGCGAAAAGCTGAGTTAAGCCGATAAAAGGCGTTATAGGCTCAGATGTCCGAATGGGGAAACCCACCCGTCATCAGGCGGGTATCGTTAAGTGAATTCATAGCTTAACGAGGCGAACCGGGAGAACTGAAACATCTAAGTACCCCGAGGAAAAGAAATCAACCGAGATTTCCTTAGTAGCGGCGAGCGAACGGGAATTAGCCCTTAAGCGGTTTGTAAGTTAGTGGAATGAGCTGGAAAGCTCAGCGATACAGGGTGATAGCCCCGTACACGAAAATGAACTTACCGTGAAATCGAGTAGGTCGGGACACGAGAAATCTTGACTGAATATGGGGGGACCATCCTCCAAGGCTAAATACTCCTAACTGACCGATAGTGAACCAGTACCGTGAGGGAAAGGCGAAAAGAACCCCTGTGAGGGGAGTGAAATAGAACCTGAAACCGCATACGTACAAGCAGTGGAAGCCCCATCATCAAATGGCTTTTATGGGTTCTTTCTGTGAGAAGCTTTGCTTGCTCACTCAAAGACACACCGAAGAAATAGAACCAATTCTGCAACCTAGCAGAGTTAAAGGTTTATTTCGAATAACTCTTTATGGGTTCTTTCTGTGAGAAGCTTTGCTTGCTCACTCAAAGACACACCGAAGAAATAGAACCGATGATGGTTCAAATGACAAGAGTCATTTGAGATGGGGTGACTGCGTACCTTTTGTATAATGGGTCAGCGACTTATGTTCTGTAGCTAGGTTAACCGAATAGGGGAGCCGTAGCGAAAGCGAGTGTTAACTGCGCGTTCAGTTGCAGGGCATAGACCCGAAACCCGGCGATCTACCCATGGGCAGGTTGAAGGTTGAGTAACATCAACTGGAGGACCGAACACACGTATGTTGAAAAATGCGGTGATGACCTGTGGGTCGGAGTGAAAGGCTAATCAAGCCGGGAGATAGCTGGTTCTCCCCGAAATCTATTTAGGTAGAGCCTCGGACGAACACCATTGGGGGTAGAGCACTGTTAAGGCTAGGGGGTCATCCCGACTTACCAACCCTTTGCAAACTCCGAATACCAATGAGTGCTATCCGGGAGACACACTATGGGTGCTAACGTCCATAGTGGAAAGGGAAACAACCCAGACCGCCAGCTAAGGTCCCAAAGTCATAGTTAAGTGGGAAACGATGTGGAAAGGCATAGACAGCTAGGAGGTTGGCTTAGAAGCAGCCACCCTTTAAAGAAAGCGTAATAGCTCACTAGTCGAGTCGGTCTGCGCGGAAGATGTAACGGGGCTAAACTATGCACCGAAGCTGCGGATTGGAGCATATCACTAAAGTTATTTAAGACTTCTGTGTTTTCTTCTTTTTGATAAATGAAGAGAAAACACTCAAGCGTCCCCAAACAGTCGATGGGCTGTGCGGATAGAGATGATTTTAGGATATGCTCCAGTGGTAGGGGAGCGTTCTGTAAGCCGTTGAAGGTGAACTGAGAAGTTTGCTGGAGGTATCAGAAGTGCGAATGCTGACATGAGTAACGATAATGGGGGTGAAAAACCCCCACGCCGAAAGACCAAGGTTTCCTGTCCCATGTTAATCAGGGCAGGGTAAGTCGGCCCCTAAGGCGAGGCGGAAACGCGTAGTCGATGGGAAACAGATTAATATTTCTGTACTTCTTATAATTGCGAAGGAGGGACGGAGCAGGCTAGGCAAGCATGGCGTTGGTTGTCCATGTGAAAGTATGTAGGCTGAAGAATTAGGTAAATCCGGTTCTTCTTAAGGCTGAGATACGAGACGAGGCTCTACGGAGCTGAAGTTGTTGATGCCCTACTTCCAGGAAAAGCTTCTAAGCATCAGATTATAAGGAACCGTACCCCAAACCGACACAGGTGGTTAGGTAGAGAATACTAAGGCGCTTGAGAGAACTCGGGTGAAGGAACTAGGCAAAATAGTACCGTAACTTCGGGAGAAGGTACGCCGGCTAGGGTGATGAGACTTGCTCTCTAAGCCTCGGTCGGTCGAAGTAACCAGGTGGCTGGAACTGTTTATTAAAAACACAGCACTGTGCAAAATCGAAAGATGACGTATACGGTGTGACGCCTGCCCGGTGCCGGAAGGTTAATTGATTGGGTTAGCGTAAGCGAAGCTCATGATCGAAGCCCCGGTAAACGGCGGCCGTAACTATAACGGTCCTAAGGTAGCGAAATTCCTTGTCGGGTAAGTTCCGACCTGCACGAATGGCGTAATCATGGCCACACTGTCTCCACCCGAGACTCAGTGAAATTGAATTTGCGGTTAAGATGCCGTATACCCGCGGCTAGACGGAAAGACCCCGTGAACCTTTACTATAGCTTGACAGTGAACATTGCTCCTACATGTGTAGGATAGGTGGGAGGCTTTGAAACTTTGTCGCCAGATAGAGTGGAGCCAATCTTGAAATACCACCCTTGTATGCGTGATGTTCTAACCTAGGCCCCTAATCGGGGCTGGGGACACTGTCTGGTGGGTAGTTTGACTGGGGCGGTCTCCTCCCAAAGCGTAACGGAGGAGCACGAAGGTTGGCTAAGTATGGTCGGACATCATACGGTTAGTGCAATGGCATAAGCCAGCTTAACTGCGAGACAGACACGTCGAGCAGGTACGAAAGTAGGTCATAGTGATCCGGTGGTTCTGTATGGAAGGGCCATCGCTCAACGGATAAAAGGTACTCCGGGGATAACAGGCTGATACCGCCCAAGAGTTCATATCGACGGCGGTGTTTGGCACCTCGATGTCGGCTCATCACATCCTGGGGCTGAAGTCGGTCCCAAGGGTATGGCTGTTCGCCATTTAAAGTGGTACGCGAGCTGGGTTTAGAACGTCGTGAGACAGTTCGGTCCCTATCTGCCGTGGGCGTTTGAGAATTGAAGAGGGCTGCTCCTAGTACGAGAGGACCGGAGTGGACGAACCTCTGGTGTTCCGGTTGTCACGCCAGTGGCATTGCCGGGTAGCTATGTTCGGAACTGATAACCGCTGAAAGCATCTAAGCGGGAAGCAGGCTTTGAGATGAGTTCTCACTGGAGCTTTAAGCTCCCTAAAGGGTCGTTGGAGACTACAACGTTGATAGGTCAGGTGTGTAAGTGCTGCGAGGCATTGAGCTAACTGATACTAATTGCCCGTGAGGCTTAACCATACAACACCAAAGAAAATTGTGTTGTTTGACATGCTACGCAGTCAAATAGATAGAGTAAGAATTGAAATTAATACAGCTTTTCGAATTAAAGTTAGAAGCGTCTTGATAGCGGAGTAAACAACACTCAGAACGCATCAGGAGGCCCCGTTCGCCAACGGGGCAAAAATCTTCTAGCGTACGATTTTTGTCTAGCGACAATAGCGTTGTGGAACCACCTGATCCCATGCCGAACTCAGAAGTGAAACGCAATAGCGCCGATGGTAGTGTGGGAGTTCCCATGTGAGAGTAGGTCATCGCTAGGCTTCTAATTAACGACAAAAGCCCGCTCAACTGAGCGGGCTTTTTGCGTTTGAGGGACGCTAGCGCAGGTGGATAAAATACTCCCTGCGTCGCATTTTGGGTGGAGTCTAACGAAGGTGGAGCAAAACAATCGACTTCCTCGTGTTTTGGGAAATCGGAAAGTTTTTCTCATTGCAGCTAGGCTGCAACTCCACCTTTAAAACGCTTTACGTTGTAACTCCACCCTCAAAATCTATTCGATTTTGAATCCCTCCCCTTTACCCCCATTTTCCTTTACACTTAGTTAACACTTTTTTATCTACCCTGAATATGAGTAATCTTGGCTTAGCGATAATCTTTCTTACCGCTGCGGTAATTGCCGTACCTTTTTTCACCCGCTTAAAACTCGGTTCCATCCTTGGCTATCTGGCCGCGGGTATTATTATCGGCCCATCGGTACTGGGTTTGATCAGTGAACCGGATCAAATACTCCATTTTGCTGAATATGGAGTGGTGTTTTTATTATTCATCATTGGCCTGGAGCTCGATCCGCAAAAACTCTGGCGGATGCGTAACGACATTTTATTCATTGGTGGCGGGCAATTACTCATCAGCACAGTGGTTATTTTCGCTGCGGTTTTCTGGCTACTTAACGACGGCTTTAAAGTACCACTTATTGTTGGTATGGCATTAGCCCTTTCGTCAACCGCTTTTGCCATTCAATTGATGACCGAAAAACGGATTCTAAATACCGAACTCGGCCAAAAAGGGTTTTCCATTTTACTTATGCAAGATATTGCGGTGATACCGATCCTACTGTTGGTTGAAGCTCTGGCCGGGCGTTCAAACCCAGATGCCCCCGCCTGGTGGGTATCGATTGCCGCTATAGTGTTGGTGTTATTGTCTGGCAAGTATTTTGTAAACCCATTTCTGCGTACTATGTCCAGATATGGTAGCAGTGAAGTGATTACCGCCTCGGCATTGCTGATTGTAATGGCAACCGCATTGCTGATGCACAATGTTGGTTTATCCATGGGCATGGGCGCATTTACCGCCGGTATTTTGTTGGCAAACTCCAGTTTTCGTCATCAAATGGAAGTAGAGATATCGCCATTTAAAGGCTTGTTGCTTGGCCTGTTTTTTATTGCGGTAGGAATGAAACTAGACTTAGCTTTACTGGTTTCTGATCCTTTTGTTATCGTCTCTGGGGCGCTTGCCCTGATGGCGGCAAAAATGGCGATTATTTATCTGTTGATCCGCAAAACTGCTGGCCTCAGGCGGAAGAAATTTAAACTCGCCCTGATGTTATCCCAGGGTGGTGAATTCGCCTTTGTGATCATGAGTTTTGCCCTCAGCCAGGGAGTGATAGAACGCGACATCAATAATATGGTTACCATCATCGTCAGTTTGTCGATGGCACTGACTTCGCCACTGATCCTCCTAGTCGATAAAGTGTTGCAACGAAGTGGCGTGGCACAAAACTATGATCAGGAGAACGTCAGCCATGAACCGGAAGTAATCATTGCCGGATTTGGACGCTTTGGCCAGATCACCGGCCGTATCCTTACCGCTAACCATATTCGCTTTACTGCCCTCGATTACAACGCCGAGCATATCGAGTTTGTTCGCCAGTTTGGTAACAAAGTCTTTTTTGGCGATGCTACCAATTTAAAACTACTCAGAGCCGCGGGGCTCGAACATGCCAAGGTTATGTTTATCGCCGCTGATAGTGATAAGCATGGCTTTGCTATCGCGAAAACGGTGCGCGAGCACTATCCAAATTTAAAAATTGTCGCCCGTGCCAAGAGCCGTCTCAGTGTTCTTAAATATCGGGAAATGGGGGTTGAAACCACCATTCGGGAAATGTTTGATGGCAGCTTAAAGGCAGCACAGATTGTACTTGAAGAATATGGCATTGATGAGGGGCGTGCGGAATTTTTGGTTAAAGTGTTCCGCCGTCACGACGAAGAAATGCTTGAACAGGCATATCGCGCCAATGACAGATATGACTTTGAAGAGGTTCTTAAGGTCAATAAGAAAGGTCGAGAAGAGCTAGAGTCTTTATTTAATAGCGATAAGCTGGACTGATTGGTATAAGCATGGAAAAAATTCTGATTAGCAGCTGCTTTCTTGGTAACAAGGTTCGCTACGATGGCGAAAGCAAAAGCTTGATGCATCCGCAATTGCAGACATGGAAAGACGAGGGTCGATTAGTAGTGATATGCCCTGAAGTTGCCGGTGGCTTATCCGTGCCACGGGCTCGTGCTGAGCAATCAAAGGATTTAGTCTTTGATGAATTCGGAAATAATGTAACTGAGCAATTTAAACGCGGTGCCAATGAGGCTCTGCGATTATGCCAGCAACATAATATCCGCTATGCATTGCTAAAAGAATTCTCACCATCCTGCGGCGGACGGATGATTTATGATGGCACCTTTTCGGGCACTAAAGTACGCGGAATGGGGGTAACAGCCAAGTTGCTGAGCCAGCATGGTATAGATGTATTTAGCGAAGAATCGGTTGAGCAACTGATCCTTCGGGTTAATCAATAAAAAGGTAAGCCTGTGAAGATAGCAAATTCTTTAATGATATTGGCGCTGACTATCAGTTTGACAGCGTGTAGCGTTAATCAAAATAAACATGATAATGAGCAGGAACATAGTGAAGCAGATAAACAGTTACAGCAACTCATTGATGATGAGCAGGAATATCAGGATAGCTTGAATCCGTTCAAAAAGGACAGTGAGAAACTTTACTATGATGTCTCACCACAGGCACTGAAATCACAGTATCAGGAGAATATTGCTTTAAGAGATCGACTCGCTGCGATTGATAGCGACGCATTGTCGTTAGATAACCGCATTAATCAGACTATTTTGCTGTACAAATTAAACAATGATATCGATAACTATCGATTCAAAGAGCACTACATTCCGCTAACTGCAGAGGCCGGTTTTCATGCCTATTTACCATACATGGTCGATCGTTCCGCATTCAAAACGGTCGAAGATTATCAGCTTTATCTGCAACGATTAAACTACATGCCGACCTATTTTGATCAGCAGATGTATTGGATGAAGCTTGGATTAGAAACTGGTCGAACCCAGCCACAGGTAGTGTTAAAAGGATTCGAAGACAGTATCAGTGCGTTTATCGTTGATGATGCAGCTCACAGCCCTTTTTATCGTCCGTTTAAACAATTCCCAGATCATTTCGATAAATCAACACGTGAGCGTCTTCAGGCAGATGCCGAAAAAACTATCACTGAAGTAATGAATCCTACCTATCAAGAATTTTATGACTTTATGGTCGGCGAATATATTCCCAATGCACGAAAGAATATTGCCGCTACATCATTGCCTGATGGTGACGCGTTCTATCAGAATCGCATTGAATACTACACCACGCTAAATTTAACCGCGGAGCAGATTCATCAGATTGGGCTGGAGGAAGTAGCCCGTATTCGAGCTGAAATGGAAGCGATTATTGAATCGGTAAAATTTGATGGAGACTTTGCCCAGTTCGTTGATTTTCTACGAACGGATCCGCAGTTCTACGCTACGTCTGCTGAAGAGCTTCTCAAAGAAGCATCTTATATAGCAAAAAAAATGGATGCTCAACTTCCGGCGTTATTTAAAACCCTACCCCGCACACCTTATGGTGTCGTGCCAGTACCGGCCAGCATTGCGCCCAAATATACGACCGGCAGATACTCCGGCCCAAGCCGTGATGATCAACCAGGCGAATATTGGGTCAATACTTATGCTTTAGACAGGCGCCCTTTATATGTATTAGAAGCTTTGACATTGCATGAGGCAGTACCTGGCCATCACTTGCAGGGTTCAATTGCCAGAGAAATGGAAAATGTTCCAAGCTTTCGTCAACAAACCTATATTTCCGCCTTTGGCGAGGGTTGGGGACTATATAGTGAATACCTGGGAATTGAAGCCGGGTTTTATCAAGACCCTTATTCAGATTTTGGTCGTCTGACTTATGAAATGTGGCGAGCGGCTAGATTGGTTGTCGATACCGGAATGCACAGCATGGGATGGTCGCGAGATAAAGCAATGGATTTCCTGGCGAGTAATACCGCATTGTCGTTACACAATGTCAGAACCGAAATTGACCGTTATATTTCATGGCCCGCACAGGCACTGTCTTATAAGCTGGGTGAAATCAAAATAAAAGAGCTTCGGACAAAAGCCGAGAATGAGTTAGGTGCTGATTTTGATATTCGTGAATTCCACGACGAAGTTCTAAAAAATGGTTCGGTGCCATTATCGTTATTAGAAGAGCTTATCGATGAGTACATCGTTTCTAAGAAAATTAACTAGTTTACCTACCATTGTATGCCCGGCGAGAAATCGTCGGGCATTTAGCTGCAAACAATAATACCAATCCCACTAAGTTTGTGCACAACTCAGAGTTAGGGCCGAGGTTCAGTTACAACATAGATTTCATTGATATAGTCATTCTATATTAATGTGATTGGTATAAACCTTCGTTCGACATAACCCAGCCCCTTGTTTGTGTGGGCAATGCACTTGTGCGTGTACTTTGTTTATAACGTCGGAACTTAGTCATCAATAGATCTGGAATAAATTACCACGCAAGATCGCTCAAAAAACGAACAAGTTTACAGAGAGTAAAAATATTTTATGAATTGGTTTGGAATAAAGAATTTTTTTAGAAGAGACAATGTTGAATTAAGATAAGACAAGGCGCGCAAAGTTACACAATCGATAGACAGGTTACGCTTTATAGGAAAAGCCCCCACTATTTCTTACTCGGCGGTCCCGCTGTCATAAATAACTAATTTATACCATGAACTTATATAAATTAATTACCCTTAGACCGGTAACTTTGCGTCCCTAGCTTTCACTAGGTTTGCCTTGGACGAGCTTGTCAGCTCTTGATTGTTATTATATGGATCGAATCTCTTGTGTAAACCCCTTTATGCAATTATTTTTTAACAAAGCTAATAAATAATTCTCAAGTACTTGAAATAACACGTGAAAAAATTTTAAAAAAATGTGTTTTTTTTGATCCAAAGCGCTCGTTTGTTGATAGGTTGTTAAAATTTGTAACCCAGATGTACACCTTTGTATCGCTATATCATGCAATTGATTGGGGGGACGTGTAGAATTTAACTGTTAAGAGCTGACCACATTAGGAAAGGTGAATGAGCAAAGTATTAACTGAGTTATTGGGATTACTAAGTTTAGAAAAACTGGATACCAATTTGTTTTTGGGTCAAAGCCAGGATTTAGGTTTCAAAGCAGTTTTTGGCGGTCAGGTGATTGGTCAGGCTCTATCTGCAGCTAAACAAACCATTAATGATGAAAGAAACCTGCATTCATTTCACTGCTATTTCCTCAGACCCGGGGATGCCAGCAAACCCATATCTTACATGGTTGATATTACCCGCGATGGTAAAAGCTTTAGCACCCGCAGAGTCCAAGCTATGCAAAACGGAAAAATCATTTATAACATGATGGCCTCGTTCCAAATTGAAGAAGAGGGCTTCGAACATCAGGATGAGATGCCTGATGTTGTGCAACCAGAAGAGTTGCAAGGTCTGCATGAGCTGCAGCTTAAATATAAGCCTTACATTCCAGAGCATCTGCATGCTACGGTTTTTGCTGAGCGACCAATAGAATTTAGGCCAGTAAAAGAGTATGACTGGCTAAATCCGGAAATTTCAGAAGGTCGCAATCAGGTCTGGATGCGAGCTAAGGGAGATTTAGGTGATGACCCAAGAATTCACCGATATGTGCTCGGTTATGCTTCCGATTACAATTTCCTGCCAACCTCGGTTCATCCCCATGGTAAGAACATCTGGTCGAAAGATTTTCAGATTGCCACCATTGACCATGCGATGTGGTTTCATCGCCCGTTTCGTTTTGACGACTGGTTACTATATGATATTGATAGCCCGTCAGCGAGTGGCGGCAGAGGCTTAGTGCGAGGAAAGATTTTTGATCGCCAAGGCCGATTAGTAGCCTCGACGATCCAAGAAGGGGTTATTCGCCAATATTAGAGCTGGTAATCGTTATGACTGGCGTAAAGCATGGTGCCAGTCATAACCGGTTGGGTTCTGGAAGATCCGTAATTCAAATAATGGCGCGATGGCAAACAAGTGATCAAACACATCGGCCTGAATCCCTTCATAGTTCACCCAGTTGGTGTCATTACTAAAGAAATAAAGTTCTAATGAAACGCCAGTCTCACTAGGTTTCAACTGCCTGACCATGCAGGTCATATCGGAATGTACTTTCGGATGATTTTGCAAATATGCGGTGATATAGGCTCTAAATGTTCCGATATTGGTCAACTTTCTTAAATTTGGATTGCTTTCACTTTGCTCGCCTTTTTGCTGATTATACGCCGAAACTTCATCATGTTTTTGTTTCAGATACGGTTGTAGTAGCTCCAGCTTTGATAGGTTGTCCAGTAAATCTGCCGAGCAAAAATGAATACTGTTTAAATCAATCTGGATACAACGTTTGATACGGCGGCCGCCAGATGCTGTCATTCCTCGCCAGTTTTTAAAGGATTCACTGATCAGCGCATAGGTTGGAATGGTAGTTACCGTATTGTCCCAGTTTTTTACCTTTACCGTATTTAAGGCAATTTCCTGTACGTCGCCATCTGCTCCATATTGAGGCATTTCAATCCAGTCTCCAGGCGCCACCATTTTATTGGCCGAGATCTGCACGCTGGCCACCAGGCCTTTGATAGTATCCTGAAACACCAATAGCAGTACGGCGGTTAATGCACCTAAACCGCTGAGAAGATAAATCGGTGATTTGTCAACGACCGTAGCAATCGCCAGAATAATGGCTACCAGATAAACCGCTAATTTAAGGACCTGAATGGTTGCATTCAACGGCAGATATTTTTGGTTACTGGATTTCTGAAACGCCGTATTAGTTACGTTGAGTAAGGAACTCACACTTCTTGCGATCTGCAGAGCCAAGGCTACTTTGGCAAAAACCTGTAAAAAATTCAGCAAGATAGGGTTTTGGCGAATAAATATAGGGCTTAGGATAAGTAAGATGGTAATTGGAACCAACCAGGCAATGCGACTGAATACCGCGTGCTGTATTAATAAATCGTCCCACTTATTGGCACTTTTACTGACCAGTTTATGGACAAAATTTAACACCTGATGGCGCGCGATATAAAAACCTATCCAACATAATGCTGCAAGAATGACAATGCCAACACCAAGGGATACAGGTTCTACATAAGTGGCCGGTAAGCCCTGCTCAACCAGCCAGGTTTGTACTTCATTAATCAAGAGTATCGTCCTTAAAATTATCCAGATGGGGTCATCATATTTAAATTCAACGACTTAAGCAAAAATAGGCGGAGTGTTTAAATCTCAATACCAGCTTGCTGTAATTGTTCCAATAACGGTGCCAGCTGTTTCTCATAGTTTCGCCACTTTGCCAGTGAATCTTTGTACAGCCCCTGTCGAACCTGACTGGCGCTGGCGGTTGTGCTGGCCTGATGGTTTTTTTCAAACGCCATACATTGTGGCTGAAAATCTAATCCGCAATAGGCTAACATGTTTTTGGTTTGCACTTGTGACGCCGCAAGTAAATCTTCATAGCGTACCTGGTATATTGCCTCCCCCATTTCCTGTATCCAGTGCTGCATTAATTTATGATGGGCAATGTAGTATTGGCCGAGCTCATTTAGACAATAAGAGAATGGATAGCCCTGGGTGAATAAATGTTTATAGATGGCGTAACAGGTATCCATAGGATGGCGCTGTACGAGAATCATTTTTGCTTGTGGTAATGCGCCTCTGATAAGGCCGGCATTGAGAGAGTTTAATGGCAATTTATCAATGAAATATCGTTGGTTCTTCCAAAATGGCCGCGTCGATTCTAAATAACCGTTTGCCAGTCCGGATAAATCAAGGCGTTTTGAGTATCCAATTGTGGCGGTTTTATTCTCTGGCTTGGTATTAAATTGCTTCGTTATCTGCTGCATAAATTGCCAGGAAAAATGGTTTAGCTCCCCGGCACTGGTCACCTCAGAGTGACCACTGAGGATCCGCTCTATTAACGTAGAACCGGTTCGGGGAAGTCCAAAAATGAATATAGGGGTGCAATCTGCAGGTTGTTCTAACTGAGCATTTTCCTTAGACTTTTGCTGAAAGTATTGACTATCAAATGTGTCTCTAATTGCTGCCAGGGCTTCGATATCGCCTTCTACCTGATAACGAAGTGTAGATCTTCTGCTGTCCGCACCCTTTGCCAGATAATCAAAGCTAGCATCATATTGCTGCAAGTCCTCTAACTCTTTCGCCAGGCTGTAGCAAAGTTGTGAAGTTTGCAATGGATTGAGTTTGTTGGTCGTCAATAAGCCCTGTAACGACGCCACATGATTACTATCGAGGGTTTGTTTTTTTAAACTTGAGCGAAGCAGAATCGCTTCAGTATCTAAAGTATTGAGTTCAATTGCCTGGTTCAGATTTTGTTCTGATTCGGAAAGTTTGCCAAGATACCTTTGCACCGAGGCCAGGTTGAAAAACAGTTGGGCTCTGGCTTGTGGTTGATTTTCGATGTTCAGAAGCGCCAGATAGGTTTTTTCTGCCATCGAATAGTCGCTGAGCTTATTACTGACGCTGGCAAGTTCTACTAATAGTTGTTTCGAGTCGGGGAGAGAAACTAGTTTCGCCAGCTCTTCTTGGCCTTCTTTAAGACGATTTTGCAACCACAATACATGGGCTCGATGGATACGCCAATCGCTGCATGTCGGTGACAAGGCGATGGCTTTATCAATACATTCTAACGACGACTCTGCTCTTTTTAACTGAAATAACAGAAAGCTGAATGCAAACCAACCGTGATCATAATCGGGATATTTGCTGGTATAGGTATTCAGGGATTGAAGGGCTGCATCTGCGGCTCTTTGATTGATCAAATGCCAGATATCGTCGAGCTGGTATTCTCGCTTAGCTTGGTCATTGCTGCAATTGGAATTGGCGTTAGCAGAAGTTGAAGTCATTTCGAAATCGCTGTTTTTTTAACTACTTTAACTAAGTAGCTTTAGCATGGGAATAGTTGCTTTCTTTGGATGATAAAAAAAGAGCCAGTAAAACTGGCTCTTTGATACCTTTCTACCGAATTTAGAAACGGTAGGTTGCTGACACACCGATAGTGCGCGGTAAGCTAATGTAGTCTTTCGAAGAATTCCCATAGAAGTTTTCACTCGGGTCGGTGCCCATATGGCCCTGGGTAATAACCCCGGTTACCCCTTCTTCATTGGTAATGTTCTTCACATACAAACTGATATCCCAGTTTTCTGTGCTTAGGCGCGTGCTGGCATTGAACAGGCTAAAGCTATCGATTTCTGTCTGGCGAGAGTTGGCGTTTGGACCACTTACATCGCCGTACCAGTTCAAAGAGTCCGACTGATAATACATATTCGCGTTGGTTATCCAGTACCAACCGTTATCCAGACTATAGGTGTAATCCAGACTAAAACTGAAGGTATGCTCCGGTGATAAAGGTAACCGTTCGCCGTCTTTTGCTGTTATCGATAATGGGTCTTCTACCCATACCGGCGATGGCGTTAAGAAATCTCCAGTGAGTTCGGCGTTGACGTAGGCATAACCAAACACATAACGCAGGTCATCACCTAGATAGCCCTGTAGTTCTAATTCCAGACCAGAAGTTTCGGCGGAATCGCCGTTGGCCACGGTGAAGAATCCCCAGGAAGACGCGGTATTGAGCTGTGGATCTTGCCAATCCATCAGGAATAACGAGGCGGTATAGCCATGGTTATTATCCCCTAAGAATCCTTTTAAACCCAATTCATAGTTGGTTGTTGAATCAGAGAAGTATTGCTGCCATTCCGGTCGTTCTTCAAGGCTACCATCAAGTGGCACAGCATTAGCACCACCACGGCGATAACCTTCGGCGATAGTGGCATAGACCATAGTGTCTTCGCCGAGATCCCAGGAAACGTTGGCTTTAAACAAGGTATCACTGTCGTCTTCACCAAAGCTTGGTTCATCGCCTAAAAATGGCCAGATTGGCAACGATAACACGGTGTCATTATCCGATTCATTTTTAAAGGTTCGCAGTCCAAATGTGGCACGAAAATCATCACTGAAATGATAAGTAAGCTCACCAAATAAAGCTGTGTCTTTAAAGCTTTCATCGCGGATATAATGGAAATCATTGTCGGTATAGACCATACCGAAATCTCCCATAATGCCCCACCAGTCAAATGCGGCGTTTGCCCACTGCTGATAGCCTGGCATAAAACTGTCTTGATAAACTTTACGATCCTGGTCCATGTAGTAGAGACCCACTACCCAGTCCATATTGGCGACACGTTCGTTAGAAACCAGGCGCAATTCCTGTACAAAGGCTTCTTCTTCATAACCGCGTGTTGCAATGGCAATGGGGCGAGGTGCACCATAATACAAGCCTGTGAACCATTTTTGCTGGGCATAAAAGCCCGAGTTATCGCTTAACGCTTCGCCGTCATGCTCGTACCCGGATGATGAAGAGGTAAGCGTTGCGAAACCAAGATCCCATTCAATTTCTAATGAGGTCAAGGATACATCCCTCTCGGATGGCTCCAACACTACCGCACCGTTTTCATATTCACCATATTCTGTGGCGACGCGTTCGCCATCAACTTCTTCGGTCCAGTGCACGCCACGTGTTACTTGTCGACGGCCGCCGATTTCGTCATTTTGATATTGATAGGAAAGTAAAAAGTTAAGGTTGTCTGTTGCTTCAAATGCTAAAGCCACCCGGCCATAATCGATATCAACCGTATCGGCGTCTTCTTTGCTGGTGAATACCGGATCGCCGGTTGCAATGTCGCCATTAGCAGGTACCGGTGTCATCTGGCCTTCGTCGCGGAAATACGGACTACCGCTGCCATAATCTACCGGTTGTAGTTCATAAAGAGTGGTGTAATCGATGATGCCATCATTATCGATTTTTCCGAAATTTGCGCGAAATGCGAGACTATCTCCAAGCGGTATATTCACGACAACATCACCACTTAAATTATCGCCTTCGGAACCATCGGTTTGGCTATAGGTAAAGTTGACGCTGCCACTAAACTCGTCGGTATCGGGGCGATTCATCCGGTATTTTACCGTACCTGCAAGGGATCCCGAACCGTATAACGTGCCCTGCGGGCCTCGTAAAACCTCAACCTGCTCAACATCTTTAAGAATGAAGTTGGCATAAATTGGCGTGTCATTAATATAGGTAGATACAGTTGGCACGGCAGATAATGGCACATCACCGTTGGCACCACTATCGACGTTAACACCGCGAATAACGATGGAATTTACCGTACCAGAATTGCGATAGCCGCGATCAACCACGGTAATACCTGCAACATTACGCATCAGTTCGCTGGCATCGATGATTTGGTTGTTCTCGAGCTCTTCCCCGGAAACTGCAGAGATATTGTAAGGTACCTCTTTGATGTTCTGGGTTCGGCGGTTAGCCGTAACTTCGATGACTTCCATGCCCGACTGCTGCGCACTTTCTTCGGCCATAGCTAACGGGGCACTACCAATAAATCCGGCGGAACTCACCGCAATGGCAATTTGCGAAAGTTTGAAACTGAGTTTTTTGTCGTTGTATTTCATGGGTTTTTCTCGCTCGTTTTTATAATACCAATGTATGTGCTTATCTTGTCCAGAGTTAGTACCAGAATTAATTTTCCGATGAGTCCAGAATTGAACTCCCTGGTTTTTGCAGTGGCCCGAGCTTACTCAGGGCGCTGGTTGATAAATTCTGATGGTACTGGGGAAACTGAATGTTTTTATCCCGAAAGCTTTTAAGTGGCTGTCCGAGTCCTTGCCAACCTTGTTCACGGACCCTACGGATATAATCAAAATCAATTTCAACCAGAATTAGTTCCTGATTGGTTCCTGCTTGATGAATGACCTCGCCTCCAGGCCCAACGACGATAGATTTACCAACGGCTAAATCACCGGTGGCGTTGATATCTATCATGTAACATTGATTCATCGCTGCATTTGCCCGACAGATAGACAATTCAACGTCGCGATCTATGGTGTTCGTTAATGTCGGGTGGATCACCACTTCGGCACCCTGATAAGAAAGAGCTCGTACTGTTTCTGGGAACCACATGTCGTAACAGATGGAAAGGCCGAAGCAACCAACACCCGGAATATTAAAAGTGGTAAAGTCGTTGCCACTGGTAATGCCGGTTTCATAGGGAAGAAATGGATAAATTTTCTGATAGCGGCATATGACTTCGCCATCCGGGGATATCACCGACGTGGTATTGTAAATCTGGTCATCAATGCGCTGATACAGGGAACCGGTCACCAGATAAATATTGTTTTCCAGCGCCAGCTGGCAAAAGCGATTTTCTGCATCACCCGGTAATGTCTGGGCGAAACGCGGAGCGCTACCAAATGTGGCTAATTCTGATAACACCACCATATCTAATTGTGCGAATCGCTTTTTTGCGAGCACAACCTGTTCGCGAATCCGGTAAAAATTATCTTCATTGTTGACCAGATTAAGTTGCAGCCCGGCAATCATAAAAGTCGACATATTGAAGCAGCTCCTTGTCGTTTGGGAGAAAAAGAGAAATCATCATGTCTGGCCAGAATCATTTCCGACCAGCAAATGCTTTAGATAACGTTATGAAATCGTGTGAAAAAGGGGTAGAACCAGTTATTGGTTTTTGATGAGGCCAGGCATATTTTCTGATGGTGCCACAGGTGGCTTTTGGGTATAGAACGCTGAATCTACCAGCTTGCCATCACGTAGCCAGAATATTTGCTTCCCTAAAACCGCAATGTTAAAGCCAAGTACTTCGCCATAAGACCAGTGTTGCCATTGTCGAAACCAGGTATCGCCTTCGAGCCACCACTGCCCCTGATCGGTTTTTTCATTATGGTGACCTTCCCAACCCTGCATTGAGCCATCGCTTTCAAGCTTGATGCGATAGGGCTCACCGAAAACGGTGCGGCCAATGAACTCACAATTGGCGATGAAATCAGCGAGTTGTTCGGTATTTAGTTTTTGCGCATTAGCCGGCAGTTGTTCTAATTCCGTTTCCTGATTTTGCCAGAAAATCTGCGCCAGTAATTCCACACCGGCACGAATTTTATCCACCTCGATACTGCTTACGCCTAAGCGAAAGTAATACTCAGGTTTGCGATCGTCACCATAATAACGGCTGACGGACTCAATCAGGATACCGTTTTTGGCAGCCTGAGCGGCAAATTGCTGGCTATTCAGATGTTTAGGCCCTTTTATCCAACAGGCACTGCCGCCGACACTATGGGACGTTACGATAGCGGTTGGTAGATAATGATTGAGCGCTTCACGCAGCTCCTGCCAACGTAATTGCAAGGTTTGGTTTAGTTTACGCATCACTGTGTCGTAGTAGCCAAGCGAGATAAACAGTGCCATGGTGCGCTGGTTATTGGCTGGTGGATGCCTGACCGAAAGCGAGCGCAATGAGCGCGCCGCTTTAATAAATTCTGCTGGCGCCACCATAAAGCCAATGCGTAAACCTGGTGCCAGTACTTTAGAGAAACTCGATAGATAGATAACCCGCCCCTGAGTATCAAGGCTCTTTATCGCCGGATGTGGGTTGGTAACAAAGTTCGCTTCACATTCGTAATCATCTTCGATGATGATGAAATCATGTTCGTTGGCTTTTTCTATCAGCTGTTCACGCCGGCTTTGGGAAAGAGTAACGGCGGTAGGTACCTGATGGCTGGGGGTGGTAAATACCGCATCAACATGATTGTTGATTTCATCCACCTGTATACCTTTATTATCCACTTTCACCAAATCTATCGCCGCACCACGATGTTCGGCTAATTGGCGCATACCTGGATAACCCGGCTCTTCCATCGCCAGTATGGTTTGCGGATTTAGTACCAGTTCGCTCAGCAGATACAGCCCTTGTTGCGAACCCACGGTGATCAATATTTCTTCGGGTTTGGCAAAAATGCCTCTTCGCGGTAACACCTTAGTGCGAATTTCCTCGATTAAAAACAAATCATCCTGAGAACCACTATCGCTGGCCCATGTAGAGATTTCGTTAATGTTCATGGTAAGCCTGGAGCACTCACGCCAGGGGTTTACCGGAAATAAGCTTAAGTCGAACTGGCCGGCAATAAATGGGTATGGGTATTCTTGCCAGTTATCGGGATATGGTGGCGGTAATTTCGATCTTGTTGGTGTTTTCAGTCGATTTTTCCAGTGGCATTTGTCTTCACTGGATTCGGCTGGCGGGTTTTGTTCGAAGTGAGATTGCAGGTTATCACTGACATAGATGCCGCTTCGCTCTTTCGATATCAGATAGCCTTCATCGGTTAGTTGTTGGTAGGCAAAAACGACGGTGTTACGGGCAACATCCAATTGTTCAGCGAGCTTTCTGGATGAGGGCATCTTACTACCCGCGGGAAAATAACCGTGGATAATTGCCTCAATAAGTTTTTGCTTTATTTGTTGCTGGAGGCTGATATTGGTATTCGCTTCCAACACTAACAGATGCTGCAGCATGATGTTTGTTCTAATTGTTGTTTATAAATTAGACTACTGAACTTCTTTGGTTGGTGCAACTTAGGAAAATTCAATCACTTGCACAAAGTGGGATAATCGCATCGATGGCAACAAGTGCCTGAGCCCATTGATGATTATGATTGTCAGCGAATACATAGTAGGTGATTTGTTTAGGTAGAAAGGCAACGGTTATACCGCCATAGCCGGACATAAATGGCACCCAGGTTGGTTTAGCGCAGTTGAGAACTTCAGCGATATCCTGAAACCAGAAGCCTTGTGCATAAGCGAAGTTAGGTGCAAAAATCGCGGGATGCGTTTCGTTGGTTAATTGCGCTTTGGTTGCCAGAATATGTTGCCAGGCTTTATGGGCGGATAAGGTATTTGCAGGCTTAGCGTAAGCGGCATCGGCTAAAGCCGCGATGTCCGCGGGTAATAAATTCAGGCCGTAGCCGGTAAATGGTTGTCCAATATCCCCCAGACTGCGCCTTGTTGTCCAGGTCGTCGGGCTCAGCGCCAACGGTTTGAAAAGTTGCTCAACCACAAAATCATAAAATAGATCCTGTGACGGTTCATGATGCCGTTTGTAAAATTTATTCAGGACTGTGCCTAAGATGTAAGTGTCTGATGTATGGTAAATAAATCGCTCGCCAGGTGATTGTTTTTTATTAAAAAAACTACAGGCTTGAGTGATTTTCTGCTGATGACTGCTGGCGTCAAAAAAGCCCTCCATTTTTTCTGAAAATTCATCGTCTGAATAACTTTCGGAATCATATAAACCGGTATTCATGTTGAGAAGGTTTGATGTCGATACCCCATGCCATTCCTTGCTGTTGCACTGCTCAACCCAGTCGGTTACCTGCAGGCTATCAATATCGGGGAATCTTTGCCTTAATGCATGCAGGGTGAGTGATGCAAACATGGATTTTGCCAGAGAATAAGAAGGAAGGGTCAGGCTTTGGCACAGGGGATGACGACCATGGCGTGTCATACACGGCGCCTGAAAATGGTTACCAGCAATGATAATGCCGGCGACAGATATAGCATTGGAATTGTTATCGGATTTACCGGCTAATGCTTCGAGATCAGCATTAGCAAATTGCTCTTTGAGGGCTTGAAGCTCGGTAACAGAATTAACGCTTTTTTGGTAAACGTCTGCTTGTTGTGAAATAGTATTCCCTGCTAATGAGGTATCAGCTATAAGGTTAGTTGCCAAATAGCCGGATGCATCAAATTGCAGGTAGGTGCAGGTTTCGCTGCTGATCTGATAAAAACCGTTACTGATCTTGCCTTTGTCATCAAACAGAAACGTTATCAGGCCATTATGCAGGCAATTAGCATTTTTTTCCTGAAGGGCAAAGGGGAGCAACGCTCGGTTAATTGATTTATCGCTGCCTTCGCGCCAAACCTTTCCCGGCTCAATTACATAATCCCAGTGCGGATGCGGCGTAGTTACGGTACCTCGAATTTTAGGGAATAAAGTGCCGTTGATAGAGATAAGCTCGATGTCGAAAACTGGTAATTCAGATAGTTGTAATTGTGAGTTTTGTTGGTAATTAAATTCGTCGGTCAGTATCTGAAAATAAGCATTCTCGAAAACCGGGGTGAAACTTATCTTGCCTTTAAGCTCGAGGCTAGCCGGCATTGCCTTGCTTGATGGTGACATTTTCGCCAATAATATTGGCTTAATGATGCTTTTGTCATTAAGTTGCTGGCTGCTGATTTTCCCTGCTGAATATGAGGTTAAATCTGACGTTGATTGGGCGCTGGCTGAAGCTGTGAGAATCAGCAAAAGCAGCATGGAGAGCTGCCATTTGCTGTTCAACATATGCAAACCCTTAGGATTCCTGGTCGAGTAAATTTGCCGGCCACCAAGCAGCAATCATTGAAAATATCAAAGCCACGACGGCGATATTGATAAGAAACCCATAGCTAAAGCCACTTACCATTAACGCTGCTGCTAATGGCCCCGATGCCAGTCCCATTTTTGAGGCAAATCCGCCAAGCGCTGCCATTTGCCCCTGGCGATCGAATTCGGAGCATAAACCCAGAATATAAGGAATGACAAAGGCCCAGGCAATGGCGATATTGATATTGGCCAGCCAGAATGCCCATTCTTGCGCGGCGTAATGAAGAATAAGAGTATTGATACCGGTGAAAATAATACCAATGGTTAATGGAATGCTGCGTCCAAATCGGGTTGATAACCAGACCACTAACATTGAACCCAGGATCCCAAACCAGGCTGAAACGCCGATGATGGTTGATATCATTTCAGTCTTTAACCCGGCAACCTGACCTAAATCAATGATGTATGCGTACAAGCCCATGTTGGCGGCCTGAAATAAAAACAATGCAAATAGCGCTGATAGCAAAGGCCATTTTTGTATCGATTGTTGCACGTCTTTTTGTGGATTCGCATTTTCTTGATACTGGGGGATAAACGGCAGCATTAATAAAGTGCAAACCGAGAATGCAATTAACGACGAGAATAAAATGGCGGTGCCATATTCCGGGACCAATGGCGGAATATATATAACGCCAACACCACCGAGTCCAAACTGCACTAATAACAATATACCAAAGGTTTTATCCGCTTCTTTGGTGCGGGCGATAATGGAAAAACCAACGCCAACAAGCAATCCGCCAATCGCACCATGTAAAAAGCGCATTGCCATTAACGCGTATGGATCATGGATAACGATAGAAATTAAGTCGGTCACTATCAGGGCCAGTAGCAATGCAACGGAGGTGGTTCGCCACGACCATATTTTGACTACAAAAACCGCAGCAAAGGCGCCGAGTGCAGCACCATAAACATTAAACGATGCTACCAATCCAGCATCTTTTTTACTAAACCCTAAAGCTTCTATCAGCCCGGAAACTAACGCTGGCATAATATTGACGTAAAACAGGCCGGCCGTTGCCAGAAAAGCCAACATGGTGCGGGCGACTAAACCATTGGGATCGATGTCGCGATACCAGACGTAGGCCGAATCAGTTGCGGGTTTATTTTCCACGGGAACTGGCTGTGATGGCTGCATATTACATCCCTATATAAGTTAGAGTCAGACAGGCTTTAGATATTGAATATATTGAGAATATCATTATCAGACGGACTTGTTAGTTCCAGATTTCAATCCTGAATGAGTCCAGTTTTCACTAAGGTAGTGAAAAGCCAGTAAAAACAAGGGATTTAAGCGATTTTACACTTGCTTAACATCTGTGTTTTTTTTATCCTGAATCGGTTGGATTTTTCTACTCGCGCCATTAGCTCTGGCAACTGAAATGTTGTCTGATTCAATCTTTTCAGCGAGAACTCTCAAACAAGGCATATTATTTCTGGGTGGCAAGGTAATGCAGTACAAACGAATTGTAGTAAAAGTAGGAAGCGCACTGGTTTCACCAGACGGGCAAGGTTGCTCCGGCAAGCATGTTCTGGCGATTGCTGGGTTCATCAGTGACTGTCACCAAAAAGATATCGAAGTCATCCTGGTTTCTTCCGGGAGTGTTGCTGCTGGCCGCGCTCTTATTACCCATGGTTCTAATAATCCCTCGATTGCTGCCAAGCAGGCGATGGCCGCCGTTGGCCAGATGCAGATGATGGCAAACTGGCAACGATTTTTTGATTTTTCTTGTTCGCAGTTATTGATAACCCATGGCGATCTTAAAGATAGAAAGCGCTATCTGAATATTAAAAACACGGTAAGGGTGTTATTAGAAAACCGAGCGTTGCCTATCATCAATGAAAATGACACGGTTGCCACCCAAGAGTTAAAAGTCGGCGACAATGACAATCTTGCCGCTTTAGTGGCCATGGTTGTTGAAGCCGATGCGTTGCTAATATTGAGTGATGTCGATGGCGTTTTTGATAAGGACCCGCGCAAATTTGCCGATGCTATTTTGCTTCCTAATATCGAAAAAATTACTCAGGACATTTATGACCTTGCTGGCGGTACCAGTAATCATTTGGCAACTGGCGGTATGGCTACCAAAATTCAGGCGGCGGACAAGGCCTGCGAACAGGGTATTGAAACCTTTATCGTCAATGGCACTAAACCTCGGGTATTTGAGCAATTGTTAAATGGCGAAAATCCGGGTACTCACTTTAGTGCCCAGGGTAATACCCTAACCGCGAAAAAACAGTGGCTAAAAAATACCCTGAAAAGTTCAGGCGCGGTGCATGTTGATCAAGGTGCGGTGCGCGCTTTGCAGGAAACTGGCGCGTCTTTATTGGCCATTGGAGTGAAAGGATTGACCGGAGATTTTGCCAAAGGCGCAGCTGTCGACATTATCTATTTTGACGAACAAGCACCGAAAATTATCGGCAAAGGCATCTCACAATATTCCAGTAGCGATCTTGCCCGGATTCAGGGGCAAGGCAGTCACAATATCGAAGCCATTCTTGGCTACTGCCCAAGCCAGGAAGTCATCCATCGCGATGATTTAGTATTAAGTAGTAAATAGTCACAAACCAGTGAGCACGATTATGAATGACGTTTCCCAATTTGATATCGCCAGTTTAGCCAAAAAAGCTCGTCAGGCGTGCCCGGTGGTTGCTCAGTTAACCACAACCCAGAAGAATAACATTTTAATGGCGATGGCCGCTAAAGTTCGTCATGAAAAAACCAAATTGATGGCTGAAAACCAGATAGATATCGACGCAGGTCGAGCCAAAGGTTTAACGGATGCCATGTTAGATCGCTTGTTATTGACCGATGCGCGTATTGAAGGTATCGCCAGTGCGATTGAAGAAATCGTCGCTTTAGCGGATCCGGTTGGTAGTGTTAGTGGCTTGAACAAGCGCCCAAATGGCATTGAAGTTGGCAAGATGCGTATCCCATTGGGGGTTATTGCGATGATCTATGAAGCGCGTCCAAACGTTACCGCCGAGGCTGCGGCGCTTTGTTTAAAATCTGGTAATGCGGTGATTTTACGTGGTGGCTCAGAAGCGGTGCACAGTAATCGGGCAATTTCCGACTTATGGCATCAGGTATTACAGGATTTTGCCATTCCGACGGAAATTATCACCATAGTGCCAAATACCGATCGCAGTGTTATCACTGAACTACTGACCCTCAATGAATATATTGATTTGGTGATTCCTCGCGGCGGCGAAGCGCTGATCCGTTATGTCAGTGACAATTCACGAATCCCTGTCATTCAACATTATAAAGGCGTCTGTCATCTGTACATCGATAATGAAGCGGATTTAGGACAAGCCGTTGAAATACTGGTGAACGGTAAAACCCAGCGTCCGAGTGCCTGTAATGCCATTGAAACCCTATTAGTGCACAGTGATATTGCCGATACGTTTTTACCGAATGCGGCACAGGCATTGGCACCATTTGCAGTAAAGATCCATAGTTGTGAGGCCAGCGCTAAGTATTTTGATAATAGCGAACTGGCAACAGAAGATGATTACCACGCTGAGTATCTGGCACAGGAAGTGGCGGTTCGGGTAGTTTCTGATTTTGATAGTGCCATCGCCCATATTCAGGAATATAGCTCAGATCATACGGAAGTTATTGTCACTCAAAATTATCAGCGTTCCCGGGAATTTATTCGTCGAATCAACTCGTCGGTGGTGATGGTGAATGCATCTTCGCGTTTCTCTGATGGTGGTGAGCTGGGCCTTGGCTCTGAAATTGGTATTTCCACATCAAAGCTTCATGCATTTGGCCCTATGGGTTTGCAAGCGCTAACTACGGAAAAGTTCATCGTCTATGGTGATGGTCAGGTACGCAGCTAACAAAGTCACAATTTTCTTATTTTGTTACCGGGCATGAAGCCAGCTTGGTAGATAATCGTAGGGATCTTTTTTGCCATCACCAGTCATGGTCTGGTTGTAAGAGATCCCGGCGCTATCTAACATCGGCTGCAATGAATCGTTTTTCACCTTATCGAAGATATCGGTACAGCCACCAACAAACTCGCCATTGACGAATATCTGTGGAAAGGTATTCCAGCCTGTTTTATGGCGGAGGGCGATTCGCAGTTTGCCACCATGATTTTGCTCAGCGAAGGCGACACTGTCGAGATCGACACTTTTAAACTCTATGTCATAGTGCTTCAGGGCATTGCGAACTGAATCGCAAAATTCACACCATTGCAGAGCGAACATCACCACCTTTTGCTCGGAATTGTTGATGTAGTCATCAATCTCTTTGACCATTTCTGGCTCGGCCTCAGGTAGTGGTGCTTCAGCAGCAGAACCACCACCGCTGCTATCAAAGCGATAATTGTCCGTTGACCTTGATATGGTTAATTCCGCTTCGTTCATATCGGCATTTACGTCGGCGAACAGCTGGGTCGAGAGATAGCGTTCGCCGGTATCTGGTAACATGCAAAGAATATTACTGCCTTTGGCGACTAACTTGGCCAGATTTAAGGCGCCGGACAAGGTTGCGCCTCCGGAAATACCAACAAAAATGCCTTCTTTTTGAGCCAGCTCTTTGGCACAGCGCAGCGAATCTTCACCATCAATGGGCATGAAATTATCGATGTGATCAGCCTGTAAGGCCTGATTGGCAAGATCGGGAATAAAATCCGGTGACCAGCCCTGCATCATATGGGGACGAAATTTGGGATGACTTTCATCTGCAGGTTGGCTGATACCGCTGGCGAGAATTTGTGAGTTGTCCGGCTCGCATACAATAATGCGGGTATTGGGACTGGCTTCTTTAAGTTTACGGGATACACCATTGAGAGTGCCGCCGGTACCAAAGCCGCTAACCCAGTAATCAAGATTGATTTCAGAAAAATCTTTGAGGATCTCTTCGGCAGTGGTTCGATAATGCATCTCTGCGTTAGCAGGGTTTTCAAATTGCCTGGCTAAAAACCATCCATGTTGTTCGGCAAGTTCCGCGGCTTTATTGACCATGCCGGTACCTTTTGCATGCGCTGGGGTAAGAACTACTTTGGCGCCAAGAAAGCGCATCATTTTTCGCCGCTCAACACTAAAGTTTTCCGCCATGGTAACCACAAGGGGATAGCCCTTTTGCGCACAAACCATAGCAAGGCCAATTCCGGTATTACCACTGGTGGCTTCAACGACCGTCTGCCCGGGCTTGAGCAGACCACGTCGTTCCGCATCTTCAATAACCCCCAGAGCCAATCGGTCTTTCACTGAGCCCATGGGATTAAAGGATTCCACTTTGACAAATACATTGACGCCAGGCGGGGCCATTTTATTGAGCTTTACAATGGGGGTATTGCCAACGGTTTGCAGAATATTATCGTAGATGCCAGACATGGTTTTTCCATAATTGATTGGTATGAGGAGCTTATGGAATTAATTGTAGACGTAAAAAAAGGATTAAATCCTGGTTGGATTTAACCCCTTTTTGAGTCAACAGACAGCGGATGGCAGATAGCAGCAAACCGCTGTTACTGAGCTCTGATTTCTGTAGCGACTTTTAGGTCGCGTTCTAAATCGATTAAAGCGCGATCTTCTTCATATCTGTCATGTAGCCACGAAGGGTTTTACCTACCTGCTCAACGCTGTGGTTGCGGATAGCTTCGTTTACTTCAATCAAACGAACATTGTCAACTTGATTACTGGAATCGCTTAAGCCCTCACCCAAATCTTCTAACGATAATTTGCTGGCGTAGTCTTGCAGTAACGGTACCGCAGCGTGAGAGAACAAGTAGTTACCGTATTCAGCGGTGTCTGAGATAACCACATTCATTTCGTAAAGTTTCTTACGGGCGATACAGTTGGCGATTAGTGGCGTTTCATGCAGCGACTCATAGTAAGCCGATTCTTCAATGATGCCTGCAGCAACCATGGTTTCAAAGGCAAGTTCAACACCGGCTTTTACCATAGCTACCAGGAAGATACCTTTGTCGTAGTATTCCTGTTCGCTGATTTCTACATCACATTCTGCCGCTTGTTCAAACGAGGTTTGTGATGTCTGTTCACGCCAGGTTAGCAGATTGTCATCACCATTTGCCCAGTCCTGCATCATGGTTTTTGAAAACTCACCTTCGATGATGTCATCCATGTGCTTTTCAAATAATGGACGCAGAATATCTTTTAATTCTTCCGCCATTTCAAAAGCGCGGACTTTTGCCGGATTCGACAATCTGTCCATCATGTTGGTGATACCACCATGTTTTAAGCCTTCGGTTACGGTTTCCCAACCGTACTGAATCAATTTCGCCGCGTAGGCACTGTTCATACCGTTGGCAACCATTTGCTGGTGACCCAAAATTGCCCCGGTCTGTAACATGCCGCAAAGGATAGTTTGCTCACCCATCAAGTCGGATTTAACTTCGGCTATAAACGATGACTCAAGTACACCGGCACGGTCACCACCAGTGGCGCTTGCATAAGCTTTGGCAACGGCAAGGCCCTGACCCTTAGGATCGTTTTCAGGGTGCACAGCAATAAGCGTTGGTACACCGAAACCGCGCTTGTATTCTTCGCGAACTTCAGTACCCGGGCACTTAGGTGCAACCATTACCACCGTGATGTCTTCACGAACCTGCATACCTTCTTCAACGATATTAAAACCATGAGAATAGGAGAGAGTTGCGCCCTGCTTCATCAATGGCATTACCGATTCAACAACATTGGTGTGCTGCTTATCTGGGGTCAGGTTTAATACCATATCCGCTTGTGGGATCAATTCTTCGTAGGTACCAACGGTAAAACCATTTTCCGTAGCCCACTGCCAGGACTGACGCTTTTCACTGATAGCCGACTCACGCAATGCGTAAGAGATATCAAGACCAGAATCACGCATGTTCAGGCCCTGGTTCAGACCTTGAGCACCACAGCCGACGATTACGATTTTCCAGCCTTTAATGGCGTTACAACCATCGCTGAATTCATCGCGTTTCATAAAACGACATTTGCCTAACTGCGCTAACTTATCGCGCAAACTCAAGGTATTAAAATAATTGGCCACCTGAAACTACTCCTGTATCGGTATCTGTATGAAATTTCTATCGAGTGAATCATAGTGGATAATCTTTGTTGCTTAAAATGATATATTTGCAATAATGTATTGCATTATTTGCAACAAAGAGAGCCTGTCTGATTTTCCAAATGATTATCAGCACGCTCATGATGACACTGAATGGATATTAAATCGTTACAGGTATTTGCTCATTTGGCAGAGCATCTGCATTTTTCTCAGACCGCCAGTATCTTTCATATGAGTCCTTCAACTCTGAGTCGCTTAGTGCAACGTCTGGAGTCGGAAGTCGACAGTCAGTTATTGTTTCGCGACAACCGCAGTGTTTCGCTAACGCCAGCGGGCGATGTGTTTCATCAATATTGCAAGGAGCAAATCCTTGAATGGCAGAATCTGCAGGCGCGTATTCAGCAACAGCAAGGACAGCTAAGAGGGAAGCTATCGCTTTACTGCTCGGTGACCGCCGCTTATTCCCATCTTCCCGCGATGTTGGATAAATTTCGGGAGAAATATCCCCAGGTAGAGATCAGCCTGGAAACCGGTAATGCCGCCGATGCTTTTCAAAAGGTGCAGAACAAAGACGTGGATCTAGCCATCGCTGCCCATGAAGACAGTTTGCCAGGCAGTTGTTTTTTTCATTCAGTTGCCAGTATTCCAGTAGCCATTATCGGCCCGACCATTAACTGTCATGTTTCCAGCCTGCTCGATCAGTATCAAAGCAATAATCAAATTGATTGGCAGACTTTACCTGTGATCCTGGCCGATCATGGACCGGTTCGTAGCCGATTCGATACCTGGTTCAGACAACAGACGGCAGGTGATTTAACGATTAAACCAAATATCTATGCCCGGGTGTCTGGTCACGAAGCTTTAGTATCTATGGTCGCCCTTGGTTGTGGTATCGGCATAGCACCTCAGGTAGTGATTGATAATAGTCCGGTGAAGGACAGGATCCGCACCATAAATACCGAACACCCCATATCGGAATTTTCCCTTGGGGTATGTGGCTTGAATAATCGTGCCAAGCAACCTTTGATACAGGCATTTATTCAGTGTCTTGAATAATCGCGAATTCATTATCAACACTGAACACAATCTTATTAAGACACCCATCATATTGGTTAGATATTAAAGGGCAAACTTGATCATAGAGTCTTATTAAGACACCCATCACACTGCTTAGATATTAAAGAGTGTGCTAGATCATAGTGGAGAATGAATATCTCGGTCCTCCTCCGAATTACTTGGTGGGATTTCTGTTTAAGGTTGTTATGAGTGCCTAAATAATAAGTTTGGTTGATTGTCGCGCTGAATTGTAAAGCATTTTAAATCAATAGCTTGTTACGTTTCATGACGCATCAGGAATGCTCTTGTTAAGACACCCACATTAAAACTAAACAAAACCAAAGAAGACACCCATATGAAATGCTCTTCCAGTTAGCTTTAAAAGAAGGCATCGAGGAGAAATTAAATCGCTTTCCTCCTCCTGAGTTTCATCAAGTTGCTGTCTATTTGTTATGGGTGTCTCAATAACTTCGTGTTAATAAATGCGCAAAGAATTTGTATCTATGGGTGTCTTAATAGGGAAGATAAGGGAGAACTTTAACATACTGTTCGGCGCAAGATTCAGGGTTGTGCAATGGTTAATTTTGGAAAGTTAAAACAAGTGGCAGAATTTAAGCAGGACGTGCTTCCGCGAGAGGGTAGCTGAAATAACAAGAAAGGATAGAGTAGGTGTCTGCGTGAAAATTAACGCTGTAAATTACTGGCCAGATAGCTGAGGATCCGATCCATGGCGCGATAGGACAAGGCTTCGGTGAGATGCAATTTATCGATTTGCTCAGCGCCTGACATATCGGCGATGGTACGGGCAATCTTTAACAGGTTGTGATGAACTCGGGTAGAAAGACCAAGTTTTTCGATGGCGAGCTCAAAGAATTCAAGATTGTCTTCCGATAAATGGCAATATTGATGTAACTCTGCGGCACTTAAGCGATGATTAGCTTTGCCCTGCCGACGAATCTGTCGTTGTCGGCATTCGATTACCCGCTCTCGAACCGTTTCACTGCTCTCACCCTGTTGCTGATACCCGTCCTTTCGCCAATAGCCTTTTGGCAATAAGGGCACTTCCAATTGCATATCGATACGTTCAAGTAAAGGACCTGACAAACGATTCAGGTAACGCATTACCTGCTCTGGTGTCGCTCGTTTGTCATTATAAAATCCCGTCGGCGAAGGGTTCATCGCGGCGATTAACTGGAACTTTGCTGGATACGTGGTCTTTTGTTTAACTCTGGATATGGTGACTTCGCCGCTCTCTATCGGTTCGCGTAATACTTCTAAAACCTTTCTGTCGAATTCAACTAACTCATCCAAAAATAAGACACCGTTGTGGGCAAGGGTAATTTCTCCAGGCTGTGGATGACTGCCACCGCCGACTAATGCCGCAGAAGAGGCATTATGATGTGGCGCTCGAAACGGACGCATTAGCCAGTTATCACAGGTAATTTCCTGTCCGCATATCGAGCGTATGGCGGCGGTTTGCAAAGCTTCATGTTGTTCCATATCCGGAAGCAAGGTGGCAAGTCTTGAGGCCAACATGGTTTTGCCGGTTCCTGGCGGGCCTATCAGTAGTAGGTTATGGCCACCACTAGCGGCAATTTCCAAGCCTCGTTTGGCACTGTCCTGGCCAATAATATCGCTCAGGCAAATCGCATGTTGGGCGCCGCTAATTTGTGGTTTGCTGGATTTTAGTGGTTCAATCGGCTGGATACGTTGTAAGTGCGGAAATAATTGCGCCAGATGCGTTAACGGATAGATAGTCACATCATCCACCCAGGATGCCTGAGCACTATTACCCTGGGGCAAAAACAGATCCCGTCCTTGCGCGGCACATGCCATGGCCATGGATATCTCGCCAAGAATTGGTCTTAGCTCACCGGATAGAGAAAGCTCTCCGGCAAATTCTAGAGTGTCAGTATTAAACTGTGGTAATTGCTCCGATGCTAATAAAATGCCAATAGCAATCGGTAAATCAAAGCGGCCACCTTCTTTGGGTAAATCTGCCGGCGCGAGGTTGACGGTAATACGGCGGCCCGGAAATTCATAGCCGCAGTTAATAATGGCAGAGCGCACCCGGTCTTTCGATTCTTTAACCGTGGTCTCTGGTAAACCAACGATATTGAACGCCGGAAGACCGTTGGCAATATGCACTTCGACAATAACCGTAGGTGCATCTAACCCGATTCTGGCCCGGGAGAAAATTTTTGCAATCGCCATGAAAATCCCTTTCAGGCTAAAAAAATAAACTTTTTCAGCTCGTTATAATGAAAAATTTACGCTTAGAACAAAAAATAGAGTAATTATTTTAGATTTCTGCAAGAAAACGGTTGTGAGCAGTGAATCCCTGTGTTAAAAATACGTTACAAATTTCAAAGTCGCCTATAATTAAGTCTTAGTTATGGGCTTGACAGATAAGTTTACTATAAGAATCAACAAGTAGATTTTAGTAATGAACAAATTATTTCTAATTCAAATTAACGTCCTCGTCGTGGTGATTATTAAATCATTGCGGGATTGTTGTTGAGTTAGAAAAACACTAACACCACCAACCCCCCGCTTCGAAAGAACCGGGGGGTTTATTTTTTTAGGGTGTAAACAATTAAACGGCTGTTTGAGTCTGGATCCGGAGTCATCAGCGCTAAAAATTGAACCGAGTCGGTAACGACTCTCAATCTGCAGACAAAATTTTGCAGAATTTCACAAAGGTGTCCCATGACAGGTGCAGAGTTACTGTTAAAAGCATTGCAACAACACGGCGTTGATAGTCTGTTCGGCTATCCGGGCGGTGCGATCATGCCTGTCTACGATGCCTTGTATGACAGCCCAATCAAGCATTTTCTCTGTCGTCATGAGCAAGGCGCTGGTTTTTCAGCCCTTGGTTACTCAAGAGCTAGTAACAAACTTGGTGTTTGTCTGGCTACATCAGGCCCTGGGGCGACAAACCTGATAACGGCCATTGCCGATGCCTTTTCCGATTCAATTCCTATGCTGGCAATCACTGGCCAGGTAGCGAAAAAAGCCATGGGTTCAGATGCATTCCAGGAAGTTGATATTCTTGGATTGAGCCTTGCCTGCACTAAGTATTGCGAGCAAGTGCAATGTGCCAGTGAAATCCCAGTCGCCGTTTCTAAAGCGGTTGAAATTGCCTATGAAGGGCGCCCAGGACCGGTGTTAATCGATATCCCAAAAGACGTACAAATTCAAAAGCTTGATTCAGAACGTGCAGAACGATTATTAGCGGAATTGGCTTCAAAACCACAAACTGTCGCGCCTTTAAATCCGGTAATCTCTCTGCCTAATCAGCAAAAGCTGCAGACGCTGATAGAAGAGTCACGCTCACCGATTTTTTATGTTGGTGGTGGTGTTGGTATGGCCGATGCGGTCGAGCACCTGCGTGACTTAATGGCAGCGGTAAATATCCCGAGTGTTACCACCTTAAAAGGTATTGGTGCCATCGACCCTGAGGCAGAATATTTTTTAGGTATGCTTGGCATGCATGGCAGCAAGCCGGCGAATCTGGCGGTCCAGGAATGCGATCTACTTATCGCATTGGGCGCGCGTTTTGATGACCGGGTTACTGGCAAGCTCGCCGAATTTGCACCCAAAGCCAAAGTTATTCAACTAGATATCGATAATTGTGAAGTCAATAAACGTCGCGGTGTGGATTTACCGATCGTTGCCGATTTAAAGCAATCTTTGCCGGTATTTAAACAGTTATTAATCGGTTTGCGACCGCATTTGCAAATTGACGCCTGGCAACAGCGTTGT
Source organism: Thalassotalea sp. PS06 (assembly GCF_007197775.1). Lineage (NCBI taxonomy): Bacteria > Pseudomonadati > Pseudomonadota > Gammaproteobacteria > Alteromonadales > Colwelliaceae > Thalassotalea > Thalassotalea sp. PS06. The sequence goes on along the minus strand of NZ_CP041638.1, from coordinate 3,559,530 downwards.
CAGCAGCTATCAACGGATTTTCCCTGGCGTTATGACCATCCGGGCGAAGGTATCTATGCGCCGTCGGTATTATCTGAATTGGGTAAGATGTTATCCAAGGACGCAGTGACAACCACGGACGTTGGTCAACATCAGATGTGGGCGGCACAGCATATGATGATGCACGACCCGAAAAACTTTTTATCCAGTGGTGGTCTTGGCACCATGGGATTTGGTCTGCCTGCGGCAATCGGTGCTCAGGTGGCAAGGCCAAATGATACTGTCGTTGCGGTTTGTGGTGACGGTTCATTGATGATGAATATCCAGGAACTGTCGACATTAAAGCGTTACCAAATCCCGGTGAAAATTCTGCTGATTGATAATGCCAAACTTGGCATGGTGCGTCAGTGGCAGGAATTGTTCTTCCAGGAACGCTATAGCGAAACCGATTTAAGTGATAACCCGGATTTTGTATCGCTGGCAACAGCCTTTGATATCAAAGCAAAACTCATTACTACCAAGCAGCAGGTTAGCGCTGCACTTACTGAAATGCTCGCGCATCAAGGCCCTTATCTATTACAGGTACGCATAGATGAGATGGACAATGTCTGGCCTCTAGTACCACCTGAAACGGCCAATCATGGGATGTTGGAGGCTGGCAATGGCAATTAATTATCGATTATTCGTCAGCGCAATTACGCAATCAAACCCAGATTGGCGTGTTCAGGACCTATTTATTCCGTTAACCCAGGAGTACTCTTTATGACCTTACATCATTTGAAAATTACCGCATCCGATCACGTGATGGTTGTAGAACGATTACTTCAGGTAACCCGATACCGTGGATTTCGATTATGTGGATTATCCATGCTCCCCGGTGAGCAAAACGATCTTTTGGATATTCAACTGTCAGTAGAAAGTGACAGATCGATAGAAAATTTAACAAAGCAATTGCTGAAAATAATCGACATCGAGCAAATAAAAGTCGAAGATCAGGGCTTGCAGACATATCAAGTCAGTGAAGCATTAAACTGACTTCTCAATGAATACTTAGGAATAAAGAAATGGCAAAAGTAAACGCTGATCAAATTTGGTTTAATGGTGAGTTAATGCCTTGGGCAAATGCTACGGTTCATGTAATGAGCCACGGCTTGCACTACGGTACCAGTGTATTTGAAGGTATCCGTGCGTACAAAACTCATCGCGGTACCTGTATCTTCCGTTTGGAAGAGCACGTCGATCGTTTATTTGACTCTGCGAAAATCTATCGCTTGAATATTCCATTTACCCGCGAAGAAGTGATGCAGGCCTGTAAGGACTCTGTTGCACAAAATAATCTTGAATCTGCTTACTTACGCCCATTAGCTTTCTTAGGCGATGTAGGTATGGGTTTACGTCCACCGGTTGATGCCAATGCAGAACTGATGATTGCAGCATTTTCATGGGACGCGTACTTAGGTGCCGACGCTATGGAAAAAGGCGTAGATGTAGGGGTTTCTTCATGGAACCGTTTAGCACCAAACACTATGCCTACCGGCGCAAAAGCTGGTGGTAACTATCTGTCTTCACAGCTAATTTCTAACGAAGCGGCTCGTCACGGTTATACCGAAGGTATTGCCTTAGACGTAAACAACTATGTGAGTGAAGGCGCAGGTCAAAACCTGTTTTTAGTTCGTAACGGCGTGCTTTACACTCCACCTTCAACCTGTTCAATCTTACCTGGCTTAACGCGTGACACTATCATCACTCTAGCCAAGCAAATGGGTCTGGAAGTTCGTGAAGAGTTGATTGCTCGTGAAGCGCTTTACTTAGCGGATGAATTCTTTATGTGTGGTACCGCAACGGAAATCGTTCCGGTAAGCACCGTAGATGGTATTAAAGTTGGAACCGGAAGTCGCGGGGAAATCACCCGTAAGATCCAGGATGCGTTCTTTGGCATCTTCACCGGTGAAACTGAAGATAAATGGGGCTGGTTAGCTCCGGTAAAATAACTGGCGATAATATATCGAAGCTTCGCCTGTCTGATTGAGACAGGCAGGCTTTGGCATTAATAAATTCGATATAAGCCATCGGTTTTTAGCCGCTAGTTTAATTGGTATAAGCTGCTGACTTTTCTGCATCGTTGCAGAGGTTGGCGGTTATTTACTATTAGAAATTTTATGGTTTATTAAGGATGTATTATGCCTAAATTAAGGTCTGCAACTTCTACCCAAGGTCGTAACATGGCTGGTGCGCGTGCATTGTGGCGCGCCACCGGTATGACAGATAGCGACTTTGGCAAGCCTATCATTGCAGTCGTCAATTCATTTACCCAATTCGTACCAGGCCATGTCCATCTTAAGGACATGGGGCAACTGGTTGCCGGCGCTATCGAAGAAGCCGGTGGTGTTGCAAAAGAATTCAATTCCATTGCCGTTGATGATGGTATCGCCATGGGTCACTCGGGCATGCTCTATTCGCTTCCTTCCCGCGAGCTAATTGCCGATTCCGTGGAGTATATGATTAACGCTCACTGTGTCGATGCCATGGTCTGTATTTCCAACTGTGACAAGATCACCCCGGGTATGTTAATGGCGGCATTGCGCCTGAATATTCCTGTGGTTTTCGTTTCCGGTGGCCCGATGGAAGCGGGAAAAACCAAACTGTCTGATCAAATCATCAAACTGGACCTGGTCGATGCAATGATCCAGGGCGCTGATCCAAATGTTTCCGATGAGCAGGCGGCGCAAGTAGAACGTTCTGCATGTCCAACCTGTGGTAGTTGTTCGGGGATGTTTACCGCCAACTCGATGAACTGTCTGGCAGAAGCTCTTGGTCTGGCGCAACCTGGCAATGGCTCGATGCTGGCGACACATGCCGATCGTGAACAATTATTCTTGTCTGCGGGTAAGCGTGTGGTTGAGCTGGCCCGACGTTACTATCAGGAAGATGACGTAAACGCACTGCCGCGTTCCATTGCTACTAAAGCTGCGTTTGAAAATGCCATGTGTCTGGATATTGCTATGGGTGGTTCTACTAACACCGTATTGCATTTATTGGCCGCCGCTCAGGAAGGGGAAGTGGACTTTACCATGGCTGATATCGACCGCTTGTCTCGTCACGTGCCACACCTTTGTAAAGTGGCCCCATCGACTCAGAAATATCATATGGAAGATGTACATCGTGCAGGTGGAGTGATGGCGATTTTAGGGGAGTTGGCCCGAGCCGAGCTACTTGATACCAGGGTTACCAATGTCTTAGGTATGTCTTTGCAAGAATTGCTGGCGCAATACGATATTAAACAAACCGATGATCAAGCGGTAAAAGAGTTTTTCCGCGCCGGTCCTGCCGGTATTCGCACTACCAAAGCCTTTAGTCAGGATTGTCGATACCCAACCCTGGATGATGATCGTGAGAACGGCTGTATTCGCTCTAAAGAAAACGCTTTTTCCCAGGACGGCGGTCTCGCGGTATTGTTCGGAAATATTGCTGAGAACGGCTGTATTGTAAAGACCGCCGGTGTTGCTGAAGAAAACCTGGTGTTTAAAGGCAAGGCGCGAATTTTTGAATCTCAGGATGCGGCAGTAGAAGGCATTTTAGGTGGCAGTGTAGTTGAAGGCGATGTTGTGGTTATTCGCTATGAAGGCCCGAAAGGCGGTCCAGGAATGCAGGAAATGCTATACCCGACAACGTATCTGAAATCCATGGGGCTTGGCACTAAGTGTGCACTTATCACCGATGGTCGATTCTCTGGCGGTACCTCTGGTTTGTCGATTGGTCACGTTTCACCTGAGGCGGCTTCTGGTGGCGTAATTGCTCTTATTGAAGATGGTGATGGTATCGATATCGATATTCCTAACCGTAAGATTGAGCTGACGATTAGCGATGAAGAATTAGCGCATCGACGTGAGGCAATGCAGGGGCGTGGCGACAAAGCCTGGAAACCTGTGGATCGCGTGCGTCCAATCAGCTATGCGTTAAAAACCTATGCAATGTTGGCAACAAGTGCTGATAAAGGCGCAATCCGAAATACCGAATTACTCGACAAATTTCAGTCATAGAGGACGCTATGGTAACTCAGCAAACAAAGTCATCTGCAGAAAATAGGGAACAGGATTTAGCGCTAACTTACTTGCGCCGAATTATGATGGCGCCTGTCTATGACATCGCCAAGGAAACGGATTTAACGTATCTGCCGAAGATTTCTGCGCAGCTGAATAATCAAGTGTTTTTAAAGCGCGAAGACCAGCAGCCGGTGCATTCGTTTAAATTACGCGGTGCCTATAACAAGTTACAGCAATTGTCGTCTGAGCAACGCAGTAATGGTGTGATTGCCGCTTCTGCCGGTAATCATGCGCAAGGGCTGGCGCTTGCGGCTAAAAGCTTAGGGGTAAAGGCAACCATTGTGATGCCAATTACCACGCCTGAAATCAAAGTGAACAATGTGCGTCATTTTGGCGCCGAGGTACGCTTGATTGGTAAGAGCTTTAACGAAGCACAACAGGCGGCTATTGAGTTTGCTAAGAGCGAGCAAAAAACCTTTATTCCACCGTTTGATGATCCGGATGTTATCGTCGGTCAAGGTACCGTAGGTAAAGAAATCCTGCAGCAACTTGCGGATGTCGATGCTATTTTTGTTCCCTGCGGTGGCGGCGGATTACTTGCCGGTATTGCTGTTTATGTGAAACAAATTGCGCCACATGTGAAAGTCATTGGTGTTGAGGCAGAAGACTCAGCCTGCTTAAAAGCCGCGTTCGATGCAGGTAAGCCGGTAGATTTAGACAATGTTGGTTTATTTGCTGATGGCGTTGCGGTGAAACGTATCGGTGAGCACACCTTTGATTTAATTTACAAATATTGTGATCAGGTGATCACTGTCAGTTCCGATGAAATTTGTGCAGCGATCAAAGAAACCTTTGAGCAAACCCGGGTGATTGCCGAACCTGCTGGTGCTCTGTCATTAGCTGGTATCAACAAATATGTGAAAACCTCAAAAGGAAATGAAAAGCTGGTTGCCATCTTGTCCGGTGCCAACATGAATTTTCATAGCCTGCGTTATGTTTCGGAACGTTGTGAGTTGGGGGAGCAAAAAGAAGCGGTGTTCTCTGTGACTATCCCGGAACAAAAAGGCAGCTTTCGTCAGTTCTGCCAGACCTTAGGTGGCCGGGCGATTACTGAATTCAATTACCGGTATTCAGATGCTAACAAGGCCAATATCTTTGTCGGTATTCGCTTGTCTCATGGTGCAGAGGAACGTGAAGAGCTGGTCAATATCTTGGAATCCAGCGGCTATCAGGTGCAAGATCTAACCGATAATGAACTGGCTAAACTGCATGTTCGCTACATGATAGGTGGTGCCAGTAAACCTATGGTCAAAGAGAGGCTATTTCGATTTGAGTTCCCAGAATACCCGGGCGCTTTAGAAAAGTTTCTCAATACCTTAGGTGAGCTTTGGAATATTACCTTATTTCATTATCGTAATCATGGCGCCGCATTTGGTCAGGTATTGGCGGGGTTTGAAGTTGCTGATAGCGAACAACAGGATTTCTTTGCGCACCTACAGGATTTGGGTTACGAGTGGTTTGAAGAAACCGATAACCCGGCCTATCAGGCGTTTTTGAGTCAAAAAGGCGAGTAGAGTAACATCAGAAATGCCGGATAACGCCGGCATTCAAACTTCCATAAGCAACATGGAAAAGGTTCTTGAAGGTTATGAAAACCGACCGATGCTATTTGGGTTCAGGTTTATCGGCGAGCGCCGATTCTAATTCGGCAAGCTTCGCTTCCATCGCTTCGAGCTTGGCTCTGGTTTTTGCCAGAACCTGAGTTTGAACGTCGAATTCTTCCCTGGTCACCACATCTAGTTGCGCTAACTTACGCTGCAATACTTCTTTGGTTTTCGATTCTAAATCCGTGGCGACATTTTTTACGCCCGGTGGAATGGAATCGGTGATTTGCTTAGCAATTTCTTCGATTTTCTTCGGGTTAATCATAGAGCTCTTATTAATTGCGTTAATGTGTTCATATCCTAGCAGTTATGGACCGATTAACGTAGTGGTTAGGCTTTATTTCTTCATTTGATCCTTTCGACACAGATGTTAATTGGGTAAAATTGCCTGCATTCAACTTACCTTATCAAATAAGACATTAATGAAGCTCAACCCTGGTCAAAATGAAGCAAAAAACTATGTCAGTGGTCCGTGCCTGGTACTCGCCGGAGCGGGTTCTGGAAAGACGGGAGTGATCTGTCAGAAAATTTCCTATTTGATCCAGGAATGCGGATACAAAGCTCGCAATATCGCCGCCGTTACCTTTACCAATAAAGCGGCTCGGGAAATGAAAGAGCGAGTAGGCAAGATGCTAGGACGTGATCTTACTCGTGGCTTAATGGTTTCTACGTTTCACTCCCTTGGCTTGGATATTGTAAGACGCGAGCTTAAAACCTTAGGTTTCAAACCAGGGTTTACTCTATTTGATGATCAGGACACCTTAGCGCTGTTAAAAGAGCTTACGGAAAAACAGCTGGACGGTGATAAAGAGTTACTTTCCCGATTACAGAACCGTATTTCCAACTGGAAAAATGAATTGATGTTACCTGACGCTGCGATTAAGCATGCTAAAGGTGAAGAAGCCTCATTATTTGCGCATTTTTATAAAGAATATCATCAGCACATGCGGGCCTTTAACGCCCTGGATTTTGATGATCTGATTCTTATTCCAACCTTATTGCTGCGCAACTATGAAGAAGTGCGGCAGCGCTGGCAGAAGAAGATTCAATACCTATTGGTGGATGAGTATCAGGATACCAATGCCAGTCAGTATGAGATGGTGAAATTACTCGCTGGCGAGCGCGCCCGATTTACTGTGGTTGGGGATGACGATCAGTCGATATATTCCTGGCGCGGGGCAAAACCACAAAACCTGGTGCTTTTGGGTAAAGACTTCCCACAGTTAAAACTGATTAAGCTTGAACAAAATTATCGTTCATCCGGACGAATTCTAAAATGCGCGAATATTCTTATTGCCAATAATCCGCACGTATACGACAAACAACTTTTCTCTGAGCTGCAATATGGGCCTGAACTTCGAATTATTCGCACCAAGAGTGAAGATCATGAAGCCGAACGTGTGGCCGGTGAATTATTGGGGCATCGCTTTTTGAACAAAAGCCAGTTTAAAGACTATGCCATTTTGTATCGCGGTAATCATCAATCCAGGGTGATTGAAAAAGTATTAATGCAAAACCGCATTCCTTACAAAATCAGTGGCGGCACATCATTCTTTTCTCGTTCTGAAATCAAAGACATCATGGCATACCTGCGATTGTTGGTAAATCCGGATGATGACAATGCGTTTTTACGGGTGGTAAATGTACCACGTCGGGAAATTGGCCCGGCAACCCTGGAAAAGCTGGGCACTTACGCCAATATGCGCCAAATCAGTATGTTTGCCGCAAGTTTTGAGCTGGGCCTGGAACAGCATTTAACCGGTCGTGGTCTTGCCAATGTGCAACGATTTACCCGGATGATGGTGGAAACTGAAGACAATGCGATGCGTGGCGATACGCCAGCGGTGCTGAGAAAATTTATCCAAACCATCAATTATGAAGATTGGTTGTATGATACCTCCCCGAGTGCAAAAGCCGCAGAAATGCGGATGAAAAATGTGACTCAGTTATTCTCATGGGTGACTGATATGCTTGAAGGCACGGATATGGACGAGCCGATGACTTTACCTCAGGTGGTTACCCGCCTGACACTGCGTGACATGATGGAACGTAATGAGGAGGAAGAAGAATCGGATCAGGTGCAGTTGATGACTTTACATGCTTCCAAAGGCCTGGAATTCCCTTACGTCTATTTGATTGGCATGGAAGAAGGCATGTTGCCGCACCAGACCAGTATTGATGAAGATAATGTTGAGGAAGAGCGCCGTCTTGCCTATGTAGGCGTAACCCGAGCGCAACGTGAGCTTATCTTTACTTACGCCAAAGAACGTCGCCAGTTTGGTGAGCTGATTCAGACCGAGCCATCGAGATTTTTGTATGAAATGCCGCAGGATGATCTAATCTGGGAACAGGGCGGTGAAAAGCGGCAATCGGCAGAAGAAAAACAGCGTAAAGGTCAGGCAGGTGTCGCTGGGTTAAGGGCGATGCTGGCGGCAAAGAAAACGGATAAATAGAGACTCGAATTATTGATCGAGTCTCAAAGTGCACAGAATTCAGAGTGCAGAATGCAGAAGCTAAAGTAAACCTTGAACCAACGTTTAAGTTAGTATGATTCGTCTGCCGTCTGCCGTCTGCCTTTAGGCGCAATCAATGACATCGTCATCATTGTCGTCACTAACTTCCTTTTTGGAATCAGCCGCCTGCGGACGTGAAATGAAATAGCCTTGAGCATAATCACAGCCTGCTTTCTTAACCAGATCCAATTGTGCCTGGGTTTCTACCCCTTCTGCGACCAAACGGAAACCAAAACTATCTCCCAGCTCATGCAGGCTTTTTGCCAGTGTTAAATTCTTCTCATTGTTATTAAGAGATTTTACAAAGGACTGGTGTAGTTTGATAAAGGCAAATGGGTAGTTGCTCAGATAATTAAGTGATGACATACCATAACCGTAATCATCAAGTGCAAGTTTTACCCCAGCGGCTTTGAGCATTTTCAAAGCCTGCAGAGATTGTTCTGGATTTTGCACAAATGCCCGCTCGTTAAACTCTAAAATTAACCGTTCCGGCTCTGGGAAATGGCTGCTTATCACATCAATTAGTTGTTTAACCTGAGTCTTATGTTGAAGCTGTTTTGGAGACAAGTTGACACTAACAAAGGTGTTGATGTGACTGCCTTCACTGTCCCAGTGCTTGAGCTGTTCAGCGACGCTTGCCAACACCCAGCATTCAATATCAATAATTAATCCGGATTCTTCAGCTACCTCTAGGAAATCACCTGGATTTAGCAGGCCGCGTTTGGGATGTTGCCAACGCAATAAAGATTCAAACCCTAAAGTTTGTCCTTGCTCAGTATCCGCCTGACCCAAATTGGTAATTTTCTGGAAATGCAGGGTAAATTGCTTTTCCCGTAACGCTTTGCGTAATTCATGCTCGAGGTTCAAATTTGCCATTAATTGCTGGCGCATGGAATCATCAAAGAAGATAAAACGGCCTTTACCCAGCGCTTTCGCCTGATACATGGCAGCATCGGCATCACGAAGCACTTCTGCGGCATTTTGATAACGGCGATCACATACCGTAATCCCGATACTGGCGCTGGAATATAGCTCCTGGTTATCGATATAGAAGGGCTGTTCAATGGTTTCAATAATACGTTGGGCAATATCTTCAGCATCTTCGTGCTGAACCAGGGTATCGAGTAGGATAACAAACTCGTCACCACCGAGACGGGCAAGAATATCGTTACCACGAATGCAATCAGCAATACGCTCTGATATCTCCACCAACAGTAAATCACCGATATGGTGTCCTAAAGTATCGTTAATCACTTTGAAGCGATCTAAATCGATAAACAGCACCGCGAAGCGATGGTTAGGATGACGCTTAACATGTTTTAAAGAGTGTTCTAATCGGTCAGAAAACATCGCCCGATTCGGTAATTTAGTTAAAGTGTCGTGGTGCGCTGCGAAATATAACTGTTGTTCAATGGCACGGCGCTCTTCCACTTGCTTGCGCAAACGCAGGTTTTTTTGCTGTAAATCAGCGGTGCGTTCTCCAACTAACTGGTTAATGTCCTGCGAGTAGGTTTGCAGCTCGTTAATCGCTTGATGGCGTTGAATACAGGCAGATATCTGCGCCGCGATATATCGAATTAGCTGTAAATCTTCGAGGGTGTTGTCGGCTTCAGAGATAAACCCTTTGATTGCTACCAATCCATAGGCACTGTTATTCATGGTCAATGGTGCAATTAACCAGACATCCACCAGTTTGGTTTGATCATTGCGCAGTGGAAACGGGCGACTAACCAGATTTTGCTCGGCTTCTAGTATGACTACCTTGTCATGATTTAAGTAAACCGGTTTGGCAATAGAAGAGACGAAATCGACAATATCGCTATGGAGTTGTGGGCGTATAGGTGCGCAAAATAATTCGTCGATATAAAACGGACCATCGCTTTTGCTGTCGAAGCGTTCAATATAGAGATTTTCAGCGGGAAAGTATTTGCGAATGACTTTCTGAAGGTTGTTGTAAAGACAGACTATATCCGTCTCGGTACTGCACAGTTCCGATAATTTTAACAAGCCGGTTTGAATGTTTTTCGTCTGTTTATACTTTTTCAAAAGCGACCGCAGCTTTGGTACTGTTCGGGCCGGATCCTTTGTTGATCCTGCCTTGCCCTGATGTCTTCCCCTCGAATCCATGAAAGGTACCTTAAAAAAAACCATGTTAGATCAATTAGTTTAACAGAGTTTTTCGGCGTTGGCATAGAATAATGTCGGTTTTTTATACACTTAATCAGTCTGTTAAATATACTAATGGTGTCGTAGTTTTGTACGAATATCCTCGTGTGGATCGCTGATCGAATTGGCGGCTAAATTTCAAGGTGTAGAGGGTAGGAAAAGAAGGGTTATTGTTGCTATTAACTTTTCGGTTGCCAGAAACAAAAAAGCCAGAGTAAACTCTGGCTTTTTCAAGATAATTTCAGGTGCTTGCTTTAGATGTCGGCAATGCCAAGCTTAAGTTTGTTCAGTGCATTCTTCTCAAGCTGACGTACACGTTCTGCTGAGATTTGATAGGTCTGAGCCAAATCTTGCAGTGTTGCTTTGTCTTCATCTAACCAGCGAGCTTTGATGATGTGCTGGCTACGGTCATCCAATGCTGATAGTGCCTCAGTAAGCTGACCGTTAACGTGGTCGTCCCAGTTATCAGACTCGACTTGGGTTGAAAGATCTGAAGACTTGTCTTCCAGATACTGAGCCGGTGCAAAGCTAGCGCTGCTGCTGTCATCGTCTGCATCAGTTAAATCAAACGCCTGGTCGCTATTGGCCATGCGTGATTCCATTTCAACAACGTCTTTACTGCTTACGCCAAGCGTCTCTGCGACGGTATCAATCTCTTCCTGATTGAACCAGCCAAGACGCTTTTTGTTCTTGCGCAGGTTAAAGAACAGCTTGCGTTGTGCTTTGGTGGTGGCGATTTTAACAATACGCCAGTTCTTCAGCACAAACTCATGAATTTCTGCTTTGATCCAATGCACGGCAAAAGAAACCAGACGCACACCCACTTCCGGGTTGAAACGCTTAACCGCTTTCATCAGACCAACGTTACCTTCCTGAATCAGGTCAGCCTGATTCAAACCATATCCGGAGTAACCCTTAGCGATGTGAATTACGAAACGTAAATGAGACATGATCAATTCCTGAGCCGCATTCAAATCATCTTGATGATAAAGGCGCGACGCCAGTTCTTGCTCACGTTCGGCACTGAGCATAGGAATACTGTAAGCGGACTGGACGTACGCTTCTATGCTACCGCTTTGGGGAACTGTCAATGCCATTGATTGCATAGTATTACTCATTCAATACCTCGTTATTACATGGATCTGGGATACTATCACAGCTTTTTCCAGATCGCTAACCTAAAAAAGTGTGGATAATGTTTCAAAAAATCGAACGTTAAAGCGGGAAAAGTAACTATTTGATTAGTATAGCTTAATTAATAATTTTTCAAGGGTAGTTTATTTCATAGCCTGCCTTTGACCACTTAATCGGCGTTTGGTTCAATACTTCTGATATGTTTGCGAACGGAAATATAACTGCCCAATAATCCCAAAAACACCGCAATCCCCAACAGGATCCCAAGTTCCTGAAGATTAAGCCCCTGCATATTAAATTGGTTTTCATAAAGTTCAGCCAGGGAACTGATGGCAACGCCCAAATACGAGGCCAGCAGGCTTACTGTAAAGCTGGCAAGCAGGCCACCAAGTACGCCGTACCAAAAACCAGTATATAGATAAGGACGCTGGATAAAGCCGTCTGTGGCACCAACTAGCTTCATCACTGCAATGGCATCTTTTTGATTAAGGATAGCCAGACGAATGGTGTTACCTATGATAAGTACGACGGAAAAGCTTAATAACGCCGCCAGCGCAAAAACGATATCTTTAATCAATACCATTATCGCCTCTAAGCGAGTTAGCCACTCAACATCCAGCTTACCCTGCTGTACTTCTCTTTCTGCCTGAATTTTTTCCAGTAAAGCTTTCGCCGCCATTGGCTGTGAATGGCGCTGAGTCGGAGTCACCAATAAAGTGATAGGTAAGGGATTAGCATCCAAATAAGCCAGAGCATTGCCAAAACCAGAGAGTTGTTTAAATTGCTCCATGGCGTCATCGGCGGAAATATAGCGAACCTGTTGTACCTCCGGATACAGTTTTATCCGTTGCACCAGGTTTTGAGCACTGGCCTCATTCACTGACATTTTCAAAAATACCGATATCTCGGCGGCGGTCTGCCATTGCGCACTGACACGCTCAGCGTTCTTACTAAACAAATGCAATGTAGCGGGTAAGGCAAGGCTGATACCTAGCACTAAGATGGTCATCAATGAAGCCATTGGCGTGCGCCATAAATCATGGAACGAGGCAATTAATTGCTGTCCTTGCTGCACCGGTGCCAGTAAACGGGTGATCAGAGATGGAGAGGCTTTTTCGATATTGTTTTTCATTAGATAGCCTCGGCAATCGCTAATCCGTCAGTGATCATTTTACCCTGCTTGAGAGTAAGGTTGCGGTACTTCATACGAGCAATCAAGCCAAGGTCATGGGTGGCTATCAATACACATACGCCGACCGCGTTAAAATCTTCGAACAGGCGAATGATATCTAATGATAATTTTGGATCTAAGTTACCGGTTGGTTCATCGGCAAGGATAATCGGCGGTTTGTTAACGATGGCCCGGGCAATACCGACTCGTTGTTGTTCACCCCCGGATAACATGTAGGGATAACATTTAACTTTTGAACTGAGTCCGACTTTTTCTAGCGCAGCGTCTACCCGTTTACGGATCTCACGGGAACCTAAACCCTCAATAACCAGTGGCAGAGCCACATTATCAAACACAGTTCTGTCCATTAACAGGTTATGATTCTGAAAAATCATACCTATGTTGCGGCGAACATAAGGAACCTGAGAGTAAGTGACTTTATTTAGATCATTGTTGTCGATGATAACTTGCCCTGAGGTTGGTTTTTCCATCAGAGTGATTAATTTTAACAGGGTACTTTTACCGGCACCTGAATGACCGGTAAGAAAGGCCATCTCGCCAGCTTCCAAAGAAAAATTGATATTTTTCAGCGCCTGAAAGCCGCCGGGATATGTTTTGTTAACGTTCTTAAAATGTATCATCGACGATTATTGTTTTTGTTGTCGGACTGCAAGAATTATCACTAGCCTATCATCTAAGCTATTTCTCGAACAGTGCCTCGATAAAGTCTTTGGCATTAAATTGACGAAGGTCATCGATACCTTCACCAACACCAAGGTATTTGATTGGGATCTTAAATTTGTCGGCAACAGCAAAGATAACGCCGCCTTTGGCGGTACCATCAAGTTTGGTAACGGCCAGCGATGTCAGGCCAACAGCATCATTGAATAACTGCGTCTGACTTAAGGCATTCTGACCGGTGCCAGCATCGATGGTAAGCATGATTTCATGGGGGGCATCGGCATCGATTTTTTTCATTACCCGCACTACTTTTTTCAGCTCTTCCATCAGGTGTGCTTTGTTTTGCAATCGACCCGCGGTGTCTGCAATCAATACATCGACATTTCTACTCTTCGCCGAATTTAACGCATCGAAAATAACCGAAGCACTGTCAGCGCCAGTGTGTTGGGCAACTACAGGAATATCGTTACGCTCGCCCCAAACCTGAAGTTGTTCAACAGCAGCGGCACGGAATGTATCACCAGCGGCTAACATCACAGATTTGCCCTCAGCCTGAAACTGTTTAGCCAGCTTACCGATAGTTGTGGTTTTACCTACACCATTGACGCCAACCATCAGGATAACCTTTGGACCATCAATTGCTGGCGCTTCTACATCCTCGACACCATCGAGAATTTGTTGCAGTTCCTGTTTTAACAATTCATAAAGGGCTTCGGCGTCTTTTAACTGACTGCGACTTGCCGCCTGGGTCAGGGAATCAATGATTTTCGTGGTAGTTTCGACACCAACATCGGCCATCAATAACTGGGTTTCCAACTCTTCAAACAGCTCATCATCAATTTTCTTGTCGCGGAATAAATCGAATAATCCACTACCAATGTTCTGACGGGTTTTGCTCAAGCCTGATTTTAAACGCTGGAAAAATCCTGGTTTGTTGCTTGTATCCGCTTGCTCTGCAATGGCCTGTTCAACAACGACCTGTTCTTCGTCTTTCGACTCGTCTGCAGACTCCGATTCAGCAACGTCTTCGACTGTCTCAACGTCGGTAATTTCCTCTGCGGCTTCAGTTTCTAGCGCTGCATCGGTTTGTTTTTCTTCAACCTCTAGGTCGGCAACAGCGTTTTCTTCACTTTCGGTTGCGTCACTACTAGCTTCTGCAGAAACCGGTTCGGATGGGGATTCAGAATGTTCGGCAGTATCATTGCCCTGTGCGTCATCAACAACAGCCTCAGTTACCTCTTCCGTAACTTCAGTTTGTTGTTCAATTTGTGATTCTGTCGTCTCTTCAGACTTTTTAAACCAGGAAAATAACCCTTTCTTCTTAGCCATAATATGTAAGTTACGCTTGATGATATTCAATTAGATGGATGCAGGCATTGGTATTCACTTCAATCGAGGATAAAATTAGTGGCCGAAGACATGTACTGTTTTCGACGCTCCCCGCAAAAGCTGAGCCTGAAATTAAGCTCAGTATAGTAACATCTTAACGTTTGTATAAAAACCACAAGGGTGTAAAACGTACAGAGATAGAGCTATGGAGCGATGCAGACAGGCTGAATTTAAACTGAGAGTAGATTGAATATGGCACCGAGAAAGCCAGGCCGAAAAAATACTAACCGAGCAAATAAAACATCAGCAAAAAACGCTGCTTCTCAAGGAGCCGGACAGGTTCGTATTATTGCCGGTAAATATCGGGGTCGAAAATTACCGGTCCTTAACGCTGAAGGCTTGCGGCCAACGACTGACCGAGTGAAAGAAACGGTGTTTAACTGGTTGATGCCTTATGTCGCACAATCGGTATGCCTGGATAGTTGTGCAGGCTCTGGAAGTTTGGGGTTTGAGGCATTATCCCGAGGGGCTGAGCACGTTACTTTTGTTGAATTGGAAGGCGGTGCTGCAAAAAATATTGGTGATAACATTGCTCGCTTGAACGACAGCCACAGTGAAGTGCGCAATCAAAATATGTTGACGCTGACAAGTGATAAGCGCTTTGATCTGGTATTTATCGATCCGCCGTTCAACAAAGGCCTGGCGTCGCAAATTGCCGATTATCTCGAACAACAGCAACTACTAGCCGATGATGCCATTATTTATGTGGAAACGGAGCAGAACTTTGATGCCGCGCATCTACCTGAAAACTGGCAGCTGTTGAAAGAAAAAACTGCCGGCCAGGTGGTATCACGTCTGTATCAGCGTTAAGGCTTTGTATGTGTTAACGTGTATCAGCTGTACTGAATTCGAAAGCCTACTTTCAAGGTAACCTGATAGTGGGCAACCTTGCCATCAACAATATGCCCACGGGTTTCAACCACCTCAAACCAATTCATATTGCGAATCGTTTTTGATGCTTCTTCCAGGGCATTTTCGATAGCTTCTTCAATGCTGTTGGGCGAAGAGCCAACCAGTTCAACTTTCTTGTAGGTGTGATGAGAGGTCATGAGTCACCTTTTAAATTTTCGACCAGAGCTTTTTTGCAAGTATAGTCGTTCGTTTAAAAGGTGAGCACAGGAAGTGATAAAGGGTTAAATCTCAATCCCTAAATTGGACATACCTTCGCTCAGTGCCATGGATTTAAAGCGTTGGCATGATTCTTTATTTTCTTTAGCGTTAAGGGCGAAATCCAACAGTTCCTGCTGGGTTTCCATTTCCCATTGCATTAACGGGTGAGCTTCAACATCCGCTTGTTGAATCACAATCTGATCATCAGCATTTGGATTTTCCATGGCCTGCTCTTCAGCCAACATCAATTCCAGATAATAACTGACGCTGCCTTTTGATAGCAGAGCTACATTGTTGAGCGTTGCGAAATCTTTATCCTGCATCCCTTGTAATAGAGAACCAATTGCCATGCAGGTATCCAGTGCCGGATAGACGCCGAAAAAATCGAAGTCTTCGACGTTAGGTATGACTTCTTCAAGCTTTTCCAGCTGCACCGTAAAATTCAATTTGAACTGTGGCTGTGCCAGGCGTTGCCAAACCAAATCTAACTGATTGCGAAGTAATTTAGCATCGCCAAATTCAGAAGCTTCACTAAACATTTGATAATTAGGAAGCATACGTTCAATCAGGGCAGCACTATAGGCGGTTAATTGCCATAGTGTTAATTGCTTTGTTTTTTCAGGGTTTGGCACAACAGGAGTCCGTGAATTTATCTAGCCCAATTATAACTTAGTCCCAAGTGGAAGCCTACATGTGTTTTAGAATCAGATTTCAGTAATAAACGTATTGATTTCTAAGTTTCTGTGAGTTAATTTCATTTTGCGCTTTTCATGCGCTTTTCATGCGCTTTTCATGCGCTTTTCATGCGCTTTTCATTAAAATAAAAATCTTAATAATGGAGTAGTTTGTGAAGATTTTATCCTTTGGTTCATTAGTAGTTGGAGCCTTTTTCTCGTTGAGTGTTCAGGCTCAGACTATATTTACCCAATGTAATACATGTAACTATGATTACGAGTTCCAAGCTGTAGCGGAATATGAAGCTGATATTGATGGCGCTCCGACCGTTGAGGTGCTAATTTCCAATTTTGAAGATTCAGTTCTAAAAAAATATAGAGTTGTTACTATCAAATCGTTTGAACCTGGTGTTCCCGATATCAGAAATGTTTATCTTTTAACCCCTACATCGGAAGAATATGAAAAGTACGACAATATTATTGTTGCACGGGTTGCATTTACAAGTTCGTTGGAAAATTTTGAAGTTGACGAAAAAGTTTTGACGAGCGCCTACCACATGGTTGGCTCGAGCAGCAATAGAAATAAAGTTTCTGAACACATCACAGATAGTGCTAATTACGCTCAACGTATGGAAGTATTTGGGGCATCTCTAGGTCAAATTGCAGATAAAATATCATCTGTGCCGATTGTAATTAAAGTAACTTTTGATGATGGTTCCGCAGCTTATTTTCAAGCTATTCCATCTTTAGGAGCTGCATTACCTCTAAAATTAATAAAGGCTGTTGATAAAGACAAAAATGATATTCCTTTAACTGAAGAAGAGTTTTCTACTCCTGGTTCTCGTAATTGGACAGAACAAGGTAATGAGGGGTTGCAAAATTGGATTGATGCTGGTGCTCGATTGGGTATAACTATCAGTATTGATGGTTCCGTAGCTGATGCAATTGAAACTACATGCACTGTAACTCCTGAAGGTTTAGAGTGCAAACCTATCCCAAGTTCAGAACAATAACTACCTTAATTTAGGCCAAAAATTAGCTAAGTGTATCGGTCGCGGTCGAAATCGCTTAGCTACATTTTTAAAATCAAGCAATTGCCTTGCGCTTCACTCTCTTGAATATTGAATTTTTCCAGCATTTTTTCATGCATTCGATCTTGCTGTTAACTCTTGGCGCGGTGCCAGATGTTGAGGAAGTTTTATATCCCAGACCCATCCGGCCTTTTGCATCAGCATTAGCATCCACGAGCCGGGATCCAGTTGACCTTTTTCCAAGCCCAATTTAGCGGAACCAGGAAATGCATGGTGATTGTTATGCCAACTCTCACCCATGGTGATAAGGGCGGCAAATGGTACATTGTAACCCTGCACAAATGCCCCATTAATATGCCAACTTCGACCACCTTGATTGTGTGCAAAATAGCCGATCAGCCAGTGGCCGGTAATGGATATGGCAACGCGAGCGCAAATTCCCCAAATTACCCAGGCAACGCCTCCGAGCGCAAATAAAATCATTGCCCAGGGTAATTGCTGCCACTTCCAATAGCGCTCCATAAAGCTAAGTACCGGATCGTTTTTATAATTTTCTTCGATGATGATTTGCGGTGGTTGTTTTAGATGAATATCGCACAATAGTTGCCAATAACCGTCTTTGAAGAAGGATTGTCTATGGCCAAAATAATCATGGCAATGACGCTGGCGCTGCGCCCAGTCACGCATATCATGGGTTTTTATCATCGCAAAGGGGCCGCCTAAACCGGTAATAACACCCAGGTGAACAAGAAAATAGCCAAGCCATTTCGAACATTGAAAGCTTTGATGGATAAGGTATCGGTGCATACCTAAGGAGTGTCCAAAACAAAGTGTGAAACCGGTAAACGTAAGGAATAGCAATACAGTCTCAAGGGATGCGGTCATTGCGCCACCAATGGTTGCAACGAGACACATGGTGATAAACCATATCGTTTTGGTTAACGATAATTTGACCTCGCCTGTAGAAGCGTTGCCATTTCCTTTTTCCTTAATTCGGGCATTTTCATAGTGTGGATGTCTATTCATGTCCCTCTCCTTGTAATTACGGCGTGATGATTTCTTCGATCAAAAATTCACTGCTTCTGGCAATGGCGAATTCCTGTACCGGACCAAAGTACCAGGCGGGATCGAGTGTCCGTTGATAGTGAATTCGCAACGTTACCTTGGTTTGCGAGGCCGATATTGGCTCCAGGAAGATTTCAGTGCCATGTAAGTTTAGGTAGTTGGCAATATAGCTGTCGTTTTCAATAATCCTGGTACGAATGTAATTGTCGGTAACCTGAGTCAGCTGTAACTGCATAGCCCCCTCATGAGTGTTGGTGACAAACCAACGGTGGTACCGGTAGTAAATGGTATGTATATCGCCTTGCTCAAGGCTTTGTGCGTCGATTTGATAGGGCATTGGAAACAGAGATAATAACCAATGACGAGGTTTATTCAGATCGATAGGTTTTTGCAGTTGTTGATGAATTTCAGCAATAGAAGCTGCCACGATTTTAGATTCTTCGACAGCGTGTTCACGTTCAAAGCTCAATGAAGGGGCGACGCCTTCAAAGGCGCTGATCAGTATCAAAGCCGGGAGGATATGCATGTAGTGCGTGGATTGGTTTTTGCTTATTCGATATCGGCGAATGGCGTCGATGATAAATACCAACAGGATCACGGAAAAATAAATCGGCATGAACATGACAACACAAACAAAGCCCTCAAATAAGATGATAGAGCTACCAAGCATGACGATAAGCGAGGTTATGGTGAGCCGCAGATAAGTGGATTTCCAGTTCTCGGTTGCCGGTCGTATAAGAAAGGTTAAGGCAACGGCAATCGCAAAAGGAATGCCAACATACAATAAAGCACTCTCGTCAAAGTCATATTCCATCATCAATCGGATTGACAGAGAACAAACGCCAATGATGAGTATGATTAGCAGTGTTCGGTTTTCCCTGAATCGCTCAAAATTTTTTGTCATGGCACAAATCCCTTAAATTGATTACTATGACGATAAGAGTAATTTAGTTAATTAACTATTTAGTTAAATATATAATTCAATGAGTAATGTATTTCAAGCTTTATCATCATCGGTGAGACGAAAAATTTTGGCATATTTGTCAGAAGCCAGCCTAACGGCAGGAGAAATTGCTGAGCGATTTGAGATCAGTAAGCCGGCATTGTCTAAGCATTTGACGATTCTGCTAAACGCCGGACTAATTGCATCTGAAAAGAAGGGACAATATGTTCACTATTCTTTAGTGAAGGAAAATTTGTTTGCATCTATGAATGACTTTTTAGTGGATTTTTGTCCGGAAGGAAAACCTTTGAAGGTTGAGAGTGCGGCTATAGCCTCGAAGAAAAAGCAAAAGTCAGAGCAAGAATAGGAAATCTTATGAACTATTGGTTATTTAAAACTGAGCCTGATGAATTTAGCATCGATGATTTGGCCAAGGTTGGGCCTGAAGGCGAATGCTGGGAAGGTATTCGCAACTATCAGGCGCGAAACTTTATGCGAGATAAGGTTCGTGTTGGCGACAAAGTTTTTATTTACCATTCCAGTTGTAAAGATGTGGGGATTGCTGGCATTGGTGAAATCGTTAAAGAAGCGTTTCCGGACCCGTTTCAGTTTAATCCTACCAGTAAATATTTTGATGAAAAATCTACCGAGGAAATACCACGCTGGGTTGCGGTTCAGGTAGGCTTCATCGAAAAGTTCGACAAGCTTGTGCCATTATCGTTATTGAAACAGCAGCCGCAACTCGAAGATATGGTTTTAGTTAACCGAGGCCGGTTATCGATTCAACCGGTTGAAGAAAAGCATTGGCAATTTATTATCAACTTGAAAGAGCAATTGTAATTGATGAAAAGTGAGCCTTGTTCTCATTAAGGCTCACTTTTTCGATTCTCAGCTAAATTGCCGGTAAATCAAACCATAAAGCTTCGACATCACTGCTGGCGACAATTTCAGTAACCTCATCAGCAGTTACCATAAACGCGTCTCCAGCGCTAAAATCCGTGCCGTTAGCTGCTAACGAACCGCTGACAATATGCAGATAACCGACCCGGTTTGTGGTGTGGGTACTCACGTAAAGGGTGATTTGTTGCTGCTTTTCCAGCATCAATCGATACAGGTTGGCGTCTTGATTCATCGACAGTGAACCATCGGTACCGTTACTCGTGACTAATGGCGTCAATGGACCGTTCTGTTCAATGCGTTTTTGCTCGTAACTCGGTTCAATACCAAATACATTAGGCTGAATCCAAATCTGCAAAAAGTTAACCGCTTCTTTGTCTGAGGCATTATATTCCGAATGCATAACACCGCGGCCCGCACTCATCCGCTGGACTTCACCGGCGGGAACCGTGTAGATATTTCCGGTACTGTCTTTGTGCTCAAGCGCGCCGTCGATGACATAGGAGATAATTTCCATATCGCGGTGACCATGGGTATCAAAACCACGACCAGGTTGCACCACATCATCATTTATCACTCGCAGCACTGATACGCCCATGTGCTTTGGATCGTAATAGTGGCCAAAAGAAAAACTGTGTTTGCTGTTGAGCCAACCAAAATTGGCGCCACCGCGATCGTGACTTTTACGAATATATTTCATTAGTTATTCCCTATCTTTGAATTTGATGAATCCAGTGTAGGGTTCATTTAAATAGAATGATATTTGTTAATATTGATGAAATTATTCTATTTATTAGAACTTATTTCGGTTTGTTGCCGTCGCAAGTTGGCATTTGCATGGTTTGGTATCTGAGCTCGCCGATAAATTGCCGCGCCGCCGGGCCCAGACGATCGCCATCATTAAAGATCAGATACAACAAAGCGTTGCGTCGACCGCCCTGCTCTAATGGTAACTGCTGTAATTCGCCGCTATTCAAGTCATTGACGATAGCCGGGAATGGCAACCAGGCGAAACCCAGGCCAGAACGTATCATATCAATAGAGGTACGGATGTGGCTGACCGTCCATCGTTGATTCGCCCCTAACCAACCGGCGTCTTTTTGCGCGGAAATTGCCGAATCTCGAACCACGATTTGGCGGTGGTTTTTTAAATCTTCTAAAGTCAGCGCATCGGATTGTTGGAAAAGAGGATGCGAAGGAGCAGCTACGGCAACAAACTCTATCTGACACAACTCTTCACTAAATCCTTCCTTGATTGGATAGGGCGAAATTGCAATATCGACATCGGAGTTTGCTAATAATTCGCTGGCACCGGTAAGAACCGATTCCTGGAGCTCGATGCGCAGCAGAGGGTATTGCTGTGAGGTTTCATCGAGTACTCGATAAAGCAGCTTTTGTGGAAAGATTTCATCAACGGCAATCCGCAAGCGGGTTTCTATGCCATCACTAAGGCTTTGTGCCACGGCCTCGACTTTACCCGCTTCTTCAAGCAGGTAGTTGGCGCGACGCAACATCAATTCACCTGCATCGGTGAGCAAAGTTTTGCGCCCTTCTGTTTTTAGCAGTTTTACACCTAGCGATTGCTCAAGTTTATGCACTGCGTGGTGGATACTGGACTGACTTTTATGGATGGCACTGGCGGCCTGATTAAACCCACCATATTCGGCGACAGCAGATAACATTCGCCATTGTTCGAGAGTGACTTTTAACATGCAGAGATGCCCTTAGAGTTCAGCAATTTGCTATTTATTCTTGTATTTAGAACGAATGGTTCAGTTATTACTAATTTTATATCAAATTTTTAGAATTAATATAGAGGTAATCGTCAACTATTTAAAAGGTAAGGCAAATGACTAAGAAAGTTTTACTCCTGAATACCTCATTAAATGCCGAAAATGGCAATTCCAACTTACTGGCGCAGCAATTCGTGAAGGAACTACGAGATAGTTTTGCAATTGAGGTGACTGAAAGAGATTTGAATCAACAGGCCCTGGCGCACTTGTCTGCAGATGAAATGGCCGCCTGGATGACTCCTGAAGCCGATAGAAACGCGGAACAAACGGCACTTGCCAGGATATCAGACAATTTAATCGAGGAATTACAAAATAACGAGATGATCGTGATTGGCATGCCAATGTATAACTTTGGTGTTCCTTCCGTGTTCAAAGCCTGGATAGATAGAATTGCCCGGGCAGGAATCACCTTTAAATACTCGGAGCAAGGTCCTGTGGGCTTATTGGAAAATAAGAAAGTGGTGATCATTGCCGCTCGTGGAGGTGCCTATGCTGGCACACCGAAAGACACGCAGTCGGCTTATCTAAAGGATGTGTTTGCCTTTCTTGGGATTGAAGACGTTGAATTTATTTATGCTGAAGGGTTGGCTATGCCAGATAAAGATTTGCGATTGCAGGAGGCAAATATTGAGATAGCGAGGTTGGCGAAAAAGGTCGCCTGACTTAAATGCAGGCTGGACGATACCCGGTGCAAGTTACTTGCACCGTATGGGTACGAATAATCTAAAACTTAGAACAGTGTGTTGTATGGGGATAAATACCAGATAAAAATTCCTACATTACCGATAACGGTAAACCAGTACACGACTCTGAACGATAACTTTTGAGTTTTATGTCGCAATAATTGCTGCGCAAATGCAGCACCTGGCCAACCGCCTATGGTCGATAACAAGTGTAAAGAGCTTTCCTGAGTGCGTTTACCTCCGCGCTCGGATGATGTCTTATCCGTCGCATAGGCTAAGTAGGTAAAAAGGCTGATGCCCAAATAACCTAAAAAGAGTTCCCGCGGAATGAATCCCGGGACGTAGGCCAGCGTCAAAATCATCATAAAGATGCTGGCTGGAATCAGTCGAATTAACGTTCCTTGGCGCATACGATTACCTCTCCTGGAGTTCGAATGAGTAAGGGGGCTGTTTATTTTTTGAAATTTATTAATTGATGTCAGAGTCAATGAAACGTAATGTCATGCCTTCACTCTATTTGAATCAGGTACTGAAGATCAGTTTGTCGTGGCTTCTTGTTCTGACTCTGTATCTTCAAGAAATACCTGCCGATGTGCTCGGTTCATGATTTTATCGGCTTGCTGTTTAGTAAATATTCCCAATTCAATGCCCGCTTGCATATAACCTTCAAGGCGAAACTTCTGGCGGTCGGTATCCTTACTGTGTTTGGCTAATTCAAACATTTCCAACAGTTGTTGATTGCAGGAAATAAGGTATCGATCTTTTTCCATGAGTCACAATTCCTTGGGATATTTATTGATTTCAATTACAAGATAACCAAAAAAATTGGCCTTGGGTAGTGTTAATGTTATGTTATTTTTAAATTAATTGATTGAAAAGATATTGACTTTTGGTGATCGCTGAAAAAACCAAAAGGCTAGCAAATCAGCGAAATCTGCATTATTGACTACACTTGTGAACACGCTTGTTGAAGAGGTAGGGACGAGTGAAGTTTTATTATTTTCCCATTTCAACGTACTCTCAGAAAGTGCTGTTGGCACTGTATGAAAAACGCTGCATATTTGAACCTCGATTGGTGAATATTCTTGACCAACAGGAAGTTGATGAGTTTCGTTCGATTTACCCTCTCGGCAAAATTCCTTTACTGGTCGTATCCGACAATCAGCTGATTCCAGAATCGAGTATCATTATAGAGTACCTGGATGGTCACTATGACACCGGTACCCGTTTGATACCCGCAGGTAACGTCGATGAAATGCGGCAATTAAGATTCTTAGACCGCATGGCTGACTTGTATCTTAATAACTCGGTTGTGACCCTGATGTTTGCTCAAAATCGCAGGCAAGCAGAGTTAGCAGACGCCAGACGCTATCTTCTGTATTGTTACGATCAGCTAAACCATATCCTCGAGGGGAATCAGTGGGTAATGGGAGAGGGGTTTACTATGGTCGATTGTGCGGTGATCCCACCACTATTGTATGCTGAGCGATTTATGCCGTTCACCGAATATGCAAACTTGCTGAATTATTTTCAGCGCGCCCAGGAGCGTCCCTCCTATCAAAAAGTTTTGGCTGATGCTCTGCCTCTGCTCACATCTATGGGAGTTTGAGGTTGGAGATACCGTCAGGATTTGGTTTTCTTTCTTGGTTTTATCACGTCTAACAAAAGGGTTACTAAGGTAATCAAACCGTCGCCTGAAGAAAAGCCGGTGGGTGAAAATAGTTCCTTTACCTGTTGCCCATCAGCCTGAATTTCTGCAACCGCAAGGTCTCGGGCTTGCTCCAGTATCTTTTGTTCATTTGTTGGCGGTTTCTTTCTACCCAGCCATAACATGAACAAAGTCAGTATCAGGTTTACACCACCAAGGATAAAGGCTGCTAACCATGGGCCAAACTTTACTGCAAGTAATTGGTAACAGCCGATATTGAGAAAGATGAAGGTCAGTAGTAACAGAAATAACGCGATGACAATGAATATCAGTCGGCTGATAAGCTGCTGTAATGACAATTCCAGCAAGCCAGCTTGTGCTTTGTAGAGTAATTTAAACTTTAAGCGTTGCGAACTTAACATGGAATATTCACCTTATAATCCGCCCCAACAAAAAGCCAAGGGCAAAGGCGCCAAGGATGCTCGTTCCCTGATGATCACTAAGTTCATGCTTTAACTCATCCAATAAGTGCTCTAATTGCTCTCGCTCTGTCGCGGTTGGTGACGCCTTGGGAGGAACAGCTTTGGACTCGGTATCTGAATCTTTGTTGCAGTTTTCAGTGCTATCCTGCAGGTTTTCGGGGTTATCTTTGGCTTGCGCCTGTAACTGTTCGAGCTGCTGTTTGAGCAGCTCGATTTCCTCAAGAGCCAGATTCAGTTTGTCGGAATTAGTCATTGCCGAACTATCGGATTAATTGACCGGCTTTTCAATAGATTGGCTAAGCTGCTTGGTTGCCATTGACGTAAAAATGATCGAAAATCCCGAAAATAGCAGTCTGACGCCAACCAGAATACCAACCGCCCAGGCGCCAGAAACCGGCCAGCTTTTCCAGATCATCCAGGCAAGTAACAGGGTGATGAGTCCGCTGAAAAGCATCCATCCCCAGCCTTTTTGAGGTTTGTATTGAAACGCAACTATGATGGTAAAAATGCCTTCAACAATAAAGTAGGCAAGTAATACGATAGTGAGGGTCATCAATCCCATAGCGGGCATTACCATCATAAACAGGCCACCGAGTACGGAAATCCCACCAAACAGGAACTTCAATGCTCCACTGCCAAAACTCTGGGCTTTGAAGGCAAAAATAATCTGCACAATACCGGCAAATAACAGGATAAGTCCCACCATCACCGAAATGCTCATACCGGCGATCATTGGCGCTATCATCGCGAGGATACCGAGAATTACAATTAATATGCCAAAGGCCATGCCAACGCGGGAGGTGTCTTGAATTGCTTCAGATTCGATACTCATATCCTCTCTCCTATGTCGAGATTGAAAGTATGTAGATATCAGATAAATATGGGTAATAAGTGTAGTCGAGAGATTGGTAAATCTAAGGGTATATTGTTGTTGGATGAGAAAATCGCGGTTGGAAACCATAATAAAAGGCAGAAAGCGGTTACTTTCTGCCAGATAGTGGAGTTTACTAATGTTATTAGCCTAACGGAATTGGCATACCGTTAATGAGTGCCTGGCCATTAGCGAAAGAGAAGTTAAATAACAAGGTTTCCTCTTCCTGAACTAACATCCCCTGTTCTTTCAACATATCAACATTCTCTTGCATGCCAAGGTTGGTGAAGAATGCTGAAGGGGCAGAACCTTTGGCATCGGCCTGCAAAGCAAACATCATGCTCATTGGGTTGTTAGCATCGAATTTTTGCGGGTCTATGGTTACCAGTAAATCCGATACGATGTCGCCTTCATTGGTGGTAATACCTAGTTTATCGATTGCAATGCTAGGGTTATCTGCCAATAACTTGGGTAATTGCTGCTGCATTGCAACCATTAAAGTTTGTTGTTGCTGCGGATCTTCTGGATCCAGGTTTACCAGAAGGTTTTGAATTTCACTCAAAGCATCAACATTGAAATTATCCATGGTCATTGAATAATTGAAATCGGTGAACTGTTGAAAAGCTAATGCTACCTGGTCAGCGCTCACGGTTAAATTGCCGGCTAGCAGTCCAGCATTAACCTTGGAGTCACTGGCCATATGTAAATTGCGAATTGACATGCTGGCGTCTGGCGTTTCGCCATTGACGATAAATTCCGTCACCGAAAGTTTCGATGTACCAATGCCCAGTGACATCGGAGCAAACATATTTCCATTGATATAGGTTTGGTTTAATTCGATGTCCATTTTACCAACGACCAACGCAACTGTTTCGCCTTTAACAATCTTCATTCCCT
The DNA here is from genome assembly GCF_007197775.1 of Thalassotalea sp. PS06. Lineage (NCBI taxonomy): Bacteria > Pseudomonadati > Pseudomonadota > Gammaproteobacteria > Alteromonadales > Colwelliaceae > Thalassotalea > Thalassotalea sp. PS06. The sequence continues at coordinate 3,532,696 of NZ_CP041638.1, read as the reverse complement.
GCCACTCTCCGCCCCCGGTAATATGACCCTGGGTGTCGGTAGTTGTATGAAACAGGCCAGGTAAAATTTCTAAATTCGCCTCATCAAGCTTGATTGTTGTCGGTTTAATTCTGGTGCTGGAATAGGTAGTGCCATTGAAGGATGTACGGGCAATTGTGCTCATACCGTCATCCTGCAATTGTTCAATGTTGATGATTTCTTCCTTGAATTCAGCCGGGAGTTTGGCGTTAAACTGGGAATCTAGCAGACCCAGACCAACACCATCGGTGGACCACAAAACCGGACCGTGTTGGATTATCTGTTCAATTTCAAAATTGAACATCTCAACGTTCCCCTCATCGTCAGTAACCGGCATGGTAAATTTGACGGTTGCATCTGAGTTAATCCAGCCGCGATTGTATTCCAGTAACTCTACTTCAAATGCTGGATTTGCAGATATTTGCTGATAAAGGGTTTGGGTATGTTCTTCGGCTTTAATACCTATGATGTATGGACTTGCCAGTGAAGCGCCAACGGCAACTGCGGCTAGTATCTTTTTCATTGTTCTTCCTTGGGGCATTCCCGTTTTATCGTTTTTAGGGGCAAGCCAGTCTAGCACAGGTGTAATCATTTATTGACCACAAAAAGGAAGCTGGCAGGGTAGTATGATGCTTGCAGATTATTCGGTTTGAGTTAAATACTGCTTATATTCTTTAACACCAAAGTAGCGAATGCTTTTCTTATGGGTGACCTTTTTGGCGATTAACTTGTCCTGGCAATATATTCTAACCACCTGTTTGTCACCATTTCGATCAGTATCATAGGCATGCTCAGGATTGAGTCGTAAATCATCGAATTCACTGCGCATTATTAATTTCATCAATTGTCCTTGGCCATTATGTTTTCGATAGAGTATCGAAAAACCGGGGTAGTTAGCAACGCTCGGCGATCTAGACCATTTACACTGTTATTGCCTTTCGCTAAAGTAACTTACTGATATTTAATACCAAACTTTTTAAGCGATGTTCGCACTGCTGATATTGAGCAACACCGCCAATGCTTGTTTGGGTAACCAATGAATATTGCTCGAATAAATTCCTTAGGAGACTCCCCCATCTCTTGAATAAGAATTTGTTCGTCTCATTCCACCAGAAGGATTTACCCCCATGAGGTATATTAACCGTGTAAAAACCTGGGCTTTTCAAGGTTTGGCGATAATGTCGCTAAGTGCTTTTGCCCTTAATACTGCCAGCGCATTTGAACAGGATGAAAATACCAATCACCTGACCCTTGAAGACGTATTTGATATTGAATATGTTGGCGGACTGGATGTTCACCCATCTAAAAACTACGTAATTTACGAGCGCCGGGCGATGGATATCATGGCCGACAGCACCCGCATTAATTTGTGGCAAATTAATAGTGATGGTAGTGACCATCGTCCGGTATTGTCCGGAAAAGCCAGCTATCGGATGCCTGTATTTTCTCCAGATGGGAGTCGTCTCGCTTATGTTTCGAGTTTCGAAGGTAACAATCAGCTATACATGCGTTGGTTAGATACCGGCCAAACTGCTCGAGTGACTAATCTGCAGCATTCCCCGTCAAGCATTAGTTTTTCACCGGATGGTAAGTGGATAGCATTTGTGATGTTTACACCGGGCAAACCTTCTTCGCTGCCAGTAAAAATGCCTAAACAGCCTAAAGGTGCTAAATGGGCTGGCAATGCGACCTATATTGACAGTTTTTCCTATCGCAGCGATGGCGCAGGGTTTGTGCCAGCAGGTTTTAATCAAATCTATGTTGTCCCGAGTGAGGGCGGAAGTGCCAGACAGATCACAGAGGGAGATTTTAACCACTCTGGTCAGCTATCCTGGAGTAAAGACAGCAAGCACATCATCTTTAGTGCAAATCGAACGGAAGATTGGCAACGCCAGCCGTTAGCCTCAGATATCTTTCAGGTAGACGTAATGTCTGGAGAAATCGCTAAATTACTTGAGCGCGAAGGTCCTGAGTTTTCGCCAATTATAAGCCCGGACGGCAAGAAAATTGCGTATCTACAAGTTAATGATAGAAAGCTTGCCAGTCAGAACGCCCTGGTTTATGTGATGAATCGTGATGGCAGCAATAGTAAAGGTTTGGTCAGCAAATTGGATCGCCCGATTGCCAATATTCAATGGGGACCGAAAAGTGATTCAGTGTATTTTAGTTACGATGACCACGGTAAGAAGAAACTGGCCTCGGTAAACCTGAGTGGAAAAATCACCCGCCACAAAGCGCAATTAGGGGGGCAGTCATTAGGGCGTCCTTATACCTCTGGTAGCTATGTGGTTGCCAATAGCTCTGATGTTTTTTATACCCAGGCAAACAGCCAGCGCCCCGCTGATTTAGGTGTCGAGACCAAAGATGGTGAGTTATTGCGTTTAACGCGATTGAACGAAGATGTTTTAGCGCCAAAAGAGCTGGCTAAAGTTCGTTCGTTAACGGTGAAGTCCTCGGTTGATGAGCGCCCAATTGAAGCTTGGTTAGCGCTACCGCCAAACTTTGATCCAGAGAAAAAATATCCATTAATCATGGAAATTCACGGTGGTCCACATACCGCCTATGGACCACAGTTTAGCCTGGAAATCCAGTTAATGGCGGCGCAGGGCTATGTCGTTGTATGGGCAAACCCGCGTGGTAGCACATCTTATGGTGAAGAGTTTGCCAACCTGATTCATCACAATTATCCGTCTGAAGATTACAATGATTTAATGGATGTGGTTGACGGTGTTATCGAAGAAGGATTCGTTGATGAAGAGCAGCTTTTCGTAACTGGTGGCAGTGGCGGCGGTACGCTAACGGCCTGGATAATCGGTAAAACCGATCGCTTTAAAGCCGCGGTGGTTGCTAAGCCAGTGATTAACTGGTTGAGCTTTAGTTTGACGGCCGATGCATACGCTTACTTTACCCAATATTGGATGCCAGGTATGCCGTGGGAGCAAGTTGACCATTTATGGAAACATTCACCGCTTAGTCTGGTGGGTAATGTTTCTACGCCAACCATGCTGTTAACTGGTGAGGTAGATTATCGGACACCGATGAGTGAAACCGAACAGTATTATCAGGCATTGCAATTACGTAATATTGACTCAGCCATGGTACGTATTCCTAAAGCCAGTCATGGCATTGCAGCCCGACCCAGTAATCTGGCTCAGAAAGTGGCTTATATCCTTGCATGGTTCGAAAAATATAATAAACAACAGGATTAATTAGCGGTTTGCGAAGGTGTTTCTGCAGCAGTTAAATTACGCAGAAATAAAATCAAATCATTGATATCCTGATCTGAAAGTTTGGTGTATAAGCCCGCCGGCATTGGCGGCAATACCATACTTCCATCTGGTCTTTGCCCTGTTCGGATTAATTTTGCTAATTCATTGTCGGTGTAATTGGGCAAATTGCCGGACGGTGTAAGATTGCTGCTATAGATGACCGCACCATCTTCCTGTTTAAAAGGGGTGCCACCAGCCCCAACTAAATGACTCATTTTTCCTCTCGGGTTATGGCAATGGGTACAATAAGTTAAATTGTAAATATATTGTCCTCGAGAGATTGGATCATCGAAATCAGGACCTATGACATGCTCAACCTTTTGGTCGTGCGCCTTGCGTGTTTTAATGGTCGTTTGGGTTGCTTTTACTGTCCGTTGAACTTGAGGAATGGAGCGTAAATACGCAACGATGGCGCGTAAATCACTGTCAGCCAAATTCCGGTAAATGTCAATTGGCATAGGCGCACCGATATTAGTGCCATCGGGTCTGATGCCATTGCGAATGGAAGATATGATTTCGTTATCACTCCAACTACCTAGCCCGGAATCTGCATCATTGGTTATGTTAGGGGCATTACTGATAAAGCCGCCTATTGTAATACCTTCCGCGCCACCAAGATCTTCGCCATGGCAATGGGTACAGGACAACATTTTTTGAACTAGGTAACTACCTCGTTCAAGGGAAGTTTGCTGGTCATTGGCGAATGTAAAAGGTATAGGTCCCAAACCAATTAAGCAAAAGAAGCATGCAAACTTTATCATATCTTACTCGTAATCTATTAAAAAATTGGCAATTATATCAACAGTATAGTTCAATAAATTAGGCTGGCAAGCAAAGTGTTTGGGAGGATATACATCAGAGATTATGAGCAGTGACAACGAAATTTCAGAGTTTCCAGCACTATAATACCTTGTGTAAAAAAGCCGAGAATATTCCAACTTCTCGGCTTGTTAGGATTGCGAGATTAATGTTATATCAATATTGAAGGAGCCCACCAGATACCAAGAATAGAAATTAGTATCAAACCGATAATATTCAGCATCACACCTGCTCGCACCATCTGTGGAATTGTCAGCTTTCCTGAGGCAAAAACAATGGCATTTGGTGGTGTTGCAACGGGAAGCATAAAGGCACAGCTTGCCGCGAGGGTTATAGGAACACATAACAATAGCGGGTTAATGTCACCCTGAATCGCAATAGCCCCCATTACCGGTAAAAAGGTTGCTGTTGTTGCCAGATTACTGGTTATTTCCGTCAGGAATATTACCAGAGCAGTTGCTGCTAGTATCAGGAACAAAATACCGAATGCGCTGATCGGTGTCAGGCTTTCTCCGAGCCATTGTGCTAACCCCGACGACGAGAATGCACTTGCTAAACTCAGACCACCACCAAATAGCACCAGTACACCCCAAGGTAGCTTATTAACATCGTGCCAGGTCATTAGTTGAGCCTGAGATTTACTGCCACTTGGTAGTATAAATAACAGCATTGCTGCTGCCATGACGATGCCAGTATCAGACAGCCCCTCGACGCCCAAATAGCTAGTTAAAGGACGACGAACCATCCACAGCAATATGACGATAGCAAATACGATCGCGACTCGCTTTTCCGGTTTAGTGATAGGGCCCAGCTCGTCCCGTAAATGCTGCAAATGTTGGCGAACTTTATCGCTTTCCGGGATATTAACTTTATACAGGAGTCGGGTCAGGGCAATCCATGCCAAAGGTAGCATAATGATCATCACAGGCACGCCCACTGCCATCCAGCTGGCAAAAGAAATTTCGATACCATAGTTTTCTTGCACAAACGCAGCCAAAAGAGCGTTAGGTGGTGTACCTACCAGGGTTGCGAGTCCACCAATAGTCGCCGCATACGCCAGACCCAATAGCATAGATATCTGGAATGAGGCTTTTTCTTTATCGGTCAGATTGGTGGCGTTTTCGGTAATAACAGACGCCACCGACAGGGCTATCGGCATCAACATCATGGTTGTTGATGTATTGGTCATCCACATTGATAACAGAGCTGCAACTACCATAAAACCAAGAATCAGTTTTCGTCCATCGGTACCGGTATGAGTGAGAATAAGCAACGCCAATCGTTTATGCAGGTTCCATCGCTCTACCGCAAGAGCAAGAACAAAAGCTCCTAAAAATAAATAGATGATCGGGTTTGAGTACGGCATCGCCGCTTCTTTTGCGGTGGAAATTCCCAGCAAATGAAAGGTTACTAATGGTAAGAATGCGGTGACAGGAACGGGGACGGCTTCGGTAGACCACCAAACCGCCATCCAAATTGCTACCGCAGCCGTTTTCCAAGCCACCGGATCCATCGTGGTTTGGTACTGGCTGAAAATCATCATTAGCGCAAACAGCGCAGGGCCGAGTATTAGGCCAATATCCTGGTAACTCGCTCGAGTAGCGGAATAAGAAGTATGTTCAGACATGAAAATTTATCATTATTATTTAGGAAGATACCCCCTTCAATTTAATTGAAGGGGGATAAGGTTACAACGACGCTTTCAGTTCAAGATAGAAGGATCTACCATAATCTGAGTGGGCATCGGCAAAGTAACCAAAGAAGCGATCCGCTAACGGTGCTCTCTCATCGGTTAAGTTTTTGACACCTAAGCGCACCTGAGAATTGCTACCCAAAACGTCAAACTTATAATCAAAACTCGCATTATAAGTTGTCATTGACGGGATTTCATAGCGAGTGCCATCTTCTAAGGTTAACGAGCTCTGGTAGAAACTACCCACTTTAAAGGCGCTAAGCGATGCACCGAAGGAGTCAGTATACCAACGGAATTTCGCCGAGTGACGCTCATCCTGGTTGCCATCCATATTTATCAGATCAGCAAATCCCGCAACCGGATAATTGGCAGGAATAGCACCGCTGTTCTGAGCTTCAACAAGAATAGCGGCATCACCGCCAGCATCTTGCTCATAGGTTTCCAGGAAAGAACCGTTGTACTTTATGTCAAAAGTACCAACAGATGTGTCAATGTTGTAGTAAATACCCACGTCAAATCCTTCAACAGTACGATCATCAAGGTTTGCGTACTGGTCATTGATAAATTTGATTGGGCCTGCCGGACAAATACCTGCATTTTGATAAACCGCCAACTCGTCAGCGTCTAAATCGGCATTTTCACGTTGTACGGCACCGTTAAACGTCATATCACAATTTGCAGTACCGGCATCAAGGCGATAAACCAGATCTAGCAAGGTATGGTTCTCTTCACCAAACAGACCAATGGTGTCTTCTTTTTTGATGGACCAGAAATCAACCGTTAGAGACAGGCTATCGGTCGGTGTCCAGGCCAAACCAATAGAAGTATTGGTGGATTTCTCTGGTTTTAGCTGATCGCTACCCTGAGCAATACGCTGCGTTGAATTGGTACAGTCAAGGATATCCTGATCCGGATCGCCGCCATTATCTGCAGCATACTCACAAGCCCAGTCGGTACGGGTATTGTTACGGGCAACAATATCTTCGTTAACCGTAATCAGGTTTGGCGCACGGAACGCCTCAGACCACGAACCACGAAGTAATAACTGTTCGAGCGGGCGCCAGCCAAAGGCCACTTTACCAACCGTGGTACTGTCGTCGATATCGTCAAAATCTTCATATCGCAACGCCAGCTGCACATCTAAATTTTCAAGAACCGGAATTTGAACTTCCGAAAATAGTGAGGTTACCTGACGTTCACCCTCGTTATCAGGCGTCGGACTGGAGTTAACTACATCAGAAACGAAAGGATAGGTATCACCTTCTTTGTCGGTAAACACTATCGTGCCATCCAAGCGATCATCGCGGTCGTCAACAAAACTTTCTTTGCGCCACTCAAATCCCGCCAAAAATGCTACCGGACCTGCCGGTAATTCAAATAAGTCGGCATTAGAAAACTTAATATCAAAAGTAGTGAGCTTGGTTTCACTGTTGCGGGTTACATCAATCAAAGCGCGTTCGATATTGGAATTTACACCGCCAGAGAATGGATTGTATGCCGCCGGCGTTGGATCATTAAGTGCTTCCTGCATCAGGGAATTTGATACACGATTTCTGGTAATGTCTTCTTTGTTCGCCTCGGAATGTGAGACTGCGGTTTCCCAATCCCAATCACCGACAACACCACGGAATCCTTGTAAAAAGCGATAGGTATCGCCATCGTTATCAACAATTCTTGGTAATTCCGCAAAGCGGTAATTATCAAGAACAATATCAAAACCCTCATCAGGGAAAGTACCAGTAATCGATTCATCAAGACGATTTGGTGAACCCAAGGCACCGAACGGGTTGTAGTAGTTATTGGCTGACAACACTAACTCTGAGGTAGAGAAGGATGCGGATGCATGACGCACCGTATTGGTTTCAGATTTGTAGAACGACAGTTCGGTAAAAGATTCTAAGCCACTGTCAAATTCGTGATTAACGAACACAAACACGTTATTGCGCTGCAATTCAGAGCGCAGGTCACGTCCTATGGCGTTAAAGTTATGGCGATAAAATCCAGCAATGTCATCGGAAATGCCGCAGGTGTATTGGTTTAGCTGATAGCCCTGGGCACATAGTGGGTCATTGATTGGATAAGCATGAAACTCACCACCTGAATCTACTAGGCCATTATTGTCCAGATCCCCCTCGTTACCGGGAACAATATCAAATTTACCAAAAAGCGAATTGGCGCTGTCATTTCGAAAATCGGTGCTATCGGCCCACAGAGAGCCTTCTGGAAGGCGGCTGCGAAAATCAGAATCTGACCAACGTTCATCGTCTAGCGAGCTGATGCGATCTCGATCGTAGAAGCTATAAAATACGCTGACATTGGTAGCGCCATCATTGAAATCTTTACCGGCTTCGATAGAGAAAGAGCGACTGCCGCGATCGAAATTATCAAATTCAGAAACCTTGCCGCGGAAGGTGAAACCTTCGTAATTACTCTTCAGCACATGGTTAACAACACCAGCTACCGCATCAGCACCATAAATCGCCGATGCGCCATCGCGTAATACTTCGACACGCTGTAAACCGACAACAGGGATGGTATTGGAGTTCACCGAATTTACCGGAACAAAGCTTCCGCCAACTTCTTCGGTCTGATAGGTCGCTGAGTTGACCATGCGACGACCGTTTAATAGAACCAGAGTATTACCGGTGCCCAGGTTGCGAAGGTTAAAAGCACCGACGTCGCCTCGAGCTGCATTTACGCCACCGCTGATGTTTTCGGCTTCATTAAAAAAGTTTTGGCCATTTTCCGGGATCAGGCTCATTAGCTCATCACCAGAATCAACCCCAAGCGTTTCGATGTCTTCGGCATTTACTACGGATACTGCTAGCGCTTCACTAATTGCACCACCGCGGATTTGCGTACCTACCACCGTAATGGTTTCAACCTCAGATTCATTCGCCTCAGTATTGTTGGCCTCTTCAGCGGCCATGGTTGGCATCGCAAATAATAGCGAACCAAGACATAGTGCTTTACGCACCGATAGATTTAAGAAAGAACGGTTAAACCCCGTTGTTTGTGTAGACTTCATTACACTCCCCTGATTTTTATGTGTTTTTATAGTTATCTATAATAAAACGCACCAGAGAAATGATTCCCCTATTGAAGTAGTAATTTATTTTTGCAAGCAATGAATTTAGAAAGCTGAAGCAATGAAGCCAATAGCGATAAAGGCGATTGCCCAACAGGAGTATTGTCCATATCGACTTTGCTCCGGATGTTGTGGGGCTGAAAGGGTATTGGTGACGAGATCCAGGGCCAAAGGTTGTTCCCCAGGTTGTGTGTCGAGAAAGTTGCTTTTCGCCCAGAATTCAGAGAGTTCTTCAAACGCCCACAAATGGGTTAGATCAGCACTCAACCAGGCCTGAAAAGCTTCCTGCTCGTGTTGATCCATTTCGCCGCTATCCAGCTTAGCTATCCATTGCATTGCTTCATCAGCGACTTTGTCAGGAACGCCAATGGCTAACCATTCTTCCAGAGACATTAAGCAACCTCTGAGGCAGAATTCTTTACTGACTTTTGAGGTTTAGCGCGCTGCTTGAACTCCTGCATTACGTATTCCCGACAAAGTTTCATCGCTTTGGTAATATGATTTTCAACAGTTTTTGTTGAGATATTTAGCTGCGAAGCAATCTCTTTATGGGATTGATGTTCGACTTTTCTCAGTAAGAATACCTGTCGACAGGTTTTCGGTAAATTTTCTACAGCGGCTGCTAACAGGCGTTTGTCATCTTCCTGCCTAATTCGCTCTTCGTTACTGATCTGTTTGAGTCGGTCATGATCGAGATCATATACGCTGCGTATCGATGAACGCACTACGTTATTGTGGCGCAGCTTACTAATGGTAAGATTTCTGGCGATTCGAAAAAGTAACGCCTGAGGGTTTTCAATCACTTTTTCCTGGCGAATTTCGAATAAACGCAAATAAGCTTCCTGAACTATGTCTTCAGCGTCATCCTGACTTACCAGCTTTAACAAAGACGCAGTTAATTTTGCTTTTGTCTGCCTGGAGAAATCAGAAAACCATTGGTTATTATCGTCCATAGATTTAATTAACTTATTGTTTTTATTTGATGTTAATGTGCCTTTGCTGACAAGGTATGGTTACCTGACAATCATGTCCATTTTTACAGCGCATACCCAATATAATGAATTTTCAACAGAATGTATAACCTAGGTTCAAGAGGTTGTGTTTGGATCTGTTTTCCGCATTTTCAGACAGTAATCTATAACTGCCAGGGTTTGCTCACGCGCCAGGCCCGTGTAGGTTGTGGGATCAAAAATTTCATCGATTTTCCTGTCGCTTAGAACCTTGCTTATTTCAGGCCTGGCGATAACGAATTCTTTGAGATCGCGATTTTCCTGCAAAGCCTGATTGGCGAGGGTATGAATTAAATCATTGGCGGTTGTTTTCCCCAGATGCGGGGCAAGTGCAAATACCAGACGTTGCGACATTACCAGGCCATTGGTTTTCATAACATTATTTTTCATGGTCTGGTCATTAATTTTTAACGCCGACAACAAGGCTTTCGCCGTGTGCAACATCTGCTCTGAGTTTATCGATATATCTTCAAGAACTCGATTTGGTCTTGAGGTATTGTCGCGTTCATAAAAATTGATCATATCGTCACTGATAACTTCCGCCAGTCGGGGAATGGAACGTGAATACTGGATAAGTGCTTCGGATTTACTCGGATTTTTCTTATGGGGCATGGTGCTGCTGCCTACGGCGGATTTTCTTCGAATTTCTTCAACTTCTCCAACATCGGTACTTTGTAAGAGAAAAATTTCCTGACCGATGCGGCCGTATGAACGACTGATCATTGCCAGTAGATATCCGTAGTGGGCAAAGATATCGCGACTACCGTGCCAGTCACTGATATAGGGTTGTGGTGATAACCCCAATTCGCGACTAAATATTTGCTCCAGTTCCATTCCCTGATCACTCAGTCCTAAATAACTGCCTACGGCTCCTTTTAAAATAGCTGCTCGGGATAAGTCTTGATGCATTCGTTTTAGACGTTCAATGTTTCTGCGATTCTCACCTAGCCAGGTGCTGACTTTTTTACCAAAAGTAATCGGCAGGGCATGTTGACCTAAGGTGCGACCTATCATCAGAGTATCGGCATGCTCTTTGGCAAGCTCAATTAGCACTTGTTCGTTGTCACGCATAGCAGTAATTAAATGTTCAGTGCTGGCTCTTAATTGCAACACCAGCAAGGTGTCATAGATGTCAACGGTAGTTGCGCCAAAATGCATGTATTGGTCTGCACCATGGTCGAGTTGTCGCTGCCAGACATTTAACAAAGCAACCATACGATGGCGCACGACTTGATATTCTTTTTTAAGGTCGTCGGCGGCAACATACTTGCTATCGGCTTTATTGGTGAGTTCTTCGGCTGCCCAGTCGGGAATGATACCCAATTCAGCCTGAGCTCTCGCCAGTGCGGCTTCAATGGATAAAATTTGTTGAGTTGCATAACGTTCGGTAAACACGCTTTCTACCGGTTTCTTGGCATAAGCTCCAGAGCATAAAAACAGCAGCAAAGCCAACCCAAGAAAGGATTTAGATATCATTATTAATTGCCAGATTTTTTCAGTAACGTCGTTAGGGTTATAAACGATTTACCGACCAAAAACCCCTATTTTTAAATTGCTTTACCAGATAGATTTGAATCTGCTAAGTTGAAAAACAAACGGTTTTTCTTCAGGTGAATGTTGGAATGAACAAATGAAACTGAAATCAAATGTTGCGATAGCGATGCTGATGTTGCTGATCTCCACCAGTACCTTGGCGACCGATTCTAAACAGCCGCAAAATCGAGATAGCACTGCTCAAGTTGTCGAACGGGCTTTGTTTGTCGGCAATAGTTTTAGTTATTTCAACAATGGTATTCATAATCATTATTCGAGCTTAATCAAGGCTGCAGGCGACTGGCAAAAAGGCGAGCATGGAAATCGATTGCTTACACTTTCTGGCGGTCGGTTGGTAGAACAGATGGATGCGGTTTCGGCCGTATTGGCGAGTCAGGGGGAAGAAACATTTGACGTCGTGGTATTGCAGGAACACTCCACAGGGGCAATTCGTCAATCAACGCAATTGAGCTTTTTCCAGTCGGTAGAAACGCTGTCAAAACAAGCCCGTGCAAGTGGCGCTGAGCCAATACTTTTTATGACCTGGGCATATCGCAATAAGCCCAATATGCTTAGTGGTATCGTCAAAGGCTATGAGCAGGCGGCAGGTGTTAATGGTTTGCGTATTGCACCGGTTGGATTGGCTTTTGATAAAGTTCGCGCAACTTACCCGAATATCAATCTCTACGTCGCTGATATCATTGGTTTTGATAAGCAAGGCAAAATTCGTTATTCAGAAAACCTTAAACATCCTAGCCTGGCGGGAACTTATTTAGCAGCGTGCGTGTTTTACGCGGTGTTGCAGGGCAAATCCCCTCAGGGTTTGAATTATAACCCTGGATTACCTCGAGCTGATGTGGAAAAACTGCAGGCTATCGCCTGGCAGGTAGTCAGTGAATTTAAACAAGTGGCAATGGAATAAAAGCAGGCAATATTAATGCAGATAAAATCATCTAACAAACATGCGAATCCATATATGGTATTGACTTCCCTGATATTTATCTTGTCGGGTTGTGGTGCCTCGATGGATGGCCAGACAGACACTAGTCTGCTCGAAAATGCTCAGTGCTCAGATGGTTCAACGGTAATAAGTAAGAACTTTGCAACCGGTCAGTTTCAGTATTGTCAGCTAAACAGCAATGGTACTTTCCTCGTTAAACTATCTCCAGAGTCAGAACCTATCAATCCTAGTCCCTGGTATGCGTTTAACGTTGCTGGAACCGATAAACAAGCAGTGGTCGTTGAACTGGATTTTGGCACATACGATTATCGCTACTGGCCGAAAATCAGTAGTGACAGAATTCACTGGAAGTCGCTGTCCCCAAAAAATGTAGAAGTGCAATCTGAGGGCAGACGTTTGCAACTGACGATTTCACAACCGGGTGATGTTTATATCGCAGCGCAGCCGGTTGTTGATAATCAAGATTATCAACGGTGGATTGGGCAATTGCAAAGTCAGTTTTCCGGGCTGATGGCTCCTTCGATTGGAAAATCAACATCTGGCAGACCATTACCTTCGATAACGCTTGTTAACCCGCAAGCAGAACACTCGATTGTTATTCTTGGACGACAGCATCCACCAGAAGTTACCGGGGCATTGGCGTTACAAAGCTTTATTGAAACCTTGTTGTCTGATCAAGTCGTTGCTAAAAACTTTCGGGAAAAATTTAACATACTTGTTCTGCCGAACTTAAATCCTGATGGGGTGGATAACGGATTTTGGCGATTAAATGAAAACTTTGTGGATTTAAACCGAGATTGGGGACCATTTAAACAACCAGAAACCAGTCAGGCGATAGCAGCGATTGAAGCGTTTATCGGTGATAACGACATGGTATCTATGCTTGATTTTCATTCCACCAAAAAAAATATTCTTTACACGCAAAAAGATGGTCAGAGTCGGTACCCGCTATTTGCTGATGGTTTCCATAAGGCGATAAATAGCCTGTTACAGAGTACTTCAGCTCCTGAATTAATGGCTAGAAAGGGGTCGCACAACCCGAATCTGAATACGGCGAAAAGATACTTTTATGAACGCTATGATATACCGTCGATAACCGTAGAATTGAATGATTATAATACTCAGGTGACGGCAAATAATCTGGGTGAAAGCATTGCCCTTGCTTATATGCAGCAGTTGTTAAGCACTGTGCAATAGTGTTAACAAAAAGCCGGGTCACCCCGGCTTTGCTAAAGTCTGCAATTAGTTAAAATCGAAAATTCTGTATTCATAGCTATCGCATTGTTCCGAAGAATAATCGATCGCAAAGTTTACTGGGTAACCTAATGTGCTATCAAACACCGGTGGACTATCATCATTGCTAGAGGCGGTCAGAGTAATTTCGTCATCGAGTAAAATCGCATAGAAGGCGAAAAACCAATCGCTAATCGTTAACGCATCTTCGAAATCGATATCCACACCTGTCTCGGTCATAAATGCATCGACGATCTCATTATCTTCCACTCGATAGGTTATTGCCGGTATCTCGTCGGTTACTGGGCAATCGGTGAATCTAACCTGCATGGTAAATTGATAGTCCATCAGCTCCTGGGATTGCCAAAGCTGCTGGTTCTCTGAGATAAGTTTTTGCAAATTGATTTCTGACTCTTCATCCTTGCTATCTCCGCCACACGCAGAGAGAAAAATTACAGCGGAAAATAATAGCGCTCGTTTCATAAACACAGATGTCCTTGTTGTTATTAATATTTATCCATTCTTGTATGGTGAGGGCACGAATGATTGTTGACCCTGATTTGCAGGGCAGAACCATACTAGCACACCTTTGGTTATTGTCATCCGCTGAATTCACCATGGTTTTATCCACTCATACAAAAAATTAGTCAGTTAACAAGCATGTAAGGCGGATGGATATTGGCGTAAAGCGGAAAGATAACGGTATTTTTGCAAAGATTAAGTGTTGAAAAATGCTACAAATTGCTACAAATCTCAGCTTTTCTCGTATTAAGTCCTGAACAAGAATTCAGTATGATTTTTCGTACTATAACGAATAATAATTACATCTTATGTCTGTGAAATCTTTTTGTGCCGCTGCGGTGTTGTCGGCCCTTTCCGTGGGAACGATGGCAAGCTCAAATCCACACACCTTGTCGACGTTTCAGAAAAATCGAATCGAGTACCTGCAAACTCAACAATTTTACCTGGTTAGCAGCAACAACCAAGCCTTGTTGAATCGGGTAAAAATCTCCTATCACAATCAGTTGGAAGGCTCGACAGAAGCGGGATTAATTTTGCAATTAAACGCAAAACAGATAGCTGACTTAACTGGCGCTGGTGTGCAGGTTAGTCCTGCCAGTCAATGGCAGGGGGAACAGATAAATCAGGTTAAGGGTTGGAGTTCACTGATCCCGGCCGGGCAGGCGATATTATATCAGGGTGATATCAATGCCGATGCAGATTCAGGTAGTGACACCATTGAGCATTTCCCTTGCTACAAGACGGTTGAAGCAACCTATCGTGCGGCGCAACAAATGGCCGAAGCTCATCCAAATCTGGTGCAATGGCAGGATATCGGCGATTCCTGGGAAAAAGTGAATGGTTTTGGCGGTTATGACCTGATGGTCTTAACACTGGGAGAAACCAGTGACGAAGATAAACCCATATTGTTTATTCATGCATCCATGCATGCCCGTGAATACGCGCCGGCCAAGCTCGCTTTGGACTTTGCTGAAGAGTTAGTGGATCAGTATGTAAATGATGGCGATCACGCCTGGGTGCTCAAGCGACATCAGGTGCAGTTGTTATTGATGATGAATCCAGACGCTCGTAAAAAAGCGGAAACTGGCTTGAGTTGGCGAAAGAATACCAATCAAAATTTTTGTGCCAGCGACGATGAATTGATAGGCGTAGATTTAAATCGAAACTTTACCCACACCTGGGGCAAAGGCGAAGGTTCAAGTGATGACGAGTGTAATCTCACTTATCATGGACCAATGCAGGCCTCTGAGCCAGAGACTCAGGCAGTTGAAGCCTATCTGCGTAACTTATTTTCTGACAATCGTGGACCGCTTGAAACTGATGCCGCACCAATCACTACCCAGGGTATGCATATCGACCTGCATAGCTATGGAGAATTAGTCCTTTATCCTTGGGGGCATACTTACAACAAAGCGCCAAATGCGGTTGAACTTGCAACATTAGCAAGAAAATTTGCCTTCAAGAATGACCATAGCCCAATGCAATCCATCGGTTTATATGCCACCGATGGCACCAGTGAAAGCATTAGTTACGGTGAATTGGGTGTTCCCCATTTTACCTTTGAACTTGGTGGCAGGTTCTTTGAAACTTGCGACCAATACGAGAACCAGATCCGCGATAAAAACATCGATGCGCTGCTTTATGCGAGTAAGGTGGTTCATGCACCTTATATTCTTCCTAAAGGTCCAGAAATAACTGACATTATCATCAATGGTGTCACTGATGCTCTGGTAACCAAGGGTACAGAATTAGAGATTTCAGTGGTGGCCGATGACAACATGTTCAAGGTTGAACAGGCCATGCAGCAAACCAGTTATGAGTCTTTTCAAAATATTGCCAAGGTGCAATATAGTTTGAATCAGCACCCAGATGATGAACATGCCGAAGTTCACGAGTTGACGGCAGTTGATGGTGGCTTTGATGCATCGCAGGAGTTCGCCAGCACCGTATTGGCGACCGACCAACTGGAAGCGGGTAAGCATGTTCTGTATTTTCGAAGTCAGGATGCCGATGGCAACTGGGGAACGGTCAGTGCCCGAGCTTTTGAAATCGGTGACAATGCGTCACCTGTGGCTGATTTTAGCGTGCAATGTCGGGACTTAGTCTGCGAATTTGATGCCGCGCCAAGTTACGACCCCGATGGCAATATTCAACGCTATTTTTGGGAAGTTTCCGGTGATGAGCCGGTAACGACAGCAAAAGTAGCAAAGACATTCTCTTTACCGGGAAGTTATGAGGTTAGGTTAACCGTATTAGACAATCAGGGAATGTCTGGCCAAAGCCGTGAAACGGTGACGGTCAATATTTCTAACCAGATGCCAATGGCAGTTGCAGACATTAGCTGTGAAGGCCTGAAATGTTCGTTTGATGCCAGTAATAGTGCCGATCCTGATGGCGAAATCGTCTCCTACTATTGGCAGCTTGGTGATGGCGCAACAGCGACTGGAGCCATAGTCGAACATGACTATCAACAACCGGGTGAATTTGCTGTCTCGCTTATGGTCGAAGATGATAAGGGCTTGACCCAGGTCGCTCAGCAAAATGTTTTGGTGGAAAAAAACAATGAAGTGCCAGTGGCGATATTTTCCGCCCAGTGTGAAAATCTCAGTTGTACCCTCGATGCTAGCGCAAGTCAGGATGTCGATGGAGAGATTACTGCATATACCTGGTATTTAAATGGTGAAGTGATTGGTCAGGCGCAAGTACTTAACTATACCTTCTCGGCCGCTGGAGGCTATGAGGTTACCCTTATGATTGCCGATAATGACGGCGCCGAAGCGCAATTTGCCAATCAGGTCATTGCCGAAACTAGCTCTCAAACGGGCGCTGAAAATAACCTTGATGATAACGGCGGTAAATCTTCGGGAAGTCTGAGTTGGTTATCACTATTGGCTTTGATGCTGTTACGTACAATGCGAACCCGACAATAGTTTGTTCCTTCAATATCATTAAAAAATCCCGGCACTGCCGGGATTTTTCTTAAAGCGGTTTAAGTGTTATTGCTGCAGAAAAATGGTCCCGCCGATTTCCATGGTTACAAAGGGGGCATCCAGCACACCTTGTTTCTTCTCTAACCACTGTTTTGGCTCCATTACCGGTTCTGCGGTTAGCGGAAACGTGCCCCAATGCATACCGACAGAAAAATCCGATTGAATATCCTTATGGATTTCCACCGCTTCATCGACATTAACGTGATAGAGTTTCATAAATGAACGGGGTGCGTAGGCACCAATTGGAATTAATGCCAAATCAAATCCACCAAAGCGTTTACCAATATCTTTAAAGTCATGGGGATTGTAGCCGGTATCTCCGGCAAACCAGACTTTCCTGTCACCTATGGTTATCGCCCAACTTGCCCAGTGCACGGTGTTGCGATCGAATAGGCTTCTTGCTGACCAGTGTTGGCTGGGTGTCGCGGTAAATGTCACGCCTTGATAGTTGGCCTGTTGCCACCACGGAAGTTCGCTTATTTTTTCACTGGCTACACCCAGATCCTCGAACAAAGCTTGCATCGCTTCGGGTACTAAAAACTTAACGTTTTTGTTAAGTGCCTTGATACTCTCTGTATCCAGATGATCATAGTGATTGTGGGAAATCACCACATAATCAATGTCCGGCAGGGCGTCGATGTTCAATGCGACTTCAGTGTAGCGCTTTGGTCCCGCAAAAGAGACTGGCGAGGCGCGATCCGAGAAAACCGGATCGGTGAGGATATTAATGCCCTGATATTGAATCAAGAAAGTCGAATGGCCAAGCCAAGAGACCTGCAGTTTATCTCCCGGGTTATTGATTTGTTCGATATCAATGTTGGTGACCGGAACCAAATCCGCCTGCTCGCTTGGATCTGCCCACTCTTCTTCACCAAAAAAACGCATCTTGGCAAACTCAAAAAAATTTTTATCCATGTGGGTCACATGGTTATTTTCAAAAATACGCTGTTCATCATCTGTCGTTTTACAGCCGCCAATTAATACACCGATAAGTAATATTATCGAGGTCATTGCAGGTAGTTTTAAGGCTGGGTGTTTGCAGTGTTTGATAATTGGTATCTCAGGTTTCGATAATGGCGGTAATGTTAAATACCAGCAGCTAAAGTTGGTGGATCAGTTTTTCGATACGTTATCCCGGTTTGTCGATAAATGTCAAATGAACATAACATCATGTAAAAAATGTTTGACATCTAATGCATGTCAAACTAACCTAACACCATGTCTAATATTTTTTACATCTATTTTGCACTCACAGGGCTCTAAAGCCTGGGGAATTGAACATGTCTTATAAAGAAAAAAGTGTCTGGGCGTCACTTCTACTGAATTTGGCCATTGCTAGTTATTATATTTTTCACTTGCAGGGCTTGCACGCAAACAGTCTTTTGACCGAGGAAACGTTGACAGATTTATTTGTTCGGATCGTACTGATGTTAGTCGTTTGGGAAATCATATTGCAGGCCACCCTGGCGTTGATTGATCACAAAGAGAGTGACAAAGGCGAAGATGAACGGGAGTCGATGTTTAAGCTAAGAGGCAATCGTAATGGCTATCACGTGCTTACCGCGGTAGTGTTTATGGCAATCTTCATTCTTTGGAAAGTAGACTTTAACGAGCATCGTCTGGCATTTAATGAGCTTTCAGCGGCGATGAATACCCTTAACATTCTGGTGGTAGGTGTGTTGGCAGCGGAAATCGTCAACTATGCCAGCCAGGTTTTTTATTACCGCCGAGGTTATTAATATGGCGAAAGTGATCAGCAATCATATTCGTCGTTTACGATTTGAGCATGATGAAATGACGCAACAGGCACTGGCAGATGCCATCAAAGTATCGAGACAAACGGTGGTTGCTATAGAGAAGGGTAAGTATTCGCCATCACTGGAAGTGGCGTTTAAGATCGCCGATGTATTCTCTACGCCGATTAATGAAGTATTTGAGTATCGACAGCAAGATTAATGGGTTGAACCTTGAGCGGGTTCAACCCAAAAGCGGTTAGCGACAGGTTGCAACCACTAAACGTTGATCGCCAATTCGAGTACGTTCATGTGGCTTATTGGTGACATTCCAGTCTGCTTCCCGGCGAATATTCTCGCGAATCGCTTTACCTTCACAGCGCTCTTCACTGGTATGGACGCTGTCGATGGTATTATCTGAATTGTACACCACATGCATTTGTGAGTTATTTTGTTGATTAACTGCGCTACAGGCGCTTAGAAAAACCGCCATTAGGCAGACAATAACTTTGTTCATGTGCATTCCCCCGTTTCGTCGTTCATTTTTAAAGTTAATATAAAAATCCTTTAAAATCAATAGATAAAGTAAAAGATACACGGTCTTTCGTAGTTTATCCTTAGTAATCAATGCTAACGAATACACAATTACCCGGCGTGAGTTAATTCCGCCGGTTTGTGATGAATAGTGAGACCATAAGGTTTTGGGGAAGGAGCGAATGGGAATGATAACGCTTTGCTGGCACGCCCATTCCCAGATTTCTGTATTTGGTTTTTGCTAGTGTTCTATTTTCGTGCTTTGCTATCGGAAAATGAACTTGGCAGGATATCAACCCCGACCCATTGACCGACTTTAATAACCACGGGAATGGTGATGGGTGCAAAAGGCAGGACCGCAAATACGCCAAGACCAATGCCTTTAAGCACATCAAGAAATTGCTCGTTAGCCTGAGCCAGCTGTTCCTTCGATGCCTGCCCTTTGGTGTATTGCCGATAAATGATCAGCATTTCCCGGGTTTCATCCTTTTCCTGATTTAACGCTGCCTTTAATAGTAGCATCTGCCTTTTCAGACTGATGCTACTGCGTTTGCGTTTAATTTTTATGGTACGAGCTGGCGCTTTTAGAATGAAATATCTGGCTTTAAACATTAACGCCAGATATTACTTTTTAGCAGTGCGTCGAAAACGTGCAAAGATACCTAATGCCAATAAGCCCCATAATGAGAAACTACCGCCACCGGATGAACTGTTGCTTTCACGCTCAGAGCGTGTAGGGTCTAGCGGGTAGGCGTCATTAACGTCAGCAACGCCGTCATTGTCATCATCGGTGTCTGCGTTGTTACCAATACCATCGTTGTCAGAATCTAACCATTCAGTTTCATCTTCTGGAAACGCATCTTCATCGTTTGGATAACCGTCGTGGTCAGTATCAGTGGTTGCAGGCGGTAATAACTCCAGATTGGTGTCGGTATTACTGTTCGTTACCGTAATCGAATCAATGATAACCAGATGCTCATTGGTAATATCTTCGCCTTCGGCCGGCAGACTGATCAAAGGCGCACTATCAAATGCACCGCCAAGGTTATAGCGTTCCAATGCATTGATAGCATCAACCACTTCCATGCCTTCAGCCATCACTACACCAAATACGGTAAAACCACCATTTTGAATATCGAGATTGGCGCTGTTGTCTTCGATATTAAAAAACCACTGGCTGGTGGCGCTATCTGGGTCGCCGCCTAACTTAGCCATGGCAATTGTGCCGCGGACATTAGAAAATACCGGTTCGTTGATGACAGGATCAAAGGCCGGTGTTACATCAACAGTGTTGTCTTCAACAAAGTAAGTAAATCCACCACCCTGGGTAACGAAATCAGGCACTGAACGGTGCACAATACTATTGTTGTAGCTACCAGCTTCTACGTAACTAAGGAAATTTGCTACGGTTTCAGGCGTTGAAGAATCAAACAGGTTTACATCGAAGTCACCCATGTTGGTTTTAAAGTGGACAACGGTTGCCTGGGCATTGGTGACAAATGCGGCTGCGGTTAATGCAAGTGCATTACACAAGAGTTTAGTTTTTGAAAATTTCATTAGCTTTTCCCAAAAATGGTTATTCTTTTAGGGCTGATGAGCCACCTTGTTTTGGTCGTTAATTACCCATCAGCGAGTACGAAGTTTTTATTATTTTGGCAAGAGTAATCGAAAAAGATGAAAAATTCATCAAGAATTCTCTGTAGCCCTTGATTTGTTTGTTTGCCCGGAGGGTTCAGGTGCTGGCAATCTTCCCAGATAAGCGATGTAAAATGCTAATACAAAAGGAATTATCCGCTCCGGATAATCTCCTGGTGGCGAATCAAATAAACTCAACAGAACAGCACCAAAAAATCCGACAAACATCGAAGTAAACGCCGCTTTGCCTGATATGGGTTTTCCCAGCAAGCGTACAATTAAAACCGGACCGAATGCTGCTCCGAGGGCGTTCCAGGCAAAGAGCACCCGGGAAAAAATATCTTCTGGAGCGAACAATGCGATTCCAACTGACAGGACACACATAATAGCCACAGTCAATCGTGAACCAAATAATGAGTGAGCCGCTTGTTCTTCACTGTGGCGGTTTTTCATATCATAGGAAATGGCGGATGCACTCACTAATAGCTGGCTATCTGCAGTGGACATGATTGCCGACAATATCGCCGCTATCATGATGCCAGCCACGACTGGTGGAAACAGTTGGTTGGTGAAATCTAGTAACGCCTGTTCACCGTTACTCACCGGTTCAATAATGACTTTTGCACACCAGCCAAGAGTCAACATGCCGGTAATGACCACCATTGACCAGCCAATGGCGATGACTTTTGCCTGTTGTACGGCGCGTTTGTCCCGCAGAGCCATCATCCGATTAACCACATGCGGCTGACCCGGATTACCCAGACCTATCCCCAATAAACCAATAACAAATGCCAGGCCGACCAAGCCAGAATGTGGACCGGTAAGGCGCATCTGCTCACTGCTAAAGGCTAGTGACATTTGTTGCCATAACTCACCCGGACCGCCAAGCGTTATTAAACCCGCCACTGGCAGGATCACTGCCGCACATGCCATTAATAATCCTTGCAAGGTGTCGGTAATACTCACCGCCCAGAAGCCGCCTAACAAGGTATAAATCAGAATGATAATGGCACCGGTAATGATGCTACCTTGCATGGACACATCGAAAGTGCTGGCGAAGGTGTTTCCCGCTGCTTGAAATTGCGCAGCGATATAAAAGGTGAATGAAAAGACGATACAGAATGTGGCCAGATACAGAATCGGTTTGCGCCATTGTCCGGTCTGATGAGCAATGAGCTCGGACAGAGTTATTGCCTGTTGTTCAGCCGCCAGTTTCTGCAGTCGCGGTGCTAGCCATATCCAGTTAAAGCAATAACCAAGCACCACAGCAGGGACTATCCAAATTGCTGAGACACCCATAGTATAAGCTGCACCGCTCATCCCCAATAATGTCCAGGCAGAAGACGCACTAGCCGCAGAACTCACTGCCGCTACCCAAGGTCCAAGAGTGCGACCACCAATAAAGTAATCCTCACTGCTTTTGGTGCGTTTCTGACTCCAAAAACCAATGGCGATAAGAATGAGTTTATAACCGATTAGGGTAATTAAGACGGTGGTCGAGTAGTCCATGCTGCTGCATTATTGTTATTTTTTAATCATCTAACCACAGTATCAGGGAAAACTCGAGCGAATAACTCTCAGGTGATGACATATGGCAGTATTGCGGAATAAAAACTCATTAAGCCACCCATACTTGATTCATTTTCATAAATCTAATTGTGACACCCATACTTGATTCATTTTCATAAATCCAATTGTGACACCCATACAAAATTCATTTTTTTTGATTAAATTGAGGGTTAATATTTTTGCAAAGCATTTTACGAGTGGCGCTGCTAGTCAGTCAGAGCACCCCAAGTTTACTTCAGGAAGAAGAACGCTTTCGACCGTTTCCAGGCGGAGGGAACTGAAAGCGCTTTGCTAGCTATTTAGAAGAAATAAAAAACTGAAACGATATTCGCTATCCAAGTAGCCTTTTACTTATTCCGATGTTCAATCTTCGCATCCTTTTTTGAATTTCAGAATGTTTGGTGAGTGAATCGATTGTCCCGACAGCACCTTTGAAGTAGGTATTAAATTTAGTGCTTAAAAGAAACCAGTTGAGTGGTGTCAGGTTCAAACTTTTAAGAGCATTTGGTGGCTTATATGAAATGACTTGATGATTTTCATTTACAATCGCAGATGCTGAAATTTCTAGTAAATCGATGTAATCATCCATCCGTAATGGAAGATAGGTTTCCGAATTTGACCCTAATTGCCCTTTAAAAGGTAGCAATGGTTTAATGCTCGAACGATTCAATGCTGCCTTGACGCGGCGTTTTATACTTGTATATTCGGAGTTGCTTGGCTTGTCAGATATGCCAGCACGTACAGGATTTAAATCCACATAGGCCATACAGGCTATCAACGCAGATTCATCCAGAAGAGCCTGACTGATAAATCGGCCCTCCCAAAAGCGACCAGTACATTCGTCTTCAGCATTTGCCATTCTTGCTATAGGTTCGTTTAATAGCCGCATGAACCAACTAATATCAGATAATCGCTTTCGATATGTGGCAATAGTTTTCTCCAAAGAATCACGTGCATATTCAGCAACAGGTTCGTTCTTTACGTATGATTGAGTGATCAAAGTTCCTTTACAAAGTTTATGCCATCGCTCAACCACTTCTAAATCAGATAACTTGGCTGATTTATCTTCATCGACATGAAGAACCACGTGACAATGATTACTCATGACGGCATAAGCGCAAACATCTATACAAAATACCTTTGCAAGAAAAAGCAATCTTTTCTCAATCCAGCCACGTCGGTGTTCATAGGACCGGTCCGATGCAATATCTTGACCGCATAAGTATGCGCGACGAACACATCGACTGATGCAGTGATAATACGGAGTGGCTTTCAGACATATTTGCTTATTGCGTGGTGTTGGCAAATCGAATCTCCTTGTTGTAACTATTTTCAGCGTAGCCAATCAGCGGAGATTGCTTTCTTGCGTACATATTTTTTACCGTATAGGTTCAAAGTATAATTTGCTATTAACAAAACTTCATTGCAAAGTTTCAGAGCGACTTGATATGGGTGTCTCAAGAAAAAAGATTACTAAATGATGAGAGAGAATTAAGCGATCACTAGTCATAAATGGGGATATAGAGGGATTGATATTGGGAGTGACTTTAATTCAATTGGATTTAATAACTGAATATTGGATGGCTTAGCAACCTTAAGTACAGCGTTGATTTCCTGTCCTAATGTGGGTGTCTTAGTTTGGGAAATATTAGTGATAAGGGTTGGTCACCGGATACTCATTTGGCGGTTTAAAGAAAAAGGGCCTGATAGAAAACACATTGTCAGGCCCTGGAATATCACCTTTAAAAGTGTATCGATTTATTCAATTGCGGTCCGAGGAAGTAGACAGAAATTGATTAAGTAAGTATTCCGTTTTTATGGCTGTCTTACTTAGAGGTTTATAAACTGCAAACACGACTTATAAAGATGGCTTTCCTAAAACAAAAAAGACAAATTAGCGACGCATTAGCACGCTGTAATCAATATCCAGCACCACATCCGGGTGATAGCGGGTGCGGCCATTATCTTGTTTGCTTAAATACTCCATGTTATCCGGCGTATTATTTTTAATACCAAGACTCTGAATGCGTACCAGTGCCATATCATCGCGGCGATTAAATTGCTTGACCTCAAGTATCTTCGACTGACAGTAAATGGTGTCTCCGGCATAGCTTGGATTGGCATGGGTGCCACCGTGAATCGCGCTTAACCAGATACCATTGCCCAGGCCGTTGTATGACAGAGCCCGGCATAAAGAAATAATGTGGCCACCATAAACTAAACGTTTACCCGCTGGGGTGTTGTCCATCATGTGCTGATCAAAATGTACCCGAGCGTTATTTTGGTAAAGACGCGTCGCCATCGAGTGCTCGCTGTCATTTAAAGTAATACCGTCGCGATGAAACAGGGTATCGCCTGGTTTAAAATCATCGGCCTTCAGCTGATGGTCACTGTAATGATCTTTCCAAAGCTTTAAGTCGAGATTTTTTGGAACCACCTGCTCTTCGCTATCGACCGCGGCTAGCAATTTTGGGATCACTGGGTTGTCGATATGCGAGTTAAAATTGCGTTTATGTACCATTACCCAGCGTTTAAAAGACAGCACCACCTGATGGTGTTGATTGGTCGCCACGGAATGTACGTAAACGATGCCGGTTTTACCGTTAGAGTTTTCCTTCAAACCGATAACCGTACTGGTTACCTCTAAGGTGTCGCCAGTAAATACCGGGGTATTAAACAATACTTCGGCATAGCCAAGGTTGGCGACAGCATTCAAGGAAATATCATTTACGGTTTTACCAAAGGCGATATGAAACACCAGAAGGTTGTCCACCGGCGTCCGGTAAAAACCGGCGCTGCGGGCCACGGTTTCGGCACAGTTTAAAGCGAAACGAGAACCGGTAAGGGCGATATATAAACTGACATCACCTTCACTGATGGTGCGCGGCACGCCATGAACCAGATTTTGATGCAGACTAAAATCTTCAAAGAATAAACCGCTGGGGGTGGCCAGATAGTTATCCTGATTGCTTTGGGTGTCTTGAATCATCGCTTTTTCTCCGGACCTAACAATTCACTTTGGCCAATTTTATTTACCATATCGCAAAGACACAGAACTCGATTTGCCCAGTGTTCCAAACAAGGTTCGATGATTCTATCTTCAATTACGGCTACCGACTGGCCTTGTTCATTGGCCTGATTAATGGCTGCAATAATGGCTTTGGCTTTAGCGACATCTTCGCGCTTTGGTGTCATCGCATCATTGGTATAGGTAAGCTGTACCGGGTGAATTACCGCTTTACCATCAAAGCCTAAGTCACGGGCCTGACGACAGCTGTATTCACAGGCAACCACGTCTTTAAGATTAAAATGCGGTCCGTCAATAATGCTTTTATGATGAGCACGGGCGGCAAGTAAACACATCGACAGGTAAGTAATAAGCCCTTGTCTGTCTAGCGTCAGGTTAACGCGCAGGGAATTGGCTAAGTCACTGGTTCCCATGACAATCGTGGTTAAGCGTTCGCTACAACCGGCGATTTCTTCGGCGCGTAAAACCCCCATAGGGGATTCGATATTGGCCATCACTGATTTGCCACTACCACCGGCTTGATCCAGAGCATCGATAGCTCGCAGCAACTCATCTTTTGATTCAATATTCGGAAACAATACGGCATCGATATCCAAAGAAGCGATGGCTTTTAAATCATCCATGCCCCAGGGAGAATCGAGTTTATTGACACGAACGATACGCTCCGAGTACCCGAAGTTGCTGTCGGTAAGCTCTTGTGCCAATAATGCACGGGCATCATCTTTCCCCGCTGGTGGTACCGATTCCTGTAAATCGAAGATGATACAATCGGCATTCAGTCGACGGGCTTTTTCGATAAATCGACGTTGATGTCCTGGTACATACAAAGCACTGCGACGTGGGCGATAATCGTTTAATAGGTTACTGTTCATGCTTGGGCCTCCGTCTGCTCGCGACTTTGTTGTTCTCGTTTATTGGATAAATCTGCCAGTAGTTGTTTGCGTAGGACTTTGCCGTTCTTAGTGCGCGGGAAATCCTGATAAAAATGCACTTGCTTTGGAGCCTTGTAACGAGCCAGATGCTCATTACCAAAATCCAATAATGACGCTTCATCAATATTGTCGGACCCGGCGGGAATCACGCAGATGCTGACAATCGTTTTGTCTTTGGCAATGGTGTCGCCAAGCGCCACACAATCGGCAACCTGAGGATGAGTTTTGATCACCCGTTCTATTTCATGGGGTGATACTCGATAACCAAAGGTGTTGATAATGTCGTCTTTTCGACCAATGAACCAAATGTAGCCATCCTCATCTTGGCGAGCGTAGTCGCCGGTAAGAAAATATCCATCACGTCGGCTTTCCTGGGTTTCCTCCGGCAGCTGCCAGTATTGTAAGAACAATCCAGGATCATCGGTACGAATGGCAATCATTCCTTCTTGACCCGGCGGCACCGGATTCAACGCTTCATCGACCAGCTGTACCTGATGCCCAGGCTGAATAAAACCAGCGGCTCCCGGACGAATATCTGCACCAGTATGTTGGGAAATATAATAAGAAAATTCCGACATGCCGATGGCTTCATAGACGTCCATGGCAAAACGTTCACGCCAGGCTAACAGCATCTCATCGCTCAGGTGCTCACCAGCGCTCATACAGTGACGTAAGGTCGGTACATCTTTCGCTGAGAAATCAGTTTTTTGAATGATCTGCCGATAAATAGTCGGTACTCCGATAAAAATGGTGCAGCCATGTTTGGCGATCAACTGTGGCCAGGTGTTGGCGTCATTTTTACCTTCATGAACAATTACCGTATGGCCATGGAATAACGGGTCCATCAGTGCAGAACCCAATACATAAGTCCAGTTGAATTTACCAGAATGTAGGATGCGATCGCCCGATTGAAAGTTAAACCAGTAACGGCTTGCTGGAATGCGTCCTATTAAAGAGCGATGTCCGTGCAGCACGCCTTTCGGAAAACCAGTGGTACCCGAGGTGTAAACCAGGTAAGCCGGATCATCGGGGCGAGTCGCGACGATGCTATCGTCAACAGGACTATCTGCAAGCGCTTTGGCCAGATCGATTACTTTTATGCCTTCTGGATTTTCCGCATCAGGAATTTCTCCAGGACCTGCCAGTAAAACCGTTTCCAGGTCATCGTGCTTGCCAAGCGTACTGCTCAGCTCTGGCCACATGCTTTTATCGGTAACCAGTACCTTGGCACCGGAGTCCTTAGCCAGATAAGCCACTTCGTGTGCCGATAATAAGGTCGACGTTGGCACGGCTACAGCACCATGTTTCAGACAACCGAAGAAGCTAATTGGGTAGCTAGTGGCGTTTGGCAGGCGAATCAAAACCCGCTCGCCTTCACCGACATTCAATGACTTTAACAGGTAATTAAACTGGCCACTGGCTTTATCCAACTGGCTGTAAGACAGTTCAGTTGTACCGAGAAACTGGTCTTCGACAATCATTGCCAGTTTATTACCATTGCCTTGCTCGACATGCTGGCGCACACAGGCATAAGCGATATTAAAGTGACGAGGTAGCTGCCATTGCCAGCCCGATTCATTCTGTGTTAGTAGGTTTTCAAAATTCAACATTAGATACGTCCGTACGGCCAGTTTTCGCGAATAACAGTAATAGGAAGCTTCTTCAAAACGTCCATGGCAAACTGTTTGTCTTTGTCATCCAGAGACTTCAGTGCATAGGCGCGCAGCAAACACTGCAGCGCTTTACCGAACATCGGAGGATCAAGCATTTCACCTTCAAACTTAATTGCACCGCCAAGAAGAGCATCGGCGTCGATCGCAGCCTGTAATATCTCGACATTCCGCTTGATTTCCTTTGGAGATGGGGTGAAGGCAACCTTACACAGATGAATGTGATAAGGATGAATCAATTGCTTACCGGTTAAACCCATTTGTGCTTCGATTACAGCGTGACTATGCACCACGTGCGATTCATGATCGCCATGCAAATCCAACCAGCGGCGAACATCATCGGGCTCGATATTTTTCTCTGGCATTGGCGTGTCATTAATAAGTACTTCGACACCACCAATTACTCCTTTACCGGCGATGCGTGCTTCCAATAACAAGGTGCGAAGATAGGTTAGTAACTCATCAATCCAACCTTCTGGCGTTAAGTGGATAGCCATTGCTTTCGAGAAATCGTGAATACCGAACACCACATGCTTAACCGCGGGAAATGCCATCAGCTCAGCAGCAATTTTCAATGAACGTGGATGCTCGATAATCGGCTGAATTTCGATGTCAGGATTTACCCCGACCAACCAGGCACTTAAGTCACGGATCTCCGCAGCGCCATACAATTCGCCGGCTTTTGCTAGCACGATGACATCGATGTGTTCAGCAACCTGCATGATCATTTGCAGATCTTTTTCGTATTCATCGGTACGGAATGGATTTATCCGAACCGCGATCTGAAAGTTTCTTTCAGGAAACTTAGGTAGCTCGTTAATTAACAGTTCGCGAGACAGGGCTTTTTGACGACACCCATCTTCCAAATCAAACAACAAGGTGTGCGCCTGGCAATGGTGCGCATGTTTACGCATCCGCTCGGTCGCCTGCTCGATGTTTTCGTATTCTCCATCTTTTGGTGAGTACTTGACTGGTGGGTAATACAGCTGGATACCGGGCCAAAATCCGCCCAGGACATCTTGTTCATTAACCTGGTCCAAAAATTCGTTGTGATAATTCAAAGTATCCTCCAGCTTTTTCTATTGACGACGTTGTAATTGTTATGACCCAACGCAATTTGCCTCTGAGGCGTTTATGCGTTGATGAAATGTCGCTATTTATGTAAGTGAAATGAAAGTTTTCATTTTGGCTTTTATTTATACTTACAGCATTAGAGTATTTATTTCAAACTTTTGTTTAAAAAAGTGTTTGAATGTTGTCTACAATCTAAGGTAGTTTAGTAAACAACTAGTTTATAAACCTTATTAAAATGGCTGTATCTAGTGCTTTAGTGGTATTGATAACTTTCTGATGTTGCGTAAGATTATTGTTAATGTTTGGCAACTGCCACGGATTGTGAATGTTGAATTAGCGCAACGCGTCACGGCCATATTAGTAATTTTAGGCAAGATATTGCTATTGGTTACAAAAATTAGAGTAATTTTGAAATATTACCTGTCGGCTTTCATCGCTGCGGCAGGCTAAAATGATCCGATTAATAATTAAAATCCGGCGCAGAAATCCATTTTTGATATTTGTGTAGCTCGGACTAAGAAATCGATACCAGGAGGAATAATGTCGTTACCTGTACACCCGAATAAAGCCCTATTTGAGGGCGAAAAGCCGTTTCCGGTTTTACCAAGTTGTGAGCACTTTGCTGGTAGCGAAAAGCTGATCGGTAAAGCAATGCAAATGCAACAAAAGCTTGGTCCAGTCTTTGATATTACCTGTGATTGTGAAGACGGTGCTGCTGCTGGTACTGAAGCTGAACATGCGCAAATGGTTGCGGATATGATTGGCAGCGATGAAAACAAATTTAATATGCTCGGAGTGCGCATCCACGATTATACCCATTCGCACTGGCGCAAAGACGTCGATATTCTGGTACCGCAAATCGGTGAAAAAGTCGCGTATATCACTTTGCCAAAATGCACAGCTGCGACACAAATCAAAGAAATGGTGGATTACATCAAGTCTGTTGCTAAGGCTAATAACATCAGTCGTGAAATTCCAGTGCATGTGCTGATCGAAACCCATGGTGCATTGCGGGATGTCTGGGATCTGGCAGCAATCGATTGGGTGCAGGTATTGGATTTTGGGATGATGGACTTTGTCTCTGGCCACAATGGTGCAATTCCAGCATCCTGCATGCGTTCACCAGGGCAGTTTGACCATGCACTCTTGTATCGCGCCAAAAGCGAGATGGTTGCCGCGGCCCTTGCCAATGGTGTGGTGCCAGCCCATAACGTGACGTTGGATTTGAAAAATGTGCAGCAGACGCTTGATGATGCCAGTCGTGCACGTAAAGAATTTGGCTTTTTGCGAATGTGGAGTATTTATCCAACTCAAATCCAGGCAATTGTTGATGCGATGAAGCCGGATTATCAAGAAGTGGAAGATGCGGAAGCGATTTTGTTGGCGGCACAAGCTAATGATTGGGGTCCAATTCAGCACAAAGGTGAGTTACACGATCGCGCTACCTATCGCTATTACTGGCAATTACTGCAACGGGCTCATGTTAGCGGTATCGTTATTGGCGAGCAGGCGAAAACGGCATTCTTTTAACGAAAAGCCAAATTGGTGGTAGCTCTACATACTGATTTTCGTAACAAAATTTGGAAAAGCACAGCAACGCCCGCTATTATTGCGGGTGTTGTTTTTTCCACAAAATAAGGTTTTTTTGTGACTCAATCTACTACTGCATCGGTTTCTGGAAACAATATCCCAAAAACCAACAAAGGCATTGCCCTGAAGTTTAATCCCAGCGCAGATATCCCCTTCAATGAACGTATTGAATTAACCGAAAAACCGATTCCGGAATTAGAAACGGGGCAGGTGTTAATTAAGATGCTGGCTTCACCGATTAACCCTTCAGATCTGGTCTATCTCATGGGTAAATATGGTTTACCGCCGCAAGACGGTGCTTATGCTGGCTTTGAGGGAGCGGGTATCGTAGTGGCAGCAAATGCGGGTATGTATGGTCGCTGGCTCATTGGTAAGCGAGTAGCGATTTCTGCAGAGCCGGGTCGTGATGGCGCTTGGGCGCAATACGCCATTACCCGGGCGAATTTGTGTTTGCCGGTTCGTAAGGAACTAACCGATGCCCAGGCGGCGACTTTGATTGTTAACCCTTGTACTTCGGTTTGCCTGGTAGACAGGGCTAAGCAGTTAGGCGCAAAAGCGATCGTTCTTAACGCGGCAGCTTCGCAGGTGGGTAAAGGCGTTATCCGTTATGCAAAAATGCATAACATCAAAACTATCGCCACCGTGCGTTCACAAAAAAATGTTGAAGCACTGGAAAAACTTGGTGCCGATGCAGTATTGCTTACCTCAGATGATGATTATCTGAAAAAACTCAAAGATACATGCCATCAGTTAAAAGCCAGAGTGTTGTTAGATGCGGTGGCGGATATCGATACGCCAACCGTGATGAGCTGTATGCCGAAACACTCAACGGCGATTGTTTATGGACGTTTGACGGAAACTCAGCATCCAATTGGTGGGCAATTCTCGGTAGCCGATGTCATCTTCAGAAACCATAAAGTGGAAGGCTTTTGGTTAGCCACGTATTTTGGTAGTGCCAAACCCTGGCAGGTTTTGAGTTTAAGCAGAAAAGTGCAGCAGTTATTTGCCGAGGGCATCTTTGATACCGACATTTTTGGCGAGTATGATTTTCATAATTTCACCGAAGGTCTGGAACACTATGCCATCAATAAAAGCGACGGCAAGGTGATTTTGCATCCTAATGCAGTAAGTCTTTAGATCCCTTTAAACGCTCAATTGCTTGAAGAGCTCGGCAATGCCGGGCTCACTAAACTCATCTTCTGCTTCAATCCAGCAGGCATTACTGTAGGTCTCAAACTGCAGCAAAAAATGATGATTATTACAACGAAATCTCAGGTATTCGCGGTCGGCGCCGGTTACGTGTTCTGCAACATTGGCGTTAGCAATGCGTTCGAATATCCTGGTTATCATTTCACTGATGTCTTCCTGATCCCAGTCGTTGCCAAAGCGCAATAAAATAATATTATCTGCCGATAACGAAATGGGTGTGTCTGCTGCAAACTCGATCATGATAAATAAATCCTACACTCACGTTCCACAAAAGGTTCGATAACCTTGATCTTTATCTTGTGCAGCATCCTGATATTTCGTTGTGTGTTCGGTGATAGCGTACGGCGAGCGCAACACCTGTAAAAACTGCGATAATTCATCGGCCGCTTCTTCCTGTTTTTCACCGGTGAGCATAGCCTCTTGATAAAGCGCCAGAATTCTTTCCACGTGATGATTCCGAGGGATGACTAATGGGTTGGCATTTTGCATGTTCGCCAATGCATCGGTTAGCGGCTTATGCTTTTTAATCAAAGCTGAAATGTCGCTATCTGTCGTCGTTTCCTCTATTCCTAAACGTTGCAACCAGGTTGGTAACCAAGCTTTCAAGGAAGTAGCAAGTTGACTGGATATCTCGCCTGTTTCGATAAATTGAGTCAATTCGGCAAAGGTTAAGGTGTAATCAAGCTCTTGTGCCTGCATTTGGTTTAATAAGGTTTCAATGAGTAGCCAGTCATTATCATCTTTGAAATCAAAGCCAAGTTTATTACCAAGCATGGATTTATAGGCGAGGGTAATATCTGCCACCAATTGTTTGATAACGGATTCGGCCTTAGCTATCGCTGTCTGTTGTTCATCGTCAAGAAATGGCAGCAGACTCTCTGCAAGGCGTGCCATATTCCAGATGGCAATATTAATTTGATTGCCAAACGCATAGCGTCCCTGACTATCAATTGAGCTGTAGACAGTACCAGGATGATAATCGCCCATCATCGCACAGGGACCAAAATCAATGGTTTCACCACTGATAGCGGTATTATCGGTATTCATTACACCGTGAATAAATCCGACTCGCAGCCAATGACAAATTAAGGTTATTTGTCTTTCTCCGACCGCCTCGATAAAGGCTGACGCTTTGCCAGCTCGATCGGTTTGAAGGGTTGCTATGTCTGGGTAATGACGTTCAATGGCAAAATCTAGTAGGGCTTCTAACGCATCGAAGTCTTTGCGGCTGGCAAAATGCTGGAAGGTACCAACGCGCAAATGGCTGCTGGCGACGCGGGTAACAATGGCCCCAGGTTGTGGCGTTTCCCGATACACGGTTTCGCCAGTGGCGACCACAGCCAGGCAACGGCTGGTAGGCACGTTCAATGCGTGCATCGCTTCACTCATGATAAATTCTCTGAGTGCTGGCTTTAACGCACAACGACCATCGCCCTGACGGGAGAAGCGGGTTGGTCCTGAGCCTTTTAACTGAACATCTACTCTCTGGCTATTTTGATCAATGAGTTCACCCAATAAATGCGCCCTGCCATCACCAAGTTGCGGATTAAAATGGCCAAATTGATGTCCCGAGTATGCAAGAGCAATAGGTGTCGAACTCTCTTCCACTTGGTTGCCGCTAAATATCTGAGCTTTTTGATGCTCGTCAATAACGCTATCTTCAAGTTGTAATAGGCTAGCTAACGAGGCGTTCCATAACAGTAGATGTGGAGCCGCGACCGGTATTGGCAGTGTTTGCTGATAAAAACTGCTTCCAAGTGATAAATAGGAGTTTTGAAAATTCACTAAGTCTCTCGCAAAGAAATTGAGGCTAGGCCAGTATTCATGGGAATTGGTTTTATTGTAACGCTGTTTGGTTACTGTCGTCGATTATATGTAATAAATGCTACTAAGATCATATCGACATTGGTTTTTGCGAAGATTGTTTGCTGAATACATCATTAAGCTTTACCTATTCGTTGTATGTTAGGTCTTTATTGGCATTGCTATCAATACAAGCTTTTGAAATATATTTGGAATCGAATAAGATTAGAAAGATGGATAGTTTTTGTTGGATTAATCAACAATCGGTGTTGGGTTTTTATCCGTATAATCGCTAGTAAACAAGACATTATTGAAAAAAACCGCAGACACTTAGAGGATTTTTTCATATAATCGTTTTCAGTTAAATTAATAATTATTAGGCATATTAAGAGAAGTCATTATGAAAAAACTAACTTTAGCTCTTGCAGCATCAGTAGTTTTCGCAGCTCCTACTATGGCAGCTGATATTGAAGCTGGTAAAGCAAAATCTGCCGTATGTGCAGCCTGTCACGGTGCTAAAGGTATTTCTGCAGTACCTATGTATCCTAACCTAGCTGGCCAGAAAGAAGCATACATCGCCAAGCAGTTGAAAGATTTCAAATCCGGTACTCGTAAAGATCCGGTAATGGCGCCGATGGCAATGCCATTAACTGACGAAGATATTGCGAATCTTTCTGCTTACTACGCTAGCTTGAAGTAATTCAGTATCGAATAAAAAGCGCATTTATTGCGCTTTTTTTGTACATGGACGTACTTATCCTTACGAGCCATGGATGGTGTTAGTAAGGGTTTTTGCTTACAGGGATGTAAGTATCCTGCATCACAGGAAGGATTGATGCATGGGGTAATGGACGTATTTCGTCGAGATATTGTCATCCATGATATCTCGACATTCCGTAAATCCCTTTACATCTCCTAACGAGCCATGGATGGTGTTAGTAAGGGTTGTTTTCAGGAAACTTATCCTCAAAAAAATAATCAAAAAGGGTTCTTAACCCATCTCAAAGGATATCCAATGATTGCCCCCACCATTGGCATGAAGCAATGCGCGATTTTCGCCTTGCTTGTGTTCTTGTTAAGTGGTTTTACTACCTCTTCAGCCTTCGCCAACAGCGACAGTGGAGACATTAATACCAGTTCGGTAGTTGATGTTGAAAGTGCGTTAGATTTGACTGATGGTGATAATGACACTGACAACCAAGAAGCGATTGCAGACATTATTGAACCGCTTCCGAAATTGACCGCCGCTGAGCAATTGCGAATGCAACGACGCCTCGACTCACAAGTACAATTTTGTTCTCCCTGCCACGGTGTTAATGGTGTCGCAAGACAAGCACTTTATCCCGATTTAGCCGGAAAATCTCAGCAATATTTAATGGATAAACTTATCTCTTATAAGCAAAAAAATTCAGCGAATAAAATAATGCAGGGCATGGTAGCGCCATTGAATGAAGAAGATTTGCTGGCGTTATCGCAATATTATGCTGAGCAAATGCCTGTTCATAATCAGTTACTAGCCGCCGAGTCTCCAGCAAAACAGGATGATTCAGCGTTGCAAAGTGAAACCTACATTGGCAACGATAATGAAGAGGAGATAAATCCATGATCATCAGTCAGCTTAAACCGGCTGTCGGCACCTTCGTGATGCTTTTCGTGTTATTTATTTTTGGTTGTGGTGAACAACCTCAAGTGGCGGAGCAACCGGTGCAGCAGGAGAACACTATGAATGACTTGGCGGAGCGTTACGTAAAGCTGACCTTAGCTGTTGGTCACCATCACGATTATTACATCGATGCTTATTATGGCCCACAAGCGTGGAAATCAGAAAAGCAGCCATTAGCCAATTTATTGCTTGAAGGGCAGCAACTGCTAGCCAATATTGAAGCGCTTGATGTTAGCAATACAGAAAAATTACGACATGACTTTTTATCCATGCAAACGGAGTCCGTGCTGTTTTTTATCAAACAGCTTCAGGGCGAACAGTTCAGCTTTGATGAAGAATCACAAGCCCTCTATGACGCCGTATCGCCTAATGTCAGTGAAGCAGAGTTTGATCAGGCACTGGCCGAATTAGAACAGTTGTTACCGGGTGACGGACCATTGCATCAGCGTATGGCCGAGTTCACAAAGCAGTTTGAAATCCCCAAAGACAAGTTGGACGCGGTATTTCGTGCCGCTATTGATGAATCACGTGAGCGCACCAAACAGTTTATAGAATTGCCCGAACAGGAAAGTTTTACCCTGGAGTATGTCACCGATAAAGTATGGTCAGGATATAACTGGTATAAAGGCAACAGCTTCAGCCTGATTCAAATGAACACCGATTTTCCTATCACGATTGATCGAGCGATAGACCTTGCCAGTCATGAAGGTTATCCCGGTCACCATGTCTTTAATTCGCTGATGGAAAAGCACCTTGTAAATGCCAATGGCTGGATGGAATATTCGGTTTACCCGCTGTTTTCACCCATGTCTTTATTAGCTGAGGGAAGTGCCAATTATGGTATCGATGTGGCATTTCCTGAAAAGGAACGCATCGCCTTTGAGAAACAGGTATTGTTCCCGTTAGCTGGGCTGGATAGCAGTAAAGTGGATTTGTATTATGCGGTACAAGCAGTGCGTAGCAAATTGTCATACATCGATAATGTTGTTGCCAAACGCTATCTTGATGGCCAGATTGATAAAGCGACTGCTCAGCAGATGCTGATGAAATATGCGCTAAGCTCTGAGAAAAAAGCATTGCAGCGCATTGGCTTTATCGAACAAAATCGTGCTTATGTGATTAACTACAACTTAGGTCAGGACATTGTCCGCGCTTATGTAGAAAAGTTAAGTGAAGGTAATAGTCAAAAGCGCTGGCAGGTATTCTCGCAGCTATTGGCAAATCCGATGACAGCGTCAATGATGAAATAATTTGTGCACAATTGTTACTGTTAACCACGAGACTTTTAATTCAGGCGTTCCCTTAAACTATTAAAAGTTTCGTATATTTTCTCGAACCGTTTGATTTTGATATTAAAACAAGACATATTAAATCTGCCTTTATTATAAAAAATGGACAAGAAGAGAAGGAACACAAATGGTCATGAACGCCAAAATATCATTAGTCATTTCTGCAGCTCTGGCTTTAACCGCCTGTACTTCAGCGACTCAGGAAGTCGTAAATCAACCTATTGAAACCACTCCTCAAGTAAGCAAAACGATTGCTGAACCCATGGAGATGTCATTAAAACGCGTCGTCGCGATTTCACGTTTCAGCGATGAAACCAAGCGCGGTAATAGTTTTTTAGTCGATCAAAACAATGATCGCATTGGTAAACAAGCCGCCGATATTCTGTCAGCCAGATTAACCGATAGTGGCAAATTCATTATGCTGGAACGTTCGGATATTGCCGCCGTTGCCCGTGAAAATGAAATCGAAAATACCGTGGCGAATGTCGCAGCCGCAGACTTTCTGATTATCGGCTCGGTATCAGAATATGGCCGCTCAAATGTCAGTGATGTGGGAATATTTTCTCGCAATAAAAAACAAAAAGCATTTGTGACCGTTAATGTACGCTTAGTAAATACTAAAACCTCACAAGTTGTTTTTTCCGAAGAAGCAACGGGTGAAGCGACTGCCGAAGCCAATAAGGTTTTTGGTGTCGGTAATACCGCCAGTTACGACAGTTCTTTGGATGATAAAGCGTTAAGCGCAGCTGTATCCAAATTAGTTTCCGATATCATGGAAAACCTTTTAGATTCTCCTTGGCAGGCCTATCTGTTGAGCAAAGAGAATGATGGATTTTATATGTCCGGTGGTGAAAACCAGGGCATTAAGAAACAAGATAAATTTGCTGTGATTAGCAAAGGTAAATTGATCAAAAATCCGCAGACTGGAATGATGGTTGAAATGCCGGGTAAAGAAGTTGCGCAGATTGAAGTGATAGAATTTATCGGTGAAGGAAATAACTCATTGTCATTTGCTAAGGTTGTTAGCGGCGATATTGATGAGGCAAGACTCGATGACTATGTCGTTCGTGAATTATAAGGATATATCAGATGAAACATATTTTATTAGTATGCTTTGTAGCGCTGTTAGCCGGTTGTGCGGCAACTTTTGATACCGTTCAACAAGTTGACGAATCCGCATATTTGCAATTACAGGGAAATTTTTCCAATACTCAGCTAACCGTAGATAATGCGACTCCGGTTAATTTGAGCACAGTAGAAACCTTTGAGTTCGAAGGTAAAACGGTAGCTAAATTTCCAATTTCAACCGGTTCTCACACCATCAAAATCACCCGCGGTGAAGACGTGTTGGTGATGCGAAAAATCTATGTCACCAACGGCAATGCTTTTGAGGTGACAGTACCATGATCAAAAAATTACTGATTGTTGTGTTAGTCGCAGCCGTAACCGGTTGTGCGGCTCCGTCTATTTATTACTGGGGCGACTATTCCGATACTTTGTATCAGTACACGAAAGAACCGAGTGAACAAACGCTGGCAGCACATCGTGCTGAATTAATGGATATTATCGAGACCGCTGAGAAAAAGCGCAAAAAGGTTCCACCAGGAATTTATTTTGAGCTGGGCATGATTGAAGCGAAAAGTGGTAATCACAGAATGGCTACCGAATATCTGTTGAAAGAGCAGTCATTATTTCCAGAATCGGAAACTTATGTAGCGTTGGCTCTAAAGGAAATAGAGGTTATTTAATATGTTTAAGAAGGGTTTAATGCTTTTAGCTGCTGTTGTTTTGGCGGGTTGTCAACATACCACGGTTACCAAGGAACAGGCGTTTCCTAACATGTACAAGGAAAAACCAGCGGCGATCTTAGTTGTGCCAGCCATTAATGAAACAACGGCCGCTGATGCTGCGGATTTGTATTCTACAACCATTGCTAAACCCCTTGCTGAAGCGGGTTACTATGTATTATCGATTCCCTACACCAAACAATTTTTGTTCCGGGAAGGTGTCGTCGATGGTAAGCAATTAGAAGGCGTACCAATGAACAAGTATCAACAGATGTTTGGTGCTGATGCGGTTCTGTTTGTCACCATTAAAAGCTGGGATACTAATTATTATATCACCGGCGGCAATGTCACTGTGGCGGCAAATTTTGAACTTAAATCGACGGTAACATCAGATACTATCTGGCAATATGACGGCATTGTTGTTCACAACACCAGTGGTAATTCCGGTAATCTGGTAGCCGATCTCATTGCTACTGCCATTACCACTGCCATGGTCGATTATGTGCCAGTTGCTGATCAGGTAAACACCAGGATTGTGAATACGCTGCCGGTTGGTAAGTATCATCAGCGTCATAACACCGATGGCAATGATAAGAGTGTACTATTGCCAACAGGTTCGGGCTCCTGATCCTGACGCAATATTTGACAAGCCACTGGATTTACAGTGGCTTTTTTATGAACGGTGGTACAAATCAGTCAGAATAACAAGGGGTTGGCGTGAGAATCTACTCGGACATCTCCGTTGGCGGACGCAGGAATCGCTCGGTAACCATTAGCTGAATTTAATCAGCACTTTGCCTGCTTTTCCTGATTTAATACTGCTTTGCAAAGCTTGATGGATCTCATCGATTGCATAAATGGAATCAATGGTCGTTTCAAAACAGCCCGCGAGAGCCATTTTTTTCATGCCGCGAAGCAGATATATTTTTTGTAGCAAGGTCTTTTGTGCCAGCCAGTTACCAGCAAAAAAGCCGTGAATACTGGCGCATGGCATCATTAAATCCCGCGAAAATACCTGCGCATCGGCTTTCGCGAGTGTGCCGTATACCAGCATTTTCCCGTTTAACGTTAAACATGGGAGCATGGCTTCGAGCATTGCTCCACCAATACAATCCAGACCATAATCGACGCCTTTGCCTGCGGTGATTTGATGTACCTGTTGTTGGACATGTGAATACAGGTTGTTGTCTTCACATCCTTGCAACGAAATCACTTCGTTGGCGCCGATCTCTCGAAGCTCAGCAATCTGATCATCTCTCCTGACGATACTGATGGTGTTGACCCCGAATTGCAGACACATCTTTATAATCATTTTGCCAAGTGCTGATGCTCCGCCGCTTTGTAACAGCCAGCGGCCTTTCTTAACCTTTAAAACATCGGTCAACATGCCATAAGAAGACAGTGGATTGATAAGTAACATTGCCGCCTGTTCATCACTGATCGCAGTGGGAACGGCGACCGCCTTTTTAGCATCAACGACCGTGTATTCCTGCCAGGTTCCCATAGGCGGACCTGCAGATATGGCGACACGTTTGCCTTGCAATTGTCTGGCAAGCAGACCACCGCCATTTGCTACCACTATTCCAACACCTTCCCCCCCTGGAGTGTATGGCAACTGTGGATGTGGATGTTGATTCCCAGGCTGGAAGAACGGCATGGCTAAATCATTGTCGCGATTCCAAATCAGGCGATTCAGCGCACTTTGGTAATCACCGCGAATGTAATTTAGATCACTGGGATTAATGGCGCTAAACAGCATTTTAACCAGCACCTGACCTTTTCCGGGGGTGGGAATATCAGTATCAATCACCGCTAACTCATCGAGGTTTGTTGTGAATTGATTAAGTTGAATCGCTTTCATCAAAATATTTTTCCGCCATCACTATGAAAAATGTTTTCTAATATTATCAATTAGTTTCAATTTCATCTTGTCCTAAAGATACGGTAATAGCAAAAATCCAGAGAGATTTTTATTGCCTGCAGCCTTGATTGAGGCTGGAAAAATTGGCGTTCTCTTCTAGCTTTAAAAGTCTGGTCACTCTGATTTTTCTGGGGTGGCACTTGTTAAGTGAAAGTGAGACGTACTTATGATGCAATATAAAAATGGACTTGTTTTTCTGCTTTTCTTCTCTTCCCTTTTAATCTTTTCCGCCAATTCTCTTGCCGCTAAACGCTCGATTTTATATCAGGTTCTCTATCAGGATTCAGACTTTTATGATGATAATGCGTTTGCTAATAAATCTATTAAAGTGATTCGCGATTGGAATAGCTATGCGGACGAAGTTATCAAACACACCCAGGATGCCATTATCGATGTCGATTTTTCTCAATCCCAGGTAGTAGTGATCGATATGGGAAACCGCCCCAATACCGGATATGGCTTGAAGATAAGTAGTGTCCTGGAATTTGAAGATCACATTGTGGTTTACAGCAAATTTAGCGTGCTTGATAGCAGTTCTGGCGATTGTTTGCCGGGGGAGGCGATCAATAATCCGATTATCATTCTGAAAGTTGACTCACAAAAAGAAATCATCGTACGTGAAAAATACAAAACTACGACTTGCTAGACACCTTATTCAGATAGTCAGATAGCACTTATTAAAAGACCGATTGCGCAGATTGCCACGAATAACAGGGCGATCTGCCAGGCAGAAAATTTAGTTGTCGTCGGAATGTCATTTGGCTTTTCTGAAGGCTGAGGTACTGGTGCTGGCTCGGGAACCTCTACATGTTCAGTTTCCTGTTCAGGTTCCTGGTCGGTAGCCGCGCTCTTTGGTGCAACTTTTTCCGGTTGTGGGTCTTTTGCTGGCTCAGACTCTGTCGCCGGATCTGTGTCGGCAGATATAGCCTCGCTATCGGCTGATACATCTGAATGTTTCTCGAGGAGCTGAGCATCTTGCTCAGAACCAGAGCCTGAAACAGCAACATCATCATCGGCCGTTACGGCGAACTCTGGACGGTTGTCCGACAGTTGCATCACGAGTTGCCCGGATGTGACTGACGCACCGGCTTCAATCATCATCTGGCTAATGGTTCCGGTTTCCGGGGCAGTTACTTCCAGCACAACTTTATCGGTTTCCACATTAAACAGAATGTCTTCTTTTTTGACCTGCATGCCCTGATTTACATAGATATCGAGAACCACCGCTGATTCATTTTTATCGCCAAATTCAGGTATTTTGATATCTATATTCATTGTTATTTCCTTATATGGTCTTTTTTCAGAATACTCTTCAACTGATTAAATGCAAACTAAAGTAATTTATAATTATTTGTTGTGATTTTTAAGACTTTGAATATTCGAGCGACTCAGAAGGGCGCCTGAGTGAGAACCAGATGACTAGAATCATTGAAGAACGAGTCATGTTGTTTAACCACAAGCCGCTCGATTGGTAGAAGAGTATTGATCAGATTAGGAGAATTAAAACCGACAAAGCCAGAGCATTGTCGGTTGAAGATATAGAATCCGCGAAAAGAGAAACAATATTAGTTATGAGGCACTGTTGCGCTCAGCTTTTGCAATAACGCACTCATTGCTCAGATTTGACGCTTCTTCTTTGGGTAAAACAACGAACCATTGGCGAAGGTTTTTGATTACCTGGTGGTTGCAGGTTTCTTCAACAAGCACACCGCGAATCACTTTTTTGTTATCGCTTTCTTTCAGGAAAAAGGTTTTGGATGCACCTTGTACATCTTTATATTGTCCTGTCAGTTCAGCTTTGGCGATATCAAGGGAAGTTTGTAGCATCGATTGCAATTGTTGTTTCAACGCATCTGAATCACCATTTTGAAATTGCTGGCGTTGCTCTTCACTTAATAGATTACTGTGAACATGAATAAGATTGCTGTAACGATAAGCGTGCTTGAGTCTGTTTTTTTTCTTGCGAAGTTCTTCCGGCCACTCAATCCAAACTAGTGTTTTTAACGAAAGCTTGGAGTGATCCGTTTGTCCAAAAAATATCGGCTTTATATGAATGACCGACTCGAGGGCAAAATCTCCTTCTGCGATATCTGAGGTATGTTCGCCGGCGATGTCCGTTAAAGAAAATGACTTACTGGCATTGATGGCAGCAGAAATAGATTCATTCGCCTGCTGTTGTTGCTTTGAAAGTTTATCTTCCCGTCCACTTTGCACCATAGCTGAATGAATCCCGACCTGAAGCGCTAAACCCACAAGGCCGGCTCCACCGTGATACATCATGGGCGTAGCTGCGGTATCAGTATTTGACGAATAGACTCCGCGCAGATCAATTTCTTCACCAGTTGCAAAGGTGAACAGGTACTGTTCGGACTGTATGTAGTTACCTCGCAACTGATTTGTGTGCTTCGCATAATCATCACGATAAGGTGTCGATTGACACCCCATCATGAATAATGCGGATATTATTAAAATTATACGCATACAGATTCAGTTAACCTTTAGATAGCTTTAGTAATGGCTTGCTTGGTGTTTTCTACAGCCTGGTAATATGAAGTGGTTACGCTTGGGAACGTCGGTGGCTCATCCCACTCACCGCTTGGCTGGATAGTCTCGTTGAACTTCATATATTGAATATATGCATTGGTTTCAAGATCGATACCGTACAGTAATCCTGAAACGTGACCTTGTGGATCGCCATTTGGAATGTAGTTGCTGAAGCTGCGGTATGCGCCGTGTTCAGTGATTTCTAAAACCACTAACACATCAATGTCTAGCTTTTCCTTTAGAGAACGAAAATCTTTAGTTGCATAACCAAGCTCACCTTTGAACTTTTTCATTTTGTTAACTGGAACTGGTAACTCTACCAAGCTCACATTTTGAGTCTTCAGCTTGTAGCGCTCCAAAACCAGGTTTTTGATATTTTCCAACTCGCCATTATCGACGTTACTTTTCAAATGAGTATCTAATTTAGCGGTAAGCGAGCTTGCAACGCCGTAGCACAGTAAACAACCAGCACCATAAATATGAGTTGTAGCCTGAGAAGCAGGTTGGATATAAGCAACACCAACTTTTAAGTCAGGTTTTGCAAAAACGTTGGTGCTTAGCGCTACGGTCGGCTGAGGTGTGCTTCCACATGCGGTTAGGGTGATTGCCAAAATGGCAACGACAAAGTATTTAAACTTAGCGAATAGAGGTTTCATTTTAGGTCCTTTTTGTTATTTTATTCGGTCAATGAATGGTTAACTGCCGAAAAGTTAAGCTCCTGATTTGAACATTTTTAAGGTTGAATTGTAAAGAATTGTAAAATACTGAAAACTCAGCCCTATATTCCAATAAATTATAAAGCTGAGTTTTTAATAAAGAAATATGAATATTATGTAAATTTATGG
Organism: Thalassotalea sp. PS06; assembly: GCF_007197775.1. NCBI lineage: Bacteria > Pseudomonadati > Pseudomonadota > Gammaproteobacteria > Alteromonadales > Colwelliaceae > Thalassotalea > Thalassotalea sp. PS06. The sequence continues at coordinate 3,488,734 of NZ_CP041638.1, read as the reverse complement.
TTAGCTTTTGATAAACGCAAAAGCATCGGCATACATATGCTCGACTATGGCGCCCTTTTTAATAAATTCTTCACGTAAAAAACCGACCATATCAAAGCGACCAGCCAGATAAATATCGTATGGCTCCAGCGAGAAGATATCCTCCATTAACGGCTCATGAACTTTACCGATACGACCTTTCCAGTTAGCGGTTGCAGTTTCTACGATGGGGAAAAATTTCGCTCGTGGTAACTGATTAACTAAAGCTTTAGTTTCGGCTAGCTGATAACAAGCGGATTCATCACGAAGTCCCCAGTAAACCCAAACTGGACGCTTAGTTTGCGACTTAACCAGTTGTCCTAAAATCGATTTGATGTAAGAAAAACCTGTGCCACCGGCTAGCAAAATAACCGGACGATGACTGTCTTCACGCAGGTGCGCACTACCTGCTGGCATTTCGATAGTAACGGTTTTATTGGCCTTAACGTGATCGATTACCTGCATGGCCCAGCCGTCTGCGGCGAAAGCACCAATTTGCAATTCAATCAGCTCATCACCCGGGCTGCTGGCGATGGAAAACGGGCGCTTGTCATCGTCACTCATAACAAAATTCAGATACTGACCCGCTTTGAAGTCGCAGGCTTGTTCTGGCTTTAACAGAATTTGATAGACGTGTGCCGTTAATGGCGTAATGGATTGAACGTTACAGCTAATGGTGTTCATTTCTAATTTGCTTCTCATTTTATGGGTTCTGGCCAGGCTCTTTAAGCCTAGCCCAGATCAATATACATGCAGTGCTACAAAGGTTGAGTAAGATAGCATATCTCTACGCGTTTCTTCTTTACCTCAACGTTTCTATTTAATGTCTAACTCATCCCAGAGGGCATCGACTTCTTCGATAACGGCCTGATCCATAATAATCGGCGTCCCCCACTCACGATCGGTCTCGCCCGGCCATTTATTGGTGGCGTCCATCCCCATTTTTGAACCTAAACCAGATACTGGCGAGGCAAAATCGAGGTAATCGATTGGGGTGTTTTCCACTAGGGTTGTATCACGGGCTGGATCCATGCGGGTAGTCATCGCCCACACCACATCTTCCCAGTTGCGCGCATCTACGTCATCGTCGCAGACAATCACAAACTTGGTGTACATGAACTGACGCAGGAATGACCAGACACCCATCATCACCCGTTTGGCATGACCTGGATATTGCTTTTTCATCGTCACCACCGCCATACGGTATGAACACCCTTCAGGGGGTAGATAGAAATCGACAATTTCCGGGAACTGTTTTTGAATCAAGGGCACAAACACTTCGTTCAATGCCACTCCTAAAATTGCTGGCTCATCTGGCGGACGGCCCGTGTAGGTGCTGTGATAAATTGGCTCTTTACGATGAGTCACATGGGTTACGGTGAAAACCGGGAAATCATCCACTTCATTGTAATAACCCGTATGATCGCCGTACGGGCCTTCAGGCGCCATTTCTTCAGGGTCGATATAACCTTCGAGAACAATCTCCGCGGATGCCGGGACTTCCAAGTCATTGCTGAGACATTTCACCACTTCGGTCTTACTGCCACGTAGTAAACCGGCAAACGCATATTCGGACAAGGAATCAGGCACTGGCGTAACCGCGCCCAAAATGGTTGCCGGATCCGCGCCCAGAGCCACGGAAACCGGAAACTTTTCGCCTGGATGGCGTTGTTTGAATTCCTGAAAATCCAGAGCCCCGCCACGATGCGATAGCCAACGCATAATGACCTTGTTAGGGCCCAATAGTTGCTGGCGATAGATACCCAGATTCTGACGTTCTTTTTCTGGACCGCGAGTTACGGTTAAGCCCCAGGTAATTAGTGGCGCAACATCTCCCGGCCAGCAACGCTGAATCGGTAACTTGGTTAAGTCGACGTCATCACCTGTCATCACAAATTCCTGACATGGTGCTTTTTTCAGTCGTTTAGCTGGCATATTCAATACTTGTTTGAATATTGGCATTTTGTCGATGGCGTCTTTGAAACCTTTTGGTGGTTCTGGTTCTTTGAGCATTGCCAGAAGTTTGCCTACTTCACGCAAAGCTTCGACATTCTCCTGACCCATCGCCATAGCCACACGCTCTGGAGTACCAAACAGGTTTGTCAGTACTGGCATATCGTGACCAATTGGGTTTTCAAATAACAGCGCCGGCCCCTTGGCTTTCAAGGTTCGGTCACTGATTTCCGTCATCACCAAATCCGTGGATATCGGTTGGCGAATGCGCTTTAACTGGCCCTGCTGCTCCAGTTTCTCAATAAAGTCGCGTAAATCTTTGTATTTCATAAAGTCCGCTAAACGCTGTGTTCACACAAATGCTGGCTATTATAACGGCTGGCGAAGAGAAAGCCTAACAAAGCAGCGGTTTAGTCAGAAAATTGAATCTTGATCGCGAAGAACCTAATCTGATATTGATAATGTATTGTTTTATATTAGTTAATTGAGGTCAGTATGAGAATGATTAAACCAATCCGCCTCTTGGCACTAATCTTTACTGGTTTTGCCTGGCCGGCAATGGCAAATAGCAACTGTACGGATCCAGGCTATAGTCAGTTCGATTTCTGGTTGGGGGAATGGCAGGTCATTAACGAAACACCCGGTAATCGCAATAACGGCAATGCTCCGTCGAGTAGCAAAATCAGTAAAATTTTAGGGGATTGTAGCATTCTCGAAGAGTATCAAACGCCAACAGGCTTTGCCGGAAAGAGCCTGAACATTTTTAATAAACAGAATGATAGCTGGCATCAAACCTGGGTAGATAATTCTGGCTTGTTGTTACAACTCGATGGCCAGTTCAGCGAAGGCGTTATGACAATGACCGGCACGATTAAAGACAAGGACGGCAAGGACGTTGAGCAGAAAATAAGTTGGCGAGCACTTGATAATGGTGATGTTCGACAAATTTGGGAGCAACGGGATGCTGAAGGTAATTGGCAGGTTTTATTTAATGGCCGGTATGTAAAGGCTGCTGATTAGCACCTTAAAAGCACCTTAAAAGCAGCTTATATTAAACCTGTCAGAATGAATTTAGCGAATTTGAATCCTTGAACCTTCCACTTTCGTTTATTGATACGCCGTCATCCTGCACTTGATGCGGGACCTCCTAACGCATGCGGTGATCCTATTTATTTCAACTTCTTAGCTTAAGAGCTAAATAAACAAATCTCAGTATACCGAAGGAAGATCCCGTGTCGGAGCACGGGATGACGCAGTAAATAAAGGGAATAGCGTATGAGTCTAATCCGATCATTCAAGTTTGGCCAGGATTCCCTGTCGTGGCAGGGAATGACTCTAGGGTTTTTGTTTTTAACTCGGAGCGACGTTTTTTAGCGGGTACAGAATTTCAGTTCCCGACAAATTCTGCACACCAACGTCCTTGTCGGCAACCCGGAACGATCTTTGATTGTGTACTTGAAGTGACGTTTTTCGTCACGTACCCTGAGTATCGCTCGCGATACGTACCTAGCGAGTTACCAGCTCTCGACGCAGTCTCCCTCGACAGCGTCCTCACCGAAAATTGCTCCTCGATAACTGCTCCTCGATAACTGCTCCTGCGTTATTCTACCTACATACATCCGTGTATTAGTGCGTTATTCTAACTACATACTTCCATGTATTAGTGCATTTTCGGCATATAGGCCAATCCATGGCCAAAACCGACGCAGTATTCTCCGACAGCGTCCAGCCTTCGCTCCCGTCCAACACCCTGCTTTTCCGGTTTAATTACCATGACAACTTAACAGCGCCTTGATAGCATTGTTAAGCTAACCTTATAACTATTTTAATAATGTAAGAGAAACTATGATTAACAAAACGCTCAACAAGGCGTTGTTCACAGGTGTCTCTTTACTTGCACTTGCAACCCTTGCCGGTTGTGGAGAGCAGGAAAAGAAAGACACTAAGGAACAGGACGCCCTGGTCGAAATTAATAAAAATCCTTTCCCTAGTACCTATGAACCCCTTCCGTCTGAGGCTACATTGATCACCAATGTTACCTTGCTTGATGGTATTGGCGGGCAAATGGAAAATGCCTCGATTTTGCTTGAAAACGGCAAAATCAAAGCCGTCGGAACCGACATTACCGCCCCGGATGGTGTTAAAACCATTGATGGTAAAGGCAAGTGGGTTACTCCAGGTATTGTTGATGCGCACTCACACTTAGGTGTATATGCGACGCCTGACGCTCATGCACATGCTGATGGTAATGAAATGACTAAACCGGTAACTGCAGCAGTTTGGGCTGAGCACTCTATCTGGCCACAGGATCCCGGCTTTCGTCGCGCTCTAGCCGGTGGTGTAACGTCCATGCAAATTCTTCCGGGTTCTGCGAACCTGGTTGGTGGTCGCAGTGTCACCGTTAAAAACTTACCAGATCGTACTATCCAGGATATGAAATTCCCGGATGCACCATACGGCCTGAAAATGGCCTGTGGTGAAAACCCTAAACGTGTTTACGGTAAAAAAGGCGGCCCAATGACCCGTATGGGTAATGTCGCAGGTTATCGTCAGGCGTGGATTGATGCCAAAGCTTATAAAGAGCAATGGGAAAAATACTACGACGATTATGAAGCGGGAGAGAATCCGAAAGCGCCAAAACGCGATCTTGCAAAAGATACCTTAGCGGGTGTGCTTGATGGTGATATCTTAGTTCACATGCATTGTTATCGTGCCGATGAAATGGTGGTGATGATTGATGTAATGAAGGAGTTTGATTATCAAATTACCAGTTTCCAGCACGGTGTTGAGGCATACAAGATAGCCGACAAACTTGCGGAAAATAACATCTGTTCAGCGATGTGGGCTGATTGGTGGGGCTTTAAAATGGAAGCCTATGATGGTATTCGCGAGAATATTCCAATGGTTGAGCAGGCTGGAGCTTGCGCCATCGTTCACTCTGATTCCGATCAGGGTATTCAACGCCTGAATCAGGAAGCGGCGAAAGCCTTATCTGATGGACAACGCGCTGGTATCGACATTTCAAAAGCACAGGCATGGACCTGGTTATCTGCTAATCCAGCGAAATCACTGGGCATCTTTGAAAAAACCGGTTCTTTAGAAGTTGGCAAAAACGCCGATGTGGTTTTATGGTCTGCGGATCCTTTCTCAACTTATGCACAGGCCGAATTAGTATACATTGATGGCGGTCTGGCATTTGATAGAAACAACCCTGAAAGCTGGGCAATCAGCGATTTCGAGCTAGGACAAGCAGGCGAAGGAGATCACAAATGAACAAGACGTTAATTGCTTCAATTGTTGCTGCTGGTGTAACCGTGAGTGCTGGCGCAGCTGCAGAAAATATCGCCATTGTTGGCGGTAAAGTACATACCATGACTTCAACCGGTACCCTGGAAAAAGCAACGATACTGATTGAAGATAACAAAATTACAAAAGTCGGCAAGGACATCACGGTTTCTGGCGAATATCGTGTGATTGATGCTACCGGCAAAGTGGTAACCCCTGGGTTAATGGGGGCGTTTACGTCGTTAGGCCTGGTGGAAGTTCCTTCTTACGGCTCAGGCGTTGATGCCAATGCTGGAAAGGCAGCCATCAGTGCAGGACTTGATGCCTCCTATGCGATTACGCCAGACACAAGCTTGCGTGATATTACCCGTATCGAGGGTTTCACCAGTGTTGCTAGCGCGGTTTCTCAGTCTGCGACTATGTTCAAAGGCCAGGGTGCGATTGTTACGTTAGGTAATGATGAAACGCCTGTAACCAAGGCGCGTGCTTTTATGGTAGTGGATGTTAGCGAAAGTGGTGCTCATAAGGCTGGCGGCAGTCGCGCCGCACTTTGGGTTGAGCTTCGCGATGCATTGAAACAAGCGGAATATGCTCAGAATATTCGTTTTACGCCGCAAACTGAATGGCATGGTATGCCGGTTGCTGATGTCAAAGCCTTAGTCCCTGTGGTTAAAGGTGATACACCATTATTGGTGATTGCACATCGTGCTACTGACATTCGTCAGGTTATTGCGTTAAAAGAAGAGTTTTCGTCTTTAAACATTACCTTGGTTGGCGCCGCTGAAGGTTGGCGTGTTGCCGATGAAATTGGTGCCGTGGGCTTTTCGGTAATTCTTAATCCGGAATCTAACCTGCCATATAGCTTCCAGCAAAACGCCGCGACACTGGCTAATGCGGGTCGTTTAAACGAAGCCGGTGTAAATGTGGCGATCGGTATGAATACTCATAATATCCGTTTAGCCTCACAAAATGCTGGTAATGCGGTAGCTAATGGTTTGCCTTATCAGGCAGGCCTGGCGTCATTGACCTCTTCTGTAGCCAAAATCTATGGCCTTGAAGACACTCATGGCAGCTTGAAAGCAGGCATGACAGCCGATGTTGTGGTTTGGTCTGGTGACCCTCTTGAGGTTATGCATGCACCAACCAATGTCATTATCAATGGTGAAGAGGTAAAACTGGAATCACGCCAGACAAAACTGCGTGATCGTTACCTGAGCTTAGAATCCGATAAGCCAGTACAGTACACCCGCCCATAAGCATTCAAAGCTTTATTAAGCACCCTAAAGAAACCGGCTACCGCCGGTTTCTTTGCATCCTATGGGGTCAGAGTCAATTTTCATTCAATCAAAGCTAAATTAATCAATAAGTTAACCTCGTTATCTTGATGACTCTGTCCCCATTAACTAACTTTACGCTTCATTGACAGACAGCTAGTTGTTTTCCATGTAAGCTGAACCGGATATCAAAAAAATGGGATTACGGAATGATGAAACAACAAGGTACCTTGCTAGCTGTGACAATGGCCATTGCATTGATTCTTATTGGCTGCACCAGTAAACCACAGGTACTGACGCAAAATTTTGTCACCGACATAACCAATGATGGCTCGAAACGGTTTGAGCTTTCCCTTGAGCTGTCAAAGCAAAAACCGGCAAAAAATGAGGGGGAAAATGGAAAGTCGGTAAAGCGTGGCCCAGGAAAAGGTAGGAGTTCTGGGGCGGCAATGGGAAATGATCGTCAGACCGAAAGTCTGGCCGAGTTACTCGAAGAACGTCTGCAATTGGTGATGGCTGAAACGGGGTTTTGCGAACAGGGATACATGGTGTTTGAGCGCAATCTTAGCCGCGAGTTTTTAAGTGTTCGCGGCGAATGCAATGAAGGCGTTGAGTCTTAATGAAGGGGACAGAGTCGTTGACTTAACCATCCTAAGGCTATGTTTTAAAACATTATTTAATTTTGGTAATTGACTCTGACCCCATAGGGTAAGAGCGTTCACGACGATATTGGATGATACTTATCACCAGCATGATGGCCACAAATGGAGAGGCGATCATGATCAAGGTGTTCCAGTTGCTGGAAAACAGCAGGTAGCCGGCCAATAAGGAGCCTAAGGCCTGGACGGTAAAGATGGTAAAGTCATTCACGGCCTGCACCTTGAATCTTTCATTGTGCTGATAACTTTGCGGCAAAATTACGGTGCCGGTAATGAACAGAAAATTCCAACCAATGCCCAGCAATACCAACGCCCACCAATAATGAACCACCTGATGCCCACCTAAAGCGATGACTAAAACCAAAAACATCACGATAGAGCCAGCAATCAGAATATTGGCGGCGCCAAAGCGTTTGATTAGGCTGCCGGTAATAAGTGAAGGCAGGAACATGGCGGCAATATGACTTTGAATCACCCATTTGGTGTCGTCGAGACTGTGGCCATGCACGCCATGCATGCTCAAAGGCGTTGCTGTCATTAATAAACTCATCACCCCATAGCCAATAGCTGCCGAGCAGACAGCAATGATAAATACCGGTTGTTTAACGATTTCATTAAGTGGTCTGCCGGGGCTGTCGTGTGTTTCAACCTGAGCGATTTTAGGATTACTAAACCATTGAAAGATTGCCATGCTGGCGATAATTAAGCAGGCAAGGGCCACAAAAGAGCCAACGTAAGTTCCTTGCGAGGGCAGCCAGTCTTTGCTCATTAACGCTACTTCCGGGCCAATCATTGCGGCCGCAATACCAGAAAGCATTAATGTCGAGATCACCCGAGGCCCTTCTTTCTCGGAAACACTTTCAAGGGCGGCAAATCTTAGTTGCTGAGAGAAAGCCAGACTGGAACCGAAACAAATACTGGCGGCAATCAACACATAGAAGTTTTGATACTTTGCAGCGAATGTCGCCAATAAAGCGCCGATTAAGGCGATAGCGTAACCCATGTTCGTGGCTTTTTTGCGGCCTGACAGGGCGCTCAATCTTGCGGCAAGTAACGTAGACGCCGCAAGTCCGACAATCATCATGGTCAGCGGTAGTGTCGCAAGCGTTGCATCTGGCGCGATTTCTCTGGCGAGGATACCGCTAATAAAGGTCATGGTCGGAGAAATACAAAGTAACAGAGGTTGTGAAACTACCAGTACCCAGATATTTCTCGGATATCGATAAACATTATTTAATACCCAGACGCCGGCCATCATGGCGAGAGAAACCACAAGCAGGGTAGGATTAATCCAGGATACGATAGATTCCATCAGCGATATTGCTCTTGTTATACGAATTTATGATGATTTTTATAGTAATGCAGACCAAGGGTCACACCGCGGCTGGCCATGAATATACAAAATGCTGCCCAAAGCCCATGATTGCCATATCCCTGCAGCAACCACCAGGCCGGGAAAAAACAGCCAAAGGTGGCAATGACCATAGAATTACGCATCGCTTTAGCCTGGGTAAGGCCTATATATATGCCATCGAACAGGTAACACCAACAGGCAATGATTGGCAGTGCTACCATCCAGGGTAAAAATTCACCGGCATAATTTATCACCGAATCGATATTGGTTAACAAGGTGATAAACCAATGGCCTAAAAATAAAAACAACAGACTGTAGAAAACGGCAAATAAGCCGTTAAAGATCAATGCGATATTTACCGAAAGTGCCAAGGCTTTTTTATTGTGTGCGCCTTTAGCGCGGCCAACTCTGGCCTCTGCGCCATAAGCGATGCCATCGAGACCAAAAGAAATCAACAACAGGAAATTTAACAGGATTGCATTGGCTGCAACTACAGTATCACCAAGTCGGGCACCTTGAAAGGTAATAAATACGAAGCAGATCTCCAGGCATAAGGTACGAATCACGATATCACGATTGAGTTTCACAAAAGGAATTAACTGCGCTTTATCTAAGAGATGCTGTTTGAGGCCAGCCCAGATTTCCTGTCTCTGACGCTTATTTAACCCTATGGTTTTATGCACAAAGTAAAGGCCAAGAGCAAAACTTGAATACTCGGCAATGATGGTGGCCCAGGCGATACCAAGGATCTGCCACTCAAAGCCAATAACAAACAATAAATCAAGCACAAGATTGGTGAGGTTGGTGATGATCAGCAACCACATCGCATATTTCGCCTTGTGCATACCAAGCAGCCAACCAAGTATCACCAGGTTACATAAGGATGCGGGAAAGCCCCAGATCCGCACACTGGCATATTGATGGGCGTAGAACTGCACCTGTTCACTGCCTCCTGCCAGGGCGAGTGAAAAGTTTATATAGGGCACCTGCAAGATAATCATCAAAATGCCAATTACCAGTGCCACTAATAGTCCTCGGCTCAACACCAAAAACATCTGGGTCTGGTCTTCACTACCGAAAGCCTGAGCTACCAAACCCGTAGTCGACATTCTTAAGAATCCACAAAACCAGGTAACAAAGGTAATGATCATCGCACCGACAGCAGTCGCACCGAGAAAGTAGGCTTCAGGTAAGTGACCAATCACTCCGGTGTCGACCAACCCTAATAATGGCACGGTAATATTGGACAAAATCATCGGTATCGCGAGCGCGAAAAGGGCTTTGCGTTCCGTCTGGGGAGTGATTCTGGATGCGTCTGAATTCGACATGAGAGTCAAAGAGTTGCCTTTGCCTGGATGAGATTAACTTCTTGAATAATAACACGTGTTAAGCGATCATCAGCATTAAATTAGTATTTGGCTTGAGAGATTTATATGCTGTTGCTGAAGTTATTAATTCGTCGTCTTAGCGTCGCAATTCTGATGTTTTTGCCATTAACAGGCACCCACGCTGCGGTCATTCTCGCCTATCATCATGTCAGTGAGGACACTCCGCCGAGCACTTCATTATCGCCAGCACAATTTACCAAGCATCTGGTTTATTTACGTGATAATGGATTTACCGTTATTCCTCTAAATGAATTAATTGACAGCTTAAAGGCCGGTAAAAAAATTGCCGATAGAACTGTGGTCATTACCTTTGACGATGGTTATACCGATATTTTTGAGAAAGCCCATCCGATCCTCAAAGCCTTCGATTACCCTTACACCTTATTTATTAATCCAGGCAAAGTGGCGAAGAACAAATCCGGATACCTTACCTGGGAGCAACTCAAGGCTATGTCCGATGATGGTGTGTTAATTGCTAATCACGGTCTGCATCATGACTCACTTATTAAAACACCCAAAGGGATGAGCGATAAAGACTGGGTTAAAGAAAAGCTCAGCCAGTTACAGGAATCGGAGCAGGTTCTAAAGGAAAAACTAGGCCAATCCTGGAAGTATTTTGCCCTGCCTTATGGTGAATATAATGCCGATATTCAGCAACAATTAGAGGCCTTAGACTACGTGGTGTTTACCCAACAATCTGGCGCTGTGGGAGAGCATACCGATCTAACCGCAGTACCCAGATTTCCAGCCTCGCAACCCTATGACAAACTTAAACCGCTGTCGACAAAACTAAAATCTCTACCGTTTAAGGTCTCTGATGACAGCCAACGCAGTGAGACGATAGTTGCTGCTAATACGCCGCCGGAACAGCTGGATAAGACCATCAGCTTGAACGTTGATGACTTTTATAGCTCCCAGTTAAACTGCTTTGTATCTGGACAAGGCCGGGTTGACGTTAAATGGGCAGAAGATAAATCCGGTTTTGAATTATTGATACAGGAGCCTCTTGCCACAGGCCGGGTGCGGGCAAATTGCACAGCGCCGAGTATTAGTAATCCCGGACGATTTTACTGGTATTCCCGTCCCTGGTTTGTGAAAAAAGCTGATGGCAGCTGGTATAAGGATTAAACCTCTTCATCGACAATCTTATTTTGTAGGGCTAGCTTTAAGGTCTATAGAGTCCAAATGGCATAAATGAGGCAATTATGAAAACCGCACTAGTTACCGGCGCCAATCGAGGTATTGGCTTAGAGATCGCCAAAGGCTTGGTAAGTATAGGCTACAGGGTGTTTGTTGGTGCCAGGGATTTATCTTTAGGTAAGAAGGCCGCTAATGAGATTGGCGCTGAAGCGATAGAGTTAGATGTGGGTGATGAAGAAAGCATTAAACGTGCCGTAGCAATCTTAGGAAGTGTCGATGTGCTGGTGAATAATGCCGGGATTTTAGGCGAAGGACACGTGTTAGATGATATCGACGAATTCGATAACTCGATGGCAGTGATGGTTCGAGGTCCGTTTTTGCTGATGCATTATTTATTGCCCTCAATGATTGCCAATAACTTTGGCAGGGTGGTTAATGTGTCCTCGGGTTGGGGCGCGTTTTCATCAGGGTTAGAAGGCCCTGGAGGCTATGGTGTGGCGAAGGCATCGCTCAATGCATTAACCTTTTCCGCAGCTCGTGATATGCCCGATAATGTGAAAATAAATGCCATGTGTCCCGGCTGGGTTCGTACCCGCATGGGAGGTCAAGAAGCGGACCGTTCCATTGAAGAGGGCGCAGATACCGGTATCTGGTTAGCAACTCTACCTGATGATGGTCCAAGTGGTGGATTTTTTCGCGACAGAACTCCTGTGGATTGGTAAAAAAAACAAACTCATTAATTTTGAGATTGAAATTCCAGGCGTTAGCCCAATATCTTTTTCTATGTAACCTTCACTTACTAGACAGAGAAAGATATATCCCATGAGTCAAAACTTAGCTTTATTTGGTGCGCCAATTTCCCCTTTTGTTCGTAAAGTTCGTCTGGTATTGGCATACAAAGGCCTGGATTATGAACAAGTTAACGTGGTGCCGTTCGGCCCTGATAAGCCTGTAGAGTTTGAAGAAAATAGTCCTCTTGGCAAAATTCCTTTATTTCGAACCGGTGATCAATACATCAGCGATTCTGAAGTTATCTGTGCATACTTAGAGAAAGCTTTCCCGGAAAATCCGTTACTGCCTGAAGACCCAATCCTTGCAGCTCGCGCCTTATGGTTTAGCCAATACGCGAGCACAGTCATGATCACCGCCATAGGCGCGCACCTTTTTGCCGAGCGGGTGTTAGCGCCTTTTGTTTTTAAACGCGAGCCAATCGAAGCCGATATCAAACTTGCTGTTGAGACCGAGATCCCGGCGATTTTAGATTACCTGGAAGGTGAGTTGACGGATGATTTTCTGGTGGGTAACAGCATGACATTTGCAGACATCATGGTTGGTGGCATGTTTATGACCCTACATTATTGTAATGAGCGCGTTGACGCTGCTACCCACCCTAAGGTTGCAGCTTACGTGGAACGCTTATTAAGTGAGCCGGTATTTGCAAAAACAATCGCTGAAGAAAAAACCATGATGCAGGCATTTATTGGTTAGTGGCTTTGTTGTTATAAACCAACCTAGTGGTAGGCGTATAACACCAATACCGCAAAGGCCACGGTAACCAGACCTACCACCACATGCACTAACGGTGTCAGCCGAGCCACCCAGGCTATCAGGCGAATAAATCGATTGCGGCCGATAAGCATTAACACTATGCCGGCGGCAATCGATATGTATCCCAATATCTGCACAACCTCGGGCAATTTTGTTTGGCTAGCGGTATAAAGGAGTGCGGCGCCAAATAAAAACCTCACCGCGACGGCGAGAAAGTGAAACAGAAAAAGGTGTTTAAAACGCCCTAGAAAGCCAAATATTGGTGATGGTAGAATGGTGATGACAACGCCAAAAGCACCAATGAACATGGCAAACCAACGGATAAACTCCAGAGCCCAGGTAGTGATTGTTGCTTCCATTGACGCCTCTTCTATTTTTCAGTCAGTTTAATGACATTAGCAGAAAAACACCGAAAGCAAAGGCGGCGAGTCCAGCCAGATGATGAAATTCATACCAATCACACTAAGTTTGTGCACTACTCAGAGTTTGAGCAGAGGTTCATTTGCAACATAGATTTTATTGATATAGTCATTCTATATTAATGAAATATAGGGCAGTAAATGGGCCTCTCACAAACTCCCTACGGGTGAGTTTTAAAGGCGTTTATCCTGCGTTACTGATTTTGACAATGGAGCGACCATTCTCTGCAATCCAAGCCTTGTCTAAAAGCCTTTAAATTCTCACTGAGTGAGCAATAATTTAATGTGATTGGTATTAGGCCCGATGGAGAGCGCCCAGCTAAGCAGCTGTTGAAATCGCTTTCTGCCAATTAATAAAAATACCGCCGCGGCAGCAATTGATAAACCACCGAGAACCTTAAAGGTCAGGGGAAAACTCGATTGACTGGCTGCCAGAATTAGTGCGGCGCCGAGAATTACCCGAACAACGACGGCGAGAACATGGGTGGAAAGATCCTGGCGTTTGCGTTCGATGTAGCCATAAACCGGCTCTGGACGGAATAAAATCCAAATACCCATAATCATCATTAACGCCGCAAATACATCAATAAAATAAACAGCTGAATTATTCATAACGCCTCCAGTACTGATATTCAGTAGCAATAAGCTATCCGTTAATTATAGCAATCTGCTAATAAATCGCGTTCGCTGTTGGTCAAATGAATGGATCAAAAAGGCTAGTATTAATAGTGAGTTAGAGCGCTGTAAAAGACATTTTGTTTATGGTGCGGACAATAAAAAAGCCAGCATGAGAGCTGGCTTTTGAATATCTAGATATTCGCGATTAGCTTTCTAATTCAGCATTGTGATAAATGTTTTGCACATCATCACTATCATTTAGCATATTGATGAACTTTTCAAAGTTCGCTAAATCTTCTTCACCACTGATGGTGGTGTAAGTTTGTGGAACCCAGGTAATTTCTTCCATTTCAAAATTGATTTCTGGGAACGCTTCAGTTAATGCCGTTTTCGCTTTGAAGAATTCAGTGTGTGGGGCAAAAACCGTCATCATACCGTCGTCGTTTTCGATATCAGTTACATCGACATCGGCCATCATCAGCGCTTCAAGCACCGCTTCTTCGTCATCATTTTCAAATGAGAATAATGCCTGGTGGTCAAACATGTGTGCCGCAGAGCCCGGGCCACCAATTTTCGAATCGGTTTTAGTAAATGCCTGACGGACGTCTTTGATGGTACGGTTGGTATTGTCGGTTAGACAGTCAACGATAACCATGCAGCCGCCTGGGCCGAAACCTTCGTAACGAGCGCTTTCATAGTTCTCGCCACCGCCACCTTTGGCTTTATCAATCGCTTTTTCGATTACGTGGGTTGGAACCTGATCTTTTTTCGCTTTTTCGATCAAACGACGAAGTGCCAGGTTACCATCGGGGTCTACACCACCATTCTTGGCGCAAACATAAATTTCTTTACCGTACTTTGAGTAAACCTTAGTTTTTTGGCCCTGAGTTTTAGCCATAGACTCTTTACGGTTTTGGAACGCTCTGCCCATATCTCTCTACTCGTTCTTTTATCAGTCAATATTGCTGCTAATTTTATCAGGACTCGCACAAAAAGTGCCAGTAAAAATCCCAGGTTGGCGGTTATTCGACCGATTTCTCCGGCCAATAACGGTAACGTCCGGTGATTTCAAAGGAAAACAGCATATCGCTGATTTCAGGTCCTGAACCTATGTTATGAATGATTAACGGGTTGCCGGAAATTGCTGAGCGCTGGTCACTGACGATACCAATATGGGGTAAATTTCCTGGTAACATCCAGGTTACTAATTCTCCTGGCTGGTAATCACTGGCTTGATTGGAAATGGTAAGGGTTTCACCATGACGGCGGAAAAATGCCTGCAGATTGGGAACTCGACGGTGATCGATATTGGTATCGGGACGGGTTAATCCCCAAATCCTTTTGGAAGGATAAGCGCTGAAATTCTCGCGAATATCCTCGTGAACCAGTTGTTGTAAATCTATGCCTAAGGTCCGATATGAGCGAATTACCACATCGGTGCATACACCGATATTGGCAGGGACATCGCCGTTAGGATAAGCAATGGCAAGATAACGACCATCATAAGTTACTGACGCTTGCGTGCGAAGCAAGGCTGCATCGGTTAGCTTGTCGGAAAATGATTCCGCCATTGAGCTCAAAGGCAAGGCGAGTGTACTTGCGCAAAGAATCGAGAGCAGAGCATGTTTAATAACCATAGAGACTTCCTTATCGAGCCAGGACATAAAATTATTATTGGCAGAAATCCCTTATGATTGCGAATAAAGCGTAATATCAAACCGTTACCGGATGTTTCTAATCTCTTTTAGGGCAATAAAAAAGGCGATGCAGTGCATCGCCTTTAACCATAATGAGTGATTTATTTGAATTAAGACGTGGCTTCTTCAGCTTTTGGTTTTCTTGAGAAAACTTTTTTCAATAGCGCCCCAATCCCAATCAGGATAAAGATACCGAATTTTTTCAAAAACATAATAGCTGCAGCCAGAAATCCGGTTTTCGCCAGTACTTTGCCGGCAACAAGCGCGCCGACACCGTATGCGGCAACTTCGTCAATCTCCGGATCGAAATCCGCGTAACGTGAACCCGCATCGAACTCGGCAATTGCCAAAACGCTATCAAGGTTGTCATCGATGATATCTTTTTGGTCCATGCCGGCGATGAAATTAAGAACCAAAACCCCTTTACGGCCGAGAACGCGGATATTGTAATTCAGGGTATTGGTCTCATGACCGGCAAAATTGATTTCCTTTGCCCAGTGCAACTTATTACTTTGCTGATCATAAAAAGGCTGGCTTACCCAACCGACTAATTGCATCGCTGGATAACCTGCCTCTTCACGCTCGGCATTGGCGGCAAGGGTATCTTTCTGCATTTGTAGCAGTAATTCGCTGTAGTCGATATCAGCGGCATCTTCATCAGAAACATAACCATCTTCTGAAAATTCAATGGTCACTGCCCAGGATTCCATATCAAATGGCGTTAAACCGGTTGGTAATAACATTCCCAGAACCGTTTCGCTCGGTGGGTTACCCCAGATATCTTCCAATACGACCTTAGAATCTTGCTGATTTAGAAAGTAATATTGTTCCGGAATGTTTAAGGTGGCGCCAACACCGTCGATTTCAACCACACCATTAATAGGTGTTAATGACTCCAGCGTTTGTTGTACCCAAAGTTGGTATTGTTGTTCTTCTGTCAGTTCAGCAAAGTCGGTATGCTCATCAACTGCCACCGTAGCTTCTGCAATTTCACTTGCCGTTTCCTGCTCATTTTCGTTTGCATAGCTTTTAGTAGTATATGCACAAAGAAATGCAGCTAATGTAATTGAACTGAGTAAATTAAGTTTCATTGTCTTCCCTGTATCGTGCTTCGCAGCCGATATTTTTATTGTTATTTAAGAGGTTTGTTTGACGATTTTAGCAAAATCGCTCAATAGTATTTTTGCGTCCACGCTTGGTACCTGACCAACTTGAACCGCGGGTTTGAATATTGCCTGAATTTTCCCTTGAGGATTAATCAAAACAATCGAAGCACTATGATTTACCAAATAATTTTCTTTACTCATATCGTCGGTGATTGAATACATCAACCCCAGATTCCTGGAAAACGGAAACAATACATCGTGTTCTGCGCGAAGGGCAATAAATTCTTTGTTGAAGTAGTTAATATAACTGTTTAAGCGCTGTGTCGTATCGCGTTGCGGGTCAGCACTGACCAACAAAACCTGTACCGGATCTTCGGCTGCTTTGTTGAGATCAGCATAAACATAGTTCAGCTCTTGCAGGGTAACCGGGCATACGTCCGGGCATGAGGTATAGCCGAAAAATACCAAAGACCACTTGCCAGCAAGACGGTCATTGGCAAATTCATCGCCGTTGTGATCGGTCAGCGCAAATGGCAATACACTGCGTGGTTGCTGATATACCAGAGCCTGTTCAACTTGCTGACTTTGCTGATAGGTTTGATACAAAATCAAACCTATGGCCGCGGAGAGAATGGCCAGAATAATAAGAATAAATTTTTGCATAAGAGACATCCTGACAAACAAAAGAGCGCCAACTTATCGGCGCTCAAGTCATAGACTCTGCCTAAATTTTACGGCAGAGGTAATAAGTAATGATCCGCTAACAGAATCACAAACAATAACATTAAATGAATGATCGAGAAACGGAAGGTTTGCATCGCCGTATCTTTTTCAGCATTGAATTTTAACTTCCAGGCATAGGCGAGAAAAATCGCATTCAAGGCTACTGCACCGATCAGATATAACCAATTACTCATCTCCACTAAATAAGGGATAAGACCGACAATAAATAGCAATACTGTGTACAACAGGATTTGCGTTTTGGTGAAGTTGATGCCATGGGTTACCGGCAGCATAGGGATATTTACCTTGGCATAATCATCACGGCGATGAATAGCCAAAGCCCAGAAATGCGGCGGTGTCCAGGTAAACACTAACAATACCAATAGCAGCGCGTGAGGGTGAATCTCATTGGTCACTGAGGTCCAGCCTAACAGTGGCGGTATGGCGCCGGCTAATCCGCCAATAGTGATATTTTGTGGTGTCGCACGTTTTAAATACATGGTGTAGATAACGGAATAGCCGACCAGACCCGATAGGGTTAACCAGGCGGTGAGAGGATTTACTAACGCATAAAGCAAGACAAACCCAATCAGACTCAACGCGGTGGCAAACACAATGGCTTTAGTCGTGGTAATGCGGCCATTGGGTAAAGGGCGATTGCTGGTTCTTGCCATTTTCGCGTCAATTTGCTGATCAACAATGTGATTGATTGCCGCAGAAGCTGAGGAAAGTAACCAGATACCGGCAATGCTCGGTAGCATTATTTGCCAAGGAATGGCGCCAGGAATTGCCATGCACATCCCAACCAATGCGGTCAGCACCAATAAAGCCACAACCCTGGGTTTGGTGATTTCATAATATTCGCGCCACAGTGGAGTTGTGAATGTTTTTACTTCAGATTTGACGACAACACCTTTGGCGTTGGTTTCAGTAACGATTTCAGACATAAGCATTCTCCGGGCGAGGCTTGAGGGTATAGGTGATGGTGATAAGCGCCAACATTAATATTGCAGCCACCACGTTATGGGCAACCGCAACCGCTAGCGGTAGTGAAAACACGACGTTTGATACGCCAAGTGCAACTTGAATTAGTAAAATGCCACCCATAATCAGTGAAGCTTTTTTCATGGTTGCAGACTGCGCTTTGAAAAACAGGGTGAGTGCTAACCAGGCAAGGTAGAAGAAGGTTATCATCGCGCCGATGCGATGCATGGCATGAATGGTGACACGCTCAGCCGCGCCTAAATAACCAAACTCATAAGTCTCTCTCTCTGGTGGTATCAATTGGAAAGATTCGCTGAAGGTCAGCTGCTCCATCCAGCCATCATGACAAACCGGCAGTTCCTGGCATACCAGTGCCGCATAATTTGATGATGTCCAGCCGCCAAGAGCAATCTGTAGACCAAGAATAACAATGCCAATAAACGCAAACGGAGTGTATTTCGCTAACGCTGCATCATTACTGCTGCCCCTGACTTTACTTATCCTGAGCAACAGCAGGTACAACAGGCATAAGGTTAAAAAGCCGCCTAACAAATGCCCCATGACAATGATTGGCATCAATTTTAAGGTTACGGTCCAGGCACCCAAAGCCGCTTGAAAGATAACCACCCCTAGCATGATTAATGGCAAATATAAGGGGCCACCCTGCTCGCGGTTTTTAAATGACAGAATAAAAATCAAACCAATTAACAAGCCCAGGGTACCGGCGAAATAACGATGAATCATTTCGTTCCAGGCTTTATGAGGCTCAACCGGGCGTTCAGGAAACGCCATTTCCGCTTTGATTATTTGCTCCTGAGTTTTTGGAACGTCAATCAAACCATAACAGCCTGGCCAGTCTGGACAACCCAGGCCGGCGTCAGTAAGACGTGTATATGCACCAAGAGAAATCACCCCAAGGGCTAATATCAGGGTCAGGATAAGCAAAGGTTTATTATTATTCATACGTCTTTCCTTTGTTGTATTGGTTACGGTTTGTTCTGGTGGTTTTCGTTATCCGATTCGTGAGTACTTCAATAATTTGCGCATATCGGACAATAAATCTTTAGAGAATTGTTTAAATTCTTCTTCGCTTTCCGGGCGCTTGTAAATCATCATCACATTACCCAAAGGATCGGCAATATAAACCTGACTAGGCAACACCCTCAGGGTTGCTTGCGCTGAGGAGGGTTGCACCTGCCAGTGATTGCTATTCAGTTTGCCGAGTAATTCCTGATGAGTACCAACGGGATCCATCACTAAAGGTGTGACTCTGGGCGTTTCTTTACCGAGCGCCAGATACGTTTGATTAATGGAAAATAAAGTTTTGTCGCATTTTTCGTCGCAATACTGTGGCAGGCCATAGATAATCAGCCATTGCTTATCGACGCTATCGGTTGCTACACCAAGTTCTTTTAGATCTAACGGATGTTCCAGCAACGAACCTTGATTGGTTACGCCCTCATTGAACCAATGATTATTCAGGGCAAGCTTGGCAATGATCACTGGGATGACGAATACACCGATGACCATAATGAGACTTAGACGAGACTTAAGCTTTGACGGAGATTGCTGAGGTTCAGTCATGAGTTTTACTTCCTTTGTTATTCTTATATGCGGCCCAAATCATTAACGATAAAAAAGCAGCTGCCAGGCTAAACCATTGCCAGGCATACCCGCGGTGTTTTTCGGGTGGCATTACGATGGGATGCCAGTTCTTTTTATAACCAATTGTGACATCGCGGTCGAGATAAATCGCAACCGGTGCAAGATTAAATTTCAGGTGCTCGGCAATGGCTTCGGGACTGATATGTTGTACGCGTTGCGGCCAGTTATCGTGCAATGCCTGAGCATATTGAAATACTGGGTCTTCGATAACCCGAACTCGTCCGGTAAATTGATAAGCTTGTTGCAGCGCATCGATTTTCGGTAACACTGAGCGGTCGAGGCTACCGGCAATCCAACCCAGGTTAACTAATATACTCTGACCGCTAGATTCATCTTGAAACGGGATGAATACCCGGTAGCCGGTTTTGCCATTATCGGTCTGGTTATCGAGTAGGAAAACGAAATCGTTGAGGAATGTTCCGGTAAGCTTTACCGGTAAATCATTAAGCTGGTCTGGTTGTTGTTGATAGTCAATATCACTAAGGGATAATGGTTGTGTAGCGGTTAATTCCTGCATCCGCGCCAGGCGTTCAAACTTTTCATCGGCGCGTTGCCATTGCCATAATCCAAGCTTGATTAATGATGAAAATACCAGCAAGGTAAACAATATCCATGGCCATCGCCATTCACTGATGATGGTGATAAACATGTGATTGGATGAGTGTTTGTGTTTTGATTTAACTGACTCTGCCATTACAACTTCTAATAAAAACAACGAACAATGGAGGTATCTTGGATACGTTATTTAAAATTCTGATCGTGGTTTTACTTGCCACGATGATCTACAACTTGTTTCGTGCCATGCGCCTGATGGTTAAAAAACCTCAAGGGCAGGAAAAAATGTCCAAATTTATTGGTCGACGCGTACTTATTTCAGCGCTGATTATTGTGTTAATTCTTATCGGTATGGCGACGGGCATTATCACCCCAAACCCCAGACCGGTTTAAAGGTTGGGGTTCAAGCCCCAACCTCTACTTTTTGTTTATAGGATGTATACGAATACGAAAAGTAGTACCCACACCACATCAACAAAGTGCCAGTACCAACTGGTTGCCTGGAAAGCAAAATGGTTATCCGGGGTAAAATGACCGCGATTAATTCTTAAGAACATCACGATTAACATGATGGTACCTAAGGTTACGTGCATACCGTGGAAACCGGTTAACAGGTAGAAGGTGTTACCGTAAATACCACTGGTCAGGGTTAAATCCATATCCGCGTATGCGTGCTGATATTCCAGTACCTGTAGCACCAGGAATACGGAACCTAATAAAATCGTTGTTCCTAACCAGAACTTCAATGACGCACGTTTATCCTGCTCTAATGCCATGTGGGCAAAATGCGCAGTAAACGACGAGGTCAATAGTAAAATGGTGTTAATCAGCGGCAACCCATACCAGCCCATCGCTTCAGTTGTGGTGCCATCTGGGGTTTTAATTAACGGCCAGGTAGCCTGAAACTCAGGCCACAATACGTTCCAGGTTTCAAAGTTATTGCCTTCACCGCCAAGCCAGGGCACGGACAGCATACGGGCATAAAACAAGGCACCGAAAAATGCGGCGAAGAACATTACTTCTGAGAAAATAAACCAACTCATTCCCTGGCGAAATGACGCGTCCATTTGTGCGGAGTACTTACCGGCCATGGATTCATTGATGACATTACTAAACCAACCAAACATCATGTAAATGATCATGGCAATACCAGCAAGTAGGATGTAACCCCCTAAACCCTCACCAGTATCAAGGTTTGCAACATAGCTACCGGCACCGATAGCAATTAAAAACAGTGCTACTGCACCAACAATGGGCCAGTGACTTTGCTCTGGCACATAATAATTTTCGTAATCTTTACTCGACATAAGATTTCCTTCATTCCCCAATGTTTTATGCATTACCTGATAAAGTCTATGAACCCTCGCTCGCGGTTATGTCATACAAGGTGTAGGACAAGGTAAGCTCGGTCATATCTTCAGGTAAGTCCGGATCGACATAAAACTGCAATGGCATCCAGATATCTTCATTAGCCTGTAATGGCTGCTGGTTAAAACAGAAACATTCTATTTTCTGAAAGTAATTCGCAGCCTGGCCCGGTGAAACACTTGGTACCGCTTGCGCTACCGCATGATCGCCGGTGTTATTTTTGGCATAAAACTTCACAAATTTCATTTCACCCGGGTGAACCTGGATGGAATTCATTTCTGGTTCAAACTGCCAGGCGGCATTTTTAGCAGTGCGACTGATAAACTGCACCGTAATGGTTCGACTTTCGTCTACGCCATCCGCCTGATAGGTTGTCGCCTCAGTGGCGGTCTTGCCGTTTAAACCGGTTATTTCACAAAACACGTCATAGAGAGGTACCAAAGCAAAACCAAACCCGAACATAGCAACGACTGTGATACATAACTTAACAACAGATTTTTTTATCTGTGGTTGGTTTTGATCCGACACCTGTTCTGGTGATTGTTCTGGTTTTTGCTCTGGTGTTTTCTCTGACATGGCTACCTCACTAAATTAATCGACTTTCGGTGGTGTAGAGAAGGTGTGGTATGGTGCCGGTGAAGCCACCGTCCATTCCAGGCCTTGGGCGCCTTCCCAGGATTTCGCTTCTGCTTGTTTACCGGCGCGAATACACTTGATAACCAGTACCAGGAATATCAACTGCGACAAACCGAACGCGAAACCACCAATACTTACCCACTTGTTAAAGTCAGCAAATTGCAATGCATAATCCGGAATACGACGTGGCATACCGGCCAGACCAAGGAAGTGCATTGGGAAGAACAGCACGTTTACTGAAACCATCGAACACCAGAAATGCCATTTGCCCAGTCTTTCGCTATACATATGACCAGTCCATTTCGGTAGCCAGTAATAAACCGCTGCAAAAATCGAGAATAATGAACCGGTTACCAGAACATAATGGAAATGGGCAACGACGAAATAGGTATCATGATATTGGAAATCCACCGGTGTCATTGCCAGCATCAACCCTGAGAAACCACCGATAGTAAACAAAATCACAAAGGCGATAGAGAAAAGCATTGGGGTTTCGAAAGTAATGGCGCCGCGCCACATGGTTGCTACCCAGTTAAATACCTTAACCCCGGTAGGGACGGCGATTAACATGGTGCAGTACATGAAGAACAATTCTCCCGCTAGCGGCATACCCGTAGTAAACATATGGTGAGCCCATACGATAAATGACAGGAATGCGATTGAGGCGGTAGCGTAAACCATTGAGCTGTAACCAAATAATGGTTTTCTAGAAAATGCAGGAATGGTTGTCGATACGATACCAAATGCCGGCAATATCATGATGTAAACTTCGGGATGACCGAAGAACCAGAAGATATGCTGGAATAAAACCGGGTCACCACCACCAGCGGCATCAAAGAAAGATGTACCGAAATAGGTGTCAGTTAATACCATAGTTACGGTACCTGCCAGTACCGGCATAACGGCGATTAACAGGTAAGCGGTAATGAAGAAGGTCCATACGAACAATGGCATTTTCATGTAAGTCATGCCAGGCGCACGCATATTCATGATAGTAACGATAATGTTGATCGCACCCATGATTGAGGATATCCCCATAATATGGACAGCGAATACAAAGAATGCGGTACTACCATTTGAATAGGTTGTAGATAATGGCGCGTAGAAGGTCCATCCGAAGTTAGGACCACCACCTTCCATAAATAGCGAAGCTAAAAGAATCGCGAACGCGAAAGGTAAAATCCAGAAGCTCCAGTTATTCAAGCGTGGTAGCGCCATATCCGGCGCTCCAATCATCATCGGGATCATCCAGTTCGCCAAACCTGTAAAGGCCGGCATGATGGCACCAAATACCATGATCAGACCATGTACTGTGGTCATCTGGTTAAAAAAGTCTGGTTCTACAATTTGCAGACCCGGCTGGAATAATTCTGCCCGGATGACCATAGCCATGGCACCACCGGTTAACAGCATTATGAAAGAGAACCACAGATATAAAGAACCAATGTCTTTATGGTTGGTTGTTAAAAGCCAACGTTTGATGCCAGTCATTTTGTGATCGGCATGATGATCATGATGCTCATCCACGTTTTCAATTGTGTCTGTTACAGTCGTCATGTCTTACCTCTTATTCTTGCTTGGCATCGATATCGCTTGCTTGCACAAGCTCACCGGTGTCATTACCCCAGGCGTTTCGCTCATAAGTAATAACAGCCGCCATCTCACGGGCATTTAACTGATCTTTAAAGCCCATCATTGCCGTTCCAGGTTTGCCGTTTTTCACCATTTCGATGTGAGCCGGGATATCCTGGGTAACCATTGGACTGCCTTTAAGAGCCGGGAATGCCGGTGGTAAACCCGCACCATTGGCTTGGTGACAAGCAGCACATTTGGCGATGTAGACTTTTTCACCTTCGGCCATCAGTTGTTCCATGGTCGCAGGTTCACTGATGCTAGCGGTATCTTCTGATGCTTCTGATTTCTCAGAAACCAGTGCGACAGTTTCAACACTCTTTTCAGCAGATTCTTTGCTGTCTTCTGCTTTAACTTCCGCAGATTGAGCAGGAGCTGCAAGGGCATTAACGTCGGCAGGCTGAACCATTTCACCGGTATTGTTACCCCAGGCATTACGCTCGTAAGTCACAACAGCAGCTAGTTGTTTAAGGTTTAATTGCTTACCAAAACCAGCCATCGAAGTACCCGCTTTACCGTTAAGAACGATGTCAATGTGTGCGGCTTTATCTTCGGTAACCATTGGGCTGCCTTTCAATGCTGGGAACGCCGGTGGTAAACCCATACCATTGGTTTGGTGACAGGCTGCACAGTAGGCTACGTAGGTTTCTTCACCTAAGCTCATCAACTCTTCCATCGACATGGTAGATGCCAGAGATTCTTGCTCAGCAAGCTTAGCTTCTTCGATAGCCAGCTTTTGCTCTTCAATCCACATGGCGTAATCGGCTTCAGATTTCACCTCAACAACCACTGGCATATAGCCATGGTCTTTACCGCACAGCTCAGCACATTGACCGCGATAGATACCCGGTTCATTTACCTTGGTCCAGGCTTCATTAATAAAGCCCGGGTTGGCATCTTGCTTAACGGCAAAATCCGGAACCCACCAGGAGTGAATAACGTCATCAGAGGTAATAAGGAAACGTACTTTCTTGTTAAC
Source organism: Thalassotalea sp. PS06 (assembly GCF_007197775.1). Lineage (NCBI taxonomy): Bacteria > Pseudomonadati > Pseudomonadota > Gammaproteobacteria > Alteromonadales > Colwelliaceae > Thalassotalea > Thalassotalea sp. PS06. Next base: position 3,463,733 of record NZ_CP041638.1, on the reverse strand, counting down.
CGGGATAACCAGGTGTTTATCTACCTCTAGTAGGTAGTTCTCACCTTTGGTCACATAGTTACCATCACGGTTATCAAATTGATCTTTCGGCGTAGTGAGTACGGAATAGAACTCAATATCGGAATCAAAATACTTGTAATGCCATTTCCATTGCGAACCAGTCACCTGAATGGTGATGTCGGAATTGTCATTATTTTCCATGGCGATTAGGGTCTTAGTAGCAGGCCAGGCCATACCAATAAGAATAATAATGGGAATAGCAGTCCAAAGTATTTCAACTTTAGTGCTTTCGTGGAAGGTGGCGGGTTTAACACCTTTAGATTTGCGATGAAAAATCATCGACCAGAACATGGCGCCGAACACCACAATACCGATGGCAGTACAAATCCACATTACCAACATATGCAGCCCGAACACTTCCTGACTGATATCGGTGACACCTTTGGTCATGTTTAACTGCATGTCTGCCCAAGCTGCGCTGGAAAACAAACTCCCCAACATCAGCCAACCCAGGTTACGTCTCTTCACTAGACATCTCCTCTGCTTTAGCGAACAAAGACAGAAACAAGTGACAGGATACAACTGAATTCGATGTCTCAAATTTCCGTAAAATTTATATTTGTTATAGAGAGTTGCTTAAACCTTCAGGTAATTGATTGTCATTCTGAATGTAACTAACTCTCACTTTCTTACGTACCGCATTCCTACATCGAAGAAGTGGTAGGATTTAGCGTAATTATTATGATTATGACTAATTCAGGTTCTAGGATTACTCAATTTTTCATCAAGGTCTAGTGCTTTAAAGGGTTAATTTGCACTTTTTTTGAACGAAATCTGTAGAGTAATTGCTCATATCGTGAGCGCAGGAATTGATTTGGCAGGGAATAAGAAAAATATGAGTGCAATTTCTAGTGGTGTAAATAACACATTTATGTGCTTTACAAGTGGTTAAAAAGTATTCGTTAATTTAAGGGGGTTGGAGAAATAAACAAAGATAGGAAAAACTACCTGAAAAGGGACCGGCCAAGTATCCCTGGATGTGATTCAGGTAGTTGAAAAAATAATCGACGACAGACGACAGACTACTGAACACACTCTAAATCGTCATTCCCTGCCACGACAGGGAATCAAAGAAAGGACATTAGCACATTGCATATTCGCAAGATTGCTCTTACTGCATTCTGCCACCTTTACACTTTACTCTTCTTTTTTACATCCAATCGGCATTACGAATAACACCAACGGCAATACCTTCAATATTAAAATGTTGGCTGGTTAAATCGACTTTAATTGGATCAAAGTCTTCATTTTCTGCGTGCAGATAAACCACATTACCTTCGCGCTTGTAACGCTTGACCGTAACATCTTCTTCTACACGGGCAACAACTACCTGGCCATTGTGGATATCCGTGGTTTGATGAACCGCTAGTAAATCACCATCGAGAATACCAATATCTTTCATACTTTCGCCGTTAACGCGCAGCAGGTAATCTGCGGCAGGGTGAAACAGGTTGCCATCTATCTGGTATCTATCTTCAACATGTTCCTGAGCAAGAATCGGTTCACCCGCAGCAACGCGACCAATTAATGGTAATCCAAGCTCTTCGTTATGCTCGTCCGCTAAGCGAATACCACGAGAAGTACCTGGTAACATTTCGATAAAACCTTTCTTGGCGAGCGCCTTTAAATGCTCCTCCGCAGCATTCGCTGATTTAAAGCCGAAAAAATCGGCAATCTCCGCTCGTGTTGGCGGCATACCAGTGTCTGCGATCTTTTCTTTTATTAAATCAAAAATTTGTGATTGGCGTGGGGTTAACGGACGCATAACATTCCTGTCTATCTGTACAGTACATTGTACTGTCAGTATATACAGTTGATTATCAAAAGCAAATCAAAACTGGTTTAAGGTGATTTTTGAATAATCCTTAAACTGATTCCCTAATTGCCATGTCTGGAAGATGTTTATATAGTGAACGAAAAGCATTGATGAGGTGTGTGGTATCAAGGCATTTAATTTCACAAGGAAGATACCATGCAACAAGATGATAACTATAAGCGCGTATATCTTTGGTTAATGATCCCCTTGGTGATCACCCTATGCGGTTTTTCATTAAGCTATTTTTTACGGTTTGCGCAAATGAGCTGGGAACAGCATGCCCATGGCTTGTCGGCCATGTTGTGGATGTTGCTGTTAATCGTGCAACCATACATTGCGGTCAATAAGAATAACCGCTCGCTGCATAGAAACCTCGGAAAATTAGGCATACTGCTGGCCGGTATTGTTGCAGGTACAGCGATATCGGCGATTGACAATAATATTGCTTTCGCATTAAAAGACGGCACCCCAGAGCCATTTAAGGTATTCATGTATGGCGTCAGTATTGTTGATTTGTTTCTGGTTTCGGGGTTTATTTATCTGGTCGCGAAAGCCATTCTCAACACCAAGGATACCCGTGAACACAGCACTTACATGATAGCGACAGCCCTATTGCTGTTATCTCCAGGATTAACCCGGTTACTGGTTTACATTGGGGCATTGGGTTTTGATCTGAAAATTATTCCCCTGCACACCTTACCCATTGCAACCGCCACGGTATTACTGGCTTCTAGCTGGTTTATGTATCGTTATAATCGTCTTAATCATCCCGCCTACTATGTGATTTTATTGGTGTCTGTTTCGGCATTTGCGGTGCCGATAATGGGAGAAAGCGAATCAGTCAGAGAACTGATGGATAGAGTTTTTGCTTAAAAGAATGCAGGTGTTTATATTTATTTTTATCTAATCAAGTGTTAGAAAACATCTATTTTTATCTATGTAAAAAATGATCCATCCTTTTTAAAGAGTTTATTAGAAGGGGTTGATTATGAAATGTTTTATTCGAGCAAATAATATCAAAATGACGTCCCGCTACCGGGCTTTCATACAACGCGAAGTTGAGCACGCCTTTGCCCGTGTTGATGAAAGAATCCGTTATGTGGTGGTAAGCTTTCGAGATATCAATGGCACCCGGGGTGGACGTGATAAACAGTGTTCGGTGAGGGTTGCCGGCGATCGGGTCTTTGATGTTCATATCATGGCCGCCCAGGACAGTGTGCATCTGGCATTTTCCAACGCATTGGGCAGGGCTCAGCAAACCTTTATCCGCCGGGTGAAAAAAGTTCTGTGTCGTTTCAAACGACGTAACGCCTTGTATCGCAATCGCGATATTCGTCTGTTAACCGCATTGCATTAATTGTTATTAGAATGACTTCCTAGGTGGATTGTTTGTCGACCTCCCAACGATGAGCAATTCCTTTCGCTGTACCTTGAGTGCCTGCAAAGGCACTCTTTTTTGTATAGGGACATACTTATCCTCCCGCACCATGGATGGTAGCAAGGGAGGGTTTGTATCTCTCCTAACGAGTAGTAGCAAGGGAGGGTTTGCACATGGACATACTAATCCTCCCGTACCATGGATGGTTACCTACATGGATCTAGATATATCGATTGTGTCTGTCGTTACACGGATGTAACGTATTAGAGCAATGCATGGAGCAATTGCCGAGAACTGACAATCGATTCACGGGAGCGTTTGTATATGGGAGGTGCTAGTAAGGGTTTATTTGCTCGACATAAATATTATAACTTCACCGCTTTAACCATCATTTCCCGACCTTCAGTTTCGACATAATTCAGAAACACTTTAGCGATGGGCGACAGGCTCTGAGCCTTTAACCATGAAAATGACCATTTCGACTGGATCGGCAGAGATTCTACATTGATGACTTTGACATCATAAATTTCACCAAAGGCTAAGGTATGAGCGGACAATATTGAAACGCCGAGATTGGAGAGCACAGAATGGATAATGGCTTCATTACTGGCAATGGTCATTTTAACATTCGGTTTTATCTGTTGTTTATCAAAAAATGCTTCCGTGGCAAATCGAGTACCAGAGCCATTTTCACGGATGAGAAAGTCTTCCTGACAAAACTCTTCCAGCGTTACCCGTTTCTTTTTCGTCAGCGGGTGATTGGCTTCGGCAATGGCAACCAAATCGTTAGGCATAAACTCAATAACATCGATATCCAACCCTTCCGGTAGGTGACTGAAAACATAAAAATCGTCCAGGCCTTGCTCGAGTCTCTCAATTACCTGGCGACGGTTGGCAACCGTAAACTGGATATCAATACCTGGATAGCGCTTGCAAAATGGACCAAGCAGGTGCGGGATAAAATATTTCGCTGTGGTTGCGCAGGCAAGGCGCAATGTACCGGTTTTCAGGCCTCTTAGATTCGATAATTGCATATCTAACTTTTCACAGCTTTGCAGAATATTTTTTGCCGTTTCTACCGTCGCCAATCCGGCATCGGTGAACTTGAGTTTCTTTCCAACCTGCTGGTAGAGCGGCAGGCCAATGGCCTCACTAAGTTTTTTTAGTTGCATCGAAACCGTAGGTTGCGTCAGGAACAGGGTTTCTGAAGCGGCCTTTACACTACCTCCCTGAAAGACAGCGAGGAGAATCTCCAGTTGTCGGAATGTGCCTATATGAGCATGTAATCGGGACGCCATGTTGTCTCCTTTTCGCATTTTCTGTTGATCTTAGATGAATATCTATGGATTGATTAGTTTATATCTATTTTTATCTAATTTTTGGCAAAGGTACAATCCTGCAGATTTTTACCGGAGGTGCTATGAATAAACAAACCTGGCTATTTGCTCTAATTACCAGCTCTACGTTGTTGCTGTTTTATTTGATCAGTTCCCATATCGGTCATCAGGCGCCGGGCTTTGCGCTAGCGGCAGGGGGAATCCTTGCGGTAACTGTGTTTAATGTTGGCAAGCTTTGGGTGGCAAAAGGTCGTTCTCAACTGTGTGCGAAAAGAGAAGGTCTGTTTTCGGAGATAAACCAACATGGTAATTGATGCTGTCGTTGCGTTTTTTATCCTTGGGGTTATCTGCCAACTGTCGGGTGCCAAATTAACTTTTAGTGATGGTTTGTATAAATCCATCAGTATGTTTTTGATGATCGCCATAGGCTTAAAAGGCGGTATCGCCCTACAACAGCACGTCGATATCGCTCTACTGAAAATGTCGGTGTTGGTACTGATATTCGGCGCAATCTTGCCGTTAGTCGCCTATCCATTGCTTCGCTATTTCGGTGGTATCAGTAAGATAGATGCAGGCGCTGTTGCAGCCCATTACGGTTCAGTCAGTGTCGCAACCTATGCAGTGGCAATCGCGCTGCTAGAATCTCAAAACATACAATACGAAGCCTACTTCCCGTTATTCGTGGTACTGCTGGAAATGCCTGCAATTATTACCGGCCTGGTATTGGCAAAAGGCAGTTTTGCCAGTGTAAACGGTGCGTTTATCAAAAAGGAATTATTGGCTAATCAAAGTATTTTATTGATGGTTGGTAGTTTATTAATCGGTTATTTTGGTGGTCAGAGTGTTGAAAAGCTAAGCCCATTTTTCCTTGATTTATTCACCGGCATTTTAGCCTTATTCTTGCTGAAAATGGGGTTGGTTGCGGCGGAGCAATTGAGCTCACTTAGAAAAAACAGTCTGTTTTTAATCTGTTTCGCCATACTCATGCCGCTATTGGGTGGCATCGCAGGCACCGGCCTTGGGGTTTATCTGCAGTTTAGTGCTGGCGGCATAGCGCTGATGGCAATATTAGGGGCTAGCGCATCATACATAGCGGTGCCTGCCGCGATGAAGCAGAGCCTGCCTGAAGCGAATGCGGGTATGTCGATCACCGCGTCACTGGGTATCACCTTTCCATTTAACGTGATGATTGGCGTGCCGTTTTTCATTGCTCTGGGTCAGTATCTATCGGTATAGGTTTTCGATTTCGGGTGCTAAAGTCAGGGATAGTTCTTTAGCACTGAGGCCTGCTGGTATAAACTTAAGGGCAATATTCCGTACAAATAAAGTCGTTATGGCATCGCAGCAACCCAACAACCCCTTACACGGTATCACTTTGGAACACATCGTCGTGACACTGCAGCAAAAATTCGGTTGGCAGACCCTTGGTGAACACGTCAAAATCAACTGCTTTCGTAATGATCCATCGGTAAAATCATCTTTAAAGTTTCTACGACGCACGCCATGGGCAAGAGCTCAGGTTGAGCAGCTTTACATTGAAACCATAGTTCACGGTGAAGCCATATCATCGGATGTGGTTCAGGATCCCGATCCCTGGGCTGATTTCCAGTCAAAGCAAGACTGATCAACAATGCCCGTCCTGAGGTTGAAATCGCATAAAACCGATTAGTGCCAAAAGGGCGATGATGATGGCAATCATGGCACCGATGGAAGCGTACTGGAAACTGCTGAACTGGGCAATCAAACCTGTCAGACTCGTTCCCATCATCATGCCTATTTTCAGAGAATTGGAATAGCTCGCAGAAGTAAAGCCTATCCTCTCGGGGATCTGCTCCTGCATTAATGTCAGTCCGACACCGGCAAACAACCCATAAAACAGCGCATTAATGGTCTGCAAGGCAATGAAGTGCCAGATTTGCGTGGCGTTAAAGATGCCAAGATAAAAAATCAACGCAAAGATAAAAGCCATTATCAGTACCCATTCTTTCGAAATCCGGCGAGCTAAATTTGCACTAAAGAGCATCACGGGTATTTCTAAGCAGGCCACTAGCCCCATGAACACGCCTGGCCAATGAGTGGCGAAACCTAGCTCTCGGGAAACATACAAGGGCAAGGACGATGAGTACATTAGATTCGCGGCCATGCCTGCAGCCATAGCAGCGGCTAATAACCAGAAACTGAAATGTGGGTGGGCAATTTCCTGAGATGTTTTAACCGCCTGTTGTTGGTTGGAGTCTGGAACCCCAAAACGCAGATAAAGTAAGGCAATCAGCGCACAGGCACCTGCGGCATAAAAGGATGTCTGGTAGCTAAATGCCGAGGCCAGAGCAAACGCCAGCGGAGGGCCCGTCATCCAGGCAAAGGAAATCGCCGCCCTGACCCTGGCATTAAAAACTGTGGTATCCACCCGGTTTGCATTGGCCCATTGCCGTCCCAGAGTCAGCATTTGCGGTGTCGCTGAATTTCCTAAAGCCATAAAGACGATACCAGTAAGCCAAACCAGGAAGAAGGTTTCGGTATTGGCATATATGAATACCGCGACCATAAAGCTGCAAATGGCAATGGAGAATAGCTGTCTGGGATTGCTGCCGCGATCTGCTTTGTTACCAAGCCATTGACTGATAATCAGGCCGGACAGGGTAACGGATACAGTATACACACCTATCATCATAGGTTCGGTGCCAAGGCCGTCAACCAAAAATAAACTCATTAATGGATAGATCAATGAGCTCGCCAGGCCCGCAAATGCGCTGAGCAGATAAAAGCGAAAACTTACGCGTTGTTTGCTGGTTTCAGACATGGCCAACTCAGGGAAAGGAATTGGCGGCTAGTATAGGCGATGTGGATAACAATCAAGAAGCGTTTATGGCGCTTTGCGTTGATTTCGTGGTCTCCATTCGCTTTTTCGTGAATTTAATTAATGGCGATACAATTAAGCATAAATTGAAACAACTAACTTGATCGGATTGGTTGGCTTGCCATCGATGATAATGTCATTTCCAACGTAGTTTTTTCGACTTTAAGTCGAGCGAGAACAAAAATTTATCAACTAATCAAAGTAACTCTCTAATTAATCGGCTAAAATTTGTTCATTGTGGAATACCACATGGCAAAAGTGATATCATTGCTGGATAATTTTTTGTAGGTTTTTTAAATTAAGTTCCGTATGCGCTCATTGTTTTATTTTCTCCTTTCCTGGCCAATTAAAATGTTGGTTAGATGTAAAATCTTACCGGATAACCCCCAGGAATCTCTGGAACTGGAAAACGATAAATCTGTTTTCTATATTACCCGTCATCAGTCTGCGAGTGATCTACTGACCCTGCAAATGACCTGTAAAAAGCTGAACCTACCTGACCCGTTGCAAGTGGTAGAAATCAACGGTAAACAGTTTAATCGCTGTCTGTGTCTGGATAAGCCTTCCTCGGTATTGCCGTGGCGTAAAGTCGGAGATACCCTGGCAATCGAGCAGGGGCAGGCACTGTTAAAACATCATCAGGAAAACCTCGAAGAAGACGCCAAGTTGGTGCCGGTGAACATTATGTGGGGGAGAGCGCCTCATAAAGAAAAAGCTAATGTCGGTACGGTTATCGCTGATCAGGAATCGCCAAGCTGGTTCCGTAAGTTCTGGATTGTTTTGTTTTCAGGTCGTGACACCCTTGTCCGTTATTCAAAAGCCGTTTCGTTCCGCGAAATGGTGGAGCAGCATGGTAGTGATGAAGTTGCGGCGCACAAATTAATCCGTATCGCCCGATTCCATTTTCATCGTCAAACCATTGCCGCCACCGGTCCTCGTTTATTAGGCCGACAGCAAAAGTTTACGGCTTTGTTCGCAAATCCTTCGATTAAGCGGGTGATTGCCGATGAAGCTAAAGCTAAGGGCCTTAGTGAAGACGAAGTGAAAAAGCAGGCGCTCGGTATGATGAACGAGATTGCCGCTGATTATCGTGACAGCACGATTCGTTTAGGTCAGCGTATTCTAAAATGGCTTTGGAATCGTTTATACGACGATATCGAAGTAAAACATGGCGACCGCTTAAGAGAATTATCGCAGGCCGGACATGAGATTATTTATGTGCCATGTCACCGCTCGCATATGGATTATTTGTTGCTGACTTACGTTATTTATCAGCAAGGCCTGGCAACACCGCGCATTGCCGCTGGAATCAACCTGGATTTCTGGCCAGCAGGTCCTATCTTCCGCCGTGCCGGTGCTTTCTTTATCCGCCGCAGCTTTAAAGGCAACCGTTTATATTCAACCATTTTCCGTGAATATCTTGGGTTGTTATTCTCCCGTGGTTATCCGGTTAAGTACTACACCGAAGGCGGTCGCAGCCGGACCGGTCGTTTGTTACAACCGAAAACGGGTATGCTGGCGATGACTATCCAGAGTATGCTTAAAGGTATCGACCGTCCATTGACCCTGGTGCCGGTTTATATCGGTTATGAGCACGTGATGGAAGTTGCAAGCTATCACAAAGAATTAAAAGGCAGCTCGAAACAAAAAGAATCAGCATTCGGCATCGTCAAAGCGATTCGCAAATTACGTAATTATGGTAACGGTTATGTGAACTTTGGTGAGCCAATCAATATCAATGAATTTTTAAATAATCAGGTTCCTGATTGGAAGCAAAGCATCGATCCCATCGACCCGCCGAAACCAAGTTGGATGACACCTGCGGTAAATAGTATGGCTAATGACGTCATGCGGGAAATAAACAAGGCGGTGGCTTTAAACTCAGTAACGCTTACGGCCCTGGTACTGCTGACGTCTGAACGTCACGCGATGACGCGTGAAGAATTGGTTGAGCATTTAAATTTCTTTCTTGATGTACAGCGCAATGCGCCATATAGCGAAGAGATGTCAATTCCTGAGGAAGATGGTGAAGCGTTAGTTGAACAGGTTATCAAGCTAAATAAAGTCGATATAAAAGACGATAAGCTTGGACAAATTTTGTCCCTCGATGAAAACGCATCATTGGAGATGGGCTATTACCGTAATAACATTATTCATGCATTTATGCTGCCTTCGTTGTTGTGCCGCCTGTTAAAATCTTATGAAAAATCTACCACCGAAGATTTAGTTGCGAACTTATCTACCCTGGTGAATTTATTTAAAGCGGAATTGTTCTTATGGCAGGACAAGCAGGAAATTACTGCACAAGTAGAAGGTTTACTTGCGCTATTTGCTGAACAGAACCTGGTTAAGCAAAGCAAGGCTGGATATTGGTCGATCATCGATGAGCATGAGCAAGGCTATAAGTTAACCTTGTTAGCGAGTTGCGTCAGCGAGACTGTGCAGCGTTACGCGATAGTGATGAAACTGATTGGTCAGCTACAACCAGTAAGTCGCTCAACACTAGAAAGCGATGCCACGGCATTGGCAAGCCGGATGTCGACGTTACACAACATCAATGCCCCTGAATTTATTGATAAGAAAGCGCAAAGTGCGATTATCAACGCACTTCGTGAACATGAATTTATTTATTCAGACGATAATGGCAGTTTTGTTGCTACCGCGAGTTTTGCCGATCTCGATCAGTTAATACGTGATCTGACAGATGACGATGTACTGCAAAGTATTTTGCATTCTTAAATTGGATTAAACCGGTGATTACGCTAACCAAAATAAATCGGTTAAAGGCGACTGCACTGGCGTTGATGCTGGTTGCATCCCGTACTGTTTTTGCTGGTGATCATCTTAATATCCCGCCATTACCGGAACCGGTCGCTAACAATGCGGTTGCCAAAGTTATTAACAGTGATGGTGAGTATTTGCTCAGTTTTATGGGGCTTGGTGCTGGAAAAACCTATAAGGATGTCCACAATAAAGCGTTTGCATTAAAACTTGGCGACTCAAAGTGGAAGCAAATATCTTCGGTACCGGCGACGCTCAAACTTCCCGGACGTCTAGCCAGTGTCGCCGTTGGCGTAAATGAATACGCTTATATCTTCGGCGGTTATACAGTTGCCGAAGATCATCAGGAAATTTCTAGTCCAGATGTTTTCCGTTATGATATTAGCAATGACAGATACGAAAGATTGGCACCAATGCCAGTGCCCGTTGATGACAGCGTCGCCCTGGTTTACAAGCAAAGATATATTTATCTGATCAGCGGCTGGCACAACGCTGGTAATGTTAATCTGGTGCAAATTTACGATATCGTTACCGATACCTGGCAACAGGGCTCACCGTTTTTGGGCCAGGCAGTTTTTGGTCAGGCCGGGGCTATTTCGGGTGAGCAGATGATTATTTGCGATGGCGTTAAAGTCGTACCCCGAGAGATGCAACGACGGGTATACGCGGCCGTAGCCCAGTGCCTGATTGGAAAAATTGACGCTAATGATCCCTTGAAAATAGACTGGCGTTTATTGCCACACCCAACGTCGATAGCCCGTTATCGTATGGCAGCTGCGTCATTGAACGGAGACTTTGTTTTTATTGGTGGCTCAGATAACCCTTATAACTATAACGGCATTGGCTATGATGGTAACCCTTCGAAAGCCAGCAGTGATATCTGGGTATATTCATTACAGAAAAACGCCTGGCAAGTTATCGGCGCAGGGGATACTGATTCGGTAAAAGCAACCATGGATCATCGTGGATTGTTAACTGTTGGTAGGCACTTGCTTACTATTGGAGGCATGAACAGTGAACAGCAGGTGTTATCGGATGTGGTTATTCGAGACATTGGCAAGCATTAACTTTTCTTAACATTACTCCCAACCTATCGTTTTCTTTACTTAATGTTTTTGTTAGAGTTTTTAACAAACATTATTTACTCGTTTGAATCCTCCAATTCGATTACCTGAAAAGGAACTTTGTCCCATGTTGAATGTTTCTACCCGATTTTTAAGCAGCTTTATTGCTGTTATTCTGCTGAGCTTGTTAAGTGCTGAAGCTCGGAGCGAGCTGGTTCGGCATCAAATCGACTCGGATAAAGAATTTAAATTAGAGGGCACGACGTATCAGGCAATTAGTGGTCAGTTTTATTTCGAATTTGATCCAAAGCATAGCGCTAACAAGGCGATAGCTGATATTGAGCTGGCGCCAACCAATGCCAAAGGCAATGTCGAAGCGAGCGCCAACTTCTTTATTATCCAGGCAAAAGATCCTAAGCAACGAAAAGGTGCTTTGGTCGAAGTGAGTAATCGTGGTTCGAAAGCGGCATTGCGATACTTTAACGATGCGACAAGCAATAAAAAGCCCGACGCGGCAAAATGGCTCGGCGATAATTACATTCAAAAACTTGGTTTATCTCTGGTTTGGGTTGGCTGGCAAGGTGATGTCAGTCCGGGGGCAAATGTCATGCTGGCACAATTGCCGGTGTTGCAGGGCGTCGAGGGATACGCACGTGCTGACTGGACACTGGATTCTCCCCACTCAAAACTGTCGGTGGCTCACCGTCCGGGTATCGAAGCCATCTACCCCATTGATTTAAGTATGAAAGACCGAGCCTGGTTAACCCGAAGAACGGGACGAGATAATCTAAAGGTAGTCGTAAGCAAAGATCGTTGGCAGCTAACCAAGGATGGCAAAATCATCATTGGCGATTTCCAACCGGGCATTTATGAATTGGTTTATCCGACCAAAAATCCACAGGTGGCCGGGGTAGGCTTAGGTATTATTCGTGATACGGGTGAATTCTTAAAGCATGGTGAAAGCCAGTTTCGGGTGCCAAAAACTATCGCTTTTGGTGTTTCGCAAACCGGTCGATTCCTGCGTCAGTTTTTATATCAGGGATTCAATGAAAGCGAACAGGGTGCTCTCGCTTTTGATGGTATGCTTGTGCACACTGCCGGCGCAGGTCGAGGGAGTTTTAACCACAGGTTTGCTCAACCTTCCAGAGATGGGCACAGAATGTCGGCGTTCTTCTATCCAACCGATATTTTTCCTTTTACCAGCTCGCCAATGCGCTCGCAGATCACCCGCAAAAAGGACGGTTTGCTAAAGCGCTATCATGAAGCTTATTACCCGAAAATCTTCTACACCAATACCGGATATGAATATTGGGGCCGCGCGGCTGGATTGATTCACAGTCATGGCGTCTATGATGTGAAGCCTTTGGCCAACGAGCGTATATATCACCTGTCATCAACCCAGCATTTTGTGCAATCGGCTAAAGATATGACGGTAGTGGATAAAGATGCCGGCCTGTATCGCGGCAATCCATTAAATTTTTTCCCACAGCTTAGAGCATTGTTGGGACATTTATCTTCATGGGTACTTAATGATGAGCAACCGCCTGCCAGTCAATACCCGACTTATGCAGCACAAACGCTAACAAATTTTTCTCATTACCAGCTTCCAGAATGGCTGACCATCGACAAACCTTACAAGCCGCATACGGCTTATGAAGTCGATTATGGAAAGGATTTTAAGCAAGGACTTATCGATAATAACCCGCCGTTAATTCTTGCAGAAATTGTTCCTCCGGTCCCGAAAGTAGATAGCTTTGGACATGAGTTAGGAGGAATTCGACATCCATTGGTTGAAGCGCCAATTGGCACGTTCCTGCCCTGGTCTCTGCGCTCTGGTAAATTTGCCAGCAATGAAATGGAAGATTTCCGTGGCAGTGTATATAAATGGCCGAAACAGCAAATTTTAAAACGCTATCCGAATAAACAGCATTATTTGCGCCATATCAATGAAATGATCGACAAATCGGTCAAACAAGGATTCTTATTGCAACAGGATAAAAATAAAATTCGTCAGCAGGCTCGCGAATTTTGGGACTGGAATATGTCGTAGTCGCTCAATGCTGCGACTGCAGATAAATGACCCGATTACGACAAGTCACTGTAAAGGCTGACTAACGTACTAAATAATCTACGAAAAATTTCTCAATTTTTCGATTCAGGAGATGACATTTTGATATCTTCGACTAGACTTTTTTAAGTCTGTTTCTCTTTCAAGGATGATGAAATGGTTTAGCCTGACATCATCCTCGACGCTCAGCTAATACTCATCTCATTCTCGAAGGGTAAATGGTTCTTAAAATATCAACGGGTTTTTGAGGGTCATACATATGCCGAATAAATGGTTACCTAAACTGGCAGCAACTGCTGCTTTATCACTCTCATCCTTTCTAACATTTGCCGCGGATAAGCCCAATATCCTGGTAATTTGGGGTGATGATGTGGGGATATGGAATATCAGTGCATACTCTGACGGGATGATGGGCTATGAAACGCCGAATATTGATAAAATCGCTAATGAAGGAATGCGATTCACTGACTATTATGGGGAGCAATCCTGTACCGCTGGACGTTCATCATTTATCACCGGAATGAGCGTATTCCGAACCGGTTTGTCTAAAGTCGGATTGCCGGGTGCTGAATTAGGGATGAACGAGAAAGACATCACTATCGCAGCAGCTCTCAAAGAAGAAGGTTATATGACCGGGCAATTTGGCAAAAACCATCTAGGTGATCGAGACGAACATTTACCGACCAATCATGGCTTTGATGAGTTTTTCGGAAATCTGTATCACCTCAATGCTGAAGAAGAGCCGGAAAATCGTGACTATCCGAAAGATCCAGAGTTTCGCAAGAAATTTGGTCCGCGTGGAGTCATCAAGTCAAGTGCCGATGGCAAAATAGAAGATACCGGTCCATTGACCAAAAAACGTATGGAAACCGTGGATGAAGAAACAGCCGCTGAGGCGATGAAATTTATGGAGAAAGCGGTGAAAGCCGATAAACCTTTCTTTGTATGGTGGAGCGGTACCCGGATGCATTTCAGAACTCATGTAAAAGATGAGCTGATGAACGATCCCAAAAACGCCAAATATGATGAATATCAGGTTGGGATGATGGAGCACGACTCTCATATTGGTTTATTCTTGGACAAACTTGATGAGTTAGATATTGTCGACAATACCATCGTATTTTATTCTACCGATAATGGTCCACATATGAATACCTGGCCAGACGCAGCCATGACCCCATTCCGTGGTGAGAAAAATACCAACTGGGAAGGTGGCTGGCGCGTACCGGCCATGGTTCGCTGGCCCGGAAAAATAAAGCCAGGAACCGTCACTAATGAGATCGTTCATCATATGGACTGGTTCCCAACGTTTTTGGCTGCGGCGGGAAATGATGAGATTAAAGAGGATTTAATGGATGGTTATAAAGCCATCGGTCGTAACTACAAAAATCATCTTGATGGTTACAACCTTATGGATCTTCTCACGGGAAAAAGTGATGAATCTCCACGCAAGGAAATTTTCTACTTCTCTGATGATGGTGACTTAACCGCACTTCGCTATGCAGATTGGAAAATCATCTTTATGGAGCAGCGTGTTGAAGAAACATTAGAAATCTGGGCCAACCCCTTTACCCCATTGCGGGCTCCACTGGTTTTCAATCTGCGCCGTGATCCATTTGAACGAGCTCAGAAAACCTCGAATACTTATTATGACTGGTGGCTTGATAGAGCATACCTGTTGGTACCCGCTCAGGCTTATGTAGGCAAATTTCTGGAAACATTTGAGGAATACCCTCCTAGTCAGAAAGCGGCAAGCTTCAGCCTTGACCAGGTTATGGAAAAACTGCAAACCGGTGGTAGCAGTAAATAACCTCTACCAATATCAAATTGAAAAAGTGAACTTCGGTTCACTTTTTTATTTGTTCGTTGATTAACTATCAGGTCAATTTATGAAAGCAACTTATTTATTTTTACGATGTCTGGTGCTAGTTAGTACGATGTTTGCCACCGGCATCTGGGCGCAAACCGATTTACCCTCCTGGTCGGATACCGAGTCGAAACAACGATTAGTGGATTTTGTTCAATCCGTAACAACTCAGGGTTCAGATTTTGTAGAAACACAACAACGGGTCGCGGTATTCGATAACGATGGTACCTTGTGGGCCGAACAGCCGATGTATTTTCAGCTCTTGTTTGCCTTAGACAGACTCAAGGTAATGCAATCGGATCATCCTGAATGGAAAACCGAAGAACCTTTTAAATCCGCATTAGCCGGTGACTTAAAAACCGCACTAGCCAGTCACGAAGATTTAGCAAAATTATTGTTTGCGTCGCATGCGAGCATGACTCAGGAAGAATTTATGCAAGCGGCCAGAGATTGGTTGTCCACGGCAAAACATCCAACAACAGGGCGAAAATACACCGATATGGTGTATCAGCCTATGCTCGAAGTACTCGATTATCTGCGCGCCAATGGCTTTAAAACCTATATTGTCAGTGGTGGAGGTATCGATTTTTTACGAGTCTGGGCCGAAGACGTTTATGGCATACCGCCAGAGCAGGTGATTGGTTCGAGCATAGAGAAAACGTTTGTATTCAATGACGATGGCAGTACGCATATTGCCCGCTTAGCAGAAGTTGATTTTATTAATGATAAAGAAGGCAAGCCTGTTGGTATTGACGCTCATATTGGTCGCCGACCACTGATCGCTTTTGGTAATTCCGATGGTGATCTGGCGATGATGCAATATACCATGGCCGGCGAAGGCAAGCGCTTAGCGGTATATATCCATCATACCGATAAAGAGCGAGAGTGGGCCTATGACAGAGACTCGCATATCGGTTCCCTAGACAAAGGTCTGGATTACGCCACTGAGCACAAGAAAGAAGGTTGGATATTGGTGGATATGAAGAACGATTGGAAATCAGTTTTCCCAAACAACTGATTTCCAAGAGTACAGCCTACAGAATTCAGAGTTCAGAAAAAGCGTTTTTGTTAAGCGTGCCGTTGCTGCTGTCTGCCATCTGTGCACTGCAATCTTTCTAGAACGCGACTTTATGTCGCTGCAGAATTCAGAATTCAGAAAAGGCGTTTTGTTTAGTGTGCTGTTACTGCTGTCTGTCGTCTGTGCACCGCTGTCTTAGACTCGATCTTCAGATCGAGTCTGTCACCTTCAGATTATGGCGCTTGCTACGCTTGTGCCATTATTTCTTGATAAACCCTATTCGCCTGTTCATGCTCGCCAAGGGTTTGCAGCACTTTCGCATAGGCATGCAAATCGTCCGGTAGCTGACGAACCTTAAGTAAAGATACAAAGGCTTTGCGAGCCTTTTCCCAATCTCTGCTGGCAACACAGGCATAAGCAAAGGCGCTTAACCACAGCGGATCTTCCGGGGTTTTTTGTAGATGTTTTTGAATGGCTGCCATCACCTTAGGACTGTGCGGCATAGAAATGTCTTTCAGACCATTGATAAACTTCTGGCTCGGATCTTTCTTTATCAAAGGCAATACTAAATCTTCGAGCTTATCGGTTAGACCGTGATCACCGAGTACCTGCGCATAAGCGAGAATAATACTTTCGCGATTGCGCTCTTTGCGGCTAAGACCGTTGTAAAACTGCTCGACATCCTGCACGCTTTGCTCGGCAATTAATTGCTGGAAATAACCGGCGAAGGCCTGAGTTTCCCATTGCTCGATTTGCTGGTTGTCGATGTTTTTATCTTTGCGGGCATCGCGAAGATATTCAATTGCCTGCTGATAACGTTTTTCATGCAAACAGACTTCAATATCCAGGCTCAGCATTCGGCCTTTGTGACCTACTCGATCTTTATTTTTATCAATCAGGGCTCTGGCCTGACTAAATTCAGCGTCATCGAGGTTCAATTTACCCGCCACTAATAAGGCTTCGTAATTTAGCTTCTCTTCACTGTCTTCGTTTTCGGCAATATGTCGTAAATACTGTTTAGCCGATTCGGTCATGTTTTGTTTATTGGCGGCGCTGGCGGCAAATAGCCAGGCAGTGTTAGTCATTGCACATTTAGGTGCACTCTTTGCCAGCAGCTTTTCCGCTTTTGGATAATCCTCTACCAAATAGGCGGCAAGCCCCTGCTCATACAAACGCATCGCTTTGGTTTCACTGCCATGGGCGACATATCGCCAGGCTTTGCCTGATGCCCGAAAAGTGAATCGTAAAACCAGGTAAAGGCCATATAACAGGATCAAAGCCAGAATAAGTAAGGTAACAAACCCAAATACGGTCGCTTCATATATCCAGTCACCCATAGTGATCAGGATATAGCCCTTTTGATCAATCAGTAGGTAACTAAAAGCGGTAACTGCCAGTACTAAAACTAAGGTCAGGAAAAAGCGAATCATAGTTCACCTTCCTGATTTCCAGGTGACTCATTTTCTACCTGTGGCTTTTTGTTATCGTCTTCTTCAGGCGATGATTCTGATTGTTGCTCGGGAGCCTGTCCAGGCTCGTCTGATGCTTTGGAATTCCGCGATTGGGTCATCGCACGTGTTGATGCGGAAAAATTCTGATCAAGCATTTCACGAAGGGCTTGCTGCGATTTCAAATCCTGTGGATATTCGATGGCGATATTTTGTTTCTTTAAAGAAGCAATTTCTTCTTTAAAAGCTTTGTTCGCATCATTGTTATCGTCAAAGTAAGTGTCTAACCATTGTTCTACGTCAGCCAAGCTTTTCTGGTAAAGTTCAGGTTGTTGCTGAGTCACAGCATATTGGCTAACCTGCAGCTTTAATTGCAGATTTTGTAATAGATGCTGCTGATATTGAGGCTCCATTAACGGCTCATCTTTGTCGTACTTATTTCGCACGGTAATGAAGTCTGCTACGAAACGTTGCCAACTGACTCTTAGGTTTGATTCCCAATCAGAGATGTCATCACTGAGTTCCATTTCCTCAGGTGGCACTTCGACTTTTTTATCAGCACCTTTAATAACCAGGGAATCGGTACTGTCGTTCAACGCCAATAATGCCAACAGAACATCTTGGGTATTATCTTCAGGTAACTGCCGTAACATTTGTTTGTCTTCGCGGATCATTTTGCGAATCGGCATAAATCGGGTTTGCTTCATTGATGCCAATCGGGCGTCGGCGTCATCTAATAATGAGATCGCGGTATTTACATCGTGTTCCAGCCAGATAACCCTGGATGCCATTCTTAACAAATATTCGGCTTCAAATACCCGCCAGTTGCTGGGTTGCTGTGCAGTGAGTCGGGAAATCTTACCGTTAAGTTGTTCAACCTCAGCAAGCAACTCTTGCTGTTGTTGTTCATTCTTATCGGAGAGCTCATTCGCCAGATTACGATTACTTTGCTGGCTTGATTGTTTCAGGCTATTGATTTGCTCGGTTACCTGGCGAGACAGTTGCTGGTTGTTACTGTCCTGTTCACTTTGAAATTGCTGATTCAGCTGTTCAGTTAAAGATTGTAATTCTTGCTGTTGTTGTTGATATAGATAACCAACACCACCAGCCGCGGCGATGGCAATCAACAGTGCAAGAACTCCTGTTTTAGAAACCCCAGGTGATTTTTCAACCTGCGCTCGAGCAGGTGGCTTTGTTGGTGGTTTTTTATTACCTGAAGCAGCTGAGCTTGACGTGCTTTTACTGGCTGCTGAAGCTTCAGGTCTTTTGCCTTTGCTGGTCGCTTGTTCCGGCTTCGCCTGAGCCTTTGCCTGGGCGGCAATTTTTGCGGCATCAGCAGCACTCACTTTCTCACTGGCTTTTTCGCTGGTTTTAATATTGTTGTTTCCTGAGTTTTTTTCAGGAGCCGGTTTTGCTGGCGCTGAAGATTTGTCGTTGGCTTGCGTGTCGTTGCCCTTAGTTGCAGACGAGGACGTCGTATCTTGCTCTGGATTTGCTGGAGTTTTCTTGTCTTTATCGGTCATAAATTACATCCAAGGACGAATTGGGCTCGCATTTTATCTGCCCTATAAGTTTTTAAGGGCCTGGAAAATAAGTTGGTTACTGGCTCCACCAGCGTTTACCACCTTTTGCAGTTGGTAGTGTTTTGCTTTTTCCGCAATACGTTCACTGGCGACGATCCATTGCAATTGCTGCTTGAAATCCTCATCAGCTTTGGTGATGAGTTCAACCGCTTTATCAAGCAATGCCTCGCTGGTAACTACCATACAATTAATTTTAAGTTTTCGCCATTTTTCAATGAGTTGCTCTACATTAAAACTCTGCCATTGGCGGCGGTATACTTCATTATAGGCAACAATTGCCTGTCTTTGTCGTAGTGTTTGAGCCAAAAGCTCACGACCGCCATTGCCGCGAATAATCAGAACCTGCTGATTTTCGATATTCTGCAATTGCTGCAAAGCCAATAACCCTTCACTATCAAAGCGCTCCCCCATCAATATGGTTTGGTTTAGTGGCGATAAGGCGTCAGCGGTTGCCGGACCGACGGCATAGTAGTGACTGGTCTTTGGCCAGCTGCTTAAAGGGCATTGCTCAAGGGCAAAGCGTGCAGCAGCTTCACTGACAAAGATTATATGTTCAGGAGCGAGTTTTAATGCCTGAGACAAGGTTGGATTATCGGAATTTTCCTCATAGGTAAACAAAGGCTGAATTTCGATATGTTGGGCGAGGGGGGTTAATTCCCTCGCCAATGACTGGGATTTTTGTATGGGACGGGTGAGCAGAATATTAAGTTCAGTCTTGCTCATATAGCTCTTTAAGTATGGTTTTCGCGCCGCTTGCTAAAAGCGTATCAGCAAGAGCTTGGCCAAGTTTTTCAGCGTCCTGAATGTCACCTTGAATTTCCGCTTCAATCATTTCGCTGCCATCTGGACGACCAACCAGACCACGCAAATAAACCTGGTCATTATTGAGTGTCGCAAAACCGCCGATTGGAACCTGACAGCCGCCCTGTAATTGCGTATTCATTGCCCGTTCCGCCAATACGCGAATTCGGGTTTCCTGATGCTCTAGTGGTGCCAGTAAAGCTTTCACTCGTTTATCGTCGGTGCGACATTCTATGCCTACAGCGCCCTGACCGTTTGCTGGCAACATGATTTCAGGTTCAATGTACTGACGAATACGCTCGGGCATCTCCAGACGAATAAGACCTGCTGCGGCAAGAATAATGGCATCGTAGTCACCGTTATCCAGTTTCGCCAAACGAGTATTCACATTACCGCGAAGATCTTTAATGATTAAATCCGGACGCATGGCTTTTAACTGGCATTGACGACGTAAGCTGGAGGTTCCGACAATCGCGCCTTCTGGCAGTTCATCGATAGTCTGGTATTGATTAGATACAAACGCATCACGAGGATCTTCGCGCTCACAAATGATTTCCAATCCCAGGCCTTTTGGGAAGTCTACCGGTACATCTTTCATCGAATGCACGGCAATATCTGCGCGGCCTTCGAGCATCGCAACTTCCAACTCTTTTACGAATAAGCCTTTACCACCGACTTTCGCCAGTGGTGAATCAAGAATGATATCGCCTTTAGTGACCATAGGAAGTAATTCCACCGTCAATGTTGGGTGAAAGTGCTCAAGTCGAGCTTTTACATATTCTGCCTGCCACATTGCCAATGCACTTTTGCGGGTGGCAATGCGTAAAACTTGTTCAGACGCTAATTCTGTCATGGGAATTCCAATTACTCACCGGCTAAGGTGATTTGTGTTTCTGCCTGGGTGCTCACGGCCTGAGATAGAAATGACCAGAATTCATCACCAGAGCGTTTGTCACGCCATTGATCTTCGGTGAACTCAAAATGATGGCCGTTAAACTTAGTCGCAACCCAGATTTCGTGAAGAGGAGGCTGTTTGTTAATAATGATTTTCGAGCCATTAGGAAATGCCAGAGTCAGCAGACCACCAACACCTTCGTAATCAATATCCACTGGACAATCTTCAATCGCATCTTCGATGGCCAGCAGCATATCATCGGCCATTATATTGTATTGGCTGTCATTCATTTTTAACTATTCACCTATCACTGTGTTATTGAGCCACCAAAAATCTGAATAATTTCTCATTTTTGGAGGGCGAAAATTGTTGCTTGGGCTTGTATTTACCGCTATGCATGCGATTATAAAGCGACTAATCCATTATTGCGACATTAAACCTCTATCTTATCAATATTATGTTTAAGAAAATGCTGAATAAAAAATCGACTTTTGTTATCTTAACCGGCCTTGCGCTGCTCGTTGGCGGCTGTGGTCAGAAAGGGGCGTTATATCAAACCCCGAAAGATTCTCAGAACAATACTGAAAAGTCATCAACGCAATCGAAACCACAAGCCGAGAAGCAGACTAAAAAGCAAGAGCAACCCTAAGTTTTAACATCACGATTGGAAACGTTTTATTCAGGAATTAAACATGGACTTTTTTCAACGTCAGCAACAACATCTTTATGCCGAACAATGCCAGGTTTCACAATTGGCAAAGCAGTACGGTACGCCTCTTTACGTGTATTCAAAAGCGACGATTGAACGTCATTATCAGGCGTTTGCTGATGCCAATAAAAAAGCCGGTTTAGACCACCTGATCTGTTATGCAGTAAAAGCGAGTTCTAATTTAGGTATTTTGAACGTACTGGCACGTCAGGGCAGTGGCTTTGATATCGTTTCTGGTGGTGAGTTAGCCCGAGTATTGAAAGCTGGCGGTGATGCCAAAAAAGTGGTGTTTTCCGGTGTTGGTAAAACCAGCGACGAAATCCGTTATGCACTTGAGCAAGGTATTCATTGTTTTAATGTGGAATCGGAAGCGGAAATTGCCCGTATCCATGCCGTTGCAGAATCGATGCAGGTGAAAGCGCCTATTTCGTTGCGCGTTAACCCAGACGTTGATGCCGGGACCCATCCCTATATTTCAACCGGATTGAAAGACAATAAATTTGGAGTGCCCATTAAAGAGGCGCTGCGCATTTATCAATTAGCCGCTGAATTACCTTATTTAGATATTCAGGGCGTCGATTGTCATATCGGTTCGCAATTAACGGAAATTCAACCATTTATGGACGCATTAGATCGCGTCTTGTTATTGGTCGATGAATTGGCAGAAATTGGTATTAAGCTATCCCATATTGATGTTGGTGGTGGTTTAGGGGTCGCCTATCAGGGGGAGCAACCGCCAAGCCCGGAAAGTTACGTATCAGCGCTAGCGACGAAATTAAAAGGTCGTGATGTCAAAGTGGTTTATGAGCCAGGCCGCGCTATTATGGCCAATGCCGGTATCCTGGTTACCGAAGTTGAATTTCTGAAAACCAATGAAGACAAGCACTTTGCCATTATTGATGCGGCAATGAATGACTTGATTCGTCCGTCTCTATATCAGGCATGGCAGGAAATTGTCGAAGTCGAGCTGAATGACAATGTTGAAAAGAAAACCTTTGATGTCGTCGGCCCGGTTTGTGAAACCGGCGATTTTCTTGGTAAAGATAGAGAACTGGCCATTACAGCCGGTGATTTACTTGCGGTTCGCAGTGCTGGCGCATACGGTTTTACCATGAGCTCTAACTACAACTCTCGTCCTCGCGCGGCCGAAATCATGGTCGATGGCGATCAGAGCTTCGTGATTCGCGAACGGGAAACGTTTGCTGATTTAATCAAAGGCGAGCACTGTCTGCCTTAAATCCGCAATATTTTAAGGTCGCTATGAAAGGAACTGACGTTGAGACATAACAAACAAAACATGGTGAATTTTTCTAAGATGCATGGTCTGGGTAACGACTTCATGGTGTTAGATAACGTCACTCAAAACGTATTTCTTTCTAATGAGCAAATTCGGCAGTTTGCGGATCGAAATTTTGGCATAGGCTTTGACCAGCTATTGGTGGTTGAACCTCCTTATGATCCGGATCTGGATTTTCATTACCGGATATTTAATGCCGATGGTAGTGAGGTTAGCCAATGTGGTAACGGCGCCCGCTGTTTTGCCCGCTTCGTGCGAATGAAAGGCCTAACCAATAAAAACAAAATTAAGGTTTCCACCGCATCCGGGAAGATGACCCTGCATGTTGAGCGCGATGGCCTGATTACCGTAACTATGCCAGTGCCAAACCTGGAACCGGCGAAAATACCTTTTACTGCGCAAAAACAGGAAGGTACCTACATTATGCGTACTGACGATCAGACTGTGTTTTGCGGTGCTGTCTCGATGGGTAACCCCCACTGTGTATTGGAAGTGGATTCCGTAGCAGATGCGCCAGTCGATACCTTAGGCAAAGCACTGTCTTTGCATGAACGTTTTCCTGAACATGCCAATGTTGGCTTCATGGAAATCCAGTCACCGAAATACATTAAACTTCGTGTTTACGAGCGTGGCGCGGCGGAAACGCTGGCTTGTGGTAGTGGTGCCTGTGCGGCGGTTGTGGTTGGCATTATTCAGGAAAAGCTTGCTAATAATGTCACCGTAGAACTACCCGGTGGTAAGTTGAAAATATACTGGAAAGGTCCCGGTCACCCAGTGAAAATGACTGGACCTGCGAAACACGTATTTGATGGAACCTTATCGATATGAGCCAGAACCCAACGGAGTTTGATATTCAGCATCTGGATGATGAACTGGTACTTGAATATCTGCAGTCGGATCAGGAATTTTTTAGTCGCCACCCGCAGCTATTAACAACCCTGCAACTACAGGATAATCGCCGCGGCACAATCTCGTTAGTTGAACGGCAACAGCAACTATTGCGAGATAAGGTGAATCTGCTGGAAGAAGAAATTACCCAGTTACTGACAGTCGCCAATCAAAATGACCGGCTGCTAACCATATTCAACGATCTGTATCTGAATTTAATCGCTTGCGATAGTTTCCCTGTGTTTTGCGATTATTTACAGGAAACGACCAAGCGCTTATTGGAATTAAGTGATGTGCGTCTGGTATTGCATCATGGCAACGATGCCCTTGACCACCCTATCCTGATTGACACGATTCCTGCAGTACAGTTTGCCAACCGATTCGGCAAAGAAAACTACTATTTTGGGCGCTTAACGGCGGCCGAACAATCGTTATTGTTCCCGAATGAAGAAACCGGATCCAGTTGCCTGGTAAGGCTTCAGCACGATGGTGAAGATATCGGATTTATCGCCTTTTTTGCTAAAGATGTTGAACATTTTTATCCGGGTATCGATACTCTGTTGCTCGAACAATTTCGTCACTTAGTTGCTAAACTATTAGTGACGAAATTTCTGACCGCGAATTAATCCTGATTCACTGAGCAACCACTGAGTAATAACTGAGCAACCACTGAGCAATCATTGTGCGATTCTATCGACGCTTAAAACCGTTTAAAGCCTTGAGTTTTGATCTGGATGATACCCTTTATGATAATCATCCGGTGATCACCCGTGCAGAAGCTGCTCTGAAGCAGCATTTGCAGACCCTGATACCAGCAACTCAGGAAGTGACTGCAAACTTCTGGTGGCAACAACGCAGATATTGTTTGCAACAGAACCCGGCTTTATCCCACGATGTAACTGCACTTAGGCTAGCGACATTAACGTTAGGTTTGGTCAAGTTAGGTTATGAAGAGGCTGAAGCAAAGCAAAAAGCGGAGAATGCTTTCGCGTTTTTTCTAAGGCACAGAAACAATCTTACCGTTTCTGATGAGGTTATTAAGCTGCTGGAAAACCTTGCTGAGAAATTCCCTCTGGTTGCCATATCCAATGGTAATGTCAGCGTCGATGATATCGGTATTCGCCACTGTTTTGTCGATACCTATTTTGCCGGCAATGGCAATTTACAAAAGCCAGAAAATGATATGTTTCATCAGGCCTGCGAGTTTATCAACATTACACCTTCGCAATTGCTTCACGTTGGCGATTGTACCCATGCCGATATTTTTGGCGCAATGCGAGCTGGGTGTCAGACTGCCTGGGTGAATAATCAAAGCTTCGCTATTGTGAAAAAGCCATTAAAAACCCTGCCTACAATGCAGTTAGATAAAGTCGAGCAATTACAAACTTTCCTGTAAGTATCTCTGGTTATTGTTGTTGGTAATACCCTGGCGATAAATTTCACTCGAATATTGTCAATTATCCTTTCAAAACGGCAATTCAACACACAACGCTGGTATTAATTAAAAAATCGTGATTACACTTAGGGTCATCTTTCATTAAGTTAATAATAGTTATGCGTTTACCTTCTTTATTGCTGGCAATTGTCAGCCTTGCAGTTGCTATCCCCGCTTCCGCTTATGTATCAAAAACCTCGTCGACGTTACCTCGTGCTCAGCAAGCCGATCATCAGGTGGTCACTAAACATGAAACCAAGATAAATGGTGAGCGAGTTAAGTACACAGCGACAACCGGTACCCAGCCGCTTTGGAACGAGCAGGACGAAAAGATTGCCGCCATCCATTACACCTACTACAAGCGTAGCGATGTAAAAAATTCAGGTACTCGCCCGCTTTTGATTTCTTTTAATGGTGGCCCGGGTTCGGCTTCGGTCTGGATGCATATCGCTTATACAGGTCCAAAAGTTATCCATATCGATGATGAGGGTTATCCATTACAACCTTATGGGGTGAAAACTAATCCTTATTCGGTACTTGATGTTGCCGATATCGTTTTCGTAAACCCGGTAAATACTGGCTACTCACGAATGCTAAAAGACAAAGACGGAAAATTGCCGAGCAAAGATCAGCAGCAAAAAATGTTCTTTGGTGTTAACGCAGACGTGAAATATCTTGCCGAGTGGTTAAATACCTTTGTGACTCGCAACGAGCGCTGGCGCTCTCCTAAGTTTTTAATCGGTGAGAGTTATGGCACGACTCGTGTCTCGGCATTGTCTTTAGCGCTTCAGAATCAGCAGTGGATGTACTTAAACGGTGTGGTTCTGGTATCTCCGACTGACATTGGCATCGAGCGTGACGGTCCGGTAAAAGCTGCAAACCGTTTACCTTATTTCGCCGCAACCGCCTGGTATCACAAAGCCTTGAGCGAAGATTTGCAGGCGATGGATCTACTGGAAGTATTAGAACTTGCAGAGAACTATGCGATTAATGATTATCTGCCAGCATTGGCTCAGGGCGCATTTTTAAATGCTGATAAGCGCTCTGAAGTAGCAGAAAAAGTGGCGTATTTTTCCGGCTTAAGCAAGCAACAGGTATTACAGAATAACCTGGATATCGATACTGCCTATTTCTGGAAAATGGTGTTAAATGATCGCGGTCAAACCGTTGGTCGTCTGGATTCCCGTTACTTAGGTATTGATAAGAAAGAATCTGGTGCACGCCCGGATTACTGGCCTGAACTAACTTCATGGTTGCACTCATTTACGCCAGCGATTAACTACTACTTTAGTGAAGAGTTAAACTATAAGACTGACGTTAAATACAATATGTTCGGCCCGGTTCATCCTTGGGATCGCAGCAATAATAACGCCGGTGAAAACCTGCGTTTAGCGATGGCACAAAACCCTTATCTGAATGTGATGATTCAAAGCGGCTACTATGACGGTGCCACCAATTATTTCGACGGTAAATATAATATGTGGCAGCTGGACCCAAGCGGTAAGATGCGTGACCGTTTAAGCTTTAAAGGCTACCGCTCTGGTCACATGATGTATCTGCGTCATGAAGATTTAAAACTTTCCAATGAAGATTTACGGGAATTTATCCTGGAGTCGATTCCTGCGGCTGATGAAGCGGCGAAATACTAACGAGGAAATCTTATTGTTGTCAGATTTCCGAGAGACAGACGAATGTCGAGAGAGAAAACCTTATCGTTAACAGGTTTTCGGGTGACAGACTTCGTCGGTGGATAAATGCTCCCGATGTCGCATTTTGGAAGACAGTTAACGCGGTTATGGCCATGGTCACTGACAACAAAGGCTTCATATTTTTAATTAACGGTGCTTCGGCACCGTTTTTTGTTTTTGACGTAGGCCGTTATTGAAAATAACAAGCTTGTGGCGATAGTACGCGTTGCGGTGGTCAACTCAATTAAGGAGGAGTTGTAATTCCATAACCATCTGTTTTTAATGCTTTAATTAATTTTTATAAGTAAGTAATATGGTGTACTTCTTTGCAGGAGTTTTCATGGATTATTAAAGGGAATTGCAATGAATATCAGTGCCAATCTGTCATCATACACTTACTTTTCACCACTGCTGTTGCCACACCATTGACTCTCGGAGTCACTAAAAACAGAATCGAATTGACGAGCTTATTAGGAGTTTAACGTGAGCTTAATTAGCAAAGGACCGCTACTGGCTGTGGCACTATCCATGTCTGGAACCTTGTCGGCGCAAGAGCATACCGCTGCATCTTTAGCGCAGATGGCACAGCCTCTTTATGATTGGGAAGCAAAGATACAATATCGCACTTTGGCTAACGGCTTGCAGTTGCGCTTGTTGTCGTTACCCGATTCGCAGAGTGTTTCCATCGCTAGCCAGTTTGAAGTTGGATCACGGGATGAAGGTTCCAACGAGCGAGGTTATGCGCACTTATTTGAGCATATGCTGTTTAAAGGCAGTGAGCACGCACCGGGTGATACCTATATACAAACCATTGGTGCTTATGCAGGACGTTTTAATGCCACAACGTCATTTGATTACACCAACTATTTCCTGACCTTGCCAGCAGAAGCGTTGGAATTAGGGCTGGTGTTGGATGCAGATCGCTTTCAACGACCGGTGCTGACTGACGCAAGTGTGAGCAGCGAAATCGACACAGTACTGCAGGAGATGGCACAAACAGTTGATATGCAACCCTATGTGCGCTCAGCTATGGAACACTTACTTGCACTCGTGGCGGGAACCCCATATGGTCACCCTGTGATTGGTGTACGAGAAGATCTGTTGGCCGCTACCCCGGATAGCCTTACCGAGTTTCATCGCCAGCATTACCGCCCTGAGAGCATGCAACTCAGTCTGGTGGGGGCGCTGCAAACGGATACCTTAACCATAGTGGAACGTGAGTTTGCTTCCTGGAACAACGATACGCCAGCGCCGCTTAGAGACGATCAACCCCTTACCATCGAACGTGGTGATTATCATGATTCAATTACCGATGCCCGCGGTCCCTGGCCAGTGTTATTACTTGGCTGGCATACGGTACCCAGCAATCACCCGGATGCAGCAGCCATCACTTTACTGGAGCGTTACCTGGTGCAAGATTATGCCAGCCTGATACAGCAGACTCGGTTGTCTGATCCTGATCAACTGCTGGCATATTCCATATCTCAGAGTCTGGAATTGCATGGTGTGACCGCTATAGCGCTAGTGCCGCGCGCTCGAGCGTCATTGGATCGTCTGGCGACTAACGTAAAAGTGTTGATAGACGATATGGCGCAAGCACCAATAGATGAAACACAGCTTAATCAACTCAAGAATAACTGGCTACAAGGGCAACTTAGTCGTCTGAATGACCCTCAGAATTTAGCTATTTTTCTATCAGCCACCTCAAAGCAGGACGCTTTGACACCTTTAACGGGTCCCTGGGCTCGGATTGAAAAGGTGACGCCAGAGCAAATTCAACGAGTTGCCCAGGAATATTTTATGGCTGGGACTTTGCGGCTGGACTTACAGCCGCCCTGGTACACACGCTGGGGTAAGCATGTCCTCGAGTGGTTGCCCGACTCCTGGGCCGATAGTTTGGAGGCCAAAATCCTATGAAGACTTTGAAGACTTTGAAGACTTTGAAGACTCGTTTGATTACCGCGTTATTGGTCGCGTTGAGCTTAGGGCTAAGTGGTTGCCAACACACAAACATTAATTTTACTGAGGTACAGGCTCCAACCTTACCTGAGTTTAAACCTAACAACCTGCCTGAAGTGGCTCCACTGGCGCCAACATTAGTGCCTAACCCTGAGGTTACAATGCTTGCCTCCGGTCACCCCTGGCATCGTTTTGCGGCAAACAATGATGGTCAGCAGCAATGGGTTTTGGTTGGACTTAGCCCGAATAAACCTTTAAATGAGAAGGCGCTGATATCCGAGCTAATTCTTCTTCGCGAGTTAGCCTTGCAAGCTGAAGGAGCTATGCCTTGTGGCGATGGTATGCAGACGCGTTTGACTCTGCACAGCATAAAGTTGAGCATGAATTGCCCAACTTCTGTTCCCCCTCAAGAGATTATCGCTAGTTTATTGGGTTTTTTGCGGGCAGAGGGGTATGCCGATTTAGATCTTCGCGAAGTGCAGCGCCGGCAAGGGCTTCAACGTCAGTTTGAGGCTGTATCTGGCAGCGAAATTGATCGGGTTTGGGAAAAAACTGTGCTAGGGGAACATCACCCTTATTTGACTAGCCAAGAGGATCCTGAACTTATTAAAGGACTGGATCAAACGGTTGTGGCACAACTTCTGGAAGAACTGGTGGCAGAGAATCAATGGTTATTGATTAGCTATGGTGGTTCGGAAGAAACTCAGGTGCTGGCAGATGCCATGTCATGGTTGCCGAAGCCGCAGCAACAATCCACGAGCACAGTTATGAGTGAACCTGAATCTGATGGTGGAGAAATCTTGTTAATCGATGCACCGGGTGCCGTGCAGACTCAGGTACGAATCGGCTATCGGTTACTACAAGGTGAAACGCCAAGTACAGAGGCTTGCCGGAGTTTTGCCAGTTGGCTAGGGAGAGGTTTTAGCGGTCGCTTGTATTACGATCTTCGGGTCGTTAGAGGTCTGACTTATGGGGTTCATGGATACTGTGCGAACGAACCTCTTTCGACAACTTTGCAGTTTTATGCCAATACCGGCGTTGAGCATACCGGCGCATTCGTCAAAGGTGTGTTGGATCATCTGGAACTGGCGCGGCAGTTACCGATGCCAGAGGCCGAGTTTGATACATTGAAGCAATATCTTCAAAGTCAGGAACGTCTTCTCTATGCTTCAGCCTATTTAGCTCAACGGACGTATGTGCAGGATTTACTCAACAAGAAAATTCCCCTTAGCCAGTGGTTGGCGGCGCAGAGCCCGAATAGTCTGCAAGACGAAGCTCAAGCATTGTTTTCCCGTAAACCGGTAATCGTATTGCGCGGTGATCGCTCGGTGATTCTATCGGATTTGCAGGAGAAATTGCCAGATTGGCCGATACGTGAAGTCAGCCTGTGATGGAACCATGGCAAGCTCATTGATTTTATTAATCTCTGTTCTGATAACAAAGTGGTAATCATGGAATGATGAAAATAAAAAAAACGACTGCCCTAGTTATGCTAGGAATGGCAGTTTACATTTCAATATTGAATATCTTTTTGATTGAAAAGTCACTCACATCCGGATTTTATTATCTCGTTTGGTGGGCCGCAATGGCGGTAGTTTTAGGTGTAGGGCAAGAAGGCTCGTTGCATGAATCACCATGGGAAATGAGCGAATATCCACTTCTATTTAATCATTTCAGTTTGCTACTTCTTTCAATATCGACTGTGCTTTACGACTTATCTGGTGATAATTTACTGCAAAATCGTTTGAGTGGTCTGATATTAATTATATCTTCTATTCCAGTAGTTCTTTTGATTAATATGGGTGCACTCCTTCAAGAAAAAGAAGAAGTGAAAAATTACTGCCGGAACCACCCCTGGCGTTTCAGGTTTTCTTTAATTATGGGGGCAGTATTCTTTCTGGCCGGTAGCATGTCTTTAATTGCTGGAGAGTGGCCATGGAATTTATTTTAATTGGTTCTGAGTCTTGTTATCGGCTGGTTTAAATTTGTGCACATTGTTTGGGGCAGCGTAAACCGGTAAATTAACAATGTGACTAGGGACCGTGATGAGCGAACGACAGTCATTCAGCGCAAGTAGTTATTGCCAGCAAAGGAAAGTATGGATTTAATTTTAGCTAATTTGATTGTGATTTTTTTCTATGTCGTATTCATCACAATTGTTGAGAAAAGTAATGTTATTTCAGCTAAAGAAAATACGCTGAAAGCTATTGGTATTGTTGGCATGGTTTTGCTCACTCTATTAGTTAGTAGCGTGTTATTTGCGTTGCTAATTGGTTGGCTGCTTCCAGAGTTTTATCCCAAAGTTTTCTTTTACAAAGCGCTGTTTGTTTGTATGTTTTTATTCATATATTGGCCGTGTAAAATGTTCAACGCACATGTTAAAGCCTGAACTAAAATGACGGCTTTGAGCGATTTAGAGTCAGTGAACCTCTCACTTTCTTTTTATTATGCGCCGTCATCCCACTATGTCTTTGAGTGGGATCTCATGTGGCGTACTGTGGTTTCATTTATTTCAACTTTTCAAAAAGGTAAGTAAACAAATCTCTGGAAGTCGAAGGGAGATCCCAGCCAACATCATGCTGGGATGACGGAGTATAAAAACGAAATTGCGTATGACTCTGGCTGGCACACTAGAGACATTCGGCCCTAGCTAAGATTCCCGGTAGTATCAGGGAATGACTCTAGGGTTTTGCTTTTTACTCGAAGCGACGTTGTTTGTCGCGTACCCGGAACAATCTTTGATTGTGTACTCGAAGTGGCGCTTTCTGCCACGCTCTCGGAGTATCGTTTGCGATACGTACTCAGGGAGTTTTAACTCCCGCTTGTGGCACACTAGAGTCATTCAGCCACTTTGAAATACCATCCCGAAAAACGAGATTACGGCCTACGCCGCAAAGACGAATTTAAACCTTTTCGACAGCGTCTTCACAGAAAATTGCTCCTGCATTTTCTGCATATAAGCCATCCATGGCCAAAACAGAAAATTGCTCCTGCATTTTCTGCATATAAGCCATCCATGGCCAAAACAGAAAATTGCTCCTGCATTTTCTGCATATAAGCCATCCATGGCCAAAACCGACGCAGTCCTCTTCTAAAGAAAGTGGTAACTTCAGCTATTGACTCAAGGTTTTTGCTTTTCACTCGAAGCGACGTTTTTTGTCGCGTACCCGGAACAATCTTTGATTGTGTACCCGAAGTGACGTTTTCCGTCACGTACCCGGAGCATCGCTCACGATGCGTACTAAGGGAGTTGTAACTCCCGCTTGTTGCACACTAGAGCCATTCAGCCATTCAGCCATTTTAGAGTTTTAGCGCGAAGAGCAAGATTACGGCCTACGCCGCAATGACGAAGTTCGAACTTTCGACAGCGTCTTCACAGAAAATTGCTCCTGCATTTTCTGCATACAAGCCATCCATGACTAAAACCGACAACGTCCTCAGCGATGAAATCTTCACCCAGTGAAAAGCTAATTTCAGTTCCCGACAAATTCTGCATACCAACGTCCATGTTCGCTACTCGAAACAGCGTGTACTCGGAGCTGATGACATCAGCGTGCTAGGAACAATCTTTGATTGTGTACTCGAAGTGACGTTTTCCGTCACGTACTCGAAGCATCGCCTGCGATACGTTCCAAGAACAATTGATCGGCGATCAATTGTTCTGTGTTTATATACAGTAGTTAAAATACTGGTATACTGTCCCTCATTATTAATCCCACACCTCATGCTTTTCCATGAGAGCGGATACACGCATTAATCAGCTTGCAGGCAAAAAATTCACTATGGATGTTTCTGAATTACTCGATTCGTTAAATGATAAACAACGGGAAGCAGTAGCGGCCCCGGCACAGAATATGTTGGTTCTGGCTGGCGCTGGTAGTGGTAAAACCCGGGTTCTGGTGCATCGAATTGCCTGGTTAATGCGAGTCGAGAATGTCTCTCCCCATAGTATTTTGGCGGTAACTTTTACCAACAAAGCAGCGGCGGAAATGCGTGCCAGGGTTGAGCAAGCGGTGGGTAGTAATATTCATGGTATGTGGATAGGTACCTTCCATGGTCTTGCCCATCGATTATTGCGCATGCATTTTCAGGAAGCCAAGTTGCCGCAAAGTTTTCAGGTGCTCGATTCCGATGACCAGCTGCGTCTGTTAAAACGGGTGATTCGTTCAATGCAGCTGGATGAGAAGAAATGGCCAGCAAAGCAGGCGATGTGGTACATCAATGGCAAAAAGGATGAAGGCCTACGTCCTAAACATATCGATGCTCAATACGATCCTACCGAAGAAACTTTTAAAAAGATTTATCAAATTTATCAGGACACCTGTGACCGCGCAGGCCTGGTAGATTTTGCTGAGCTGTTATTGCGTGCCCATGAATTATGGCTCAACAATCCAGTGCTTCTTGAGCACTATCAACGCCGGTTCTCACGCATTTTGGTGGACGAATTTCAGGATACCAATGCCATTCAATATGCCTGGTTAAACTTGCTGGGTCGCGAGCACGGTAATGTGATGATTGTTGGCGATGATGATCAGTCCATTTACGGCTGGCGTGGTGCCAAGATTGAAAATATTCAGCGTTTTTTACGAGATTTTGATGGCGCTGAAACCATTCGTCTTGAGCAAAATTATCGTTCTACTGGCAATATACTTAATGCTGCCAATGCTTTGATTAGCAATAACAATAATCGCCTTGGTAAAGATCTCTGGACAAAAGATTCAGACGGTGAAGCAATCTCTGTTTATACCGCCTTTAATGATTTGGATGAGTCACGCTTTGTCAGTAGCCGTATCAAACAATGGCTGGACGAAGGTAATAGTCTCGATGATGTGGCTATCTTGTATCGCTCTAATGCCCAGTCACGTTTGCTCGAGGAAGCGTTACTGCAGGCGCAGTTGCCCTATCGCATCTATGGTGGTTTACGATTCTTCGAACGTCAGGAAATTAAAGACGCGTTGGCATATATGCGATTGATGAATAATCGTAATGATGATGCGTCATTTGAGCGAATTATTAATACCCCAGCCCGAGGCATAGGTAACCAAACCCTTTCGTTAGTTCGGGATGCCGCCAGAAGCCATGGCTCGACTTTATGGGAAGCCTGTATTCGCATGATCGAAGGCGAGCAACTTTCAGCTCGTCCGGCCAAATCGATTAAAGCGTTTATCGATTTAGTCGATCAGTTAGAAGATGACACTTTAAACCTCAACCTCGACCAGCAAGCCAATCATGTGATTCAACACTCAGGTTTGAAAGCCATGTATCAAGCGGAAAAAGGTGAACGCGCTGCGGCTCGAATTGAGAACTTAAATGAATTGGTAACCGCATGTCAGACGTTTGAAGTAGATCCGGAAGTGGAAGATGAAATGACGCCACTGACGGCATTTCTAACTCATGCATCATTGGAAGCGGGTGAATCTCAGGCTGATGAATATGAAGCAGCAGTGCAGTTAATGACCTTGCATTCCGCCAAAGGTCTGGAGTTCCCTCTGGTATTTATGGTGGGTATGGAAGAAGGCATGTTCCCATCACAACAATCCGGTGATGATATCTCGCGATTGGAAGAAGAACGTCGCCTTTGTTATGTGGGGATGACCCGTGCCATGGAAAAACTGTATTTGTGTCACGCCGAATCCCGTCGTTTATACGGACAGGAAAAATACCATCGTCCGAGTCGATTCCTACGGGAAATTCCAGACCAGTACCTGGAAGAAATCCGGATGAAAAATCAGGCCGCAAAGCCGAAAACCACAGGTCGATTCTCGAATACGATTTCTCTGGAAACCTTTGCTGATTCCGGGTTTAAACTCGGGCAGCAGGTTCGTCATGCGAAATTTGGCGACGGTGTAGTGCTGAACTTTGAAGGTAGTGGAGCGCAAGGTCGCGTGCAGGTTAATTTCGCTGACCACGGCAGCAAGTGGTTGATGGTGGAGTTTGCGAATTTGGAAGCAATTTAGAATTTTAAATTTCGAATTTAAAATTCAGACGGCAGACGGCAGACGGCAGAAATATGATTTGAACCTATTGCTAAGTGTTAAGAAAAGAATGGGGAGCGTTGCTCCCCATTTTTATTAGAAGGAGTATTTCGCCTGTAAGTAAGCGAAGCGTCCCTGACCACTATGAACGTTTACAACAAAGCCCATAAAGTCATGATAGGTGAACGGCGGCTCTTCATTGAATAGATTCGTCGCACCTAAAGTCAGTACCGTATTTTTAATACCATAGAAGTTAATCGCAGTATCAACTGTGGTAAATGAATCGATATTTGGCATACCATCAGCTTGTACTGCAGCATCCTGTTCAAATTCATCGATATAGTTGATGGCGACATTTACGCCAAGGTTTTCATCAAAGCCAACCCAGTCAGCCGAAGCCGTCCAACGGAATTCTGGTTGCTCGAAATCACCTACTTCTGTGTCAATACGTTGACCACCCATACCATCCGGGCGACGATCTTCGTACTCAAGCACATAGTTGAGGATATAAGCGAGTTTGATATCACCAAAACCGGTTTCAAGATCCCAACGGAAATCTAAATCGATACCCGAAGTGTCTAAGTCACCAATGTTTTGGAATGAATCAAAAATCGTGACTACTTCACCCGGATCGCCAGGAATGTTCGAAGGTAAACGTTCAACAACATTTGGATCATCACCAAAGTTAGAGAATACGAACTGAGTATCGGAATCGATAATATCTTCGATTTCGTAGTTGTAGTAATCCAGCGAGAAGTTGATGTTGTCGGTAATGTTGTAAATTACACCAAGGTTATAAGATGTAGACTCTTCAGGTCCCAGATCTGGGTTACCTTCAAACACCGCGGTGTATTCCTGAGGCTCACAAGCCTTATTGATGTTACCTACTGCGGCACAACGAATATCATCTACCAGGTTTGGAGATTCATCGGTACGGCCAAGACCAATCTGGTGCAGTGATGGTGCTCTGAACGCGGTACCGTATGAGCCACGGAAGCTCAGGTTATCGGTCGGTGTCCAAAGGAATGATACTTTCGGATCGGTAGTCGTACCAAAATCACTGTAGTCTTCGTATCGAAGTGCGAATTGCAATTCTAAACTGTCGAAAACCGGGACAATCAATTCACCAAAAATTGAGGTGTTATCGCGGCTGGCATTGGCTTGAGTTGCCTCGGTACCAAAAACATTGCCACGTAAGAACTGATCATCTGGGTTATCACTGATCGATTGCTCGCGATACTCAGCACCCAAACCTAGCATTAAATCACCTGCTGGTAGGGAAAATACCGGACCAGAGATTTTCGCATCAATAGATTTGTTGGTTGATTTACCGGTACGAGTGGTAAATGTCTCGATAAAAGCCAGCGCTTCTTCGGTATTGGTTGATGGTTCAAATGGATTCCAAAGTTCGGTATCAATGGCTTGTTGAATACGCTCGGAATTCGGGAAACCGTCCACACCCATTTCCGTGGATTCACTTTTGATATAGCTATATGCCGCTTCCCAGTTCCATTCTCCGATATCACCACGAGCACCTAAAATTACCCGGTAGTAATCACTATCAACATTCTTCTGACGGTTACCGATATCAACGGTACGACGACGCATGGTCAGATCCTGTTGGTAATAAAGAGAGCTCGGATCATCGGCGAACGGATGATTGGCATTATCACCTGACATGAACAATTCATTAAATGAAGGAGAGCCTGCACCGCGAACAATAGATTTAGAGTTCTGGCCGTTTAGCTCAGCAAAGGCTTCGATTGAGTCGCTAACTTCATATTTACCCATGTAGTTATAGCTGAATCGTTCGGTTGCCGGGAACATCGACATATGTGGCGCATAGTCGTAACGACACAAGTTGTTTGCTGCATCAATATCTTCTGGCGCACAGACGTCATTACCAAAGGTGTCCGGAACTCGTACCGTCGGGTCAGAGGCTAGTGCAATCGTACCCGGGATACCGGAAGATGAACGAAAATCTGTTGCAAATGGATCGTTTGGTCGAGCCGCAGCCTGGTTTGCTGACTTGGAGTAATCACGGTCTGCATAAAGGACTTCTTCGCGCTTGAAGTAGTCTAAGACAAATGTGTGGCTGCTTTTTTCGCCAGTACTACCCCAGACAAGGCTGACGTTTTGCTCTTCACCGCCGCCATCGGCAGTATCACCGTATTTAACGCTGACTTCGGCACCGTCCATGTCATCACGAAGAATGATATTGATTACACCGGCGATAGCGTCAGAACCATAGGTTGCTGATGCACCATCTTTCAGAATATCAACACGTTTGATCGCTGAAAGCGGAATATTATTGATATCGACGAACGCCGTATCGATGGATTTCGCGAATGGACTCACTGAAACACGACGTCCATTTACCAGGATCAGAGTAGAATCTGCACCCAGTCCTCGCAATGAAACACTAGAACCACCATTTGCCGTATCATCGGAACTATTCGCCTGAGTTGAGAATGTTCCCTGGCCTGAGATAGGTAGCTTGGCGAATAGACCGATCAAATCTGTTACGCCTGATTTTGAAATGTCTTCAGAAGAAAGGCTGGTTACGGGGGAAGGGCCTTCCATATCGGTTCGTTTAATATGAGAACCGGTTACTTCAATACGTTCGATGTCTTCTTCTTCCGCGGCATTCGCTGCCAGAGAAGGAATTGCCAACATCGCCGTACCGGCTAACATGGTTATGGTTCGTTGTAGTAATGTTCGTTTAAACATTTTCCCTGATCCTTTTTATTCTTAGTGATGCAATTATTCGATAATTGCGTTTGGCTCTTAGCTATGTTGGTAGCGATAAAAGCAACTAAAACAGTTAAGAACGCGCTAGCTTTCGAGACAACAATGACCAATTTCTGGAGATTGTTCTGTCAACTCGTAGGATGAAAATTCGTCTGAATAAAGTACGAAAGATCATCAAGCCGATGACTAGTATTAGCAGATCAGAATCTAGGTTTAAAGTGATATAAATTAACTTAAATAGCTAAAATGTAAGTAAAAATTTCCTATTGTTACATTTTTACTGGGCTCTGCGGCAGTTTTCGTTATTGGTTTTTTTAGTATTTGAAAACCGAATAAGAGCCCATCTCAGATGTCTAAGAAAGTGTCTTTTTATTGGCGCGGTGTTTTCGGTAAGAGTCGAGGCTGTAAATCACCAGAGCCGACCAGATAAATGCGAAGGTGATAAGTTTTTCAAACACTAATGGCTCGTGATAAACGCTGATGGCGATGATGAACATGATGCTTGGGCCGATATACTGGAAGAACCCTAGTGTGGCTAAGGTTAGCCGTTTTGCAGCTCCGGTGAAAAATAGTAGCGGCGCTGTGGTTACCAGCCCTGCCGCAATTAACAGCAGATTCAGATTGGTGTCATTTTCCATCAGATTACTGGTAGGCGTGTCTAAAAACAGCATCCAGTAAATCAGGGCCGCAGGCATTAACCAGGCGGATTCAATAAATAGCCCGGAGACAGAATCAACCATAAGCTTTTTACGCAGTAATCCATAGATACCGAAAGAGGCTGCCAAAGCAAGGGCAATGTAAGGAATCGTACCCAGGCTAACTAATTGGATCAGTACGCCAACAAAGGCAAGTAAGACGGCGATTCCCTGCCATTTCGAAAGTCTTTCGCCGAGAAATATCATTCCCAAAGCAACATTGAGTAACGGGTTGATGTAATACCCCAGGCTGGCTTCAAGAATATGGTTATTATTTACTGCCCAGATAAAAATCAACCAGTTGGTGGCGAGAATAACCGCGGTAATTCCCAGCCATATCATGGTTTTGGGTTGCTGAATCACCGCTTTCATTTTTGGCCAATTACCCATGGCGAGGATAATTGCTATCAGCAGCACAAAGGACCATACCACCCGATGCATCAAAATTTCGGTGGCAGGCACCTGTTGCAACAATTTGAAGTAGATTGGTGCTAACCCCCAAATGGTGTAAGCACAGATAGCATTGATAACGCCTGATTTGGTTTGATCTTGTTGTGGCATAAGGAAAAAACAGCGAGCTAAACAGGCGGCGATTTTACCACAGGCGCAGGTGGCTGCGAAACCACAAAGCTAACTTGGCTTGCAATTAGATTCAGGGTTACTAGGCTTAATTTAGTGAGCTTTTTCCCCGCATTCCCTCAAGCTGGAGGTATTATGGCAAATTGCAATCAACCCCATGTCGAACACTCCCATCAGCATGGCAAAGGCTGTGGTCACACAGCTATCAAACATGGTGATCATGTAGATTACATTCACGATGGTCATCTACATTGCCCACATGGCGATCATTACGACGAACACACTTTAGATGTCAGTGACAAAAACCCTGATGGTTGCCATCCTATGGAATGTGAGTGCGGGCCTGATCATGTCCACGGTCCTGGCTGTGGCCACGAAGCGGTTCCCCATGGTGATCATATCGACTATGTGGTCAATGGGCGTCTGCATCATGTACACAATGGTCATTGCGATGATCATGGCCCAGTAGAGATATTACACTCTTAAGCCCTGGTAACTGAGCCTCAACTCATGGGGCTCAGCATTAAATTTCTACACATGTATATGTAATCCCATACACCCTTCTTCATTACCATTTTTGATACTACCCTGACTCACTTCAGCTTTCGGTTGAGGGTTGAGAGCGTCTTTATTACGGCTCCTAGAGATAGGGCATAAGTAGGTCCGGTAACTAAAGAGGAAGCAGAAGTGTTTAAAGAAATGGTGCTTGTTCAGGGGGCAACAGGGGTTGTGTTCAATGCCCGAGTAGATATGATAAATGTCAGTTAGGATAACTTGGCGGCAGAAAATTTTATGACGGAAAAAACAACCTTAAGACTCTTGCTCACTATGGTTTGGATAAACCTGATTGCCGCCGTCTTCTCCAACATTGTCTTTACCGACACCCTGCCGCAACCATTGCAGTTGTATCTGATCGAGCAAGACCGCCAGGAACTTAACCTGGTAGAAATGATTTCGGCGCTATCGGTACTATTGGCGATGATAATCGCAACCATTGGCGTATGGATTTTTAAACCCTGGGGTCGAACGCTCTGGCTGCTGACGATTATTGCCGGCTACCTGATCCCACCCTATCTGACGCCCACACTATACAATGGCATCGAAAGTTATTTCATGGACTTTACGATGATGCTCGATGGAGCCATTTTGGCCATGCTGTATTTGAGCAGCGCCAGATCATTGTTTGATCGGAACGAAACAAATTCTCTTGAATAATCGGCGTTACCCGACGATATAAGTTCCGGTGCCAAAGGCTATATGAGTACCTTTTTCGTTGTGCAGCTCCATCCGAGCCACGGCCACTTTACTGCCCTTACGGATAATTCTTGCCGTTGCAATAAACTGCTCGCCTCGCCCCGGTCTCAAAAAATCGGTGCGCAAATCTATGGTGCTCATTCGCGAAAGCTTTTCATGAATTATTGATTCTTTCATCTCAGGCAAATTATCAATAATGTTGGCCGCGGCCACCACTCCACCGACCATATCTAAGACCGATGCAATAACGCCGCCATGGAGTATTTTCTGAACGGGATTACCCATCAATTCATTTTTCCATTGGAACTGAATTTCTGATTCCTGTGGATCCATTTTAATGATGTTGAAACCGAGTAGTTGATTAAAGGGAATATGGGCGTTCCAAAGCTGAGTAACTTGCTCCAGTACCTGGGTCTTTTCCATTGAGAAACCTTTTGAATGATGAGAATCCTGACACATTTTATAACGGTCAGGTTAATTAAAAAAACTAAAGCCCTTGTTGTCACCGAAAATTGCTCCTCGATAACTGCTCCTCGATAACTGCTCCTCGATAACTGCTCCTGCGTTATTCTACCTACATACATCCGTGTATTAGTGCGTTATTCTACCTACATACATCCGTGTATTAGTGCGTTATTCTAACTACATACTTCCATGTATTAGTGCATTTTCGGCATACCGACCATCCATGGTCATAACCGCGTCAGCTGTCACAGAAAAATTGCTCCTCGATAACTGCTCCTCGATAACTGCTCCTCGATAACTGCTCCTGCGTTATTCTACCTACATACATCCGTGTATTAGTGCGTTATTCTACCTACATACATCCGTGTATTAGTGCGTTATTCTACCTACATACATCCGTGTATTAGTGCGTTATTCTAACTACATACTTCCATGTATTAGTGCATTTTCTGCATATAGGCCTTCCCTGGCCAAAACCTGAAAACCTGTCAACGACTAGGTTTTCTATCCGACGCAGTCTCCCTCGACAGCAGAAACAGTGCGTTAGTAGTGTTTCAGACTTATGTAATTTCAATAGCTTAAAGATTTCCCGATAAATGTCTATGGAGAAGCCTGCGCTCTGGGGTAAAATGCCAAAAAAATAAATCAGAAATATAAAACTTGTCCACCGCTAATACCATTCAGCAAGCCCCGGATTTACTGCACTCATTGAAACATCATTTTGGTTATGAGCAATTTCGCTCGGGCCAAAAACAGGTGATTGAGCAACTGATGGAACAACGGGATTGTCTGGTGTTAATGCCTACCGGCGGTGGTAAATCATTATGTTATCAACTGCCGGCAACCTTGATGCCGGGGCTAACCGTGGTCGTTTCCCCGTTAATCGCATTGATGAAAGACCAGGTAGATGGTTTATTGCGTCAGGGCATCAGCGCCGCTTATGTGAATGGCACTATGGATACCGCGGATATTAATCAGACCATGCAAAGGGTAGGACGGGGTGAAGTTCGGATTCTTTATGTGGCTCCGGAGCGTTTGTTATCGCACTATTTTCTGCAAAGTCTGACGCAAATGCAGATCAGTTTTTTCGCCATCGATGAAGCTCACTGTATTTCCCAGTGGGGACATGATTTTCGACCCTCTTATACGCAATTAGGTCGCCTGAAAGAGTACTTTCCCTATACGCCAATTATGGCACTAACGGCTACCGCGGATGTGACCACCCGAAAAGACATATTGCAGCAACTGAACCTACAAAATCCGTTTGTATTATTGGATAGTTTTGACCGACCCAATATTCGTTATACCTTAACGGAAAAGTACAATGGCCAACGGCAATTGCTGGATTATCTTCGAGACAACAGTGAAGACAGTGGCATTATTTACTGTAACTCTCGCTGGCAGGTGGACAAACTCACCAAAGAATTGGCAGAAAAAGGTGTCAATTGTGCCGCATACCATGCTGGTATGGACGCCGATATCCGTAATGTCGTTCAGGATGGGTTTACCAAAGACAATATCCGTATTGTGATTGCCACCATTGCCTTTGGTCTTGGTATTAACAAACCGAATATACGGTTTGTGGTGCACTATGAGTTGCCTCGCTCGCTCGAATCCTATTATCAGGAAACCGGCCGGGCGGGTCGTGATGGATTAGAAGCGGAAGCGTTGCTTTTATATGATCATCAGGATATAGATCGTATTAAAAAGCGTATAAATGATAGTGATAATGAGCAGCGAGCGGCGGTTGAGTTACAGCGCTTTAGTGCCATGGCAGGTTTTGCCGAAGCGCAGACCTGTCGGCGTCAGGTACTATTAAACTATTTTGCCGAGTATACTCATGCTGGATGCGGAAACTGTGATATCTGCCTGGACCCGCCAAGCCGTTATGAAGCGACAGTTGATGCTCAGAAAGTTTTATCCTGTGTTTATCGAATCAACCAGGTTGGTGATATCCACTATGTCATCGATGTGCTGCGCGGCCGCGATACCGATAAACTGAAAAAAGCCGGGCATACGGCGGTCAGTACCTTTGGTATTGGTCAGGATAAAACCCGCGGCTATTGGTTTTCGGTAATCCGCCAACTCATTCATCTTGGATTATTACAGCAGGACATTGAGCAACAATCGGCATTGCAGTTAACCGAAGCTTCACGGCCCATTCTTAGTGCCAAAGAACCCTTGATGCTGGCGCGACCACGATTACAACATGCCAGTTACTGGCAACAAAATAAACCGAAAAATCAATATGATAAAGGGCTGTTTCGAAAACTTCGAGAGCTTCGTAAAGTGCTCGCCGATCAAGAGGATATCGCCCCATTTATCGTCTTTAACGATGCATCACTGATGGAAATGGCACGGTTAAAGCCCACCAACAGCAATGAGTTTTTAAGTATCTCTGGCGTCGGTGATACTAAGCTACACCGCTATGGCAAAGCATTCATGGATCTTATTAAAGAGTTTGAATAGAGATAATCATAGTAGATATCTTTGAACGCTTTTTTCGAAATCGTAAAATGGTTTGCGTGCTCACCGGCATATTGCTGCTCATTGCATTTATCATCGCGTTGGTCCCAACCAATTGCGCCAATTAGTTCTAAGCCTTTTTCTCTGTAGTTTGACGCTTAGTAAAACTCGTGGTATTGCAATAAGATACCAACCAGCATAAACATCAGACCGTGATGATTATCAAGGAAGGCGCGAAAACATTTGTCGCGATTACGGGTTTTAATTAACTGCTGTTGATGGATAAAAGAAGCCGCGGTGAAAGCCACAGATACGTAATAGAACATATTAAACTGCAATCTCAACCCGACCCAGATTAACAATATGAGAACGACTAACTGCATCAGGGCAATGATTAGCTTGTCGAAACGCCCAAACAGCACGGCTGTGGATTTAACGCCAATTTTTATATCATCATCTCTGTCTACCATGGCATACATAGTGTCATAGGCAACTGTCCATACTAAATTTGCAGCAAACAGTAACCAGGCTTCCAGCGGAATGTAACCTCGAATTTCCATAAACGCCATGATCATGCCCCAGCTAAAAGCAGCGCCTAATACGACTTGTGGAAAGTGGGTGTAGCGCTTCATAAAGGGATAGCTGCTGGCCAATAGTAATGCTACGACAGATAAGGCGATGGTTTGCCAAGACAGGGTAAGTACCAAAGCAAAGGCAATGGCGATAAGCAGGAAAAACAGATTTTTCGCCTGTTGTTCGCTCATTAAGCCTGACACCAATGGCCGCTGACTGGTACGCTTCACTTTGCCATCGACGTTGCGATCGGCATAATCGTTGATTACACAGCCGGCGCTGCGCATGATAAATACACCTAAGGTGAACACGATAAAATAATGCCAACCGGGAAACTCTTCAGCAGCAACCCAAAGCGCCCAAAGGGTAGGCCACATCAGCAGATAAGTACCAATGGGCTTATCCATGCGGGTGATTTGCTTTATGCCTTCAAAAGAGCCAAACCAGTTTGTTACCACGTCTACTAATCTCACTTTGTTGTTATTTATCTGCTGTACGCGCCAGTAAAGTTTTGATGCGCTTACATACGTATGAGCCGGGAGTTTTCCTTCCTAAAGTGGGGAATAATGATAAACTTGCCGCCTTTTACACCAATATAGATTGCCGACAAAGGATACGAAACTCCGAATGCGGACTATATTCTAACAGCCATTTTTTCACGAAACACTTAAAATTAGCCCATGCCATTCTTAAATATGCAGTCTGTCAAAGCCAGTATTAAACTCGCCTGGCCAATCTCTTTACAACAAACCCTGGTCACCATGCTAGGGATGATTGATGTCATGATGGTCAGTCATTTAGGGGATGCTGCGGTCGCTGCAGTAGGGCTGGGAAATCGCATTCAATTTGTGGTTTTGGTATTAGTCAATGGCGGCGCTTGGGCGGTGGGGATTTTAGCCTCTCAGTATTTTGGTGCAGGCAATATGATGAAAGTCCGTCGAGCGATATTGATGGGCGTCAGTGTCACGGTGTTTGCCCTAATCCCAGTCGTTTTGCTTAATTTTGCCTATGCCGATCAACTGATTGAATTAGGGAGTACTGATAACCAAGTGATAGCTTTGGGTGAAAGCTATCTTTGGATCACGATGCCGAGCTTATTATTTGTCGCCGGCATTATGGTGATTGAAAACGCCCTTCGTAGTCTCAATCAGGTCAAGCTGCCAATGGTATTAAGCTCCATTGCGATTGGCCTGAAC
Organism: Thalassotalea sp. PS06; assembly: GCF_007197775.1. Lineage (NCBI taxonomy): Bacteria > Pseudomonadati > Pseudomonadota > Gammaproteobacteria > Alteromonadales > Colwelliaceae > Thalassotalea > Thalassotalea sp. PS06. The sequence continues at coordinate 3,418,830 of NZ_CP041638.1, read as the reverse complement.
GTTATTTTGAATTATTGGCTGATCAATGGTGGCTTAGGTATTGAGCCACTTGGAGTTGATGGTGCGGCCATTGCCACAACTGTGTCCAGATTACTGCATTTGATAATCTTGGTTTGGTTTCTGGTCGCGATGCGCCATCCGGTTAAGCCCTCAAGACACGATTTCGCCAGTTTAAATGACACCCAAGCCTGGCGCAAATTAGTAGCCTTGGTATGGCCAATGATGTTCAGCTTTGGAGTGTGGTCGCTTGGAACCTTAGTGTATCAATTGATCTATGGCAGAATTGGTACCCAGGAATTAGCGGTGATGAGCATATTAGCCCCAGTAGAAGGGATGTTTATCTCCTTGTTTTTTGGTTTTGCATCCGCCTGTGCCATTATGGTTGGCCAGCGCCTTGGCGCTGATAAGTTTGACGAAGCCTGGTCAATCGCGCGGACTTTTTCGCTGTTAGCGCCTGTGGTGGCAGTGATTGCTGGCGGGTTGCTGTATGGGATCAAAAGCTGGGTATTTATTCCTTTTGCCGATTTGCCGTCTTCGACGCTAGATTTAGCGGGCGACATTTTTTTGATTATTGCTCTTGGTGGTAGCCTTAAAATTACCAATATGACAATGGCGATGGGTGTACTTCGTGCCGGAGGAGAGACTAAGGCCTGCCTTTACATCGACACGACGGGGATGTGGATTGTTAGTATTCCACTTACAATTCTGGCGGCTTTTTATTTCCAGTTGCCGCTATTTTGGGTGGTAGTCGTTTCCTATTCGGAAGAGATTTGTAAGTTGATATTGTTTGGTTGGCGGGTTGCATCTAAGAAGTGGCTAAATAACCTCGCAACTACCTAACTCGATCAAGGGGCAGAGTTGTTGAAACACTTTCAAAAACTTTGACTCCTTGATTACATCCATTTATAGGTGAAAAAAATTAAGTGGAATTAACCTGCTGTTTTTGATAGAAATACTCGTCCTGTCCAAACCCCTTTGAACGTATTTTCATTGTTCGAAGTCTTGTCACACTGATGTGTTAAGTGCCTATTTATGGAGAAGTATATGCACAAGAAATTATCCCTAATCATACTTTTATTTTTACCTGCAGTAGCTCAAGCGAAAATTGATTTGGCCGGAGAATTATCTGTCGGAAGGTCGCAAAAAAAAGACGATACGTCATTCAGTGTTAAAGGTGTCTATAACTATAATCAATATTTTGGCGTAGAGGTGTCTTACATTGATTTTGGCAATCTTGCAGAGACTGAAAAAGGTGATCATGGATTCTATTATTACGATGTAGAAGCAGATTCAGTCAACTTGGGTGTAAAAATAGGGAATTATTTACACAAGGATTTATATGTCGTAGCTCGGTTTGGGTTATCTCTCTGGGGCGGCAGCCTCGGGACACTATATGAGAGCACATTACCACCTGTAGAGGATAGGTTTACGGACTACCCTACTCTGAGTGACGAAGGAAAAGGCTATTATTTTTCTTTCGGTTTCAGAAAACATTTAACTGACAATGTATATGTGGGTGGTGAACTGACCCAATATAATTGGGACTCACAGAAAATTTTCTATTTTGAAAACTACAAGCTGAATAATATTTCTCTCCTGGTAGGATATGATTTTTAGTCAATACCATGTCTATCTTTAATTAGAATATCAACAATTCTCGCCCGTTGATTTCTATTATTGATACGCCAGGGCGCCGGGAAGAAAGACCTCTGCGACCATAAGTGGCTTTTCTTCGATATGAAACAATGAGCGGCGTCCCCATAACGAATGCGTTACTTCCAAGTCCGCCATTTTTGCCAGTTCGCAAAGACGCAAAGATGGCGCGATTTCGGCGACCTGCAAAACCTTTCTGGTTAGCTTTGGATTGTTGAAAAGAACTTGGCCCAGGGGTTGTTCACCGAGCTCTGCCAGAGCTTTCTGTTCACCAGTAAGAGAACCTGAAGGTAACAGTGAGCGGGCAAAAACCACTGGCACGTTATCGCAATAGAGTAAGACTTCTCGGACCAACACTTCCTCACCTTCGCTGATCCCCTTGCTGGCGCTGCCGTCATCATTTTGCAGCGCTTCATGGGCAGGGCAGGGTTGTAATTGCTGTCCTAAAAGCAATACCCGAAACTCCTGACAGTGGCGCTTTAATCGAGCGGTAAGCGATGTTGGGTCCAACAACCAGTCATTAATCGTTGATTGTTTGGGTGCCAATGATGCCGATACCCAGTTAACGTCTAAACCAATGGGGAATTGCTGTTTTAATTGATGTAACTCAGTGTTCAATGGACTTCTCAAGTTTTAGCCTATGGGTAACGAAGAACGCGAAGGCGATACCAGATAATAAGCCGACCAGGTGCGCCGTGTTGGCAACATTGATTGGCATTAGGTCGGTAAAACCTAACACCAACCAAAATAAAAGAAAACCAACAATGGGTTTTTCTAAATGAATTTTGTGTCCGGGATTGAGGTAGCCGAACCACCAGACGAATCCGACTGTGGCATAAACAACGCCAGACAAGCCGCCAAAGTTAGGGCCGGATACATAAAATTGCGCACTATTAGAAAGTAACGCAGAGCCGAGGAACAAAAAGATTAACCGCCAACTTCCTAAGTTTTGTTCTATCTGACCGCCAAGCTGCCACCACCAAAGGGTGTTAAAGGCGATATGTAGAAAAGAGAAATGGAATATCGCGGGTGTTAACCATCGCCATGGTTCGTCCATGGTTTGCGTTAAGTCACCGAATTGATTGAACTTAAGAGCATCAAATGACGCATTAAACGCCACTAGCGAATATAGGTATACCAACCAACACAATGCGAAGATGGTGAGGGTGAACCAACCGGCTTTCGCTTTTAAACTGCTGGTGATTTCTTTTGAAAGGCGCTGGCCTGAACGAATATTGATGCTAGAGCCACTTTGCCAGGCGGAATCCTGAAATTTACTTTGGTTTGGATGACGAACAAATTCTGCGAACTCCGCTTTGGCCTGTTCGATTTTGTCTTCCTGACAATAAATCACGTGTGGAAACGGCTCAGCATTTTCGGTACTACTCTCCGCTGGCCTGCTTGCCGCTTCGATCCCCTGGCTTTGCAAATAACTGACGAATATCTTGGCCATACCCGACTGCTTTACTTTTACCAGTGGAACCAGTTCGCTCATAACCTATCCTTAGCGCTCTATTTTATCTGGGTAAAGCATTGCCCACTGCTCGAAACCACCATCTAAGGAATATACGTCGGTAAAGTCCTGGCTGATCAGAAATTGCGCCGCCTGTTGCGAAGAAATTCCATGATAACAACACACTATGGTAGGTACATCATAGTCCGCCTGATGCAAAAAGTCTGTCAAATTATCATTGGTTAAATGCACGGCGCCGGGAATATGACTGTTGCCATATGAATTCGCATCACGGATATCAACAATGACATAGTCGTTGTTATCCAGGCCTTCAGCGACTTGCTGAGCATTAATGTGTTTAAAGGTTACATCGTTATTTTGCACGGGAATTGTCTCTGCACAATTGGGGTTAATAATGGCCCTGATCCTAGCAAACCTAATTTCAGAAGTTAATATGATAAAAAACCGCTAACGCGAAAGCGCGTTAGCGGTTTACAAAGTTGCATCGTTTCTGCAGGTATTCGGAATTGGTTAATCCCAGTGCAGTATCACCTTGCCAGAGTTACCTGACAACATGGCATCAAAACCTTGCTGAAAATCATCAATAGGGAAGTGATGGGTAATGATGGGTGACAAGTCCAGACCCGATTGAATCAGGGACGCCATCTTATACCAGGTTTCAAACATTTCACGGCCATAAATACCTTTGATGGTTAAGCCTTTGAAAATCACTTTACTCCAGTCGATAGCCATATCCTGACCTGGAATACCTAGCATCGCAATCTTGCCGCCATTATTCATGTTTTCCAGCATGTCGCGGAAGGCAACTGGCACCCCAGACATTTCCAGACCAACATCGAAACCTTCGGTCATGCCAAGGTCCTTCATTACATCGGTAAGGCTTTCTTTGCTGACATTAACGGCGCGGGTTGCCCCCATTTTGCGGGCTAAATCCAAACGGTATTCATTGATGTCGGTAATCACGACGTGACGAGCGCCAACGTGCTTAGCAACCGCAGCTGCCATAATGCCGATGGGACCGGCACCAGTGATCAGTACATCTTCACCCACTAAATCAAACGATAATGCGGTATGCACGGCGTTACCAAATGGGTCAAAGATTGCCGCTAATTCGTCGCTGATTTCATCTGGTAATTTAAAGGCGTTATAGGCTGGAATTACCAAATATTCAGCGAAGCTTCCCGGGCGATCAACACCAACACCAAAGGTGTTGTTACACAGATGACGGCGACCGGCACGACAGTTACGACAGTGACCACAGGTGATATGACCTTCGCCAGATACTCTGTCGCCGATACTAAAACCGCGAACTTCCTGGCCAATATCCACCACTTCGCCCGCATATTCATGACCGACAACCATAGGTACCGGGATGGTTTTTTGTGACCACTCATCCCAGTTGTAGATATGAATATCAGTACCACAAATAGCGGTTTTTTTGATCTTGATTAACAGATCATTTGGACCTAATTCTGGCTTTGGAGAATCGGTCATCCAAATGCCGGGTTCGGCCTTTAATTTTGCTAAGGATTTCATCATTTACTTCCTGAACCTAGACCTAGATGATGCCCATCTCTTTACCGATACGAATAAAGGCTTCGATGGCTTTATCCAATTGTGCGCGAGTATGCGCCGCGGAAATCTGGGTACGAATTCGCGCCTGGCCTTTTGGCACAACCGGGAATGAAAAGCCGATAACATAAATGCCTTCGGCTAACAGTTTATCGGCCATATCGGCGGCAACTTTAGCATCACCTAACATGACTGGCACAATGGCGTGATCAGCGCCCGCGCAAGTAAATCCAGCGGCTTCCATTTGCTCGCGGAAATAGGAGGCATTGGCTTTTAAGGTTTGACGTAATTCGCCGCCTTCAGCCAACATATCCAGAACTTTAATTGACGCACTGACAATGGCTGGTGCTAATGAATTTGAGAATAGGTATGGACGAGAACGTTGACGTAACCATTCTACGATTTCTTTTTTACCAGAGGTATAGCCACCTGACGCACCACCCATTGCTTTACCTAGCGTACCGGTAATAATGTCTACGCGATCCATCACTTGACAATACTCGTGTGAACCACGGCCGTCTTCACCGACAAAACCGACCGCATGGGAATCATCAACCATGACTAACGCATTGTATTTATCGGCAAGATCACAAACGCCTTTTAGATTGGCGATAACGCCATCCATTGAGAATACACCGTCGGTGGCAATTAGCTTGTAACGAGCACCGGCCTCATCGGCGGCAATTAATTGCGCTTCCAGCTCTGCCATATCGTTGTTGGCATAACGAAAACGTTTGGCTTTGCACAGGCGCACACCGTCGATAATGGAAGCATGGTTAAGGGCGTCGGAGATGATCGCATCTTCTGGGCCTAAGATGGTTTCAAATAAACCGGCATTGGCATCAAAACAGGAAGAGTAAAGAATGGTATCTTCCATGCCTAAAAAGTTACTTAGTTTTTGCTCTAAGGTTTTGTGAATGTCTTGGGTACCGCAGATAAAACGCACCGAAGCCATACCAAAACCATGATCATCAAGGCCGGCTTTTGCGGCGGCGATGAGATCAGGATGGTTTGCTAAACCCAGATAGTTATTGGCGCAAAAGTTTACGACTTCCTCGCCACTGCTTACCGCAATTTCGGCTTGCTGTGCTGAGGTTATGACTCGCTCTGCTTTGTAAAGACCTTCGTCTTTAACCTGGTCAATTTGTTGTTGAAGGTGTTGTAAAAAGTCTGATGACATATGCGCCTCAAGAAACATGTTGGAACAGCCTGAAAAATTGGCGGCTATTGTACTCTCCCGCACTGTAAAATAAAGGGGCGGGGCCGCTTAATTCGCTGTTCCGGCTAAAAAAACATCATTGTACTGTAACTGCTGATGTTATTGCTGTTATGGCGCAGTGGTCCGGCTTTTGCCGATGTGTTAATTGTTCATAAATATTTACGATGAAATCGCAAATGTTCTTCGATAAAGCTGGCGATAAAGAAGTAGCTATGGTCGAAACCTTCTACACCTTGATAATCGAGCTCTTTACCTCTCGTTTCACAGGCATCGACTAACGCCTGAGGTTTTAACTGTTCCTCGAGGAAATTGTCGGCAAGCCCCTGGGTAACTTTCAAAGGTAGTTCAAGGAACGGATCGCCACCTTCCAATACTTTGATCATCTCGACACTATCCCATGCAAACCAATCGCCTCGATTCGAGCCTAAGTAACCGGTTAATGCTTTTTCGCCCCAAGGGCAATTACTAGGATTGCTAATCGGCGCAAAGGCGCTGACCGATTGATACATTCCCGGATTTTTCAGGGCACAGATAATCGCGCCATGGCCGCCCATTGAGTGACCGGTAATGGACTTTTTATCCGTTACATTAAAGTTCTCTTCAATTATCGACGGTAGCTCTTTGGTGATGTAATCGTACATCTGATAATTTTTCTTATAAGGTTCCTGAGTCGCATTAACATAAAACCCCGCGCCCAGACCAAAATCGTAGGCACCTTCGCTGTCATCGGGAATATCGTCGCCGCGGGGGCTGGTGTCCGGCATTACCAAAACCATACCAAGTTCGTCGGCAACGCGCTGGGCTCCAGCTTTGGTACTGAAGTTTTCATCATTACAGGTTAAACCCGATAACCAATACAAAACCGGTAACGCCTGATCTTTAACTGAGTCTGGTTGATAAATGGCGAAGGTCATCTGACATTGATTGACGTCGCTGTGATGGCTGAATCTCTGGTGATTACCAGCAAACATGCGATTGTGGCTGATTCGATTTAACGCTGTGGTCATAAATTTTTCTAAACAATATTTTTTAAATGGAAGGGCCAAACAATGAATGGCCCCGTTACGATGATTGAGGTTAGAGGTCAAAGTGAATCACAGAGCGAATACTTTTACCTTCATGCATAAGCTCAAAGGCGTGATTAATATCTTTAAGCCCCATGGTATGAGTAATAAAGTCATCGAGACGGAACTTACCTGCCAGGTAGTCTTCCACATAACCTGGCAATTGCGAGCGACCTTTGACACCACCGAAGGCGGTGCCGCGCCATACTCGGCCAGTAACTAACTGAAATGGTCTGGTACTGATTTCCTGGCCAGCCCCGGCAACACCGATAATCACCGACTCGCCCCAGCCTTTGTGACAGCATTCCAGAGCCGAGCGCATAGTGTGGACGTTACCGATACATTCGAACGAGTAATCGACACCACCATCGGTTAATTCGACAATAACGTCCTGAATCGGCGCATCATAGTCTTTGGGGTTGATGCAATCGGTAGCGCCGAGCTTGGTTGCCAACTCAAATTTATCGGTATTAATATCAATAGCAATGATACGTTCGGCTCCCGCCATAACTGCGCCAATGACTACGGATAAGCCGATGCCACCGAGGCCGAATACCGCGACCGTATCACCTGGTTTTACCTTGGCGGCATTAACCACTGCACCCATGCCAGTAGTTACCCCACAACCGAGCAGGCAGACTTCTTTCAATGGCGCTTTTTTATTAATTTTCGCTAACGCGATTTCCGGAAGGACTGTGTATTCAGAAAATGTCGACGTGCCCATGTAATGGAAAATGTCATTATCATGAAGGGAAAAGCGAGTGGTGCCATCAGGCATTAACCCTTGCCCTTGAGTTGCACGGATTTTCTGACAGAGGTTGGTTTTGCCGGATAAACAGAATTTACAGGTGCCACATTCTGGGGTGTATAGAGGGATAACATGATCGCCCACCGCGACACTGGTAACCCCTTCGCCAATTTCTTCAACGATACCGCCACCTTCATGGCCAAGAATACTTGGAAAGATACCTTCCGGGTCGTCACCGCTGAGGGTAAAAGCATCGGTATGGCAAACGCCGCTGGCAACGATTCGAACCAACACTTCACCAGCTTTGGGTGGCTGGACGGTGACTTCTTCAATGCTTAGAGGTTGGCCTGGGCCCCAGGCAACAGCGGCGCGCGATTTGATCATAATATGCTCCCGGTTGATCTAACAAAAAAGTATAGTTCACTTACTACCGGGAGCGGTTATTGGGTTAAAAGCCTCTGATTAAGGTGCCTGTTCAGAGGTTTGTTGCTTAGCTACGGTAGTAAATAACTTATCAAACAATACCTTATTATCCATGGTTAGGATCTGCAAGCGCCAATCTCCTTCAATGAGTTCATAATCGCGATTAATCTCCCAGCGAAAATTAATGTCCTCATCAAGCCGAACGATGCTTGTGTACTCCTCGGAGTATTCACGTATGCTTTCTGGTGTCGTCCATTTGAATTTGACCATAGTTCGTGGCCACTTAACATCCATATCGTCGTTTGAATCAAAACTGATTTTGGCTCCGAAAACGGATCCGTGTTGCATTGGAATCTCAGTTACTTTCGGGTCGGTTGATCTTTTGCGCGTAGTTGTTACCGGTTTTCGGTTGGTTGCGGCGAATAACCCAAATTCGATATCGTCTACATATACGTTCAGCGTATCGAGGTTGTAAGTGTCTACGAGCAGGTCGTTAAACTCACCTAGTTCTTGTGGATTAAAGTCGTGATCGTGGCTGACACTGGTAACCAGATTCCTACGCTCATCAAAAAAATCTTTATCCAGTGCGTTCTTTTCTTTATCGGTTTTGTCAGTTAAAAATAAGCCTTTGATACATCCCGGAAAATCTTTATCAGTGCCTGCTCCCAGACATTTCGCATGAGCGATTCCCAGCTCAGAATATTCATGCTCTTGTTGTTGAGCTATTTGGAAATATTCGAAAGATTTATCGTCATCGTGAGCTACGATTAAGCCTTCGTGGTATAGCTTTCCGAGTCGATAACTTGCGCCAGCGTACCCTTTATCGGAAGATTTCTGATACCAGGAGATGGCTTCAGGGTAGCTTTTTACTACTTCCAACCCTCGATGATAATAGCTTGCCAGGTTAAACATCGCTCTATTTTCACCGGCTTCAGCCGCTTTCTGGTAATATTTGGCTGCTTTTGCATGGTCGTTTTCGACGGAATCTTTGAAATTAAATGCATCGGCAATAGCCACTAAATCTTCGGCATGACTCGCCATCCCATTTTCGTCACTGGCGTAAGGTAAGTCGAGTTTTCTGCGGATGAAATCGTCAACATAAGCGAACATATGCCGATCCCCATACCAGCTCGTGTGACCGTGTCCTACACCATCATAAAATAGGAAATCAACATCTTTACCAAGTTGATTGAGTCGGTACTTCATGCGATTGGCTTGCTCAAAATCGGAAGTTTTATCTTCCTTGCCTGCCATCAATAGAATTGGAGCGTTAAGCTTTTCGGCAAAATAAAATGGCGAATACTCTTTCAGCGATTCATCCAGTTCACCAACAACTTCGCGTATTCCTTTGCGGCTTTCTTCAAGGGTACGGTAATTACTGGCATTAAAAAGTAAAGGTAAGTCATAAATACCAAATAAGGATACAACGCATTCATATTGTTGAGGGTGGTAAATGGCAAGCATAACGGCAGAATAACCGCCGTAACTGGCCCCAATGGAGCACATCCGCTGAAAATTATGCTCCGCTTGAACCTGCTTTACGACCGCAGTAATGTCTTCTTCGATAACTTTACCAAACTGGCCTTTACCACTTTCTAAAAACTCCTTGCCAAATCCCGCCGAACCGCGGAAGTTTACATTGAGAATTGAATATCCCCGGCTCGCTAAATATTGAATTTCTGGATTATAAAGTGCGGTATCACGGATGCCGACAGGGCCCCCGTGGGGGAAAACCAGTAGCACACCGTTCGCATTCACTGCTGGCTTGGTTAATATGCCCTCTACGGAAACACCCTGAGTGGTTTCGACAGTGAAGGTTTGTGCGGCCGTCAAAGTCAGCTCGTCTAAATCAAGATACTCACTCTGTAAATACTTAACCTGATTTTTCTGTTTGTCGTAATAGTAGTAGTGGCCTGGGTCATCGGCTGCAAAAGTGCCAACTATCTGGTAATTATTATCTCTTGAGGTTTCAAGAATATATGTATTCTGGCCGTTGAAGTTTTCGTTAAGTTTTTCGATGTGTTTTTGCTGATCTAAGACCTGGTATTCAATTTTGGCGACACCATGATCCAGATAGGAAATTGACCGCACTCCCTGACCTTTCTCGTTGAGTGTCGCCGACGTTAAATCATACATTGAATGCTGATATAATACTTCGCCGAGTTCCTGAGTGTGGATATCAAAAGCTACCAGCGAAACTCGAGACAGGTTTTGATCAGTCAGTACAGCCAACCTATTGTCGTCGAGAAAACCAATCGGACGAAAATTAATCTTTTTATCCAAAGTCAGGTATGAATGCCACGTTTTTTCATCCGGTTTCAGGTACCAGAATTTTAAATCTTCGTTTTCAAGGCTAACAGATAGCAGTGTTCTACTTGGCTCATCATAGGAGTAGACCAGGCCATCATCCAATGGTTTGGCAAAAATGATACTGCCTTCGACGTTATTATCGATTAATTTCTGGGGCGAGGTCTTTATTAGCATTACCTCTCTATCAACTTCTCTGGTATAGGCAAAAAGTAGTTGGTCATCCTGTTCAGGTAATGAAGCTATCAGGTATCCCTTGGCTTTGGCTTTTTTCCATTTTCCTTCCGGTTTGTCGCCGGAAAAATCAATTTCAACGAAGCCCCACATTTTCTTCAATGAAACAAATATGGTGTCATCATCTACCCAGGCATAATGGTTTATATGAAGGTTTGGTTTATTTTTTTTAAATTTTACTAATGGCAGACGTTCCCCTGTTTGCGGATCGATGAGGTCCAAAACTCGGAACTCATCTCTTACGTCGTAAGTGAGAACATATTTGCCGTCTGGACTCAATTGCATTGAAATTTGATCTGGGCTGCGGAAAAGTTTGCTGCCGGCGATAGGAGATACTGCCCAGCAAACATTGGTTATAGCCAGCATGAATAGAGTCAAAGTGAGCTGTTGCATTACGACGCCTCCTTTGTTTTGTTAAAGCCGACTATTTTGAAAAATTCGTCATCTCCCGGACCGTGATATTTTAGATTTCGGTTAGCCAGAATTGACGAAAACTCTTCCTGCATAAACTCCAGAGCCATTGAAGACTTATTTAAAAGTTCTACTTCGGAATAACGGGACCACCAGCCTCCGGTCTGAATATCGAGGTGACCCACATAACTAATCACATCTTTTTCGACTTTAAAGCTCCACAGTTCGTCTTCAAAATGATCTATGTAATACCAGTCGTTTAGTTTGATGCGCTGAATTTCGTACTCACCTTCGGGTAGGTTGATAAGAATATAATTGGTGCCACTGCGAAGGTCTTGGGCGGTAAGCTTAATGTAGTTTTCACCCGAAATTAAGATTTCGTTAAGACCGACATTGGTATCAACGGCAATCAACAGATAACCTTCGGTTTCCTGAAGCTTGTCATCTACATCGTCTTTGATGCTGGTAACTTTCGAGGCACAGCTGGCCGTGAGGCTGATTGCGAACACAATCAAAATATTACGAATTAAACTCATAGATTATTACTCCACTAAAGAAGCAACAATCCCTTGGTATATTACTTCCTTGTAAAAACACAATTGCCATTATATGAATATTGAAATTTAAAAGTAAAACCTAAATAACTGGTGGCAGCTTCTCGTATTTGTTGAATCCTTCGGGTCAACGTATAATTCTTTAACAACATCAATCAGTTTTTGGATAGCCGTTTGATTTCTTTACTGATATATCAACTAATTTCATTGTTGCTCCTGCCTGTTTTGTTGCTGGCGTTATTGATTCGCTCGCGTAAGCAAATTGCTTATCGACAGCGACTATCTGAGCGGTTGGGCTGGGTTGTTGATATGCGCAAAGGTGGCATCATTCTTCATGCCGCAAGCGTTGGTGAAGTCATGGCGATAAAGCCCGTGGTTGAAGGGATTTTGTCCTCTTATCCGCAGATGCCGCTGACGATTACCACCTTCACACCGACCGGTTCTGCACAGGTTAAAAAGCAATTTGGCGAGCGTGTCCAGCATTGTTACATTCCGCTGGATAACTTGCTTAGCGTAAACCTCTTCCTGTCTCGCCTTAAACCCAAGTTACTTATCCTGATGGAAACAGAATTGTGGCCGCAACTGATTCATAGTAGCCAGCGCCGAAAAATTCCTTTACTGTTGATAAATGCCCGTTTGTCCCAGAAATCTCTGGGTAGTTACCAAAAGCTGAGGTGGTTAATCAGCCCCGCATTGAAAAAATTCCATCGAGTTCTGGCGCAAAGTGAAGAAAATCGCGATCGGTTTATCTCGCTTGGGGCGATCCCCGAGCGCGTCAGTCACAGTGGTAATTTGAAATATGACATTCATTTAACCGAAGCACTTGAAAATAAAGTCGATGAGTTACGTAAATTGCATATTGCCAACCATAGAGTGATTGTTGCCGGTAGCACCCATCAAGGGGAAGAATCTCTGATTCTTAAAGCTTTTATGGAAGTAAAAGAGCTATATCCTGATTTGCTGCTTGCGATTGTGCCAAGGCATCCTGAACGTTTCGATAAAGTTCAGGATTTATGTCAACAACAAGGGCTTTCGGTTGCCCGGCGTTCTCAAAATGATGAAATCAATGAGCAGACCGATGTTTGGCTGGTGGATACCTTAGGAGAGTTATTGGCTTTCTACGGTATTGCTGATATCTGTGTGGTTGCAGGAAGCTTTTTTGACGTTGGTGGTCATAACCCGTTAGAGCCAGCACTGTTTAGCAAACCTATTATTGTTGGCCCTAATATGGTGAACTTTACAGATGTCTGTGAGCAGTTGTTGCGCGCCGAGGGCATTGTTCAGCTTGAAAGTAATCAGCAGCTGCAGCACCAGTTGCAACACTTATTGGGTGCCAGAGACGAAGCTAAATCATTAGGGCAAAATGCGCAGCTGCTATTGGCAAAAAATCAGGGCGCGGCGAAACGCACTCAGGCTGAAATCGAACAACTAATTAATCTGTAACAGTTTATCGATTTGAGCTTTTACCATATCAAAAGAGATCAAATGCATTAGCTCGCCTTTTGCTCGGGTACCGAATGGGATCTGCGCCAACGGTTTCCCCTGTTGTTGCTCTATTGCCTGTTGGTAAACACTTACTACATTGTCGCGATACAAATATGGACCTGTTCGCTGTGGATTAGAGTGTGCATACAGACCAATTACGGGCGTATTTACCGTTACCGCCATGTGTGCAGGGCCAGTGTCCGGAGCAACCACTAATTCCGCGTTTTCCAGAACAGCTAACATTTCTTTCAGCGATGTTTTGCCAACCAGATTTAGCGGCGGTTGTTTACAATGCTTTGTAATTGCTTTGGCCAATTCGATTTCCAGCGGCGCCGGTCCACCACATAGAACCACCTGGTATCCCAGGGTTGTGAGATAGTCTGCTACCTGCGCATAGCCTTGCTCAGTCCAGTTACGTTCGGCTTTACTGGCTGCTGGTGAGATGACGGCATATTTCTCGTTGCCGATATGTTCAGCGACAAAAGCTTGATCCTGTTCTCCATGGGGCATCAGCCAATGGGGAGCTTCGGTTTCGATGCCAAGCGCTCTGGCAAATGCCAGGAATCCATCAAGTACATGTGGTTGTTGTTGCACTTCTACGGTTTTATTAGTGAACAGCCACTGACCTTCTTTGGCGCGAACTTTGTCAAAGCCGATTCTGGTGGTTGCTGGGATAAACAGGCTGGCGATACTGGCGCGAAGGGCGACCTGCATATGCAATAACACGTCAAATGCCCGGTCTCGCATTTGCGTTCGTAACTCCTGATAACCTCGCCATCCCTTCGATTTATCGAAAATGATAAACTCAACGCCGGGCAAATCCTGAAGCAGTCGATGTTCGACTTTACCCAGAACCCAGGTGATTTTTATTTCTGGATAGTGTTTTTGGATTTGTTGTACCATAGCTACGGCGTGACAGACGTCACCGATAGCGGATAACCTCAGAATACAAAGAGATTTTAGATTGGGAAACTGCTCTGCCATAATTGAAATCCGCTAACAAAGACCGCATGGTCTACATACAAAATGAAGGCTTATTATCTTGAACCTGCAGACATTTGTAAAACAATCCTCATTAAATCTTTATCAACAAGGCGCAGTTACGTGTGTCTATCATCAAGACATTTTAGTGGATTTTGACCCAGATATGTTTTCAGGTAGTCATTGGCAGGATAAAAACGCAGTGACCGGAACGGCCACCGGGCGTGGTACCACTTATTTTGTAAAGCACCATGATCAAAACTTAGTATTGCGGCATTATTATCGAGGCGGTCTGGTGGGTAAGCTTATCCATGACAGTTATTTCTATACCTCGGTTATGAAAACCCGGGCGGCTCAGGAGTTTCAGCTACTCGAACATTTACAGGGGCTGCAATTACCAGCTCCTAAACCCGTAGGTTTTCGTATTACCAGAAGCGGGTTGAGTTATCGCGCCGATATCCTTACCGGATTAATTGCTAATGCCAAAGATTTGGTTGCTTGTTTGTTACAAGGCCCGTTGAGGGCTGAACAGTGGCAAGAGATTGGCGCGGTAATATTTTCCTTTCACCAGCAGGGCATTTTCCATCACGATTTAAACTGTCACAACATTATGTTGGATGATCAGGGAAAAGTATGGGTTATCGATTTTGACCAGGGCAAAATTAAAGACCCGATGGGAACCTGGTGTCAGCAGAATCTTGAAAGACTATTGCGCTCGTTTCGTAAAGAGCTTGGTCGCCTTGATGGCTTTCAATGGCAGGAAAGTGATTGGCAGGCGCTGATTAAGGGATATCAGCGCGCTAAAACCGTTTAGGCTCCTATCAGGCAGGTACAGCCGCTTCTGCAGCTTGTTGTTCTAATTGCTGATAATGGCCGCGAGCTTTCTCAAATTCTTCGCGGGCATGGTCAGTCACGTATGGACTTAACAAGGCAAAGATCTTTAACAGACCCTGATACAAGGCCGCATCGTCGATTTTTGGTTCATCATGCTGAGTTTGCAGGTAACTCAACCAGAAGGTGGTGGTGATTCGTAGCAAGCAGGTTAAGTCGTCCAGCTCGTCTTCCTTGATGCTTAACATATCGGCTTCATTTAATGATACCAACATGCTGGACACTTTCTTGATGATTTCTCGCTGAATTTCCGAGTAGCGCTTTTTAAGAGACGGGTTTTTGCTAAGCAGAACAGGCAAATTTGAGTAGAAGAAACGGAACTTAGAGATCAACTGAAATACAATATCCATGTATTTAAGAATTGAATCCAGAGGGTTCTCGGTGTCGGATAAGCGTTCGAATTGAGAGATTAGGTCATCGGCATATTCGGCGTAGATGGCAGAGATAATGTCCTCTTTATTACGAAAATGATAATAAAGGTTGCCGGGACTTATACCCAGATGTGCCGCAATATGATTGGTCGTGATATTACGCTCGCCTTGCTCATTGAACAGTTCAATGCTGGCGTGGATGATTTTGTCTCTTGTTTTCATTCCCTTCAAAATCCTGCTGATGCCGCTTGCTATACTCAAATTGTTCGAATTTTGACATCATACACCTTAATTCCGACAAAAGTGAAATTTTTTGAGTATTTACTTTAAGCGAGTTTTAAGATTACTTTGCTTTGCGTAAATCCACAGTTACAATGAGCTTAATATTCCTGTTGAATCAGTGTCATGAAAAATAAAGCAATTTATCCGGGTACCTTTGATCCGGTAACCAATGGTCACTTGGACTTAATCGAACGAGCGGCTGATTTGTTTGAACATGTTGTGGTGGGCGTTGCGGCATCAC
This sequence comes from Thalassotalea sp. PS06, assembly GCF_007197775.1. Classification (NCBI taxonomy): domain Bacteria; kingdom Pseudomonadati; phylum Pseudomonadota; class Gammaproteobacteria; order Alteromonadales; family Colwelliaceae; genus Thalassotalea; species Thalassotalea sp. PS06. The sequence goes on along the minus strand of NZ_CP041638.1, from coordinate 3,402,920 downwards.
CGAGTAAGAAGCCTAGATTCGAATTACAACAACGTGTCGCCATGATCGAAAAGATTACCGAGCACCTGGATAACGTCACTGTCGAAGGGTTTAGCGGATTGTTAGTCGATTTTGCAAAAAAGGTCGATGCTAAAGTCTTGATTCGAGGCTTACGCGCGGTATCTGATTTTGAGTACGAGTTCCAGCTGGCCAATATGAATCGCCGTTTGTTACCAGACTTGGAAAGTGTGTTTTTGACACCGGCAGAAGAAAACTCCTTTATCTCTTCAACATTAGTCAAAGAAGTTTCATTACATGGTGGTGATGTTAGTGGCTTTGTACATCCGCATGTTAAAGAAGCGCTCGATAAAACCCTGTTTAACAAAGCTGGCAAGGTTTAACTAAGCCAATCCCAGGCCAATCCCAACCCAATAATCACATCAAGAGGTCAGAGTTGTTGATATTTCAACGACTCTGACCTCTTGATTGTTTAATCTATCTCGCCTGGCATTTTGGGCAATAAACCGTCGCCCTGCCACCTTGCTTAATCTCTTTTAAGGTGCTGCCGCAGACTACACAGTCTTCGCCGCCGCGGCCATAAACCTGTAATTCCTGGGCAAAATATCCGGGCTTGCCATCAGACTGAGTAAAGTCTTTTAGAGTGGTTCCACCTTGTTTAATGGCTTTCGCTAATACATCTTTGATTATCAGCGTTAATGCATCATATCGTTTGCGGCTGATTTTTCCGGCAGGTGTTGTCGGTCGAATGCCTGCCTGGAACAGGGATTCATTGGCATAAATATTACCAACCCCGACAACGACGTGGTTATTCATGATAAAGGTTTTTACCGGCACCGATTTATTGCGTGATTTTTCAAACAGGTGTCCCTGAGGAAAATCATCGGTCAAAGGTTCTGGACCAAGTTCAGACAGCAAGGGATGCTCTGCCACTGTTTCTGTGAGCCACAATATCGCTCCAAAGCGTCTTGGGTCGTTTAGGCGCAATGCTTTCCCGGAATCGAGCACTAGATCAAAGTGGTCATGTTTTTTCAGCGGCAACGTTGCATCGATTACCCGAATGGTACCTGACATACCTAAGTGCAGTAACAAAGTCCCTTTCGCCGTTTTCAGTAACAGGTATTTAGCTCGACGCTCGACGGCGACTATCTTTTCGCCTTCAATATCCTCGATATCGTCGGATACTGGCCAGCGCATTTGTCTATTGCGCACGATAACTTTGCTAACGTTTTGATTTAACACGTGTGGTTTAATGCCTTGACGGCAAACTTCGACTTCAGGTAATTCAGGCATAATTTTATTTAGATACTAGATACTAGATACAGTTTATTTGTCTTCCGAGTTCGTTTCAGACTTGTTTGCGCTTTCTATTTCAGAATTATCTTCCTCTGACGTGGTATTTTCTACCCGACTTTTGGACTGCTTCTCTTCGAATTGCTCATAACCAACGCCAACTTCAGGCTCGACATTGACGCGATCTAATTTGGCGATATCTTCAATACGAAACACTAACTCACCGGCGTTTTCGATGTCTTTATAATCATGAATGACGTCGCCGTTTCCCCAATATTTTACATTTTCCAAAAGAATAAAGCCGGAGTTAAGTTGGTTTTGACTAATTTGCTGATAAATAGCCCGGCTGATTTGCGCATAATAGTAGTAGGATTCCAGTTCGTCACCTTCCTCAACGACGTTAAACTGGGCAAATACCCATACTTTCGGTTGTTCGCCATTTGCCGCTAAGGCGGAGGCTTCTTCATCCAGGGAACAGGCGCTTAATAACAGGGCAATAGCTAATAGGGTAATCTTTTTAAACATATTCATGAGTTTTTATTATTGGAATGTGGCAAAACCATATGCGTTTTTAGCAGCATTTGCAAAGTTGATAGGCAAATTACGGCCGTCTTTTAACTGGCCAGGTTAGGGAATGATCATCAGATAACACGATGAGGTTGAGAATTAGATAATAAAAAACCCGGCATTGCCGGGTTTTTTTAAATGAAGTATCAATTACTTGATTTTAGCTTCTTTGTAGATCACATGCTTGCGAGCTTTAGGATCAAACTTTTTGATTTCCATCTTCTCTGGCATGGTCTTTTTATTCTTGTCAGTTGTATAAAAATGACCAGTACCTGCAGATGAAACTAAACGGATTTTATCACGCATGGTTCAGTTCCTTAGATTTTTTCGCCACGGGCACGGATGTCTGCTAATACAGAATCGATACCATTTTTATCGATAATACGCATACCTTTAGGTGTTACGCGTAATTTAACAAAGCGGTTTTCGCTTTCAACCCAGAAACGGTGAGTTTGTAGGTTTGGTAAAAAACGACGACGAGTAGCATTCATCGCGTGAGAGCGGTTGTTACCTACCATCGGTTTTTTGCCGGTTACTTGGCAAACTTTAGACATTTGAGTCACTCCAAAAAATATTTCAGCTCGAGCTATGTTTCTCCCCAGGCCGTCGCCTACGGGATCCTGAAAAAGGCCGCAGATTATACAGGCGCGATTTCTAATATTCAAGCTTTATCGCCTATAAAATAGACGTTTGTTGCTGGTGGCGCGATTATACTGATCTTTTTCGGAAACCAAAACCAAAATCCTTAGTTTTGAACAATTATTAGCGAATTAGTGCGGATTCTTCCGTTTGCTGTAAACCTATTGTAAATCTTTGCTGCAAAAGCTCGCTAGAGATCGCCACATTCTGCAAATGAATAGGTTAAATGTCCGGCTACAATAATATGATCCAGAACTCTGATGTCGATTAACCCCAGAGCTTTAATCAATCGTTGGGTGATTTGTTTATCCGCAAGGCTGGGTTTTACGATTCCGGAAGGGTGGTTATGGCTTAATATTACAGCGCAACTTCCGAGGTTAAGGGCATGTTCAACAATAACCCGGGGATAAACCGTTGCTGCATCTATGGTGCCGTAAAACATTTTCTCAAAGCGAATGATTCGATGCTGGTTATCAAGAAACAGAACCGCGAACACCTCATGGGGTTCGAGTTTTAAAGCGCTAATTAAAAAATGTTTGGTTTGAGTGGAGCTTTGCAGCGCCTGTCGCTGAGTTAATGGTTCTTGAAGCAATCGCTGTATCAATGTCAGGCAGGCTTGTAATTGTGCATATTTTGCGGGTCCCGCTCCAGACGTTTGGCAAAATTGCTGCTTGTCGGCAGCAAATAGTGCCTGTAAGCAACCAAAGCGCTTAATTAGGTTTTGCGAAAGTGTCATTACATCGGTGTGACGACTGCCAGTTTGAAAGATTAGCGCCAATAACTCACTGTCAGTAAGGATGTCCGTGCCTCTCATCAGCAGTTTTTCACGTGGCCGTTCGGCATCCGGAAGCTGTTTAATCATCTGCGTGAATATCCATTTCTCGTTAAAAATATTTACCTGGTTGCTTTTTCACCGTGGGTTGGTACTTGCTAACATCTCAAGGACAGGATTAAAATAACCTATTACACAGGAACCTGAAGGGTTCCTTTTTAAGCTAAAACTAGCAGGTTGCAATGCAATTAACCGATAAAAATATTGTCGTTGGCGTTAGTGGCGGGATCGCTGCTTATAAAAGTGCGGATTTGATCCGTAGACTGAAAGAGCAGGGAGCTAACGTCCGAGTAGTCATGAGCGAAGGCGGCAAGGCGTTTATCACCCCTCTTACGCTGCAAGCCGTGTCTGGTAATCCGGTATCCGATAGTTTGTTGGATCCGGAGGCTGAAGCTGGCATGGGACACATTGAGCTGGCTAAATGGGCAGACCTGATTTTAATTGCCCCAGCCAGTGCCGACATCATTGCCCGCCTTAATGCGGGCATGGCCAATGATTTACTTACCACTATCTGTTTAGCCACCGCGGCGCCAATTGCCATTGCGCCAGCGATGAATCAACAAATGTGGCATACCCAGGTTACCCAGAACAATGTCGATTCATTGCAATCCCGAGGATATCTGGTGTGGGGACCGGGCCAGGGTGAACAGGCTTGTGGCGATGTAGGTTTCGGCCGTATGCTTGAACCTACCGAGCTGTGTAGTTACTGCGTCAACTATTTCGCGGGCGCCAATAAACCCGGTGAACTCGATGGACAAACCTGGGTTATCACCGCAGGTCCAACCCGGGAACCAATGGACCCGGTACGCTATATTTCCAATCACAGCTCTGGAAAAATGGGCTTTGCAATTGCCCTGGCTGCACAATTGGCTGGCGCCAAGGTATATTTAATCGCCGGACCGGTAAAATTAGCGACGCCAACGGGTGTCGAAAGAATTGATGTTGAAACCGCATTGCAAATGCAGGAACAATCTATGGCACACGCAGAACACGCTGATGTATTCGTGGCTTGTGCTGCTGTCGCTGATTATCGAGTCGCAGAAGTTGCCAGTCAGAAAATTAAGAAGTCCACAGAACAGTTGCAATTAGTTCTGGAGAAAAATCCGGATATCGTGGCAGGTGTTGCCGCTCTGGAAAACGCGCCATTTACCGTTGGCTTTGCGGCGGAAACGGAAAACGTCGAAGAGTATGCTCTTGGCAAACTAAAAAAGAAGAATTTACAAATGATTTGCGCCAACAATGTATCTGCGCCGGGTCATGGATTTAACAGTGATACCAATGCATTGACCATATTCTGGTCAGGCGGGAGTCTGGTGTTGCCATTAACCAGTAAACAGGAATTGGCTCGACAGCTCGTCGGGCAAATTGCGAAAAAGTTCAATCAAAGCCCCCTGGATGCATCTTAAAACGATGCGCTGTGTTTAACTAACCTAAATAAGAATAATTATGTCGGAAAACCCAAAATCGAATCGCAGGCAACAAATCCTTGAATGTCTTGCGCATATGCTTGAAACCAGTCCAGGGCAACGAATCACTACTGCTAAATTGGCCGCCGAAGTCGGCTTTTCAGAAGCGGCTTTATATCGTCACTTTCCATCGAAAGCGAGAATGTTCGAAGGCTTGATTGAATATATCGAAGAGTCTATTTTTTCTCGTATCAATCTGATTATGACTGAGCAAAAAGAAACGCTGACCCGCTGTCATCATATTATGCATGTGGTGTTGGTATTTGCTGAGCGCAACCCTGGAATGTGTCGTATTCTTGCTGGTGATGCACTAGTGGGTGAAAATGAACGCCTACGTGTTCGGGTGCATCAGTTTTTCGAAAAACTGGAGACTCAGTTTAAACAGATTATTCGCGAACGTAAGCTACGAGAAGGCAAAGCATTTACTATCAGCGAATCGGCATTGGCGAATATTCTACTGGCGTATTGCGAAGGTAAAATTAACCAATACGTGCGCTCAGGTTTTGAGAAAAAGCCAAGCGATAGCTTTGCCGAGCAATGGCAGTTTTTAATGCAGGATAGATAGGAACTGTTGACTTTAAAAGGTCATTAGATCCTGGAAATATTCTTCTTTTAATCAATCTATTGGAACCAATCATGAAGACATTAGCGCAGTTGTCTCCGCAACCTCTTTGGCAAATATTTGAAAATATTTGTGCCATTCCTCACCCTTCTAAGCACGAACAGAAGATCTCCGCATGGATCCAGCAATGGGCCAAAGAACAGGGGCTAGAGGTAAAAGAAGACGAGGTTGGTAACCTGTTTATCAAAAAACCAGCCACGCAAGGCATGGAAGACCGCCCTGGGGTTATTCTACAGGCACATATGGATATGGTGCCGCAAAAAAATGCCGACAATGATCATGATTTTTTAACCGATCCAATTGAAGCCTATGTTGATGGTGAATGGGTAACCGCGAAGGGCACAACCCTTGGTGCTGACAATGGTATTGGCCTGGCATCGGCGATGGCGGTGATGGCGAGCAATGATGTTCCCCATGGACCATTAGAATTACTTATTACCATCGATGAAGAAGCCGGCATGTCGGGTGCTTTTGGCCTTAAAGCGGGTTGGCTTGAAGGTGACATTCTGATTAATACCGATTCCGAACAAGATGGTGAAATCTACATGGGCTGTGCCGGTGGTGTTGACGCCAGCGCGACATTCCCGTTAACGATGGAGCCGGTACCTGCAGGATATCAGTCTTTTAACTTATCGGTTTCAGGCCTTAAAGGCGGACATTCAGGTGTTGATATTCATACCGGTCGAGCCAACGCCAATAAGTTGCTAGTGCGCTTGTTGAACCTTGCGGTGAATCAATTTGATATTCAATTAACGGAATTAAACGGTGGCTCTCTTCGCAATGCGATCCCACGTGAAGCCAATACTAGCCTGGTTATTCCGACCGCACAGGTTGAAGCATTTAAAGCTTTCATCGACGCCCACCAACAGCAAATTAAAAGCAATTTAGCGCTTGTTGAGCCGGATATCTGTTTGCTGTTGATTTCACCTGAAACTTTCGAACAGATGTGGACCAAAGATTGTCAGCAAACCATCCTGAACGCATTGAATGCCAGCCCTAATGGTGTGTTGCGTATGTCTGACGATGTGCCTGGTGTGGTTGAAACCTCAATCAACCTTGGTGTGGTACGTATGAAAGGCAACAAACTTGTGGTGTTATCTTTGATTCGTAGTTTGCATGAGGATGGCCGTTCGCAGGTGGAAGAGATTTTATCATCGGTTTACAATCTGGCTGGCGTTGAAGTGACGTTTTCTGGCGCTTATCCTGGCTGGAAACCAAGCACGGATTCGCAAATCATGAACACGGTTCGTGATGTATTTGTTGAGCGTTTCGAGTATGAGCCAAAAATCATGGTGATCCATGCAGGGCTGGAGTGTGGATTATTTAAAACCGAATATCCGCATTTGGATATGGTATCGATTGGCCCGACGATTAAATTCCCGCATTCTCCTGATGAGAAAGTCGATATCGCCAGTGTTGGTCGTTACTGGCAATTGCTCGTCGATGTATTGGCGGCAATTCCGGCTAAATAACAAGGATTAACCGGCGTTTAGGTTGCTACGAAAACCGTTGCGCCAATTCCTTAGCCCCTGTTTGACGGCCTGTATACGGCCGTTAAACAGGCATTTGTCGGCATCGCGCATTAATTTTCGGCGTTCGAAGTCGGCTTGAATTTTCTTTAAGGCTTTGACCAAAACCTTATCTTTTATCCGTTCAGCCTGCTCAATATTCTCAATCAAAAACTGATAATCATGAATATCGTAGAGCTTGAATTTTGCTAGTTGGTTCAGCGCCATGTCATCGGTCAATTCTGGAAAAGTATCAACCTTTAAACCAAGGGCTCTGAGACTTGCCATGGTACGCAGACACTTTTCACACTTACCGCAGTTATATCCATCGTCGTGCCAACACACTCTGAGAATATCCAGACAATCTTTATCTTCGGCGAGCATGCGGATTTTATCGAGGCGCGAAGTTTGTGCACCATCATGGACGATTGCCGTTTGACCATTACTCCATAAATGATCGCTAATATAATTGGTTCCTGAGGGATAGATATAATCATAACTTGAACCTGAGGCAATCAGGCATTTTCGGGCGCCAATGGCCAGAGCAATCGCGCTCAGACCACCGCCACAGCAGGCTCCCCATTTAACCCCGAAGTGATGACCAAGAAAACGGACATTAGAGACAATCGTCAGTAGTGGCTTATCGTACTTTTGTAAAAATACCCGGTTAACCTCGGACGTTTGCGCAAATAAGGCATCATTATCGAGTTGCATATCAATACCTTTGACAAATAACAGCGCATCGATTTCATCTTTATTGGTTAAAAACGTGTGCGAGCCATCAACACCACCGGAAAAGAAACTAACGGTTTTATCAAAATCACTGGGTACCTCACCTAATTGACCACCAGTAATGCGAATCTTGTGGAGTCTGTAGCCAAGATATTGCTCCCAGCGACTGAATATGTCCTGAATTCTATTCAGGTTCTTCAACAGTTGTTCCGAGATGTACCATGGCTCCTCGATTTCAATATCCTGATTTAAATACATAGCGCTGAGTAAGCTAGCGGCTACGAAGGGATCTGCACAAAGACGGGGTCTAATGGATTTTGGAAAGTCGAAATAGAGCTCGAAGTCATCGCACATGCCCTTGAGCCTGAAGCCCGATAAGGTTTCCTGTCGTGTCAGCGAAGCAATGCGCATCGGCCATGTTGCCCTATTGATTAGCTTGCCCTATTGATTAGCAGCGAGTTAGTATCGAATAAAGACTAAGTATATGACAGCAAATCGGATTTAGCCGAATAAACAGGGTTAGTGAATATCGTCGATAATTTCCTGGTAATGCTCTATCGAATTAAATTCGTCAATTTGATTGCTGGGAAGTTTGCTATCTGGGTTTGCTATCGCCAGGAGATTGGCAATACCGAACGTTTGCGCGCTTTTTAGTATTGGCAAGCTATCGTCGACAAATAGGGTTCTGGCTTTATCGAATTGCAGGTGCGTTTGTAACCGTTGCCAAAGTAGTTGTGATTCTTTGGTAACACCAAACTGATGGGTGGAAATCAGCAAATCAAAGTATTTATCCAGTCCCGTGCGCTCGACTTTTAACTGTAGCGCATCTGGATGGGCGTTGGTTACCAGGATAACCTGTTTGTTGGCTCGTTTTAACGCCACCAGAAAATCATGGGCGTCATCACGCATCTGGATTAAGTGCTGAACTTCTTTTTTTAGTTCGACAATGGGCAGTTGAGTTTTCTCGGCCCAGTAATCGAGACAATACCAGTTAATGGTGCCGGCGACGCCTTCATATCCTTCTGATAACAGCTGATGGGCGTCATCATGACTGATCCCATGATGCTCGGCATAGCGCACAGGAAGGTGGGATCTCCAGAAATGATTGTCGAAATGTAAATCCAGTAACGTACCGTCCATATCTAACAGCACGGTATCAATATTTCCCCAATCGAACATCGACTTTTCCCTATAAAAACCTGTACGGGCAGTATACTATAGCAATTCCAATTAGTAAGTGAGTAATGCGTATCGTTCACTTATGTTACAGAATTGGTATGATGGTCTTTAACCCTATCGCTCCGTTTCCCTGAGTCTGGTATCGGCAACTGATAAAGAATTAAGTGCTCATTATGGATAAAGCAAAGCAAAAAACCTTACCTGAAATCGTCTCGCGCAGTGAAGTTGCCAGCAGTCGATTAGTCACCATTGAACAGGTGGATTTGAAATTCAGTAATGGCGCCGAACGTACCTTTGAAAAAATTAAAGGAAGCGGCCGCGGCGCGGTAATGGTGTTGCCCCTTATCGATGATGAAACTTTACTGTTGATTCGTGAATATTGTGCGGGTACTCATAACTATCAACTTGGCTTTCCGAAAGGGTTGATAGACCCCGGTGAAGAGCCTCAGCATGCCGCCAATCGTGAATTGCAGGAAGAAGTTGGGTTCGCCGCTCATCACTGGCGTCACCTGCATCAGGTTTGCATTGCGCCGGCGTTCTTTAACGCTAAGATGGAAATTTTTATCGCCCGCGACCTCTATGAAAGTCAGCTAGAGGGTGATGAACCAGAGCCTCTTGAGGTTGTGTATTGGCCATTGAGTGACTATAAGTCATTATTAGCACAGCCGGATTTTACCGAAGCACGCAGTATTGCGGCGTTGATGTTGTTGAAGGATTTCTTAGAGGTAACCGATGACCAGTGAGTTGTTGCAAATAGCAATTGATATCGCAGTACAAGCTGGTGAAAAAGTCATGGAAATCTATCAACAGGGGGATTTCCAGGAATATCAGAAAGATGATCTAAGCCCAGTTACTTCCGCCGATATTGCTGCCAATCAGGTAATGACTTCGCAATTGCAGCGCTTAACACCTGACATCCCCATAATTTCCGAAGAAAGTGAAATTAAAAGCCTGGCTGAACGGGAGCATTGGCTGCGTTACTGGTTATTAGATCCTATTGATGGCACTGGCGAATTTATTGCAGCTAGCGGCGATTTTGCGGTCAATATTGCTTTAGTTGAAAATGGTTGGCCACGCATCGGCGTTATCCATGCGCCAGCCCATAATACCTTGTATTTTGCCGAAAAAAATAAAGGTTGTTTTAAGCGCGATGAACATGGCAATACCACGTCGATTCAAGTTGCGAAGTATGATGGTAACCGGCCGTTAAATATTGCCGTTAGTCGTCGTCAGGCATTAGCCAATGTTACCCAGTATCTTTACGATGAATTCTCCTATTCTCACATTCCTTTTGGCAGCTGCTCATTGAAAAGTTGTTTAATTGCCGAGGGCACTGCTGACTTTTATATCCGCACCGGACCCACCGGAGAGTGGGATACCGGTGCCAGCCAGATAATTTTAGAAGAGGCCGGTGGCACCATCCTAGACAGCGAATTTAATGCACTTAGCTACAATAAACGGGAAAGCCTGATGAATCCGGATTTCATAGCCCTGGGTAATCAGCAGATCCCCTGGCAGCAGGTTATTAAACCGTACCGGTGCAAGCGAGACTATTAAAAAGGCAAGTAATACCAATCCCATTAAATTATTGCTCACTCAGTGAGAATTTAAAGGCTTTTAGACAAGGCTTTGATTGCAGAGAATGGTTATTCCATTGTCAAAATCAGTAACGCAGGATAAACGCCTTTAAAACTCACCCGTAGGGAGTTTATCAGAGGCCCATTTACGGCCCTAAATTTCAATAATATAGAATGACTATACCAATGAAATCTATGTTGTAACTGAACCTCTGCCCTAACTCTGAGTTGTGCACAAACTTAGTGTGATTGGTATTATTGGCCAATGAATCAAAATGGAGAAAGTTATGTCGACTCTACGTATTAAATCCACGATCCTTTCAACCTTTATTGCGGTCTTTGCTCTGCCAACTTACGCCGCCTGGCAATCGGTTGATCACAGCTCATCGTTGAGCTTCATCAGTATTAAAAAGAATGCGATTGCAGAAACCCATGAATTCAAAACCTTCAATGCCACATTGAGTGATGAAGGAGAGGTTGAGGTCGAAATTGATTTAACGTCAGTGGCGACCGGCATAGATATTCGCGACAAACGTATGCGGGAAATGTTGTTCGAAACTGAGAAATTTCCAAAAGCGACGTTAACGGCGAAGCTTCCAAATGGTTTACTGGCATCTTTAACGCCAGGGGAAATGGGACAATTTACTCTGGATGGCAAACTGGAATTACATGGACAGACGCGTGTGGTATCGATCTCCTGTGCGGTATTTATGGAAGCCAAGGATAAGCTGGTTGTAACGTCAACCAAACCAACCATTGTTCAGGCTGCTGAATTTTCGTTACTTGATGGTATTAATCAACTTCGTGAAGTTGCGGGTTTAGACACTATTGCTAGTGCAATTCCAGTGTCGTTTGTTCTTAGTATGGAAGAAGTGAAGTAGTTGACGTAACTTTTTGCGGGGAAGTTATTCTTCCCCGGAATCTTCAAGCGATTGTTGTTGAAACTGTTCTGCCAGCATAATGTTTACGGTTTCATAAGCTTCAGAAAAAACAATCACCAATTGTCCTGATTTTAACTGTTCCTGGATCTGCTCTACCTTCTGGCTATGTGAACATTCTTCCAGCCCATAATCCGTCCCTTCACGAAGAATAAATTCGTCGATAATGGCAACTAAGGTGCCGGAATCGAGTCGATCAATTGGGATAATCATAGAGTCAATCCTGGTTATTATTGGTTAAAGTGATCGCCGATGTGATCAAGCACCCTTTCTTCCAACCAGTACATGGGTTTAAATGGGTTGGTGCCGGCTATAAAGCCTACGTGGCCGCCATACTGGCTTACTTCAAAGGTGATATCCGGGTTGTTGATATCCATTGCCATGATGTGATCATTGCATAGGAATGGGTCATCCTGAGCATGCAGGATTAATGTTGGACGGTTTATGTGCTCAAGCACATAAATGCCGCTAGCCTTTTCGTAGTAATCATTCGCATCTCTAAAGCCATTTAACGGCGCCGTTACTTTTTCATCAAAGTCATATAACGACGTAATAGCTTTTAATTCCTCGTGATCAATATGCTGAATTAACTGCATTGATACTTTCTCAGAGGTGCTGTCTTTAAGCATGTCAACAAGATATTTTTGATAGACTTTCGAAAAGCCTTTATTAATTTGCTGAGCACAACTTGCTAAATGCAAAGGTGCACAAATAACCACAGCGCTTTGATAAATCGGGTTGTCATCTTCTGCTAAGTATTTAGCAAGCACGTTACCGCCTAATGAAAACCCCAGAATGCCAAGCTGTCGTTGCTGAAATCGTTGTTTTAATAACTGTGTCAGAAAGTGCACATCTTCGGTGGCGCCGGAATGATAGGATTGGGCGTGTCGATTTGGACGACCACTACAGCCGCGAAAATGCATCAATAAGCCAATCCAGCCGCGCTCGGCAATAGCATTCATCATGCCTTTAGCATAATGGCTATCAATTGAACCTTCTAATCCATGCAACACCAACACGATAGGCTTTTCGGGAGAGGCTTCGGGTGCTTCGGTCCAGACTAAATCGAGAAAATCACCATCTTCCAGCTCTATGGTTTCCTGGATAGTGTGGATGGTTTCGTTTCGTCTTAATACTTTTGCCGCCATGGTTTGCAAGTGGCGATTCTTTAGCCACCAGGCGGGTTTGAAATTACTGGATTTACTCATGAATTACCTAAATTTTAACCGCCGGGAATTATAGCGGGATTAATTCAATTCGTATAGTTACGCAATTCTCGTATCTCTAAACCGGTCTATTGCTGGGTGAAAGAGGGGGAGCATTGTTTCTCACTTGTTGATAGAGTGTAAAATTTCTGGCGGTTGAACAAATTCTTCCGCTGTTGCGTAAAATGACTGCCCATATGAAAGTGAACTAGCCCCTTATATTTGAGGCTCGTTGAAATGTACCAAAGGATTAATTAATGACTGATAACATTTACCAACCACCAAAAGTTTGGACCTGGGATACGGCCAGCGGCGGCAAGTTTGCCAATATTAATCGCCCGATAGCCGGGGCTACCCATGAAAAGGATTTGCCGGTGGGCAAGCACCCGTTTCAGCTCTACTCTTTGGCTACACCAAATGGTGTGAAGGTAACCATAATGTTTGAAGAGTTGCTGGCTAAGGGCATTGCTGAGGCCGATTACGATGCCCATCTGATTGAGATATCTGAGGGTGACCAGTTTAGCTCTGGCTTTGTTGAGGTTAATCCGAATTCGAAAATCCCGGCACTGCTAGATAAAAGCGGTGATAAGGATGTGCGAATTTTTGAATCCGTTGCGATATTAATGCATCTGGCAGAAAAGTTTGGTGAATTTCTCCCGAGTAAAGGTGCAGCGCGCGCAGAGTGCCTGTCCTGGTTATTCTGGCAAGTTGGAAGTGGACCATTTTTAGGGGGCGGCTTCGGCCATTTTTACGCGTACGCGCCAGAGAAATACGAATACCCAATCAACCGTTTTGCGATGGAAGCAAAACGTCAACTTAGCGTGCTAGACATTCATCTGGCAGAGAATACCTATATGTGTGGCGATGATTATACCATTGCCGATATGGCTATCTGGCCGTGGTATGGTGCATTGGTGTTAGGTCGTTTATACGATGCTGCAGAGTTTTTATCGGTAGATGAATATAAAAACGTGCAGCGTTGGGCAAAAGCGATTGATGAGCGACCAGCGGTGATCCGTGGCCGTAAAGTGAATCGCACCTGGGGCGAAGCCCATGAGCAGTTACCAAACCGCCATGATGCCGCTGATTTGGATAAGCTCGAAGTTAGTGCCGATTAGGTTTATTGGTATTTGAGTCTTTGAACCTCTCACTTTCTTTTTATCATGCGCCGTCATCCCGCACTTGATGCGGGACCTCCTAACGCATGCTGTGACCCTTTTTATTTCAACTTTTTAGCTTAACAACTAAGTAAACAAGTCTCAGGAAAACGAAGGGAGTTCCCCTGTCGGAGCAGGGGATGACGGAGTATATAAGCGGGATAGCGTATGTCCCTGGCTGGCACAACTCGGTCATTCCAGTTTGGCCAAGATTCCCTGTCGTGGCAGGGAATGACTAAAAGGTTTGTGCTTTTTGCTCGGAACAGCGTGTGCTAGGAGCTGATGACATCAGCGTGCTCGAAGTGGCGTTTTCTGCCACGTGCTTGGAGTATCGCTTGCGATACGTTCTAAGGGAGTTGGGAGTTTCAACTCCCGCTACTCGCTAATCCCCTCAATCTGTTCCAGCAACTCCATCCACTCTTCTTCTGCAGTTTCTATTTGCGGTTTAAGTTTGCCCTGTTCTTGCAGTAACTCAGCCAGACGGGCTTTGTTTTCAGCGTCATAGGTCTCGCTTAACGCCAGCTCCTGTTCTATGGTATCGAGCTGCGATTGCCAGCTTTCGATTTGCTGCTCTAGTTTATCGGCTTTTTTCTTAAACGGTGCTGCTTTTTTACGAAGTTCTGCCTGCTGGCGTCGTTGCTCTTTCTTATCGACTTTCGGCTGCTCAGGCTCGGTTTTGCCTTCCTGCTTCGCGGCCTTTTTATCGTCATCGAGCCAACGTTGGTAATCATCAATATCACCACTAAATGGCTCAACTTTACCATTACCAACCAGATAAAATTCATCGACACAGGATTCCAATAAGAACCTGTCATGGGCAATAAGAATAATTGCCCCGTTAAATTCCTGCAACGCCATAACTAATGCCTGACGCATTTCGATATCCAGGTGGTTGGTTGGCTCATCGAGTAGCAGCAATTGCGGTTTTTGTAATACGATTAATGCCAGAACCAGACGCGCTTTTTCGCCGCCGGACATAGTATTGATTTGCCCGAGTGCCTGATCACCGCTAAAACCAAAACGGCCTAGATGATTTCGACCTTCTAAATCCGACATTTCTGGGTGCGCCAGCAATAACTGATTTAATGGTGTCGAATCCAACGATAATTGCTCTAACTGGTGTTGAGAGAAATAACCTATGGTTAATTCCTGAGCGCAGAAGCGGGTACCACTATTGAGCGCAAGTTCACCGGCAAGGGATTTGATCAATGTCGATTTACCCGCACCGTTTCGACCCAGCAAGCCAATTCGAGAACCCGGAACCAGATTGATTTTCACCTGACTTAAAATGTTATGTTCAGCGCCATAGCCGCAATCACTTTCTTCTAATGTCAGCAATGGGTAAGGCATGTGTTCTGGATTAATAAAGTTAAATTGAAACTGACTATCTACGTGAGCTGGCATTAAGTCAGGAAGTTTTTGCAAACGCTTTAATCGGCTCTGTGCTTGTTTGGCTTTACTGGCTTTGGCACGGAAACGGTCAACGAAAGAGGTTAAATGTTTAATCTCCCGTTGTTGTTTTTGATACATGGCTTCCTGTTGCGCCAATTGTTCCGCACGTTGGCGCTCAAAGCTGGTGTAATTGCCGCTATATAAACGTGCTTTTTTATGTTCGATGTGTAAGGTTTGTTCGATGACGTTGTCGAGAAAATCACGATCGTGAGAAATTAATACTAAGGTGCCCTCATAACGTTTTAACCAGCGCTGCAACCAAAGTACCGCGTCTAAGTCCAAATGGTTAGTAGGCTCATCGAGCAATAACAAATCGGCGCGGCTGATCAGTGCCTGGGCCAGGTTCAGGCGCATCCGCCACCCCCCGGAAAAACTGCTGACACTGTCTTGCAGTTGATCTTGCATGAACCCCAAGCCGTGTAACAATTCTCCAGCGCGTGCCTCGAGGCTATAACCTTGTATCACGTCAATTTGATTAAGAATCTCCGCTTCAAGATTGCCATTATCGTTATTTCTGGCTTGTTCGAGTTTGGCTTCAAGGGCTCTGAATTCGGTATCCCCGTCTATCACGTACGATAGTGCGGATTGCGATAGTGCCGGCGTTTCCTGTTTTACCGATGATATCTGCCAACCGGAAGGCATTTCTAAAACACCCTGATCAATCCCCAGATTACCGGTTAAGGCAGCAAAGAAAGATGATTTCCCACAACCATTTGCACCAACCAGACCGACTTTATGACCGGGGTGAATTCGAAAGCTTGCATCTTCAAACAGTGGATTGACTCCACGGGCAAGGGTGAGGTTGCTGGCATTGATCAAGGTTTGGTTCCTTATCTAAGGCTAAAATTAAAGCTGAACCCAGATTTAAATGAGAGTAAAATAGGTTGCAGTGAAGTTTACCTTTGAATGTTAAATGAAGAAACGATTTATTGCGGGTGCGGTTTGCCCTGAATGTAAAAGCCAGGACACCATGGCATTAACCAAACAAGATGGTGTTGAAAAAGTGACTTGTGTGAGTTGTGGTATGGAAATGACGCAACCTGAAGAGCAGGTTGCCGCAGATGTTCGTGTGCAAGAACAGGTCATCGGTGTATTCAAACCCGAATAACCGCCGAGAATTGTGATTGATTCGGCGGTCACTCTAACCTTAACAGCGATTTAATAATGTGGAGGAGGTGTCTCATCTTCTTGACGAGCAACCGCTGACGTATTCATATCCCGCACTTTCTGACCTATCAGATTTAATTGCTCTTTTAATTCTTTAATGTGTTGCTGATGTACGCTGATCTCGTGATTTAGCTGCTCAATGACATCGTCCTGGAATGCCAGCCTGGTTTCCAGGTTATCCAGTCGATAGGTTAATTCAGCGTTGTCGTTGCCTTGTTTCATAATTGGGCCATATAAAGATGAGATGGTTAAGCTGTCTATTATCGCCAAAGATATTGTCGCAAACAACTAAGACTCAACTATATTAAGTGACTGGCGCTATCTGGCCGACCCACAGAAATATTTTGTCGTTTAAGTATCTTATTTCCTGGGGCTTTCCTATTTGTTTTTTTAGCGCTAGTATTAGGGACCTTTATTATCCCAAGATAATAATAATAACTAACCTGAATATATTGGGGACTTCTCCGATATGTAGTTTCTTTTTGGAGAAAGATATGAAACAACTATTCAAACCGACTCTGGTAGCCGTTGCAGTTCTGGCAATGATGGGCTGTCAGGAGAATAAACAAGAAGCTGAACAAGCACCAGCGACTAAGTTAGAGACTCCGGCTCAGAAGCAGGCATATGCTATTGGTTCATCTATGGGTGGCTATTTAAGTAAGACTCTTGAAGAGCAAAAAAATTATGGCTTCGAATTAGATAAAGAACTAATTATTTTGGGTTTGACTGAAAGTCTTGCGGACAAGAGTCAATTGACTCAGGAAGAAGTTGAGCAGACGTTGATGGCGTTTGAGCAGGAAGTACGTGCCAAGCAAGAAGAAATGGCAAAAGCTGACGCAGAAAAGAACTTAACCGAAGGTCAGGCGTTCATGGCTGAGAATGCCAAAGTTGAAGGCGTTGAGGTTACTGAATCTGGTCTTCAGTATCAGGTGCTAACTGAAGGTGAAGGTGAAAAGCCAGCGGCTACTGATACTGTTAAAGTTCACTACAAAGGCACATTAATTAATGGTGAAGAGTTCGATAGCTCATATTCTCGTGGTGAACCAATTGAATTCCCATTAAACCGCGTGATCAAAGGTTGGACTGAAGGTGTTCAACTGATGAGCGTAGGCTCAAAATACAAGTTCGTTATTCCTGCTGATTTAGCATACGGTGCTAACGGTACTGGTCCAATTCCAGCTAACTCTACGCTTGTCTTTGAGGTTGAGCTTTTGGACATCGTTAAGCCAGAAGCTGCAGCTGAATCTGAAAAGTAAAAGTTTAACGTTTTTAAGGCCTCGGCCTTTAATCGTTTAGGGTCGCCCGTCGTTGTTTCAACGACGGGCTTTTTATTATATGGATGTAAGTATACCCGGACAGCAGGATGCGGAGAGGGTGTTGTATATGGACATACTTATCCTCCCGGACCAGGGATGGTAGCAAGGGAGGGTTATTACGCATATGGATGTAAGTATACCCGGACAGCAGGATGCGGAGAGGGTGTTGTATATGGACATACTTAGTCGATGTATTGCCTCCATGATAAATCGACATTCCATAAATCCCTTTATATCGTCGATGTATTGCCTCCATGATAAATCGACATTCCATAAATCCCTTTATATCGTCGATGTATTGCCTCCATGATAAATCGACATTCCATAAATCCCTTTATATCGTCGATGTATTGCCTCCATGATAAATCGACATTCCATAAATCCCTTTATATCGTCGATGTATTGCCTCCATGATAAATCGACATTCCATAAATCCCTTTATATCGTCGATGTATTGCCTCCATGATAAATCGACATCCCATAAATCCCTTTATATCGTCGAGATATTGTCATCCACGATATCTCGACATCCCGTAATTCCCTTTACGTCTCCTTACTTGCCATGGAGGGTGCTAGTAAGGGTTATTTCCTGCATGGATGTGGGAACACTGCATCATAGGATGGATTGATGCATGTGTACATGGATGTAAACATACCCGGTTTTTGCCATGGATGGTGTGCATAGAAAAAAATGTACCCGGAATAAGCGCGAATGCTCACGAAGTCTTCATTATTTTGAGGGCTGAAACGAAAACTGCGACCTTATGGTCGCAGTATCAGGAAGTTTTTAAGCGCTGGTTTTATATAAGGCTTCGATTAACTGGTCCTCTAAATCAAAGCGTTCTTCTAAAAATTGTCCTAATGCGGAAAGACTGTCATCAAATCCTTCTAACTCACTACCATCGCCAAGATCGGCGTACCTATCGTTAAAAGTGAGGGCAATATCGGTTGAGCGTGATATTTGCGGGTATATTCGTTGTGCAAGGGCCAGACTATCGGGGCCGTTTTCTTTGCACTTGGAAACTATCTGGTCGAAAACTTCAAAGTGACCTGCCGAAATGTAATCCATTAGTACCTGGCAGAAAGCTTGGATATCAGAACTTTTCGGTAGCGCACGGTCGGTTTTATCAAAAGGCGGCAGACCCGCAAGACGACAATAATTGACTAATACATCCTGTCTTTCCGTTAACCAATTGTCGATAGCGTTTAAGGAGCCACCCCATTGTTGTTGTGCTTGTTCCAGACGTGTCAGCATTTTTCCCTCCGACTTCAAAAAATCGCAATGATGAGTGAAATATCACTGAATACTACCAGAAAATGCAACGAATTTTTAACATTTGCGTTGCCGAAGACGTTTATAATCATGAACGCTTTTTCTGATCTTCAGTAACTATTTATTTTGATTATAAAAATAAGTATAGATGCTAATTATGAAAATCAACCGAAAAAATTATTACGGTAGGTTGTTGGTCAAATAAACCCCTAATCGTGAGGCTGCACGAAGCATTTGTCGCTTTAAAACTGGACTATTTTGCTGGATATAATAGTCATTATATTGGATGGCTTCGGTGCCCGGTTCACATCTTGAGTTGCCCGCATAGTGACAATAAGCCATGATTTTAGAACGGGTAATAGCCAAAGATTCATTACTCCATTGGAGAATATTCTCAGTAGAAACAACACCATTAAACTGTGCGCGTTCCTGAGCCTGAACCTGCGTAAATGCCTGACGCCAACCCTCTTGGTTCATCTTTAAGTCTCGAAGTAGGCAGTTATCCCAAACCTGATGTAAGTTTTTGCAGCGTTTATCTCTGGATTGAACCTGGGTATCGTTACCACCCCGATCCGATTCAAAGCTGACATGTAAGGGTTGATGGATATCTGCAAACCAGTGACTGATAAATAACAATGCCTCGAGTTGCTCTGCAACGTTTTCTGCGTTCTTAAATTGCCAATCATGAACCACCATTGCTGACAAAATGTCAGGCCGTTTGTCTTCGATTGCGACAATTTTCTCGCTATCCCTGACGACATTGACATAGTGCCAGGTTGAGTATTTACCATAAGATTCCAGCTCGCGTATTGCATCGGCCCAAATACAGCTTTGCGAGAATGTCAGTGATGCGTCTTGCGGACGATTTAAACGTTTATTAATCAACGCTCGTTGAGAAGTGGGAAGTTGGTCAATCAGGTTATTAATCGTATGTTGCTGCGGTTTAGACAGGGATGAATAAGCTAACTCACAAACAATTAGGTGGCCTTGCTGTCCCAATGCATGTGCTTCAGGGGTTGAAAAGGCTAAAAATATATACAGAGAAAAGATCAATAAACAGGGATGGAAAGGCCGCATTTGTGTGCTCTAAGAGGTTTTTATCGGTAGCTTTTTTAGGATTTTAGCAGTTAACGTTAAAAAATGGTGGTTGTATGAAAATTAAGCAGGTAAATGAGTGTGATGGGTCAGAAAATAAAAAGGCCTTATCAAAAGATAAGGCCGGAAATGCTCGCTGTATGGTCTAGTTAAAACTAGCTTCTTATTAGTTATTCTGTAAAGCGTGTGAAATTTATAACAAAGCTATTTTGTCAGCGCAACACTTTTTTACAAATATTTTTTGAACGATTTCCTCGGACATTTGTACGAAAAATCTCGTTTGTGGCTCTGGTGTTACCGAAAACATATATCAAAAAATCGCCAATCTATTGATATTAAAAGAAACTCCTTAATTGCTGAATAGGTCGTGGTATCGGAGCATAACTTTGGGTAAAATGGCCGCAACTTTTTTCTCGGAAACCAAGATGACTGAATTAAAAAACGACAATTATCTTCGCGCTTTACTAAAGCAACCTGTAGATTACACACCAATCTGGATGATGCGTCAGGCTGGACGATATTTGCCAGAGTATAAAGCCACGCGTAAAGATGCTGGCGATTTTATGGCGTTATGTCGAAATACAGAGTTAGCTACGGAAGTAACCCTGCAACCTTTGCGACGCTATCCATTGGATGCGGCAATTTTATTCAGCGATATCTTAACTATTCCTGATGCCATGGGGCTGGGCCTGTATTTTGAGACCGGTGAAGGTCCTAAGTTTGAGCGTCCTATCACCTGCAAAGCAGATGTCGAGAAAATCGGTCACCCGGATCCAGAAGGCGAACTGCAGTATGTTATGAACGCAGTGCGTTCTATTCGTAAAGCGCTTAATGGCGACGTACCTTTAATTGGTTTCTCCGGCAGTCCCTGGACACTCTCTACCTATATGGTTGAAGGCGGTAGTTCGAAGGCCTTCACCAAGATTAAGAAGATGATGTTTGCTGAGCCGCAAACCTTACATCTGTTATTGGATAAACTAGCTGATTCAGTTATTAGTTATCTGAATGCGCAAATCGCTGCTGGCGCCCAATCGGTAATGGTATTTGATACCTGGGGTGGGGTGTTATCTCCAGCCATGTATAAAGAGTTCTCTTTGCAGTACATGCACAAAATCGTTGATGGCCTGACCCGTGAAAACGACGGTCGAAAAGTGCCGGTAACTTTGTTTACTAAAAACGGTGGTATGTGGTTAGAGTCAATCGCAGCGACAGGTTGTGATGCGCTTGGTCTGGATTGGACTATTAATATCGAAGACGCTAAAGCGCGAGTAGGCGACAAGGTTGCACTGCAAGGCAACATGGATCCTTCAATGTTGTATGCTCCGAAAGAAAGAATTGAGCAGGAAGTTGCGACAATTCTTAAGGGCTTTGGTCATGAAAACACCGGTCACGTATTTAATCTTGGCCATGGTATTCACCCAGACGTGAACCCAGAGCATGCCGGTTACTTTATTGATGCGGTGCATCGTTTGAGTAAGCCTTATCACCAAAAATAAAGCTTATACCAATCCCAATAAATTATTGCTCACTCGTAGGGAGTTAGTGAGAGGCCCATTTACTGCCCTATATTTCATTAATATAGAATGACTATATCAATAAAATCTATGTTGTAACTGAACCTCGGCCCTAACTCTGAGTTGTGCACAAACTTAGTGGGATTGGTATTATTCTCCGGCGCTTTGAATTTTCTCAGAGCGCCATTATCTTCACCCTTCTGCATTCCCTCCAGGCTAGTTCGTCGATTTAAGGTTTAACCCTTACTGCTTCTGGTTTATTATCCCAGTTAATTTCCATCGAATTACATTGTTAATGGTTTCACAAAAACACTCATTACAGTCATTAAGTACATTTGCATTACCTTCTTATGCGGCAAATTTGTTGCATCTGTTTGCCCCTGAACAATTGCAAGCTATCGACTTTCCGAACCTCGGTCCGTTTTATATTTTGGGTGGAGGCAGCAACACGATTTTCCTTGAAGATTACGCTGGCACGATTATTCAGCCGGATTTTAAGGGAATCGAAGTACAAGAGCATTCAGATAATTGGGCATTACATATTTGTGCTGGCGAGAATTGGCACCAATTAGTGTGCTTTTGTCTTGAGAATAATATACCGGGGTTGGAAAACCTGGCACTTATCCCGGGAAACTGTGGTGCCGCACCGATTCAGAATATCGGCGCCTATGGCATCGAGTTCGCGAATTTTTGCGAATATGTAGACTGGTACAATTTTGAAACTTGTGAGCAGCAACGACTGACTCGTGATGAATGTAATTTTGGTTATCGAGACAGTATTTTTAAAGGTAAATTAAAAGGCAAGGGAGTGATCGTTGCCGTTGGTGTCTCTATCCCTAAACTGTGGCAACCTAAGCTGTCTTACCCTGGTTTACAGGAGTTGCAGCTACCGACACCTAAGCAGGTCTTCGATACGGTTGTTGCCATTCGCCAGAGCAAATTACCAGATCCTGAGCAAATCCCAAATGTTGGTAGTTTCTTCAAAAACCCAGTTGTCGATAACGAACAATATCAGCAACTGAGTAGCGAGTATGAATCGATGCCGGCTTTTCCACAGGCAAATGGCAAAGTGAAACTCGCGGCTGGTTGGTTGATTGACCAGTGTGGGCTTAAAGGTAAACAAATCGGCGGTACTGCCGTACATAAAAAGCAGGCTTTAGTGTTAACAAATATCGCCAACGGCAGTGGTAAAGACCTGGTTGCTCTGGCTACTTATGTAAGGCAACAGGTCAAGGATAAGTTTGCGATCCTGTTAGAGCCTGAAGTGAGATTAATTGGTGCTTCGGGCGAAACAACGTTGGAAACCGCGAAATAATGGCTAAAGTAGTTCGTGAAGAACTGATTCGCCGTCTTGCTTCTGGCGAGTTTGTTTCCGGTCAGTTGCTAGCAGATGCACTTGGCGTGAGTCGCACTGCCATATCCAAACACATAAAAGCGCTCAGTGACATGGGGTTAGATGTATTCAAGGTGCATGGCAAAGGTTATCGCTTGGCCGAGCCCATCTATTTATTGAATGCAGAGCGAATTCAGGAAATTCTCCTAAGCTTGGGTGCCAGTAATCCCATCGAAGTACACACCATTATTGATTCGACCAACTCTTACTTGCTAAGACGCCTTCCTAATCAGGTTATTGACGGGCAAACCTGCGTTGCTGAATACCAATCTGCGGGTCGAGGCCGACGCGGAAAGAATTGGGTATCGCCGTTTGCTTCGCACTTATATGTCTCTATGTACCATAGCCTGGAACAAGGGGTTGCCGCGGCGATGGGATTGTCGGTGGTCATTGGTTTAGCCGTTGCTGATGTCCTCGAGCAATATTACAAACTTGATGTGCAGCTAAAGTGGCCAAATGATATTTATATTGATGGCAGGAAGCTGGCTGGAATATTAGTGGAACTTGAAGGTCAGCCCACGGAAGCCGGGCACAGCGTAATAGGGCTTGGGTTGAATATTCAAATGCCGGAAGCCCAGGGACAGGTTATTGACCAACCCTGGACCGACATTGCATCGCAATTAGGGCAATCGGTTGACCGAAACATATTGGTGGCCAGATTAATTTCCCAGTTTAATCGTAGATTGCAGCAACATAAGCTTTATGGTTTGACGCCTATGCTGGCGGATTGGCAGCGACGCGATATATTCATTAATCAGGCGGTCGAAATTATCAGTGCCAACCAGTTGACCCGAGGTATATGTCGGGGAATCAATGCAAACGGGGCGCTGTTGATCGAAATAAATGGCAAGGTAAAACCCATCTATGGTGGCGAGGTAAGCTTGAGGAAACAAAGTTGATCGTTTTGCTCGATGTTGGAAATACTCAGATAAAGTTTTGTCAGGTGCTGGATAATAGCCTGTCGGAGCCAATGTCATTAGATGAGTCCCAGGTCATCGAGCAAATTCAGCGATTATCTCCCGACAAGGTATTAGTGTGTGCTGTCTCCAATGAAGCATTTTGTCAACGCCTTGAAGAGTCCTGCCTTGAGTCCGGTTGCGCATATAAACGATTACTTACACCAGATTGTTTGACGCAAATAAAGGTTGGCTATCAACAGCCAGAGCAGCTTGGTATCGACAGGTGGATGGCGGTTGTCGGTGCGGCTCAGGTTGCCCCCCGGGAAAATGTTTTGGTCGTTGATGCAGGAACGGCAACCACGATTGATTTGTTGAGTAAAGAAAACAAACACCTGGGCGGCTGGATAGTTCCCGGCGTTGATATGATGATAAATGCGCTTTATCAAAATACCGATAAAGTAAAAGGCGATTTTTCCAGACCTGCTGATTTAGGGTTTGCTGGTAACACCAGTGACAATGTCAATCGCGGTTGTTGGGCGATGACTGTAGCATTAATCGAATACGCAGTACGACAGGCCGCAATTAACAATGTCCCAGTGAGTAAGATCTTATTAACGGGAGGCAATGGCAAAGTTTTACAGGCTAATTTGCAAGACGATACGCTCCTGTGCCCGGAATTAGTGTTTATTGGAATGCGCCAGTTTATTGACCTTTAAAAGCATAAAATATCAGTAAAGGCGCCTTTTACTGTTGGCCATTAATGTTTTTCTTACATATCCGGGTAAAAAAACAGCAAACAGTCAAAAAGCCATAGTTTTTTTTGTTTTTGCTATTGCATGGCGTAAAACATTGCTCTAGAATTCGCACCACTTAATGCAGTGCCGACTTAGCTCAGTTGGTAGAGCAACTGACTTGTAATCAGTAGGTCGCCAGTTCGACTCCGGCAGTCGGCACCATTAATACAAAATTTGGAGGGGTTCCCGAGTGGCCAAAGGGATCAGACTGTAAATCTGACGGCTCTGCCTTCGGTGGTTCGAATCCACCTCCCTCCACCATTTTTTGTCGCAAAGATAGCTTGATAGATATGCGGGTGTCGTATACTGGCTATTACCCCAGCCTTCCAAGCTGGAGAAGCGGGTTCGATTCCCGCCACCCGCTCCATATTAGGAGTGCTGATATAGCTCAGTTGGTAGAGCGCACCCTTGGTAAGGGTGAGGTCGGCAGTTCGAATCTGCCTATTAGCACCACTCCTTCTCAATTCTGAGGAGGTTCTTAAGAAAACCATCTATCATTTATCTTTACCGTAAAAAATTAGAAATTTGTACTTTAAAGGTAATTGAAGATGGCTAAAGAAAAATTTGAACGTTCCAAACCGCACGTTAACGTAGGTACAATCGGCCACGTTGACCACGGTAAGACAACACTTACAGCTGCGATTTCAGCAGTATTGACTAAGACTCACGGTGGTGAAGTTCGTGATTTCGCACAAATCGATAACGCTCCAGAAGAGCGCGAGCGTGGTATCACTATCAACACTTCTCACATTGAGTATGACACAGCGACTCGTCACTACGCGCACGTAGACTGTCCAGGTCACGCGGATTATGTTAAAAACATGATCACTGGTGCTGCCCAGATGGACGGCGCTATCTTAGTAGTAGCGGCGACTGATGGTCCTATGCCACAGACCCGTGAGCACATCCTACTTTCTCGTCAGGTTGGTGTACCTTACATCATCGTATTCATGAACAAATGTGACATGGTTGACGACGAAGAGCTTCTAGAGCTAGTAGAGATGGAAGTCCGTGAACTTCTTTCTGAGTATGAATTCCCAGGTGATGACTTACCAGTAGTTCAAGGTTCAGCACTAGGTGCATTGAACGGTGAAGCGCAGTGGGAAGAGAAAGTACTAGAGCTTGCAGAGCACTTAGATACTTACATCCCAGAGCCAGAGCGTGCGATTGACGGTGACTTCATTCTTCCAATCGAAGATGTATTCTCAATCCAGGGTCGTGGTACGGTTGTAACGGGTCGTGTTGAGCGCGGTATCATCCGTGTAGGTGACGACGTAGAAATCGTTGGTATCAAAGAGACTACGACGACTACCTGTACTGGTGTAGAGATGTTCCGTAAGCTTCTTGACGAAGGTCGTGCGGGTGAGAACTGTGGTGTTCTTCTTCGTGGTACTAAGCGTGATGAAGTCCAACGTGGTCAGGTACTTGCTAAGCCAGGTTCCATCACTCCTCACACTAAGTTCGAGTCAGAAGTCTACGTATTGACGAAAGATGAAGGTGGTCGTCACACGCCATTCTTCAAAGGCTACCGTCCACAGTTCTACTTCCGTACGACTGACATCACTGGTGCTGTAGAGCTTCCAGAAGGTGTAGAAATGGTAATGCCAGGCGACAACTTGAAGTTTGTTGTTGAGCTAATCAACCCAATCGCGATGGACGAAGGTTTACGCTTCGCTATCCGCGAAGGTGGTCGTACTGTTGGTGCTGGTGTTGTATCAAAAATCATCGAATAATCGATTGATTTTTTAACCACCAAATCAAAAAAGAGCAGCCAATGGCTGCTCTTTTTGTATGTGCACCAACAGACTAACCACCGAGCGGTGTTCCGTGATGACGATTCGCTTTTTAATTTGTCCTAATGGCCAAATTATCGCGAATCGCCAAATGTCTCTGGCATTTACAAAAGTACTTGGTTATTTTCTTATCCCCAAGTATTCGCTTTTGACATTCTTTGTTTGCTTACCTTCACCGATCTTTCCTTATAGTCATACAGCATTAAAGCCTTAATGTTCGGTACCTAAAGCTTACAGAAAATGTCCAGAATTTGTATGTCTTCGCTTATTCGGCTATAAAATAACCTACTGAATACAATGCAAATGTTCATGTGAACATGGCGTTTAAAGGGGTGGGGCGAACTTGCTCCTAAAGGGAATTTAAATGAAAGGAATCTTGTTTAGCGTTCTGCTACTGCTATTGAGCGCATGTAATAGCTCCGATGACAATGGCAATGTTTTCAACGAACCTGAAGGTCCCCTGGCGGAACATTACTATGGGGTCTGGGCTTTAGGTGATCTGTATTTAATTATCTCAAAACAATCTCTAACGCTTTTTTCGATATCTGAAACGGATTATTGCTTTGAAGCGGAAGTAGCACAGATCTTAGAAACGACGGAAAACAGTGTTCAAACTTACGATCCTTATGAAGACCTTTATGAACAACTAGCATTGGAATATGACGTTGACAACGATCAGTTAATTCTGAAATTTGAAAGCGATGCTATCGCTTTGTCTCGCTCACAACTCGATCTTTTTGAACTTGGTAATGCATGTGATCGCGGATTGGGAGTTAATTCCGTTCGTGCCAGCCTTGAAGTTGAGTATCTTCCTAGTCAGTTTTTAATCAATCGCATCGCCATGGAGACTGGTCGGGTTGAAATTGAATACAGGATTGAATTTGATATTAATGAAAACGGTTTGAATGACCCTGGTGATATCATGATTAAAATGATTCATTATAAGGGTAGGGGCGATTACCCTAGTAATTATCTAATCCGTAGTTCTGAAATAGGTGCGCAAATCTGGCACTATACGCAGCGGGATGCTTCTGAAAACTTTGCATTTAGTTCCATTGATTCCTGGCAAATCCCAATTGGTCAATCTGAAGCAACACTCAATTTTGAGTTTCAGGTAAACCGCCATCCACTGCTTGCATTGGTTACCGACAACACGCCTGTCCAGGTTTTTGCATATCTGCATTATCCATCCCCGACTTTCGATGAATTAACGAGTGAGCAGGATGGGCCGTGGAACTGGAGCAGTGATATCCATGAGGACAGATTACCGGATTCAGGTTATTACATCCCTAATCAGCATAACCAACTGTCTGACGGACAGGGAGATTTAATTAAAGGCGAATCTTTGTGGGTCGACATTAAATCCCTAACGTTAACATTCACGAAATAAAACAGGGTGCATACACCTATCCAGTGGCGTGACCGTTGCCTTGTTAAGGTAAAGCCTTTGTACGCTTTCGAATTAAAGTGATTGTTATTAGCGGGCCGGAGTTGGTGATTTCTCTTTTTATAGCGCAAGGAATTTTGACTTGTCTGTAACATCAATGTTAATACTTATCCCGTCCAGGCAGTTTTTTTAAAATTTTGCGCAACTAGTAATCGCAATTTTATTTTAACGCCTTTATAATGTCCCTCTTTTGAAGGGGTGTAGTTCCAATTGGTAGAACGGCGGTCTCCAAAACCGACGGTTGGGAGTTCGAGTCTCTCCACCCCTGCCAATTTTCAAACCCATGACAGGTGTCGGGGTTTTTTATCTGAATGACGGGAACAGGTCAAAGTTATGAATGCTAGTACAGAAAACCAATCAGGTGGTTCTCTAGATACGCTAAAGTGGGGATTGGTATTCCTTATCTTAGCAGGTATCGTTGTTGCTAATTATATGTATGGTGAAGTATCAGTACTGATTCGTGCCGTTGCAGCAGTTGTTGCAGTTGTTGTTGCAGGTTTAATTGCCTCGCAAACAGAAAAAGGTCGCACTGCGATTGTTTTTGCAAAAGAATCACGCACTGAAGTACGTAAAGTTGTATGGCCAACGCGAGAAGAGGCATTAAAAACAACGGGTTTAGTAATCGTTGCTACCGTGTTTATGGCTTTCCTACTGTGGATCTTTGATACTGTGCTGTATTGGATCGTCAACTATATTACTTCATTACAGGTTTAATCTATGTCTGAAGATATTAAATTAAGATGGTACGTGGTTCAGGCCTTTTCTGGCTATGAAGCGCGTGTGCAAAAGACCTTGCAGGAACATATTGAAATCCACGGTCTTCAGGACAAGTTTGGTCAAATCTTAGTGCCAACTGAAGAAGTCGTTGAAATGCGTGCCGGTCAGAAACGTAAAAGTGCACGTAAGTTCTTTCCTGGCTACGTATTAGTCGAGATGGCGATGGACGAAGAAGCATGGCACTTGGTTAAGAGTGTACCTCGTGTTCTAGGTTTCATCGGTGGTACCAGTGATCGCCCTGCGCCAATCAGTCAGCGCGAAGCAGACCGAATTTTGCAACGTCTTGAAGATTCTACAGACAAGCCAAGACCGAAGACATTATTTGAACCAGGTGAAGTGGTTCGTGTTATCGACGGTCCATTTGCTGACTTTAATGGTGTTGTTGAGGAGCTGGATTATGAGAAGAGCCGCATTAAGGTTTCTGTATCCATCTTTGGTCGTGCAACGCCAGTTGAACTTGAATTTAGCCAGGTCGAAAAAGGCTAATTCGAGCGTGAATTGTTACTATAAAAACCCTGCCTCGGCAGGGTTTTTTTATTCAAGGATGTATTTATCCTGAACGAACCATGGATGGTTGTCTGCAGGGATGTTGGTATATCGATTGTGTCGGGAACATTCAATCGATTCTAGTCAGGGCTTATATATGGACATTCCATAGTGTCATTTAAATCCTGAATCCCAAAGACGATATCCTCATTGTTAACCTTGTGTGTCAATATCGTAATACAGACTTAAATGGGGACAATTATTATTCACTAACTCTTGCTCATCGGTGCACGGTAGGGTAATTTGAGCAAAAAATCTAATGCCTTAACCATGTCAGTCTCTTCCGTTAATACCTCAAATGCAGAAATCCAGGTAACTGAACGAATAAATCGTCCGGTGTTCTGGTGCATGTTTGTGTTTGCTCTGTTAAGCGTTTGGCTCATATGTCTGATGAGTTTCGAAAGCCCACTGGAAACGATAAAAGAATACTTTGGCTTTTTGTTTCTTGGCATTGGTGGGGCGATAGCCGCTAATTCAACCGGTGCTGGTGGGGGTATCGTTTTTGTTCCAAGCTTTAGCGCACTGGGGATGGAAATCGAACAGGTCATCGCCACCAGTGTTGCTATTCAATGCTTCGGCATGACCGTCGGTAGCTTAACCTGGCTCTATTGGTTCCATCGCAAAAATACAGTATCTAACGATCAAACAACAATCGCAGCAGCCCCCGAGTCACTTTCCTTAATATTTCGCGCGCTACTATATTGTGCACCTGCCTCAATCTTAGGAATGTGGCTTGTCCAGTATTTACCATTGCCACCTATTGGTGATGTAAACCTAATCTTTAGTATTTTCTCTTTAGTGTTTGGTGTGTTGGTTCTGGCGCAGGTAGTAATGATAGGTGACAAGGTTCGCCATACCGAGCAATCATTTAGTAATGCAAATGTTGTGTTATTGGTCATTGCGAGTTTAATCGGAGGCATCATTACCGCCTGGATAAGTGTTGGCGTTGGCGAAATTATCGCTGTGGTGCTATTGCTGCTCGGTTTTTCGGTTATGTATTCCGTTGCGGTTGGCGTTGTCGTTTCCGCCATTACTGTGATTGCCGGTATTGCTGATTTTGCGTTACAGGGTTTAGTTGTCAGCGAAGTACTTTTATTCGCTGCTCCCGGCGCAATGATTGGCGGCTTTATCGCCCGCTTTATCGCCCAGGCCCTTGGTGGCATGCGTTTGAAAATCTTTTTGGGTAGCTGGATTTTATTGGTCGGTATTGCTGGTATTTTTTAAAGCCCGATAGTAAACAATTCCTACTCGTTGTCATTCTATTTTTTATTTGATAGCTTGGCGCCCTCTTTTTGCCCGTTGCTTTTAAAAGGATTAATTATGTATTGTGGGTATCTCTTAAGAACCATTGGTCGATTAAGCTTTTCTGTTTTCCGAAAATATACCTGGTTTACGAACTCCGATTTTCGCTACTCAGCTATTTATTTGACTTTTGCTTTGGCCTTCATTGCTACAAAAGCTCAAGCAATAAATGGGGTCTATCCAGTTGACCTTAATACAAACTTCTCCCTCAGTGGAAGTCATACTGCTGACGGTATGTTTCGTCCGCTTATCTTAAGCGACGCTGTCATCATGCCAACGTTAGTTAATGGCTTCTTACAGCCAGTTGCTGTAAATAGGAAGTCTGATAAAGCCATTTACTTTATGTCCGAGTTGTTCGTAGCTGGCACTGACCGACTGGAAGGCATTAAACGATGGAATGAAAGCAATGCGTTGATCACCGTTAGTAGAGGAACTAATAAATTACATTTTATTTCTGATGGGACTGCCTCAGGAACGCGTAGATGGCTGCAACCTGAAGCGTTGGAATTTATACTAGATCCACGTTCGATATTTTCTTTTTCGGAAGATTCGATTTATTTTGTTAAACATGATGCTGTTTATAAATTTGATCTAGCTCTTAACGAGCTAAAAACAATTGATCAAGAATCGATGACATCGATCTACTCATCTTCAAAGTATTGGATTGGTTTAAAGGATGGCATCGTCAAAATAATAGACAAAACCGATGATTCTGTTGAGCAATATAGTGTTTCGAGCGTTGATTATACTGATTATGTCCATGGAGGAAATGCTCCACGTGATGAGTTTCTGTTTATCGCCAATATAGATGATGAAGACACTCTAGTTTCCATCTCTGATCAGCAAGGTTTTGAAAAACTTCTACCTCTTAGCGAGAGTGAGCTTTGCGGCCACTCAGATAGTGAGATATCGCTCGGCAGTATTGTTTCAACCAATGAGTATATATACTTCAAATCATCTCATGACGACGGTAGTTGTATCAGCCGATTTTCTAAATCCGACAAGTCTATAGACTCGGTTTCAGATGTTCAAATGTCGGTTTCTCGACACTTCACCATACAAGGGGCCGGAGAATCAGGAGTTTTATTGAAAGTAAACCAAGATCCTGATGACTATTTTGCAGAATACAATATTTATTTGATTGATTTTGATGAGAAAAAGTATACCCCCCTGTTGGATGGTTTTACCTTTAAAAGGCAAGTTAATATTATCGCCAAAAATGAAGACTATCTTTACGCCTTAGATAGTTGGGGCTGCAAAGATGATGATTACTGTTCAAAGAATCGACTATACCGCATCGATATAAATGAGTTTCAAAAAGAGTTTATAGGATATCGTTTGTCACACGATTTTGTTGGGCGTGGTGTAAAATCAGCAGAATCTAGTTATTCTGCTGGTGCGTTCATCAGTAACGGACGTTTATATCTGCGAAATTACCAATCAATTCCGGGGTTGCATGTGGTATCACCACAAGATAAGGCGTTCACACCCATTTTTGAGGAAGCACTATATACCGGTACAGATAAGGCAGAGATAGAAGAAATTATTTATATCGATGGGCATTGGTTCGTGCAAGAGCGGCGCATATTTGACGATGTATTTTATGCAATTCGAGATTCTGGTGAAGTCAATCAAATAGATGTTGAGAATCAACGCAATCAGAGTATAAAGCGTTTCGATGATTCCATTTATATAGTGCCGGACAGTTCTTATTGGGATATAAACGAATCTTTGAAAAAGATCGATTTACATAACTACACCCAGGTACCTGTTTGGACTAGGACGTCTGAAAATGAAAAATTCGTAACAGTACGGAATGATGTTGTCTATTACTCGATAGATGGGGTTTTACATTCTGTTTCTTTCGAGGGTCATGACAAGGTGAATCATGGTACTCAAGTACCTCAACTAAATCTCTATACTTGCTCCAATGAAGCCTTTTTTTCCAGCCCCGAGGGGTTAATATTCATCGATAATATTACTGAAACGATAAAGTTTAATGATGCCCTTTTTAACTATGAGTACTCTGAACAGGGATATTTGATAGTAAGTCAGCAGCATGAAGTAATTCTATTTGACTGTAATTCGAAAACCAAAATAGTCTTTAGGGAAATAGAAGATAAGGCTTCTACGATGTCGCTGCAACACGGCAAGTATTACTTCGATACGGTCGCTAAAAAAATATATTTTAATGAATCTACCGGGTTTGACAGGCAATTAGTCGAATTTGATATCGAGACACTAAATGCGAATCATATCTCCTTCAATATGACACAATACTTCGACCAAATTGCATTTGGTGAGTTTGGAATATATGAGTACACAAATAAAGGGATAGTTAAAAAACTAGAGCATTCCAGAACCGACATCCTAAAGCTGGAAGATGAGTCGGAGAGGTTTAATATCTCGTTTCTAAAAGAGTCTTTTGGGAATCGCTATCTGTTAGGTTTCTACTCTCATTGCAGAAAAGACCAAGTTTGCGAGGTAAAAAATGAATTATTTTATATCGATAGCTTAACCGATGAATTTCATAAAATACCTGAAATTGGCGGAAATAACAGCCGTGTGTTAAAGCACTCTAAAGCGGGATGGGTGGTATTGTCAGAACAGAATACCCCAAAAAGCTCTGATATGGTTTTGATTGATGTAGCATGTTTAATCGAAGGCGTTTGCGAGCAGGAAATGATTGATCAACCTGGCGTGTTTGGCCCCGCGATGTCCTACCACTTCCAAATTGCCGATAGTGTAAATTTGCCTATTGTATTTTCTGACGTTGATAGTGAATTGGTTCAGTTCTCGTTAGATGGCGCACCAGAGTGGCTGCGCATAGAAAATTCCAATGTATTAAAAATCGCAGGCTCTGTCCCCGATAATATTAAAAACCAATCAATATTTACATTTCATATTAACTCTTTTGATGGCAGCAATAGTGTTCAAAGTGAGGAGATTGAATTTAACATAGAATCACGAAATACGACGCCTTATGCGTCTGACGCCTACCTTGAAGACGTCGACGTAACGATACAGGGGTCTTTTGATCTTAAGCGTCACGTTAAGGATTTTGAGTGGAATGAGCTGACCTTTCGTCTATTAGATGCGCCAGAAGGCTTTTCAATTCTCGATGAACATTTTTTATATATTGATACTCCTAATGCTGGAGACTACACAATCACGGTGGAATTTTCTGACGGTGTAAGCCCTGCAGCTACAATATTGGTTCATATATCGGTAATCGATTCAGCGAAGGTCAATGAAGAATACCAGGAAAAGCATGCGGGAGGTGGGGGAACATTTTCATTTTACCTGCTGATGTTTTTAGCGCTTGCGATGAGTATGAAATTCTTTCGAGAAAGCAAAAGCCGCTATATCTAGAAGAAATCCACTTAATTAATGTCGTACACTTGCGCTACGGTAGTTGGTTAATATATAATCCGCTGCCGATTTTGTTTGAGGCTCGCTAGGCGCTTAAATAAAGTCCTAATTTCAACGGGGAGCTATTTCGTTAAATAGCGTTTGTACCCATACCAAAGGTATTAAATCATGGCTAAAAAAGTCCAAGCTTTAATCAAGCTACAGGTTGCTGCTGGTGCAGCTAACCCTTCACCACCAGTTGGTCCTGCGCTAGGTCAACACGGTGTGAACATCATGGAATTCTGTAAAGCGTTCAACGCCAAAACTGATTCTCTTGAAAAAGGTGCTCCAGTACCAGTAGTTATTACTGTATACAATGACCGCTCTTTCACGTTCGAAACGAAAACTCCACCTGCTTCTTTCCTATTGAAAAAAGCTGCTGGTATCAAGAGTGGTTCTGGTCGTCCTAACACTGAAAAAGTTGGTACTGTTACTCGTGCTCAACTTGAAGAAATCGTTAAGACTAAAGAGCCAGATTTAACTGCAGCGGACATGGATGCTGCGGTACGTACAATCGCGGGTTCAGCTCGTTCTATGGGTTTAGTGGTAGAGGATTAATCAATGGCTAAATTATCAAAACGTGCTCGTCTAATCCGTGAAAAAGTAGACGTATTAAAAGAATACGAAATCAATGAAGCGTTAGCTTTATTGAAAGAGTTAGCGACTGCTAACTTCAAAGAAAGTGTTGATGTTGCTGTTAAGCTTGGCATCGATGCTCGTAAATCAGATCAAAACGTTCGTGGAGCTACTGTTCTTCCAAACGGTACTGGCCGTGACGTACGTGTTGCTGTATTTACTCAAGGTGCAAACGTTGACGTTGCAAAAGAAGCAGGTGCTGACATCGTAGGTATGGAAGATCTTGCTGAACAGGTTAAGAAAGGCGAAATGAACTTTGACGTTGTTATCGCTACTCCTGATGCAATGCGTGTTGTTGGTCAACTAGGTCAGGTACTAGGTCCACGTGGTCTTATGCCTAACCCGAAAGTTGGTACTGTAACTCCAGACGTAGCTACTGCGGTTAAAAACGCTAAAGCTGGTCAGGTTCGTTACCGTAACGACAAGAATGGTATTGTTCATTCTACAATCGGTAAAGTTGACTTTGAAAACGGTCAGTTGGAAGAAAACCTTGTTGCTTTGCTTGCGGCGCTTAAGAAAGCTAAGCCAGCTCAAGCGAAAGGTGCTTACTTCAAGAAGATCAGTCTTTCTACAACCATGGGTGCTGGTGTTGCCATCGCTCAAGGTTCTTTGAGTGACATCTAATACGTTTTTAACGTTTACACAGGGGTGAGATTAGTCTATAATTTCGCCCCTCTAATTTTGGTAGGTGCTCAAATTATTCGTTTTGAGCTCCCGTCCAAGACCGTAGGTGCGTTAAATATCCACGTTGTGGGTTGACCGCTTAATTTCCTACGTAGATGGTGATTACCCAGATTTTTTCCTAAATTTCTGGCTCTCGCCGTAATGGCCCGGGACGGCGAAGCTTTGTATTACAAAGTGAACTGACTCGGGAGTTTTAAATACCGGTTTATACCGGTGGAACCAGGAGTTAAAGCCAATGGCTATCAATCTTGATGACAAAAAAGCAATTGTTGCTGAAGTTCAAGAAGCTGCCACTGGCGCTCAGTCAGCTGTAATCGCGGATTCACGTGGTATTACAGTTGAAGCGATTACTGCATTGCGTAAGCAAGCACGTGAAAACGGTGTATGGATGAAAGTTGTTCGTAACACCCTAGCACGTCGCGCAGTTGAAGGTACTGACTTCGAATGTCTTAAAGACACTTTCGTTGGTCCTTCACTAATCGCATTTTCAAGCGAGCACCCAGGTGCTGCTGCACGTATTTTCTCTGACTTCGCTAAAGAAAACGAAGTTTTTGAATTAAAAGCAGCTGCATACGAAGGCGAAGTTGTTGACGTAGCATTACTAGCTAAGCTACCTACATACGACGAAGCTGTTGCACGTTTAATGAGCGCTATGAAAGAAGCATCTGCAGGCAAGCTTGCCCGCACTATTGCTGCAATTCGCGATCAGAAAGAGCAAGAAGCAGCTTAAGTTTAGCTGTTGACTTGCACAATATAGTTATTTCAAACAGCAGATTAGCTGTTTACCAAAATAGGAAAGATTACAATGTCTGTATCTAAAGACGATATCTTAAACGCTATTGCAGAAATGTCTGTAATGGAAGTTGTTGAACTAGTAGAAGCTATGGAAGAGAAATTCGGTGTATCTGCCGCTGCAGCTGTTGCTGTTGCTGGTGGTGACGCAGGCGGCGCTGCTGCTGAGCAAACTGAATTCGACGTAATCCTAGAAAGCTTCGGTGGCAACAAAGTTGCTGTAATCAAAGCAGTACGTGGCGCTACAGGTCTTGGTCTTAAAGAAGCTAAAGAAGTTGTTGAGTCAGCTCCTAAAGCTCTTAAAGAAGGTGTTGAAAAAGCTGAAGCTGAAGCACTTAAGAAAGAACTTGAAGAAGCCGGTGCTACGGTTGCTATCAAGTAATCTGTATATATACAGATTAGCTGCCTAATTAGGCAATGGCTGGTGATTTAAACGTCACCGGCCTTTTTGCGCTAAAGAATATGGTTTTTTTTTAAACCAAAACAGTGCATTATTAAATCTTGAATTCTGAAAAGGGATCAGGATTTAGTTTTACTCCTGTCTGCATAGACAGATTCGGCCATAACCAGCAAGCTGAGGAACCCCATGGTTTACTCTTATTCTGAGAAGAAACGAATTAGAAAGGACTTTGGTAAGAGCGCTCAGGTAATGGACTATCCATTCCTGTTGTCTATCCAACTCGAATCTTTCCGCAAGTTTATTGATATCGACCCGACCGGTGAGTATGGCTTAGAAGCCGCTTTCCGTTCCGTATTCCCAATCAAAAGTTATTCTGGAAATTCAGAATTACAATATGTTAGTTATCGTTTAGGCGAGCCATTATTTGACGTTAAAGAATGTCAAATCCGTGGTTTGACCTTCTCTGCTGCATTGCGCGTAAAATTACGTATGGTAATTTACGATAAAGAAGCTGCAGCAGGCACAGTTAAAGATATCAAAGAACAAGAAGTCTACATGGGTGAAATCCCGTTAATGACGGAAAATGGTACCTTTGTAATTAATGGTACAGAGCGTGTTATTGTTTCTCAATTACACCGTTCACCTGGTGTTTTCTTTGATCACGATAAAGGTAAAACTCACTCCTCTGGTAAAGTGTTATATAACGCTCGCGTTATCCCTTACCGTGGTTCATGGTTGGATTTCGAATTTGATCCAAAAGATAACTTATTCGTACGTATCGACCGCCGTCGTAAGCTACCTGCCTCGATCATTCTTCGCGCGCTTGAATTCAGCACTGAAGAAATCCTGGCAATGTTCTACGAGACGACCCGTTTCGATCTGAAAAAGAACAAGTTAATCATGG
The DNA here is from genome assembly GCF_007197775.1 of Thalassotalea sp. PS06. Taxonomy (NCBI): domain Bacteria; kingdom Pseudomonadati; phylum Pseudomonadota; class Gammaproteobacteria; order Alteromonadales; family Colwelliaceae; genus Thalassotalea; species Thalassotalea sp. PS06. The sequence continues at coordinate 3,365,613 of NZ_CP041638.1, read as the reverse complement.
AATTAATCCCTGATCGCTTACGTGGTGAAACGGCAATTTTTGATATCAAAATGCCTAACGGCGATGTATTAGTCGAGCAAGGGCGCCGTATCACTGCTCGTCACATCCGTGCATTATCAAAAGAAAATGTCGATACCTTAGAAGTTCCGGCAGATTACATCGTTGGTCGCGTATTGGCTAAGCCTTATGTGAACAAATCTACCGGTGAAATCGTCGCTGAAGCTAACGCTGAGATCACCCTAGAGCTTCTAGCCGAGCTTACCGAGGCTGGCTATAAGTCATTTGAAACACTTTACATGAATGAATTCGATTGTGGTTCATACATGTCTGATACCCTTCGTATCGATAGCACAACTAACCGCCTTGAAGCCTTAGTTGAAATCTATCGTATGATGCGTCCGGGTGAGCCACCAACAAAAGATGCTGCAGAAGCCTTGTTTGATAACTTGTTCTTCTCTGATGAGCGTTATGACTTATCTACCGTTGGTCGCATGAAGTTTAACCGTCGCGTGGGTCGCTCTGAGAGCACCGGCGAAGGCGTACTGTCCAATGATGACATCATCTCGGTAATGAAGACCTTAATCGCGATTCGCGATGGTAAAGGTGAAGTAGATGATATCGATCACTTAGGTAACCGTCGGATCCGTAGTGTTGGTGAAATGGCCGAAAACCAATTCCGCGTGGGTCTTGTTCGTGTTGAACGTGCTGTTCGCGAGCGTTTGAGCCTAGGTGATTTGGATGCGGTAATGCCGCAGGACTTAATCAATGCCAAGCCAATATCTGCTGCTGTTAAAGAATTCTTTGGTTCTTCACAGTTGTCTCAGTTTATGGATCAGAATAACCCGCTTTCAGAGGTAACTCACAAGCGTCGTATCTCTGCTTTAGGCCCGGGTGGTCTGACGCGTGAACGTGCTGGTTTCGAAGTTCGAGACGTACACCCGACTCACTATGGTCGTGTTTGTCCAATTGAAACGCCGGAAGGTCCAAACATCGGTTTGATCAACTCATTGTCTTGCTACGCTCGTACTAACGATTACGGTTTCCTTGAAACCCCTTATCGTAAAGTTGTCGACGGCTTAGTAACTGATGAAATTGAATACTTATCTGCAATCGAAGAAGGTAACTTCGTGGTTGCACAGGCAAACGCTGAAGTAGACGCTGACAAGAAACTTGTTGAAGGTCTGGTTCCGTGTCGTCACAAAAACGAATCTACCCTGATGTCTGCTGAACTTGTTCAGTATATGGATGTATCTCCACAACAGATTATTTCTGTAGCGGCATCACTTATCCCATTCCTTGAGCACGATGATGCAAACCGTGCATTGATGGGTGCGAACATGCAACGTCAAGCCGTTCCAACATTAAAAGCAGATAAGCCGCTTGTTGGTACTGGTATGGAGAAAACCATCGCCGTTGACTCTGGTGTAACAGCCGTTGCTAAGCGTGGTGGTGTAGTAGATTACGTTGATGCTTCTCGTATCGTTGTACGTGTAAACGAAAACGAAATGGTACCGGGCGAAGCTGGTATCGATATTTACAACCTGACGAAATACACGCGTTCTAACCAGAACACCTGTATTAACCAACGTCCTACCTGTCACATCGGTGACCCGGTACAACGCGGTGACGTGTTAGCTGATGGTCCATCTACTGACCTTGGTGAATTAGCACTTGGTCAGAATATGCGTATCGCATTTATGCCTTGGAATGGTTACAACTTCGAGGATTCGATGTTGATTTCCGAGCGTGTAACTAAAGAAGATCGCTTTACTACCATCCACATCCAGGAATTAAGCTGTATCGCTCGTGATACTAAGCTAGGTTCTGAAGAAATTACTTCAGATATCCCGAATGTTGGTGAGTCTGCCCTATCTAAGCTTGATGAATCTGGTGTTGTATACATCGGTGCTGAAGTTAATGGTGGCGACATCTTAGTAGGTAAAGTAACTCCGAAAGGCGAAACTCAGTTAACACCGGAAGAAAAACTTTTACGTGCTATCTTCGGTGAGAAAGCTGCTGACGTTAAAGACAGCTCATTACGTGTACCTAACTCAGTATCTGGTACCGTTATCGACGTACAAATCTTCACCCGTGATGGTGTAGAAAAAGACGCTCGTGCTTTAGAAATCGAAGAAATGCAACTTAAGCAGGTTAAGAAAGACCTTGGCGATGAGTTCAGCATTTTAGAAGACGGTATCTATGCCCGTGCTAAGAAGCTGCTATTAGCTTCTGGTATGAGCGAGTCTGATTTGACTTCTATGTCGCGTGACAAGTGGTTGACTCAGGTACTTGCTGATGAAGATCAGCAAACCGACCTGGAGCAAATCGCCGAGCAGTACGATGCCATTAAAGAAGACTTCGACAAAAAGTTCGAAGCTAAGCGTCGTAAGATCACTCAAGGTGATGACTTACAACCTGGCGTACTTAAAGTGGTTAAAGTTTACCTTGCGGTTAAGCGTCAGCTTCAACCAGGTGACAAGATGGCGGGTCGTCACGGTAACAAGGGTGTTATTTCATCTATTGTTCCAATCGAAGATATGCCTTATGACCAAAACGGTGAGCCGGTCGATATCGTGCTTAACCCGCTAGGTGTACCATCGCGTATGAACATCGGTCAGATCCTTGAAACTCACTTGGGTATGGCTGCTCGCGGTATCGGTGAGAAGATTGACCGCATGGTTAAAGCTCAGCAGGAAGTTGCGAAAATGCGCGAATTCCTGAAGGACGTATACAACGTTGGTGAGTCTCGTCAGGAAGTTGATTTAGATACCTTCTCTGATGATGAGATCATGCGCCTTGCTGATAACCTTCGCGCTGGTCTTCCTATTGCTACACCAGCATTCGATGGTGCGGCTGAGAAAGAAATTAAAGAACTATTCCGTTTAGCGGATATGCCTGAAAGTGGTCAGTTCACCCTTATTGATGGTCGTACTGGTCGTGAATTTGAGCGTCCTGTAACTGTTGGTTACATGTACATGCTGAAGCTTAACCACTTGGTTGATGACAAGATGCACGCTCGTTCTACAGGTTCATATTCACTGGTTACTCAACAACCGCTGGGTGGTAAAGCTCAGTTCGGTGGCCAGCGTTTCGGTGAGATGGAGGTATGGGCACTTGAAGCATACGGTGCTGCCTACACCCTACAGGAAATGCTTACGGTCAAATCCGATGATGTTAACGGTCGTACTAAGATGTACAAAAACCTTGTTGATGGTGATCACCGTATGGAACCAGGTATGCCTGAATCGTTCAACGTATTGTTGAAGGAAATCCGTTCGTTAGGTATCAATATCGAGTTGGACCAGGAATAACCGGGTACTGAATCTATTCAGTAAAAGTTACTACATGGAGAGGGGGAACCCTCTCCCGATGTTAACTCCGACAGGAGACAGAGTGTGAAAGATTTACTTAAGTTTCTTAAGCAACAAAATCAAACAGAAGAATTCGATGGTATTCGAATTGGTCTAGCATCACCAGACATGATCCGTTCATGGTCTTTCGGTGAAGTTAAGAAGCCAGAAACCATCAACTACCGTACTTTTAAGCCAGAACGCGATGGTCTGTTCTGTGCTCGTATTTTCGGCCCGGTTAAAGACTATGAGTGTTTGTGTGGTAAGTACAAGCGCCTTAAGCACCGTGGTGTAATTTGTGAAAAATGTGGCGTTGAAGTAACCCTGACTAAAGTTCGTCGTGATCGTATGGGTCACATTGAACTTGCTAGCCCGGTTGCTCACATCTGGTTCTTAAAATCACTACCTTCCCGTATTGGTTTGTTACTGGATATGACGTTGCGCGATATTGAACGTGTTCTTTATTTCGAATCTTATGTTGTTACCGAAGCTGGTATGACAACGTTAGAGCGTGGACAGATCCTTACTGAAGAAGAGTATCTTGATTCGCTTGAAGAGCACGGCGATGAGTTCGATGCGAAAATGGGTGCCGAAGCGGTACTTGCATTGCTTAAAGATATCGATCTGGAAGGTGAAATTGCGCAGATGCGTGAGGAACTGCCTGAAACCGGTAGTGAAACCAAGCGTAAGAAAATCACCAAACGTTTGAAATTAATGGAAGCATTTGCCCAGTCTGGTAACAAGCCAGAGTGGATGATCATGTCGGTACTGCCGATCCTTCCACCAGATCTACGTCCTCTTGTACCACTAGATGGTGGTCGTTTTGCGACGTCAGATCTGAACGATCTATATCGTCGTGTTATCAACCGTAACAACCGTCTTAAGCGTCTTCTAGATCTGGTTGCACCAGATATCATCGTTCGTAACGAAAAGCGTATGCTTCAGGAATCTGTTGATGCGCTATTAGATAACGGTCGTCGTGGTCGTGCAATTACAGGTTCTAACAAGCGTCCTCTGAAATCTCTTGCGGATATGATCAAGGGTAAGCAAGGTCGTTTCCGTCAGAACTTGCTTGGTAAACGTGTAGACTACTCAGGTCGTTCTGTAATCACTGTTGGTCCAACCCTTCGTTTGCACCAGTGTGGTCTTCCTAAGAAGATGGCGCTAGAGCTATTCAAGCCATTTATCTACGGTAAGCTTGAAGCACGTGGTCTGGCAACAACCATCAAAGCCGCTAAGAAATTAGTTGAGCGCGAAGGTGGTGAAGTTTGGGACGTACTTGATGAAGTAATCCGTGAGCACCCGGTTATGCTTAACCGTGCACCGACACTTCACAGACTTGGTATCCAGGCATTCGAACCCGTACTAATCGAAGGTAAAGCGATTCACTTACACCCACTAGTTTGTGCGGCGTATAACGCTGACTTCGATGGTGACCAAATGGCGGTACACGTACCATTAACGCTAGAAGCTCAGCTTGAAGCTCGCGCGCTAATGATGTCTACCAACAACGTACTATCTCCAGCGAACGGTGACCCTATCATCGTACCTTCTCAGGACGTTGTATTAGGTCTTTATTATCTGACTCGTGATCGTGTAAACGGTAAGGGTGAAGGCATGGTATTTGCCTCTCCGAAAGAAGCAGAAAAAGCATACCGCACAGAAACAGCGGAATTGCATGCGCGCGTTAAAATCCGTATCACTGAGCACAAAAAAGATGAGGAAGGTAACCTGGTACCGGAAACTAAGATTGTCGACACCACTGTAGGTCGTGCAATTTTATGGATGGTGTGTCCAGATGGTATGCCTTATGAGATCATCAACCAGACATTAGGTAAGAAGCAAATCTCTAACCTTATCAACCATGCGTATCGTAACCTTGGTTTGAAAGAAACGGTTATTTTTGCTGACCACATCATGTACACCGGTTTCCACTATGCGATGGTAGCGGGTGCATCTGTTGGTATCGATGATATGGTTATCCCTGATGAGAAATACACGATTATCGACGCCGCGGAAGAAGAAGTTAAAGAGATTCAGCAACAGTTCGAATCTGGTCTTGTAACCGCAGGTGAGAAATACAATAAAGTTATCGATATCTGGTCATCTGCGAACGAAAAAGTTTCGAAAGCAATGATGGATAACTTATCGAAAGAATCTGTCGAAAACCGTGACGGTGACATGGAAGAGCAGGACTCTTTCAACTCTATCTTCATGATGGCCGACTCAGGTGCTCGTGGTAGTGCCGCACAGATTCGTCAGCTTGCTGGTATGCGTGGTCTGATGGCGAAGCCGGATGGCTCTATCATTGAAACGCCAATCACCGCAAACTTCCGTGAAGGTTTGAACGTACTTCAGTACTTCATCTCGACTCACGGTGCTCGTAAAGGTTTGGCAGATACCGCGTTGAAAACAGCGAACTCTGGTTATCTGACTCGTCGTCTTGTAGACGTTGCACAGGATTTGGTTGTTACTGAAAACGATTGTGGTACCGAAAAAGGCCTATTGATGACACCGCTCATTGAAGGAGGTGACGTTGTAGAACCATTGCGCGAGCGCGTTCTAGGTCGTGTTGTTGCCCAAGATGTATTAATCCCAGGCACAGAAGACGTTCTGTTTGAGCGTAACACGTTACTAGATGAGCAGAAATGTGACACCTTAGAAGAGCACTCTGTGGACCAGGTATGGGTTCGTTCAATCATTACCTGTGAAACTGATTTTGGCATCTGTGCCCAGTGTTACGGTCGTGACCTTGCCCGCGGTCACCTTATTAACGAAGGTGAAGCTATCGGTGTTGTTGCGGCACAATCAATTGGTGAGCCGGGTACACAGCTTACCATGCGTACCTTCCACATCGGTGGTGCGGCATCTCGAGCGTCTGCAGAAAACAGCGTGCAGGTGAAGAACACTGGTACTTTGAAACTTCAAAGTGCGAAATTCGTAACCGATTCAGAAGGCAAGTTGGTAATCACCTCTCGTTCTTCAGAGCTTACCGTTATCGATGAGCTTGGTCGTGAGAAAGAGCGTTATAAAGTTCCTTACGGTGCGGTATTAAACAAAGCTGATGGCCAGGCCATCGAAGCTGGTGAAACCATCGCTAACTGGGACCCGCACACTCACCCAATCATTACTGAAGTAGCGGGTAAGATTAAATTTGTTGATTTAATCGAGTCGGTAACGATGACGCGTCAAACTGATGAATTAACTGGTTTGTCTAGCATCGTAATCACAGATCCAGCACAACGTAGCTCAGCGGGTAAAGAAATGCGCCCAATGGTTAAGCTAGTTGATGCCAAAGGTAATGACGTAATGATTGCTGGTACTGAAATCCCAGCTCAATACTTCTTACCAGGTAACGCGATTGTAAACCTTGAAGATGGTGTAGAAGTTAACATCGGTGACGCTCTGGCACGTATTCCTCAAGAGAGTTCGAAGACTCGTGATATTACCGGTGGTCTGCCACGTGTTGCTGACCTATTCGAAGCTCGTAAACCGAAAGAACCTGCGATTCTAGCCGAAACTACCGGTATCATCGGCTTCGGTAAAGAAACCAAAGGTAAGCGTCGTCTTCTAATTACTCAGCCAAGCGGTGAAGTTTACGAAGAAATGATTCCTAAGTGGCGTCAGCTTAACGTGTTCGAAGGTGAGCAGGTCGCTAAAGGTGAAGTAATCGCTGACGGTCCAGAGTCTCCACACGATATCCTGCGCTTGCGTGGTGTTGAGCACGTTGCTAACTACATCGTTAACGAAGTACAAGACGTTTACCGTCTACAAGGTGTAAAAATTAACGATAAGCACATTGAAGTTATTGTTCGTCAAATGCTTCGCAAGTGTGAAATCATGGATGCCGGTGACAGTGAATTCCTTAAAGGTGAGCAAGCAGAAGTTTCCCGCGTACGCGTTGCTAACCGTGAACTTGAAGCTCAAGGCAAGCAACCAGCACAGTATCAGATTTTGATGCTGGGTATCACCAAAGCTTCACTGGCTACTGAGTCATTCATCTCAGCAGCATCGTTCCAGGAAACCACTCGCGTTCTTACTGAAGCGGCGGTTGCTGGTAAAAAAGATGGTCTGCGTGGTCTGAAAGAAAACGTAATCGTTGGTCGCTTGATTCCAGCGGGTACGGGTTATGCTTACCACAAAGAGCGTCAAAGCAAACGCGATACTGAGCAGGTTGAAGAACCGACAGTTTCTGCAATGGATGCAGAGCAAGCATTAACAGATGCGCTTAACGCTGACCTTTCTGGTGATATGCCAGAAGGTTTAGGTGAAGAGTAACTCTAGATCTACTAATTGACCTATCAATGAGTAGAATTGTTAAAAAGATCGCAGAGATCGCCTCTGTGACTTGACAGGTTAAAGCTTGACCTATAGAATTCCGCGACCCTATGTTTAGGGTCGCGGTTTTTCACGTTTATAAGCGTGCACAATTAACAGAAAATAACTGTTACTTTGCACATGTTTTAACTAATCAGGAGCCCATTAATGGCAACTATTAACCAATTGGTACGTAAACCACGTGTCAAGCAGGTAACAAAAAGTAACGTTCCAGCGTTACAAGCTTGCCCGCAGCGCCGTGGCGTATGTACTCGCGTATATACTACTACGCCTAAAAAACCTAACTCAGCACTACGTAAAGTAGCTCGTGTTCGTTTAACTAACGGCTTCGAAGTTACTTCTTACATCGGTGGTGAAGGTCATAACTTACAAGAGCACAGCGTAATTCTAATTCGCGGTGGTCGTGTTAAAGATCTACCTGGTGTGCGTTATCACACCGTTCGTGGTGCACTAGATTGTTCTGGTGTAAACGACAGACGACAAGGCCGTTCTAAGTACGGTGCTAAGCGCCCTAAATCTTAACGGAACTCCGTCAAGTAAGGCCAAACATTTAGAAACAACAATTGTTTTGGGAAATTCCTGAAATATTATCGGAGTATTGAGAAATGCCAAGAAGACGTGTTGTAGGTCAGCGTAAAATTTTACCTGATCCTAAGTTCAAATCTGAACTACTTGCAAAATTCATCAACATCCTAATGGTTGATGGTAAAAAATCTACAGCTGAAAAAATCGTATACGGTGCACTAGACATCTTAGCTGAGAAACAATCTGAAAAAGAACACTTAGATCTTTTCGAAACTGCACTAGAGAACATCCGCCCACAAGTGGAAGTTAAATCTCGTCGTGTAGGTGGTTCTACTTATCAGGTTCCAGTTGAAGTTCGTCCAGTTCGTCGTAACGCGCTAGCTATGCGCTGGTTAGTTGAAGCTGCTCGTAAACGTGGTGAAAAATCAATGGCTCAGCGCCTGGCAAACGAAATGCTAGATGCGTCTGACAACAAAGGCTCTGCGGTTAAGAAACGTGAAGACGTTCACCGTATGGCTGAAGCGAACAAAGCGTTCGCACATTACCGTTGGTAATAACTCTAGGGTAGTCACTTTTGTGACTACCCTTTTCTGCAATCTAAGGTTTCACACCTTGGGAAGAGGATACTATTGTGGCTCGTACAACTCCTATTGAGCGCTACCGTAACATCGGTATCTGTGCTCACGTAGATGCTGGTAAAACCACAACCACCGAACGTGTACTGTTCTATACCGGTTTGTCACATAAAATCGGTGAGGTACATGATGGTGCCGCTACCATGGACTGGATGGAGCAGGAACAGGAACGTGGTATTACTATCACCTCTGCTGCTACCACTTGTTTTTGGAAGGGTATGGAAGGTCAATTTCCTGACCACCGAATCAATATCATCGATACTCCAGGTCACGTAGACTTTACGATTGAGGTAGAGCGTTCTTTACGTGTTTTAGATGGTGCCGTACTTGTATTATGTGCATCCTCTGGAGTCCAGCCGCAAACAGAAACTGTTTGGCGGCAGATGGAAAAATATTCCGTTCCACGTATGGTTTTCGTCAACAAGATGGACCGTGCAGGAGCAAGCTTTTTAAATGTCGTTGAACAAATGAAAGATCGCCTCGGCGCGAATCCAGTGCCTATGCAATTAGCCATTGGTGCGGAAGAGGAGTTCACCGGCGTTGTTGATCTTATCAAGATGAAAGCCATTAACTGGAATGAAGCAGACCAGGGAATGACTTTTAACTACGAAGAGATCCCTGCCGATATGCAGGACCTTGCTGAAGAATGGCGCGAGCATCTTATTGAATCCGCTGCCGAAGCAAGTGACGAGCTAATGGATAAATACCTGGAAGAGGGTGATTTATCAGAAGCGGATATTAAAGCCGGTCTTCGAGCTCGTACGTTAAACAACGAAATTATTTTATGTACCTGTGGCTCAGCCTTTAAAAACAAGGGCGTTCAGGCGGTATTGGATGGTGTTATTGAATATATGCCATCGCCAACTGAAGTTGAGGCTATCAAGGGTATTAATGACGATAAGGACGAGACCGAAGGTACTCGTGAAGCGGACGATAATGCGCCGTTTGCATCTCTGGCATTTAAAATTGCCACCGATCCTTTCGTCGGTACGTTAACCTTTATTCGTGTATACAGTGGTATCGTGAATTCAGGTGACGCGGTATATAACCCGGTTAAAGGGAAAAAAGAGCGTATCGGTCGTATCGTACAGATGCACTCCAATAACCGCGAAGAAATTAAAGAAGTTCGAGCAGGCGACATTGCAGCGTTAATCGGCCTTAAAGATGTCACTACTGGTGACACTTTATGTGATCCAAACAATGTAATTACCCTGGAACGTATGGAATTCCCGGAGCCGGTTATCTCGGTTGCGGTAGAGCCAAAAACCAAAGCTGACCAGGAAAAAATGGGCATTGCTTTGGGTAAACTGGCTGCAGAAGATCCATCGTTCAGAGTAGAAACCGATGAAGAAACCGGACAAACCATTATCTCCGGTATGGGTGAACTACACCTGGATATCATCGTTGACCGTATGAAGCGTGAGTTTAAAGTCGACTGTAATGTTGGTAAACCTCAGGTTTCTTATCGCGAAACGATCCGTAAGTCGGTTGAAGCTGAAGGTAAGTTTGTACGTCAGTCTGGTGGTCGTGGTCAGTTTGGTCACGTCTGGCTCAAGATGGAGCCTCTTGAAGAAGGTTCAGGCTTCCAGTTTGAAAGCGAGATTGTTGGTGGCGCCGTTCCTAGAGAATATTGGGGTGCTGTCGAGAAAGGCTGTGAAGAACAAATGGATAATGGTGTACTTGCTGGTTTCCCTATGTTGGATATCAAGGTCACCTTATTTGACGGTTCTTTCCATGACGTAGATTCGAATGAAATGGCGTTTAAAGTTGCCGCTTCTCTGGGCTTTAAGCAGGGTGCTCTCGATGCAAACCCAGTATTGCTTGAGCCAATGATGCAAGTGGAAGTTACGACGCCAGAAGAAAATATGGGTGATGTTGTTGGTGACTTAAACCGTCGTCGCGGCATGATCGAGGGAATGGAAGAAGGCCCTGCCGGCATGAAGCTGGTAAACGCTTTGGTTCCGTTAGCTGAAATGTTCGGCTACGCAACCGACTTAAGAAGTGCTACGCAAGGGCGTGCTTCTTATTCCATGGAGTTTAAACAATACAATGAAGCTCCAAAGGCTGTTGCAGACGCAATATGTCAGGCTCGTGTGGGCTAGGATTTCTGGTAAGGGGGTAACCCTTACCTTTAATAACTTTAAGGTATAGCAAAATGGCTAAAGAAAAATTTGAACGTTCCAAACCGCACGTTAACGTAGGTACAATCGGCCACGTTGACCACGGTAAGACAACACTTACAGCTGCGATTTCAGCAGTATTGACTAAGACTCACGGTGGTGAAGTTCGTGATTTCGCACAAATCGATAACGCTCCAGAAGAGCGCGAGCGTGGTATCACCATCAACACTTCTCACATTGAGTATGACACAGCGACTCGTCACTACGCGCACGTAGACTGTCCAGGTCACGCGGATTATGTTAAAAACATGATCACTGGTGCAGCCCAGATGGACGGCGCTATCTTAGTAGTAGCGGCGACTGATGGTCCTATGCCACAGACCCGTGAGCACATCCTACTTTCTCGTCAGGTTGGTGTACCTTACATCATCGTATTCATGAACAAATGTGACATGGTTGACGACGAAGAGCTTCTAGAGCTAGTAGAGATGGAAGTCCGTGAACTTCTTTCTGAGTATGAATTCCCAGGTGATGACTTACCAGTAGTTCAAGGTTCAGCACTAGGTGCATTGAACGGTGAAGCGCAGTGGGAAGAGAAAGTACTAGAGCTTGCAGAGCACTTAGATACTTACATCCCAGAGCCAGAGCGTGCGATTGACGGTGACTTCATTCTTCCAATCGAAGATGTATTCTCAATCCAGGGTCGTGGTACGGTTGTAACGGGTCGTGTTGAGCGCGGTATCATCCGTGTAGGTGACGACGTAGAAATCGTAGGTATCAAAGAGACTACGACGACTACCTGTACTGGTGTAGAGATGTTCCGTAAGCTTCTTGACGAAGGTCGTGCGGGTGAGAACTGTGGTGTTCTTCTTCGTGGTACTAAGCGTGATGAAGTGCAACGTGGTCAGGTACTTGCTAAGCCAGGTTCCATCACTCCTCACACTAAGTTCGAGTCAGAAGTCTACGTATTGACGAAAGATGAAGGTGGTCGTCACACGCCATTCTTCAAAGGCTACCGTCCACAGTTCTACTTCCGTACGACTGACATCACTGGTGCTGTAGAGCTTCCAGAAGGTGTAGAAATGGTAATGCCAGGCGACAACTTGAAGTTTGTTGTTGAGCTAATCAACCCAATCGCGATGGACGAAGGTTTACGCTTCGCTATCCGCGAAGGTGGTCGTACTGTTGGTGCTGGTGTTGTATCAAAAATCATCGAATAATCGATTGATTTTTTAACCACCAAATCAAAAAAGAGCAGCCAATGGCTGCTCTTTTTGTATGTGCACCAACAGACTAACCACCGAGCGGTGTTCCGTGATGACGATTCGCTTTTTAATTTGTCCTAATGGCCAAATTATCGCGAATCGCCAAATGTCTCTGGCATTTGGAAAAATCATCTTATGATTTTCCAGAGTCGTACTGGCAGATGATTGCTCCTGCATTAATTGCATTTCCACCGTCCATGGTGGTCATCGATTGATTTTTTAACCACCAAATCAAAAAAGAGCAGCCAATGGCTGCTCTTTTTGTTTGTGCACCAACAGACTAACCGCCTCACGGTGTTCCGCGATGAAAAATTCGTTAAGAAAAATGTGCCGATGTACATTTTTTAGAATTTTCGATAATGCTCCGAATTATCGTAAAATCACTTGGTGATTTTTTTATCCCCATATATTCACTTACGACTTTCCCTCTTTACTTACTGTTAAAAACGAATCGCCAAATGACTCTGGCATTTGGAAAAATCATTTCATGATTTTCTTGAGTCGTACTGCCTGCATCCCCAAGCAGGAAAATCTTGTCTCACACAACCAGCAAGATCTCGAATCATCCCAACTATCTCTTTAACCTCAATCTTCCTCTGAAATACTACCAACTAACACCTAGCACTATCTTTCCAGTCCCCTTGCCAACCAAAATCACACAACTAGCTTTTACCTACAGAAACCTTTAACCTTGACTAAGTTAACGCGTAAGGGAATGGACTTTGGAAAAGCTATATAGTCACCAACATCTTTTTTTTGTTGAACATATGCAAAATCTATTAGCACTGGAAGGGATCGAGACGAAGATAAAAAATCAGTTTCTATCCGGAGCCAGTGGTGATGTCCCTGTATTTGAAACGTGGCCCGAGCTTTGGGTCGTTAATCCTAAACAAATTCCTAAGGCAAAAGAATTGATTGCCAACGCTGACGCTCCTCAAGGCGAAGAGTGGTGTTGTCCTTCCTGTAAAGAGTTTAACGCCCCTTCTTTTGAAATTTGCTGGCAATGTCAGCATCCCAGAGATTAATCTCCATTATCTAAAATAATAATAAGGACTCTATTGATGAGAGCTTCAAATATCCTGTCTGCCATATTCGCTTTAATCACTTTGGTCATCATATTTAGTAGTTGGTTTATTATCGATACGGGCCATGTAGCCGTTAAGAAAACACTCGGTAATGTAGACTTGGAAGAGGTGTCAGCCGGTTTGAACTGGAAACTTCCGATTTTCACTCAAGCTTATGAGTTTTCTGCGAAAGAGATAGCTATAGATTTTAACGATTTGCGACCTAAGGCGCGTGATAATTTAAGGTTACAGGATTTAGATATTAGTGTTTTTTATAAAGTTCAGGCCGATAAAATTGCTGAGACTATGGTGAAGTACGCGGCCTCTTACCAAAAAGGAGCGGATGCGTTATTACCAGCATACAATATCGTCTATAGAGAGGGCCGGGATGTAATCTATGAAGAAGTTACTAAAATCGACTCATTGGATTTGCATCGAAATCGGGATGAATTGAGAGCTGGAATAACAGCAGAGCTGCAGACCAAGCTGGACGATAAAGATCCTGGAATTTTTACCATAACTCGTGTGGCGATTAGAGCGCTTAATACCGATCCAACCATAGAAGCTGCGATCCAAAAAGCGGTACAGGCCCAAAAAACGCTTGAGGCAAAGAAAGTAGAAGTAGAAATCGCGGGTAAAGATGCCGAAATAGAAATTGCCAGGGCCAGAGGGATTGCCGAAGCTAACGCGATCATTAATTCATCGCTAACTCCGGAATACTTGCAACATGAGCTCAATGAAGCCTTGAAACAATTTGCTCAAAATGAAGGGCAGGTTGTAGTCGTGCCGGCAAATATGCAGAGTATGAGTATGATACTCGACCCTAAATCAAGATAATAAAAAGCCGGGATTTACCCGGCTTTTTTCTGGGTTAGATTTTTTAAGTTATTTTTTGAAGCGAGCGAAACCCAGTGCACTTAGAGCTAACAATAAGATTGTTGAAGGCTCCGGTACGTTCGCTGGAGGCTCTGTAACGTCAACTAATTGTACAAAAACAATTAAGTCATCAAAGTCTACGTCAGGACCCGCACCTGTGTCGTTCAGGAACAAGTAGAATGAAGTCTCATCGCCAGATATCATAATCTCAGATACTGCGAAGTTGGCGTTAGAGGAGCTTTCACTGTCGGTGTTCATGCCGTTAGCGACATCGGTGCAACCCATGAAGGTAGCATCACAATTTGCGCCAAAGCTAAAGGTCAGATAATCGCCTGCGCCAACGCTGAAAGTGCCACTTATCATGGTATTTGCCGCGGCGTCGGTGTCCAGGGTTTGACCATCAGGAGCTCTGAATACGTTTTCAAATCCAGCTTGCTTATATAAGAAAGTGATTGTGAATTCATAATCTGAGTTTGAGTCTGACATGATATTCGCACCGCTAAAAAAGCTTAGTAGCTCTGGCGGTGTTCCCTCAGATGAAGGTCCTTTACCGTATTTATCGACATCAGCAACCATAACTTCAACGCCGCCGACATTCATTAATGCCGCATTCGCGTTAATCGCAACGAACGATAAAGTCGTGAAAATAAGTCCGGTAATTACTTTTTTAAAAGACATTATACATTCCTTATCTATTTGATTTACCTCATTACCTGCAACTAAGACTAGTCACTGTAAGAGAGCTTTATTTAGCATCCCGCCTGAAAAGGCCAATTGACTCCTTTCTGGCCCGAGAGCTACTCCAATCAGTTAATTAATTGAATAATCCAATCCTGATAAGAGGGTGCTGAACTTTTCAACCTAAAAAACGATCAATGACGCAGATGAAAACAACCGCGTAATTAACTTTGTCCAGGTTATGATTAGGTATATTCATAGATAGCGAGTAGTCATTTTTTTATTTGAATGGCTAAAAGCTAATTAGAAATTAACAAGACATCAAGTAATGCCTGTCAACGAACTGAAGGTGACGTTTCTTTTTGTTAATTTACCTTATCGAAGTAGCAGACTGTGGCTTGCAAAGCTTGTGCCAGAATTTGTTGGGTAATTAAAACAACATGTTAAGGCGGTTAACTCTTTACAGAGTTAAGAAAGATGACAACAAAGAATTCAAACGATTGTCGATAAGCATTGAATGGTTTTAGGGTTCAAAGTTAGACCAACGTCTTTAAGTTATTGCTTGGAAGTGCAGAAGAATAAAGGTTGTTAGAGAATTTGACAATTAACCTGTTGGTTTGTCTTTTATTTTAGTTAATCCTTTTTTAAACAGGATAAATAAAAAATATAGCATCAACTCTAAGTCACTATTTTTAATAGACAGAGTGCTTTCGTTCTATCCTGGTTTTTAAAGTTGAGGCATTTGATATTAAAAGCGTTAAAAACTCTGACAGTTCATCAAGTTAACCATCGACATTAAAAATATTGCGTATACTGATGAAATACTCTGCTTAATGAACCTGGCTCGATGATATTCATAATAACCTTATTCGCGACCTGCGTGCTTGTCATTAGCATTATTGGCGTCATCAAGCCGTTAATTATTGCTGATGCGATTGAACGGCACTATCGTCGTCCGGGCCTGCATTATGTGTCGATTCTTGTCAGGGTTATTTTAGGTGCAGGTTTGCTTCTTCTTGCTGAGGATACCCGTACCCCGTTAGTAGTAAAAACCCTGGCAGTTATTTTGCTGTTGACTGCAATGTTTGAGGCGATTAAAGGTCGCTATGTTTTTAAAAAAACGGTTAGGTGGCTGCTCAAGTATCAACATCTCTTATTGCGATCACTGGCGATATTTGGGGTGCTTTTTGCGACCTTCTTATTAAGGACCTTGTATTGACGAATTATTTAGCTTATCGATGATTTGGTCGGTGCCGAATATCAAAATAGTATGGTTGATTTACAGAAATAAAAAAGCCCCTCAGTGAGGGGCTTTTTCAAACGAATTGATGTCTCAATTACTTCTTAGCGTTACGCTCTTTAACTTCAGCGATAACTTCTTCAGCTACGTTGTTAGGACACGGGTTGTAGTGGCTGAACTCCATAGAGAACTGACCACGACCTGAAGTCATAGTACGCAGGTGTCCGATATAACCGAACATTTCTGATAGAGGAACGTCTGCTTTAATGCGAACGCCAGTAGTACCAGCTTCCTGATCTTTGATCATACCGCGACGACGGTTCAAGTCACCGATTACGTCACCAACGTGATCTTCAGGAGTGAATACGTCCACCTTCATGATTGGCTCAATTAACTGAGGACCAGCTTTCGGGATAGACTGACGGAACGCACCTTTAGCTGCGATTTCGAACGCTACTGCAGATGAGTCAACGGCGTGGAAACCACCATCGTATAGCTCAACTTCAACATCTAGTACTGGGAAGCCTGCTAGAACACCTTCGTCCATCATTCCTTTGAAACCCTTCTCGATAGCCGGGAAGAATTCTTTCGGTACGTTACCACCAACAACAGTTGAGGTGAAAGTGAAGCCAGAGTTAGGCTCGCCTGGCTTGATGCGGTAATCAATCTTACCGAACTGACCAGAACCACCAGATTGTTTCTTGTGCGTGTAAGAATCTTCTACAGGCTGAGTGATAGTCTCACGGTATGCTACCTGAGGCTTACCAACTTCTAGTTCAACGCCGTAAGTACGCTTCAAGATATCTACTTTGATATCAAGGTGTAATTCACCCATACCCTTAAGGATGGTTTCACCAGAATCTTCGTCAGTTTCAACCTGGAACGTTGGATCTTCAGCAACCATCTTACCGATAGCGATACCCATTTTCTCAGTTGAACCTTTATCTTTTGGTGCAACCGCGATTGAGATTACCGGCTCTGGGAATACCATAGCTTCAAGTGTACATGGCTGTTTAACATCACATAACGTGTGACCAGTCTGTACATTCTTCATACCAACGATTGCAAGGATGTCACCGGCCTGTGCTTCAGTTAGCTCAGTACGGTCTTCTGCCTGCATTTCAACCATACGGCCGATACGTTCAGTTTTACCAGTGAAAGAGTTAAGAACGGTATCACCTTTCTTAATACGACCTGAGTAGATACGTACGAAAGTAAGAGCACCGAAACGGTCATCCATAATTTTGAATGCAAGCGCACGGAACGGCTCATCAGCGTCAACCAGAGCGAATTCGCCAGTTGGCTCACCTTCTTCGTCAGTAAGAGGCTGCGGTGGAACTTCTGTTGGAGCTGGTAAGTAATCAACAACAGCATCAAGAAGAAGTTGCATACCTTTGTTTTTGAAAGCAGAACCACAGTAAGTAGGGAAGAACAACAATTCGTTAGTACCTTTACGGATACATGCTTTGATTTGCTCTTCAGTAGGCTCAACACCTTCCATGTATTCCATTAGTAGGTCGTCGTCTGCTTCTAAAGCAGTTTCAACAAGCATTTCACGGTATTCAGCAGCTTGCTCAACCATGTCTGCAGGAATGTCAGTGATTTCGTAGTTTTCAGGTTGACCTGAATCGTCCCATACGTAAGCTTTTTGAGAAAGTACGTCGACAACACCAACGAAGTTATCTTCTTCACCAATTGGAAGCGTCATAACTAGTGGGTTTGCACCAAGAACGTTTTTAACTTGATCTTTAACGCGGAAGAAGTTTGCACCCAGACGGTCGAGCTTGTTTACGAAAATCAAACGAGCAACTTTTGACTCGTTCGCATAACGCCAGTTAGTTTCTGATTGAGGCTCAACACCACCAGAACCACAGAATACACCGATACCACCGTCAAGTACTTTAAGTGAACGATATACTTCTACAGTAAAGTCAACGTGACCAGGGGTGTCGATTACGTTGAAGCGATGTTTTTTCCACTCACATGTAACCGCCGCGGACTGGATAGTAATACCACGCTCGGCTTCCTGTTCCATGAAATCGGTAGTTGATTCACCATCGTGAACTTCACCGATTTTGTGGATCATACCTGTTAGTTTTAGGATACGTTCAGTTGTTGTGGTTTTACCCGCATCAACGTGAGCGAAAATACCAATATTTCTGTATTTTGATAAATCAGCCATTGTATTACTCTATTGAAATAAAAGTTACGTTAAAAATTTTTGCGCGGATTATACATTAGTTGTAGCCAACAAACATCTTAAAATTGATAAAAATTAATCAACTTTAGGTTTTGTGGGCAATTTTATCGGGGTGATTAACCGTTTATTTACGTGAAAGTGAATTGTTTAAGCTGATTTCATTGAAAAAAGCCTAAAGTTTAGACATTTTACTGGGAGTTTGGTAAATTGTGCCCCGTAAAAAAATGGCTCGGCTTTTTTGGCGCCCTCGAATAGTATTTTCGTGGGGTTCAAACTAATTTGGGCCAGTGCGTAAAAGCGATATTACAATTGTATCGGGTGCCACCCGAGTGTTTAAAACTTTAAGGTATAGCAGAATGGCTAAAGAAAAATTTGAACGTTCCAAACCGCACGTTAACGTAGGTACAATCGGCCACGTTGACCACGGTAAGACAACACTTACAGCTGCGATTTCCGCAGTATTGACTAAGACTCACGGTGGTGAAGTTCGTGATTTCGCACAAATCGATAACGCTCCAGAAGAGCGCGAGCGTGGTATCACCATCAACACTTCTCACATTGAGTATGACACAGCGACTCGTCACTACGCGCACGTAGACTGTCCAGGTCACGCGGATTATGTTAAAAACATGATCACTGGTGCAGCCCAGATGGACGGCGCTATCTTAGTAGTAGCGGCGACTGATGGTCCTATGCCACAGACCCGTGAGCACATCCTACTTTCTCGTCAGGTTGGTGTACCTTACATCATCGTATTCATGAACAAATGTGACATGGTTGACGACGAAGAGCTTCTAGAGCTAGTAGAGATGGAAGTCCGTGAACTTCTTTCTGAGTATGAATTCCCAGGTGATGACTTACCAGTAGTTCAAGGTTCAGCACTAGGTGCATTGAACGGCGAAGCGCAGTGGGAAGAGAAAGTACTAGAGCTTGCTGAGCACTTAGACACTTACATCCCAGAGCCAGAGCGTGCGATTGACGGTGACTTCATTCTTCCAATCGAAGATGTATTCTCAATCCAGGGTCGTGGTACGGTTGTAACGGGTCGTGTTGAGCGCGGTATCATCCGTGTAGGTGACGACGTAGAAATCGTAGGTATCAAAGAGACTACGACGACTACCTGTACTGGTGTAGAGATGTTCCGTAAGCTTCTTGACGAAGGTCGTGCGGGTGAGAACTGTGGTGTTCTTCTTCGTGGTACTAAGCGTGATGAAGTGCAACGTGGTCAGGTACTTGCTAAGCCAGGTTCCATCACTCCTCACACTAAGTTCGAGTCAGAAGTCTACGTATTGACGAAAGATGAAGGTGGTCGTCACACGCCATTCTTCAAAGGCTACCGTCCACAGTTCTACTTCCGTACGACTGACATCACTGGTGCTGTAGAGCTTCCAGAAGGTGTAGAAATGGTAATGCCAGGCGACAACTTGAAGTTTGTTGTTGAGCTAATCAACCCAATCGCGATGGACGAAGGTTTACGCTTCGCTATCCGCGAAGGTGGTCGTACTGTTGGTGCTGGTGTTGTATCAAAAATCATCGAATAATCGATTGATTTTTTAACCACCAAATCAAAAAAGAGCAGCCAATGGCTGCTCTTTTTGTATGTGCACCAACAGACTAACCACCGAGCGGTGTTCCGTGATGACGATTCGCTTTTTAATTTGTCCTAATGGCCAAATTAAAAAGCGAATCGCCAAATGTCTCTGGCATTTGGAAAAATCATCTTATGATTTTCCAGAGTCGTACTGGCAGATAACTGCTCCTCGATAACTGCTCCTGCGTTATTCTTACCACATACATCCATGTATTAGTGCGTTATTCTACCTACATACATCCATGTTTTAGTGCATTTTCGGCATACTCCACGTCCATGTGGAAATATCAAAAATCATCGAATAACAATTAATTGCTCCTGCATTAATTGCATTTCCACCGTCCATGGTGGTCATCGATTGATTTTTTAACCACCAAATCAAAAAAGAGCAGCCAATGGCTGCTCTTTTTGTATGTGCACCAACAGACTAACCACCGAGCGGTGTTCCGTGATGACGATTCGCTTTTTAATTTGTCCTAATGGCCAAATTTTCGCGAATCGCCAAATGTCTCCGGTATTTGGAAAAATCATCTTATGATTTTCTTGAGTCGTACTGTTGGCATCCCCAAGCAGCACAACCTTGTCTCACACAACCAGCAAGACTCAGAATCATCCAAACCTTTACACTTTTTAGCTAAGCGTTACTTAATGTTACGCAATCCTAGTTGTATGAACTAAGTGCCTTTGCTAGTGTCTAGATTATTGGATCCTATCCATAATGCCAAAAGAGGAGTGCACTATGAATAAATCTATAATTGCCTCATTAGCCGTTGCTGGTGTGTTGGTAACTGGCTTGCTTTATTCCACGTCAGACGTGGAAGCAAAGAATGAGCTGAAAAAAGCAGAAGTCGCTTATTCCGATAACAAGCCACCTGTTCAAGACATCAAGAATCCGGAGAAGCCGATGCAAAAATGGTATGAAGGTACTTTGAATTATTATGATATCGAAGGCGGATTCTTTGGTTTTACCAGTAAAAACGGTGAAAACCTTCTGCCCATGGGATTGGCTAAAAAGTATCAGAAAGCGGGCGCTAAATTAAAGTTGTATGGATATGTTGATAATGATGTCGCGACCATTCAAATGTGGGGTAAGCCATTTAAAGTGCTTAAAGTGGAAGTCATTGAGGAAGGTGGTGCTACCCATCCTTCACAACTTTAATCTGGTATCAATCTTTCCGATGTTCGAGGGGGCAGGTAAATTCCTGTCTGGTCAGGGTGAGAATACTCTGACCTCCCTTAATTTCAACCCGGTAAATTCGGTCATACTCAGACTCCGAAAATTCACTAAGTTCTTGTCCTGATAGCATCCCTGCTAAAACCGCTGTTGTATTACTATGTCCCACCACCAACGCCGTTTGTTCTTGCTTAATTAACTGTTCACTAAATGTTTTTAGTTGCCTAGGATCGTAGTGGGTTATTGCCAATTCCTTAGATTCAGCAACAGGCTTAGCGGTATTCACAGTACGCTTGTAATCGCTGCTGTATATCGCGTTGAAGCTAACATCGTTAAAATCCATCGCATACTGTCTGGCTCTGGAGTGCCCGCATCGAGTCAGGTCGGGGTTGGTTTTGTCCGTTTTTTTCTCAGCGTGGCGAATTAAATAGATAGAATATTCATTCTCATTGTTTGCTTTATCGTTAAACGCCAGAGATGTATGAATGGGCAGATAGATAGCAAGAAGGCCGGCAAGCATGGTTGCCGGCTTGAGAAGTTTTAGGCTAGGCATATTGAGCAGTAAAGCTATGCCATTGTTTACGTTGTTCAGCAAAGGCCGCTTTTAGTTCCTGATATTGATTAATGAGCGCAGCTTTCTCCACTTCAATCAGGTTGCTTTTCTTGGCAAGTAGTTTTTTCTTGGCCTCAAAATATAGTGCCATCTTTTCAAGCAAAGCATCGTATTCGTGTTGTAGCTTAACCAACAGTTCTTCGGCGTTTACCTTATTTTCCAGCTTAACCTTGGATACTGTAAGTTGCATTTTAGCTTTTGCTAAGGCGATCTTATCTTCAGGTGTTTTACGCAAATTGTTGGTCAGATTCAGATAGCTGCAGCCCTTTATCAGCCATTTTGTCGGGTCAAATTGATACCAGCGAATGCCATTGCGGTAGTCATTTTCAAATATATGATGAAAGTTATGATAGCCCTCACCAAAGGTAAAGAATGCCAGGACACCGTTATCGCGAGCGGTATTTTTATCTGTGTACGTTTGCTTGCCCCAAATATGT
Organism: Thalassotalea sp. PS06; assembly: GCF_007197775.1. Lineage (NCBI taxonomy): Bacteria > Pseudomonadati > Pseudomonadota > Gammaproteobacteria > Alteromonadales > Colwelliaceae > Thalassotalea > Thalassotalea sp. PS06. The sequence continues at coordinate 3,343,507 of NZ_CP041638.1, read as the reverse complement.
GCCAATGAATTAATGAAAAAGGTTGTATGGTGGCTCAGTACCAGTCGAAGTACACCAGCTAACAGCAAACTTGAAATAATGTCGCCATGGAACCAACCGAGAGCCATTGGGATACCAAAGTTTGTCGCTATCGCTAGCGGAATATAGTACTTATGCTGCCATACGACGATCTTTTCTTTTTGCAGGTCTCGGGCGTTATCGTAATTAGAATATTTATCGCCTTGATAGTCGCGGATCATCCAGCCGATATGAGAAAACCAAAAACCGCGTTTAGCGCTGTATGGGTCAACGTCATTGTTGTCTACGTGTTTATGATGTACACGGTGATCAGAACACCAATGCAAGATACTGTTTTGTAGAGCAAAGGCGCCACCGATTGCGTAAATGAAACGCAGTGATGCGTGGGCTTTGTAGGTGCGGTGTGACCACAAACGATGATAACCGGCGGTAATAGACATACCACAGAAACTAAAACAGATAATAGCTGCCCAAATTTCAAATGCGTCAAAACCATGAGTGATGGCACGATAAGGAACAACAATCAGTGCGATTAGAAATGTGGCGGCGAAAATAATAATATTGAGCCAGATTAATGGTGGTTTTGTCATAGGAAATTCTTCATTCGATAATTCGGTGTACAAGTGTTCGCTATTTTAGCCGTAACATCTACCTAGTCAAGCAAAGCAGTAAAAACTTGTGTTACTATTTGTAGATTGAATACAGGGAATACATTTTATGTCCGGGATCCGCGCACAACAAAAAGAAAAAACCCGTCGCTTGCTGATTGATGCCGCATTAAATCAGTTGAGTGCAGAACGGAGTTTTTCTAACCTTAGCCTTCGCGAAGTCACCAAAGAAGCAGGTCTTGCAGCGACGTCATTTTACCGCCACTTTCGGGATATGGATGAACTTGGTCTGACCCTGGTCGATGAGGCTGGCCTGACGTTAAGACAGTTGATGCGTCAGGCTCGTCAGCGGATTGAAAAGGGCGGTTCGGTAATCCAGATTTCGGTAAAGACGTTTATGGAATTTATCGAAGCCAATCCCAATGTTTTTCGCTTGTTGCTGCGAGAGCGTTCGGGCACATCAAAGGAATTCCGTGCAGCGGTTAATCGGGAAATTCGCTACTTTACGATGGAACTGTGTGACTATCTGCAACAGGCCAATAAGCTCGATGCCGACACCAGTTTTTTACAGGCCCATGCGGCGGTTACTATCGTATTTAGCGCTGGTGCTGAAGCGCTTGATGTCGATCCTAACGAAATAGATGAACTGACCGAGCGAACCATTAAACAACTACGTTTTATCGCCCGTGGTGCGATGGATTTGCATTTAAGAAAAATTGGTGAAATCAGCTGACATTAAGCCAGCTGATTGGTTTTTGCGTTCTGGCAATATTACTTGCGACGCTTTAATACCACGCCGCATTCGATATGGTCGGTATACGGAAACTGGTCAAATAACGCGAACGATTCAACCTCATGGGTTTTAATCAGTGTTTTTAAGTTATCTCGCAGAGTATTCGGATTACAGGAGATATATAAGATCTGATCAAAGCGACTCGCCAGTTCCACGGAATCCGGATCCAGGCCTGCGCGTGGTGGGTCGACTAACACGGTTTGATAACCATATTGCTTCAAATCCAGCCCCTCAAGGCGGCGGAACGTGCGTTCGCCATTCATTGCCTGGCTAAACTCTTCACTCGACATGCGAATAATTTTCAGGTTCTCAATGCCGTTATCTTCAATGTTTATTTGTGCCGACGCGACCGAGCTTTTGGATATTTCCGTGGCCAAAACCTTGTCAAAATTCTCTGCCAAAGCGATGCTGAAATTGCCGTTTCCACAGTAAAGCTCGACTAAATCGCCACCAATATCTTTGGTTGCCGCACGAGCCCAGCTCAGCATTTTTTCATTCACTCCACCATTAGGTTGAGTAAAACTATTTTCAACCTGATGATAGCGAAACTGTTTGCCGTCAACTTTTAACTCTTCGGTGACAAAATCTTTGCCGATAATCTCTTTTTGCTTGCGAGCCCGACCGATAATGGAAATGTTTGCCAGCTTATTTAACCGCTCGTTCAGCAATTTGGCTTGAGATTGCCACTCTTCATCGAGTGGCTTGTGATACAACATACTGATCAGTAGCTCGCCGCTTAAGGTAGATAAGAAATCAACCTGGAACAGTTTTCGGCGCAGAATGTCTTTATCACGAATATCATCAAGTAATGCCGGCATTGCTTCATTGATGATTTCACTGGCAGGTAGGAATTGATCAACGCGAAATTTCTGTTTGCTTTGTTGATCAAACATAATGTAGTAAAGATCATCGCCCTCATGCCAGACCCGAAACTCTGCCCGTAAACGATAATGTAGAGGCTGAGATTCAAAGATTTGCGGTTGAGGAACAGAAAACTCCGCAAATAGCGCTTGCATCGCTGCTTTTTTCTTTTCAAGTTGTGCGTCGTAATTGTCTGGATGAATGTGGCTTAACATAACCGTACCTGCTGCAAATTTGGGGGCGAATTTTAGCCAAACTTAAAAGAAATTGGAACTTAAGTTAAGGTTAAGTTTAACTTGTGAATGAAAGCATTGGTAAAGTTTGCGAGAAAACCTCGGTCGAGAATAGTACAGTTATTTTCAAACAAGTGTTTTAAAGTGAATATTTATCTGGTTTAATGAGGTCCATAACTGGTCCGATGTTAGGTGTATAATGACAACTTCAACTCCTTATCCAAATTTACTTGCCCCGTTAGACCTGGGCTTCACTACCCTACAAAACCGTGTTTTGATGGGGTCAATGCATACTGGTCTTGAGGAGGAGTCTAATGGTTTTGAAAAGCTGGCTGCGTTTTATGAAGCCAGGGCCAAAGGCGGCGTCGGATTAATTGTTACCGGTGGTATTAGCCCTAACTTTCGCGGGCGGGTAGCACCAATGGGGTCCGAACTCAGTAAGTTCTGGCATGTAAAGAAACACAAAGCCATTACCGACGCTGTTCATAAATATCCAACTAAAATTTGTTTACAGCTGCTGCATACAGGCCGTTATGCCTATCATCCATTTTCTGTATCGGCCAGCCCGATAAAAGCCCCCATAAATCCATTCAAACCTAAGCAATTATCTGAACGCAAAATACATTCGACCATTAAAGACTTTGCCAAATCATCGAAATTAGCCAAGGAAGCGGGATACGATGGTGTGGAAATTATGGGCTCGGAAGGCTATCTGATTAATCAATTCAGCTGTAAGCGCACCAATCACCGAACCGATAAATGGGGTGGTGGTATCGAGAATCGTATGCGACTTGGTGTTGAAATTGTCAACGCGGTGCGTGAAAAGGTTGGTAAAGATTTCATTATTATTTTCCGCTTATCGTTATTAGATTTAGTCGAAGGTGGTAACACCTGGGAAGAAATCGTAACGATGGCTAAGGCTATTGAGGCGGCAGGGGCAACCATCATTAATACCGGCATTGGCTGGCATGAAGCCAGGGTCCCGACCATAGCTACCAGTGTTCCCAGAGCCGCATTTACCTGGGTCACCAAGCGTTTGATGGGGGAGGTTAGTGTGCCGTTGGTAGCGACAAATCGTATCAATATGCCAGATGTTGCCGAGCGCGTGTTGGCAGAAGGACATTCAGACATGGTATCGATGGCAAGACCATTTTTAGCCGATGCTGATTTTGTCAATAAAGCTGCCCAAGGGCGCCCTGAAGATATTAATACCTGCATCGGCTGTAACCAGGCCTGTCTGGATCATGTATTTGAGCAAAAACGAGCCACTTGCCTGGTAAATCCTCAAGCCTGTTACGAAACCGAGCTGACTTTTGAAAGAACCACTACCGAAAAGAATATTGCGGTGATTGGCGCTGGACCTGCGGGCTTAGCATTCAGTTGCTATGCCGCTCAGCGCGGTCATAAGGTTACCTTGTTTGACGGGGCCAGCGAAATTGGTGGCCAGTTTAATTACGCCAAACAGGTACCAGGAAAAGAAGAGTTTTATGAGACCTTGCGTTACTACCAGAGGCAGCTTGAAAAGCATAATGTAGAACTACACCTTAATAGCTTCCAGGATGTCGAATCGTTGCGCACTCGAGGCTATGATGACATTGTCTTTGCCACAGGTATTAATCCAAGAACGCCGAATATTCCGGGTGTTAACCATCCGAAAGTAATGAGCTATCTGGACGTATTGAAACATCATCAGCCGGTTGGCAAGAAAGTGGCCATTATCGGCGCTGGCGGCATTGGCTTTGATGTCGCAACTTATTTGGTTGAAGAAGAATCTTTGACCACCAACCAGGAACGCTGGTTGAAAGCCTGGGGCATTGATACCGAATATACCAACCCAGGAGCCTTGCTTCCTATCGATCACGATTTAAAACATGACCGGGAAATTTATTTGATGCAGCGTAAGGAAACCAAAGTGGGGGCCAACCTTGGTAAAACCACTGGCTGGATCCACCGCAACACCCTGAAAAACCATCATGTGAATATGGTTCCGGGGGTTCAGTATGAGCAAATCAACGATCAGGGTTTGGTGTATTCAATACAAGGTGAGCAACACTTACTGGAAGTCGACAACATCATTATCTGTGCAGGTCAGGAGTCCAATGACAGCCTTTATAAACAGCTCAATGACCTTGGTGAGAGGTGTCACCTGATTGGTGGTGCTGATGTTGCCGCTGAGCTCGATGCCAAACGCGCCATTAGGCAAGGTGCGGAATTGGCTGCAAGGATATAAATTTATTTCATTTTTACCGGAAACTTCATTTTAATTTCAGCATATTAGACTAGTATAAATTGAGTACTGATTGATGAATGAATATAAAGAAGTTATTCGGTTAACTGGCTTTTAACCGCAGGGAGCATCAGACCAGACCATTAACTTGCGTTCTTATATTGCACTCACCGTGTTCGATTAAGAATTCAGGAGTTTGTCCATGCGGTTTTGTTTTGGTGTCCCAATAGTGGTGTTGTCTCTATTGTTGTTATCTGCTTGTGAGAAAAAACAACAGGAGGCAAAAGCCCCCCCTCCACCTGAAGTCGGTATTCTCGAAATCAATGTCGAGAAACTCAATGTATCCCATCGCTATGCTGCAAAAACTGCGGCGCTGTCATCTGTCGAAATTTATCCCGAAGTCTCTGGCCGTGTTGTTGAGCGTATGGTTGTTGAAGGCGAAGAAGTTAAACGTGGCGATCCCTTATTTAAGATTGATGATCAACCCTTTAAAGCGGAAGTCGCAAAACAAAAAGGCGCGGTTGCACGGGCTCTTGCTGCCGTTGAATTAGCAAAAACCCGTTACGACATGTCGGTCGCCCTGGCTGAAGAAGAGGTACTCAGTAAGCTTGATACTAAGCGCGTAAAAGTTGAGTACGACGAGGCCAAAGCGGCACTGGCAACCGCTAACGCGGCACTACAGGCTGCTGAAGTACAGTTATTAAAAACCGAAGTGGTTTCGCCAATCGATGGTATTGCCGGGATTACCAAAGTGAAACGTGGGGATATGGTTGACCCGGATCTTGGCTGGATGATTGAAATTATTGCCAATGACTCCATCGAAGTATACAGCCAGGTTGGTGCACAACGACACTTTGATATCGTCGCCAAACTCAAAGGTACCAAAGCCGAGAAAATATCGGTTATCGAGCTGGAGTTACCCAATGGCGATATCTATGAACATCCTGGCAAACTCGACTACATCGGTCATAAGGTTTCCGAGCGAAGTAACACCGTAACCTATCGAGTAGTATTTCCAAATCCAGATGGCGTATTACTTGGCGGACAAAATGTCACCTTAATAGCCACCGATAAAAAATCGACGAAAAGCATTATGGTGCCGCAAAAAGCGGTGCAGGAAGACCAGGTTGGTCGCTATGTGATGACCATAGATAAAGACAATATTGCCAGCAAACGCCACCTTAAATTTGGTTCTCGGGTGGGGACTGATTGGGTCGTAGAAGAAGGACTTAAACCCGGAGACAGAGTCATTGTTTCAGGAATATTGCGGGCTAAGGAAGGCCTGCCCGTTACTCCCGTGGTTGAATAGGGAGTATCAGGATGATTGAGTTTTTCATAAATCGCCCTAAATTTGCGATTGTAGTCTCTATTATAATGACCTTGGCCGGAGTATTAACGTTTTTAAATATGCCGGTTTCCCTTTATCCCAGTGTTGCCCCGCCGCAGGTGCAAATTACCGCTTTTTATCCGGGTGCGGATCACAATACTATTCGCGATACGGTTGCTTCCGTACTCGAGCAAGAGGTAAATGGGGTAGAGCGAATGTTGTACATCGACTCCAAATCCTCAAATGATGGCTCTTACCTATGTCGAATATCTTTTGAAATTGGCACTGATCCCGATTTAGCGCAAACCTTAGTGCAAAACCGAGTGAACAAAGCGATGAGTAAACTTCCAATGGAAGTTAAACAGCTCGGGGTGACCGTCGCGAAAGTTTCGCCCTCGATGTTACTGTCAATAAACCTGTTTTCACCAAAGGGTACCTACGACGGCCTATTCCTGTCCAATTATATGTCGTTAAACCTTCGGGACTCATTGGCCAGAGTAAACGGCATTGGTGAGCTAAAAATTATTGGCGAGAAAAACTACTCAGTTCGCGTCTGGGTCGATAACGAGATTATGGCTGGCTTGGGTATTAATGAACAGGATGTTACGGCGGCAATCGCCAGCCAGAATACAACAATATCGGCAGGTAAAATCGGTGAAAACCCGGCACCTCAAGGTCAAGTGTTTCAATACACCATTAAAACCCGAGGGCGTTTAAAGTCCATTAATGATTTTGCCAACATTGTCGTTAGGGCTGAGGAAGACGGCAGTCTGGTTCGTATCAAGGATTTTGCCAGAGTAGAGCTTGGCGCGGAAAAATATAATTCGATGTCGAAACTCGGCGATATGGAAAGTCCGTTGATGATTGCCTATCTGGCACCTGGTGCCAATTCGTTGCAAGTGGCTAATGATCTGCATGCGCAAATGGAAATTATCAGCCAGGGTTTTCCTGAAGATATTGAATACGAAATTGCTTACGACTCTACTTTATTCATTAAAACGTCGATGGCCGAAGTTTATGACACCCTATTTGAAGCTGTCGGCTTGGTGGTAATCATATCCTTCCTGTTTTTACAGAATCTTCGCGCAACCCTAATCCCAGCTATCGCCATACCTGTTTCGTTAGTTGCAACCTTTGTCGTGATGCAGATGTTTGGGATGGATATCAATACCATTACTATGTTTGGCCTGATCCTAGCGATAGGGGTGGTGGTTGATGCCGCCATTGTGGTTATTGAAAATGTCGAACGCATCATGCATGAGGAGCACTTGCCGCCGAAAGAAGCCACATCTAAAGCAATGAAAGAAGTGACCGCGCCATTAATTGCATCGGCTCTGGTACTCATGGCAGTATTTGTGCCCGTTTCCTTAGCGCCAGGAATGGTTGGTATTTTGTATCAACAATTTGGAGTGACCATTGTTGCTTCTACCATTATCTCCACGATTGTTGCTTTGTCTCTGACACCAGCGCTATGCTCCATTATGTTAAAACCAACCGCCTTACCCACTAAAGGTCCTTTGGGTTGGTTCAATGCTTTTATCAATAAAATGATGGGGGGTTATGGAGCAACGGTTGCTTTGCTGTCCAGGCACCTAATCGTCACCTTAATCTTGTTTGGCTCGTTGATGGCGTATATCGCTTATTTGGGCTCGAACATGCCTGGCGGATTCATTCCTGAAGAAGATAAAGGCAACTTCTTGGTAGATATTTCGTTACCCGAGGCATCGACCTTAGATAGAACCATTACCGAAATCGATAAACTGACTAATCAGATAAAAGAAATTCCTGGCGTGCAAAGCATCGTTACTGCTAATGGCTTTAGTATGATCAAAGGGGCATTAGCGACCAATGCCGGGATGTTAATAATTACTCTGGACGATTGGGAACAGAGGCAAACCGAAGAGTTGTCGCAGGCGAGTATTATGGCGCAAACCACGCAAATCATGCAGAGTAACCGGGAAATTAAAAGCCTGGTTATGTCGACGCCAGCGATTCCGGGATTGGGTGCCACTTCAGGTGTAACCATGATTCTCGAAGACAGGCTCGGGCGTTCAACGGAATCACTTGGGCCTGTGTATATGCAACTTGTTGGCGAGTTAATGCAACGACCAGAAATTGCCGTCGCGTTTTCTACTTATACTGCCAATGTGCCACAATTGAGTCTTAATATCGATTATGAGAAAGCTATGTTGCTAGGGCTCGACCCGGGAGCGATTAATACTGCTATCGGTAGTTTATTCGGTAAACGTTACGTTAATGATTACACCCGCTTTGGTAAGAACTATCAGGTGAATATTATGTCCGAGGCGCGTTATCGGAATGATGAAGGGGATCTCAATAGTCTGTATGTCAGAGCGGCGGATGGCGAGATGGTGCGTTTTTCGAGTTTTTCCAATTTTGAGCCGACAATCGGAGCCGACGTATCAGCGCGTTTCAACCTTTACAATGCTACGCAAATAATTGTCATGCCGGCGCCGGGTTACAGCTCTGGTGAGGCTATCGCGGCAATTAATGCGGTCACCGAGACTTTGCCTGATGGTTATGCCCATGAATGGACCGGCCAAACTTATCAGGAGGTTAAAACCTCCGGTGGTATGGTTACTCTGTTTTTACTGGCGGTACTGTTTACCTTCCTATTTTTGGTGGCGCAATACGAAAGTTGGCTCACGCCATTTGCCATCATGCTATGTGTTCCAATCGGATTGTTAGGCTCATTATTGTTCGTGACCCTGATGAATGGCACCTTGAATCTTTATGTGCAAATTGGTCTGGTGTTGATGATAGGTATGGCTTGCCGTAACGCAATTTTGATTGTCGAGTTTGCCAAAGTATTGAGAGAAGAGAAAGGCATGTCGATCATCGGCGCCGCGGTTGAAGCGGCGAAACTGAGGATGCGGGCAGTATTGATGACGGCTCTGTCGTTTATTCTCGGGGTTACGCCACTGGTTCTTGCCTCAGGCGCAGGTGCTGCAAGTCGAAATACCATGGGTCATGCCGTATGGGGTGGAATGGTTTCGGCAACATTTTTAGGATGTATTTTCGTGCCGGTATTTTTTGTGTTGTTCCAGATAATCCGCGAAAAACTCGGCTCAAAAACTGAAGCGGCAGACGTTGCCGACAAAGCCAGGCGTGCGGAACAACAGAAAACCTAGTTCAAACGGTCAACCTATTGTGAGTCTGGTTGACCGTTTTCTTTGCATAGCTATCGACATTAGTTGTTTAACATTGGTGCCAGGAATCTGCCAGTGTGAGAGTCCTTGTGTTTGGCCACGGTTTCCGGCGTTCCACTTACCAATATCTCGCCACCGCCAGAACCACCTTCTGGACCGAGGTCTACTAACCAATCAGCAGTTTTGATAACATCCAGATTGTGCTCAATGATCACGACGGTATTACCATGGTCTCGTAGGCGATGCAGAACCTGTAATAACTGACGAATATCATGAAAGTGCAGACCTGTGGTCGGCTCATCCAGGATATACAAGGTCTTTCCCGTATCACGCTTAGATAGCTCTTTTGATAACTTCACCCGCTGGGCTTCACCACCAGATAGCGTCGTCGCAGATTGACCAAGTTTAATGTAGGACAAGCCAACATCCATCAGGGTTTGCAATTTGCGTTTAACCGCAGGAATTGGTGCGAAGAACTCGAACGCATCTTCAATGGTCATATCCAGTACTTCGTGAATGTTTTTGCCTTTATATCGGATCTCGAGCGTTTCGCGATTGTAGCGTTTGCCTTTACAGACATCACAAGGGACATAAACATCAGGTAAAAAGTGCATTTCTACTTTGATAACACCGTCGCCCTGACAGGCTTCACAGCGTCCACCTTTGACATTAAAGCTAAAGCGACCCGGTTTATATCCGCGTGAACGGGACTCTTGAGTAGCGGCAAAGATATCGCGAATGGCGGTAAAAATACCGGTGTAAGTAGCTGGGTTGGAACGAGGCGTGCGACCTATCGGGCTTTGGTCGATATCGATAACTTTGTCGAGATGCTCCAGGCCGGTAATGGTTTTATAGGGCGAAGGCTCATCCAAAGTGGCGCGGTTTAGCTCGATATGGGCAATCTTATACAAGGTATCGTTAATCAAGGTAGACTTACCTGAGCCGGAAACACCGGTAATACAGGTCATCAATCCGATTGGAATCTCCAGTTCGACTTCTTTAAGATTGTTGCCAGTGGCGCCGGTAAGATGGATCATTTCATCTTTTTTGACCTTGTGTCGTTTCGCCGGTACATCAATACCCTCTTTGCCACTTAAATACTTACCAGTAAGTGAGTCTTTACTATTGATGATTGCGTGATAGTCGCCCTGTGCGATTACCTGACCACCATGAACACCAGCACCAGGACCAATATCGATAATGTGATCGGCTTCGCGAATAGCATCTTCATCATGTTCAACTACGATCACGGTATTACCAAGATCGCGAAGATGAATCAGAGTTTTCAATAAGCGCTCGTTATCGCGTTGGTGCAAACCAATTGATGGCTCATCCAGTACATACATAACACCGACAAGACCTGCACCGATTTGCGAGGCCAGACGGATACGTTGCGCTTCACCACCTGACAGGGTTTCGGCACTGCGCGACATGGTTAGATAGTTCAAACCAACATTTACCAGAAAACCGAGACGGTCGTTGATCTCTTTAAGTATTTTCTCGGCAATCTGCCCTTTTTGTCCTTCCATGGTTAATTCACGAAAGAATTGTTCTGCATCAGCGATGGAGTATTCGGTAACATGCTGAATCGGAGTATCGCCGACAAATACGTTTCGGGCTTCCAATCTCAATCGCGAACCTTCGCAGGACGGACAAGGCTGCGAGTTGAGATATTTACTGAGCTCTTCCCTGACCGCATTCGATTCCGTTTCACGATAACGGCGATCCATATTAACCAGAATACCTTCGAAAGGATGTTTGCGAACCACGATATCACCGCGGTCGTTCATGTAACGAAACTCAATCTCCTGCTTGCCTGAACCGTTAAGAATAATTTGCTGCACCTCAGTACTTAGTTCTTTAAATGGCTTATCCAGGGCAAAACCATAATGCTCAGATAACGAAGTTAGCATCTGAAAGTAATAAAAATTGCGCTTATCCCAGCCGCGAATCGCGCCACCGGCCAGGCTTAAATCTTCATTAGTAACGACACGGTGTGGATCAAAGAACTGTTTGATACCCAAACCATCACAGCTTTGACAGGCGCCAGCCGGGTTATTAAAGGAAAATAATCTTGGTTCTGGTTTTGCCATGCTGTAGCCGCATATCGGACAGGCAAAGTTTGCGGAAAACAATAACGGCGCACGATCCGGTTCATCCATGAAGCTAACCGTCGCCACACCGTCCGATAAAGCAAGGGCGGTTTCAAAGGATTCTGACAGGCGCAATTGAATGTCATCACGCACTTTTAAGCGGTCAACCACGACTTCAATGGTATGTTTCTTATGCAGGTCTAACGGTGGAGGATCGCTTAAATCACATACCTCGCCATCGATTCTTGCGCGGATATAACCCTGGCCCGCAAGGTTTTCCAATAGTTTAATGTGTTCACCTTTTCGGTCTTGCACAACCGGCGCAAGCAACATGACTTTGGTGCCTTCTGGCAATTCAAGTACCTTATCGACCATCTGGCTAACGGTTTGCGCTGATAAAGGCTCATGATGGTCTGGACATCGTGGCTCACCAACACGCGCATATAAAAGGCGGAGGTAATCGTATATCTCAGTAATGGTACCAACTGTGGAGCGTGGGTTATGAGATGTGGATTTTTGTTCAATGGATATGGCCGGCGATAACCCTTCAATATGATCAACATCCGGCTTTTCCATTAATGATAGAAACTGTCTGGCATAGGCCGATAATGATTCAACATAACGGCGCTGTCCTTCAGCATACAAGGTATCGAACGCTAAGGAAGATTTACCGGAACCAGATAAACCGGTAATGACGATAAGTTTGTCGCGAGGGATAGTAAGATCAATATTCTTCAAGTTATGAGTGCGGGCGCCCCGTACTTCGATTTCCTGCATAACCACTTCCACTAAAATAACCCCCGATGAATTCGGGGGCGGATTAACAATCCTTCATTATGACACAATAAACAAACAATTAGCATCTCTGAGCGCTTTATCTGAAAAGAAATTGTTAGAGATTAAAGGTTTATATAATGGATAAAATTGGGTTTCGATGAGTTTCGGTTCGACGCCCGCAAATAAAGGTCTGCAAGCTTGATGTAATACCAATCACATTAAATTATTGCTCAGCCGCTGGGAGTGAGTGTGATTGGTATAAGAGATGGTGTTTTTTTAATCATTAGCCTTGCGTTTAAAGTTTGCTTCTGTATAATACGCGCACTTGTCTGAGTGATCAGGCAGGTATTTTGTTAGCTCGGTTGGTTCATCCACCGACTTGTTCTTTGGATAAGCTAAGCGATTGCTAGCCACAGCAACCCCGATTTGGGGTTGAATGATAATATAAGCGGTACACTCCCCTTCTCAATAAGAAGGTGATGAGTTGTGCTTTGTTCGTTCTTTTTAATTGGGGATTTGATTCCATGTCAAATCAAAGAATTCGCATTCGTTTGAAAGCGTTCGATCATCGTCTGATTGATCAATCAACCGCAGAAATCGTAGATACTGCAAAGCGCACTGGTGCTCAGGTTCGTGGTCCTATTCCACTTCCTACTCGCAAAGAGCGTTTCACTGTTCTGATTTCTCCACACGTAAACAAAGACGCTCGTGACCAGTACGAAATCCGTACTCACAAGCGTATGATTGATATCGTTGAGCCTACCGAGAAAACTGTTGATGCTCTTATGCGTCTAGACTTGGCTGCTGGTGTCGACGTACAGATCAGCTTGGGTTAATAGAGGAGTTTTGACTATGACTATTGGTTTAGTCGGACGTAAAGTGGGCATGACTCGTATCTTCACTGAAGATGGCGTATCAGTTCCAGTTACAGTCGTAGAAGTTGAAGCGAACCGCGTTGCTCAAGTTAAAACTCTTGAAAACGATGGTTATCGCGCATTACAAGTAACAACTGGTAGCAAGAAAGCTAACCGTGTTACTAAGCCGTTAGCAGGTCACTTTGCTAAAGCAGGTATCGAAGCAGGCCGTGGTCTGTGGGAATTCCGTTTAGCAGACGGTGAAGGTGAAGGCGTTGAAACTGGCAGTGAACTAACTGTTGACGTTTTAAATGAAACCAAACTGGTAGATGTTACTGGTACCTCTAAAGGTAAAGGTTTCCAAGGTGGTATCAAGCGTTGGAACTTCTCTATGCAAGATGCTACTCACGGTAACTCTATCTCTCACCGTTCAAACGGTTCTATCGGTCAGTGTCAAACACCAGGCCGTGTATTTAAAGGCAAAAAAATGTCTGGTCACATGGGTGCTGAGAAAGTTACTACTCAGAACCTTGAATTAGTTCGCGTTGACGCTGAGCGCAATCTGCTTCTTATCAAAGGTGCAGTACCTGGCGCTACTAACAGCAACGTGATTGTTAAACCAGCTGTTAAAGCCTAACGTCTGAGGAGATTTGTGATGGAATTAGCATTAAAAGACGCATCAGGCGCTCTTGAAGTTTCCGAAGCAACCTTTGGACGTGAGTTTAATGAAGCTCTGGTACATCAGGTAGTTGTTGCTTATGCAGCAGGTGCTCGTCAAGGTACTCGTGCTCAAAAGACTCGTTCAGAAGTTAGCGGCGGTGGTAAGAAGCCATGGCGTCAAAAAGGTACTGGCCGTGCTCGTGCTGGTACAACTCGTGGTCCAATCTGGCGTACTGGTGGCGTAACATTCGCTGCTAAGCCACAAGATCACAGCCAAAAAGTTAACCGTAAAATGTACCGTGGTGCGATCAAAAGCATCCTATCTGAACTAGTACGTCAAGAGCGTCTAGTTGTAGTAAACAACTTTGCGGTAGAAACACCAAAAACTAAAGAATTGGTAGCTAAGTTAAAAGATCTGGAGTTAAAAGACGTATTAATCGTAACTTCAGAAGTTGATGAGAACTTGTTCTTGTCTGCTCGTAACTTATACAAAGTTGATGTTCGTGACGTAGCTGGTATCGATCCTGTTAGCCTGGTTGGTTTCGAGAAAGTATTGGTAACTGCTGATGCAGTTAAGCAAATTGAGGAGATGTTAGCATGATCAACGAAGAACGTTTGTTGAAGGTGTTAATGGCACCAAACATTTCTGAAAAAGCAACCCTATCTGCTGAAGCAAACAACACGATTGTTTTCAAAGTAGCTACGGATGCCAATAAAGCTGAAATCAAAGCAGCTGTTGAAAAACTTTTCGAAGTTGAAGTGACAGGTGTTCGCACTTTGAATGTTAAGGGTAAGGCTAAGCGCACTGGTATGCGTATGGGCCGTCGTAGCGATTGGAAAAAAGCTTACGTAACTCTTAAAGAAGGTAGCGACATCGACTTCGTCGGCGGCGCAGAGTAATAGGAGAGGTTACTAAAATGGCTATTGTTAAATGTAAGCCTACTTCTCCGGGTCGTCGCCACGTCGTTAAAGTGGTAAACCCGGATCTGTACAAAGGCAAGCCTTACGCTCCATTGTTAGAGAAAAACTCTAAGTCTGGTGGTCGTAACAATACTGGTCGCATTACAGTTCGTCACGTTGGTGGTGGTCACAAGCATCACTATCGCGTTATCGACTTTAAACGTAACAAAGACGGTATCCCGGCTAAAGTAGAGCGTTTGGAGTATGATCCAAACCGTAGTGCAAACATCGCACTAGTACTTTATGCAGATGGTGAGCGTAAATACATCCTGGCTCCAAAAGGCCTGAAAGCTGGTGATTCTATCCAGTCTGGTGTTGATGCTCCTATTGCTACTGGTAACACATTGCCACTTCGCAATGTACCACTAGGTAGTGTTATTCACGCGATCGAGCTTAAGCCTGGTAAAGGTGCTCAAATCGCTCGTGCTGCTGGTACCTATGCACAATTAGTTGCTAAAGACGGCGCTTATGTAACTCTACGTCTTCGCTCTGGCGAAATGCGTAAAGTTGAAGCGGAATGTCGTGCGACTCTTGGTGAAATTGGTAACGCTGAACACATGCTTCGCTCTCTGGGTAAAGCAGGTGCTTCACGCTGGCGCGGTGTTCGCCCAACCGTTCGTGGTGTTGCTATGAACCCGGTTGATCACCCGCACGGTGGTGGTGAAGGTAAAACTTCAGGTGGCCGTCATCCAGTATCACCTTGGGGTGTACCTACTAAAGGTTACAAAACCCGTAAAAACAAGCGCACTGACAAGTTTATTGTCCGTCGTCGTACTAAGTAATTATAAAGAGGAATTACCATGCCACGTTCTCTCAAGAAAGGTCCATTTATTGACCTACACTTGTTGACGAAGGTAGAGAAAGCTTTGGAAAGCGGGAATAAAAAACCAATTAAGACTTGGTCCCGTCGTTCAATGATCATCCCTAACATGATCGGATTGACCATCGCTGTCCATAATGGCCGTCAACACGTTCCTGTGTTTGTTACCGATGAAATGATTGGTCACAAACTAGGTGAATTTGCACCAACTCGTACTTATCGCGGCCATGCTGCTGATAAGAAAGCGAAGAAAAGATAAGGGGAAATTAAATGGAAGCTATTGCTAAACATAAATTTGCCCGTGGTTCAGCTCAGAAAGCTCGTTTGGTCGTTGACCAAATCCGCGGTTTGCAAGTTGAGAAAGCACTTGAAATTCTAGAGTACAGCAACAAGTCAGCTGCTGTTCTGGTGAAGAAAGTTCTTAACTCAGCGATTGCTAACGCTGAACACAACGAAGGTGCAGACATTGATGAACTATTCGTTAAAACCATCATGGTTGACGACGGTCCAACGATGAAGCGTATTAAGCCTCGTGCGAAAGGTCGCGCGGATCGTATCCTTAAGCGTACTAGCCACATTACTGTGGTTGTATCTGATAACTAGGAGAGTATTAGTATGGGTCAAAAAGTACATCCTACCGGTATTCGATTAGGTATCACTAAACCTTTTGCGTCTACTTGGTTTGCAAGCAGCAAAGACTATGCAAATAACTTGAAAGGTGACCACGAAGTTCGTGCTTACTTAACTCAAGAATTAAAGCGTGCGTCTTTATCAAAAATCGTAATTGAGCGTCCAGCTAAGTCTATTCGCGTTACTATCCACACAGCCCGTCCAGGTGTTGTGATTGGTAAGAAAGGTGAAGACGTTGAAAAACTTCGTAAGAAAGTTTCTCAAATTGCCGGCGTTCCAGCTCAAATCAACATTGCTGAAGTTCGTAAGCCTGAAACTGATGCAGCACTAGTTGCGGAAAGCATCACTAGCCAACTAGAGCGTCGTGTTATGTTCCGTCGTGCTATGAAGCGCGCTGTGCAAAACGCTATGCGTCTAGGTGCTAAAGGTATCAAGGTTGAAGTTAGCGGTCGTTTAGGCGGTGCAGAGATTGCTCGTTCTGAATGGTATCGTGAAGGTCGTGTACCACTTCACACATTACGTGCTGATATCGATTATGCAACAGCTGAAGCGAATACCACTTACGGTATTATCGGTGTTAAAGTCTGGATCTTTAAAGGTGAAGTTATTGGTGGTATGCCTGCACAGGTAGAAGCACCAGCTAAGCCTAAAAGAAAAGGCAAAGGCAAGAGCAGTAAGTAGGGGAATCAGTAATGTTACAACCAAAACGTACTAAATTCCGTAAGCAGTTTAAACTGCGTAACCGTGGTCTTGCAGACACTGGTAACACAGTTAGCTTCGGTACTTATGGTTTGAAATCGGTAGCTCGTGGTCGTATGACTGCTCGCCAAATCGAAGCGGCTCGTCGTGCAATGACGCGTCACATCAAACGTCAAGGTAAAATTTGGATTCGAGTTTTCCCTGACAAGCCTATTACCAAGAAGCCTCTAGAGGTTCGTATGGGTAAAGGTAAAGGTTCTGTTGAATATTGGGTTTGCCAAATTCAACCAGGTCGTGTTCTTTATGAAATGGAAGGTGTTTCAGAAGAATTAGCGCGCGAAGCATTTGCTCTTGCTGCTGCTAAACTTCCGTTCAAAACAACTTTCGTAACTCGGACGGTAATGTAATGAAAGCTAGCGAACTTAAAGATAAAAGCATTGAAGAGCTTAATGCTGAATTACTAAGCTTATTGCGCGAACAGTTTAACTATCGCATGCAAGCAAGCACAGGTCAGCTAGCTCAAACTCACTTGCTACGTAATGTACGTCGCGATATCGCACGTGTTAAGACTATCATTTCACAGAAGGCAGCATCATAATGAGCGAAACTATTCGTACTCTACAAGGTCGCGTTGTCAGTGACAAAATGGATAAGTCTATCACTGTCCTGATTGAGCGTCGTGTTAAGCACCCGATCTACGGTAAATTCATGATCCGTTCAACTAAGTTGAAAGCGCATGATGAAAACAACGTATGTAATGAAGGTGACTTAGTAACAATTCGCGAATGTGCGCCAATCTCTAAGAGCAAATCTTGGACTTTGGTTGACGTTGTGACTAAAGCTTAAATTTTAGCTTTATTGTTATCGTAAAAAACCCTGCTTCGGCAGGGTTTTTTTTGATTAAGTCTATTGGTTCAAGGGATAAATCCATAGACTATTATACCAATCCCATTAAATTATTGCTCACTCAGTGAGAATTTAAAGGCTTTTAGACAAGGCTTTGATTGCAGAGAATGGTTATTCCATTGTCAAAATCAGTAACGCAGGATAAACGCCTTTAAAACTCACCCGTAGGGAGTTAGTGAGAGGCCCATTTACTGCCCTATATTTCATTAATATAGAATGACTATATCAATAAAATCTATGTTGTAACTGAACCTCTGCCCTAACTCTGAGTTGTGCACAAACTTAGTGTGATTGGTATTAAATCTAGCACCTATTCAACTGCAAATCTCATTACTTTCTATTTAACCCATTAATTCTACCGGTTTAAGCAACAAACTACCGGTT
This sequence comes from Thalassotalea sp. PS06, assembly GCF_007197775.1. Taxonomy (NCBI): domain Bacteria; kingdom Pseudomonadati; phylum Pseudomonadota; class Gammaproteobacteria; order Alteromonadales; family Colwelliaceae; genus Thalassotalea; species Thalassotalea sp. PS06. The sequence goes on along the minus strand of NZ_CP041638.1, from coordinate 3,325,487 downwards.
TAAGCAACAAATTCTGCAAAGTAACCTTTTTGTAACATCTGCTGCTTGGTTTATCCGCAAACGGTACAATATATAGGTTAACTAAACTTGGGTTTGATATATATCGTTAACGTATTATTTCTATACATTTTTCGAGTGTTAATCAACCATTTTAGCAGTCAAAAACTTAACGTTTTTTGATAATAAAATGTAATCAGTTTATCTATGGAATCTGGTGATTTTTCTGAGGGTTAATGATTATGTTTAGGGTCGAAGACTGGGGCATGCAGATGAACCGTTTTTTTTTGCTTAAATAAAGTACCACTTTTAGTTATCTAGTGTTATAATCTCGCGCCCGTTGATTCCAGGTGGTACCTAGGATTAACGGAATTAAGGCAGTGATGGGCTAGAAATAGCCTTGAATTTTAACAAAAGCGGAGCACATAAAATGATCCAAATGCAATCACAGCTAGACGTTGCTGATAACAGCGGCGCTCGACGCGTGCAATGTATAAAGGTTCTAGGTGGCTCGCACCGTCGCTATGCTGGCATCGGCGACATCATCAAAGTTTCTGTTAAAGAAGCGATTCCTCGCGGTAAAGTGAAGAAAGGTGATGTACTGAATGCAGTAGTGGTGCGCACTAGAAAGGGCGTTCGTCGTCAGGATGGCTCAGCCATTCGTTTCGATGGCAACGCGGCTGTAATGCTAAATGCAAATTTACAGCCAATTGGTACTCGTATTTTCGGGCCAGTGACACGTGAATTACGAACTGAAAAGTTCATGAAGATCGTTTCATTAGCTCCAGAAGTACTATAAGGAGTCTGATAATGGCCTCTAAAATTCATCAAAATGATGAAGTAGTAATCCTAGCTGGTAAAGATAAGGGCAAAAGTGGCAAGGTCACCAAAGTTCTTCCAGCAGAAGGTAAAGTTTTCGTTGAAGGCATCAACTTAGTTAAGAAACACCAGAAAGCTGTTCCACAGCTTGAACAAGCTGGTGGCATCATTACTAAAGAAGCTGCTATCGACGTATCAAACGTTGCGATCAAAAACCCTGCTACTGGCAAGGCTGATCGCGTTGGTTTTAGATTTGAAGACGGTAAAAAAGTACGTTTCTTCAAGTCTAATAACGAATTAGTTTAATTTGGAGTAAACGATGGCGAAACTGCATGATTTATACAAAGATACAGTTGTTGCTGAACTGACCAAAGAGTTCGGATACAAAAGTGTCATGCAAGTCCCTCGGATTGAAAAGATCACCCTTAACATGGGTGTTGGTGAAGCGATTTCTGATAAGAAAGTATTAGATAACGCAACCAATGATCTTGCTGCAATCTCAGGTCAAAAGCCTATGGTAACTAAAGCTCGCAAATCTGTTGCTGGTTTTAAGATCCGTGAAGGCTACCCTATTGGTGCAAAAGTAACTCTACGCGGTGAGCGCATGTGGGACTTCTTTGAGCGTTTAATTTCAATCTCAGTTCCTCGTATCCGTGATTTCCGTGGCTTGAACCCTAAATCGTTCGATGGCCGTGGTAACTACAGCATGGGCGTGCGTGAGCAAATCATATTTCCTGAAATCGACTACGATAAAGTCGACAAGATTCGCGGTATGGATATTACTATCACTACTACTGCGAAGACTGATGCGGAAGGTCGTGCTTTGCTGACTGCCTTTAACTTCCCGTTTAAGAAATAAGGTGTAGAGTTATGGCTAAATCATCTATGAAAGCACGTGAAGCAAAACGTGCGAAATTAGTCGCAAAATACGCTGAAAAGCGTCGCGAACTAAAAGAGATCATCTCTAGCGTAAACTCTTCGGAAGAAGAGCGTTGGGATGCAGTACTAAAACTACAGTCTTTACCTCGTGATTCGAGCAGCAGCCGTCAACGTAATCGTTGTAACGTAACTGGTCGTCCACACGGTTACTTGCGTAAGTTCGGCCTAAGCCGTATCAAACTACGTGAAGCAACCATGCGTGGTGAAGTTCCTGGTCTTAAGAAAGCAAGTTGGTAAGGGAGTAAGCGATTATGATGACTGATCCTATCGCGGATATGTTTACACGCATCCGTAACGGTCAATCTGCACATAAAGTTGCAGTATCTATGCCGTCTTCCAAGCTAAAAGTTGCAATTGCTAACTTGCTTAAAGAAGAAGGCTACATTAACGGTTTTGAAGTATCTACTGAAGCTAAGCCTCAGTTAGAAGTAACTTTGAAATATTTCGAAGGTAAAGAAGTAATCGAAACAATCAAGCGTGTTTCTCGTCCTGGTCTACGTGTATACAAGGGTCGTGATGAGCTTCCGCAAGTTCTAGCTGGTCTAGGTATTGCTATTGTTTCTACTTCTAAAGGTTTGATGACTGACCGCGCCGCTCGCAATGCGGGTCTTGGCGGTGAAATCATCGGTATCGTAGCGTAAGGAGCAGAAATATGTCTCGTGTTGCAAAAGCACCTGTGAATGTACCTGCTGGCGTTACTGTTACGTTATCTGGTCAAGACATCACAGTTAAAGGCCCTGTAGGCGAATTATCTCGTACTATCCACAGTGACGTTGCGGTTTCTCAAGAAGAAAACGCTATCGTAACTACGGTTGCTAACGAAGATAAAGGCGCTTGGGCTCAAGCTGGTACTGCTCGTGCACTAATCAACAACATGGTTGTTGGTGTAAGTACTGGTTTTGAAAAGCGTTTAATCTTAAACGGTGTTGGTTACCGTGCAAAAGCTGCTGGTAAGAACTTAAACCTATCTTTAGGTTTCTCTCACCCGGTTGACCACGCAATTCCTGAAGGAATTACCGTTGAAACTCCTAGTCAAACTGAAATCGTACTGAAAGGTGCTGATAAGCAGTTGATAGGTCAGGTGGCTGCCAATATTCGTGCTTACCGTAAGCCAGAGCCTTATAAAGGTAAAGGTATTCGTTACAGCGATGAAGTGGTACGTCGTAAAGAAGCTAAGAAGAAGTAGGGTAATACGATGGATAAGAAAACATCTCGTTTACGCCGTGCAAAACGTACACGTGCAAAGATCAGCGAGCTGGGTGCGAATCGTTTAGTCGTTCACCGTACTCCTCGCCACATTTACGCGCAACTGATCGCTGCTAATGGTTCTGAAGTAATTGCTGCTGCATCTACTTTAGACAAAGCAGTTCGTGAAGAAGTGAAAGGCACTGGTAATAAAGACGCAGCTGCAGCAGTTGGTAAAGCAATCGCTGAGCGTGCGGCAGCCAAAGGCATCACTGACGTTGCATTCGATCGTTCAGGTTTCCTATACCACGGTCGTGTACAAGCGTTAGCAGAAGCAGCTCGTGAAGCTGGCCTTAAATTCTAGGAGTAGATAATGGCTAATGTAGAAAACACACAACAAAGTGAATTCGCTGAAAAGCTAATCGCTGTTAACCGCGTATCAAAAGTGGTTAAAGGTGGTCGTATCTTCAGCTTCACTGCACTAACTGTAGTTGGTGACGGCAACGGTCGTGTTGGTTTTGGTTACGGTAAGGCACGTGAAGTTCCTGCTGCTATCCAAAAAGCAATGGAAAAGGCTCGCCGTAATATCGTAAACATCGACCTTAAAGGCACTACCTTACAGCACGCTGTTAAAGGTAAGCACTCTGGTTCTAAAGTTTACATGCAACCTGCTTCTGAAGGTACAGGTATTATCGCCGGTGGTGCGATGCGTGCAGTACTAGAAGTTGCTGGCGTTCAGAACGTATTGTCAAAAGCATACGGTTCTACTAACCCAATTAACGTTGTTCGCGCTACAATCGGCGCCCTGGCTGACATGAAGTCTCCAGAATCGGTTGCTGCTAAGCGTGGCTTAAACGTTACTGACATTCTGGGGTAATAGACAATGGCTAAGACTGTTAAAGTAACTCAAATGAAAAGTTCTATCGGTCGTTTACCGGCTCATAGAGCAACTTTAAAAGGCCTGGGTTTACGTCGTATCCGTCATACGGTAGAGTTAGAAGATACTCCATCAGTACGCGGTATGATTAACAAGGTTGCATACATGGTTAAGGTGGAGGACTAAACAATGCATTTAAACACATTATCTCCTGCACCTGGCGCAAAATCAGCCAAGAAGCGTGTTGGTCGTGGTATTGGTTCTGGTCTAGGCAAAACTGGTGGTCGCGGTCATAAAGGCCAAAAATCACGTTCAGGCGGCGGTGTTCGTCCTGGTTTTGAAGGCGGTCAGATGCCACTTAAGCAACGTCTACCTAAGTTTGGTTTCACGTCGCGTAAATCTTTAGTTCGCGCTGAAGTTCGTTTACACGAATTAAACCAAATCAACGGCGATGTTGTTGATATTCACGCGCTTAAAGACGCAGGCATTATCACTCGTAACATTGAATCTGCAAAGATCATGTTGTCTGGTGAAATTAACCGTAAGATCACGGTTCGTGGCCTAGCAGTAACAAAAGGTGCACGCGCAGCGATTGAAGCTGCCGGTGGTACAATAGAGGAATAGTACACTTATGGCTACACCAGGAATGGAAAGTAAAGTTCAAGGCGGTACGTCTGAACTGACACAAAGATTATTGTTTGTACTCGGAGCGATTATCGTTTTCCGTTTAGGATCATTTGTACCAATCCCTGGTATTGACGCCGCTGTACTTGCTCAGTTGTTTGAACAACAAAAGGGCACCATCGCAGAAATGTTTAACATGTTCTCTGGTGGTGCACTTGAGCGGGCCTCTGTACTGGCACTAGGTATTATGCCGTACATCTCAGCTTCGATTATCATGCAGATCAGCACACACATCGTGCCGAGTATGCAAGAGTTAAAGAAAGAAGGTGAGGCTGGACGTCGTAAGATCAGTCAGTACACCCGTTACGGCACTTTGCTACTAGCAACGGTTCAGTCATTTGCAATTGCAAATGGTCTACCAGGTATGATGCCTGGCCTGGTTTTAAACCCAGGTCCTGGTTTTATCTTTACCGCAATGGTTTCTTTGGTTACCGGTACCATGTTCTTAATGTGGTTAGGTGAGCAAATTACTGAGCGTGGTATTGGTAATGGTATCTCAATCCTGATTTTCGCTGGTATCGTTGCTGGCTTGCCATCTGCCGTTGGTCAAACAGCGGAAATGGCGCGTCAAGGTGATTTGCACCTGTTAGCATTACTATTGATTGGAGCTATCGTCTTCCTTGTAACTTACTTTGTAGTATTTGTAGAGCGCGGCCAACGCCGCATCGTTGTAAACTACGCCAAGCGCCAACAAGGTCGCAAGGTGTTTGCAGCGCAAAGCACTCACTTACCATTGAAAGTTAACATGGCTGGTGTTATTCCTCCGATTTTCGCCTCAAGTATCATTCTGTTCCCTGGTACGATTGCCAGTTGGTTTGGTCAAGGTGAAGGTGGTGTGGCTGACGTTTTACAAGAGGTTTCTCTTGCGATGTCTCCAGGTCAACCACTGTATGTAATGCTTTATGCAGCAGCAATAATCTTTTTCTGCTTTTTCTACACGGCATTGGTTTTCAATCCGCGTGAAACGGCAGATAACTTGAAGAAGTCTGGTGCGTTTATCCCGGGTATTCGTCCTGGTGAACAAACCTCCAGATATATTGATAAGGTAATGACTCGCCTGACACTGGCAGGTGCTTTATACATTACTATTATTTGTTTGGTTCCTGAGTTTATGATGATGTTTATGAACGTTCAGTTCTATTTCGGCGGTACATCACTATTGATTATCGTTGTCGTTATCATGGATTTCATGGCACAAGTACAGACTCATATGATGCAGAGTCAATATGACAATGTGCTGAAAAAAGCAAACCTAAAAGGCCTAGGCCGATAGGTAACGGAGTATAAGATGAAAGTTCGTGCATCCGTGAAAAAGATTTGTCGTAACTGTAAAGTTGTTAAGCGTGCTGGTGTAGTACGTGTAATTTGCAGTGAGCCAAAGCACAAGCAAAGGCAGGGCTAATCTTGGAAAGTGTCATTAATTGTTAATTGATGGCACTTTAATTTGCAAAAATAATGCTGGTTGAGTATCCTAACGGGCTTTTCAACCGGTTTCTTTTAACCTTAATATAGGAGATGTGTTAGTGGCCCGTATCGCTGGCATTAACATCCCTGATCGCAAACATGCAGTAATCGCTATTACTGCGATTTACGGTATCGGTCAAACTCGTGCAAAAGAAATTTGCGCGAACGCTGGTATCGCAGAATCTACAAAGATCAGTGAATTAGACGAAGCACAAATAGATTTGCTTCGTACAGAAGTGGCGAAATTCACCGTAGAAGGTGACTTACGTCGTGAAGTTTCAATGAACATCAAGCGTCTGATGGACCTTGGCTGTTATCGTGGTTTACGCCATCGTCGCAGTCTACCTCTACGTGGTCAACGCACTAAGACTAATGCGCGCACCCGTAAAGGTCCTCGTAAGCCGATTAAAAAGTAACGGGGTAATTAGACATGGCTAAAACACCAACTCGCGCTCGTAAGCGCGTTAAAAAGCAAGTTGCTGATGGCATGGCGCATATCCATGCATCTTTCAACAACACAATCGTAACTCTGACTGACCGTCAAGGTAATGCATTGTCTTGGGCGACTGCAGGTGGTTCTGGTTTCCGTGGTTCACGTAAATCTACTCCATTTGCTGCTCAGGTAGCTGCAGACCGTGCGGGTAAAGCTGCTCAAGAGTTTGGTTTGAAGAATATTGAAGTGTTCGTTAAAGGCCCGGGACCTGGACGTGAGTCTGCAATCCGTGCTTTAAATGCTGCTGGTTTTAAAATCACCAACATTACTGACGTGACACCTATTCCTCATAATGGTTGTCGTCCTCCTAAAAAGCGTCGCGTATAACGCTTTTAGGATAGTTGGAGAAAGAACATGGCAAGATATTTAGGTCCTAAGCTAAAACTTAGCCGCCGCGAAGGAACAGATTTGTTCCTTAAAAGTGGTGTTAGGGCAATTGATACGAAATGTAAAATCGAAACTATTCCAGGTCAGCACGGCGCCCGTCGCGGTCGTCTTTCTGACTATGGTGTACAGCTTCGTGAGAAGCAGAAAGTTCGTCGTATTTACGGTGTGTTGGAAAAGCAGTTCCGTAACTACTACAAAGAAGCTGCTCGTCTAAAAGGCAATACAGGTGAGAACTTGTTACAACTTTTAGAGAAGCGTTTGGACAACGTTGTCTACCGTATGGGTTATGCATCTACTCGTGCAGAAGCTCGTCAGCTAGTTAGCCACAAGGCTATCGTTGTAAACGGTAAAGTTGTTAACATTCCATCTTTCGCTGTTAAACCAGAAGATGTTGTATCTATACGTGAAAAAGCAAAAGCTCAGGCGCGCATCGTCGCTGCTCTTGAGTTAGCTGAACAACGTGAGAAACCAGTCTGGGTTGAAGTTGATAATAAGAAAATGGAAGGTGTATTTAAACGTACTCCTGATCGTTCTGACTTATCAGCAGAAATTAATGAACAGTTGATTGTCGAGCTTTACTCGAAATAAAGCTGAACTTTAAGAGAGGACAATAATGCAGGGTTCTGTAACCGAATTCCTTAAGCCGAAACTAGTGGGCATCGAGAACGTTAGCACCACTCGCGCTAAGGTAACTTTAGAGCCACTTGAACGTGGTTTTGGTCACACTTTAGGTAATGCGTTACGCCGCATCTTACTTTCGTCAATGCCAGGATGCGCAGTGACTGAAGTTGAAATAGACGGTGTTTTGCACGAATACAGCAGTAAAGAAGGTGTCCAAGAGGACATCATCGAAATCTTGTTGAACCTTAAAGGTCTGGCTGTTGGTTTAGAAGGCAAAACTGAAGCAGTTTTAACTTTAACTAAGTCAGGCCAGGGCCCTGTACTGGCTGCTGATATTCAGCATGATGGTGATGTAACTATCGCCAACCCTGAGCATGTTATCTGTCATTTGACAGGTGACGGCGAAGTCAGTATGCGCATCAAGGTAGAAATGGGTCGTGGTTATGTACCTGCTTCTGCTCGTCGCAATGCCGAAGAAGAAGACCGTGCAATTGGCCGCTTGCTAGTTGACGCTTCATTCAGTCCTGTTGAAAGAATTGCTTATGATGTTGACTCGGCTCGTGTTGAGCAACGTACAGACTTAGATAAGCTAGTTATCGATATGGAAACTAACGGTACGCTAGATCCAGAAGAAGCGATTCGTCGTGCTTCTACCATCTTAGCTGAACAGCTAGATGCGTTTGTTGATCTACGTGACGTTAAAGAAGAAGAAGTTAAAGAAGAGAAACCAGCTTTCGATCCTATCCTTCTTCGTCCAGTAGATGATTTAGAACTAACTGTACGTTCAGCCAACTGTTTGAAAGCAGAAGCGATTCAGTACATTGGTGATTTAGTACAGCGTGCAGAAGTCGAACTTCTTAAAACACCTAACTTAGGTAAGAAGTCTCTGACTGAAATCAAAGACGTGTTAGCGTCTCGTGGTTTGTCTCTAGGTATGCGCCTTGAGAACTGGCCACCAGAAAGCATCGCTGATAACGACTAAATCGATCATCGTTTTAATAGTTTAAGAGATAAGGATTAACTTATGCGCCATCGTAAAAGCGGTCGCCAGTTAAACCGTAATAGCAGTCATCGCCAGGCGATGTTCCGCAATATGGCTAGCTCTTTAGTAAAGCACGGCGTCATCAAGACTACTGTGCCTAAAGCTAAAGAATTGCGTCGCGTTATTGAGCCACTAATCACTTTGGCCAAGAACGACAGTGTAGCAAATCGCCGTTTGGCTTTTGCCCGCACTCGCGACCAGGAAGTAGTAGGTATTTTATTCAGCGAACTTGGTCCTCGTTACCAAGAGCGTCCAGGTGGTTACACTCGCATTCTGAAATGCGGTTACCGTACTGGTGATAAAGCGCCTATGGCTTACGTTGAACTTGTTGATCGTCCAGCAGTTGAAGAAACTGTTGAAGAGACTCAAGAAGTTTCAGCAGAAGCATAATCGAATTTATTCGAATCGAAAAAAGGAGCCAATTGGCTCCTTTTTTTATACACGGATGTATTTACCCTCCCGCACCATTGATGGTGTGTATGTCGAAAATGTCTGGAACGATTTTCGGTGAGCAGGATGCGCAGAGGGTATTTTGCACATGGATGTGCTTATCCTCCCGAACCATGGATGGTAGCAAGGGAGGGTTTGTAAGGCGTGCAAGTATGCCCGGATTTCGCCATGGATGGTGGTTATATCGAAAATGCAAGAGCAATTATCGTATAGCGCCCCGTTTCAAAACGCTACCATTTTTCCTCAACATCGATCACTGTTGTAACGCAGCTTCGGCGATACCAACATGTTTCGAAAACTTGAATTTACCTAACCAACTGAAGTATAACTTCATATAACTTAAGTTATTGATAACCCCCTTTATGTCCCTACGTAACCCAATCATCGCGGTAACTGGTTCTTCCGGTGCCGGAACCTCTACAACTTCTGAAGCTTTCGATCATATATTTAGGGCATTGGGGATAAAAGCTACTGTGGTCGAAGGAGATAGCTTTCATCGTTATACTCGCCCGGAAATGGATTTGTTAAAACGCAAGGCAAGTGAAGAGGGAAAAACCTTCAGCTATTTTGGTGAGCAAGCTAATGATTTTCAGTCATTGGCAAAACTATTTAGCGATTTTAGTGAGAAAGGCGAAGGTACAATGCGCCGATATCTTCACACTTTCGACGAGGCAGTGCCATACAATCAAATGCCCGGTACATTTACGCCATGGCAGTCGCTGGGTAAGGATTCGGATTTACTCTTCTATGAGGGGCTTCACGGCGGCGTAGTCACTGAAGATGCTGATGTTGCGCGTCACGTAGACCTGCTGATAGGCATGGTGCCGATAGTTAACCTTGAGTGGATCCAAAAGATTTTCAGAGATACCAATCAACGAGGTCACTCAAAAGAAGCAGTGCGCGATAGCATAGTTCGCAGTATGGATGATTATTTTAAATATATTACGCCGCAGTTCTCTCGGACTCATATTAATTTTCAACGCGTACCAACGGTAGATACCTCAAACCCTTTCAGTGCTAAAGCGATACCGTCGCAGGACGAAAGTTTCGTGGTTATTCGTTTTCGCGATGCGAGAAACGTCGATTTTCCTTTTTACCTAAGGATGATAGATGGCTCTTTCATGTCACGAGTAAGTACATTGGTTGTACCTGGTGGCAAGATGGGTCTGGCGATGGAGTTGATTTTAAAGCCGCTCATTGAAGATATCATGGAAAAGCGCAGTGCTGCGGGACAGCAGATAGATTGGACGAGAGATAAATAACACGCTTTAAAACGACTTAATAAAAAAGGCCGGTATTAAACCGGCTTTTTAATTTTGAAATCGTGAGTGATATTCACAGCTTTGTTGAGCATTAATGCTACCGAGCAGTATTTATCTGCTGATAGCGCCACTGCACGTTCTACGTGTTTTTCAGCAACGTCGGTGCCAGTGATAACAAAGTGCAAATGGATGTCAGTAAACAAACGTGGAACAGAATCCGCGCGTTTTGCTTCAATCTCAACCACACAGTCGTGCACGTCCTGGCGTGCTTTTTGTAAAATACTAACGACGTCAACGGAGGAACAGCCACCCAATGACAATAAAACGTTTTCCAGAGGGCTAGGGCCAAGTTGTCCGCCATTAGCATCCATTACGATACTATGACCACTTTCTGAAATGCCCATAAACATTTCTTCGCCTACCCATTTTACTTGTGCTTTCATAGATTTTCTCAATTTTTAAAATCGTTCGAATAGTAGCAGAATTACCAATATCATAAAATAAAAAGCCCGCAATTTAGCGGGCTTCGATTGTTCTTGGGGCCTGATTAAAGCGGGTTAATCCTGGTTTGTGCTTTCAAAGATTTTATCGGCAGAAGCCGCAACAAAACCTGTATAAAGATTACCACAATCCATAGGATAGCGTTTAGCAAACTCGTAGAAACAACTTGGAATTTCTTCGGTTCTGTCACTGAATGCAACTGGATGAACATCAGCCATGGTTGATGACTGCTCCAGTTTTACTTCTGGACCACCCTTGACTTCACCACCGGAGGTGTTCAGGCGGAAACCTCCTTCTCTTACAATGTCGTTCACTTTATTGATGCAATCAATGCCTTCAAGGTGATTGATACTCACTGTGAAATGATTAGCTCGGTAACCCCAGGCAGCTAACCAGGCCGCATATTCGCTTTCTGCTAACAAGGTTTGGTAATCACTGTAGCTGATTTGCCAATGGGTTCCTGAGTACAGGAAGTTATCAGCTGTCACCACTTGCTCATCCATTTTTGCGATAAGCTTGTGAATAATTTCCTGAACCTCGCCACTCATTTTCTCTACCAGCAATTCACTGATAAATACTTTAGGGAGGGCAGGATCGGCATGCTCATAGTGGCGCGCATACAGTTTTTTCGCTTCGAAGTGATATTCACCTTTTGCTTCATAGCCTAACGCCAACAGATGAGCAGCTAATTTGTCGATGCCAACCTTATCGATATTGAATGTACGATAGGCGACATGATCGTTAATTAATTCTGCACCGGCGCCTAGTAATTCGTGAACACGAATTGCAGAAGGCGTTACCGCGAGATAGTTTTTCCAGATATTTTCAAATAATTCTGTTACAGCCAAAGACATAAAATTCCCCAAATATTAACGTTTAATTTTAGAAACTCAGACCAGGGCTGAGGTTTTCAGGAAGTACAACGGATTCACTTTCTACCGATGCTACCGGGTATGCACAGTAATCAGCAGCGTAGTAAGCACTTGCCCTGTGGTTGCCGCTGGCGCCAATTCCACCAAATGGAGCGGCACTGCTGGCACCCGTGATTGGACGGTTCCAATTCACAATACCGGCACGAATGCGCTTAAAGAAGTGGTGATAATCGCTCTCATTATCTGCTAACAGACCTGCGGATAAACCAAACGAGGTATTGTTTGCTTCATCGATTGCCTGATCGAAATCCTGATAACGATAAATCTTAACTAGTGGCCCAAAGTGTTCTTCATCTTTGATGCCTTCAACTCTGGTAACATCAATGATGCCTGGCGTAACAAAGCCTGTGCCAGGAGTTAAATGACGCATTTCAAGCAGGACTTTAGCACCCATATCAATTAGCTTTTGCTGAGCGTTCAGCATGCCAAGTGCCGCCTTTTCCGAGATCATCGACCCCATGAATGGCTGGTCTTGGTCGTCGTAAAAACCAACCTTGATGCGACTACTTACTTCGATAAAGCGTTTTAAAATAGCATCACCTTGCTCAGTGTTTTCGATAAACACACGACGCGAACAGGTGCAACGCTGTCCTGACGTTACAAATGCGGATTGCACCATATCATGAACGGCAGCATCAACCTGCGCCACGTCTTTGATAATAAGTGGGTTGTTACCACCCATCTCTAACGCCAGAATCTTACCAGGCTGACCGGCAAACTGTTGATGCAAAAGGTGACCAGTGTTAGAACTACCGGTGAAGAACAAACCATCGATACCCGGGTGTGAAGCCAGAGCTTTACCGGTTTCAATTTCACCCTGAACCAGGTTAATCACGCCCGCAGGTAAACCTGCTTGCTCCCAAAGTTTGATAGTTTCTTCAGCCACTTTTGGGGTTAATTCACTTGGCTTAAATACAATCGTATTACCCGCAAGTAAAGCAGGAACGATGTGGCCATTTGGTAAGTGACCCGGGAAGTTGTAAGGGCCAAATACGGCGACAACACCGTGCGGCTTGTGACGAATAAACGCTTTCGCACCAGGCATTGGATTTTCAACGGTACCCGTTCTTTCCTGGTATGCTTTTACAGAAATCGCAATTTTACCAACCATGGCACCCACTTCAGTGCGGGTTTCCCATAATGGCTTGCCAGTTTCTTCAGCGATAGTGATTGCCAGAGCTTCTTTGTTATCAGTAAGAGCCTGGGCAAAGCGCTCTACCAAATCAAGACGTTGCTGATAATCAGTAATTGCCCAGTCTTCGTATGCTTTGCGAGCACTTTTAACCGCAGTATCTACCTGCGCCGGACTGGCAGCAGTACCGGACCAGATAGTCTCATTTTTCGCTGGGTTAAGAGAGGACATTGCGGCGCCTTCACCAAGGTGCCATTGTCCATTAATAAATTGTACAGGGTGAGTCATATAAACCTCTTAATTCTGGGATACCCGGATCCAGTCGCCTTCTTCAACAAGAAGTGCCTGGGCAGTGTCAATATCGATGATTGCATGGTTTTGTTGTTCGTCAACGTCGATTGGCATCTGAGTCGCACGGAACTCGGCGACCTGGGTATTACAGATGATGTATTTTTTAGTGCTCGATACCGAACCGATTTTTACTTGTAAACGTTTTGAGTTGCGCACGGTTTTGATGCCATTAAGCTCTGACTCTACGGTCGGGCCTGCATCAAAAATATCAACGTAACCGCGATTCACAAACCCTTCACTCTCTAATAAGCGAAGAGCCGGAACGGTTTTATCATGCACTTTGCCAATAACTTCCTGAGCTTCTTTTGATAGTAAGCTCACATAAATTGGATATTTGGGCATTAGTTCCGCAATAAAGGCTTTGTTACCAATACCTGACAAATAATCAGCGGTTGGAAAATCCATCGAGAAAAAGTGTTCTTCCAGCCATTGCCAGAATGGCGAGCGACCATTGGCATCGGATACGCCACGCATTTCCGCAATAACGGTATTGTTGAAACGCTCTGGATGTTCCGCCATAAATAGGAAGCGGAACTTCGACAGAAAACGACCGTTATTATTGACGCGATAAGAGGCCTTCAGGAACAATGTGCAAATCTCAGTTGCCCCTGTGTAATCATTATTCAGAGACAGAATATCGACGTTATTGTAAATGTTTAGTTCCCTTGAAGAGTGCACCACTTTGCCAAGATGGTAATGGTAAAACGCATCATGCAGACCTACAGCCGCTTCAATACCACTGGTTCCAACCACTTCACCAGTTTCGGTATTCTCCATGACAAATAGATAACCTTCGTCTCCCGGCTCCAGTGGTGTGGAATGGAAAGAGCGAGTAGCGCGATTGATGCGATTAGTTAACAGCTCTTCATTGACGGGCAATGACGTAAAGCCATGCCCGGATTCAACGGCAATCTGATGTAAAACTTCATAATCACTGCTACGAATGGGTCGTACGATAATCATTATGTTTCTCTTTTGAAAGGGACAGATTAGCCGTTGACGATAGTTTCAACAGCGCGTTCAAAACGAGCCAAACCTTCAGCAATATCCTCTTCTGGAATTACCAACGAAGGGGTAAAGCGAATAATGCTGGCACCAGCAACCAGACTCATTAGGCCTTGATCCATAGCCGCATTTAAGAAATCTTTAGCTCGGCCTTGATAAGCGTCAGTTAATACCGCACCTACCAATAAACCTTTACCACGGATTTGCGAGAATACCTGATACTTCTCGTTGATTTTCTCAAGGCCTGATTTCAACAATTGCTCGCGGTGTTTTACACCATCCAGAACTGCTTGATCATTTACCGTATCGAAAGCCGCTTCTGCTACTGCGCAAGCTAGCGGGTTTCCACCGTAGGTAGAGCCATGAGTACCGATTTTGAGGTGTTTGGCGATCTCGGTAGTAGTCAGCATCGCGCCGATAGGGAAACCGCCGCCCAATGCTTTTGCGGTGGTTAAGATATCTGGTGTAACGTCTAAGCCCATGTAAGCATATAAATCACCAGTACGGCCAACACCAGTTTGAACTTCATCGTAAATAAGTAGAGCGTTATGCTGGTCACAAAGTTCCCGAACGCCTTTAGCAAAATCATCGGTTGGTGAAACAATACCGCCTTCACCCTGCAGAGGTTCCATAACCACGGCACAAGTGTTGTCGCTGATTAATGCTTTTACAGAATCAAGGTTGTTGTATTCAGCGTGAACAATGTCGCCCGGCTTTGGACCAAAACCGTCGGAATATGCAGCCTGGCCGCCAACAGTTACGGTGAAGAAAGTACGACCGTGGAAACCTTGTTTAAATGCAATAATCTGGCTCTTGTGCTCACCAAAGTTGTCTATCGCCCAACGACGAGCAAGCTTTAGTGCTGCTTCGTTAGATTCTGCGCCGGAGTTAGCGAAATATACTTTCTCTGCGAACGTGTTATCTACCAGCTTTTTAGCAAGACGTAATGCAGGTTCATTAGTCATTACATTTGATAAGTGCCAGATCTTCTCACCTTGATCTTTTAACGCACCAACCAGAGCAGGATGACAATGACCCAGGCAACTTACTGCAATACCACCAGCGAAATCGATAAGCTCATTAGCATTTTGGTCCCATACTCTTGACCCCTTCCCACGTACCGGGATCACAGCTGAAGGTGAATAATTAGGCACCATTACATCATCAAATAACTCACGATTTGCTGAAATTTGCTCGGTCATTCTCTATTTCCTCAATATCTAATTTGTATTTTTAGGATCGCTTGGCGCTATATTTGCCATAGCTTCACCGCGAAATTGGCCAATATTATGCCAGAATTTAACCAGTTTGTCTTTGCTAAATCGACGCGCAGGCCAGTAAAACCAAAGGCTTAGCGGGTTTTATTCAAGTTAAATGAATAAATATATATTCCCTTGCAGTATTATGTAAAGAATATTTTATTCTTTGTTAAGCCATCGTAAAAATAAACGCTGCAGTAATTATGCGCGGTTGAGAAGGTTTTGCAGAGATTCTTGGTGGGTTGTCGATAACGCCCGGAATTTCAGGCCGATCAAATACTCATCACTGGACATACGGCGATTGATAATGATTCGAGCCGGATATTGCAAAGGCTCTGAATCATCGCTTTCGTCATTGTCAGCGACGATGGAAACGGTTAATTCCTGAGGGATAGAGCAATAGCGCTTTATTGCATCGGTAACATATTGAGGAACTGCCAGTTGCATACCCGAAAGGGACACATTTAAACTGTTGGCCTTATACAATTCGTCACTACCAGGAAGTTTTAGCTTAACTGGTAATTGCATGATATATCTTGGATGAAAACGTCTTTCTACGACCATTTTAAAACCCTGAACTGGAAATTTTTCCAGAATTAGAACTAATTCAAGCAGTTAGCAATTGCTGGAGTCAGGGGGGAGTCTCCAAGACTGGGGGGATCTTTTAACGGTTGCTAAGCGTTGAAATAAATCTTTCAAACTAATTGGTAAATATAGACCCACACTAGCCCAGAGCCGTGGTCAAAGTCAATAATCACTAACTTAATTAGCGGTTAATACCAATCACACGAAGTTTGTGCACAACTCAGAGTTAGGGCAGAGGTTCAGTTACAACATAGATTTTATTGATATAGTCATTCTATATTCATGAAATATAGGGCCGTAAATGGGCCTTAAGATAAACTCCCTACGGGTGAGTTTTAAAGGCGTTTGTGCTGCATTACTGATTTTGGCTAATTTTGAAAATGGAATAACCATTCTCTGCAATCAAAGCCTTGTCTAAAAGCCTTTAAATTCTCACGGAGTGAGCAATATTTTAATGTGATTGGTATAAGAAATTTTTAATTAGCGCCAGGCCCTGTTCGGTTAATACCGACTCCGGATGAAACTGAACACCGAAAACGGGGAGCGATTTATGCTCAATCCCCATAATTTCCTCAATCTGGCCATCGTCTGATTCAATCCAGGCAGTAACTTGCAAGGCATCAGGCAGGTTATCCGGATCGACGATAAGCGAATGATAACGAGTGACGGTCAATGGATTATTTAGATCTTTGAACAGTCCCTGCTGATTGTGAGCGACGGTCGATGTTTTTCCATGCATGACTTTTACCGCACGTTTTACCTTACCGCCATAACATTGGGCGATAGATTGATGTCCAAGGCAAACACCTAATAAAGGGATCTTACCGGCAAAGGTGCGAATAATTTCCAGTGTCAGACCGGCACCATCAGGATCTCCCGGACCAGGCGAGATGACGATATAGTCGGGTTTCATGGTGTGTATCTGGGTAATCGAAATTTCATCATTACGAATTGTGATGACCTCTTCCCCTAGTTGGCGAAAATAATGAACCAGGTTAAAAGTAAAAGAATCGTAATTGTCGATCATTAACAGCATGGTGGATTTCGGTACCTGATGAAACTGGCGGCGATTATTTCATTTGCACAGGATAAACTCAATTTTCGAGCTCGATTTTTCAAAACAAAGGCGGTTGGCTGGAGAGGATTTCAACCTGATCGCCAATATTGATGTGTCCTGAATTTAACGGAATAAGGTTTTGGCCAAAATAAATCTGCCCATCATCGCCGCACCGGTATTGATTAAGCGTTGCTAATGGCTCTTTGGTTTCACTGCGTTTGCCAGTTATTGGGTCGACGGTAGTAAACACGCATCGCGAGCATGGCTTGCTCACTAAAAATTCGACATCACCAATTCGAATTTTATGCCAGGTATCCTCTGCATAAGGACTGCATCTGTCGACAACGATATTTGGTCGAAACTGTTCCATTACGATAGGTTGTGTGGCGCGTTGATTCAGATCGCGCAATGACGCCTGCGACAATAAAAGAATCGGGTAGCCATCGGCAAAACTTACTGGGTGGGTGGTATCGGTAACGTGGCGCACCGAATTGGGTCCAAAATAATACAGTCTGCAATCTACGCCCAGGTATTGAGACAACCATTTGTCAGCCGATTCGGAGCAGTGTTGACCTTTAAATTTATCATTCCAAACCTGTACCTGATCGTAGGTATCGGTAAAATCCAGATGTTGTAAAACCAACCTGCCCATACCGGGAGCTTCAAGCAGAATGCCATTGGCATGCAGATGCGTTTCTATCAGCACCATTTTCGCTTTGCTGCGGCCGGTAATAAATTTACCCTGGGTATCGGTAACCAGAAAATGACGATCAAACGCTAATCCGCACTCTTGCACATTACTGTGCTCAATACGAACGCCTTTCGCGGATTTTATCGGATAAACAAAAAGATCTCTTACAAAGCTACGCATATTCAGGTCCAATTTAGGTGGCCTTTAAAATTATATTCAAAAACAGCGAAATTAACTAACCTTATAATTAATCATGTAATTTATTTATGTAATGACGCTTAAGGCGTATAATTTCGCCTTCTCTTTGTCCCGCTGTTATGGCTGCCATTAATGTCTGAATCCACAAATATTGAAACTCGGTCAGCAGCACCTATAAATCTGCTGACATTGATTAGTTTGTTGGCTGCAATTGTCGCAATCACGCCTCTTGCTATCGATCTTTATTTACCAGCCATGTTACTGATCGCCAAGCAGCTAGGGACAACAATGGCCAGCGTACAAAATACCTTGAGTATCTATCTTGCTGGTTACGCTCTAGGTCTGTTGCTGTTTGGACCGCTTGCGGATATGTTTGGCCGTCGACGACTGGTTATGATCGGATTAACCGGGTTTGTCGTTTGTTGCTTATTATTACCACTGCAGACCTCTATCGAAGGATTTATGGCGCTGCGAGCGGTGCAGGCTTTTTTAGGTAGTGCCGCCACCGTGGTCGTACCCGGCACCATTCGTCAGTTTTATGGCAAAGATACTGCTAAGGGCATGTCCTATGTCAGCATGATCATGATGTTTGCGCCGATGCTGGCACCGACAATAGGTAGTTTTATTCTGGTATTTGGCAGCTGGCAGTGGATGTTTTATCTATTGGCCATTTATGGCATCGCCTTGATCTTTTTCGCTGCCCGCTATTTACCTGAGATGTCGAGTACCACCGATGCCGCAAATTTTAGCCAGTTCTTAAAGAATTACTACATTGTATTGGGCGATAAGCAGGCTCGAAAGAATGTTGCCAGCAGCATGTTGGCAGCCTTTGCCTTCTTTTGTTATCTCACTGCTATCCCCAGTGTTTACCTGGATGTGTACCAAACCTCTGAGTTTTTATTTAGTTTTCTTTTCGCCCTGAACGTACTGGCGTTAATGCTGGCGCAGTTTATTAATACCCGGCTGGTGGGCCGCAGAGGTTCGTTGTGGATATTAAAACGAGCAATAATTCTCGGAATTGTTTTTGCCGCAGCTCTGTTTACCGCCAATTGGTTATACCTGCCTTTACTATATACGGTTTTAACCCTGCTGCCTTTAATGAGCTGTCTGTCTTTAATTGCGGTGAGCGCTGACTCATTAATATTGATCCGCTTTAGTGAGCAAACCGGCACGGCCACAGCTGTTATCGGAACCGCTAAATTTGGTATTGGTTCTCTGGCTGGACCGATATTGGCATTATTTGCAACCAATACCGCCGTCCCTTTTACGTTGCTGATGCTGCTGGCGGTTGTGTTTATTGCCGTCATCCAGCTGCCATCAATTGCTCGTAATGCGACCGGGTAATACTTCTTAAATTTATCAATTGGCTTTTATTTTCATATCTGACCAATTGTAAAAGCGGTTCTCGTTGCTCTATTGGGAGCTTTTACTTTTCCTAAGCCTTGGAAGTTCGAAATTCATATCCGTTACATGGCCATTTAATTAACTTTGTTACAATGGCTCTTTTTATTATATTTAATGTGAACAAATGGTAAGTTTACTTTAATTCCTATCTTAATTGCATAAAATTACGTTTTATTTACATTCTGTACATTTTTGCCTCTTCAGTATTAGTTAATGTCTGACGGGGCAATAAACAGTTAACGGCATATGAGGTAGTTTTTCTTAACCCACATTCGGGTATTGGCCGATGTCATGAGTTTCATGTAGAAAATCCACACTGTAATAAATTATGTTGAGATTATTTATTTAGGTCATTGATAAATAGGTATATATTTCGTTTTTCTTGGTTCGTACAAGCATCCAGGAAACTTCAAATCAAACCCGTAGTGGTCATCAGTTGTATATTTTAGCCCTGATTTAGGCTGCCGATAACAAATTGTTTACGAATGATCAAACGTTAACAACAAATTCCCTCCAATCTGGTAACAGACAGTACCTTTTATTTCGCTATAGTAAGAAAACTTTTGGTTTTAGGTTGTTTATTAATCTCCTGTGTTAAACAAATGTAACATTGATATTAATAATTAGTTTAAAGCTCTAAAATAACAACTATTGAAATTGAGCAAGCGAAGAAAAGAAATTTCCCGCTTATAAATTCATCACTCGAAGGCGACTTCGGGTATCGAACCTGGGTTCGATTATTTTCCTCGGTACGTCATCGAGGATCGGGTCACCCCAATAAAATGCGCAGCCATAAACGGTAGCCAGGGTTGACTCGGTAGTTTTTAGGAGGTCTTAGGACATGTTGTTCGAAAAAACACTACTAAATAAACAAATCGTTAAAGTACTATCTGGCGCAGTATTAATGGGTGCGGTAGCCGCCCCAGCTTCTGCTAATTACCAACTTCCTGATGAGGTTGGCGAAGGTGAGATTATTATCGTACCTAAAGCAGGTTTATCAGATGCAGATTTGCAAAACATCCTTGAAAAGCATGACGCTGAAGTCGATGTAGCGCCTCAAAAGGCACGTGGTGCCAAACAAATGAAGCAGGCTTTACGTGCGAATTTGGTAAAGGTTCCTAAGAAAAAGCGCGATAAAATAGCTAAAGAATTGAATGCTAACCCGCATATTGAATATGCCGAGGTTAACCGATTGGTTGAATTAGAATCGATCACTGCCAATGACCCTAAGCAGTCATGGCACTTAAAGAAAATGAATCTTCCTGAAGCCTGGACTAAGTCAAAAGGTAATGGTGTTGTTGTTGCGGTACTTGATACTGGTGTAAACAAGAACCACGAAGATTTAAAAGCTAACCTATTACCGGGTTACAACGTTGTTAGTAAAAATACTGACGTTACTGACTCAAATGGTCACGGTACTAAAGTTGCTGGTGTTGTCGCAGCGGTAAGTAACAACAACAAAGGTGTTACATCTATCGCCTGGGATGCGAAAGTACTACCGGTTAAGATTTCTAACCGTAGTGATGGTGTTGCATCTCTGTTTGATATCGCTCGTGCGTTAACCTGGGCTGCCGATAATGGTGCTGATATTGCAAACGTAAGTTACATGATCTCAGATAGTTCAACGGTTAAAGGTGCAGCTAAGTATTTCCATGACAAGGGTGGCTTGGTTGTTGCGGCAGCGGGTAACCAGGGTAAGAGCCTGACCTGTACTGATAATCCATATGTGATTACGGTTGGCGCGACTACCTCAAGTGACGGTAAAGCAAGCTTTTCAAACTATGGTAAATGTCTTGACGTTTCAGCCCCAGGTCAGGGTCTGGCAACGACGACAAAAAGTGGCTACGGTAGTGGTACTGGTACCTCTTTCGCAGCCCCGGCTACGGCAGGTGTGTTAGCTCTGTTGAAAGCTGCTAACCCGAAAATGAGTAACAAGGAGCTTGAAAGCTTGTTGGAAAACAATGCGGATAACTCAATGTTCTCAGGTAGCTACAGTACTAAGTTTGGTTATGGTCGAATTGATGCGGCTGCGGCATTACGTGATAGCGTATATGTACCAGACCCTGAGCCGGAACTTGATCAGACTGCGCCAGAAGTGAGTATCACTTCTCCTAAGCAGGATAGCGAAGTTAAAGGTTTGTTTAGCGTAAACGTTAACGCTACCGATAATGAGGCTGTGAAAAAGGTAGAGCTATACTTTGCTGGTCAGCGTATTGGTGCTGATTTTAGTTCACCTTATTCATTTAGTGTGGATTCTAAAACGGTGGCTGATGGTGAACATGCATTAACCGCTATCGCTACTGATACGGCAGGTAATGTTACAGAAACTTCGAACCACTATGTAATGGTTAAAAATGCAGAGATCGAGGTAACGCCGGATCCAGAACCTGAAGTACCAGGTGATGGTAACGCACCAACGGTGAGCTTTCTTTCACCTGACGTGACGGTAACTCAGAGTCAGCAACTAAACGTTAAGATTGATGCGAAGGATTCTGATGGTATTGAAAAAGTAGAGTTATATTTCCGTGGTCGTTTGGTGAAAACATTAACATCATCACCATATAGCCATACGATTAATATCTCGAAAATGGGTGCAGGTTATAAAACACTGCAGGCTATCGCTTACGATACCAAAGGTAATTCAACTGCGACTGAAGTGTTCAATGTAATGGTAGATAATACCGCTCCTGAACCAGAGCTTCCTACTGAACCAGAAGTACCGACGGAGCCGGAAGTACCAACTGAACCAGAAGTTCCAACGGAGCCAGAAGTACCAACGGATCCAGAAGTACCGGGTGTTGATACTGAAGCACCTTATGTACAAATAATGAGTCCGTCGGCTGGTAGTAAAAACGGTGGTGTTCTGAATGTTGATGTAGATGCACAGGATAACGTAGCGGTAACTAAAGTTGAGCTTTACTTCCGTGGCCGTAAGGTACAAACCAAAGAGGCATACCCGTTTGAGTTTAGTATTAACATTTCTAAACTGGGTGAAGGTGAAAAAACACTACGCGCTGTTGCTTATGATGCCGCAGGTAACGTAGCAGATACAGGTGACCATAAAATCTATGTAGACAATTCGATTGATGGTACTGAACCAGGTGAACCAACGGAACCAGAAGTTCCTACTGAACCTGAAGTTCCAACGGAGCCAGAAGTTCCGACTGAACCTGAAGTACCAACTGTGCCAGATGATGGCGTGAATCCAACGGTAGAAATCTTATCTCCGTATGCTGATTCAACTCATAGTGGTGAATTGTTTATCGATGTAATGGCTGAAGATAGCGACGGTATTGAAAAAGTAGAAATCTACTTCCGTGGCCGCCTGGTGAAGACAAAAACTGAATATCCGTATACCCATACGATTAATATTTCAAAATTGTCTGACGGTGCGAAAACTCTGAAAGCTGTCGCTTATGACAAACAGGGTAACGTTACTGAAACACCTGAAATGACAATTCGCACTGAACGCTAATCAGAGCGAAAATTGAAAAAGCCCCGAAAGGGGCTTTTTTGTGTCTGGACGGAAGTTGGAAGCTCCAACTTCCTTGGGACGTATCGCAAGCGATACTTCGAGAACGCGACGGAAAACGTCGCTTCGGGTACGTGGCAGAAAAAGCCACTTCGGGTACACAATCAGAGATTGTTCCGAGTACGCGACATAAAACGTCGCTTCGAGTGAGGTAAGCTTCGCTGGTGGAAGGTGGAAGGTTTTGGCCAGGGATTGGCCTATATGCCGAAAATGCAGGAGCAATTTTCGGTGGAAGAAAAAGCAAAAACCCTTGAGTCATTCCCTGCCACGACAGGGAATCTTGGCCAAGCTTGTATAACCGAATTGTGCCACAAGCGGGAGTTGGAACTCCCTGATTACGTATCGTAAACGATACTCCGAGTTACCGACATGGATGTTGGTACGCAGAATTTGTCTGGAACTGAAATTCTGTGCCCGTGACGGAAAACGTCACTTCGGGTACACAATCAAAGATTGTTCCGGGTACGCGACACAAAACGTCGCTTCGAGTGAGGTAAGCTTCGCTGGTGGAAGGTGGAAGGTGGAAGTAAAAACCCTTGCGTCATTCCCTGCCACGACAGGGAATCTTGGCTTGGGCCGAATGACTCTTCAGTGCCACAAGCGGGAGTTAAAACTCCCTGAGTACGTATCGTAAACGATACTCCGAGCACGTGACGTAAAACGTCGCTTCGGGTACACGATCATAGATTGTTCCGGGTACGCGACACAAAACGTCGCTTCGAGTTAAAAACAAAAAGCCTTGCGTCATTCCCTGATACTACAGGGAATCTTGGCTTGGGCCGAATGACTCTTCAGTGCCACAAGCGGGAGTTAAAACTCCCTGAGTACGTATCGCAAACGATACTCCGGGTACGTGGCAGAAAATGCCACTCCGAGCACACAATCAAAGATTGTTCCGGGTACGCGACAAAAAACGTCGCTTCGAGTGAAAAGCAAAAACCTTGAGTCAATAGCTGAAGTTACCACTTTCTTTAGAAGAGGACTGCGTCGGTTTTGGCCATGGATGGCTTATATGCAGAAAATGCAGGAGCAATTTTCTGTGAGGACGCTGTCGAAAAGGTTTAAATTCGTCTTTGCGGCGTAGGCCGTAATCTCGTTTTTCGGGATGGTATTTCAAAGTGGCTGAACGATTTAATGAGTGTGTTGCGTCCATCGGTTGAACTCACAGCTCTCAACGGCCGTTGGCCGCTTATTTAAATTACATCATTGAGCTGACTGAAACAACGTGCTGTCCCTTTGATTCAGATCGCTTCCCATGCCGGACCTTTTTTGATTGCGAATCATAATGTTTAGAAATGCTAGAAGCCCCAAATTTCAGGGTAACCTAAAGTTAACTATAAGGCTCTATTCTTAAGGTTTTTCTGTGCAAAGCGGTGCGATATTTTCTTCATCGAGGCGCTATCGCTACGTGTTATGGCGGCAATGAACCTATCATCCTGTTTATTGGCCTGAATCCATCGGCAGCGGACGAGAAGCGCAATGATCCCACCATTACTAGATGCATTAATATCGCCAAAGATTGGGGGTATGGAGGGGTATTGATGACGAACCTGTTTGCCTATTGCGCAGTTAGGCCTAGCGAGATGAAAGCGGCCAAAAAGCCAATTGGCGAATACAATGACTATTGGCTTCAGCACTACATTTCCAAGGCGCATAGAACTTTGTTGGCATAGGGCAGTGATGGGGAGTATTTAACTCGCGATAAAGAGGTGTTGGCGTTGATAAACTAGCCTTATTGTCTGGCAAAAAAACAAAACGGGCAGCCTAGTCACCCCTTGTACTTGAAAAAGAATTTAATACCAATCCCATTAAATTATTGCTCACTCAGTGAGAATTTAAAGGCTTTTAGACAAGGCTTTAATTGCAGAGAATGGTTATTCCATTGTCAAAATCAGTGGTATAAAACTGAGATTGTACAATTAGCTACGCACCGAAACGATTTACTTAGCGTCCTGTTGCTCGGCATTAAGCTCGCTTTGCTTAATGCGCCACTGTTGCAGTTCTTTATAGTAAAAATCCCATACGCACGGATCGCATACACCACTTTCGCAGCATTCGCCGTCGCCTGGAGGGGTAGGTTTTTCTAATTGAATTGGATTGTTATCTGTCATTTCTAAATGTTATTGGCGGCTTTGATGTTGTCATCGCCGGGCCAATGGAATTCTATTAACGCTTGGCGCGAGTGTATCATAGCTAGTAGGATTTTTGCTCGCCCAGATAAAAGAAAACCCTGCAAAGCAGGGTTTTCATTACAAAGTCTTAACGTTATTTACGTCGAAAGCGTTCGATATCCGCTTTATTCGATATCTGCGAGTTTCTTCTCGAGATAATGAATATTAGCGCCACCACGGGCAAAGCCAACATCGTTCATGATGTCTTCCTGCAAAGTGATGTTAGTCTTGATGCCATCGATAACGATTTCATTCAACGCATTCTTCATGCGGGCGATTGCCACTTCACGACTTTCACCATAAGTGATCAATTTACCAATCATCGAATCGTAATGAGGTGGTACAGAGTAATCTGTGTAGACATGAGAATCCCAACGCACACCTAAACCACCTGGTGGGTGGAAACGCGTCACTTTACCCGGTGAAGGGATAAAGGTGCGCGGGTCTTCCGCGTTAATACGACATTCAATGGCGTGGCCCTGAACTTTGATGTCTTCCTGCTTGATGGTAAGTTTTTGACCGCTGGCAATACGTAATTGCTCTTTGATCAAATCCACACCAGTGATCATCTCAGTAACCGGATGCTCAACCTGAATACGGGTGTTCATCTCGATAAAGTAGAATTCACCGTTTTCGTATAGGAATTCAAAAGTACCGGCTCCGCGATAATTAATCTCGATACAGGCATTACAACAACGAGCACCAATTTCAGCTCGTAGCTCTTCAGAAATTCCCGGCGCTGGCGCTTCTTCCACAACTTTCTGGTGACGGCGCTGCATTGAACAGTCACGCTCACCTAAGTGGATAGCATTACCCTGACCATCGGCCAGGACCTGAATTTCAACGTGACGAGGGTTTTCCAGGAATTTCTCCATGTAAACCATGTCATTGTTAAATGCTGCACGGGCTTCTGCCTGAGTTAGCTGAATAGCTTCCAGAAGGTCAGATTCTTCACGGACAACACGCATACCGCGACCACCGCCACCACCAGAAGCTTTGATGATTACCGGGTAACCAATACGACGACCATGGGCAAGGTTTAGCTCATTATCATCGGTAAGAGGGCCGTCTGAACCAGGTACACAAGGAACGCCTGCTTCTTTCATCGCTTGAATCGCAGAAACTTTATCACCCATAAGGCGGATAGAGTCTGCTAAAGGACCAATAAAGCTGAAGCCTGAATCTTCTACCTGCTCAGCAAAATCAGCATTTTCCGCAAGGAAACCATAACCTGGATGAATACCATCGGCATTGGTGACTTCCGCAGCGGTGATAATACGTGGAATGTTTAAGTAACTTTCCGTTGCCGCTGGCTTACCTATACAAATGGTTTCGTCAGCCAATAAAACGTGTTTCAGGTTTTTGTCGGCAGTGGAATGCACGGCAACGGTTTCGATACCCAGTTCTTTACATGCTCGCAATATACGCAGAGCAATTTCGCCTCGGTTGGCGATAACTACTTTTTTCAACATGGAATCAGTCTTCCTTTGCCTGCTTATTCAATGACGAATAATGGTTGGTCGAACTCAATAGTATCTTCGTTTTTCGCCAGGATTTGCTTGATAACGCCTGACTTATCCGCTTCGATTTGGTTCATCATTTTCATCGCTTCAACGATACATAGGGTATCGCCAGCGTTAACGTGCTGACCAACTTCAACAAAATCTGGTGCGTCTGGAGATGGCGCACCGTAGAAAGTGCCAACCATAGGTGAACGTACAACGTGACCGCTCAGCTCTGCGCTTGCTGGCGCTGCTTCTGCTGCTGGAGCCGCAGGTGCTGCCGGAGCTGCTGGCGCAGGTGCTGCAACATAGGTTTGTGGCACAGCGACCGAGCTTGCACGGCTAATACGTACAGACTCTTCACCTTCGGAAATTTCTAACTCGCTGATACCTGATTCTTCAACAAGTTCGATCAATTTTTTAATTTTACGAATATCCATTACAGTACCTTAACTCTCTTTATTTATTCTGTGCTAACAATTGTGCGGCGGCGCCAAGCGCCATGGCGTATCCTTGGGGGCCAAATCCACAAATTACCCCTTCGGCAATATCCGAAAGGTAGGAATGATGTCTAAATGGTTCGCGACTATGAATATTGGATAAGTGCACTTCATAAAACGGTACATCAATACTAAGCAGGGCATCTCTTATTGCCACACTGGTGTGGGTATATGCCGCTGGATTAATGATGATAAAATCCGCTTGCTGATAGGCTTGATGAATACGTTCAATCAGTTCGTGTTCCGCATTCGATTGAAAATGATTCAGCTCAATATTCAGTTTTTCAGCATCCGCTGTCAGAGATTCAATGATATCGTTTAAGGTTTGTGAGCCGTAAATTTCCGGCTGACGTAACCCAAGACGATTTAAATTGGGACCATTGATTACAAGCACATTATGTTTTGCTGTCATTATTCTCTAACTTCCTGAAATTCAAAGCTCTTCGTTGAGCTTACCTAGCCTTTACTGCCATTCAACATTAAAAATGACGAAAAAACCATCAGAATTTGCAATTAATTGCACATTATAGAGAGTTCGAAGAATATAGCACCAAAATACTGGTCTAATCACCGACGTTCGCGGGAAATTCGCCTTTGATTTCGGGGGGTTGGCTGCGGTTGGGAAGGTTCGGGAAAATCCGAAAACGGCCATCAAAATGACCGTTTTCGAGGAATATGGCTACGTTTAATTGAAAATTTCGTTGATGTGCTTGGAGAACTCGTCAGCACCCATAAAGCCCGTTACCCGGTTTTTATCCAGTTCTTTACCCGATTCATCAAAGAACAGAATCGAAGGCAGGCCAAAGACATCATATTCTTCCATAAATGCCAGGCTTTCCGGTTTGCCCAAGTCGGTTAGGTCCGCTTGTAGCATTACTGTATTGTGCAAGGCTTTTTGCACCGAGGCTTCTGGGAAAGTGTATTTCTCAAATTCCTTACAGGCGATACACCAGTCGGCATATAAATCCAACATTACCGTTTGGCCATTGGCATTGGCCTTAGCAATCTCAATGTTTAGCTCTTCAATCGTTGCCACTTTCACAAACTCTTGGTGCGCTGCTGCCTGCTGATGTTGGGTGGTATCAAACAGCGTTTGAAAAGCCAGTTGACCACCGGCAAACATCATCAGGAATATGACAAGTGAACGTAAACCATAACCAAAGGTACCCGGCGATTTGCGATTATCGTTATTAACCACGTAGAAGTATGTGGCACTACCTAATAGCAATAACGCCCAAAGCAGGTTGGTAATGTTCTCTGGGATCATCCGCTCTAACAGGAAGATAGGAACGGCTAGTAGTAATAAACCGAAGACCGTCTTGATGACATTCATCCAGTTGCCGGCTTTTGGCAGTAACTTACCACCAGAACTGCCCAGTACCAGCAGTGGCAGACCCATACCCATACTCAGGGCATATAAAGCCGTTGCACCAAGCACGATATCACCGGATTGGGCGATATAAATTAAAATACCGGTAAGCGGAGCGGTAGTGCAAGGAGATGCCACTAACCCTGAAATTGCACCCATGATAAATACCGATACTAGTGAGCCACCTTTTTGTGAGCTGCTCAGCTGATTCAATTTTTGCTGCCAGGATGACGGCATTGACAGGTTGAACACGCCAAACATTGAAAGCGCTAAAACGATGAACAGAATGCTCAACCCGATAAGGATGGCAGGGTGTTGGAATGCCGCCTGGAACTGAGCACCGGCAAGGGCAACGACAACACCGAGAATGGTATAGGTAATTGCCATACCCTGAACATACGCCATGGAAAGCGAGAACGCTTTGCCCGTGGATAGCTTATCGCCCTGACCAACAATAATACCGGTTAAAATCGGATACATCGGGAATACACATGGCGTGAACGATAGTAAGATACCTAAGCCAAAGAAAGTCAGGAGGATCAAAGCCAGGCTCTCACTGGTAAGTAAAGAGGCTAGTTCAAATTGTTCACTGTCGGAAGAAGCAGTGCCTTGAGGTGCTGCATCTGAGTCATTGCTCGCTGCACCATTATCAGCGCTGTCGGCACCGATAGCACCTAAAATCGCAGCACTGTTATTATCATCTGATTGCTCGCCAACGGCAGATAAATAGATAACCTTTTTCGTCGGTGGGTAACACAGGCCTTTTTCAGCGCAACCCTGATAGGTTAACTCAATACTGCTATCGTTACTTGCTTCATCAACCGGGATATTGAATTTCAGTTTCTTGTAGTAAACCTGCTGGACACCAAAAAATTCATCCTCGTGCTCGACCCCTTCCGGAAGTGTTGGCAGTTGAAATTTGGCATTGTCACTTTTGAAAACTAATTTTTCTTTGTAGAGGTAGTAGCCTTCGGCAATGTTGAAATAAACCTCAACATCCTTGCCTTGTTGATTGAAATCAAATTGAAAAGCCTGATCAACTTTTAAAAATTCATCCTGATTAGAGAATAGGGAGTCCATCGACGTGTCGAATGGAGACTGTTGTGCCTGTACTGATGTGCCGATGACACATAAGAGCAATACAAATAATTGAAGGAAAGCGCGCATTATTGTTTTATCACCGTTGAATCTATCCAGCTTAAATATTCCTCATTGCCTTGCTGAATATTCAGGGCAATGATTTCTGCCACATCGTAAGGATGCAGGGCAATGATTTTTTGTTCCAGTGCTGAAAACCGTTCGCACCTTGATTTAATTATCATCAGCACTTCCTGATCCTGCTGCCGTTCTCCCTGCCATTGGTAAATGGAGGTTATCGATTCCTGAATGTTTACACAGGCGGCAAGTTGCTCATCAACCAGGGCATTAGCTATGGTGATGGCACTGCTTTTATCGGGGCAGGTACACAGAATCACTTGATGCATGCAGTCACTAGAGTTTCGTTTCATCATGGCTATAGTTTATCCCAGAAGAAACTTGGTTGAAATAGACCAGAAAACCCCCATATATGTTTCACATCGAAAATAAATTGTTTTCACAGACATGTTTAGAATCTTATTTTTACTTTTTATCGCTGTCCCAATTTTAGAAATCATGGTGCTTATCAATGTGGGCGGCGTACTTGGTGCTCTGCCAACCATCTGTCTGGTCATTATTACTGCTTGGTTAGGCGCAACCCTGGTAAAGCAGCAAGGAGTAGCGACGATGCAGTCGATGCAGGAAAAAATGGCTAGCGGCCAGATGCCATCCGATGAAATTATTGCCTCCGTACTATTGCTGGTCGCTGGTGTTACCTTGTTAACGCCAGGCTTTATTACCGATACCTTTGGCCTGTTGTTATTATGGCCGGTTTCGAGGCAATGGATTGTCAATAAAGTAAAACCGTATATCGTTGCAAAACAAGGGCAGAGTTTTGGCTTTGGTCAGGGCTTTCAATCCTACCATCAATCGTCTTCAGGGTTTAAACAGGATCCTTTTTCAAATCAATCGTTCGATCAAGAACCTTTCGATAAGCAAACTAAACCCAGAGAACCTTCGGCATTGGAAGGTGAGTTTGAACGCAAAGACTGACCGCCTATAATCAAGGGCAAAATTTTTAAAAAAATCGGGGATTTTTTTAACTTTCACCTTGAGAGTTAATTTTTCATCCCCATTTGAAACTTAAACATCTTTTTATTTAATTATTAAAAACCAAATCAGGAGAGATTAATGAGCATTCGTCCTCTACATGACCGTGTGATCATCAAACGCCAGGAAGTTGAATCAAAATCAGCTGGCGGCATCGTGTTAACTGGCAGTGCCGCAGAAAAATCTACTCGCGGTGAAGTTATCGCTGTAGGTAATGGCCGCATTCTGGAAAATGGCGAAGTTCGTGCCCTTGACGTTAAGGTTGGCGACAAAGTGATCTTCAACGAAGGCTACGGTGTTAAAACTGAAAAGCTGGACGGCGAAGACGTATTGATTTTGAGTGAAAGCGACATTCTGGCAATCGTTGAGTAATTGCCTACTCGTTTTCAAGCACTGAACAGAATATGAATGCGCGAAACGCGCGACAAATAATTAAAGGAATCAATCATGGCAGCTAAAGACGTATTATTCGGAAATGATGCTCGCGTAAAAATGTTAAATGGTGTCAACATCCTTGCTGACGCTGTAAAAGTTACTCTGGGTCCTAAAGGCCGCAACGTTGTACTGGACAAAAGCTTCGGCGGTCCAACTATCACTAAAGATGGTGTTAGTGTTGCTAAAGAAATCGAACTTGCAGATAAGTTTGAAAACATGGGCGCACAAATGGTTAAAGAAGTTGCTTCTAAAGCCAATGACGAAGCTGGTGACGGT
Source organism: Thalassotalea sp. PS06 (assembly GCF_007197775.1). Classification (NCBI taxonomy): domain Bacteria; kingdom Pseudomonadati; phylum Pseudomonadota; class Gammaproteobacteria; order Alteromonadales; family Colwelliaceae; genus Thalassotalea; species Thalassotalea sp. PS06. The sequence continues at coordinate 3,294,180 of NZ_CP041638.1, read as the reverse complement.
ACAACGACTGCAACCGTTCTAGCCCAGGCTATCGTAACTGAAGGTTTGAAGTCTATCGCGGCGGGTATGAACCCAATGGATCTGAAGCGTGGTATTGATCAGGCAGTGATTGCAGCGGTTGAAGAGCTTAAAGGTTTGTCACAAAAATGTGCTGACAACAAAGCTATCGAGCAGGTTGGTACTATCTCAGCGAACTCTGACAAAACCGTTGGTGAAATCATTGCCACGGCAATGGATAAAGTAGGTACTGAGGGTGTTATCACTGTTGAAGAAGGCCAGGCGTTAACTGACGAGCTTGACGTTGTTGAAGGTATGCAGTTCGACCGTGGTTACCTGTCTCCTTACTTCATTAACAACCAGGAAAGTGGTGCAGTTGAACTAGACAACCCATTCATCCTTTTGGTTGACAAAAAAGTTTCAAATATCCGTGAATTGCTAACCACACTAGAAGCGGTAGCAAAAGCGGGTAAGCCACTTCTTATCATCGCTGAAGATGTAGAAGGTGAAGCGCTAGCAACACTCGTTGTTAATAACATGCGCGGTATCGTTAAAGTTGCTGCCGTTAAAGCCCCTGGTTTTGGTGACCGTCGTAAAGCTATGCTTCAGGACATTGCTACTCTAACTGCAGGTACCGTAATCTCTGAAGAAATCGGTATGGAGCTTGAGAAAGCATCATTAGAAGATTTAGGTCAGGCCAAACGTGTTGTTATCTCTAAAGACAACACAACTATCATCGATGGTATCGGTGATGAAGCGGAAATTCAGGCACGTGTTGCACAAATCCGTGGTCAAATCGAAGAATCTACTTCTGATTATGACAAAGAAAAACTTCAGGAACGTCTGGCGAAACTTGCTGGTGGGGTTGCGGTAATCAAAGTTGGTGCAGCTACTGAAGTGGAAATGAAAGAGAAGAAAGCTCGCGTAGAAGATGCATTGCACGCAACTCGCGCTGCGGTTGAAGAAGGTGTTGTTGCCGGCGGTGGCGTTGCTCTTGTTCGTGTTGCTGACAAGATCAAATCTCTTGAAGGTGCAAACGAAGACCAGACTCACGGTATCAATGTAGCGCTTCGCGCAATGGAAGCTCCGCTTCGTCAAATCGTTTCTAACTGTGGTGACGAAGCCTCTGTGGTACTTAACGAAGTACGTAACGGTGAAGGTAACTTCGGTTACAACGCAGGCAACAGTACTTACGGCGATATGTTAGAAATGGGTATTTTGGATCCAACTAAAGTAACCCGTAGCGCGTTACAATTTGCAGCTTCTGTTGCGGGTTTAATGCTAACTACTGAAGCTATGGTTACCGAAGTGAAAGAAGATGCGCCATCTGCGCCAATGCCTGATATGGGCGGCATGGGTGGTATGGGCGGTATGGGTGGCATGATGTAATCCACCTGGATTACCAAGCCCTAAATACTCGCCTCATTTAAGCATTTAATTTGCTTAACACCGAAAATATTAAGGCCAATTCAACATCTGTTGACTTGGCCTTTTTTGTGCCCGTATAAAACGGATCGATTTTCAAAATGACAGGGACTTTGCTGCTTTCTCATCAATCAGCTTAGCATCGTACTCGCCCTCACTATGCTCATTAACCGGATTGATAAACGTTCGCGGATTATCGCTATTCAGTGGAAATCTGGCATTGGGAATGTGGGTGACATTAAAGCGCACCAGATAGGTTTCATCGGCGAGACTATTTAGCCAGTGAATATTGTCCTTATATTCGGAATTGGTGGTGAAACTTCCCGCCGTTAACGTCGTGTCGATAGATTTTTTGATGCGAGCACTTTCCCTTGAAAGTGAGACCTGGTCATAATGGCGAATCGCCACCTTACCTTCTAATACATAAAACCCAGAAACTACACCACTGTGCATGTATGGTGGTATTTGTGCGTATTTATTGAGCCTGACGATATCCAGGCGGATATTTTTATGGCGCACCAGCTTAATAAACCTTTTTTGAATGTTGTTAAAAAAGCCAATGCGATACTGAGTTATATCAAACAAATCCATTTTGTAGTTATCACCGAGTACTTTTTTGTTATGACTGAAATTAATTAATTGTTTAAGCGCTGCATCATCAAATTTTTGATAGAAATCCGCTAGCTCCTTTCTAATATCTTCCTGGGAACATTTGCCTTCGGCGGTCAACAACGCTTGGTTTAATAATTGATTGAAGGGCTTAGAACTGAATCGAAGGTATTGACGATAACCACGAATCAATACGTTTTTGATGTTATTTTTAAAAACTATTTTCACAGCAACCTCTACCTCTAATGCATCCACGACAAAAATCGGCAAGAAGATTAAATTGAATCTTCTAACTTAAGCCTTGTGCAGGGCTGTTTTCTCGTCAACTTTGTAGTAATCAGTTAGTTCGCTTTTCGTTGATTTTTACCTGATAGCAACAGTGTTCAGGACTAGGGCGATTGTGTCGGCATAGGGAAATAAAAAAGCGATGCTTTTGCATCGCTTATTGTGAGGGAGCACGGAGTTCCTGCTACTAATCCGTGCTAATCGCTTAACGCTTGTAGCTTTTCATCGAGAGCAGTGCAATAACGTTTGATTTCCTGTTTAGCCACAATCGGAGTAACGGAATTTCGCGCGAGATTCTTAAAGCGACCATCGGCAATATTAACCACTTTTTGCACGTTATCCGCACCGACTAAATTGGCGAGTAAAACGACGTATTTATCGGTTTCCCGGTTTTTATACATGTCGCTGTGGCTGCTTTCGTGTGCTACATAACAGCGTGAAACCTGCGTGGCCAATTCACTTTTTTGAGTTTCGTTGGTACCTTTCGCCAACGTCACCGGCGAAGCCAGGATTGCCGCAATAACTAGCAGTGTTTTCATTCTGTTCATTGCTGTTCTGTTTTTCACCTGTTTATGATTTAACTTTTTTGTAAAGCTCCTATAAGTCAGGCGCTTAACGGTTATCTTGATTAGAGTTATGAGATTCTTCATGCCTAAGGTTAGTGTCGGGCCTTTACTATGTAAAGGTTTCGTAATTGCCTGTAATGGCGTAAACTTTTTTAATGTGCGCGGGTCATATTTACTGTGATATCACTATAAATATGAATGAATTGAAATTTACGGGAGTCGGTATGAAACGCTTATCATTACTAGTTGCAAGTATTGTCACCTTGTCAGTACCTATGGGTATTGCCAATGCAGGGACCGCAGAAACTGAATGGATTGAGCCTGAGCATTTTACCGATGTGGATCCTGCCAATGAACCCCGCGCCAGATTCCGTGAGCGCGTGTTTGCGCAATTGGAAAAACATTTTCAAAAACGCGCCGATGAACTACCAGCGGATCAAATCCTGAAATTAACATTTACCGATGTCGATTTGGCTGGAAACGTTAAGTATATGGTGGGGCCCGGCGCCAACACCTATCGAGTTGTCGAAGATTTGTATTTTCCAAGGCTGGAATTTAAGTATGAGTTGCTTGATGGCAATAAACAGATGCTAAAAAGCGGCGAAGAAAATATCAAAGATATGAACTTTATGAATCGGGTCCGAAATAACCGCAGCAGTGATTCATTTATTTATGAAAAGAACCTGTTTGACGACTGGTTTTACAGTACCATTAAAACCAAAGATTAAGCCGACTACAGGCGATAAGTCCAGGATATTGTCGCGGCATCAGTATCATTGCCCAGTCGGGTGGTGATACCTTTGTTTAAAATCAGCTTAAGACTGTTGTTCGCATTGAATGAGTATCGATAGGAAATGCCGCCGCGATAATTGCCTTTCTTAATCCCAAAGGGTTCGCCGTTGAGAAAACCATCTCCACCATCAAAATAGTTTAGATCCAGGCCAATCCAGTGTGCTGGGCCAATATCATAGATGAAGTGCACCTGAAAATTGTAAACCGGGTCTTGTGAATACACATTATCGCCAAAGTATTCATCATTATCTTCAAAGAATAATCCGGATATGGCGGCATCAATTTCAAACCTGCCAATCGGAAAACTGCCGCCAATTTCCGTTTCAATCGCCCAACGATTGCTGCCGATATTAAATATTTCATCTTTGTTGTAGTGACCATTGGGTACCGTTACTTGTACGGTAAAACCTATAACAGCTTGCGATTCTTTGGTAAGAAACTGTTTTGGTGATAACGCCGGAGCACCGTAAAAATTGTAATTAAACTTCACTTTGCTATCGGCCATGCCACAAAACTTTTTGGTTCGAAATTCGCCCCTGAATATGGCTTCGCCATCGCCGCAGGCGGTTGCGAACAATACGTCGAACTTGGCAAGTTTATTGTCTAACTCAAAGGTGCGAGCAAATTGTCCTCCCCAGGTGGTTGTCGTTAATTGAAAGTCATCAATCGGTAAATCCGACGAGGTATAGACATCACCGGTGCTGTATATGTAGATGGCTGAGAAAAAGGTTTGATCGACAGGGATATTTAAATAGGAGCGAGGCTCAAGATCCTGCGCCTGAGCCTTGAGAGATAATAATAAGATTAACCAGTACCAATTGCGAAAATGCATTAAGTTTTGTTCCTGCTGTGGTCGAAAACAGGCTTTGGATACTACGTTAGCCCTTGTTGGTGTAATGACTTTCGAATTCGGTCAACACTTTGAAAAGCTGCTCAATTTTTTTAACCAGCTTGATTAATAATGGCTTAGATTTGCTTTGTTGCCAAATTAGCAAATCATCTGCAATTTCTTCGATATAAGGTTGAAAGGTATTTGCTTTACGCTCAAACGGTGAGTCGTTGCTAAAAACTTGACTGAACTTGGCTTTGTCTTCTGCGCGAAGTTGTTGCAAAGCACTATCGGCGACGATGGAGCGCTTCAATAATTGTGAGATATTATCAATAAGTTGTTGTTCAACAGGATCGGCCATGGGTTGCGTTTCACTTGCTTAAATTTGTCGGGATTATACCTGTTCTGTTTTTATTGATCGATTTGAATATTCGCTGAATGATTAATCTTCTGTCGTAATTGGTATCATTGTTTTGTTAGGTTCGCCTGCGATTTCACGAACCAGTTTCGGCATTAAAAATCCTGGGAGATTTGCCATCATCTCCCGGGCAATGGCTCTTGCTAGTTCATCATTTACGTCAAAATGGGCTGCGCCCTGAACAGGGTCAAAGGCGTGCAGGTAATATGGCTGAATACCAATATCAAACAGGTCTTCACTTAACTGACAAAGCACCGCTGCATCGTCGTTTACGTCTTTTAGCAACACGCTTTGATTAAATAGCGGAATGAATGCTTCTCGCAAAGGTTCTATCGCCTCAGTAAAGGTTTGATCAATTTCATTCGGGTGATTGATATGAAACACCATTACCGCCTTTAAACGAGAGTTCGCTAATAGCTCCACTAGTGCCGGGGTAATGCGCTGTGGGATCACCACAGGTAAGCGACTATGAATTCGCAATCGTTTGATGTGATTTATCTCTTCAAGCTGTTTTACCAACCAAGTTAAATGGTCATCGGATGCCATTAACGGGTCGCCGCCACTGAAGATAACTTCCTGAATTTCCGGATGAGCACTAATGTAATCAAGAGCCTTTTGCCAACGGCGTTTGTTTGGGCTGTTGTCTTCGTAGGGAAAATGGCGGCGAAAACAGTACCGGCAATTAACCGCGCATCCAGCTTTGACAATCATCAGTACCCGATTGCGGTATTTGTGCAGTAACCCTTCGGCAACGGTGTCATGCTCCTCTAACGGGTCGGTGCTGTAACCTTGGATCTGCTCAAATTCGAGATCCTGAACCATAACCTGCTTCAATAAGGGGTCATTGATATTACCTTTTTCCATCCGCTTGATGAATGGTCTGGGGACTCGTAAAGGAAATAACTGCCGCGCTGAAAAGTGTTTCTCCTGGTCGCCAATGTCGATATTTAGCATTTGCAGAAGTTGTCTGGTATCGGTAACCACATTGGCTAATTCTTTTTGCCAACAAGCATGTAATTGCGAGTCATTTAGGTGTATTATTTGCGGCATTAATAATCTCTGCTTGGCGTTCTTAGTATTTATCGAACGTTAAGGGATAACTTCTACAAAGCACCGTTTAAAAGAGAACCCTATGGCTAACTTTAGTACAAACGAATTTAAAGCCGGTCTGAAGCTAATGATTGATGGCGAGCCGTGCAACATCCTAGAAAACGAATTAGTAAAACCAGGTAAAGGTCAGGCTTTTAACCGGGTTAAAATCCGTAAACTTATCTCAGGTAAGGTTTTAGAAAAAACTTTCAAGTCCGGAGAGTCAGTTGAAGGCGCCGACGTCATGGAAACAGACTTGGCGTATTTATACAATGACGGTGAATTCTGGCATTTTATGAATAATGACACGTTTGAGCAACTGGCAGCTGACGCAAAAGCGGTTGGTGACAATGAAAAGTGGCTTAAAGAAGGCGATTTGTGTGTATTAACACTGTGGAACGGTAGCCCGATTACGGTAACTCCACCGAACTTTGTTGAGCTGGAAGTGACTGAAACTGACCCTGGCCTGAAAGGTGATACTGCCGGTACTGGTGGTAAGCCAGCAACCCTGGCTACAGGTGCTGTTGTTCGTGTACCGCTATTTATTCAAATTGGTGAGATTGTTAAAGTCGATACCCGTAGCGGCGAATACGTATCCCGCGCTGGTAAGTAACGAGCTTAGCCGAATGTTTTGAAAAGGGAGCTTTGGCTCCCTTTGTTTTTTGGGCAAGGGTTTTTTTGAGGCAATCGCAAATGTGGCAACCATCGGCGACAATTGAAACGCTTCGTGCGCGGGCAAAATTTATCAGTGCCATTCGCCAGTTTTTTGCTGAGCGACAAGTGCTGGAAGTAGAAACGCCAAGTTTAAGTCAGGCAACGGTTACGGATATTCATCTGCAAAGCTTTGCTACAGAGCTCGATGCCGCAGTGAGCTCAAATAACGATAGCTGTGAATTGTTTCTGCAGACCTCGCCGGAATTTGCCATGAAACGTCTGTTGGCGGCCGGCAGCGGAGCAATTTATCAGTTGTGTAAAGCGTTTCGAAATGAGCAACAGGGCAGACATCATAATCCAGAATTTACCATGTTGGAGTGGTACCGACCGGGATTTGATGACAAAGATCTAATGACCGAAATTGATCAACTCATGCAATGCCTTTTAGATACCGAACCTGCCGACAAAATCAGTTACCAGCAGGCCTTTATTGAAACCATTGCCATTGATCCTTTAACGGCTTCGGTAGAAGAATTAAAGCAATTGATCGCAAAGCGAGAGATGCTGGCAGACTGGCTAGTGAAAGAAACCAATAAAGATACCTTGTTGCAGTTTATGTTCTCGCAAATGATAGAGCCGAATATTGGCCAGAATCGTCCTTGCTTCGTTTATCATTTCCCTGCAACCCAGGCCGCGCTTGCCAGGCTTGAACCTACTGATAAACGCGTTGCCAGGCGCTTCGAGTTATATTATCGCAGTATGGAACTGGCCAATGGCTTTGATGAACTAACCGATGTATCAGAACAGCGACAACGCTTTGCAAAGGACAATGAGTTGCGACGTGAAAACGGGTTACCTGAAAAAATTATTGATGAACGTTTTCTAGCCGCGTTAGAAGCCGGTTTGCCGCAGTGTTCCGGCGTTGCCGTTGGCGTCGATCGTTTACTCATGTTGAAGCTTGGAAAACAGCAAATTAGCGATGTTATTAGCTTTGACTTACATCGCTGTTAAACAATTAGGTTACAATATTTAAGTGTGACTTGAGTATTTATGTGATATTATCACTGTTTATTCATTCACCTTTGACTGCAATAAGTCTGGCCTGAGTTGGCTTGACAAATCTATTCGTCAGAACCAGCAAGCAGGACCTAAGTAAGCTTTATGATGTTAGATCGTTTGGGCATAACCGCTACGTCTTTATGCGCATTGCACTGTATCTTTTTGCCAGTATTATTGCCATCCCTGTCATTGCTGGGATTAGGCTTTATCGGCGATCATGAAGCGGAACACTGGTTTTTACTCGCCACCCTGATTCTCGGTTCCATTGCCCTGTTCTCAGGTTTTAAACGTTATCATCGTAAGATATATCCGTTCTATCTGCTGTTTTTGGGCGGCTTTATTTATTGGCACAAGCATAGTGTCGAAGAATCCTTGCAACCTCTGATGGTTATCACCGGCGCAGCGTTATTAGTGGCGGCGCATCTGGTGAATTTGAAGCTGTGTAATAGCTGCCGTACCTGTCAGGAACAGGGCTGCGATTCATAATCAGAGCCGCAGCTTATCCGTGTTACATACCAATCAATTAAACGTTAGTGTAAGTCTTTTAACTTTCTGGTTAAGGTGTTTCTTCCCCAGCCCAGTTTTTTCGCCGCTTCCTGTTTGTGGCCGTGGGTGAAATGCAATGCCCTGTCCAGACAGATGCGTTCAAATTCAGGCAAAGCTTCCGACAAAATATCATTATTTCCCTGACTTAGCTGCTCATCCATCCACAGGGAAAGCTGACTTTGCCAATTACTGGTGCTACTCGCTCCGGCACTGGAAATCGTGGTTAACTCTTCTGGCAAATCGCTTAATAAGATTGCTTTACCCGAAGCCATTACCGTTAAATAGCGGCAGATATTTTCCAGTTGGCGAACATTACCAGGCCAGTCGCATTGCTGCATAAACTTTAATGCCTGGGTATCGATACTTTTACATTCAACGCCCAACTCATCAGCGGCTTTTGACAGGAAGTGCAATGCCAATTGTTCGATATCTTCCTTGCGCTCCTTTAGGCTCGGCAATTGAATGCGTATAACATTAAGACGATGAAATAAATCTTCCCGAAAATCGCCACTGTGAACCAATTCTTCAAGATTTTGATGGGTTGCGGCAATAATGCGAACATCTACCTGGATCGGGCTGTGGCCACCGACCCGATAAAATTGTCCATCGGCAAGTACCCGTAGTAGTCGGGTTTGGATTTCTAGGGGCATATCGCCAATTTCATCTAAGAAAAGCGTGCCACCGTGAGCTTGTTCAAACCGTCCCTGACGAACCGAGTTTGCGCCGGTAAAAGCGCCTTTTTCATGGCCAAATAACTCGGACTCGATCAGATCTTTTGGAATTGCCGCCATATTTAATGGAATAAATGGCGCGTCTTTACGTGGGCTGTGTAAATGCAGGGCATTTGCCACCAGCTCTTTACCGGTGCCGGATTCACCATTGATCAACACACTGATGCTGGAACGAGATAAACGTCCTATCGCCCGAAACACTTCCTGCATTGCCGGTGCTTCACCAATAATGCCCACATCGGTGCCGCGTTGGTTATTCTTGGCTTTTTTCGCTGATTGCTCCTGAGAGTGGGTAAGGGCGCGTTTAATTAGAGCCTGGGCTTCATCAATATCAAACGGTTTTGGTAGGTATTCAAAAGCACCGCCTTGGTAGGCATTTACGGCACTATCCAAGTCGGAGTGGGCAGTCATGATAATGACGGGTATATCAGGGGCTTGCTCATTGATACGATTAAGCAAAGTCATGCCATCCATTTGTGGCATGCGAATATCGGAAATGATGACCTGCGGTTGGCTGATCTCCAGCGCCGTTAGCACGTCGATAGCATTGCTGAACGTAGCGGCAGAGATATTGGCGCCTTTTAAAGCTTTTTCCAGTACCCAGCGAATTGAGCTGTCGTCATCGACTATCCATACTTGTTCTGCGTTCATTAATTAGGTCTCTTTGGTAAAGGCAATATAATTGAAAATTCGGTACGACCAGGATAGCTGTGGCATGCGAGTTTACCATGATGTTGGTGTACCAGAGTTTGCGCAATAGAAAGCCCAAGGCCAGTGCCGTTAGCGCGACCGGATACCATGGGGTAAAAAATCTTATCCTGCAATGCCGGCGGGATCCCGGGGCCGTTATCGATAACCGAGATTTTTATCGCCAGCTTAACCTTTTCCCCATTAATGGTTTGGTTAGTGGCAATCCGGGTTTTTAAGGTGATTTCGCCATTTTCATCCAACACCTGAATGGCATTGCCGATAATATTTAATAGCGTTTGCTGCAGTTTCTCGGGATCAATATCAATGTCAGGTATTGAAGGGTCGTAATCGCGGATAAATTTGATGCCTTTAGCATTATCAAACCTCTTTAATTGATATACGGTTTCCAATACCTGGTGAATATTCATCTGGGTGACATTAGGTAGCTGGTTTGGACCTAACAAGCGATCGACAAGATTAGTCAGGCGATCAGCCTGCTCAATAATTAATGAGGTAAATTCCCGTTGTTCCGGGGTTAACTCCCGATCCAATAATTGCGCGGCACCTCGCAATCCTCCGAGTGGGTTTTTGATTTCATGGGCGAGGCCACGAATCAAATCGCGCGCTGCTTGCCATTGCTGCTCCTGAAACATCTCGGTATTGATTTGTTTCTGCTTATCGATTTGCTTACATTCCAGCAATACCCTGGTTTTGCCATCAATCATGATCACTGAAGCCGATACTTCGAGGGTAATCCGCGAGTTATCAATAAACTCGAGAATAACGTCAGCGTCGGTAAAATCCTGACCGGTACGCACCACTTGTTCAAGTCTTTCGACATCCAAAGAACAGTGGATAAAGCTTTCCACAAATGGTTTGTCTAGTAGGCGGTTTAAACTTTTATTGAATATCGCTTCGGCGGAAGGGTTGAGGTATTTAATTTCCAGGCGATTGTTTAATACCACGACAGCGGTGCCCAGCTGAGACACTAACTGCTGTTGGTAATATCGACGTATGTCTTTTAATTGGGTTGAACTGTGCAATCGCATCTCCGGATGCACCAATATGGTGCGAACTTAGATTTAGTCTAATAAAACGCGATTTAAATTGCACGTATTTAGTGAGTTGTGCCTTAGTTTATCCGAGCACGGTGCAAATAAATCGTCCTTTCTTTGGACGATGCAATAACCTTGCCTTGATTGTCGATTAGATCCAATTTTATTTTGTGCTCGCCACGATCAACGTTTCTGAGGATAAATACAGAGCGTGTCTGTGGCTCACCATGAGGCTCGCCGTTGAAAAACAATTGAACTTTAAGACCACGCTTGAACACCGGTGAAACCTGACCGGAGATGTAGATAGAGCCAGAATTATCACGGATAGTCGCGTGATCTTCTGGTTGGGTGATACTGACCTGAAATTCCTCGACTTTAGCTCTCGGGGTTACATCCAGGATTGAGGTGTCGACGGAGCTGATGATAGTTTGCTGCTCATCCACTTCGATAAGCTCAGCGCCGGGTTTTGGGGTGTCGGAAAAGACGACGTTACCATTTTCATCGGTCCAGGCGTATATTCTGGACTTTGCCTGTACCGCCAATGTACAGAGCAAAATCATGCCTATCGTAACGAGTTTCATCCATTTCATTATTTGGGTTCCATAGACCTAACGAATATCCGTTCTTTATCGTTGCCAATAGTTTCTAGAGACAGCGAATAAAGAATAATAGTTATACCAATCACACTGAGTTTGTGCACAACTCAGAGTTTAGGCAGAGGTTCAGTTACAACATAGATTTCATTGATATGGTCATTCTATCTATATGAAATATAGGTATTATTATGTATCAATCAGCGATTAAAAACCAATCTATGCTTACCCTCTGAATTTAAACATAAAAAAGCCCGCTTATGCGGGCTTTTCAGAGTAATCAGTAATTGCTGATTAAACGCTGTAGTACATTTCGAACTCAACTGGATGAGTTGTCATGTTCAGCTTCTCGATGTCAGCACGCTTAAGTTCAATGTATGCATCGATCATGTCTTGAGTGAATACACCACCTTCAGTCAGGAAGTCCATGTCAGCTTCAAGACAATCCAGAGCTTCTTCTAATGAACTCGCAACTTGTGGGATAGCAGCAGCTTCTTCCGCTGGTAGATCATATAGATCTTTATCCATTGCATCGCCTGGGTGAATCTTGTTTTTGATACCGTCAAGGCCAGCCATAAGCATTGCTGCGAATGCTAAGTATGGGTTAGCTGTTGGATCAGGGAAACGTACTTCGATACGACGTGCTTTCGGGCTAGGTACTACTGGAATACGGATAGAAGCAGAACGGTTACGTGCAGAGTAAGCAAGCATAACTGGCGCTTCGAAACCAGGAACTAGACGCTTGTAAGAGTTAGTAGAAGCGTTAGTGAAAGCATTTAGTGCTTTAGCGTGCTTGATGATACCGCCGATGTAGTAAAGAGCAGTTTCAGAAAGACCACCGTACTGATCACCAGAGAAAAGGTTAACACCGTCTTTCGCCAGAGATTGGTGACAGTGCATACCAGTGCCGTTATCACCAACAACTGGCTTAGGCATAAAAGTAGCCGTTTTGCCGTATGCGTGTGCAACGTTATGAACAACATACTTGTAGATTTGAATCTCGTCAGCTTTGTTAACCATAGTGTTGAAACGAGTCGCGATTTCGTTCTGACCCGCAGTTGCAACTTCGTGGTGATGCGCTTCAACAACAAGTCCCATCTCTTCCATTACCAGACACATTGCGCTACGAAGATCTTGTGAAGAATCAACTGGAGCTACCGGGAAGTAACCGCCTTTAACGTTAGGACGGTGACCGGTGTTACCATCTTCATAAGAAGTAGAAGAGTTCCAGATAGCTTCTTTGTCGTCGATCTTGTACATAGAACCACTCATATCCGTGTGGTACTTAACGTCGTCAAATAAGAAGAATTCCGGCTCTGGGCCGAATAGAACTGTATCAGCGATACCAGTGCTGCGCATGTAATCTTCAGCGCGCTTAGCAACAGAACGCGGGTCACGCTCGTAACCTTGCATAGTAGCAGGCTCAACGATGTCACAGCGGATGTTTAAAGTTGTTTCTTCTGTGAATGGGTCAAGTACCGCAGTTTCAGCGTCAGGCATAAGAATCATGTCTGATTCGTTGATACCTTTCCAACCAGAGATAGAAGAACCATCGAACATTTTACCTTCTTCAAAAAAATCTTCATCGATTTGGTGAAAAGGAAGTGAAACATGCTGCTCTTTACCTTTGGAATCAGTGAAGCGCAAATCAACGAACTTAACGTCGCTTTCTTTAATCAAATTTAAAACTGCTTGTGACATGAACGTCTCCGAAATTATTCTGCAGGTTAAAATAAAAATGTACTAACATTTGCTATGCAATGCATAAGCGATAATCGTGCCAACTTTGTAACCGTTGTTTTATCAAGGAATGGGCATTTAATATCGGCTTGGTTTGCACCTGCTTGGTGCAACTGTGGATCTTAATGGTGCATAGATGACAGGGGATCCTGAAAATTTCAGTTACTACTCTTTCATTGTACCATTTTAGTGAGAATTCACAGGATTTTTTCCAAAATAAGGCAAAACACTAATATCTAAATCAAATCCTAGTCAGGGCGCACTTCTCCTGCGACCTATCGGTTTTATTAATCGTACAATTTTAATTTTCCTTGTGCACTGCTCTGCTGTACAATACGCGCCCAAATATAGTTAAGGGCTAATACAGTGTTAGACAAATTACGCAATATTGCGATTATCGCGCACGTTGACCATGGTAAAACCACCCTGGTTGATAAACTGTTACAACAATCAGGTACATTAGACGCACGCGCAGATCTTGATGATCGTGTGATGGATTCTAATGACATCGAAAAAGAGCGTGGTATTACCATCCTCGCTAAAAACACCGCTATCGACTGGAACGATTATCGCGTAAATATCGTAGATACTCCGGGCCACGCTGACTTTGGTGGTGAAGTAGAGCGAGTAATGTCAATGGTTGACTCAGTACTGCTAATTGTTGACGCACAAGAAGGCCCAATGCCGCAAACTCGCTTCGTAACCCAAAAAGCATTCGCACAAGGGTTGAAGCCTATCGTAGTTATCAACAAAATCGATAAGCCAGGCGCTCGTCCTGATTGGGTAATGGATCAGGTATTTGATCTATTTGATAACTTAGGCGCAACTGACGAACAGTTGGACTTTAAAGTGGTTTACGCTTCAGCTATCAATGGCTGGGCATCTCACGAAGAAGGTGCAGAAGGCACTGATATGACACCGTTGTTCGAAACCATTGTTGAAGAAGTTCCGGCACCGGATGCGGATATCGAAGGCCCGTTCCAGATGCAAATCTCTCAGCTTGATTACAACTCTTATGTTGGTGTAATCGGTGTAGGTCGCGTTACTCGGGGTACCGTTAAGCCAGGTCAGCAGGTTACCGTTCATGGTGCTAATGGTCGTATCCACAACGGTAAAGTGGGTACGGTTTTAGGTTACCTTGGTCTAGAGCGTTATGAAGCCGAATCTGCCAAAGCGGGTGATATTATCGCGATTACCGGTTTGGGCGAGCTGAAAATCTCCGATACCATTTGTTGCCCAACAGAAGTTGAGCCACTACCGGCACTTTCTGTTGATGAACCAACCGTTACTATGACCTTCCAGGTAAACACTTCGCCATTTTCTGGTTTAGAAGGCAAGTATGTAACCTCACGAAACATTCTTGATCGCCTGCAGAAAGAATTGGTTCACAACGTTGCCCTTCGTGTTGAAGAAACAGACGATCCGGACAAGTTCCGTGTGTCAGGGCGTGGTGAATTGCACTTAGGTATCCTAATTGAAAACATGCGTCGTGAAGGCTTCGAGTTAGCGGTATCTCGTCCCGAAGTTATCATGATCGAAAAAGATGGTGAGACTCAAGAGCCATACGAAACCGTAACCGTTGATGTTGAAGAAGAGCATCAGGGTTCAATCATGGAGAAAATGGGTCTGCGTAAAGCCGAACTTACTGATATGGCGCCAGATGGCAAAGGTCGTATCCGTATGGACTTCATCATGCCGTCTCGTGGTTTGATTGGCTTCCAGACCGAGTTCATGACTTTAACTTCAGGTAGTGGTCTTATCTATCACACTTTCCTGCAGTACGGTCCTCACAAAGGTGGTGAAATCGGTCAGCGTATCAATGGTGTATTGATTGCTAATGCTACCGGTAAAGCTTTGACTAATGCTCTGTTTAACCTACAAGAGCGCGGTCGTCTTATGATTGGTCATGGTGTTGAAGTTTATGAAGGTATGGTTATCGGTATCCATAGCCGTGATAATGACCTTACAGTAAATGCTTTGAAAGGTAAGCAGCTAACCAACGTACGAGCTTCTGGTACAGACGATGCGCAGGTACTAACGCCGCCAATCGAGATGACCTTAGAGCAAGCGTTAGAATTTATCGATGACGATGAATTAGTAGAAGTAACGCCAGAAAACATCCGTATTCGTAAGAAGTTCTTAAAAGAGTCGGATCGTAAGCGTGAATCTCGTAACGCCAAAAAAGCATAAATGCCAGCTTAATCGCAATCGAACATAAGCTTAATTGATTTGCAAACGCCGGCTGATGCCGGCGTTTTTGTTTCTGAACTCGTCCTTGCTAACAAGATTATCCTCAATTCTGCACCTGGCAGAAAATTATTAACTAGGGGGTATATTCTTATCATTCTGTAGGGGTGGCCAAGAATATTTGTTTTATTCAATAGGTTGTGTCAATTTTTTGGGCGGGAATGATTATGGCTTTAGGTGCTGTAATAAAACAAACACGACAGGATAAGTAAACCAACCACAACTTAGTGAACTTGCGGGCATAGAACAGTCCTATTTATCTAAGCTGGTAAATGATAAATCGGTGCCATCTGATGAGATTTTATCAGCCATATTAACGTCTTTAGATTTAGCTTTGACCCAGGTACTACATTCTATTTCTTCTACTGCTGAGCTCAGACGTTTATAACAAGTGCCAATGATCTCTCAGCAGCTATCCCTTTCAAAACAACAATCCATCAAGCAGCGGCGCATCTATCTGTCACTATGTGCGATTGTCTGTGCCCTCGCTGTCGCTATGTTTTACGCCGGGTACAAAGGCAATGTTTTTTCCGAAACGGGCTATTAATACGTGTCCCATGGCACCTTAGTAGACGGCGAAAATCCGAGTGTATTCACCAAAGCGCCGTTTAATATGTATAGCCGAAATATCCGGATTATGAGCGTAAGGTGGAAGAGATGCGTCTTTCGATAGAGCAGCGCCGATTTCGTGTTTATCTCTACCTTGATGAGTTTGTCGGTGACTTGATTATTTACGATGCTGATGATGGCCGACGCGTTTACCATTACCGCGGTGTTGCAGAACAAGAGCGCAATATCAAGGTTGGTTGCAGGCAATAGGTGTGTTGTTGTTGTTTGTGTTGTTACTGATTGGTTTTTTTCTCGACCCAAGCATTGCCAGACATTAATTATTAAATACTGATTTGTCACCTCTGAACGGGTAATCAGTAAAATTGTCTTTCAGACAAAAGCTGATGTTATTCAGATGGTAAGGCGTTTACTTCTTTCCTCGATACTGGCACGATAAGCTTGCTTATTTGTAGTACAGGGAAAAAGTAAAATGAGAAAATTAATCGTACTCATATCATTATTGAGCCTTGCAGGATGCCTCACCACCTATCGCCTACCTGCTGACGCTGAAATGCAACCATTGAAGCCTGATGAGGGCTATTTCGGGTTAGTGTTTAATTCGCTAGACCCGTTGAAAAACATTCAGTTTAAAAACATGGAAACCGGCAGTGAATTTTATGAAGGTCGCCTGGAACGCGGCGTTCATCAAATGACATTGAAAGTGCCTGCCGGTGAATACTGTCTGGTAGGGTTTGACGTTTACGATTTTCGCGTAGATTACCAGGACAAAGGTTTTTGTACTTATGTAGAAGCCGGGGAAATGAATTACTTCGGTGAATTCATTGTTCGCGATCCAGTCACTGTAGCCAGTATTAACTTCAATCGCTATGTTGCATTATTATCCAAAGATCACCCTGAGGTGTGTAAAGAATACATTGGAATAGGATGTTAGAGATGAAATATTTAATCAGTATTTGTTTGCTAGCTTTTGCTTCTAACAGCTATGCCGATGAAGAGAATGGTTGTCGGGAATTACCTGGTTTCTTTCCTTATAAAGCGGGTATTGAAGCGCAAAAAGTTGATAAGCACGAAGAAGCTTTCGATATTTTCTGCAATTTGGCAATGCAAGGCGATTATCGTTCGCAATTTCAGTTAGCCAAATATTTTGATAACGGCATCGAAAATTACATTGATGTTGATCCGGTATTTGCGTTGCTTTGGGCGGATTTGTCCAATTACCAAGTGAAAAGTAAAAAGCGCACTAGCTATTTAGAAAATGCGAAAAATAATCTGAATGAGGAAGAACTAAGAGAATTCATCAGAGTAAGAAGTAAATTCTTAGCCAGGATGCCTACTGGTAATCGCATTGATATGCAATTTGAACCGCTGAACTTACAGGAGCTGTACAAAGAGTATCAAAAGTCGCGAGAGCCTGTTGAATATACGGGGTCACGCATCAAACGAGACAAGCCTCCGTTAAATATTTCCTCAGTTGCTCTTTAGGTGTTTTAAAGTCGATGCCGCTGTTGTCATTGCAATATGCCCGTGCCGCGTCCTGCTATCCGGGTATACTTACATCCATATAATAAAAAAGCGACCTTCAGGTCGCTTTTTAAACGAAATAACGTTAGCGATTAAGCGTTGAAGTTATCGTTTGCAAATTCCCAGTTAGCCAACGCCCAGAAAGCCTGCATGTAGGAAGGACGTAGGTTACGGTAATCGATGTAGTAGGCGTGTTCCCACAAATCAACAGTTAGAAGTGGAGTTACACCGTCTTCTGTCAGCGGTGTTGCCGCATTTGAGGTGTTAACGATAGCAAGGCTGCCGTCAGCATTTTTCACTAACCAGGTCCAGCTTGAACCGAAGTTGTTAACAGCACTGTCATTGAACTTCTCTTGGAACGCTTCGAAAGAACCGAATTGTGCATCGATAGCAGCAGCTAATTCACCAACTGGTTTGCCAGCACCGTTTGGCGTTAGTGAGTTCCAGTAAAAAGTGTGGTTCCAGATTTGCGCAGCGTTGTTGAATACACCACCAGAAGACTTCTTAACGATTTCTTCTAAAGAAGCATCAGCAAATTCAGTACCTTCGATAAGGCCGTTTAGCTTAACAACATAAGTGTTGTGGTGCTTACCGTAGTGGTACTCAAGGGTTTCAGCAGAAATGTGTGGTGCAAGGGCATCTTGTGCGTAAGGCAACGCAGGTAAGGTAATTGCCATGTTGAAGTCTCCGAGTTGAAAAAGTAAAACAATCAGATAAAAGAAAGGGTATGCCACTATGTCCATATGGGCAAAGCTAAGCATACGCCGCAAGAGCTGACTTTGATCAGTTGTCGGTGTTAACCAACCGATATTCCACAGCCCTGTAAAAAAATCGGGAATAGTTTACTGAAAAATCCCGTTATTACTAGCTTTATCGCACAAAAATCCTGCAAATTACTGATTTTATGCCATTTCGAGCATAACCTTAGCGTCTTAGTCGTGGTCGAATTTGCTTAATCCGGTCGAAGAGGGTATGTTGGAAGCGATTCTTTCACCCGCAAAGCCGTTAATAACTTTGCGAATAATAATAACAACATAGGGGGATTTATGTCGGCTATGGACATGATCAACATGCTGTTCCGCTGGAGCCATGTACTTTTCGGTATTACCTGGATTGGTTTACTGTATTATTTTAATTTTATTCAGGGTGGCTATTTCAAGAAGGCGACTCCGGAAGCATTAGCGGATGCTAAAAAACACTTAGCGCCTGAAGCCTTGTGGTGGTTCCGTTGGGGCGCTATGTTCACTTTTATCACCGGACTATTGTTGCTCGTTGGCGTGCACAAGCTAAATGTAATGAATGATTATATCGTGCTTGGTGCAACCTTAGGTACGTTAATGTTCTTAAACGTATGGTTAGTAATCTGGCCGAATCAGAAAATCGCTTTAGGTATGGTTGAAGGGGATGCCCCAACCGCTGCCGGTAAAGCGTTACTGGCTTCCCGAACCAACACCTTGTTTTCAGGTCCCATGGCGTTTTTTATGTTGGCCGGCCCTCATTATGCAGGATATGGTATGGGAGTTGGGTCGATGGCACTTTGGGTTTCGCTGGCGATCGCAGTCTTGCTTGAAATCAATGCTCTTGCCGGTAAGCAAGGGCCAATGACGACAGTGAAGGGGGTTATTGTCTCCAGTATTATCCTAACGGCTGTGTTTCTCGGCATATTTTACGCTCTGTAAAATACGTTACCCTCACCGTTGACAAAAATTTAGAGATAGCGAGGCTAGCCATTGTGCTAGCCTTTTTTATGTTGCAAAGATAAATCTATTCAACTTGCTGAGGTTCTCCGCGGTAACGAGCCGCATCTACAATGGCCCAAATATGGACTATGGCGCCAATAAACCAGGCGACCACTGTCGCATACAAACCGGCGGTCGCAATAAAAAATATGATAGCGGGCAATATGCGTCCCTGAACCAGTTGCCCCAGACCGGGAATGAAAAAGCTACAAATTGCTGCCAGAACATTCCCACCTGAACCTTGTTGCGACATTTTTATTCTCCTTTGGCTACTGATACTCAATATTGTAGATTAGTCTAAATTTGTTAATAATCAGAAGTATAGTTGGGATTTTTTCAATTATACTTGTCCCTGTTCCAAATAGTCAGGATAACTATGCTCAACATTAATCAGGAATCGCTAGTCGCTCACTGGCACACCGTCAAGCAATTTGCCGTACACTTTTATCAGCGGGCCAAGGAAGATCAGATAAAGATAAATTCTGGTTACCTTTCTTATGTTACTTTGATGTCTCTGGTACCACTGGTCATGGTAATGTTTTCAATTTTTTCTGCATTCCCATTGTTTTCTGAAATTTATGAGAAAATTGAAGAGTTTACGTTTAACCACTTCATGCCTACTGCATCTGAGGTGGTGCGAGAACACATTGATGGTTTTGTCGACAATGCCTCGAAAATGTCGGCGATTTCTGTAACCGTGTTATTTGCATTGGCATTACTGCTAATTTCCAATATTGATGCGTCATTAAATCGAATCTGGCGTGTTCAGCGTCCGCGACGACCAGTAATATCGTTCGCTTTGTATTGGATGATACTAACCCTGGGACCTTTACTTATTGGTATCAGTATTACGGCAACTTCATACGTTGTCGCTCTGGTTAACTCATCGGGTGTGGATTTTGGAGGCTTTAGCAGCATCCTGTTGCGACTGATCCCTTACCTTGCATCTCTGGCGGGTTTTATGGGGCTTTATTTGGTCGTACCAAATCTTAATGTGCGTTTAAAGCATGCCTTTTGGGGAGGGCTTGTTGCTGCCTTGTTGTTTGAATTGGGTAAGAAAGGGTTTGCTCTGTATGTTACTCACCTCCCCTCCTATGAAGCAATTTATGGGGCGATGGCGGCGATACCAATCCTGTTTGTCTGGGTATATTTGTCTTGGTTGATCGTGTTTATTGGTGCGGAATTCACAGTATGTTTGCAAGAATTCTCATCGCAGCAAAATGAACCGACTAAAATAAATGATTAATCGGCGCTTCGGACTAATCAATAATTATGCCTCGGCCACTATTTCCTAAATTATCGCCCTATGATCAGCAGGTACTTGATGTTGGAGAGCATCAAGTCTACGTTGAACAAAGTGGTAATCGTCGCGGTATACCCGTGCTGTATTTACATGGTGGTCCAGGAGCTGGCAGCAGTGAAGATCATCGCCGCTATTTTGATCCACAAAAGTATCGAATCATTATTTTCGACCAGCGAGGTTGTGGTCGTTCTACCCCCCATGCTTCCATTGCCGACAATACCACCTGGGATTTGGTTGACGATATCGAAGAGATTCGCCAGGCCCTGGCGGTAAAACAGTGGATCGTTGCTGGTGGTTCCTGGGGAACAACCTTGGCAATGGTTTATGGAATCAAACATGCCGAGCAGGTATTGGGCTTTATTTTAAGAGGTATTTTTTTAGGAACACCAGCAGAGGTTCAATGGCTTTATTCTCACCATGGAGCTGCAGCTATTTACCCTGATTATTATCAGGATTTTCTGGCCCCCTTGCAGCCGCATATTCATCAGGAGCCGGTTAAGGCCTATGAGCAGTTATTGCAAAGCGACAATGAACTTGCGCGGTTTCAGGCCGCGAAAGCCTGGACCCTGTGGGAAGATCGCATCTCAACCCTACATCCTAATCATCATGCCATTGAAACCCCTGAGCAGGTGCATAGCGCCGTAGCCATGGCTAATATCGAGAACCACTACTTTATCAATCATTGCTTTTTAGAAGCCGATTACATTCTCAATCATTTAGATAACATCAGTCATATTCCCGCCATTATTATTCATGGTCGTTACGACATGGTGTGCCAGCTGCAAAAGGCCTATCAATTAAAGCAACGTTGGCAAAATGCGACCTTAAATATAATCCCCGATGCCGGGCATAGCGGCTTTGAAACAGGAATAATTAATGCCTTCTGTCAGGCTTCTGATAAGATGGCTGCATTTTTAAAAGAACAATCCACTGATAAGTAAATATGAAAGCATTATTGCAGCGTGTCAGTCATGCCAACGTTGTTGTTGACGGGCAAACGGTTGGCGAAATTGGCTCAGGAATTCTCGTTTTTATTGCCATCGAACATCAAGATACCCCGCAAATGGTTAAGCGCATGGCTGATAAAATCAGTAAATATCGCATGTTTAGCGATGAAAACGGTAAGATGAACCTTAATGTTGCTCAAGCGGGTGGTGAGGTTTTAGTCGTATCTCAATTTACCCTGGCGGCAGATACCAACAAAGGATTGCGCCCAAGTTTTAGCCGCAGTGCCGACCCCGCATTGGGTGAAACGCTTTACCTGCAGCTTGCTGATGAAATTGCAGCAAATGGGGTTGGTGTTGCCAAAGGTCAGTTTGCCGCTGATATGAAGGTGTCATTACTCAACGATGGCCCAGTAACCTTTATGTTAGAAATGTAAGGGGGCAGGATGTCTATAGAATTACCGGCAGGGTTTCGCCTGATTCAACCGAAAACTCCAGCTGAATTTAATCAATATCACGATTTACGTTATCGCTTGCTTAGGGAGCCTTGGCAACAGCCCAAGGGTTCGGAAACTGATGATTTGGAAAAGCAAAGTGTGCATCGAATGATGATCGATAGCGATGGCAATCCTGCTGCCGTTGGTCGATACCATAAATCTTCGCAAAACCAGGGGCAAATACGCTACATGGCAGTGGACCCAAGCTATCAGGGTAAGGGTCTTGGCCGAATCATGTTAATGGCTCTGGAACATCAAGCACTGCATGACGGGGTAGAATCTATTAGTCTCAATGCCAGAGAAGTGGCATTAAAATTTTATCAGGCTTGTGATTATCAGTTACTGGACGAAGCCCATACCTTGTATGGTGAAGTGAAACACTTTGCTATGGAAAAATTACTAAAAAATGAGACTGATTATCAAAAGCCATTACAAGTCTTATCTGGTTTGTGGCATTCAACCATACCCATTACTCAATCGTTAAAATTCACCCCGTGCTTTTATGATGGCAATGAGTTTGTGGTAAGTGCCGATCGCAACGCTAATGTAAATCTGCATCAAACCATGTTCGCAGGTAGCATCTATTCATTGGCAACACTGACTGGTTGGGGCTGGGTTTATATGCAGTTGCAGCAGCAACAACTTGATGGCGACATTGTATTGGCTGATGCCAATATTCGCTATCATCGTCCGGTTAACGGCTACGGTATCGGCCGTACGTTTACTAAAAACAATCAGGGTGATTTATCATCATTGAATGAAACCGGAAAGGCGCGATTTAATGTTTCGGTCGAAGTATTTGATGGCGATCAAATCTGTGCAACCTTTGAAGGACTATTTGCAATCAGGCAAGCGACTCATGACAAATAAAACGGTTACCATCATAGGCGCAGGTTGGCTCGGCTTGCCGCTGGCGGAACATTTAACGACGTTAGGTCATCAGGTGTTGGTGACAGCAACAAGTCCGGAAAAAGTATCATCACTCAGAGATACCGGCTTGAATGCGGTTGAATTCAAAGCCAGTGATGCCGGTGATATCTCTGGATTACTCTCTGCCGAAGCAGTTTATGCCAGTGAGGTAATGATCATTTGCATACCGCCGAGAATTCGCCATGGTGAAGACAATTATCCGCAAATCATCACCCAGCTTGTTAGCGCTGCTGAATCTCAATCAATCCAGCTCGAACATATTATTATGTGCAGCTCTACCGCGGTTTATAATGGCTTGTCAGGCCGCGTCGATGAACAAAGCGAATTGAACTTGCAAGCTCCGAAGGTCGCGATCATGGCAAAAGCAGAACAAGCAATTCTTAATAGTCAAATTAACGATAAACAGGTCCTTCGTCTTGGCGGGCTGATCGGACCGAATCGCCATCCCGGGCGCTTTTTTCGCGAAGGCAGGGTGATCCCAAATCCAGATTCGGTCATAAACTTTATTCATCAGCAGGATGTGATTGAGATTATTAGCGAAATGATTAACAAGCCAGGGTTAAAATCTCAGCCTGTTATCAACGGTGTCAGCCCGAATCATCCATCCCGCCAGACGTTTTATGAGAAAGCTCATCAGGTGTTAGGTAGAGAGATGCCGGCGTTTTCGCCGCAGGCAGAGGATGAAGGAAAACAGGTGATACCTAAGGTGCTCGAGGCAAACAATCATCGTTTTCATTACCCTGAATTGATGACCTGGCTGGAAACCAGCACAGATTTACCGGAATGAAAGAGCCGTAATGAAAATATTGCAGATAGAAAAATATCGCTGGCCACTTCTAACCGCAATTCTCTGGCTGCACATCAGTCTCATTGATCTGATGCTGTTAACGGTCAATGGTACCCGATTATTGTGGCAGCAGAATCTAACCTTCAAGGCGTTTGCGGTGCATCTGAGTATCGCTTTGGTTTCAACACTGGTTATCTGGCTAACGTATCGTTTACAATTAAGAATCAGACAGAACATTAAGTAGGTTTTATGTTGAATAAATATGGTTTAACACTTATCACCGCGGCGTTATTGGCATCGCCAATGCTATCAACGATTGCTAATGCCGATTCTGGCCCAGAAATCGCAGATTCTAAACTGCAGGCAGGCTTTAAGGCGACATTGGTAACCGAAGGTATTGATATTCCCTGGGGAATGACGCAGTTACCTAATGGCGATTTGCTGGTTACCGAACGTGAAGGTGAAATTAAAGTTGTTCGTGATGGCAAATTACTGGATCAGACGATTTCAGGGTTACCGGATATTCACGATTATGGCCAGGGCGGTTTATTAGATATCGTTGTTGATCCTGATTATGCCAACAATGGCTGGTTATATTTCACCTATTCCACCGAAGAAGGTGAGGGCAGTAATACGGCGCTAATGCGTGCCAAGTTAGATGGCATGCAGCTGGTTGAACAGCAGGTACTTTACAAGGCTGAAGGTGAAAGTGAAAAACGCCAGCACTATGGTAGCCGCATCGTATTTGATCAAAATGGCGATTTGTTTTTCTCAATCGGCGATCGTGGTATGCGCGATGAAAATCCGCAAAATCTGGCATTGGATAGCGGTAAAATTTACCGAATTAAAGCCGATGGCAGCATTCCTGATGACAACCCGTTTGTGGGTGACAAAGACGCGAAACCTGCGGTTTTTAGCTATGGCCACCGTAACCCTCAGGGTATGGCAATGGACCCGACAACTGGCAATATCTGGGCGACCGAGCATGGGCCAAAAGGTGGCGATGAAGTTAACCTGATTCAAAAAGGTCTTAACTACGGCTGGCCGGTTATCAGTTACGGTGTTAATTACAGCGGAACGTCGTTCACGGATCTGACCGAAAAAGACGGCATGGAACAGCCGAAAATCAACTGGACACCGTCTCTGGCGCCTTCCGGATTAACCTTTGTTACCTCCGATAAATACCCAGAGTGGAAAGGCAAAATGCTTGCCGGTTCAATGAAATTCAATTACCTGGTGTTACTGACAGTTGATGGCGATAAGGTTGTTTCGCAAGAAAAAATCTTTAAAGACGTTGGCCGGGTTCGTAATGTTTACCAGGCTCCTGACGGCTTTATCTACTTAGGTATTGACGGTCAGGGCATTAAGAAAATTGTTTCTGAGAATTAAGCGAAGTAGCTATAGATGTCTGAGAAACAAGAATTCACTGTAAGCTTTGAATTGGATAAAAAATACCTAGGCGAGTGTTTTGAGCAATCGCGTATCGAGGTAAAGCAATCTTTCCTGCAAAAGTATGCGAAGGCTTTCATCTTATTGATGATTGCCGGGTTAATTATTCAACTTAACGTGGAAGGGATGAGTAAACACCTGGGAGCTTTCTTTATTATCCTTGCGGTGATTGAAATTTTAAGCCAGATTTATGCCCGAGGTTGGTGGGTGACACGGCAGATGTTATCGAGAAATTATGGTCATCAAATCGAGATGACCATGAGCCAGGAATCTATTTCCTGGCAAGGTGGCAAGCAGACGCTGAGTTATCAATGGTCGCAGATAAAAGCTCATCAGCAAACACCGCTTGGGTTGGTTCTAACCACGGACGATGGTGCGCGTCATTACTTCTCAAAATCGCATTTTGAGGATGACAGCTGGCAATTTCTATTGCAACATTTGCCGCTAAGCTAATCGTGACTATGTTGTTGATAGAGCAAGAAAAAAGCGCCTTAAAGGCGCTTTTTTAATGTCTGGTTAAATTTATCGATTAGACATTAACCTGTTTGCTTTGTGCTGTTTAAGCCAATCGAATCCATCCATTGCTGATAATCCATCAGGTTGGCTGGAAGGATAACCTTGTTGTTCGCCTTACTTAGTCCCTTAAACTGGGCAAGGTATTGCTCACTAAGTTGCATTTCCAATGCCTGCTGGCCGCCTTCCTGGTTAATTACCTGGGCAACCTTAGTAATGGATTCACTGGTTGCTCGGGCAAGCGCCATAATTTCTGAGGCTTTACCTTCGGCGGCATTGATGCGACGTTGTTTTTCACCTTCAGAAACGTTGATGGTTTCGCGCATAATACCTTCAGAACGATTGATCAGACTCTGCTTATCACCTTCACTTTTGGCCAAAATTGCCCGGCGCTCACGTTCAGCATTAACCTGCATCTCCATGGCATTTTTTACCGTTTGCGGTGGCGAAATATTCTTAATTTCATAACGGTGAACTCTAATACCCCAGCTTTCTCCGGCAGAATCTAACACTTCTACCACTTTTGCACTGATAAGGTCACGTTCCTCAAAGGTGCGATCCAGCTCCAACGTGCCGATCACCGAACGAGTGGTGGTTTGTGCTAACTGCATGGCGGCGAATCGATAATCGGTAATCCCATAACTGGCTTTAACCGGATCGGTAACCGAGATATAGATAACACCGTCGACTTCAACATTGACCTCATCTTTAGAGAAGCACTCCTGCGGTGGTACATCGATGGTTTCTTCTTTTAAATCCTGAATGTAGGCAACACGGTCAATAAACGGTAGCAGGGCGTGAAAGCCGGCTTCCAGCGTGCAATGATATTTACCTAAACGCTCAACAATATACGCGGATTTTGTAGGTACCAGGCGAATTGACTGAAAAAACTTGATGATTAAAATGAGGAACAACACGCCCCAGATAATCATTACCAGACCATCCATAGGTGCAATATTTTGAATATCCATTATTTACCTCCCTGCACGTTAGCCGTGACGTTATCCATGCCTTTGAAGAAACCCTCAAGTTTGGCGATTTCTGTTGGCATGATAGAAACATCGGCTTCATTAATGATGTCGCCAGTTTGTTGGATAAAGGCCTGCATAAGTCGCATTTTGATCGCTTCGTCACCACAAGGTTGCTTAGCGGCCTGAGCAATTAACCCCATACCATTAGCTGTAGCGTCTGCAATGATTTCAATCTCCTGAGCCCGACCTTCAGCTTCGTTAATCTGCTTTTGTTTGTCACCTTCCGATAAGTTTATCGCGTGCTGGCGCTGTCCTTCAGAAAGGTTAATAACCGAATCTCTCTCCGCATTGGCCAGGGTAATTTCCGCACGCTTTTTACGCTCTGCTTCCATTTGTTTTTCAAGCGTATGAATCACGTTTAACGACGGGGTAATATTACGAACCTCATAACGTAATACTTTAATGCCCCACGGATCCGATGCTTTGTCAATCTCACGAACAATGGTCTCGTTTAGGGTGTCACGCTCGCTGAATGTCTGGCTTAAATTAAGTTTACCGATTTCCGAGCGCATCGTGGTTTGTGCCAGATTTACGCTGGCGCGACGATAATCTTCGATACCGTAACTGGCTTTAGCGCCGTCCATGACTTTGATGTAAACCAATCCATCTACATCAATTTGAATATTGTCTTTAGAAATACAGCTTTGCGCTGGGATGTCTAAAACCTGTTCACGGGTTTCGTGGCGATAGGCAACACGATCAAAAAAAGGAATTAGGAAATGGATGCCTGGTTGCATCACCGCGCGGAACTTTCCGAGGCGTTCGATAACGCAGACTTCGCGCATTTCTACTATCAGGATGAGTTTAAATAATATAAACAGCACCGCTAACAGGGTAAAAGTAAAAATTGCTAACACTAGATACTCCTTGTACTAATTAATTTGAATTAGCGATTAAGATTCCACTCGCTCAACGACCAGGGAAATGTTCTCCCGGCAGATAACTTTGGCGGCTTCGCCTGGTTTGATTTCGCTACCGTCGCCCAGAGCCGTCCAGCTTGAGCCTTGAAACATGACCCGGCCTTTACGATTGCCAGGACCTATGGTTTCCACTACTTCTACTTCGGCACCGAACATATCCAATTCTTCATCCGTGTTGTCGATGCGGGTATCGCCACCCACCATTTTTTGAGTGACGTTGCGAAACAGTAATAGCAGTAATAAAGATAAGATGAACCACATGGTAAACGCATGAACCCAATGGTCGATTAAACCAAACTGCAGGGATAGAGCAACAATAACGGCAGAGATGCCAAGAAATATGACAACCCCACCTGGAATGATAATTTCCAGTAACATCATTAACAGTCCAAGACCACCCCAGACCAAGACATTATTTTCCATCAATGCTTACCTCCTTATGCGTAATCATTCCGGTAGTTTGCGGCATAAATCGGGTTTAATTTAGCCATCCCTTGTAACCAGAATGTTAACCACTATAGCAGGGATAAATTTAAAATGCGACATATTATGTCAGTGCGTGATTCCCGAATGGGGTATAAATATTGGCATATATCGACCACGTTCCCTAATTAAATGCTCGATAAAACAGGGACTAACCATTTACTGGTAACTTTGTTTATACTGGTTGAGGACTTTTTATTTCAAGGATGAAAACAATGAATGAAGAATTTACAACGAATGCGGACGAGCCATTGATGGAAAAGCAAACATTCACACATCAAGAACCTGAGGATTCTGCCAATACTCAACTCCTGACAAAAGGCAAATATGTGTTTACCACCTTTGGCTGGATGCTGGTTTTTTACGTGCCTTCGCTTATTTTATCGCTGTTTGTGGGTATTTACGCGGGTGCGTTTTTAGAAATACCTGATATTGAAACCTGGATTGTCGATGGTGATGTTACCGCCATGCTAGGCATTGGTGTGGCGATAGTGACTCTCCCTGTGGTTTATTGGGCGATAAATCTGACTCCGGTGACCGATAAATTAGCCTTGATAGGACTGCGTTCTTCAACAGGGGCTTCACAGCTATTAACTTGGGGAATAGTTACCGCGGTATTTATCGGAATTTGGTGGGTGATAAATGCAACGATAGAGATTGAAACGCCGCAGTTTATGGTTGGCCTGAAAGAGACAACCGACAATATTTGGTTATTGTTTTTCGCAATATGTATTGTTGCGCCGATTTTTGAAGAAATTGTATTTCGCGGTTTTATGTTTGGCAGACTTGAAAATACCCCGATAGGTAAGTGGGGGACATTGCTGATTACGTCTTTAGTATTCACTCTTATTCATGGGCAATACAATGCCATTGAACTGACCATGGTGTTTTCTCTGGCATTGTTGCTGGGTTATTCAAGAATGAAAACCGGG
The DNA here is from genome assembly GCF_007197775.1 of Thalassotalea sp. PS06. Lineage (NCBI taxonomy): Bacteria > Pseudomonadati > Pseudomonadota > Gammaproteobacteria > Alteromonadales > Colwelliaceae > Thalassotalea > Thalassotalea sp. PS06. Next base: position 3,265,236 of record NZ_CP041638.1, on the reverse strand, counting down.
AATCTATACGTACCTACCTTTATTCATATGTTCAACAACACGGTTTCCATGGTCACTTTGTATATGTTTGAAGTTGTATAATTTTGATCTGATAGGGATGCTCGATGGTTAATCATGAATGGCGAATTCTCGGGCATTTCGCTCTAAATCTGGATCATCTATCGCATTAGTATTGGAAATTTTCCTGTCGACATAAGAGGCTGGCAGATTGGCCTCTCTAGCGCCAACTAACACATGATTTCGATACCAAAAGTATGGGAGCATAGTTGCATCAATATCCGTTGCCACATAGGTGAATGCGGATTGTTTCTGTCCCGAACTGTCGGTGATCACGACCTCTTTAATGTCGTAACCTTTGCCAACCCCTTCAACCCAGTCTAAATCCGGTTTTTCAGCTGGGTTTATATCAAACAGAACACCATAAATTTTATCGTCGTCCTCACCGGTATAATGGGCATCACATTTCCCCGAACCATCATGACTGGCTTTATGAAAGCGCAAATCATGTTGTGCAAGAGTGCAGGTACCGATGACTTTGGCACTTGGTACTCTGGCACTTAAACGGGCGATGGACATATTTGAGCCGTATGCGAAGTAATACATATAACTTCGCCTATGTCGAAACGGCTGCAGAAACTTGTTCAGTACCCTGCCATTGAATTTTGAGTTTTTGTAATTTCATCACGTAAGGAATAAGGGCCGCAAGCTCCAATCGAATCAAGGTTTCCGAGCCGGTAAACATAGTAAAAATACAGATAGCAATACTTAGGTAAGCTAATGGGATACAGGCATTAATTCCCCAGGATTTTCCAAATAACAGGCCATAGGCACAAATACTATGGGCGACATACAAAGCAAGAACTACCAGAGCTAATGATGAATAAATAGCTCCTACCGCTTCTAGTCCATAAAGAGAAAAAGACCCTACTCGCTGGGTAACCAAAGCAAAAATACCGACCAATGGCACCAAGACGCCCATGACAATAAAGAGCCAGCCAAAGACTTTAATCCACTTAGGAATTAGGTTTTTGCGGTATTGTTCAAGAGATAAGCTCTGTGGAGTGGAATTTAGATCACTTTCAGGCGCGTGGTATACATTGTCGTCTTTCATTATGTTCCTTACATCTATTCTTGGATCGGAAACCCGGCCATTTCCTCTGCCCAAGTTAACAACTCTTTTTCGATCTCTTTATAAACGATAGTTACCCTAACAAGATTAAAATAACGCCACAAGATTAAATGAATTTGGACACCCACAGATTTTCAATTCGGGACACCCATGTATTGATTTAACCGGCCTTGATTAATATTCCTCACGAGATGAATGATGCAGATTTGTGGGTGTCCTTAAAATAGGTCATTATGTCTGCAATAGGAACCAAAGAGTTGAAGGTAATGATCCGCGAAGCAAAACCCGATGATTATCCAGAAATGGATGAGCTTTTTCGCCTATCTGCAACAAGGTTGTGCCGCAACGCTTATACCGAAGAGCAGCTTGAAGGTTGGGCTGGATGTCCGAGGCCAGAACGATTTATGGAAAATCAAAGTAACGGCTATCAGCAATATGTTTTGGCACGTGAGAAACAGATTATCGCCTTTGGAATTTTAGACATCGCCAACAGCAAACTAATGGCGTTGTTTGTGCACCCTGATTTTTCGGGGCAAAAGGTTGGTGAAAAAATGATGCATTTTTTGCTGCAGCAAGCCAAAGATAAAAACCTTGATGTTTTGGCTTTAGATTCGTCATTAAATGCTGTCAATTTTTACAAACGACATGGCTTTTCTGAAATTGGTCGAAGTGTGTTTACCACTCAAAATGGCACGACTCTGGAATCGGTACAAATGACAAATATCCTCCGCTGATTATCAATATCTGAATTGAGGACACCCAACTTTATTGTGGCAAAGAATGTGGGTGTCCCAAACCTGACCTCAAATTTTATCTAAGCTCTCCAATTTTTGAATTCGTGATTTTGTGTGGGTCCCTAATTTCGATCAAGTAGAATATTTCGTTTGAAGGAGGAGGGTAGTAGTCGCTCTTCTTACACTCATACAAAAAAGCCCGGCATAAAACCGGGCTTCTTCAATCTTGATGCAACCTTTACACGCTAGGCAGGGTATTGGTTGGCATTAAATCGTGAGCAAAGGCGCTTGCCAATAACTGACTCGCCGCTTCGATATCAGGTGCGAAGTAGCGATCTTTATCGTAGTAGGCAACTTTTTCTCGCAACGTTGCCTTGGCTTTCTCGACATTATCAGACGCTTTCAGTGGCTTTCTGAAATCCAGGCCTTGTGCCGCCGCTAAAAACTCAACGGCGATAACACCTAAGGTGTTATTTGCCATATCGGCCAGACGACGACCTGCAAATGCTGCCATCGATACGTGATCTTCCTGGTTCGCTGAGGTTGGCATGCTATCAACGGAAGCAGGATGCGCCAGGGTTTTATTTTCAGAGGCAAGAGCCGCTGATGTAACCTGCGCAATCATAAAACCGGAGTTTACACCGCCATTTTCTACCAAGAATGCTGGAAGCTTACTTAAGCTGGCGTCGATTAGAAGCGCCATACGACGCTCAGATAGTGCGCCGATTTCACTGATCGCAATCGCCAGATTATCCGCGGCCATCGCTACAGGCTCTGCGTGGAAGTTACCACCTGAGATGAAATCGCCATCATCAGCGAATACCAGAGGGTTATCGGTAACACCGTTGGCTTCTACCAACAATACTTGCGCGGCCTGGCGGATTTGCGTCAAACATGCGCCCATAACCTGAGGCTGACAGCGAAGCGAATAAGGGTCTTGTACCTTTTCACAATCAATATGCGATTGGGCAATTTCTGAGGTTTCACCTAACATGGCGCGGTAAGCCTCTGCCGCATCGATTTGACCTTTCTGACCGCGTATTGCATGGACGCGGTGATCAAATGGCGCACGCGAGCCCATCGCCGCTTCAACACTCATCGCACCAACCATAGTGCTTGAAGCGTATAAATCTTCCGCAAGGAATAAACCTTCAAGAGCAAATGCGGTTGACGCCTGCGTACCATTAAGCAGCGCCAGACCTTCTTTTGCCGCCAGAGTAACCGGTGTTAAACCAGCAATTTTCAGGCCTTTAGCAGCGCTGATCACCTGGCCTTTGTGAATGACTTCACCTTCGCCAAGTAACGGTAGTACCATATGCGATAACGGTGCTAAATCGCCTGACGCGCCAACACTACCTTGCTTAGGCACATAGGGGTAAACCTCAGCATTGATTAGGCTAATCAAGGCTTCAATAACCGATAATCGAATACCAGAAAAGCCACGTGATAGGGAATTGATTTTCAATACCATCATCAAGCGAACGGTAGCTTCGTCCATTGGCTCGCCAAAACCAGCCGCATGGCTCAACACGATAGAGCGCTGAAGCAATTCCAACTCTTCGGTCTTGATGCGGGTGTTGGCTAACAAACCAAAACCGGTGTTAATCCCATAAACCACTTTGTCTTCACGGATAACTTTTTGAACGGCTTCGGCACTCTTGTTGATTGCATCAAAGCAGCTTGCATCAAGCTTAATTTTCACCGCTTCACGGCTAACTCGACGCAAATCGGCAAGTGATAATTGTCCGGAAACGATATTTAATTCAGACATGTCCTCGCTCCCTTATTTGTTGGTGATCATTGGCAGGTCAAGACCCTGCTCTTTTGCACAGTTAATGGCGATATCGTAACCAGCATCCGCATGGCGCATAACACCAGTTGCCGGGTCATTCCAAAGGACACGGGATAAACGCGCTTCTGCTTCATCGGTACCATCGGCGACGATAACAACACCAGCATGTTGGCTAAAACCCATACCAACACCACCACCGTGGTGTAAGCTAACCCAGGTCGCGCCACCAGAAGTAGACAACAGGGCGTTTAATAGTGGCCAGTCAGAAACCGCATCTGAACCATCAAGCATGCTTTCGGTTTCGCGGTTAGGCGATGCAACTGAGCCTGAATCTAAGTGGTCACGACCGATAACGATTGGAGCTTTTAGCTCACCGTTTTTCACCATTTCATTGAATGCACGGGCAAGACGAGCACGATCTTTTAGACCAACCCAGCAAATACGAGCCGGAAGACCCTGGAACGCGATGCGCTCTTTGGCCATATCGAGCCAGTTGTGCAGGTGTGGATTATCAGGAATGAGCTCTTTAACTTTGGCGTCGGTTTTGTAAATATCTTCCGGATCGCCAGATAATGCTACCCAACGGAATGGACCAATACCTTCACAGAAAAGTGGGCGAATATAAGCAGGAACGAAACCCGGGAAATCAAAGGCATTGCTAACGCCTTCTTCTAATGCCATCTGACGGATGTTATTACCGTAATCGGTAGTAGCGGCGCCCATTGCTTGCAAATCTAGCATTGCCTGAACCTGAACCGCCATCGATTGCTTCGCAGCTTTGACTACCGCCGCTTCATCTTTCAGGCGCATTTCAGCAGCATGTTCCATGGTCCAGCCTTGCGGCAGGTAACCATTCAAAGGATCGTGAGCTGAAGTTTGGTCAGTTACCACATCCGGGGTGATGCCACGTTTTACTAACTCTGGGAATACGTCTGCAGCATTACCTAATAGGCCAACTGAAATCGCTTTGCCATCAGCAATCGCTTCGTCAATCATGCTTAACGCTTCGTCCAGGCTAGTCGCTTTCTTATCGACATAACGGGTTTTCAAACGAAAATCGATACGGGTTTCATCACATTCAACAACCAAAGCACAGAAACCTGCCATCGTTGCAGCAAGTGGCTGAGCCCCACCCATTCCACCAAGGCCGCCAGTAAGTACCCACTTACCCTTGGCGTTGCCATCAAAGTGCTGGTTTGCCATTGCCGCAAACGTTTCGTAGGTACCCTGAACGATACCTTGGGATCCGATATAGATCCAAGAACCAGCGGTCATCTGGCCGTACATCATCAGACCTTTTTTATCTAACTCATTGAAGTGTTCCCAGTTACCCCAGGTAGGAACCAGGTTAGAATTAGCGATTAATACGCGAGGCGCATCTTTATGAGTTTTGAACACACCAACCGGCTTACCCGATTGAATAAGCAGAGATTCATCATCTTCAAGACGATTCAATACTTCAATGATCTTGTCGTAACATTCCCAGTTACGGGCCGCACGGCCGATACCACCGTAAACAACCAAAGATTGTGGATGCTCGGCTACTTCGGGGTCGAGGTTGTTCATTAACATACGCTTGGCCGCTTCCGTCAGCCAGCTTTTCGCGGTGATTTCGCTACCACGGTCGGCGCGAATAACGCGTGATTTGTCGAGACGAGGGTCTAAAGACATGATCTCTCCTACTACTTAATTGAAAACAGAATGCCCGCCCAGGCGATAACGATCACCCGGCGAGGTTAAAATTGCGAAAGAAACGACACCGGTTCGAGACCAGGTGCGGCGTTTTATTTGTAAACAAGCGGTGTGTTCTTGGGTTTGCAGGTACTCACAAACCTCGCCTTTGGCAACAACCGCAGATATTTCCTGGCTGGCTTCCGTTAGCGGTGCCACCCGGGATAAATATTCATGAGGGGTAATAAACTGGAAATCCTGCTCAGCATATTCTGGTAATAAGCTGGCATTGACATAGCGCTGCTCCAGTTGCACTGGTAAGCCGTTATTGCAGTGCAAAATAACCGATTGAAACACTTTGCTGCCTACGGAGATTTGCAAATTTTGGCCAATCTCCTCACTGGCTTCGATAGCATCGAGTTGCAGCAATTTGGCAGAATAGTCGCCGCCATTTTCATTGATTTCATCTTTAATACTGCGAATCTCTAGCACTGAAGACTGAGATTTAAAACTGGAAACAAAGGTGCCGGCACCTTTAGAACGACTTAATACACCTTCTTCGGTTAGTTCCTGTAAAGCCCGACGTGCAGTCATTCGTGAAACCTGAAACTGCTCTGCCAATTCATTTTCCGAGGCGACTTTTGCAAGCTCCGGTAACTCACCAGATTCAATCTGCCCACGGATATGATCTTTAATTTGGGTAAATTTTGGAGTGCTCATCTTGTCTGCTAACTGCCCGGCTTTATTGAACCTTGAAAATCAAAATGCTCAGGGTTCATTGAATTATATAGCATGGAGGAAATTTCCCACGCCGCTAACTTGTATATACATCTTAATGGGGAGGATCATAGACGATCTTTGTTGTATATACAAGTTGTGTGCAATTAGCGTTAACGACCAGATGTTTGGTATTTCAATTTTAGCGCTTCGATTTCTTTAAGCAGCGTAGCTGAAGGCTCTGATTGATATTGATTCTCAAGGGTTTTGATTTGTTTAAGCAGAACAACTTTCGGTGGCACAAAGCCTGCATCGCCGGACCTCTCGAGCTTCTTCAAACTTCTGGCAATGCAATCTTCAATATATTGTATGGTACACACCCTAGAATCGAATCGTGATGAGTTGATTGAGTTTTAACCGACTTCAACGGCTGAAACTGTTGCTTTGTGTAGTGAAGACAATGGTCTGAAACATATTTTCTTACACAGAATACCTGGCACTTGGCCGCTCCCTGCAATCTTTTGTGAGAGTTTATGTTAGATTGATGAGAAACAAAAAATAAGAAGCAAAACTATGCTGACAGTCCTACACATTTTTACCGGAACCCTGGCTTTGATATCGGGCATCATCGCTTTTTCAGCCAGTAAAGGTGGCCCACTGCACCGCAAAAGCGGACTAGTTTTTGTTATTACTATGTTGGTCATGGCAGCTACTGGCGCAATCCTCGCCGCGATGAATCAAGAACGTTTAAATACCTTGGCAGGCAGCGTCACTTTCTATCTGGTACTTACCGCACTCTTGGCGGTTCGCCGCTTTAAAACGCTTAATATGTGGCCGGATTATCTGGCAACTCTATTAGGGTTCAGTGCTGGCGTTATCGGTATTGAAATTGGATTGACCGGGATGGCGAGCGAAACAGGCAAGATTGACGGCCAGCCTGCTCAAGTAGCTTTGGTCTTCGCTTTTGTCGCTTTGGCGGCGAGTTTGTTCGATATTCGCTTTATCGTGAAAAAAGCCAAGCTGGGTAAGGGCAGGTTGATGCGACATGTCTGGCGAATGGGAATTGCCATGTTTATCGCCACGGCGTCGCTGTTTCTTGGTCAGTCGCAGGTGTTCCCAGAAGCATTTCGACACATTCAATATCTCGGGGTGCCGGTTATTCTGGTTATATTGCTTACTCTATATTGGCTGGTCAAATTACCGATATGGGGCCTGAAAAGTGTAAGCCCTAAAACTGCCAGAAACGGATAATGCTATGTTTTTAATAATAATTTAGCCGTTTCGAAAAGAATCAGGCGTTTAGAAAAACGCCTGTAAGCCAGTTTGTGCCCGACCTAAAATCAGCGCATGGATATCGTGAGTACCTTCATAGGTATTGACGGTTTCCAGGTTGATCATATGACGAATCACGTGAAATTCATCGGCAATACCATTACCGCCATGCATGTCCCGAGACATGCGGGCAATCTCGAGCGCTTTGCCGCAGTTGTTGCGTTTTACCATTGATATCATCGTTGGATCAAAATCCTTCTCATCAATCAAACGCCCAACCCGAAGCGATGCCTGCAAGCCTAAGGTTATCTCTGTTTGCATGTCTGCGAGTTTTTTCTGGAATAGCTGAGTCTGAGCTAAAGGCTTATTAAACTGATGACGATCCAAACCATACTGACGTGCGCGATGCCAACAGTCTTCAGCAGCGCCCATAGCGCCCCAGGAAATCCCATAACGAGCCATATTCAAACAGCTAAATGGACCGCGTAATCCGCGAACTTCCGGGAACATGTTTTCTTCTGGAACAAACACATTATCCATAACAATCTCACCGGTAATCGAGGCTTTCAAGCTCATCTTTCCTTCAATTTTCGGTGCCGACAGACCTTGCATGCCTTTTTCCAGAACGAAACCGCAAATCTGATTATCATCGGCTTCACTTTTCGCCCAGACAACGAATACATCGGCAATCGGTGAGTTAGTTATCCACATTTTGCTGCCGGTTAGCTGATAGCCACCGGGTACTTTTTTCGCCCGGGTTTTCATGCCTGCAGGATCGGAACCAGCATCGGGTTCGGTCAGGCCGAAACAGCCAATCCATTCACCCGTGGCAAGTTTAGGTAGGTATTTCTCTTTTTGAGCTTCACTACCCCAGGTATAAATTGGGTGCATAACCAAAGATGACTGCACACTCATCGCACTGCGGTAACCGGAATCGACCCGTTCCACTTCACGGGCAACCAAACCATACGAAACATAGGAAACACCCGGACAACCATAGCCATCAATGGTGGCGCCGAGTAAACCCAGTTCACCGAATTGACGCATAATATTGGCATCGAAATGCTCTTCACGATTGGCCATTAAAATACCAGGTTGTAATTGCTCCTGACAAAAATCCCGAGCCATATCGCGGATCATCCGCTCTTCGTCATGCAATTGCCTGTCTAAAAGCAGGATATCTTGCCAATTCGATTTATTGTTAGCCATGTCTTAGTGCCCTATTAAAAGATGTTCATTTCATTATGTGATGAAATTTATTTGTTTGCATCTTGAATATATAACTTACAGAAAATTGCTGGTAAACCTCGCCTTTTACATGATATGAATAGTGAAAATTTCCGAATAGGGCAAAGAGATGAGAGCTTTAGGTACCTTTGATATTAACCTGGAACCGCAACGTGACGAAGTCGCGCCGGTTGGTCGAATGACAATCGATAAGACTTATCAGGGTGATCTTAACGGTTCAGGCATTGGTCAAATGATAAGTAAACGTACCCCTGATGGTCATGCCGCTTATGCCGCAATTGAAGAGTTCGATGGCGAGGTCAATGGTAAGTCCGGTGGTTTTACATTATTGCATCAAGGATTGATGTCTGCGGATTCTCAGCAGTTACATATTCAAATTATCGAAGGCTCAGGCCATGGTGAGTTGGCTGGGATAAGCGGCACATTAGATATCATTCAATCTGAACAAGGCCACAGCTATGAGTTGCGGTTTGAATTGAGCGAAGACTAACCCCGATTCTCCCTATCCTCCTAGTTTGCCTCTAACAGCTATTGCGGTTAGAGGTTTTTTAATGAGCAAACTCCAAATCCCGATTTTTTATAAGAAAGTAATAATTCGGGACACCCACGTAAAGAATGTTTTCGGAATTTTGGCACAGCCATTAAATTTATCTAAACCGTTTTAGTAAAAATCAATTCAAATCATTAGGTTAGTTTGATTTCGTTCTGTAATTACGCAGAAATTATGCGAGTCTCCTAAATTAATCACTTCAAATTGAGGGGGGCCAGAGTTGATTAAAATTTACAGACGAGTGCGCAAGTGCACCGTGGATGGAACAGGTACCCATTTCACGGTAGGTCGCAGCGTTTATGACTGAGGAGCAACGAAGGTTTGGGGCTTATCTATAAAATTAGCAGGCGTTGTACCAACCAGACACTGGCAACCGTACCAATGGCATAAGCCGGTATTAGCTTGCTCCAGTTGGATGTTTTTAATGGTATTTTTCTTATTATTTTTCTTGTTAATGCAATAGTAGCGAGCACTAGCAATATGAAAAATATCTGGCCCAACTCCACGCCAATATTAAATGCCAGCAGTGCCAAAATGATCTCATTTTCGGGAATACCGATTTCACCTAATGCGCCAGCGAATCCCATCCCATGCAATAGGCCAAAGCTTAACGAAACCAACCATGGATATTGAGCCGTAATGCTTGGTTTGCCACGATGAATGGCAACCATTTCTCTGGCCAGAAATACAATAGACAGGGCGATAATCGCCTCTACAGCCCTTGAAGGAAGGCTAAACCAGTTTAAGGTAACGGCGGCAAGGGTAATACTGTGAGCTAGCGTAAAAAAGGTAATGGTCCATATCAGCTTACGAATGCTTTTAATAATGATTATTAGGGCTAGGACAAACAATAGATGATCAAGGCCAATAAGGATATGTTCAAAACCAAGCAACAGATAATTTATCGCAACATCCACAGCTGATGGTTCTAATGTTTGCGGAACCTGATAATTGATGGTTTCGGTATTTAATAAGCCATTGTGAAGGGATCCGGAAGGAGTAATAAAACGCAGAATTAAATCGTAATTCGAACCCTGAAGCCCTTCTACGGTGAGTGACATACCTGCAAGCCCGCCGGCTCTGGAAATTTGCCAGTTTTGTAGGTGAGAAGCCCCCTGAACCCGGTGCGCCGGTTGACCCAGTACTTTGGTTTTATCATCAAATATGACTTGTAAAACTGGCATGGCTTGCTGTTTTACCGGGACTTTTAAACTGACCTGGTAGGTATCATCTTGCTGCCAGGCAACGGTTAATGAGGCGGGACGAAAATCATCGGCGAGAGTATTTTCGCTGAAAAATAATCCAATAATTACCAGAACCAGATGAAAGCTGAAGGTAAATGCTTTCATTACGAGCCATCTCCCCGAGCTTCGGGCCATTGAACTTCTATTTCATATTGCTGCAACATGGTTTGTTCATACGCTTTTTTGAAAACCTGAGCCTGTTGATATTGCCAGTCTAACGTCACTTTTCGCTTGATTTGAGATAGCGGGATTGCCGTTTGTGGTTGTCGTTGTTGAATTTTTACGAAGTGCTGGCCATAACTTGACGTAACTGGTCCACTCCAGGTATCTATTGGTAGCTGTTTAAGCTGGTCTGCGAAATAAAGCCCAAACTCTTTGCCAATAAAGTCAATGGGCGCATCCTGATAATCGGAAGGCAGAAGGATGGGGTCACCTTGGGGGGCTTCGCCTTGTTCAATACGAGTTTTCTGGGTAGCTAAAAGTTGGGTGAACTCGGCTTCAGGCCGGTCATCGGAGATATAGACCTGGGCAAAGGTTACTTGAGCTTTGTTTTGATAACGTTCAATGTTTTGTTGATAGAAAAGACTAAGTTGTTCTTCCGTTGGCGTTGACAGGGTTGCCATTTCATCAAGCAGATATTCCATCTTTTGACGAAGACGCCGCTCGACAACCTTATCGTTTTGATCCAATCCCAGCTTACGGGCCTGATGCAGATACACTTGGTTAAGTGCAAAGCTTTCAATGGAAATTTCTAACTCTTCCATCGTTGGTTGTCTTTCATTGCGCCTGGCAAAGTCATTGCGCAATTGCTCGATTCGACCTTCCGATACAAGAATATTTTGAGTCTCTGGCTGAGCTTCCTCTTTGGCGATCATCACGATCACAATAGCTAGCACTAAGAAGTGAGTTAACGGCTCTGTTACTATTTTCCTGAGCATGGTTGGCATATTGTTAGCATTTCTTATTTTGTAAATTGTAGGAGGTCGTGGTCGACCTCTGCCGACCACCGTATAAAAACTGAATTACTGCGGGCTATACCAAATTGGCGACGTATAAGCGCGCTCCTGGCCAACTAATTCAGCTTCTTCAGGTATTTCTGCGCCAAGGCGAACTTTGTCGTATAACACCCAACGAGGTGTTGGTATTTCGAGTACACGAACGTAGTAAAATGCCGATTCTTCGGCATCGAAATCTGGATCTGTCCAGATTGCGGTTAACTGTGCATCACCTATGCTGTTGCTCCATGTTGCTGTTTCAACATCCACGGTATTGCCCACAGGCTCTTTACAACGGCCATCTGAGTCAATCTTGCGGTCGTCAGAAACGGCTACATCATAAATACGCTCGTGTAACTTACCGTCTCTATCCAGCCAGCCTTTGATAATTTGTACTCTGTCTAGGTTGCCGCTCAATGGGTCTTTCATTGCCGAAACCATAAAGCTGGGCGCTTTTCCGCCATCGGCATCTTTGAGATCGCCGCCCATGGGTACGCCTTTTTCATAACCTATAGCCACTGCATTACTGCCATGTAAATCGTCTTCTGAATAATCCCAGCCGCCAAAAAAACGGACAATCATTCTTGGACCAGTCGTAGCGTAGGTTTCTTTACGCTCAATTGCATCGTAGATAGAGTGGCGAGTATTTTCAGCGGCCCAAACGCCGGTGTAACCTGAAGATACGATTTTGTAGCCTTCAATTTTACCAGCTTTTGATTCAACAAATGGATGTGCTACCCGTTCTTTGCTTGGCTCGGCGCTAACGGATTTGCCGAAAAAGTTATCCTCATCGGCGGTAGCCAGTGATGTGTGGCTATCGGTTGCTCCGCCAACACCAAATTTGTATGGGTTAATGCCTAATTGCTTTTCCAGGAGCAGCCCCTGCTTTAACGCTTCTCGGCCATATTCACCTTTGAGCATCTCAGGTTCTTTTAACTCTGATAAATCTAAATTACCCACGTCCCAGTTTTCATAATCAGCGAACTCATCATCTGGGGATAAGTATGGGTGTGCTTCACCATCACCTTTGATTTGAGTAACCTCATAGTGGGGCTCCCATTTCGCTCGTTCGGTCACGTACTGTTTATCAACCTTGCCACCATGATAGGTGTCGGTTGTCGGAAACATCCAGCCATTGGATAGATTGCCGTTGTGGGCGAATGCGAACGCTTTACCGCCAGTTTTGCTTTGATAGTCTTCTAGCCACTTATACAATGATTTGGGGTTTGTATCACCTGATGGTAGCTGCGTCGTTGCGGGAACAACTTGCAGCGCCCTGTCGGCGTTATCGCGAAAGATAACATTGCGGTGCAAATTAAAACCTTTGGGCACTGAGGTCCACTCAAAACCAATAAATGCGGTAAATAGACCCGGTTCGTTGTGTTTTTCTGCGGCTTCGACAATTTCCTTCCAGACGCTATTAAAGACATCTGAACCTGGACTGTAATCTCTGACAAACTCCTCAGGCAGCGTCATCTGCGAGAAGTTTTGAATTAAATCAAAGGCGGCTTTCCCCGCTTCCTGTCCGCCTTTCTTAAAGGCCTCATGGTATTCGCGGCCTTTATCAACTTCTAAAATGTTCTCACTGCCGTTTTTAATATCATCGGCGATCCCCATCAGATCGGTGTGATCTGTGATGATCATCCAATCAAGTGGTCGTGCGAGACGAACCGGCAACCCCGTTGATGAAGTAACTTCCTCACCTTTGGCAAATCGGTATGCCTCATCAAGCCCAACGGTGTTACCAAATAAGCCTGCATCCAGAGATAAGCCGGTGTGGACATGAGTGTCACCCCAGTAAACTATGGTGGGCATATTATTTGTTGCTGGCGGTGAATAGTTTTTATCTGTTTCAGAAGATTCAGAGGAAGATGCGTGGGTAATGGGTATTATCGAGCTTAAAATGCCGGCAAGTATTAAGCTGTATTTAAATTTCATCGTCTACTCCCAAGAACAGTTCATGAATAGAAAGCCTAGTACAAATGCTAAATCTGTAAATTGAAATATAAATAAATCAGTAAATTAAGATAATGGTCCTGGGAGTCGTGTGAGGTATTCAAAGATTAAAGCAGAAGAAAGTTTAGTTTATCTTGCCGTTTAGGCGATAATTGAGTGCTAATAACAATAACGTCAACGAAGTCGGTACTGCATTAGCGCGCTTCTATAACCTTTAAATCTGCCGGAACTTTCTCTGGTGGAACTTTGGTGGAGTGAAACTGCTGCAGCTTCCAACCCTGATCAGTTTTGACAACCACAACGCTTTCCAACCAGGTGATTACGCTTGGGTTATCACCTTCTCCAATTTTTGATTGCGTCCAGTAGTTGTAAAGGGCTAAGTCATCTCGAATATCACTGGAGATAATATTAAAACCATTGGTGCGAGGAATTGGCCCTTTAACAATGCTCAAGGTGATTTCCAGATCCCAGACTTCACCTTGTTCCAGCAAAATAAAATCGTCAGTTACTGAGTTTTTTACTTTGTCTTTATCCCCATCAGAAAGCCCGGAGAAAATATCAATCACAGGTTGAAACGATGGCGGGAATTCTGCTTCGGCGTTCGCCTGAAGTGATAGGGTTAATAAAGTAAAAGCGATAAAAAATGAACGCAATACGCGCACAGGAGTTACTCCTGAATCGTTACAGTAATGGATTAGAGTGTAGGTTTATACCAATTACATTGTGCACAAACTTAGTGTAATTGGTATCAATTAGCCAACAATAAGTGTTCGGCGCTGAAATAAAGGCTGACCTTATCGCCGGGCTCTAAAGGTTGTTGGCTGTCAACGTAAAATGAAATGATGTCACCATAACAGCGAGCACTGGCGGTAACCTGCTTGCCATAGAATGTGGTGGACTCAACAACAGCTTGTAGTTCAATATCTTGTCCTTCACTCTGCGGCGAAAGCGACAGATTTTCCGGGCGCACTAAAAGCCTGTCGTTGTTTGCTAGCTGAATGCCTTGCTGGCCAAGTATTTTTGTTACCTCTGGCGGTAGCTGATTGCTCAGGATTTCATTAAGTGGCCCCATAAAGCGGGCGACAAATGCCGAGTTTGGTTGTTGGTATAAGGCCTTAGGTGTACCGGTTTGCTGGATTTTGCCTTCATCCATCAAAGCGATGGTATCGGCAAAACCGAAGGCTTCATCTTTGCTGTGCGATACAAAAATCGCCGCAACTCCGGATTGTTTGATGATATCGCGAATTTGCGCAATTAATTCAAATTTCACCTTGGTATCGATATTAGAAAATGGCTCATCCAGTAACAGCAGATCCGGTTGATAAGCTAAAGCACGGGCGAGTGCTACCCGTTGTTGTTGGCCACCAGAAAGCTGGTTGGGGTATTTGTCACTGATATCCGGTAACTGCACTAAGGCCAGCATTTCCTGCACTCTTGCCTGGCGCTGAGCCTTATCGAGTTTGCGAAGGCCATAAGCAATGTTTTCAGCAACGCTTAGGTGTGGAAATAACGCGTAGTCCTGAAAGAGCATACCAAGATTTCGTTTTTCCGGAGCGACTGCCAAACCGTCGGAATTGACCGTATTGCCATTTATCTCGATATCGCCTTTATCCACATTGATAAGGCCGGCAATGGTTTTTAATAGCGTGGTTTTGCCGCAGCCGCTGGAGCCAAGTAAACAGACAATTTCACCCTGGGCAACGTTCAAATCAACACCATGCAAAATGGTTTGCTGCTGATAACTGACTTGTAGTTGGTTAATGGCCAATACCATGAACGACTCCGCTATTATTTTTGTGTGGCAACATCACTGTCATGTGATGGCGTATTGCTTGGATTTACCTTATCATCCGAATCAGGCTTTTTCTGTAGAGAACCTTCTGACATTCGGTTGACGATAAGTAATGGTATCAGACCCAGAATAACAATGCTTAGCGCCGCCAATGAAGCGAGCTCTAGTTGCTCGTCACTGACATACTGATACACATAGGTGGCCAGGGTTTCGAATCCAAAAGGTCGAAGTAGTAACGCCGCTGGTAATTCTTTCATCGCTTCAATGAAAACTAACAAACCACTGGTTAATAAAATGCGTTTTAACAACGGCAAGTGAATGCGAAACGCCGTTTTAGTAAAACCTCTGCCCATAGAACGACTGGCCTGATCTAGGTGAGGTGAAATTTTACTCATACTTTCCTGCACAGAGCCAATGGGAATGGCACAGAAACGAACCACATAGGCAAAGATAATGGCAAATATCGTTCCGGTTAAGAACAGGCCAGGTTGCCAGTTGAACCACTCAACAAGCAGATCATTGCTCCAGAATTCCAGTGCGGTCATCGGAATTATGATACCTATGGCTAATACCGTGCCGGGTAGGGCATAGCCCATGCTGGCCATTTGCCCGGGGATTGGCTGCATCCAGGCACGTTTTGATTGCCCGGATTGTTGAGATTGGCGCAGGCCAAAGTTAACGACTAAGGCGACAATAACCGCGAATACTGCCGCGATTAGGGCGATAAACAGGCTCTTGGTACCATATTCAATGAATTCCTGGCTCCACACCTGATCGTAATAATCAAAGATAAAGCCGCACAAGACTAGGGTTGGCAAAATGAATCCTGCGAATAACACCGCAGCGGCAAAACTGGTGGCAAGCCAGGCTTTTACACCAGTTAACTGATACATTTCACTGTTATCAAAACTGTCATTGCGTGAGTAATTTTGTTTGTCGATACGCTGTCTTTTTTCGATAGCAAGCAGCAAAAATATCATTGCTAACATCAACACCGATAATTTGGCCGCAGCAGCAAGGTTGTAGTAGCCAAGCCAGGTGTCGTAGACCGCAGTGGTCATGGTATTGATGGCAAAATAATGCATGGTGGCAAAATCTGCGAGGGTTTCCATACCAACCAGGGCTAAAGATGCGATGATAATGCCGCGAGCCTGGGGAACACTTATGCGCCAGAAACTTTGCCAAGGGGTATCGCCGAGTAAACGACTGGCCTGCATCTGTACCAGGTTATTTTGGGAAAAGGCACTTCGTAAAAACAAATAAACATAGGGGTATAACACCAGGGCCAGGATAACACTGGCGCCGGGAATCGAACGAATATCAAAAAACCAGTAATCTCCAGGGCTTTGCCAGCCAAAGGTGTTTCTCAGCCAGATTTGTACCGGACCTGCGTAATCGAAAAAATCACTGTAGATATAGGCAACGATATAAGCTGGCATCGCAAGAGGCAGGACTAATGCCCAGGAGAAAAAGCGTTTGCCCGGGAATTTACACATGGCGACCAGCCAGGCTAAGGGCAGGCCGATTAATAAACTGAGCAGGCAGACACCGATAACCATCAATATCGAATTGCTGATGTAATCAAATAAAACCGTATCTGCAAGCTGCGCAAAAATCCCCTCAGAGCTTTCCATGGCGGTAAATACCAAAGCCAGAGTCGGTGCAAATAAGACAGCGACCAATAAAAAGCTGCCAATTTGCCAGGGACGTTTTACGATTGTTGTTATCGCCAAAAGGGTTATCCGTTGTGTTTATTCATTTTGTTTATTCGATGCTATCGGTAAAACAAAAAAGGATGACGTAATCGCCATCCTTTTTCTAATACCAATTACATTCATTAATTGGTATTGTCTCGATTAAGCCTGTGAATTATAAATCAAACTTAACCTGATCGAGAAGACGTAATGCATCGGCGCGGTATTTTGCCGCTTCGCTGATGGCAATACTGTCAACTTTAAAATCGCCCCAGGAAGCAACAAGCTCTGATAACTCAACACCTTCTTTTACCGGGTATTCATAGTTCACGGATGCATACATACCCTGGGCTGTATCCTGAGTTAAAAACTCGATTAATTTCAGCGCACTATCTTGGTTTTTGCTGTGCTTGGTCAGCACAACACCACTAACGTTTACGTGAGTGCCACGGTTGTTCTGGTTCGGGAAGTTGATGTTTACCGCATCCGCCCAGGCTTTCTGATTCTCGTCGGTGATCATTTTACCAAGGTAGTAGCTATTGCCTAAAGAAACCGTACAAAGACCTTCTTTGATGGCTTTAACCTGGCCACGGTCATTACCTTGCGGGCGACGGGCTAGGTTGTCTTTAACACCTTGTAACCACTCAAGCGTTTTCTCTTCACCGTGATGAGCAATCATCGAAGAAACCAGGCCAAGGTTATAAGGGTGCTTACCACTGCGGGTACAGATTTGACCTTTGTATTCAGCCGTAGCTAAATCTTCGTAGTTAATATCAGATTTATCGCCTAAGGTTTTGGCGCTGTAGATCGCACGAGCACGTTTGGTAAGCGCTACCCAGTTTTCATCACGAAATTGTGCAGGAACGTTTTTGTTCACTTCTTCGCTGTTGATGGTTTGGGTTAGACCCGCTTCTTCAAGTTGCAATAACACCGCAAAGTTTGATGTTAAAACGATATCTGCCGGAGAAAGTTTACCTTCACGCTGCAGACGCTCAACGATACCGCTTTTCGCGAAAACAACATTGGTTTTGATACCAGTTTGCTCGGTGAATTTTTCTAAGATTGGTTCAATCAGGAAAGGTTGACGGTAAGAGTAAATGTTTACTTGCTCAGCCAGTGCACCGAATGCACTACCCATTAAAGCCGCAGCCAGAATAATCTTTTTCATAATCGACAGTTTTATTGTTAGTTAATGAGAATAATTATCATTAGCATAGCAATTATGCTTTACCAACTCTAGCACTAATTTAGCAAAAATCTGAATATTTGCGATAAGTCTCTAATTTGTTGGGATTAGTTGCCGCTTAATTGAGACCTGTGAGAATTGATGCTTTGACGATAAAAAATACGATAAAAAGGACACCCACTCTATCCGCGCTTTTGAAACCAAATGAGAGATCATCAAAGTGGATGTCCTGAAAGTGATGCTTCCTAGCGTAGTGAGTGGGTTAAGGGAAACTGGAGAAAACGGGACTCCCACTATATCCGGGAACTGAGATCATGAAAGTGGATGCCCCAAAATCGTCGCTATTATCCTTGCCAATCTTGTCGAAACAATCGACTAAGGGTTTTGGTTGGTAAAAGTCATTCGATAACCGCTACCGCTGGTCTCGTCGCTTTCCAGCAAAACAAACTGATTGAGACTGGTTTCATCTAAGACTAATAACTCCGATGCCAGAATAATGTCACTACTGTCATCTTGAGCAACCGCGTAAACTTCATAGGTGTTATTACTCATGTTAATTTCTGTTGGTGTCGCAAACCAGGCAGTCCGCCAGTGTTGCGCCGTTTCAATGAGCTCATCGCTACGCACGAAATACAGGCGAATACTGGGGTAGTCATCATCATTCACCAGGTTCAGTAACTGCATGTTGTGCTGATATAGGGATTCATTAAGGTTGTTTTCAACTACCATGGATTGAATTTTGACTTCCACTTCATCAACAAAACCGTCACCGTCTTCATCCACATCACCGTCACCATCGTGATCGACATTCTCCTCACTCAGATAGAAAAATACGGTCTTAAATACGTTTTCACTCAAGGTAACCAGGTGATTACTCAATAGCGGTTGCTCGGTTTCGCTGGCGGTTAGATTAATGCTGTAATCGCCGCGCTGCGCCGCGTAGGCGTCGCTGAATTCACCAATAGCTAATGAATCGACCGATATTTCATCGCCGATGGTGGTGAACATAGTGCTGATCTGACCAATGTAATCAGGCAGCAAATCATGGGTTTCGATACCGTTATAAACGCGAAACTTTCCAGACTCGCCGTAATTTTCCAGATTCAAATAACTAGACCATGACAGGATATCCAAACTGAAGGCCGACTCACCAACACCATTGCTCGGTTTAATCATCAGCAGGTACTGGTTCGCATAAGGGAAATTTACCGAATCGGATTTAAATAAAACCTCATCGTCGCCCGGCAAGGTCAGATAAAAGATGTATTCTTCCTGATCCAGTTTCTGGTTATCGCTAAGTTGCTGATATTCAAATTGCGTTACCGGCATTGCTTCATTAAAGGTTTCATTGGCAAGGGATACGTGCAATTGCAAAGAATCAAACTGGTTGTGAAGATTTAGTATCGAGAAGTTGAACAGCTCTTCATCGTCATCATTGTCGTCATCGATAATAGGCAAGTTGTATTGAATTAAGGAAGAGTTACTGATGTCGCCATTCAAAACGAACAGGGAAAGCTGATCTTTTTCAATGCTAACTTCAGTTTCATGGACAATGGTCAGATCATCACGTGAAGATGAATCGTCACTTTGCCATGCAACTTCGAGGAAGTAATCGATGTTATCGAGATCTCGGGTTGCCGTCGCTTCTCCGTAGCCGATGTATGAATAGGTTGCTTCTAATGCGTCGTCATCTTCATCGTCTAAATCTTCATCGATGGTGAAGAACATCTGTGGGGAGTTGCTCGAAGCGTTGTAAAACTTGATCGCTCCATAATCTGCTTCCGAATCACTTTCACTGCCACCACAGGCGGAAAGTAATCCCATCAAAGCACTGAGAAATAGCAATTCAAACGTCCTGGATTTGGTCGGTCGAATCAATTTATCGCGCATAATTTGTCTCCATTGAATTGTTGTTATGGTTGCTGGCAAATAACTTTATTAAAAATTGTCAGCGTTCAATGGAGTTTATTTTTATCCATCTGGTTCCTTTGAAGCATCCTCCTTTACCTAACTTTACACACCCTCATATGACGTTGACGGAATCTTGACAAAACTGTGCTTTCGGCAGGAGCAAATTGGGGACACCCACAAATCTATTGGTTTTTATAATTGGGGACACCCACAAACATTCATGCCCTAAGCAATTATTGAGCGCTGCAGGAGGAGGAACATCCTAGAAACACCCTCTGCTATTCACATCATGTTTCTCCATCATGAGAAGCTTTAGCTTGTGGGTATCCTGAATTGGGAATTATGTGGGTGTCTCGAATTGGGGATTAGGTGGGTGTCCCGAAGTTGCCGGAACTTTGCGGAAGTGGCGATGGTGAACTTTACTTAGGTAATTGGTTTTAGGCAGTAATTTATTTGCAAAACAGCGAGATAACGTCGGGTGGAACTATGATTAAGTTTACTCTCAATGATAAAGCAGTCAGTAGTAATGCCGCGGAAGATACCCCATTGCTTTGGGTGATCCGCGACGAGTTAAAATTAAAGGGCACCAAGTTTGGTTGTGGTATTGCCCAGTGCGGCGCCTGTACGGTGCATTTAAATGGTGCAGCTGTTCGCTCCTGTGCTACGCCGGTGTCGGCGGTAAATGGTGCAAAAGTAACGACAATTGAGGGACTTAAAGGCGAACATCCTTTGCAAAAAGCCTGGCTTGAGGCTCAGGTTCCGCAATGTGGTTATTGTCAGTCGGGACAAATCATGCAGGCGGCCAGCTTATTGTCGCAAAATCCCAATCCGACGGAAGATGAAATCATTGCGGCGATGAACGGTAACCTTTGCCGCTGTATGTCTTACACCCGGATCACCAATGCCATTATGTCAGTTGCCGGCAGTAATGCGGTGCAGATGTACGATCCGGAAGATGATAATTCTGAAAATGATACAACGGCATAGGAGGACGGGTTATGAAATCGATTAAAGACGCTAAACAAGGTATCAGCAACTACTCACGTCGTCGTTTTTTAATTGGCAGTGCCGGTACTTCGTTGTTGATGGCCTTTGCGCCATTATCCCTGGCAAAAGTATCCAC
This sequence comes from Thalassotalea sp. PS06, assembly GCF_007197775.1. NCBI lineage: Bacteria > Pseudomonadati > Pseudomonadota > Gammaproteobacteria > Alteromonadales > Colwelliaceae > Thalassotalea > Thalassotalea sp. PS06. Next base: position 3,244,222 of record NZ_CP041638.1, on the reverse strand, counting down.
TCGAGAAATGGCTGAAGGTGTTTCCACTAATAAGTTTTCCCCAACCGTTTGGTTTGAGATTGCCGGCGATGGCCAGATAAATATCAATATTCCACGAGCAGAAATGGGGCAACACGTGGGCACCGCATTGGCGCGAATTGTCGCCGATGAACTGGGAGCAAACTGGGACGATGTCAGCATTACTCACGTCGATACTGATCCGAAATGGGGATATATGGTCACTGGTGGTTCCTGGTCAGTGCATCAGTCGTTCACGCCATTTTCGCAGGCGGGCGCGGCTGGTCGCATGGCATTAATTGAAGCCGCCGCGAAGATTCTCCGTACCGATGCAGGTCAGTGTAAAGTCAAAGATTCAAAAGTTATCTGTGGCAGTAAAGCCATTACTTTTGCTGATATTGTTTCTAAATCAACACTGGATAAAACTTACACCCCAGAAGAGCTAGCGGCACTGCCGGTGAAATCGGCGAAGCATCGCAAACTTATCGGTAAACCTGCAAAGGCCCTGGATATCCCGGCGAAAATCGACGGTAGCGCAACTTATGGCCTGGACGTTGAGTTGGACGATATGGTTTATGCCAGGCCGGTAATGCCGCCAACGGCTTACGGCTCGAAAGTGAATAATGTCGATGATTCTGAAGCCAAAAAAATCGATGGTTACCTTGGCTTTGAAATACTCAAAGACCCCAGTAATTTAATTCAGGGTTGGGTCGTGGTGCTGGCTACTAATTACGTCAGTGCCATCAAAGCGGGTAATGCGTTAAAAGTAGATTTCGCTCCAGGTGAGATGGTGAATGTCAGTGAAGCCGATATTCTCGGGCAAGGGCAAAAGCTGGTTAAAGATCTGGATAAAGGCGCCTGGTTTGTCAACGAAGGTGATGTTGATAGTGCCAAAGCCAGTAGTGAAACCACGGTCGAAAGCGTTTACCAAACCAATACGGTATTGCACTTTGCACTCGAACCGTTAAATGCGACTGTCTATGAAAAGGACGGTATTTGGCACGTTCACGGTGGTAATCAGTGGCAATCTCTAACGTTGCCGGCAATCGCCAAAGCGCTGGAAGTTGGTGAAGATAAGGTGATAATTCATACCTATTATCTTGGTGGCGGATTTGGCCGCAGACTGTTTGGCGATTACATGATCCCTGCAGCCCTGACCGCTAAACAATCCGGTAAAACGGTGAAGTTTATTTTTACCCGGGAAGATGACAGCAAATTTGATCAACCTCGTTCCGCCTCAGTTTCCAAATTCCAATCCTACTTTGATAAAGATAATAACTTTCTGGGCATGACCCATGGTTTTTGTGCCGGTTGGCCAACCTTGGCGATGGCAGCGGATTTCATGCCTGAAGGGGCAAACAATACAGGTAAACTGGATCCATTTTCTGCCGCTGGCGCCGATCACTGGTACACCATGGCAAATCATCGCGCTTTGGCTGTGAATAATGATCTGGCCCAGAAAACCTTCAAACCCGGCTGGCTTCGTTCAGTTGGCCAGGGCTGGATAGTCTGGGGCTTGGAATCCTTTATTGATGAAACAGCAATACAGGCAAAAATGAATCCAATTGATTTTCGCCTGTCGCTACTGGATGCTAAAGGCAAGCAGAAGGGAACCTGCCCTAACAGTACGGGCGGCGCGAAGCGCCTGCACAATGTACTGTCTCGATTAAAGGAAAAGCTGGGAGATACCGGTGACTTGGCTGAAGGTGAAGGTATCGGCGTATCTGTCAGCTCAGGTCAAGAGCGCAACATGCCTGCCTGGCTAGCTGTCGCAGCCCATGTCGACGTCGACAAGGCTTCTGGCAAAGTAAATGTTAAAAAGCTAACACTAGTGATGGATTCTGGCACTGTTGTGCATCCCGATGGCGCACTAGCGCAATTAGAAGGCGGCGCATTATGGGGATTAAGTATGGCCTTGTATGAGTCGACAGAATTTAAAGATGGGCAGGTGAAGGATTTGAACCTAAATACCTACACGCCATTGCGCCATAGCCAGGTTCCTGAGTTAGATATTGAATTTATCGACAGTACTGAAATGCCTGTCGGGCTTGGTGAGCCTGGTGTTATTGGTATCGCCCCGGCCATTGGTAACGCTATATATCAGGCGGTTGGTGTGCGGGTGAAAGATTTACCGATTCGACCTGAGCATGTGAAGAAGCTTTTAGGGTAGAACCTACTGAGCTGTATTGATAAAAACCGGGCTTAGTCGCCCAGTTTTTGTCTCTAGGAAAATTCTTTAACCATCAAGATATCTCGTTGCTCATCACTCCCCAGCCAAAAGCTGGTAGTGCCGCATTCAATAAAGCCAAATTTTTGATAAAAACGAATTGCTCTTGGGTTATCTTCCCAGACACCCAACCAGACCCCATCGCACTCGAGATCCTTTGCCTGTTGCAGTGCATCTTCGAATAATATTTTTCCAACACCTGTGCCCAAAAAATCTTTACCAACATAGATTCGATCCAGATGCAGTGGTTGTTTTAGCGGACAGCTATCGAAACTATTGCCGGGTCTGACTTGGGTGAAACCGGCTAGCACATCGTCGACAAATACCAGCTTAGTGACAATATCTGAGTTTAAAATCTCCGAACATTGCTTTTCTTCGCTGTAATTTTTCAGGCAATAAGCGTCCATGTCATCGGGCGCGTTAAACTCACTAAAGGTATCGCGAAATGATTTCTCCATCAGGGTGGAGAGCGCTTTTGCGTCATTGGCGGTGGCTAGCTGGACTTGCATGGGCATAAATACTGGGCTTGATAATGGATTTAGATAGTTTATCCAGATGGTAAAAGATTAGAAAGGCTGGTTAATAATAACCCTTAGCTGTGTTCCCTCACTGGATTTAGCGTAGTCGATACGGGTAATGATCCCTTCGATGTTCATGCGAATTCCGCCGCCAAAGCTAAATTTCATATCTTCATGAAGGTCACTTAAATTGAATTGGTCGGAAATCTGCCCGGCATCGACAAACGCCACCCACTGCCACCAGGGAAAGCGATAGTTTTCGATAATCGGTAATTCAGGAAGCGGGTGCCATCCTGGAATCGCTCGATATTCAAGGCCATAGCTCACTGCCGAACGGCCATAAAAACGATTGGTATCATAGCCGCGAAGACTATCCCAGCCACCTAAGGTTACGCCGTCAAAATTTGGCGGGCGTTGATACTCGCCATTGCGTCTACTATTCCAACTCGGGGTATCAGCGAGGAGCATATTAAAGGCGATGGTCTGTTGCTGGAAAATCTTGTTGGAACCGAGAGATAAAAACTGTGAATATTCTGCCTCCACCTGAGTATATCCGGCGCGTCTGGAGTCGCCAAAATCTCTGATATAACGGGTCTGAACCTGAAAACCCTGGGATGGCATAGTGGTGGAGTTTCGATTGTCGTAATTTAGCTCTAGCTCAATACCGGCGCTGATTTCGGTGATCTGCGCATCGGTAGCCAGCTGCTCGTCATATTTGAGGTAACGGCGAAAAGGCATGAAGGTGAGGGTGGTAAAGCCGCTTTCATCGGGTAACCATTCTTCGATGTCTTTTAAATCCTTCGGTGATGAAGGTTGCCGCAACGTTGCAATCGCTCCTTTTTTACCGGCACCAATTGGCAAAACATAATCCAGGGTTATTCGTGAAAATCCCTGGCGGGCGCTTAACAATTGACGCTCAGGCAGATTAAAAGTTGGCTCATCGACATCGTTTACAAAGCGATAAAACCCCTGGGTGTAATGGGCGCGCATGATATCAGCGCTGATTAACCATTGTGATGCGGAGAGCGGCTGGTAATTATAAGCACCGCCATAGATAGCCCAGGAGTCATTTTGGCTATAAAAGCCGCCCGAAAAAAGCGTTGCCTGGGGTTGCCAGGCGTGTTTTAACACACCTGCTGCACCCACTGTGGTTTGCAGCATTTCGGTATGAAACGCAAACGGCAGGCCTTTAAATTCCGGCTTGTCGGGTAATTCTTGTTCGAGTGTGGGCTCAATAAACTTCTTCGCCTGACCGGGCAGGCTGATTAAGATAAGCAAAAATGTAAGAAGTCTGAGCATTGCGCCTGCGTTAACGGTTACGGTTTAGGTATTGCCGATACCGCATAGGCTGATGCGCCCAAAGGCAAGAAATTTAAGTGGCTTGCTATTAAATTAAACTATAGGTTAAATCACCCAACTTGTTGAATATTTACGAATTCTGTAAAACGTTATATTCTGCTGCTTTGCCTTTCCTCATTCACCTTAGTTTGCTGGAGTAATTTCATGAGCAACGAATTAAAGTCCGTCACCTTAACCAATGGCAATGGTATGGAAGTCACGTTGTTAAACCTCGGGGCTCGCCTGGCGTCAATTAAGTTCGCCGGTAAAGAGATGTTGGTCACTTATGCAGATTTAAACGGCTTTTTAAACGACGATTTGTATTTGGGGGCAACGTGCGGCCGGGTTTGCAATCGGATTAGTGATGGGCGCTTTATCCTTGATGGTGAAAACTATACGCTTGCTCAAAACAATGGCGGTAACTGTTTGCACGGTGGTGATGATAATTTCTCTTATCGATTTTGGGATATCCAGGAAGAGGGGTTAACTGAGCAGAGTGTGACCATGACCTTACATTCTGAAGATGGTGATCAAGGATTTCCTGGCAATCTCGATGTCTCGGTTAGCTATCGATTAACTGGCGACAACCAGCTTCATATCGATTTTCAGGCAAAAACCGATAAGGCGACGCCGGTAAACCTGACCAATCACGCTTACTTTAATCTCGGTGAGAAATCTGGGCAAGCGCTGCAGCTGCAGCTTATGGCCAGTACTTGCTTAAATCGCGCTGATAACGAGATGCCAGATGGTACCTTTCGAAGCGTGTTGAACACCGACTTTAATTTCAGAGAATTAACGTCGGTGGGCGAGCGTCAGCAACATACCCAGGATCCAGAGCTAGTCGCCATGGGGGGATTTGATCATTGTTTTATTCTCGATAACTCACCATTTGCAACGCCTAAAGCTCGTTTGGTAGCCGAGTCGCAGGGTATTGAAATGCGTCTATATACCGACCAAACTGCGGTGCAGTTTTATACCGGCAAGTACCTGGATGGAGAGTTTGAATCGTATCAGGGGCTTTGCCTGGAAGCGCAAAACTACACCGATGCGGTTAATCAAGCGCATTTTCCAAATAGTGTGTTGCGCCCTGAACAAACCTACCAACAAACGATCGTTTATGAGTTTTTTAATCTTTAACTCTTTAAATCGAATCGGCTTTTATCTCGTCGTCAGCGGGATTATCTGTCGATTTTTTAAGTTGCCAGCGTTGTTGTATCTGAAATACCAAGGATAAGAAAGCTGGCAATATCAACAAGGTCACCAGGCTAGAAAATAACAGGCCGAATAACACAATTACCCCAAGGCCGCGATACAGCTCGGTACCTTCACCTGGGATAAAGACTAAAGGCGATAAACCAAAGATGGTGGTAATCGTCGACATCATTACCGGACGTAAACGTACCGATAGTGCTTCCACAATTGCCTCTTTAATTGCCATCGATTGTTGCTGCAAATTGGCAATGGAACGCTCAACAATCAGAATAGGGTTATTAACCACGGTGCCTATCAATACCAAAAAGCCAAGCATGGTAATCACATCAAATGGTTGGTGATAAGCACTTAAGCCAAATGCTGGCAAGGTACTGCCCAGCAGATTAAACAAACCTAAGCCGATAATGCCGCCACTAATACCAATTGGCACGGTAGTCATGATCAATAATGGATATCCCCAGTTGGAAAAGACTGCAACCATGAGTAGGTAGGCGATGATTATGGCCAGCAAGAAGTTGCCCTGCATTGCTTCGCGGGTTTGCGCCAGTTCACTGGCGGCGCCGCTGATGGTGTGAGTGATATTCTCTTCTGCCAACGTCGAAGATAAGGGCGCTAATAAATCATTTTCGACAATTTTCAGGGCCTGCTCAAGCGCCATATTGCGAGGTGGCACAATTTGCAGGGTTACCGTCCGCATGCCATCAACCCGGCTAATGGTGGCGGTATCAACGGTTTCATTCAAACTAACTAAAGCAGATAGCGGCACTTGCTGGCCGTTCGGGCCATAAAACATCAGGTGCTCTAATTCTCTTGGACTATTTACCGTGCCTTGTTTCGCAAACAGCAACATATCAATCTTTTCATCATCGATATAAAACTCATCGACGAAAGCACCGTCGGAATAGGCCCAGATACTGTAACCTAAATCGGTCTGAGAAATGCCCAGCTCTGCGGCACGCTGCCAATCAGGAATTACTTCAACCATGGGTTGTGACATGCTCAAGGTCGGAGGGGATGGATTGGCATTTAATTGAGCACCGTCAATTAACTTGCCGGCGGTAGCCATTAACTGCAGTGCGCGATTGTAAAGAACACCGAGATCTCGGCCTTTTAATTCAATATTCAGGCTTCGGGTTCCACCCTGGTTGCCACTAAAAATAGAACCTCGGGATGCAAAGGAGCGCATGCCGGGAATGGCGTTAAATCGCTCGCTGATAGCATCAACCAATTGTGGCGTATCATGGCGGCTGATAGGTTCGGTAATAAAGGTCAGGGTACCTGGTGACATAAAACTGATATGCATGGCCAGAGGCGGTACATCGGTTTTAAACTCATCGCTGATTTCAACCGCGGCACCGGAGCTAGCGCTTTCATCAGATTGTCTGTTAGCCAGCGCCTGACGCTGCTCCTCATTGAGCCAAGATACGTTTGTACGGTCTACATTCTCGGTAAAGTCGCTATCTACCTGGCGCCATAAATCTTTCATGGTTTCCATGTTGTAGCCCGGTGGTGCCATCAATCGGGCAAACACCTTGGCTTCCTCCCCTTCAGGCAGGTATTCGGCATCGGGCACCAGTGCAAAGAGAGTGAACAGAGTAATTGCCAGGGTGATGGCAACGGCGCCAACCTGACGGCTGGTGCGTTTTAATATCCATCGACTAAACCCGAGAATGCGTTTTGCCATTGACTCACCCCAATTGGTGGTAACGTGCAACGCTTTATCTAGTTTACCTTTATGCTCAACCATCTCACGCACATTCAATATGCGCTGACTGGCTACAGGGATTAGGGTTATTGCCACCAACATCGACATGATAATCGAGGCGGCAATGGCAATGGCGATATCGCCATATAACTGACCGGCCTCCTGCTCAAGAAACACAATAGGTAGAAACACCATCACTGTGGTTAAGGTGGATGCCAAAATGGCGGGCCAGACTTCCCGGATACCATCGATGGCGGCATCTCGTCGACGCTTACCCATGGCGACATGACGAGTAATATTTTCCAGGGCAACGATGGCGTTATCCAGCGTCATACCAATGGCAAAGGCAACACCGGCGAGGGATACCACATTGATGGAGCGTCCTGAAAGGGATAACCCTAAAAATGCCGCGAGAATACAAATCGGAATGCCGAGGGCGCCAATCAAGGTTGCGCTGACGGAACGCAAAAAAAGTAATAACACTAAGGTTGCCAGCATGGTACCGATAATCAGATTCTGGATAACTGTGCTGGCAGAATTTTCTACATAACGCACATCTTCTGAATTAAGGGTCATTACCAGGCCCTGATCGGCGAGTAAGGTGCGGTTTAGCTCCGCAACCTGGTCCATGACCAGCTTTTTCAGGGAGATAACATTAGCATCCACCTGACGAGCGATGGAAATCCCCATGGTTTGCTGGCCTATGGTGGTTCGAAAAGAGCGCATTTCTTCATAACTCATTTCCGCCAGGCCGACATCTTTTAAACGTACATAGTAGCCATTTTGCTCGCTGATAATCAGATTGTTGAGGTCGTTTAAATCTTCAAATTTACCTAAGGTGCGGATCAAGTATCGGCGTTTACCAAAGTCCATATCGCCGCCAGATACGTCCCGGTTTCGGGTGCGAATGGCATTGCGAACATCGGCGACGGTTAACCCACGAGATGATAATTCAGCAGGTTTTAAACGAATATGGATTTGTTTTTGCGCGCCGCCGGAAACATTAGCCCTGGCAATACCCGGGATACGCTCTAACCGGGTTTTGATATTGTCTTCTATCCAGTCCTGCTGGTGAGTAATGTCGCGACTATCTTCTCCTTTAAACTGAATGGAGAAATACATAAACGAATTACCGGAGAAAGAACTGGCAATAACCGCTGGTTCATCGACATTCTCTGGGTAAGATGGCACTTGTGACAAGGCATTGTTGACCAGAATTAATGCTTCATTAATTTCCATGCCAAACGGAAATTCCAGTTCAATTTCCGCACTTCCAAATGATGCAGAGCTGACCATCCGCTGCAGGCCATTGATGTTTTTCAGGTATTCTTCCTGCTCGAGAAGAATTTCGGTTTCTATATCCTGAGGGGTAGCGCCAGGCCATCGGGTTTCGACGGTAATTATCCTGGGGTCTAAATCCGGGATCATTTGAATTGGCACACGAAACGCAGCAGCCAGGCCAAACAGACAAATGATTAAGATGGCGACCAACAAGACGATGGGCTTTTTCAATATCATATCGAGCATGTCAGCGGTCCCTATTTTTGATCTTTCGTCATCGCGGTTTTGGTTAGCTCCGGGATCACCGCATCACCATCGCGCAAGGATTCATTGCCATAAATAACCACCTGGTCGCCTACCTTTAAGCTACTGCTGGTTACAGCAATGCCTTGCCCTTGTTGCGCGCCAGTAACAACCGAAACCGATTTTGCCTGAGTACCCTGACCGGCATTGACGATTTTAAACACTTTGACACTACCGTCGATTTTTCTTACCAAAGCATCTTTGGGAAGAAATAAGCTCGCCTGTCCCTGATTTTGCTCAATCAGAAAACGGCTTCTGACATTCATGCCTGGTAGCCAACGACCGTCTTTATTATCGAGGCGAAGACGCACCAGAAAACTTCTCAATGCGGCATCAGCCTGGGGCACGATCCTATCGACTTTAGTGGTAATCGCGCCTTGAGAATTGTTGCTGCTATCTACCAATACCTGAGTCTGGTTATTGATGTCGCCGTAATGGCGAATTGGTACCTGAATTTGCACATAAATGGGGTCTAATTTCGTCAGGATGAAAACCGGCGTGTCATTACCAACGGATTCGCCAACTTCGGTAAGCTTGGCAGTAATAACACCAGCGAAAGGCGCTTTTAAGGTATGGCGGGAGAGCTCTTCATTGGCAAGATTTAATTGCGCTTCAATTTGTTTTACCTGTGAACGGGCCGCTTGTTGTTCGGTAATTCGGGTTAGATATTCAGAATTAGAGATATTGTGATCTTTGCGAAGTTTTTCGCCTTCCGTGGCAAGACGATTGGCTTCATCGAGTCTTACTTTGGCTTCCTGTAACGATGCTTTTAATTGTTCTAGGGAAGTTTTTGCCTGAACCGCATCAAGGGTTAGCAGTCTTTGGCCTTTATTTACCGTATCGCCGATATCAACATGCATTTTTTCGACATAGCCAGATACTTTGACCGATAGCTGAGATTCTTTAAACGGAACCAGATTCCCGAAAATCGGTATTTGCGCCTGAAAAGATTTTTCCTCTACTTTGGCGACAAGGACTTTTCTCGCTTCGTCTTCCGCTTTTGCCTGCAGAGGCAGGTTGGTCGCTAATGTAACGGCAAGGGTGAGGCTTAAGTATCGGATGAAATTTTGCATATTTTTGGTTTTATTAAGCTTTATGTCTCTAGATATAACGTTAAATTAATTTGCCGCACTTCTCAATGATTTGCCGCTGGCGTTTATTGAGTATAGAAACTTTACAAGTGTTACATGACATTTTGTGCAAGTGGATCACATTTCAAACTTAGTTTGAGTATAATTAGCGAAATTTGTATCCGTGTCTGAAAAAGACCAAAACTTCGGAAAAATCTCATGTCATCGACTATTTCTCAGCCTTCTCCACAAAATTGGCAGACGGTTTTTATCAACGCCAATATCGCTACCATGAAGTCAGGAAGCGAATCCTATAGTGCTATTGAAAATGGTGCGTTGGCGGTAAATGCCGGCAAGATTGTCTGGATTGGTGCGATGGATGATTTATCAGAGATAAATTTACAAGATGTCGTCGGAATTGACGTTGTCGATATTGCTGGGCAGTGGTTATTACCAGGGCTGGTCGATTGCCACACCCATATTGTTTATGGTGGTCATCGTGCTAATGAATTTGAATTACGGTTGCAAGGTGCAAGTTACGAAGAAGTCGCCAAAGCTGGTGGCGGTATCGTCTCAACCGTAAAAGCCACGCGAGCGGCGAGTGAACAGCAATTATTTGATTCCGCACTGCCAAGGTTAAAAGCCTTGCAATCAGAGGGCGTTACTACCATCGAAGTAAAATCTGGTTATGGCCTGGATACCGAAACAGAATTAAAAATGTTGCGTGTCGCAAAACGCTTGGGTGAGCAACCTGGTGTTGAGGTCCGTAAAACTTTCCTCGGCGCCCATGCGTTACCGGTAGAGTTTGCGGATAATGCCGATGGATATATCGATCTAGTGTGCAATGAGATGCTGCCAGCGGTTGCAGACGCTAAATTAGCAGACGCTGTTGATGTGTTTTGTGAAGGCATTGGTTTCGATATCGCTCAGACCGAGCGGGTGTTTCAGGCGGCAAAACAACATGATATTGCCATTAAAGTCCATGCGGAACAGTTATCGGATCTTGGTGGTACAGAGTTAGCGGCAAAATACCAGGCGCTTTCCAGTGATCACCTGGAGTATTTATCAGAAGATGGCATTAAGGCGATGCATCAGGCTGATATGGCCGCAGTATTGTTACCGGGTGCATTCTACTTTTTACGGGAAACTAAATTACCGCCGATTGATCAGTTACGTGAGCAGGGTGTTGCGATGGCACTGGCAACCGATGCTAACCCGGGCTCTTCGCCAATCCACTCGATTCAATTAATGCTGAATATGGCATGTACATTGTTCCGATTAACACCGGTTGAGGCAATTGCTGGCGTGACTATTCACGGTGCTAAAGCATTGGGTGTTGATGATAAAGTAGGTTCCCTAGAGGTAGGTAAACAAGCGGATATCACAGTATTTAATATCGAACAGGTGGCGCAGCTTTGCTATCAATATGGGGTAAACCCATTAACCGCGGTTTATAAAGCCGGTGAGAAAGTCGCTTAATTGGCTTACTAGCTTGAGCTGTAAAAAGCTATCTTGAGATCCCGGGTCGTGGCCCGGGATGACGATTAGTTATATGCCACGTCATACCGGCGAACGACTGCACGGATGTAGGAGGTAGAGCAATGCAGGGAGCGATTGCCGAAGCCGGTATCTATCGGCTTCTAAGTTCGAATCCAGATTATATTGAGATTGCGGATCCTGGTCCGCAATGACGCTTCATTTTATTACGTCATACCGGCAAAATGCCACGTCATACCGGCGAACGACTGCACGGATGTAGGAGGTAGAGCAATGCAGGGAGCGATTGCCGAAGCCGGTATCTATCGGTTTCTAAGTTCGAATCCAGATTATATTGAGATTGCGGATCCTGGTCCGCAATGACGCTTCATTTTATTACGTCATACCGGCAAAATGCCACGTCATACCGGCGAACGACTGCACGGATGTAGGAGGTAGAGCAATGCAGGGAGCGATTGCCGAAGCCGGTATCTATCGGCTTCTAAGTTCGAATCCAGATTATATTGAGATTGCGGATCCTGGTCCGCAATGACGCGATATTTAAGTGCAGAACCGGATTGTCTTAAAATTGCCGATCTTAGCCCGGGATGACGTTTAAATTTGCAACTGGGCTAAAGCGACAATTTACCTGTGAGTTACCTATAAGCTGGGCTCGAGTAAATCCCAAAGGTTGCCGTACAAATCTTCGAATATCGCTACCGTCCCATAAGCCTCGTGGCGGGGCGTTTCCTTAAAAACCACTCCAGATTCGAGCATGGTTTTATAATCTCGTTGAAAATCGTCGGTCTGTAAAATCATCAGCACCGCATCTCCGGCTTGTTTACCAATCGCCTGGCGTTGTATTGGTGTTTCAGCCAGCGCAAGGGCTAAGGCAAATTCTTTTGCGCCTTTCGGCTGCAGTTGCACCCAACGCTTACCTTCACCAAGGTCAAAATCGCTTAACAGATTAAACCCCAGCTTTTCGGTGAAAAACGCAATGGTTTCATCGTAATCGTTAACCAGATAAGAAAAGCTTCTTATGTGTTGGCTCATTTTTATCTCAATACAGCGTCTCAATGTAGTCAAAATATAAAGGATATTGGGTTTAGTTATAATTAAGCCCATGGCTTAGATCAATCCTTTATCTTGCCAGACTCGTAGATTTGTTTATATGCTGAGAGAAACATTGCGGAGATTACCATGCAAGAAGCGATTGATGTCAAACAAGCCCTAAGGGTCTGTAATAAGATTATGAGCCATGGGCAGCGACTAGATGGTGCCTACAAACTAGGCGATTTAACAGCACAGAGTGATTATGATGGTTACACCTTAACCCTGGCCGATCACGCAGTGACGCTAAGTATTTTTTTTCACAATAAGCATCAACTGGACTGCAAACGCGCGATTGAGCTGGATGCATTTTTGCAAAAAGTAGAAAAGCTCGATAAGAAAAACTTTAGTTAATCAGAGCGTTTATACGCGTTGGCGTCTTAATGACGGTGGATTGTCGGAAAAATATCGTGGTTTTGTCATAACTCAGGCGGTATATTCATCTCAATCCAAAATTCAAAGGCAAGTTGGAACGCCAATGCATAACAATAAAATCAGCGAGCTTCGAAATCAGCGTGGATGGTCGCAGGAAAAGCTGGCGGAGATTTCCGGATTAAGTGAGCGCACCATTCAACGAGTCGAAAAACAAGGGCGCTTTTCCCCTTCTACCAAACTTGCATTAGCCAATGCTTTTGACCTAGATGCTAAAGAATTATACGCCGAACAATTAGATGCCAATGATCTAGAATGCAATGATTCAAATTCGTTGGCGCCATCCGATTCCATTCAATGTGCCAAAGCATCAAACTCGCCTGAGTCCAATACGGCTATTACTTATCGCTACGACTGGGCGGGTGCATTAGGTTTGCTAGTGCTGGGGTTATGTATTCCTGCAATAATTTTGCTGACCGGCACCAATGGCAAGTGGGAGCTGGCAAGTTTTGCCTTGGTAATCGTCTTAACCATTACCTTAACCCTGATGAACTATGGTTTTAAGGCTACTCATAAACTATTCGATAAAACTTCCTGGATTGTGCGTTACCCCAGTTATGTTGAAGACCTTGATATCATGATAAGGCAAGGGAGATATGTTATTCGCACCGCCTATGGTGTCGGCGCTATGGTATCATTTGTCGCGGCAATTACGCTGTCGGTGCATCAGCCGGATGTGTTCTCATCTCTGTCATATGGAGCTGCGCTTGTTATCAAGCCGCTTATTTATGCTTTGTTATTTGTCGAGTTTTGGTTTCGACCCTACGTAAATAAAATAAAGAAGATGCTGGCGGCGCAGCAAAACTAAGAATATTGGAAGCAGGGGCAGAGAAATTGATTTTCAACGACTCTGATAATCCCCTTGATTTTGAAATAGCTCGTATTAAAGGTTAATTTGAGATCCAAACCGTCTGATAAGGCGCCAAAGTGATACATTCGCGAACGTTTGTGTATTGAGTACCAGTGATCAAATCGCCCCATTCATCAAGGTCAATCAAATTCAAATCTGCCAAAGACAATTCCTGCGGTTCACAAGTAACGTTCGAGATGCAAAAAACACTCTGGCGTCTGTCCAGACTTTGTCGCCAGAAACCAAACAATTGCACCCCTAAATGTAGGGTAAATTGGGTGGCGTTAGGGTGAAATGCTTTTTGTTGTTTGCGCAGTTTGATCAGCGCCGTCATTTCATCAAACACCTGTGAGTGATGACTAAAAGAATTACTTAAATGTCCCTGCAAGGTTGGGTAATCCCATTTATGACGATTGATACAACGATTCTGATTGCTCAGGTTTACCCGCTCTATATCATTTTGAGTACCCATGAAACTATGGATATAAATCGCCGGTATCCCTTCAATACCAAGCATTATGGTATGAGCGCAAATAAAGCGTTGCTTTTGCAGACCATCAAGGCCATCAACGGTACCAGATAAGGCATCGTATAGGCTGATATTCATTTCATAGGGTTGGTTACGTCCACCTTTTAACGCCCGCCAGGAAACCCGACCGCCGAAACTGACCATGGTATTGATAAGCAGGTCGGTTTCTTCTTCACTTAGCAGGCCTTCAACCGGTCTTAAGCCAACCCCGTCATGGGAGGCAATAAAGTTAAAATAAGCGGTACCATTTTGTGCTGGCGGTAATGACATCAACCAGGTTTTTAAATGGGTACAATCGCCGGTAACCAGTGTATTAATTAATAAAGGCGGTAATGAGAAGTTATAAATGGCATGGGCTTCATTGGCATTACCGAAATACATAAGATTCTGACGATTAGGTATATTGGTTTCGGTAATAATTACCGCTTCTGGGTTTTTATGCTCAACCAACAGACGCAATAATCGAACAATTTCATGGGTTTGCGGGAGGTTCAGACAGGTGGTGCCAGCTTCTTTCCATAAAAATGCCACGGCATCAAAACGAAAGATGGACACGCCTTGTTCCAGGTAATAGTTAAGAACGCTGACAAATTCATTGAGTACGACCGGGTTACGAAAATCAAAATCTACCTGATCGTGACTAAACGTGCACCAGACATGCTTGGTACCATCGGCGGTAACGACCTCTTTTAATAAATCATGAGTACGCGGGCGAACCACCATGGATGTATCTTCCGTAGGCGGGGCTTCGAAAAAGTAATCCTTACCCGGATGTTTACCTTGTTTGAAGTTTTCAAACCAACCGCTTCGTGCCGAACAATGATTGATAACCACATCGGCCATCACTTTTACGTCTTTACTGAGTGCCTGAATATCCGGCCAGTCTCCCAAAGATTCATTTACCTGATAGTAGTCTATTACCGCAAAGCCATCGTCTGAACTGTAGGGATAGAAAGGCAAAATGTGCACCGCACTCACCACATCGTTTAGGTAGTTATTGACAAAATGATGAAGATTTTTAATCGGTTTTTGTGGCGGTGATTTTGATTCATCAAGCAGGCTGTCGCCATAGGTGATGAGGTAAATATCACTTTCGTCCCACAGGTTGGTAAAAGGTGCCGGCGGCTGCGCATCTTCGGGAATATCCATGGTGTTGATTAATTGTTGAGCCAGCTGCTGGCAATTTTCCGCTGGATAAATCACATTCAGATGGGCTTCAACTCGTTGCATCAGTTCTGTGGTCATAGGGCACTCTTTAGGTCTGCTGCTTACTCGTTGTTATTAAATCAGGCGGACTTTTTCTGTAAATGCGCAGAAAATTCCTGGTTGTCAGCTTCAACCGCGGCTTTTAAGCGCTCGAAAATATCCGGCTTGGCATTAATCACCCGGTTCCAGCTTGGAATAAATGGTGTTTCCATCGGATCTTCTAAAAACTTATTACCGGCTTTGATAATGTTTTCAGCGAACAGCTCAACGGCTTGTTCTTCTTTGTGAACATCGAGCTCAAGGCCATTGATCATCGCATCGTTTCGGTAGGTTTCAATGAAATCGAGAGCGATTCTGTAGTAGGTTGCTTTCAGGGTCCTGAAGGTACCATTGTTAAATACTGTGCCTTGAATCGCCAGTTTACGGAACAATGCTTTGGCAATATCGATAGACATTTTCGACAGGCCACCGCAATCGTCATGTTGTGACAGGTCCTGATGTTTGTGATCATAAACATCGGCAATATCCACTTGACACAAACGGTTGGTGGCATAGTTGCGTTTCATTTCCGCCAGTACGCCAATTTCTAAACCCCAGTCGCTGGGGATTCGTAAGTCGTTAAGTACATCGATTCGAAAAGAAAATTCGCCCGCCAAAGCGTAGCGATAGCTATCGAGGTAATCGAGATATTCGGTATCATCCACCAGTTTTTTCAATGCCCGAATCAGTGGAGTTACAAGCAAGCGACTAACGCGGCCATTCAAGGTGCCGTTAGCAATGCGTGAGTAAAAGCCCTTACAGAATTCATAGTTAAATTTCGGGTTGGCGACCGGATAAATTAAGCGGGCGAGTAAGTTGCGATCATAGGTCAGAATATCGCAATCATGTAAAGCAACAGATTCCACCTGATTACAGGCAAGGACATAGCCAAAGCAATACCAGACATTACGGCCTTTACCCATATGCTCTGGCGCCAGACCCAACTCCTGCAACTCTTTATCGAGAGCTTTTAAGCGAGGACCATCATTCCATAACACCTGATGTGGTTGCGGTAGTTTTGAGAAAAACTCGAGCGCGTGTCGGTATTGGTCTTCATCGGCCCTATCCAGGCCGATAACAATCTGCGAGAGATAGGGAACCTTGGTGAGTTCATTGATAATATTCGGTAAGGCTTTGGTTTCCAGCTCTGAATACAGAGAGGGTAAAACTAAACCCATAGGCCGTACCTGACTGAACTCTTTTAGCTCTTCTTCCATATCTTCAACTGGACGGCGGGACAGGTTATGCAAGGTAGTAATAATACCGTTTTGATAAAAGTCACCCATAAAAGATCTCCTTAGTCTCGTTAGCTAGTTACGCGTTTTCCTGAAGCAGGGTAAGGATGGAATCGTTCCAACCATCTGGACCCTGATAGCGTGAGCGGATCAGGTGCGGATGTTTTTCTATTACTGGATTTTCATGTACCGGAGAGGCAATGACGACGGCAATATCAGCGCAGCTGAGCATATCGCGGTCATTGTCACTGTCGCCAAGGGCGATCAAGGTTTGCTGGTTATCGCTGTTTAGCTCATACATTTCTTTAAGAAATGTTAACGGCTTAGCCTTATTACTCTGGCCAAGCACATGCACGAACCGGCCGCCTTTAATGACGTTTAGGCCATAAAGCTGCAGATGTTTTACAAAGCTTTTGAGGTTGTCTTCCTTGTCTTGCCAATATAATGGCTCGGAAAATTGTCTCTCCTGTGCACTTGCTGCCTGGTCCAGGTTGAGGCCAGTTACCTGACATAATTCGCGTGCCGACATGGCGTTAAAACCACGATATTTGAATGAATGCTGGGCGTTAAAGGTGGTTAAACGGGAGAGAATTTCTGAACGGTTTAATCCGAATTTGTATAACCAGTAGGCACCAGCATCAAAGCGAAGAACCTTGCATTCCGCTTCTTTGGCAAAATAGTCTTTGGGAATATACAAAGCCGATCCATTTTCAATAATGAAAGGGTGGTTGTTATTCAGGGTTTTGCATAGGCGTTCGGTTTCGATAAAGGTTTTACTGGTATTGAAGATGATCGGAACCTGAGCGTTGTCACAATATTCAAGTGCCGGCATGGCTTTGTTAAAACGATAGGTGTGATGGTCAAGAAGGGTGCCGTCGAGATCGGTAGAAATTATGTATTGGTTTTCCAAAATGCCAGCCTTTTATTATCGATGTTGCAAGGGATTCATCGAGATGAATCTCGTGGGGTATATTACTGGGAGCAACAAGCGTACCAAGATGCTATCGCGCGCAATGAGCCATATTCGGGCAATGGTTAGAGTGTAAGTTGGCATTTTTTGAACGATATTTGTGCGCCTGCACTTTTTTGGTGCGTTCGATCTTTGTGCAATTCGAGTGTTGGCTTCGGTCAAGGTGTTGTTGCTTACACTGGTAAGGTTTCCTAACCTTGATAGACAACCGCAACGTTCAACGGTTAAAACGGAACGCAGGTGGTATGAGTAAAGATGAATGATCGGATGCTAACGCTTAAATTTAGCCACCAACGCGCGAAGCCGACATAAATATGCGTGATGGCGATATATTATTGCGATTCGCTACTGTGTATACAGTGACAATTCATTATAATTGCTAGCAAACCGAATCCCTCCCAAAAAACGCATGATTGCGGAGACCCGTTAATGGAAATCAAAGTTAATTTTCTTGAAAACCTCAGACTGGAAGCCAAGTTTGATGATTTCACTGTCGTAACCGACCAACCTATTCGTTACAAAGGGGATGGTTCAGCGCCCAGCCCGTTTGATTATTTCCTGGCATCTTCTGCACTTTGTGCGGGCTATTTTGTCCGTGTTTATTGTAATGCTCGCAATATCCCGACGGACAATATCCGGTTATCGCAAAACAACATTGTCGACCCGGAAGATCGTTACAACCAGATTTTCCAGATTCAGGTGGAATTACCGGAGAGTATTTCAGAAAAAGATCGGCAAGGGATTTTACGCTCGATTGACCGTTGTACGGTTAAAAAAGTCATTCAAACTGAGCCTGAATTTAAAGTGGAAATGGTAGATAGTCTGGATGAGGACGCCAATGCCATGCTTACCGAGTTCCCGGAAGATGACAGCACCTATATTCTGGGTAAGGATTTACCGCTCGAGAAAACCATCGCCAATATGACCAAAATGCTGGCAGATTTGGGAATGAAGATTGAAGTGTCTTCTTGGCGCAACATTGTGCCGAATGTTTGGTCATTGCATATTCGCGATGCTGCATCGCCAATGTGTTTTACCAATGGTAAAGGAGCGACTAAAGAAAGTGCTTTGTGCTCAGCCTTAGGAGAGTTTATTGAGCGCTTAAATTGTAATTTCTTCTACAACGATCAGTTCTTTGGTGAGGAAATTGCCAATGCTGAATTCGTTCATTATCCCAATGAGAAATGGTTTAAGCTTGAGGACGATGATGCCCTGCCGCCAGGTATTTTGGATGAATACACCCGGGAAATTTATGACCCAACAGGCGAGCTTGGTGGTTCCAACCTAATTGATACTAACTCTGGCAATGCCGAGCGCGGTATCTGTTCCATTCCTTACGTGCGCCAATCCGATGGCGAGACCGTTTATTTTCCTTCAAATCTTATTGAAAACCTGTTTTTAAGTAATGGTATGAGTGCTGGTAATAATGCCCATGAAGCCCATGTGCAGTGTTTGTCGGAGATTTTTGAACGGGCAGTAAAACGCCAGATCATCGAACAGGAAATTGTTCTTCCTGATGTGCCAGAGGAAGTGTTAGCAAGATTCCCGGGCATTGTTGCTGGTATCGAAGGTCTGGAAGCCCAGGGTTTTCCTGTTGTCGTTAAAGATGCCTCTTTAGGCGGTCAGTTCCCAGTAATGTGTGTCACTCTGATGAACCCGAAGACTGGTGGTGTATTTGCATCTTTTGGCGCCCATCCAAGCTTTGAAGTGGCATTAGAGCGAAGCCTGACCGAATTGTTGCAGGGCCGCAGTTTTGAAGGATTAAACGATGTACCGAAACCTACGTTTAACAGTATGGCGGTGAGTGAGCCAGAAAACTTTGTTGAACACTTTATTGATTCAACTGGCGTTATCTCATGGCGTTTTTTCAGTGCTAAGCACGACTATGAGTTCGTTGAATGGGACTTCACCGGTAGCAATGAAGAAGAAAGCGCCTATCTGTTTGGTATTCTCGAGAATATGGGCAAGGAAGTTTATGTCGCAGAATTTGATCAACTTGGCGCTTCTGCCTGTCGTATCCTGGTTCCAGATTATTCTGAAATCTATCCGGTAGAAGATTTGATCTGGGATAACACCAACAAAGCGTTGGATTATCGTGAAGATATCCTGAATATTCATAAGCTTGATGATGAGCAGTTAACCGCACTGGTTGAACGTTTAGAAGCGAGCCAGCAGGATAATTACATTGATATCATTACCTTGATTGGTATTGAATTCGATGAGAATACGGTTTGGGGGCAATTGACGATTCTTGAGCTTAAGATCCTGATTTACCTTGCCATTGGTGAGGCCGAAGCGGCTCAGGAACTGGTGGAAGAATTCCTTCAATACAACGACAACACGGTAGAGCGTGGCCTGTTTTATCAGGCGGTGCATGCGGTACTGGAAATTGCCCTGGAAGAAGACTTAGAGCTGGACGATTACATTCATAATCTAAGCCGTATGTTTGGTGAAGAAGTCATGGAAACTGTTGTTGGCACCGTTTACGGAGAAATCCGTTTCCCGGGCCTGACACCAACCAGCATGAAGCTGGAAGGCTTAGACAAGCACCTGCGTTTGATTGATAGCTATAAGAAATTGCATCAGGCTCGCGCTGCCGCCGCTAAAGCCTAATTTCAAACGATAGGCCCTATGCGCAAGATTATACCAATCATACTAAGTTTGTGCACAACTCAGAGTTAGGGCCGAGGTTCATTTATAACATAGATTTTATGGATATAGTCATTCTATATTAATGAAATATAGGGCCGTAAATGGGCCTCTCACTAACTCCCTTCGGGTGAGTTTTAAAGGCGTTTGGACTACGTTACTGATTTTGGCTAATTTTGAAAATGGAATAACCATTCTCTGCAATCAAAGCCTTGTCTAAAAGCCTTTAAATTCTCACTGAGTGAGTAATAATTTAATGTGATTGGTATTATTTACCGCGCAGTAGGGCTTGGATGCTTTTGGCTTTTTTCATACCCATCATCCGCATCGTAGTGATCACACCGCCCATAGCGGCACCACCCACACCTGCGGTGATCACATCGGCGCCGGTTAAATAGAAGTTTTTAATCGGAGTTTCGGTATGAACCGGTGAGCTTTTAAAACGCTCCAGGCTATGCTCTAAACCGTAAATTTCACCATTGTCATTAAGCTGATAAAACTCCGTCGATAACGGTGTCGACAGCTCATAATAATCAAGCGCGTCTTTTAATTGTGGGCGATGTTTGAATAACACATTTAACAAGCGCTGAGATAACTTCTCTTTCAATGCTTCGTATTCTTCACCACGCTTATTCCACTCGGTACCTGACCACTGTTCAAACCATTTCATGTTGGAAAGGGTAACAATCTCAACCGTTGATTTATCTGGGAAACGCTGATCCCATTGTGGATCTTTGCTCGATGGAAAACTGATATAGACGATAGGGAAATTATCTTCACCGGCAGATTTTTCATATTCGCTCACCGTAAAGTCATGGTCAGCGGTGGGGTAAATCCAGAGGTTGGTGCTATCTAAACCAAGGTCTTTAGCACTGCCTTTAAAGCCCGCGTACAAGCACAAGGAGCCGCCTGACGATTTCATCTTGTCTGCTTGTTGTCTTAGCTTAAACTGACTTTGCACCGATTCCGGTAGTAGTTTGCGGACGGTATTGTGATAACCAATATTACTGACTACCTGCGCCGCTTTTATTTCTAATCCACAGGTAAGCTTGACTCCAACCGCGCGATTGTTTTCTACCAATAGTTGTTCAACTTTGGCATCGGTAAACACATCACCACCGGTTTGGGTAATGGTGGGGATGATTTCCCGGGCAATAGAGGAAGCGCCACCAACGGGATAAGCCGCGCCATTGAGGTAATGTTTGACTAACAGCGCATGCATTAAAAAGCTCGACTTTTTCGGCGGCAGACCATAATCACCCCATTGGCCGGCAAGTACGCCAATCAACTGCTGATTGTCGGTAAGGCTGCTTAGAACCTCATGGGTTGTTTGAAAATATTCTTTACGAACGACTTTCGGGCGGACTTTGTTGTAAGCCTTGGCTAGCCATTTTGGCATCGCTTGCGCAGCAAAGTACTTGTTGGAGCGATAGCTGACGTCTCTCACCAGATTCACATAATCAATGATGGCCTGTTTTTCTTCAGGAAATTTCGCCACCAGAGATTCAATAAAGTTTTCAATGCCGGCAACTAAGTCATAGGACTCATCACCGATAAAGATGCGATCGTATACCGGATCCATGGCTTGCCATTTCAGGCGATTTTCGCTGACGACATCGAAGATGCGTCTAAGTGGCGTATGCTCTCTATGTACTTCACCAATGTAGTGAACGCCTACGTCCCACTCATAACCTTTACGTTGATAAGCATGGGTAAAACCACCGGCGGTATAATGTTGTTCAAGGACACAGACTTTTTTGCCGGAAAGGGATAAAAGCGCGGCGTTTACCAATCCGCCGATGCCAGAGCCAATAACAATAACGTCGTAATCGTCTTTTACATTCTTTTTCTGTAATCGCCGCCCGGTACGAACCGCTACTTTTTTCACCCGACGTTCGGTGGATTCAGGATCCGCAGGAAATTCTTGCTGGTTGCTTTCTGACGCTTGATTTACTTCGGTCATTGTATCGACTCTTATTATGAAAACGTGAGCAGTCAGGTTAGCAAAAATAACGCTAAGAAACAGGATTTATTAAAGGCGGAAGGTGGAAGGTGGAAGGTGGAAGGTGGACACCCTAGGAATTAGAAACTCGTCGAGTGCCCCCTATATGCAAATATTAGGCAGATTGAATTTGTATCAGTTCTTCGGATAGGACAAAGTCGAGGATACCTAATGCGGCTTTTCGGCCTTCATCGATAGCCGTTACGACCAAATCTGAACCGCGCACCATATCGCCACCAGCAAAGATATTTTGCTTGGTAGTTTGCAGCGCAAATGCTGATTTTTCAGTGGCAATGACACGGCCTTTCGCATCCACTTCTACACCAGCATCTTTCATCCACTGTGGCGGGCTTGGCAGGAAACCAAAGGCGATAACAACCGCATCCGCTTCCATTGTAAATTCACTACCTTCGATAGGCTCCGGTGAGCGACGACCATTGGCGTCTGGCTGACCTAACTGAGTGCGTACAAAGGTAACGCCATTAGCAACGCCATTTTCATCAACACTGATGTCTAAAGGCTGAAGGTTAAACTGAAAGTTAACCCCTTCTTCTTTCGCGTTTTGTACTTCGCGCGGAGAGCCCGGCATGTTTGCTTCATCACGACGATACGCACAGGTTACTTCGGCGCCACCCTGACGAACCGCGGTACGAACGCAATCCATGGCGGTATCACCACCACCTAAAACAATCACTTTTTTGTTTTTAAAACTGGTGTACGGCTTGGCATTTTCAGTAATGCCCATCACGTGTTGGGTATTACCGATCAGGTAATCCAAGGCGTTATAAACGCCGGTTGCGCCTTCGTTAGCAAATCCACCTGTCATATCGGTGTAGGTACCTAACCCTAAGAACACCGCATCGTACTCATCACACAGGGTAGAGAATTCAACGTCAACGCCAACATTGGTGTTTAATACAAATTCGATGCCCATGCCTTCGAAGATTTCGCGACGACGCTGAATGACATCTTTTTCCAGCTTGAATGATGGGATACCGAAGGTCAGCAATCCACCGATTTGCGCTTGCTTGTCATACACTACTGCTTTTACGCCGTGGCGAGTTAACACATCGGCGCAGGCAAGGCCTGCAGGTCCGGCACCGATAACTGCCACTTTTTTACCGGTCGGCACAACGTGGGATAAGTCCGGTTTCCAACCCTGGGCAAAGGCGGTATCGGTTATGTATTTTTCGATATTGCCTATGGTTACCGCACCGAATTCATCGTTCAGGGTACATGCGGATTCACACAATCTGTCCTGAGGACAAACGCGACCACACATTTCAGGTAAGCTGTTGGTCTGGTGACACAAGTCTGCGGCTTCGAAAATTTTGCCATCAGTGACTAACTCCAGCCATTGTGGAATGTAGTTGTGTACCGGGCATTTCCATTCACAATACGGGTTACCACAATCTAAGCAGCGATCAGCCTGACCACTACTTTGTTCGGCGCTTAACGGGTTATAAATCTCAACAAAAGCTTCTTTTCTTTGTTCGATGGCTTTTTTCGGTGGATCAATTCTTTTTACATCCACAAATTGATAAACATTTTTACTCATAACTGCCTCTATTGCGCCTGTACTCGTAATTCAGCGGAAGAGCGGCTGCGGTGTCCTAGCAGCGTCTGTACATCCACAGCTTTCGGCTTAATTAGCTTAAATTTCTGACTAAACTCAGCAAAATTATCCAGGATCTCGCAAGCGCGCTCACTACCCGTTAATTCCATGTGGTGTGTGATGATGCCGCGCAGGTGCTCCTGATGAATGACTAGCTCATCCAGCGACACAATCTCAATAGACTCGCCATTGATACGTTTTTCCAGGTCGTTTGCTTCATCTAAGACATAGGCAAAACCACCTGTCATACCGGCACCAAAGTTTAATCCGGTCTCGCCAAGAATCGTGACGATACCACCGGTCATGTATTCACAGGCGTGATCACCGGTACCTTCGATTACTGCGTTACAACCTGAGTTACGTACCCCGAAACGCTCACCCGCACGACCTGCGGCATATAAACGACCACCAGTTGCGCCATATAAACAGGTATTACCCATAATTGGTGTTAGGTGTGGCTGGTACGTGACGCCTTTCGGTGGATGAATCACTACTTGACCACCGGCCATACCTTTACCCACGTAATCGTTGGCATCGCCAACAAGAGTAATGTTGAGGCCACCGGCATTCCAACAGGCAAAACTCTGGCCGACGGTACCGGTTAGTTTGATATTGATTGGATTAGCACTCATACCCTGATCGCCATGCTGACGGGCGATCTCACCAGAGATTAAGGCACCAACACTGCGGTCGGTATTTTGCGCGGTAAAGTTAAACTCACCACCCGTTTTATTGGTAATAGCATCTTCTACCTGAGCCAGAATTGCCTGGTTCAAAGCGCCTTTATCAAACGGCGTATTCGCTTCTGTTTGATACAAAGCGGTGTGCTTGCTGGCAACAACTGGCGCAATGATTGGGCTAATATCCAGCTTTTGTTGCTTAGCAGTGAGGCCTTGCAGAGGCACTAACAGGTCGGTGCGACCGATTAATTCGGTTAATGATGCAACGCCAAGCTGCGCCAGAATTTCACGAACTTCCTGGGCCACAAAGCGGAAGTAGTTCATTACCTGTTCCGGTAAGCCTTTGAAGTACTCTTCACGTAATAGCGCATCCTGAGTGGCAACACCGGTGGCACAGTTATTCAAATGGCAGATACGTAGGAACTTACAACCCAAAGCAACCATAGGCGCGGTACCAAAACCAAAGCTTTCCGCTCCCAAAATTGCTGCTTTGACGATATCCAGTCCAGTTTTCAGACCACCATCAACCTGCAGGCGAACCTTATGGCGTAGGCCGTTTTCTACTAACGACTGATGGGCTTCAGCAAGACCTAGCTCCCATGGACAACCGGCATATTTAACCGAGGTTAATGGGCTGGCACCCGTACCACCATCGTAACCTGAGATGGTGATGAAATCGGCGTAAGCCTTAGCAACACCAGAGGCGATAGTACCAACACCCGGGCCCGAAACCAGTTTCACCGAAACGATACATTTCGGGTTAACCTGTTTCAGGTCGAAAATTAGCTGGGCTAAATCTTCGATGGAGTAAATATCATGATGCGGCGGTGGTGAAATCAAGGTCACACCCGGCACAGAGAAACGTAGTTTAGCGATAAGCGGCGTGACTTTGTCGCCCGGTAGTTGCCCACCTTCACCCGGTTTTGCACCTTGGGCAACTTTGATCTGCAGTACATCGGCATTGACCAGATAGTGAGGGGTTACACCGAAACGACCGGAAGCGATTTGTTTGATTCGAGAATTTCTTACCGTACCAAAGCGGGCAGCATCTTCACCACCTTCACCAGAGTTCGAGAAACCACCTAAGCGGTTCATCGCAATCGCTAACGATTCATGGGCTTCAGGTGACAACGCGCCGATAGACATGGCGGCACTGTCAAAGCGCTTATACATTTCCGTATCGGCTTCAACGTCGTTGATATCGATAGCTTCGGTATCTTCCTTTAATCCCATTAAATCACGCAGGGTAGCCACGGGGCGGTTATTTACCGCATCGGCGAATACTTTGTAGTCATCGTAGTTGCCGCTTTGTACGGAATCTTGCAAAGATTTCACCACGTCCGGGTTAAAGCAATGATACTCACCATCGTGAACATACTTTAATAATCCACCATGCTGAACTTTTTGGTGCGGTAACCAGGCACGGCGGGCAAGATTAATATTATCTTGCTGAATATCGGTGAAATCGGCGCCCTGAATGCGGCTAGGGATACCAGGGAAACATAGCTCCATGATGGATTGGTTAAGACCAATCACTTCATATAAACCTGAGCAGCGGTAACTGGCAATGGTAGAAATCCCCATTTTTGAGAGGATTTTTAACAAGCCTTTGTTTATGGCATTACGATAATTTTGTAAGGCGGTGCGAGCTGGCATATCAATCTTGCCCTGCTCAACCATTTGTTCAATGGTTTCAAATGCCAGGAATGGATAGATAGCCGTTGCCCCTAAACCGAATAATACCGCGAAGTGGTGCGGGTCGCGAACCGATGCGGTTTCAACAA
Organism: Thalassotalea sp. PS06; assembly: GCF_007197775.1. Lineage (NCBI taxonomy): Bacteria > Pseudomonadati > Pseudomonadota > Gammaproteobacteria > Alteromonadales > Colwelliaceae > Thalassotalea > Thalassotalea sp. PS06. The sequence goes on along the minus strand of NZ_CP041638.1, from coordinate 3,217,994 downwards.
CAATATTGGACTCACAACGCAATTGCTCGTCTACCAGGCGCTGTTGTACGGCACCAACAGCCATAGCTGCTGGGATAGGTAACTTGTCTTTGCTGACCTTACGGTCCGATAAGATCAGGATAACCGTGTCATTACGAACCAGCTCTACCGCTTCATCACATACACGGCGAATAGCATTTTCCAGGCCTTCTTCTGGCGAGTAGTTCAGACAGATAGTGTGTGAACGATAATGCTCAGCTTCTAATTCCCGTAGCTGCTTGATACCGGTGTACATCAATACCGGGGTTTCAAACTGAATGCGGTCTGCATGGCCTGTGGTTTCGTTAAAGACGTTGTGCTCACGACCAATACAGGTGGCAAGAGACATCACGTAACGTTCACGCAGTGGATCGATTGGTGGATTGGTTACTTGAGCAAACTGCTGACGGAAATAATCAAACAGGGTTCTTGGGCGGCTTGAAAGTACCGCCATTGGTGTGTCATCACCCATGGAGCCGGTCGCTTCCTGACCATTTTCGGCCATTACCTTGATGACCTGCTGGATCTCTTCATAGGAATAGTTAAACAGCTTGTGCATCTCACTCATTTGCTGGTCGGTAAATACACGCTTACCCACTAATTCGGCAGCAAGTTGATCGAATGGAACCAGCTGACGAATGTTGTTACTCAACCATTCACGATACGGATGACGGGTTTTCAAATCATCATCAATATCAGAAGATTTTAATAACTTACCGGTGTAGGTATCCACTGATAACATCTCGCCTGGACCAACACGGCCTTTTTCAACGACTTCATCTTCGCCGTAATCCCAGATACCAATCTCAGAAGCAAGGGTGATAAAACCATCTCGGGTTCTTACATAACGAGCCGGACGCAGACCATTGCGGTCAAGGTTACAGGCAACGTGACGACCGTTAGTCATGACGATACCGGCAGGGCCATCCCAAGGCTCCATATGCATCGAGTTAAACTCATAGAATGCTTTTAGCTCGTCATCCATGGATGGGTTGTTTTGCCATGCTGGGGGCATCAACAAACGCATCGCGCGATATAAATCCATACCGCCGGCCATGAATAGCTCAAGCATGTTATCTAGCGATGATGAATCTGAACCGCTTTCATTAACAAATGGCGCAGCATCCTGCATATCCGGCATTAATGGACTTTTGAACTTGTAAGTACGGGCCTTACTCCACTGACGGTTACCCTGAATGGTGTTGATTTCACCATTGTGGGCAAGGTAGCGGAATGGTTGAGCCAAATGCCACTGTGGTGAGGTATTGGTTGAGAAACGCTGGTGGAATACACAAATAGCTGACTGCATGCGGATATCGGCAAGATCGAGATAAAAGCGCGGTAAATCCGCAGGCATTACCAGACCTTTATAAATATTCACCAGGCATGACATGCTGGCAACATAGAACACAGAATCCTGAACCCGCTTTTCGGCACGGCGACGCGCCATGTACAGGCGGCGCTCTAAGTCTTTACTGCGCCAGCCTCGCGGACCATTAATAAATATCTGCTCAATGGTTGGCAGGTTGTTTTTCGCGATTGGGCCTAGCACATTTGGGTCGGTTGGAACTACACGCCAGCCAACAACTTCAAGAGTTTCCTGATTTAACTCTTGCTCGAGAATTTTTTTGGTTTCGTTAGCGATAACCGGATCAGGGTTAAGGAAAATCGTACCTACCGCGTATTTACTGCTCAGGTACCAGCCATTCTCTTCGGCGATGGCACGAAAGAAACTATCCGGTTTTTGCATTAGCAAGCCACAGCCGTCTCCGGTTTTACCGTCGGCCGCAATACCACCACGATGCTGCATTCTGTCTAATGCAGAAATGGCGGTTTTAATCAACTTATGACTGGTTTCACCTTCTTGATGGGCGATTAACCCGAAACCACAGTTGTCTTTTTGTTGACTGTGATCATAAAGTTGCATGGCTATTTCTCCTTCTAAAACTTGCTGGCGGTGACATTAGTTATAGCGAATAAACATCGTGATTTTTTGAATAAGTACCGCAAATCCAGCCGGGGGAACCTATCACCATATAACCAGTTTTAGGTGAGGTCAATAAAAAATAGAGTTATTACTCTTACTAAGGATAGGCTAATTATTGCCTGATATGTAGGCGACTTAAGAATAAAAAATCAGCGAGGGCTTATTGGGTAAGGGCAGCAGCAAAGTATGAAATTCGAACTGAAAGTTTTACAGTTGAATTAAATTGAAGTTAAAAAAATTTTAATATAAATGCAAAATTGCGGCAGTTTTATGAGAAATCACCAGATTCTTCCCGTTTTTTGGTGGTCTGCAGGATTCGAATGACGTGCTTGCACTAAAGCGCTCGCAAGGGTGGCAACTTCGAGCTTAAGCTCTGGTAGGGTGACGTGCTTGCACTAAAGTGCTCGCAAGGGTGACAACTTCGAGCTTAAGCTCTGGTAGGGTGACGTGCTTGCACTAAAGTGCTCGCAAGGGTGACAACTTCGAGCTCAAGCTCTGGTAGGGTGACGTGCTTGCACTAAAGTGCTCGCAAGGGTGACAACTTCGAGCTCAAGCTCTGGTAGGGTGACGTGCTTGCACTAAAGTGCTCGCAAGGGTGACAACTTCGAGCTCAAGCTCTGGTAGAATGACGTGCTAGCTACTAAAGCGCTCGCAAGGGTAACAACGGCGAGCTTAAGCTCTCGAAAGGTGACATGCGATCGCAAGACAAACTCAACCCTTTGCGTCATATCCTGCTAAAACCGATAACGTCATATCCTGCTACGACAGGATATCAAGGTAAAAAATTATCGATGTTGGCGAGTCAGGTCTGGCGACGCCTCGTGACTTTAATCTAACCGTTTAGAAAACTGAGCGGAATGACGAGCCGCCACTGCGTCGGCTTGATCGTCGGTGGCGCATCCGGGAATGTAATTCGCGGCGCTTGGCATCGAGCCAGTCGTCCTTAGTAATAGTTTCCGACGAGCGGTCCTTTTCCCGCTCCCGATAGCTGCAAAACTCCAGGAATGCTTCAATGTCATCATTTAAATCAGAAGCAACAAGCTCAATCATAATGGCATCATCAAGAAACCCTAAGGCTGGGATATCATCGGGAACCAAATCTTCAGGATCACTGAAATAGGCCAGGGCGCTTAACACATCCTGCTTTTCTTCCTCTGGGATTTGCCATTCGGTATCTTCAATCATCTGAATGAGAGTTTTTAGTTTCTCAATACGCTCCTTGACGAAATCAGGCACGTTTTGATGAACATCCTCAATTAAGCTTTTGGCGTTATCTAATATCGCCTGCTCACCATGATGTCTTGCATTACTTTGCGCTCGCTCCATGACCGCGCGAAAGTGTTCGAGATCGGACTCTGATAACTGAAACGTTACGTTAAACGCCATTTTTTTGCTCCTGACTCATCGTAAAAGATGAGATTTTCGATTCTTAGTTATTAAATTTAACAAAGAATTTATTTTTCACCATTTACTACGAGTAATAGTTGCGGTTTAGAGCCTTTAAATTTTCACCTGTTTTATTATGCACTGCCTTTCCATGTGTCTGAGCGTTGGATCTCTTGTGCTGTGATTCTGCTATTTCAACCTCTGAGCTTAAGAACTACGTAAACAAGTCTCAGCAAACAAAAGGGATATCCGGTATCGGAGCGCGGGATGACGGAGTAAATAAATGGAATAGCGTATGCTTCTGCCGCGCACTTTAGGGACACCGAGCTCCAGCTAAGATTCCCTGTAATATCAGGGAATGACTCAAGGGATTTTGCTTTTTTCTTCCACCGAAAATTGCTCCTGCATTTTCGGCATATAGTCCATCCCTGGCCAAAACCGAAAATTGCTCCTCGATAACTGCTCCTCGATAACTGCTCCTCGATAACTGCTCCTGCGTTATTCTACCTACATACATCCTCGTATTAGTGCGTTATTCTACCTACATAAATCCTCGTATTAGTGCGTTATTCTACCTGCGCACATCCATGTCCTTGTGCATTTTCGGCATATAGGCCAATCCCTGGCCAAAACCGCCCGCCTTCCTCAGCGAAGCTTACCTCACACGGAGCGACGTTTTCTGTCGCCTACTTAACAATTTTCAACTGACAAAAAACTTTGCAAAAAAAAGAGGCTGCCGAAGCAACCTCTTATTGAATTGTTGATCAAACCGGTTTGATCATTCCGGCTGGTAACCGCCCTCGATACCTTTGGTGGTAACGGCAACAGCATCATGGGCATGTAGCGATTCCAGGTGATTAATCTTCACCCAATAATCGTCATAACCACTGACTTGATTCATTACGTGTTGTACGCGACGGGCAGCATCTTCACAGAACATTAGGTTCTGACCATTCAAGCGGGCAAATTCCTGCTCATCTTCACGTTTAACAGCCGCCTGCACTGGTGTTTGCAGCGCATTTTCCACGGTATCAACGATATCGGTGATTGGGAAATTGTTTACCTGACTGTTCAGCTTCACTTTGATCTCTGCAATTGAGCGCTGACTGTGAGGTGTGGCAACAATACCCTGAGTGGTACCAAGCCATTGATGAACGTCTTCCGCAGCAACCTGGTCTTGATCGGCAAAGGATTCAGTGAAAGATTTTTGGATCAACTGGCGAGCTAATGCTGCAGAGCATGGACAGGTAGATGAATAAGCGATATCAACGCCTAATTCAATATCAAAGCGACCCTGTTCCAGTTTGCCGGTAATGGTTACTGGATATACGCGCCAGCCCAACTTACCACTGATAAGTGCTTCGCGGCGCATTGGGTAATCAAACTGGAATTTAACTAAAGCGGTATCACTTAAATCGTGATGAGAGCTAATAAATTCATCCAGCAAAGTAACCAAAGACTGATAGTTTAAGGTGTTGTTACTGGCAAGTTCATCCAATAACAAGTAAAGGCGAGACATATGAATGCCTTTCGCTTTTGGTTCTTTTAAATTAACAAATGCGTCAATGTGAGCCGATATCATGCGTTCTGCTTCGTCTTTTGCAGCCAGCATGATTGGCATTTCAATATTCCCCATACCAACACGATCCAGCGTACCCTCGGTTTGGGCCTTAGTGTGGTTGGCGATATCAGGCATTGATGTTGGCATTACTTCTCCGCGTATTGTCATCAGTTTTGGTGCCTTTCCAGTGCAAAAAATTTCTGCAATCAAAGGCTTGATTATTCTTTAAGGCATTTAATCTGTAATTACATTATATGCCCTAGTAAAAAGGTCGGGTATTCTGGATCATATGTCGATTAAAATCAATATTTCCGGGCGTTTCGCTTGGTTAAAAACTGTAAAACTGACCGTTCCGTGCCAAGGAAATGAATAAAGTCCTCGCCTCTTTCCAGATAACTGCTAGATTTTTACTAGTAAGTCACAAAATTCCAATGCTATGGACATATTAGATAAAACCTTAATTAGTCAGTATCGTGATGTCCTTGGGCATGAAGCTTTCATGCAAAATGTCGATCTCTATAAAGAACAGGCAGTAAAATATTTTCAAAAGCTGGAGCAGGCGATTGAGCTGCAGAGCTACACCCAATGGCAGGAGAACTGCCATATACTCAAATCTGCCTCAGGAAATACTGGCCTTAAGGAAGTATATCAACTCTCCAGTGATTTGGAGTATTCGCAAGCTGACTTTGAGGAACTGCAAGAACAGCTAATGAATTTAATCGTTAAAAATGACCAGGCCTTAAAGGCACTGGAGCAGTGGCTGAATTAAATCTGCCGCTACTCCAGTAAGTCTCCCCAGACCCTTTCTAATTTCTTGCAGCTATTTATTTAGCTGTCTAAGTTACCGACAAAGCGATAACCTTCACCGTGAATGGTGTTGATAAATTCCGGGCTCTGCTCATCACTTTCAAAATGCTTACGCAGGCGTCGAATGGTTACGTCAACGGTACGGTCGTTCTCGCGTAGCTCGCGACCAGTCATACGACGGATCAACTCCTGGCGGGAAACGATCTTGCCACGATTTTCCATTAACAGGCGCAATGCCCGGTACTCACCACGAGGGATAGCAATTTTCTCACCTCGTGGAGAAATCATCTGACGCGAGTTCGGATCCAGCTTCCAGTTATCGAACTGAATGACTGAAGTATCTTCTTGAGCTGTCGTTGTATGATTTTCACTACGGCTTAAGCGATTAAGTAGATTGCGCACGCGAATAGTTAATTCACGCGGGTTGAACGGTTTAGTGATGTAATCATCGGCACCGATCTCAAGACCTAAAACTTTATCTACTTCACTGTCACGACTGGTAACAAACATCAAACCAATCTGATGTCTCTGCAATACTTCACGCGCCAGAATCAAACCGTTTTTACCTGGAAGATTAATATCCATTAACACCAGGTCGATGTTGTGTGACTCGATCACCGATAGGATCTCTTCACCATTGGTGGCGAGGTGGGTTCGGTAACCTTCACCTTCAAACAAGTTTTGTAGACTCAACCGAGTCACGTCTTCATCTTCAATAATTAAAATGTTGGCTTCTTTAATCATTTCCACCTCTAACAATGTGTAATAGGGTTGAGCCACGCCAGCCCAGATGTTTATCCATTTATTAGCGCATTTTCCCGCTGAGCCTTTGGTTTTGGCGTGGCTGCTAATTCGTTGGGTGTATGATATCGGATTGAAGCGCGGTGACAATGGTGAAATTGTTGTAAAAATGTACACCAAAAAAGCAACATGTTTGTCACCTATGTAGTGATAACTCACTGATTAGGTTAATGATATGTAGTGATTAAAGAAAACAAGATGTTAAAAGTGAGTTAATCAAATTGAAACTAAGTGTAACTAGAGCCGTGAAACGCTACTTTTGAACACTTTTACCCGCCAAAAATTAGCACTTTTTCCGGTTGATTTTGATCATTTACAATAATGGATGCTAAAGCCCTGTGCATTGGCAATAAGCTCATATTTTGAAAAATGTTGTTTTAATATTGGCGCGTACTTTAAGAAACTATTTGCCACTATCGTCAATTGCCCATTAACCGTCATAAAGCGACGGACGTCAGTGAGGAATGTTTCCGTGGTCGTATAGTGGGTTTTGATACCTTGGTGAAATGGTGGGTTAGAAACCACATATTGATATTTCCCAGATACGTTCGATAAACCATCGGAAGCAAATACGTTGCCGCTGAGGTTGTTTGCATCGAGGGTTAACCTGGCACTGGCAATGGCCATGGCATTGACATCAAGCATATCAATTTCTGTGTGCTTAAAGCGCTTTTTAATAACAGCGCCAATCACACCAGCGCCACACCCGAAATCCAACACCTTACCTTTTATATCGTGAGGTAGGTTGTTCAGCAGTAAAGCAGTACCTTTATCCAGTTCACCGCGGCTAAATACCCCTGGCAAGTGGCAAATGGTTAGCGATTTACCGCCGCTTTCAATGGTAAATGATTCAACCCAGGATTTGATATTAAATGCGGGGATATCATCCTGAAAGGTAAATGAGAACAGACTGCAATGTCTGGCAGAGTCGAGCTTTTGATATGCCTGGGTAATATTGCTGGCAAGTTTTTGTGACGACTTCACCCCACCTTTATTATCGCCAACTACTAACACTAAGCCATCTTTATGCAACACTGGGGCTAGCATGTTCAGTAAATACTGAAACTCATGTTTGGACTTTGGAAAATATAAGATGATCAAATCGTGCTTGGTTTCGCGCTGATAGTACTCGGAGAAATGGGCGTGGATGTTTGCCACTTTCGATAATTTCCGGTGCTCGGCAAAATTGACGTTATAAGCACTTATGCTGGCATCGGGGTTTATTGCCTGTAGTTCCCGGCAAAATTCAGGATCCGGGCAATTAACCAATAATGGTGAATTTGCCTCTAGCAAATCGTCATTTCGCAACAGTAATTGTGAAGGGTTAGATAAAGCCATGCCGAATGTCCTGAATGAATATGCCGGGTATTTTCTTTAGTTTGCTGTGCAGAGTAAAGAGTTTAGAGCAAATATGTCGGTTATATGGCTGTATTTTCGGGGCTTTAACGGTTGAATTGTTACCTATCTAGTGCTTTAATAGCCCTTATATACACTTAGATGTGTATTCGCCCTTCTTACAGAGGGCCAGAAGAGGAGCGTTAACCAGGTAATTATCCGGAGGAGATCAAACTCCGACGAAGGGTGATGAGGGGGATTAACGCCGAGGTGGCAATACTTGCAACGTACGTTGAAGTGATTTTTGATGATCATGCTACCGGCTGACCAGGCTGAATCCTGGCAGCTGTCACCTGAAATGGTGGAGAGCTTCTGGTCTTTGCGTGACCCTTTGTCATGCAAACACCCAGAGCTTCCCTTTGATTGAATTTAGACTTGCTGACTGCACCGTCGTAAACTTTTGCGGTCAGTAATGTACCGAGCGTGTAAAAACGTTTGAAACCAGGAAGCATTATAAGAGTTTATTATGACCAACAATTTTAATTTGGCTGACTACTCGACATGGACTGCACTTGTCACGCCTTTTGATGAGCTGGGAGCAATTGATTTTGACAGCCTGACCAATTTAGTGCGTCAGCAGGCAAAAGCTGGTAACGGCATCCTGTTGCTCGGCAGCACCGGGGAAGGTCTGGCTATTGCTCCGGAAGATCAACTTACTATCGTAGATTTTGTCTGCAAACTGCAACCTGGCGTGCCTCTGATGGTTGCTGTCGGTGGCGCCGATTTGCCAGCGCAACTGAATTGGATCAAGCACTGCAATCGTCTTGATATTCACGCCTACTTGTTAGGCACACCATTTTACGCAAAACCGGGTGTGGCCGGTCAGACCCACTGGTTTAAAAATTTACTGGATGCTGCGGCTCATCCTTGCATGATTTACAATGTGCCTTCCAGAAGTGGTGTAAATATTCCTGAGCAGACCGTTGCTAATCTGGCGGAACACAAGAATTTATGGGCAATGAAAGAAGCCAGTGGCGATATTCATCAGTTTTTAGCGTATCGGCAAGTCGCGCCTAACCTTGCCATGTATAGTGGTGAAGATGCACTAATGCCTTATCTTGCCGCAGCAGGGGCTGTCGGTCTGGTATCGGTTTGTTCAAACGTGTGGCCGCAAGAGACAAACCTGTATGTGAAAAAGTCTGTTGCCGGTGACAACCAATCCTTGTTCCCAGTCTGGTATAACGCCACGAATGCGTTATTCAGTGCTGCCAACCCAATTCCGGTCAAGGTCTTGATGCATCTTCGCGATATGATTGCCTCGCCAATGCTACGCGCGCCGTTGACGCATCTGGAGCTAACCGAACATCAAGGTATTGTTGATGCCGATAAGAGCGTATGTAATTGGTATGCTGCGCAGCGAAAACAAGCCGCCTTAGCTGATATTTCCTGATATTAGTTAAGGCCTCTCTTCCCTATTCAATCTAAATAAAGACTCTCTTCATCGTGGTAGAAAAACAAATCTTAAATGTCGGTGAAATGGCCAGCGGCGTAGAGCTGACCGTTCCTGTATATCGGATAAAAGGTCGGGGCACAGGCCCGAGTGTTTATATCCAAGCCAATATTCACGGCGCTGAAGTTCAGGGAAATGCGGTTATTTATCAGCTGCTCGAGCTATTACAAAAGCAAACCCTGCTCGGTGACATCACACTGGTTCCCTATGCCAACCCGGTTGGCTGCAATCATAAAAATGGCGAGTACACCCTTGGGCGCTTTGACCCGATTACCGGTGTTAACTGGAATCGGATGTATCACTTCAATGACGAACTTGCTAAGCAGTTTGTAGAGCAATATCCGGATACCGATGTCGATACTATTCGAAGCGAATTTCGGCGCTGGATGCTAGATGACATTGATGAGCAGTTAGACCACAATATTTTTGGGTTAACAACCGGACGAAGAATTGCTTATCAACTGCAACGCATGGCATTGCAGGCGGATTTAGTTCTCGACCTGCATACCGGTCCTATCTCTTCGAAACATTTATATTGCCCGGAATACGCAAAAAATAGCGCCAGTTATTTTAATATTCCACACACCATATTAATCCCCAATGATTTTGCCGGCGCCCTTGATGAAGCGACGTTTTGCCCGTGGTGGGATTTAACCCAAGCCTATCAGGCGATTGGTCGAAAGCTGGATTTCAATAAAGAAAGCTTTACTGTTGAGCTTGGCTCACAGGAGCTGATCGACTTAGATGAAGCCTTGGTGGATGCGAAAAGTATTCTGGGCTATTTACAGGCCAAAGGTGCAATTGCTGCGAATGGTTTTGCTCCAGACGCCATGGTGCGCTACGGGTGCATGCTTAAAGACTACAAGGTGTTTTACTCACCGATGGGCGGCATGGTGGATTATCTGGCAGAATTTGGCGAGCCACTTCCCGCAGGTCAGCCGCTGGCGCGTATCTTAAGAATGGACAATTATAGTGAAGCAGATTCCGATCCTTTACATTACCTAACACTGGATCAAACCGTGATCCCGATTTTGCACTTTGCTTCGGCAAGCGTAAATCAGGGCACCGAACTTTATAAGCTGTTTAGCAACTACTTCGAACTATAAATTCCTGAACCTAACTCTCAGGCATCTGGATGTTTAACGTGCTGAGCAGTTGGTAGTAAGCGAAAACCGTCAGGACGCCGAGTCCAAGAATTAAAATGATGCGGTATTTTATACCGTGTTGGTGATGTTTTTCTCGCTGGTGATGATGGGTAATACCAATCCCATTAAATTATTGCTCACTCAGTGAGAATTTAAAGGCTTTTAGACAAGGCTTTGATTGCAGAGAATGGTTATTCCATTGTCAAAATCAGTAACGTAGGATAAATGCCTTTAAAACTCACCCGTAGGGAGTTAGTGAGAGGCCCATTTACTGCCCTATATTTCATTAATATAGAATGACTATATCAATAAAATCTATGTTGTAAATGAACCTCGGCCCTAACTCTGAGTTGTGCACAAACTTAATGGGATTGGTATAACATCCATCATTTCATCACCAAAGTAAATCGACAGGAATGTTCCCATCGCACTGATTATTTATATACTCCAGTACGGGTAAGGCTGGGTCAGGATTTGCTTGAGCAGGTTGGTTAAAAAGGTCAGCTCGTAGGTTTTGGCATTAAACGATAAAAAGTAAAGATTAATGGCGATTGCCACAAACCATATGACCACCTGAGTGGTTGCCATTTTAATAACCGTATCGGAAAGGCAAGAATGAAGCCACCATCGGCGACTGGGGTACATAATACGAAAAAACTCCAGCTTAAAATTGCCAGGCCAAATCCGGTGGAAGCATCGTATTTCATACTCATGTAAATGAAATACCCGACTAAGAGGGCAACAAGCGCCAGAAACTTTAACAGGGTTTCTTTATGGGTAGGGTTTTTATGATGAAAATCAGGAGCTGATGCATTCGCTTGGGTCACAATTAAAAGCCCGTCTGTTTAACGTACATCTAACTATAGCAGTTAGAAAACACAGGCTTTTACAGTGAATTAGATGCCAAGTGAAGGAATGATTTTTCGTAGGTTACCAGCGGCCTCTGGGAAAGTATGGCTTAGCATTTTCAGGATCCAGTTGCTGTTTTACCGCGCGGCGCTGATTTTCACCTAAGATAATTTTAATTTGATACCAGGTTTCCATCATCAGCATTTTCCTGTCAGGGCTTTGCCAGTTGCGGGTATAAAGACGTTTTATCGCCCCCAACGCATCCGGAGACTTGGCTTTTAGCTCAGCGAGCAACACTTCTGCATCCTGCAAAGGATCTTCAGATACTTGCGTAACCAGGTTCATCTTCATCGCTTCATCGGCAGAAATTGGATCCGCGGTTAGCGCCAGGCGTAAGGCCTGATCTTTTGGAAGGATTTCTCGAAGCACCATATTGCCGGCCATATCAGGGATCAATCCCCATTTGCTTTCCATCACTGCCAGAGTGGCGTCCGGGGTAACAAAGCGAAAATCGGCGCCGAGTGCAATTTGCAAACCACCGCCCCAACAACGGCCTTGGATAACGGCAATTACCGGTACCGGCACTTTTCGCCAATTACTGCTGACCTGTTGGGCGAGATTCGAAGAACCGGGTAATAGTTTTTTAAGCAGAGTCACCATCGCGCTTTTGTCTTTCATCATCGACTTCACATCAAGGCCACTGCAAAAGTCCTGACCAACACCTTGCAGGATAACACCACGAATGAAGCGATCTTTTCGCAACGTTCGAGCAATACCTGCCAATGATTTAAACGTCGCTAAATCCAGGGCATTCAACTTTTCCGGACGATTGAGGGTGACATAGGCAATATCATCTTTAATGGTTAGATCTACCGGCGATCTAAGATTACTTTTGATTTGGTCTATATTTTCCGTTGCGCTCATAATTAACCTGCTAACTGGAAGTATTTCGTAATTAAAATAAACCTATCACGACTGGACCGATGAGTATAGGCAGGAAAACTTTAGCAAATATCTGGCTTGGGCTTGTTATTAACCGCAAATAAGTGTGATAATGTAACACGAATATGTATTAAGCTGTTTTCTAGGTGCCTCAAAGGGGCGATAAATCAAGTGCCAGCTATCAAAACGAGATAAACGTGACTGCGATAATAACGCAAAAATTCAATTTACAAGCCTCTACTCATAAGGGTAAGGGCTATGTGCTTATTGGTTTGTTTTTATTTGCTTTATTGTTTATTACCCAGCATCAGGCCAGCCATGATGCTCAGTCTAATCACATGCACTGTCATATATGCTGGCAGTTCGCGATGGACGATGACGAGCCTGGCAATCCGCGCCTCGAGCAAACGGGCACCGCGATAACGCCACAACTGATTGCTGTGCATCAAACCTTCTACAATTCTGCTATTTGCCGTACTGGTACCTGTCGGGGTCCCCCAGCTCAATCCTGATTATCGTTAATCGGGTTCGTCATAATTTTGTCTCAAACAATAAAAGTTAATTGTGCTAATTGCTGCAGGTTTTCTGCAGTCGATGATCGCTGACGATACCTAAGACCTCATTTTTCTATTTCAGGATTTATTATGCGTTTAAATCGCTTATATACGGCCACAGCGTTGGCCTTGTCAGTTGCTACTCCGGCATGGGCTGCAACAATTTCAGGTAAAGTTGTAGATAGCACGGGCAATGGTATTGCAAATGCGGAAGTCAGTATTCGACAAAACCGCGTTGTTACCGACGCTAATGGGATGTTCAGTCTCAATGATGTAGCCGACGGTGCCGCAGAGTTGCATGTGGAAGCTCCATATTTTGTCCATAAAAATCAAAGCATTAATGTTGGCGATAGTGACGTTGGCAATGTTGTCGTTACTTTGACTCCTTCTGTAATGGATGTTGTAGATGTTTATGCGACACCATTACACACATCAACTATCGAGTCAGCTTTACCTGTTAACGTGTTGAGTGCTGACGAATTGCGACTAAAGCAGGCGTCTACTTTGGGTGAAACTCTGAAATATGAGGTGGGTGTTCACTCTACATACTTTGGACCGGTTTCCAGTAGCCCAATCATTCGTGGTCTCGATGGTCCAAGAGTATTGATTACCCAAAACGGTCTCGATGCAGGCGATGCATCACGTGTTGGACCTGACCATATTGTTTCAACAGAAACAACAACCGCTACGCAAATAGAAGTGTTACGAGGCCCAGCGACCTTATTTTATGGCAGTGGTGCTATCGGCGGTGTTGTCAACGTAGTAGATCAGCGTGTTCCAACTCAGTTAGAACAGAGCGTCGGTTTCTCTTTGCAGCACAATACGGTTGCCGACGAAGATTTAGCGACGATTGATATCAACACTGGTACTGATTCTTTTGCGATTCACTTCGATGGTTTCTGGCGTGAAGCAAATGACTATAAAATTCCGGGTCCGGCAGAGCTTGAACATGACGAGCATGAAGAACACGCTGAAGAAGGTCATGAAGAACATGAAGAAAGTGGTCGTCTTACAAATAGCTCCAACGATGCCAAAGGTTTCACTTTAGGTGCAAGCTATCTTCTCGATAATGGTTTTGTTGGCTTTTCATACGGTCGTACCGACCGCATCTATGGCATCCCGGGGCATTCCCATGGTCACGAAGAACATGCAGAGCATGAAGAAGAGGTGGGCATGGAAGCAGGTCATGAAGAGCACGAAGAGGAATCGGTATTTGGTGATTTAACTCAGGATCGCTTCCAGATGCTAAGTGACCTTCGTTTTGACGATAATTTCCTTAACCGTGTTGCTTCAAAAGTCTCTTACACGGATTATCAGCATCAGGAAATAGAGGACGGTGAAGTCGGTACAACTTTTAAAAACCAACTTTGGGAAGCTAAAGTCGATTTATATCACCGGGAGTACAACGGTTTTAAAGGTGCCTGGACGTTGCATTATAAGCAATCAGATTTTGAGGCATTGGGTGCAGAAGCATTCACACCACCATCAAAAACCGACACTCTGGCATTTGCCTGGTTAGAAGAAAAACACTTTGGTGATGTTTTATTGCAGTTGGGAGCTCGTATTGAACATGTAACGCTTGAGCCTGTCCACGGCCATGACGAGCATGTCGAACACGAGCATGAGATGGAAGGGCTCTCTGAGCATGAAGAGCACGAGGAGTTTGAACTTGCCAAGCAAGATTTCATGCCGATTAGTGCTTCGGTTGGCTTGGTATGGGATTACCAGCCAGGTTATAACCTGGGCCTTTCATTTGCATTTTCACAACGTGCACCTTCAGCCGCAGAGCTATTTTCTAACGGCCCACACATCGGCACCAACAGCTTTGAGTTAGGTGCGCTTTATGAATTACACGAAGAAGCTGACGGCTATCATATTGAATTGTCCGATCAGGATGTAAATGTTGAAACCTCTTACAATCTTGACTTAACCTGGCGCAAGTTCTCGGGCGATTTCGGTTTTGTTGCAAGCGTATTTTACAACCATTCTGAAGATTTCTATTATCAACAGGATACAGGCTTGCTGTTTGAAGATAGTGGTATTCATGACCATGGCCACGAAGAGCATGAGGAACATGAATCAGAAGAGCACGCAGAAGCGGAAATGGAAGAGCACGACCATGACGAAGAAGGCCTGCCTATCTTTGTATACCGTCAGGACGACGTGGATATGTATGGTTTCGAAGCGGAAATGGTTTATCAGGTCAGTGAACCGTTAAAAGTGAACGTCTTTACCGACTATATTCGCGCCAAGCTTGCTGATGGTGGTAATCTGCCCCGTATTCCTCCAATGCGTATCGGTGGTGGTTTACAATATCAGGCGAGCAATTTTGAAACCGGTGTGAACGTAACCCATTATTTTGAGCAGGATCAGCTTGCCTCACTTGAGACCGAAACCGATAGTTATACCATGGTAGATTTGCATGCAAACTATTACTTAGATGGTATTGGTGATGATACGGTGCTGTTTTTGAAGGTCGACAATGTGTTTGATACCGAAGCTCGAGTGCATTCATCCTTCTTAAAAGACATTGCACCACTCCCTGGCCGTGGTATCACATTAGGGGTAAGAGCGCGCTTTTAACCTCTAAACCTCTCTTTTCAAAGGCACCTCTGGGTGCCTTTGTTGTTTTATAGTTATAAAGAAATTGAGTATCTCTATATTGAATTGCGATAACTAATTGAAGAGGCTAAGGTATTTATTAACCACACTAATGCTTAGGGAAGAATTAAAATGGATAAGGCAGCTGGCTACACTTTTATACTCGGATCAATTTTGATGGTGGTCTTGATGTTAATCCCTTATGAAGAAGCAAATGCAACCTCCCTAGATTGGGATATTCGATTGGAAGCATTGATGTCAAACTGGAATTTCGTTGCGACTATTTGGAGATTTGAGCTCACAGCAGCAATTGCCTTAGCCTGGTCGTCTTTTCATTTTGCAAAAGAGAATAGTTCTTGGTACTTAGTAGCAATTGCTCATGTCATTTATATTGTTATGTATGGGGTGATGCTGGCCGGGTATCCCGAAGCGAGAACTCAGGAAGGGTATAATACGCTTTTTCAGATAGCTCTGTGGATATTTAGCGTCGCTAATTTACTGTGGGTGCTTGGAATTGGTCTGATTGTTAGCCAATATTCGGGATGGCTGAAATATGTCGGTTTTATCACGACATCAATCCTAAGCCTGGTTATGATCGGAGTCTTTTTCAGGTTGCTCACTTTCGAAGATGTCTACTACGTAATGCCATTAGTCATCGTAGTTTATCTACTAAATATAATTATAGGAGTTAAATACGTTAAGGTATTAAACGTGCGGAGCACAAGCTAACGGTTTAAACAAAAGGGGGGTTAATTGGGATCATTTTTCTCGAGGCTTTTCAGCTCACTGGTATCCACGTTTTCCAGCCCTTTTAGAGCTTCATGTTCAATATTGTCTTTGTGGCTGTCTTCCATATTTTGCCATTCAATCGCCATCCGTTGTTGACGCAATTCAGCTTCTTCTTTTAATTCACATTGGCGAAACGCGTCAGACCAACCTTGCGCATATTCCTGCTCTGCATTGAATCGATTGATGTCTTTTTGAAATTCGTCGAAGTAGCTGCCACCTGCTTGCTTGCCGCTTTCACAACCGTCGGCAAACCCATCAGCGTAGCTATTACTGTAGCCCTTGGAACGCATTTTTTCACGAGTCTGATCAGCGGTTGACTGACAACCGGCACTGAGCAGTAACACACTGAAACCAAGAATAAGTTTTTTCATGTCTGGACCTGATTAATGTTATTAGGTCTTTTTAGTATAGAAGAGCGATTTGTGTATGTCTGACTTAAGCACAAACTCTATTGATGGGGGGTAAATGTTGGCGCCAATATCGGGCCTAATGTCTCAAATAAGGCCTTGAAAATAGCAAGGCCTTGGTGCCGGTTATATCCTTACTTATTGCCTTTATCGGTTAGGCGAAATCCTTGTTCGAGTAACTCTACTTTTTTATGTTTGAGTAAGTTTCCTAAGGTCGATTTAAACGTTTTTTTACTGACACCAAATGCCCGTTTAATCTCTTCAGGACTGCTTTTGTCATGAAGGTTGCAGTAGCCTTTGTGCGCTTTTAAATACGCGATTAATGCCGGGGCGAAATCATTGACTTTGGCGATACCACCGCGGGTTAAAATCAAATCGATAGCGCCGTCGCTTCGCACGTTTTTAATGTAGCCTTTAATTTTCTGACCCGTGCGTAAATGCTGAAAGACTTCATTGTCGTACAACAAACCCCAATGCCGGTTGTTGACTATCGCTTTAAAACCGAGATCGGTTTTGGTGGCAATGATCAAATCAACTTGTTCACCGATTTCATATTGCGCGGGCCAGATATCGAGAAATTTATCCAGCTTACTGGAAGCGGCAATGCGGTCAGTGTAATGATCGCGATAGATTTTCACCAGATAAGATTTACCGACAACCATGCGAGTTTTTTGCTGGTTGTAAGGAACCAGCAAATCTTTTGGTAATCCCCAATCGAGAAACGCCCCCATCTTGTTAACCTGAACCACTTTTAAATAGGCAAAGTCTTCAAGCTGGGCCTTAGGCATTTCTGTGGTTGCCACTAAACGGTCTTTAGAGTCGTAATAAATAAATACCTGTAAATCCTGACCTTCTTGTGCAGATTCAGTAAGGTAGCGAGTCGGTAACAGGATCTCCCCGGTTTCAGCGCCGTCGAGATAGGCGCCAATTTCAGTGAGTTTAATGATTCTCAGGGTGTTAATTTTGCCGACTTCAGCCATGTTTAGTACTCAGAGGATATAGGATAGGTTTAAAGGCGCACATTTTAGCAGCCATAACACAGCGTGCCTACCAAAGAACCATAAAAACATTGCTAGCACCTAGCTAGCATTTTGCACTGTAAGCTTAGTTTGAATGTATTCCTGATGGTTTAAATGCAATAAATCGGCAATTTTGCGAATAGTATGTTCTTCAATGGCATCCAATTTGCCGTCACTGTAGGCCAGTTGCCAAAGCTTTTCGACAATTTCGATGCGTTGCCCCAGGGTAAAATGTTTGTTCACCAAACTGGTATAGCGATAGTAGTCAGTGGCGTGAAAAGCTTCATCTTCTGCAGCGGCAAGAATGGCATCAACTTCATCACGCCCCAGGCCAAATTGTGCCATTAGCATTTTCTGGCAGTATTTCTTTTCTTCATCGGTATACTCTTCATCGGCACGGATGACTTCGAACAGCAGTACTGCTGTCGCGACTTCCAGAGAAAGTACCTGATTAACGACACTGTCCTGATTAAGACTTTTTAAAAATACACGTACCCGAGTAAGCATGATTCCCCATATTGCGCAAAATAGATCCGAATAAGTTAAATCTAGCACTTTTTATACCAATCCCATTAAATTATTGCTCACTCAGTGAGAATTTAAAGGCTTTTAGACAAGGCTTTGATTGCAGAGAATGGTTATTCCATTAACTCAAAATTAGCCAAAATCAGTAACGCGGGATAAACGCCTATAAAACTCACCCGTAGGGAGTTAGTGAGAGGCCCATTTACTGCCCTATATTTCATCAATATAGAATGACTATATCAATAAAATCTATGTTGCAAATGAACCTCGGCCCTAACTCTGAGTTGTGCACAAACTTAGTGGGATTGGTATTACCGGAACAGGAAATCAATTTCCTCGGGGGCAATTGAAAGATATTGGGATTATCATGAGTTTGATTGAGAAATTTATCGAACTTGGCTGATAAACGATTTTAATCGGCTTTTTTCCAAAATTGAGCGAATTTTAACGTTCAATATGAAATCTTAATACAATTTAATTGTTTATTGTTTTCCCTTTAAAACCAGCTTGTTACCTAATTTCCACACAAACTGTAATGACTTGTTACAAGTGTTTACACAATTGTCGGTTACATTTGACTACAAATAAGTAACATAGTGCGCAGAAAATTGCCCGAATACCGAGGTTTTATCGTGAAAATCAAAAGAATTATGCTTCCAATTGTGATCATTGTCGCTGGGGTTGGCTCATTGATGGGGCTTTCCAGTATGCGTGAGCCACCGGAAGAGAAACCACAGGAAGAGGTGGTTCCTATTGTCGCCGTCAAGGATGTGACACTTGGCTCTCTGTCTTTAGATGTTTCTTCATATGGCGTCATGTTGCCTAAATATGAAACCCAGCTTATCGCTCAGGTGAGTGGCCAGATAGTTGAACTATCCGATACTTTCGTGCGCGGTGGATTTGTTGAAAAAGGCCAGTTACTGGCGCAAATCGACCCAAGTGACTACGAAGCCGCATTAGTGGATGCAGAAGCTAACTTAGCCTCAGCGCAGGCGGCTCTGGAGCTGGAAAAAGCACAGGGTAAAGTTGCCGAGCGCGAATGGCAGCGTATTAAAGATACTTCGCCTACAGAATTGAGCTTACGTAAACCTCAGTTGGCTCAGGAGATGGCACGAGTAAAAGCCGCGGAAGCTGCGGTTAAACGTGCTCGTCGTAATCTTGATCGCACGAAGATTATTGCCCCTTATCATGCCTTGATTTCTGATCGTACGGTTGGGCTTGGTGCAGTTGTTGGTATGGGTAACCCAATGGGGACCATCATGTCGGTAGATACCGGTGAGATACGGCTTCCTGTGGCTAACAACCAATTACGTTTTCTCAATGAACAGGGCGTTGGTAGCACAGTAAATTTGATGTCAGATCAAGTTGGGAAAGACTCAAGCTGGCAAGGCACGATAGTTCGTTCAGAAGGTGTTATCGATAATCAGTCTCGTATGTCGTATTTGGTCGTCGAGGTGAACGACCCTTATGGCTTAAAGGAAGACAAGACACCGCTCAAATTTGGCACGTATCTTAATGCCACCATTGAAGGCATTAAAATTAGTGATGCGGCAATCATACCGCGCCACCTGGTACAGGATAAAAAAATCGCGATAATGAACAATAATGATGAGCTCGAATATCGTGCTATCAAAATTATGCGTCAACAAGGAAAATCAGTTGTTGTCAATCAAGGCCTACACAATGGCGATCGCATAATTACGTCGGCGATGGATTACCCGCTTCCGGGCATGAAGTTAGCCTTATTATCCGATGAACCTTCCCAGCCACTAGAGAGCGAAACTGATGATAGTGAAACTCAAGTCGCTTTGGGAGCTAACTAATGGATGATACCAAAAACGGTTTAATTGCCTGGTTTGCACGTAACCCGGTTGCGGCGAATCTATTAATGGCGGTGATCATCATCGGTGGTCTGCTTACCATGGGCACCATCCGCAAACAAATATTCCCGCAAATTGAAATAAATTGGTTACGTTATCAGGCTGTGTATCCAGGCGCTGCGCCACAAGAAGTGGAAGAAGGGATCACCATTAAAGTCGAAGAGGCGCTTGAATCTGTGCCAGGGCTGGAAAGAACAATTACGTATTCTGGCCGTAACTTATCCAATGGTTGGTTTCGGGTAGACGATAGTTATGATGCCCAGGTTGTACTTGAAGAAGTTAAGTCGCAGATAGACTCTATTTCCACTTTCCCTGCTGGCATGGAACGGCCAACAGTCGAACGGATAAAAATGGAACAGGAAGTTCTCAATATAAGCTTATATGGGGATTTAACTCAGGTTCAATTAAAGGAGTTAGGCCGTAAAATTCATGATGAAATCCGGCAATTACCTTTAGTTAACATTACTGAATTTAACAGTGGTTTAAATTATGAAATTGCCATCGAAGTTTCTAAAGACAAACTTCGAGCTTACAACCTGAGCTTTTCTGATGTTGCTAATGCGGTTCGCAACTGGTCGCGTAATATGTCTGCGGGTCAGATCCGTGCTGAGAATGGTTACATCAACTTGCGAGTTGAAAATCAGGCTTATGTTGGACAGGAATTTGAAAGCTTACCGCTGATCACGCTTGAAGATGGTTCTAAGATCTTATTGGGTGACATTGCAACGGTAATCGATGGTTTTGAACAAGGCATTCAATATTCCAGGTTCAACGGTAAAAACGCGGTGTCGTTTGAAGTGAAAGCCGCGCATGACCAATCGATTACGGATATCGCGGATGTGGTTAATAATTATATCGCCGCGAAGCAAAAAACCTTGCCTGCAGGTGTTAACCTGGAAAGTTGGGTGGATCTGACGGAATATCTGGAAGAGCGTCTTGATATGATGATCTCCAACCTGGCCAGTGGTGCCATATTGGTATTCATCATGCTGGCTTTGTTTTTACGCATTCGCTTGGCATT
Organism: Thalassotalea sp. PS06; assembly: GCF_007197775.1. NCBI lineage: Bacteria > Pseudomonadati > Pseudomonadota > Gammaproteobacteria > Alteromonadales > Colwelliaceae > Thalassotalea > Thalassotalea sp. PS06. Next base: position 3,196,857 of record NZ_CP041638.1, on the reverse strand, counting down.
TTGGGTGATGATGGGCTTACCGGTTTGCTTTTTGGGCACACTGCTGTTCATGCCAATGTCATTCATTAATGTCACCATCAGTTTAACCAGTTTGTTTGCGTTTATTATGGTGTTAGGGATTGTCGTCGATGATGCCATAGTGATGGGGGAAAGTGCTCACAGTGAAGTTGAAAAAAGTGGCAATAGTATTGAGAGCGTGATCCGTGGCGTTAAACGGGTGGCGATGCCGGCAACCTTTGGTGTTTTAACAACGATTGCTGCCTTTATGCCCTTTGTTATTGCCGATGGTCCGCAAGCCGCCTGGGGACAAGCCATTGGTATGGTTGTCGTGCTCTGTTTGATCTTCTCGTTAATCGAATCGAAACTCATTTTGCCGTCGCATTTAGCGTCAATGAAAACCAAAGTCCATAATCCTCGCAATCCATTTGACGTAATACGATTGAAAATTGATACGGGATTGAAGAGCTTTATTACCAATATTTACCGACCTATGTTGGTGAAAACCGTGGAATATCGATATGCCTTGGTTTGTTTGTTTATCGCCTTCATTATGGTTTGTGTCGGGTTATTTAATGGTGGTCTTGTTCGCTCTACGGGGATGCCGAAAATTCCTCATGATTTTCCACGAGTGAATCTTGAAATGAATCTTGATGCATCAGAACAAGCCACGTTGAATGCTGCTCGAGCAATCGAACAGTCGTTACTGGAAGTCGATCGTCAGTTAGAGCAGGAATATGGCTCTAAAATGATTGATGTGATGCTGGTTTATTTAAGAGACAGAACTCGGGCGGGGATCACAGTTAAATTAGTCAGACCTGAAGAGCGACCGTTGACAACGTTTGAAGTTGCTGAACGCTGGCGTGCGAACTTGCCAGTGATCCCTGGGGTGAAAGAGCTCGACATTCAGGACACCTTGTTTGGCTCGGATATGGACGACGGTGATATTAGCTTCAGACTTGAATCTCAGGACGATCAGCAATTGCTCGGAGCCTCCAAAGCACTTAAAGATAAGTTAAACACGTTAGTGGGCGTCAGTGATGTCAATGATTCACGTATGGACAGCGCGAAAGAAGTGCAATTTGACTTAAAACCGTTAGCGTATTCTCTGGGATTAACGCTAGCCGATGTGGCGCAGCAGGTTGGCTACAGTTTTTATGGTCTGGAAGCGCAACGTATTTTGCGTAACGGTGAAGAAATTAAAGTCATGGTGCGTTACCCGTTAGAGCAACGCAGTTCCATTGGTCATGTCGATGATGTAATGATTAAAGCGCCTAATGGGGCAGAAGTGCCATTGTCGGAAATCGCCGATATACGCATTGTCGATGGGGTTAATCAAATTCGTCGCGAGAATGGTAACCGAACCATTAATGTTTGGGCGAAAGTAGATTCATTTCAGGCTGAACCATTTCAAATCGCCAAGGATATACGTGAAAACTTTATTCCTGAATTACGCAAAAGATACCCAGGTTTAAAAAGCGAACTTGGTGGTCAGATTCAAGAGGAAATTGACAGTCGCAGATCCTTGATGCGAGACACCGGCATTACTCTATTGATTATATTTAGTTTGTTGGCCATTCCTTTGCGCTCATACAGTCAGCCAATTATCATCATGTCAGTGATCCCTTTTGGTTTCATTGGTGCTGTGATTGGTCATATGATTCACGGCCTGGATTTGAGCACCTTCTCTTTCTTCGGCCTGATTGCCGCTGCAGGGGTTGTTGTTAACGATTCTTTGGTGATGATTGATTATGTGAATAAGGCACGAGCCGCAGGATTTAGCGCCGCGAAAGCGGTGGTGGAAGCCGGTTGTAAGCGTTTCAGGGCGATTCTATTGACCTCGTTAACGACGTTTATTGGTCTGGTGCCAATTATGCTCGAAACCAGTATGCAGGCGAAAATGGTTGTGCCTATGGCCATCTCTCTGGCTTACGGTGTACTGTTTGCTACCGTGGTTACCCTGATACTTATCCCATGCCTTTATATCGTATTTGAAGATATTGGTCGCTTGTTCAAAGGTATGATTGCCTGGTTTAAAGGCGAAGATGGGAAATCAGCTGATGCGGTTGAACCTGAGCGGGAAGCCGTTTCCGAGACAGGCTCGAGCAATTACGAACCTAGTGCAAAGGACTGGCAGTAAAGGCAAAGCAGTACCTTTTAGGTACTGCTTGCTTTAAAAATTGAAAAGCCAGAGACGGATATCCGTCTCTGGCTTTTTTGTTTAGCTGACCCTGTGGATTAGTCTTTAACGCCGAGCTCGCGTAGGCGTTCAAGCAGGTAAGATGCCTGGGTGTGGCGTTCGGATAGTACGACTTCGGATCTTGGGTGCAGGAACAACGGTAGGGATATCCGTGATTTTCTCATATCCGTACCTTCTGGGTTAATAACCCGGTGGCTGGTTGATGGGAAATAGCCACCACTGGCCTCTTGCAGCATGTCACCGATATTAATGATCAGGTTACCGAAATCTGACGGTACGTCCATCCATGCACCAGATTGTAATTGCACCTGTAATCCCGGTTCATTGGCTGCGGGCAATATGGTTAACAGGTTAATGTCCTCGTGGGCCGCGGCGCGAATCGCACCTGGCTCTTCATCACCTTGTAACGGCGGGTAATGTAGTACTCGCAATAAGGTATTTGGGGTGTCCTTGATCATGTTTGATAACGGCTCATGATAAAGCTTAGACACGTCTTCTGGACTGTGTTGCTCAACCCAGTCTAAAAGTTCTTCAGCCAAAGATGAGGCTTTTTGATAATAATCGAGAATTTCTTCTTTCAGTTGCGCTGGAATGCGACCCCATGGGTAAACGTGAAAGTATTCTTTAATATCTTTTTCTTTGTGGCCTTTTGCTGTCTCGGAGATTTGCGGGCTGAAATAGCCATCCTGCTTTTGCGGATCGAAAGCAAATTGATGTTTTTCTTCGGAATCAAAAAATTCCTGCCAGTTGCTGTAAATGGATTCTACCAGTTGTTGTTGAATCGGATGATTTTTCAAAACGCCAAAACCTGTTTCGCGTAATGAAGCGACAAACTGCTCTGCCGCATCGGGGTGTTGATAGTCAACTACCTGCATCATAATAACTTACTCCTGTTTTGCTACACATTTTAGCTGAACATTGCGTGGATGAATATTGCCTGTGCGAATGGTTACTGCTATGTTGGATATTACCTGTCCGAATGAATATGCGTTATTTGCTTCAGCGAATTGAAATATAAGCGGTTAGTAATATGCTGGAAGGTAACTTGTCAGGGCTGGTTTGGGCACTTTAAGTGACGGAAAATTCCTATAATAAAGGGGACCATCATGAGGCAATTCCTGTTATCTATCTCTGTAAGCCTGTTTCTGGCCGCTTGCTCTTCATCAAATAATGAAAATTGTGATGATATTCGCATTAGCGCAGAGCAGCAAAATGAATGTATTAATTTGAAAAAGCAGATTGATAACGCTCGCGGCCAACCGATATTACGAACTGAACTGGAACGTCGCTACGAACAGGATTGCCTGAACCTTCGTTACTATCGTGATGATCAGGTCGTTGAGCGATGCCAGAACCAACAGGAAGTGGATGAAGTTCGCAAAGAAGCCGAACAAGAGGCAACTCAGAACAAAAAACAATTGTCCTCATGGTAAATCGGTAAGTTCGTGAAACCATAAACTAGTGAGTTAAGAAGTATATGTCTAAGACGTTTTCGATGCTGTTGTTTAGCGCCGTGCTGCTATGCGGAATTGGTCTGTATAGTATTCTGGGACAAGCCCAGGATGAACCCGTCACCTCAACAAATATCGCTGAACAGCAACTAGCGCAGATGCTGGAAAAATATAAAGGTGATGTCATTTATCTGGATTTCTGGGCCTCCTGGTGTGTACCTTGCCGAAAATCCTTCCCCTGGATGAATGCGATGCAGGAAAAATATCAGGATCAGGGGTTTCGTGTTATCACTATAAATCTGGATGTTGATAAAGCTTTTGCCAAAGACTTTTTAAAAGATCATCCCGCAGAATTCCCGATTATTTATGATCCTTCCGGTAAACTGGGTGAGCAATATCAGTTAAAAGGCATGCCAAGTAGCTTTGTGATTGGTCGTGACGGCTCGGTTGTTGAAAATCAGGTTGGCTTTTTTGAAGATAAAGTTGATGAGTACGAGCAAAAAATCGTCGAAATCCTGTCTCTTGAAGCAACAAATTGATCGTCAGATTTATCGTTAACAAGCGCTTGTCATAAAACATTCTCAAAAGCTTCATATTTGTAATGGTTAGACTTTTTTCAATATTTACAAAGGGTAATCATCAAGCAATCGGTCTATCTAATCGAAATATGCCGCAATTATGGCTCCTAAGCCGTAAAATATTTGTTGATTAGCGGCTTTTAAACTACCTTTTCAACGTTCTTTGTCAAAAATTCAGGGATTGTCATGATGTCCCCCCAAGTCCAATCAAGTATTAAATTTATTTCCTGCTCCCTTGCTGCATTCGCCATAACTTCCATGCCTTGTGCGGCGGAAGAAGAGAAAAGTGCATTTGAATCGGCATGGGATGTCGCCGATATCTGGGAAAATGAAGAGGGAGATTACTTTAAATTGTCCGGACGATTACACCAGGATGCCGCCTGGTTTGATGCCGATCAAGGTGAGTATGAAGATTTACTATGGCGCCGTTTTCGGTTTGGATTTAAGAGTTCATTCTACGGCGCTACCATATCACTCGAAGGAGATTTTGATCTCAATGAGTCACTGTCCGATAGTTACAATCGACTGACTGATGCCAACATAGCCTGGACCTTCGACAACGGTGCGACGTTAAAATTATTGAAGCAGTCAGCGGGTTTTACCCTGGACGGCAAAACGTCCTCAAAAAAGCTCCTGACCCCGCAACGTAACAATCTCACCAATAACCTTTGGTTTACTGCCGAGTATTTTACCGGTATCAGCATTACTAATGATTTCGCTGAGGACTGGACTTATTACGCCGGGGTGTTTTCCAGCGACCCGGAAGAAGAAATTGGGTTTACCGAAGCCGCTTACTTTACGCTTTTGGCGCTTGGTAGGGAGTTTTCTGCTAATGACTGGTTTGATGAAGGCGTGGTTCGCCTTGACTATGTCTACAACAAAGAAGATGAGGATGCAGGCACCCGTGATTTTGGCCATGTGACCAGTTTATCGGGACAGTTTCAGAAGGGCCAATGGGGGTTAAGAACCGATTTGGCCTATGGTAGCGGTTACTTTGATCAAGCCGATTTATTCGGTGTGGTTTTAATGCCTTACTATGATCAAAATGAAATCGTGCAATATGTGATGCGTTACACCTATCTCAATAGCGATGGTGATAATGGTGTGCGTCTGGGACGCTATGAAAATCGTATTGTTGGCGATCGCGGTGACCAATATCATGAATTATTTGCCGGCGTTAACTTCTTTTTAAATGAGCATAAATTCAAAATACACCTGGGTGCCCAATACGCGAGCATGGACGATGATGCCAATGATGGTGGTGAATACGATGGCTGGGGTGTTACCGGGGCGTTGAGGGTGTATTGGTAAAGCAAAACTGCGTTTTACTTTACCGGTTATGGCCAGGGGTTGGCCTGTATGCAGAAAATGCATGGAGCAATTGACTGCGACAAGCTTGCGCCGGTGACAACAAACAGCTTTCAGATAGCAAACTTGACGTGGCGTTTTTTGCCACGTCTGTCAGCAACGAAAAATCTCTGATTTTCTGTTGTCAGCAGTCCGGTATTCTCACCGGACTGTCACCCTATCGCATGCCTTTTCAATGCGATTGTCACCGTTTATCGCTTACGCATCTTCCATCGTCATCAGAGACGCGTTACCACCTGCCGCCGTAGTATCAATCGTAATGGTTTTCTCCGTCACTAAACGATGCAGCAGAGCGTCGTATTGCTCTGGGCTAATTACCGGTAAAATCGCGCCGGTTCTTGCCGCTAATTGCTCAGCTAAATAAGCAACTAAAGCGCTTTGTGGACCACAGATAGCACCAGCTAAAGACGGGTGCATAGTAACTTCAGGCAATTGTCCGAGGCTAACTACCTGGAAAATGCCTTTCACTAATCCAAGCTTTTGCAGTGCACTTTCAATGGCAATCGCTTCATTCAGGTATTCATCGGAAACGGCAGAAACTACCGTATTACCCGCAACCAAGGACGAAACAATACTTACCAACCAATATTCAAAGCTGGTTTGGCTATCACGCACAGCAACCAAAGTACCTCGGGATTCGAGATAAAGCTTATTCGATTCTCCCGTTGGACCCGGCAAGGTAATTGGATTGCTCAGCGCAGTTTCAAATATATTTAATTGCTTGCGAGCCGCTTGCAATGCTGTATTTAAATCATCTTCCTGACCCTGAACAATTTTATTGCTGGATAAGGTTGCTAACAACTGGCGAACAATGGATGAACGTAATTGCACATCTGTCATCGACCATTTGTTTTCATCGGCTTTCGCCTGATTCATGATTTCATCTACTGATGCCTTGTTGCTGTTTGCTGATGCATTAAGCAGCTCTTTGACGTTAACGCTCGCCTGAGGCCGTTCCTGACTAACCACTTCCTTAACCAAGCGGCTTAAATACATAGGGCCACCGGCCTTAGGACCAGTCCCCGATAGACCTCGACCACCAAACGGCTGTACACCTACTACCGCACCAATCATATTACGGTTGACATAGATGTTACCGGCGCGAGAACGCTTAGCCAGATATTCGCTCTTCTCTTCGATACGAGTGTGAATACCCATGGTTAATCCAAAACCCGTACCATTTACCTGGTCAATAACCTTTTCCAGATCTTTTTCTTTATAGCGAATTACGTGCACGCAAGGACCAAAGACTTCTTTGGTTAATACCGATAAATCTGCAATTTCGTATAAACGTGGTGCAAAGAAATAGTGACCGCTGTCACCTAAATCCGGAGTCTCACACTGATAATGCAAGGTCGCTTTATCTTTTAAATATTCGACGTGATTGTTTAAAGCGGTGAACGCCTTGTTATCGATCACCGGGCCTACGTCGGTTGCTAGCATGGCTGGATCGCCAACGTGCAACTCCTGCATTGCGCCTTTGATCATATTGATCACTTTATCGGCGATATCTTCTTGCAGGAATAGCACTCGCAGCGCAGAGCAACGTTGACCGGCACTTTGGAAACCAGAGCTAACAACATCATCGACAACTTGCTCAGGCAGTGCGGTTGAATCAACGATCATACAGTTTTGACCGCCGGTTTCGGCAATTAATGGCACCTGATGCCCCTGGCGCTCTGCTAGTTTTTGCGAAATCCAGGTACCGGTCTCAGTAGAACCGGTAAACATCACCGCCTGTACTCTCTCATCAGGAACCACATGAGCACCAACCTGAGAACCACGGGCAATTATCGGAACTACAACATTGTCCGGCATACCCACTTCTTTCATCAGCTCAATGGTGCGAAGGGCAATCAGGCTGGTTTGTTCGGCCGGTTTTGCAACAACGGTATTACCAGTAACAACCGCTGCGGCTACCTGACCTAAGAATATGGCTAGTGGGAAATTCCATGGACTGATACAAAGGACAACACCGCGGGACTGCAATGCTGGCGATGGCAACATATCTTCGGCGCGGGCGGCATAATAGCGACAAAAGTCTACGGCTTCGCGAACTTCGGCAACACCATCGACCGGAATTTTACCGGCTTCTTTGATACACAGGGCAATGAGCTCATCGCGATTGGCTTCTAATGCATCAGCGGTTTTGCGCAACAAAGTAGCACGTTCGCTAACCGGGGTTTCTGACCAGCTTTCGAACGCCGCCTGGGCACTGTCAACCGCGGCTGTCATTTGCTCAGGTTGTAAATGCGAAAGGTAACCAATCACTTCATCGTGATTCGCCGGATTGACCACAGGCTCTGCACCTTGAACTTTTTCCGCCGCATTGGAAGTTGCAGAACTGAACCAGTTATCCAGGTTTTCGCGCATCACACTTACCTGATCAACATTGGTTAAATCGATACCTTTTGAGTTAGCGCGTTCGCTGCCATAGATGTCGATAGACTGAGGAATTTGCGGATTGTATTTGTTAACCCATGACTGCACTTGTTCTACCGGGTCCTGTAACAAGCTTTCTACCGGAATGTCTTCATCAACAATATTGTTTACGAATGAGCTGTTGGCACCGTTTTCCAGTAGGCGACGAACCAGATAAGCAAGCAAGTCGGCATGTTCACCGACTGGCGCGTAAACACGACAGGAAACCTTGTCATTAGTTACAACCTGATCATACAAAGATTCACCCATGCCATGCAGGCGTTGGAATTCAAATCCAGTGTGATCATCGGTCATTTCCATGATGGTCGCTACCGTATATGCATTATGGGTCGCAAATTGCGGATAAATGCTATCGCGATAGCTAAGCAGGCGTTTGGCACAGGCTTGGTAGGAAACGTCGGTTGAAGGCTTGCGTGAGAATACCGGGAAGTCTTCATAGCCTTCAACTTGGGAGATTTTGATTTCAGAATCCCAGTAAGCTCCTTTTACCAGGCGCACCATCATTTGACGGTTGGCTTTTTGGGTTTGTTGGCGCACCCATTCAATGACATATAGGGCACGCTTTTGATAGGCCTGGACGGCAATACCAAAACCATCCCAACCATTAAGGTCGGTATCGGCAAACACGGCGCCAATAACATCTAAAGAAATATCTAAACGATCCGCTTCTTCGGCATCAACAGTAAAGCCGATGTCATAAGATTTTGCTGCAAGCGCGAGCTGTTTCAGGCGCGGAATCAATTCGTCCAATACGCGTTCGCGGTGAGTGAAGTCGTAACGAGGGTGAATCGCCGATAACTTAATAGAAATCCCCGGACTATTTTGCGGACCTTTACCTTTTGCAGCTTTACCAATAGCATCAATTGCCGTCATGTAGCTTTGGAAGTAACGGTCGGCATCGCTCATGGTGCGAGCGCCTTCTCCTAACATATCGTATGAATAGGTATAGCCTTTGACCTCAGTTTTCTTGGCACGTTCAACGGCAGCGTCAATCTGGCGACCCATAACAAATTGGGTGCCCATTACCTGCATTGCATAACGCACGGCTTTGCGGATCACCGGCTCCCCAAGACGGCCTATGGTTTTTTTCAACAGGCCAAACTGTTCTTTCTTCTTCTTATCGGTGTAGTTCACCATTTTACCGGTTAGTAATAAGCCCCAGGAAGAAGCATTGACGAAGATCGATTCAGAATTACCAATGTGAGCGCTCCAGTCGCCTTCAGCCAGCTTGTCGCGGATCAGACTGTCAGCAGTCTTTTTATCCGGTACGCGCAACAAGGCTTCAGCCAGGCACATAAGTACCACACCTTCGTCGGTTGATAGGGCAAACTCATTCAATAGAGCGTCAACGCCGCCTTTGCCTACTTGCTCTTTACGAATTTCTACAACAAGTTGTCTGGCGCGTTCCCAGGCACGGGATTTTGCCGCCGAACTAATTTCTGCAACAGGTAAAAGGTTGGCAAGAACCTGGTTTTCATCGGCGCGATAATGATCACGAATTTGTTGGCGAATCGGGTCGTCGGTAATTAGATTTCCATTAAATAACATGGCAAGGGCCTATCGATTATGCTGATTACAATTTTGCATGATTTTAGAGAACTTGCGCCAAAATATGCTAGTGATATTCGGCTTTCTTCAGTGTAATATTTGGTTTAATTTTAAATTAACCAAATAATATAGTGTTTACTGGGGTGGCGTCATGAGCGGCAAACAACGTACATTGGATCGGATTGATCTTACTATTCTAGACACTCTGCAAAAAGACGGCAGAATTTCCAACGTCGAATTGGCGAAAAAAGTAAATTTGAGCCCTAGCCCTTGTCTCGACCGGGTTAAACGACTGGAATCCGAGGGCTATGTTAAACGTTATGGCGCCATATTAAATGCGGAAAAACTCAATATCCCGATGTCGGCGTTTATTCAGGTAACGCTGGATAGAACCACCGCCGATGTCTTCAATGATTTTCGTGATGAAGTGGTAAATATTAAGGAAGTAGCAGAATGTCATATGGTCGCGGGCGGCTTTGATTACCTGCTTAAACTGAGAGTAACCAGTATGAGCAATTACCGCGATGTTCTTGGGAAAATCGTTGAACTTCCTGGTGTGAGTCAAACTCATACTTACGTGGTTATCGAAAAGGTCAAAGAAGATTTAGGACTGCCAATAATTTAGCTCTCGGAGTCCGTAATTTGGGAAATCGCTTTTTTCCATATTTGTTCAAGTTCATCACTAAATAGAAAAAATTGAATGCGTATATTGGTATATTTTTCCCGACTGCAAACTTTCACTGCTATCTCGGCCGCTTCTTCTAACGGGTAGCCATAAGCGCCGCAGGATATTGCCGGAAAGGCGATAGACTGGCATTGGTGCTCCAAGGCTAATTCGAGACAATTTCGATAACAGCAAGCCAATACCTGCTGGGGGTGATCCTCATTTCGGTAGATTGGTCCTGCAGTATGTATGACGTATTTGGCGTTTAGGATGCCGGCGGATGTGATTCTCGCTTCGCCGAATGGACAGCGAATGCCGTTTATCGCTTTCACTTTCCGACATTCCTGCAAAAGTGCAGGACCCGCTGCACGATGAATAGCGCCATCGACACCACCGCCGCCTAACATCATCGGGTTGGCGGCGTTAACAATGGCATCGGTGTCAGCCTTGGTGATATCACCCTGAACAATTTCAATATTTCCCGACATTCTATGTTCTCCAAAATCAAGGGGGGGCAGAGTCGTTGAACAAGGTATTCAACGACTCTGCCCCCTTGATTGTTCTTAGTAAATTCTTCAAAAAAAACAAGCGTTTTTGCTTAATTGTGCTATATTGCGAAATGAAATTGATTGCTTTTTGACCAGGAACGGCCACGAAGTGGTTGTATTTAATTGTTGTTTAATTTTGGAGTAGCTAGATGAAAAACAAGATGATGACACTTGCAGGGATGGTGATTGCTCTCGGTCTTGCAGGTTGTTCAAGTAACGAGATGTTGGAGAAAAATGTCGCTGACCTGACCATGAAAGTGGATAACCTTTCATCTCAGGTGGATAGCCTAAGCAGTGAAGTGGCTGACCTTAAGGTCCAGCAACAGCAAGCAACTGCGGATGCGATGGCGGCTAAAGAAATGGCTGCAGAAGCTAATGAACGTGTTGATAACGTTGTAGAATCTTATAAGAAATAAATACTTATCGACATACGAACAGAAAAACCGAGTTTAACCACTCGGTTTTTTTATTGAGAATTCAGACGGCAGACGGCAGATAGCAGATATCTGTTACAGGGTTTCTGCTTCCGGAACTTCAGGCGGCTCCTGCTCGTTGGCATAGCTGCCCGGAGAAATCTGCATTGGAATGCCTTTCGGCGCTTTAATATAATCTTCCAGTAATTCTAACAGGTGTGGATCGTTACCCAGGAAGTTTCTGACACCATCGGGAAACGGTAACAGACTCGGTTGCTGGTGATTTTCCAATGATAATGGCGAGTGCACTTCAATAAGGCGCATATCGGGTTTTTGATAAGCCATTTTTATCGGCTGGTCGATAATTTTTACCTGAGTGCCAATATCCACCTCATTAAACAGCCATTCAATGTCTTTCGGGTACATACGAATACAGCCTGAGCTGACCCGCATGCCTATGCCAAAGCGCTGGTTGGTACCGTGAATTAAGTACACGCTTTGACCAAGGCGCAAGGCGTGGTCGCCAAGAGGGTTATCGGGCCCTGCGGGAATGACTTTTGCCATGGGCTCACCGTGTTCTTCGAAATATTCTTCGCGTTTGTCTTTGGTAGGGTACCAGTCAGGCTTATGACGCTTTTCGCTGATGGTAGAAATTAGCGTCGGGGTTGAATCGCCGATTTTGCCGATGCCCACCGGAAATACATGTACCTTGTTACTATCCTCGGGAAAATAGTACAAACGTAATTCTGACAGATTAATGACAATACCTTTGCGCTCCGCATAAGGCAGAATCATCTGAGAAGGAATGGTCAAAACCATGCCGGGCTTAAGACGAGTCGGATCAATGCCAGGATTTGATTCCATCAAAGCCAGAAATCCAATATCATATTGCTCGGCAATCTTTTGAAAATAATCGCCTTTTTTCACTGTATGGTAGGTTAAACTACCAATCAAACGACTCTTCTCCGCATCCAGAGTATATTCTTTGGCGAAGGAAGAAAGTGTGGGGGAAAGAAGTAACAGCGAAACAAGAAAAAGTACTGCGCGTTTCAATAGTTGCTATCCATAGTACGACAAAACCTGAATCGCTAGTGTACTCTGACCAATGTTTAATTTCCAGTCAGTGATTCGTACCGCCCTAACGGGGGTAAACTGTCGAATTAAATTATATACTTATGTTAGCTTTTGAGGATACCTGGTGTTTGATTTACCAAATAGAAATTTAAAAGGGCAGGTGAGTGATGCCGAATGGCAGACCCGTGTTGATTTGGCTGCCTGTTATCAGCTTGTCGCTCATTTTGGTTGGGATGATTTGATTTACACCCATATATCGGCTCGCATACCCGATACCGAACATTATCTAATTAATGCATTCGGTGTTGCCTTTGATGAAGTCTGTGCCTCAAACCTGGTCAAGATAGATATCGACGGTAATATTCTCGACGGTGGGCCATTTGCCATTAATCCTGCCGGATTTACTATCCACAGTGCCATCCACGAAGTGCGCCATGACGCCGGTTGTGTTTTACACCTGCATACCATTCCCACTATCGCGGTTGCCAGTCAACCTGAAGGATTACTGCCTCTGAGTCAGTATTCGATGTTTTCCATCGCTTCTATGGCTTATCACGAATATGAAGGATTAGCGGTAAATCCTGCAGAGAAAAAACGCTTGCAGGAAAACCTTGGCGAGAATAACCACCTACTGTTGAGAAACCATGGCGCATTAACCTTAGGCCCGACTATCGGTGATGCCTTTATGCGTATGTATGATTTAAATCGTGCCTGTGAAATTCAACTGCAAATGCAGGCCTGCGGCATCGACAGTATTAAAGTTGGTCAGGACATTATTGATAACATTTATGCCCAGGCAAAAGTGGTTCACACCGGTACTACCGGTGGACAAAAGGCTTGGCCGGCGATGTTGCGTAAGGCTTACCGAATTAATCCAGATTTTGTGAAGTAGTATTTACCATCACCCATATATTTATCAGGAACAATAATGAAAATTACCCGAGTCGAAATATTTGATATCCATTGCCCAAAACGTAACGTCTGGAATCCGGTGTTTGTCCGCATTCACACCGATGAAGGTATCAGTGGTGTTGGTGAAGCTGGCCTTGCCTATGATCTTGGTCACAGTGCGGCAGCGCATATGATCAAAGAAATTGCCGAAGCAATGCTCATTGGTTTCGACCCGTTTCAGACTGAGCTACTTTGGTCGCGAATGCTTCGCGAAAGCTTCTGGGGCCTAGGTGGCGGTCCGGTAATTTATGCGGCAATGAGTGCCATCGATACCGCGCTTTGGGATATCAAGGGTAAAGCACTGAACGTTCCGGTTTATCAGTTACTGGGTGGCAAGGTAAATGACAAGCTGCGCACCTATGCCAGCCAGCTGCAGTTTGACTGGGATAGTGAAGTAAACCGCTTAAACGATCCTGCCGATTATGCCCGTGCCACGGAGAAAGCTTTGAAAGAAGGTTATGACGCGGTGAAAGTCGATCCAATCATGTATGACATGCATGGCGTTACTCATTTTGATCGCACTAAGTTGTTTACCAATCCTGAGATGAAATTATTCCGTGCTCGCCTGGCCGCGATTCGAGATGCCATGGGGGAAGATGGCGATATTATCTTTGAATGTCACAGCTTGCTCGGCGCAACCACAGCGATCCAGCTTGGCGATATGGTCGAAGAATTCCGTTGTATGTATTACGAAGAGCCGGTCAATTACCTAAATTCCGACTTACACAAGAAAGTTGCCGATAAAGTGAATGTACCGATTGCCGGTGGTGAGCGTCTGTATAATCGTTGGGGTATTAAACCTTATATGCAGGATCAGTCCATCGATGTTCTGCAACCGGATGTTGGTTTATGCGGTGGGTTTACCGAAACTAAAAAGGTATGTGATTATGCCGACACCTTTGATGTGCGCATCCAGGCGCATGTATGTGGTGGTCCTGTAGCAACGGCGGCGTCATTGCACTTAGAAACGGCATTACCGAATTTCCTTATCCACGAACACCACACTTATGCAATTAAAGACTGGAACCGAGAGCTTTGTGTGCAGGACTTACAACCGGTAAATGGTTATTTTCAGGTGAGTGAAGAACCTGGTCTTGGTATCGAGTTAAACGATGAAGTGGTTTACCGCTCGCCGAATATGGAAGTGAAGTAGGAGGAAGAGGACTTCGTCGTAGAGGACGTTGTCGTAGAGGACGTTGTCGTAGAGGACGTTGTCGTAGAGGGTTGCGCCGAATATGGACATAGGTATTTTGGAATTATCGGGAACTTGAGTCCTATGCAATTTTTTGTGAGGACTGCGTCGAGATTGGCTTTGAGTTAAGTTGATGCGCAATACACAAATCATGGCAGGCCGCTCGGAGCCGGGGACGGTCACTAAAGTATCGGAATAAAAATGGATATTAGTAAACGTATATATGTGATTTCTCTCTTGTCAGCTTTTGGCTTTGGAATATTGGTTTCGACCGTGATATTTGCAATCCAAAAAAAAGAATATGCATCGCTAGTAAGCTCGTTAATCGATTCTGATAAAATCGAAGAACGATACTACGTTCATAGGGATTTGTTAATAGCCACAAAGTTACGAGAAAGTGATAGAGAGCAAGCGCTAACGATTTTGGAAAATAGTATCGGTGTTGGAGTTGAGTCCATAACCGATATGGGCAGAAACTTTAAGTACCTAACCGACGAAGAATTGAAGGTTTACAATGCGGTAAAAAATTATTGGCTAACCCAATGTAACCAGAAGTGCCTGAGCCAACTTGAGTACATATTGGAAGATAAATATGGTTACCAGGCTAAATCAAATAAGCAGATTCGTTTAGTCTCAAATGAGCTACAGTCATTCGCATACCTGATTTGTTAACCAGTCTGTCATGTAACATTGAGGCCAGACAACCCAAATTTTAGTTTAAATCAAAGCTACTTCACATAAGGATTAATTAATGAAGGAATTTTTGGACAATCGCAAATAGTTGCTCTGGGCTTTCCTTTCTCCCACCTTCGATCCATGCAGTTAATATGCTAATTGTTTCACCAGTTTTCATAGCTATGAAGTATCTTCGTTCGGTTTCGGATAAATGTGGGTTGGGATTGAACTTAGTTTCTATAATCCTTGAGCCTTGCAAATGACTTTTATAGATAATATCGATCCTGTTAGCTTTAACAATATTATCGAGAACTTTCCAGTTTGAAATCCAGTAACTGATGTAATATCGGAGCAGGTTTATTTTATTAAAGGAACGAAAACCATTTTGCTGTACAAATCCCGCAAGTACCTCCTTGAAGCAAAGATCACACTTCATAGCTAAAACATCAGTGACAATGTCGAAATTACGATAAAAAGTTGTCCTCCCAACTCCCGAGACTTTACACACTTCACTAACCGTAATCTCGCTTAATTTCTTGGATTGAAGAAGCTCATTTAACCCCTGATAGATTTTTTCCGCAGAACGTTCAGAGCGCTTGTCCTGTTTGATGTGATACATATTTAATCCTATTTGTTCCCTAAAATATGAAACTAATGTACCACAATAAAATAGTTGTTTAAGTTGAACTTAATCTCTTCCTAGTGGATTGAGGTTTATTTTAAAAACATAAAAATAATAACGATAGGTTCATAAATACCATGGGGATTCAAAGTAAAATATTATTGTCAGGGCTACTTGGAGCGATGTTGTCGCTGGAGGCATTAGCACTCGATCGAGGCGTTCTTGCTTCAGATTTTCTTTATGAAAAAGGTAGCTTTTTCGAAGCTTCTACAATTACTGTAGACCCAGATGTAACGGGAATTGTCACCAGTTCCCCTAAAGCATTTCTTATCAACTCAGGGATACCAGCGTTTCAACCCATAGCCGAAATTCTGCCCGACGTTGGTCAAAGTACAGGATCTGTTGTCAACGAGCACTCTCGCTATACCTTTTCATTTAAAACTGATATCAGTGATACCTTAGTGTTTGGCTACCGTTTCTCGGAGCCTTCTGGTAACGACATAAACTACGCCGATGAAGTACTTGGATACAATATCGATATCGAAGCAAATGCCCATGATTTTTTATTAAAATATAAGTTTAATGATGAGATCAGTATTTTTGGAGGTATCCGTGCTCAACATACTGGCAGTGGAACTTTGGGATATAACATCGCAGGGCAATTTAATGTCGGAGCAGACGATAAATTTGGTCATATTTTGGGTTTTGGGATCCAGAATCCGGAGATAAAAACGCGAATTCTTTTCACTTTCACGTCGGGTATCGATCACATTATGAAAGGTCAGGGCGTCGAGGGGACGGGGATTGCTGTTCGCGGTGAGCCTGTATCTTTGGCGACGGCAACCAAAAATGCAGAATTATATTATAGTACACCTGATCACATCCACTTTTCCCTAAGACAGCCTATTAGTTTAACGTCTGCAATTTTTGCGAGTTACCGCTTTTCTAACTGGAAAGATTCTCAGCTTAAGTCGAACATTTCCGGATTTGAAACCATTACGAAAATGATAAACATTGAGCAGTTCACTGTAGGTTATGGCAGAAAACTGAATGACCACTTTAGCCTTAGCGCCGGATTCTCGCACCAAACAGGGAGAGCGTCTTTGTACAACCCAGTCAATGACCGATTCGCGTTGAATATTGGTGCACGAGTTAGTTTTGGCGATTTAAAAGTCAACTTAAATTACGTTCATGTTGAACTCGAAGATGGTGAAACTGAGATATCTTTAGGTGGATTAGGGGCCATTGGCATGGAGTTTAAAGGCAATTCTGCGCGGGTTTTATCCGCACGAATGAGCTATTCATTCTGACTTTAGGGCGTTCGCCAAACTGGGGCCCTTACTAGCTAAGGGTCTTTTACCAGATAGCTCGATTCAGATGAGGAGGAATTGTGAATAAAATAAACTTTCAAAATGCCCTTTTGCTGGCTCCTCTCGCATATGCAATTCACCATGCGGAGGAACATTTTCTATTCAACTTTAGAGAGTGGCGACTGCAATATTTTGCAGATAATAATCCATTGCCGACAGAACTCGTATTCATGATTTTGACTGCAATTACGTTAATATATCTGTTCATCCACTCAGTAGCACAAAGCAAAGCAAGCGCTTGCTCAGTTATCCTATTTCTGATGGCGACACAGGTTGTAAATGCATTTTTTCATTTGGGAAGTAGTATAATTTTCTGGCACTTCAGTCCGGGGATGATAACCGGATTACTGCTTTACCTTCCCGTTAATATTTTAATCGCCATTCACGCATTAAAAGAAAATTGGCTAACCCCACGCTTATTAGGTGTCTTATTTATTGCTGGAATCTGTATTTTCGGATTATTTGAGTTACTTGGGCCGGCCCCTATGCTTTTTGTTTTAATCGCAACTTTTATTTGGATAGCTCTTGCTAATAACAGAAAAACTGGGCGAGAAACGCATGGTTAAGATACTATCTTCCCTGAATTTATGCTTACAGCTTATAATTTTGGTTTTGGTCACACTAATTTCAGCGTGCAGTTCTGACAATGCTAGCAAACTGAATACGGTAAGCCTGAACCTCCAACAGAATCCGGTGGAGTTAAACCCTGTAAACGATTTGCTCGGCAAAGTTATTATTGAGCGGGATGTCGGCATATATACTCGGGATAATACTCGATTGTCAGCCAAAATTTACCGTCCCAATAAGAAGGGAAAATTCCCAGTAATAATGAGCTTTACAGCTTATGGCAAAGATTTTGGGCCGGAAGACTACCCCTCGGTGCTTGATCACAATGCTAAACCGGACTTTGATCTCGGGCCGATTAAAGTAAGTAAGTGGACCGCTTGGGAAGCTCCGGATCCAGCGTTTTGGGTACTCAATGACTACATTGTTATGTACGTAGATAGCCGTGGATATTTTGGTTCAGAGGGTAAACCTTCTATTTTAAGTGACAAAGACAGTCTTGATTTTTATGATGCGATAAGATGGGCTGGCCAGCAAAGCTGGAGCAATGGAAACGTAGGTTTGAATGGAGTGTCCTACTTAGCTATATCCCAGTGGCTTGCAGCAACTTCACGGCCGCCAAATTTGAAGGCGATTATTCCCTGGGAAGGACAGACGGATCCCTATCGTGAAACCTTATACCATGGAGGAATACCAGAAACTGCGTTCACCAATTTTTGGGTACAAAAGATAAATACCGGTGCGAGTGCAAACGTCGGCCCTCCTCCATTTTTATTTAAATTCGTTCATAAAAGACCCTGGCTATTCAAACTGATCCAAGATACATCAGCGCTTGATCTGACGATGATTAATATACCTGTATTGATTGCGGCTAGCTGGTCAGATCATGGATTACACAGCCGTGGTTCATTTGAAGCATTTAAACGCATTTCATCAATCGATAAGTGGTTGTTTACCCATGGTCGACCTAAGTGGTCAACCTATTACAGCGATGAAGCACTGGCGTTTCAAAAGCAATTTTTTGATCATTATTTAAAAGGAAAAGAAAACAAGCTAAATAGCAAAAAACCAGTAAGATTAGAAGTCAGGCACTCATTAACCCAGTACCATGTCAGGTTTGAGGAAAGTTGGCCGATTCCTCGAACAGAGTACCGACGGTTATTTTTAGATGCTGATAATCGAATTCTGCGACCTTCGCCGATAACAAAAAGTGGAAAAGTTGATTATCCAGCGCAGACAGGAAGTGCTATTTTTTCAATAGTCTTTGACCGTGACACAGAAATATCGGGGAATATGAAGCTAAAACTTTGGTTGTCGACAGACCAGGGGACAGACATGGACATCTTTGTTGCTGTCAAAAAGTCCGACGTACATGGCGATGATGTCCCGTTTTATGCTAAAACTGGTTATAACAAGGGGCCGGTTGCTCTGGGGTGGCTGCGAGTGTCGCAACGAGAGTTAGATCGAAAAAAATCTACCCCTTGGCAACCAATATTAACCCATGAGAACCCACAAACGTTATCTGAAAACGAAATTGTTGCAGTGGAAATAGAAATTCTTCCCAGTAGTACCTTATTTAAAAAGGGAGAAACGCTAAACCTTGTTATACAGGGCCATGATATTTTTTCTCATCCAACTCTTGCGCATGCTTATAACGAGAATAAAGGCATTCATTCCATATATACAGGAAAGCAGTACGACTCACACTTATTGATACCTGTAATCCCCCCCGACGCAATGTAAATTGCGGAAGAGAGATTTACATTTTTGCTTGGCTTGAAATTGTATTAACGATTCTTTATAGGTACTTATCTTTTAGGTAAACATTCAATTGTTCCTAATATTAGCAATTGCAAACGTCCGAGTTTGGAAAACTTTAGATAGTCGTCTCATACCAGAGATACCGTGTATTATCACGGTATGCCCCAAGCTTTTTGCTCTTTCTTCCACCTTCCACCAGCGAAGCTTACCTCGCTCGGAGCGCCGCCTTGATGACGAATTTCAAACTTTCGACAACGTCCTTTACGATGAAATCCTCACCGACGAAGTCTCCCTCGACGAAGTCCTCTACGACAGCGTCCTCTCTCAAGACTTTAGGTTAACAACCTAAAGTCTGTAAATCCGTTTCGCATTATCATGGGACAAAGCCTGGAAGCTCGCATCGCTTAAGCCTAGCTCATCTCGATAACCTAGCCACAGAGCATCGTAAGGCATGGATAACAGGTTGATTGGGAAGTTGCTGGCGAACATCAATCTGTCTTCGCTATATAAATTGCCGAGCTTGTGAACCAGCCATCTGGCATGATTCCAGTTCCACCTGGGATTTTGCATCTCCATCCCGGAAATTTTCAGGGCAAAATTCTCTTCATCGGAAAAGTAGTGCATCGAAGCACGCCAATGCGCATACTCGGGGATCGCTGGCCAACTGCTGTAATCACGAAGAATTCCGCAATGGTTTATGCAAATCTGTAGTTGTGAATATTTGTGGCCCAGTTGCGCGAGCCGCTTTGCACTCTCTGAATCGCAACAATCCAGTTGCGCTTCAAATATCAGTTCGCGCTCTGCCAGCAATGCCAGGTTTTTTTCGAAAGTCGAATCGAAGAGAAGATTGGCACCCTGGTCATCGATGATGTGACGAACCCCGATGAAATGTTTAAAGTTTTCCAGCTTAGTAAGGGATTTTTCAAAGTCTGGTTTCGTTAAATCGGCGCAGGCGATGGATTTAAAATTGGCTAATGGCTGGGTGTCGAGAAAGGCCAGCTCCTTTTCTGGGTTTTTGTTATCGTAACCCGCCTCAATATGCACCAGGCCAGCCACTTCAATAGATTTGCCCACTTTAATATCCTGGAAAAGATAACTGCGGCGCAATTGTTGTTTGTTAGGCCAGTGTGGAGCGTCGTCAGATTTTAACCAACCATATTCCCCACCCTCAAAATCGAAGAAGTGCAGATGAGGGTCAATAATTTTCATCTTTGCATTCACAACGTAGGCTCCGGGTCTGGTTAAATTTACTGGGTGGTGTAGCCACCATCGATAACCTGCAGCGAGCCTGTAATAAAGCTGGCTTTGTCACTCGCTAAAAACAGCGCAAAGTCGGCAACTTCATCAGGTTGACCAAGGCGTCCTAAAGGTTGTAACGCCGCTTCCTCCGCATGAATCTCGTTTTTATCTGCACCTGAACGCTGACAATAGGCATCAATCGCATGATGATAGAGAGGCGTTTCTACCGTGCCAGGACAAAGGGCATTTGCACGTATGTTGAATTGAGCATAATCCAGGGCGGTTGTTTTGGCCATCGACGCAAGGGCGTGTTTACTCAGGTTATAAGCAAAAGAATTGTGCTTAGCAATTAATGCCTGATCAGAGGCGATATAAATAATAGCGCCGCCTTGATGCTTCATTGCCGGCAGAACCGCCTGAGTAGCAGCAAAAGCGCCTTTTACATTTAAATCTATTAACTTATCGAATACATCTTCTTCGGTATTTTCAATATTCGCTGACAGGTGGCGGCCAGCGTTAGAAATTAAAACATCAACGTTTCCAGTCTTGCGAATAATCCTTTCAATGGCGGCTTTTACGGCGGCAAAGTCACTAACATCACAATGGATGTAATGTGCGGTTGTCTGGTTTTCATTGACTTGAATATCCAGGTTGAACACCCGGTAGCCATTTTCACAAAAGCGGGCAACAATGGCGGCGCCAATACCTGAGGAACCACCGGTAACGATGCAAACTTTAGCGTCATTATTCATTTTATAATTGCCCTTTTGTAAATTGAAATCGATTTAATCGAATTGAAACTCTTGTTTTGAAACCGCTTGGCCAGATTGATCATACGTTAATTCGTAAAGGCTCGCACCGCCTCGCTTGTGAGTAAACAACAAGGTCGTAGAGCGAGTCCCATAATCTTCAGATTGGATAAAAATACTCGATAATCGTCGCTCCCATTCTATACCTACGCCAGTATCTGGCAGCAATTCATCCGGTGCCTGAGATTGATCCTGCATGATTGCAAATAAGGCATCAGGATCCAACGGTTGATGTTGATTTACTATCGCTTCCAAGGCTCTCTCGCCCTTAGCCATTTTCGGCCATTTATCATTTAAACTGCCATTGCATATGGCATGGAATCCATCGGTCAGGCGCTGTTGTTGCTGTTCTCGAGAGTTAAAACAGAACATGGCTGGATCGTCGATATCGCGACGTTGGTATATTAAATTAAATGGCTTGTAATCCTGAGCGTTTACCAACAGCCAATCAAAATCAATATCATTGCCTGGGGTCAACGCCATGCTCACTAATTCGCCTCTGGAGCGCATTTCTCGTTCTGTGTTTGCAGCAATGGCCTGGCGATCACGAATGTTGGTTAAGGCACTAAAGTGTATTCCATGATTAATCTTATTATCGCTGCGGGCAATACCAAGCCAGGTGCCACCGGCTTTTAGATCTTTGCCGGCGGTTAGCTGCCAGTCGTTCGTTGTCGGCCAGCTGTGCATTGCCTGAGTCGGGCGTTGATAAAATTCATCGCGATTGGCACAAACAATTAATGGATGATCCGGATGTTGGTTAATAGCGATAAATAAGATGCACATAGGATCTTTCTCCTGTTAGAGGGAGGAGCGTGGCCGTACCGCAACATTAGCGAAAATTAACCCCGCCACCAGAGCCATAAAGATCAGGAAAGTCTCCGAGCCAATTTGGTTGATTTTGACGATTTCGTTGCCAGTTACCAAAGAGTTCAATCCAATGTAAACTTTAGAGCCTGGAACCAGTACCACTAAGCCTTGCAACATTACTATGGTGGCAGGAGCCTTCGCAAAACGAGCGAAAAGATTTGAATAAACGCCAACGGCAAAGGCACCTACAAAGGCTCCCAATGCGACACCTACATGCAATCCAGCCCAGCGACTTGCTGCAAACGCGATGAATCCCGCCAGAATTCCCCAAAATGCATGCCGCGGGCGAGCACGAAATATAACAACAAGCGATAAAGACAATATTAATACTGCTAACCACGCCGTCCAGTCTGGTACAGTTGGGCTGCTTATATATTCTGTAGGACCCCAAATTAAATTTGCCAGGGTCATACCTAAAACCCCTCCGAAGTAAAGTTTAAACAAGATCATGATTGCATGCATAATCTTCGCAGTGCCGGAGATCAGATCTTTTTCTGACAGCTCTGCTAAGCCTGTAGTTAGAGAAAGGCCGGGAATAAAAATGATGATCGAAGATAATATTACCAAGGTGATATTAATTCCCGGGTCAAATTGCGCTATCGCGCTTGCGCTAAAGGCGACGGTAATGGCGGTTATAGGCTCTAGCGCATTCGCCACACTTTTTGAGCGCTCAGACCACCAGACTAAAAAATAAACTAAAAACCCTAATAACGTTGACCAGAACACATCGTGCCAGCTGGTATGCATCAGCAATGCAAATGCGCCTGGTGAAGCACCGTATGCGAGAAAAATTAAAAAGCGATTATAGGGAGACGGACTTTGCGCAATGTCGTTCAGGGTTTCGATAGCTTCGGCCAGTGTTTTTTCACCTGTGCTCAATTGTTCGACCAGATCATTCGCACGAGATAAAGCACTTAAATCAATATCACCGGGATTAACACGGACCACATAATTGTACTCTTGCTGATCCTCAATATTGTATAACACAAAGGTAAGAGCAGTCGGCGTGATGATAAAAGAGCCCGGTACATCCAGGAATTCGGACACACTTTTTAAGTGATTCTCCAAACGGTATGCAGTAGCACCAAATTTATGAAGAGATTTGCCCAAGGCAACAATAAAGTGACGTTTTTGTGTGAATGAATCGGGTTTCATGCATCTTCCTGAAAACATAAATTAATACCAATTACACTAAGTTTGTGCACAACTCAGAGTTAGGGCAGAGGTTCAGTTACAACATAGATTTCATTGATATAGTCATTCTATATTAATGAAATCTATGGCCGTAAACGGGCCTCTGGTAAACTCCCTACGGGTGAGTTTTAAAGGCGTTTGGACTACGTTACTGATTTTGGCTAATTTTGAGAGCGGAGTAACCATTCTCTGCAATCAAAGCCTTGTCTTAAAACCTTTAAATTCTCACTGAGTGAGCAATAATTTAATGTGATTGGTATAACCTGAGAGTTACACTAATTTTACCCTGATTTCTTAAAAGAAGCGATAAACGACTCAAATGAGCCTTTGCCGTAACTCTGAACGGTGCATAATTTAATGGAATTGGTGAGAGTGCCAGCAACCCTAAACCTATTGGAAATAGAGCGGCTGGCGAGGGGGCTTTTGGGGTAATGCAAAGGTTATGATTTAGCGGGTCAAACCTTTACTGAACCTGCTTGAAATTTCAACACGCGTTTGCCATGTTTTGACTGGCTTTATCTGCGGCAGCCCACATTGCATTGGCAATCACTTTTTGAAAGTTATCGTCTTTAAGAGAATTGATTGCCTGTTCAGTTGTACCGTTTGGCGATGTGACACGGGCGCGTAATTCCTCAAAAGCTTGATCGGAATCAGCGGCCATCAAGCAGGCGCCTAACCCAGATTGTAACGCGGCCTGCGCTGAATGCCCCTGCGACAGGCCCATTTGCACTCCCACTTGTTCCATCGCCTCGAGGAACATAAAGAAGTAGGCCGGAGCACTACCAGCCATTGCCACAATCGCTGGTAAATTTTTCTCGTCGGCTAGCCACAAAACTTCTCCGATTCGTTCAAAAATTTGTAAAGCCATCGAGCGTTCCCGAGCGATTACATATTTGTTAGGAACGATTCCCGTCAACCCCTGAGTCACGGAGCTGGGAAGATTTGGCATCGCCTGAAAAATAGGCCAGTTGACGAAATAATTCTCTAGCTGACTGAAAGAGGTTCCTGCAGCCAGAGAAATAATTGGCGTTTTCAAACCTAAGGTTCTCAGGGTAAACGCTATTTCTCTGCTGACCTGAGGTATCAGAGCGGGCTTAACCGCCAAAATTATGATGTCAGCAAAGTACGCTGCCACATTATTTTTTTCGGCAATATTGATGTTATAGGTTGTCGCAAGATGGCTGCGTGTACCCTTACTGGGAGCGGAAGCTAAGATTCGCGACTGGTCATAACCAGACTTGATGAGCCCTTCAATAATGGCGGATGCCATATTGCCGCCACCGATAAATGCGATTTTAGGTTGATTCTTTACCGTCATATTAACCTCGCACCTGACCATTACCGTTAACCAGAAACTTCTCTGTGGTTAACGACTCGATCCCCATTGGACCGTAAGCATGTAATTTTGTTGTAGCAATACCTATTTCAGCCCCTAACCCTAATTCACTGCCATCTGAAAAACGAGAAGACGCATTAACCATGACAACGGAAGCGTCAACCATGTGCTGAAACAGTTCGGCATTGTTCTGATCTTCAGTACAGATAACTTCCGTATGGTGACTTCCGAACTCGGAAATATGAACCATCGCCTGATCAATATCTTCAACGACTCGCACGGCAATCTCTAAACTCAAATACTCCTCCCCATATTCTGCTTCAGAGAGTAAACTGGCATTTTTAACCAGCTGTTGAGTTTGCGCACAGCCATTTATTTTCACGTTTCTGTCAAACAATGCTTTAGCCGCAATAGGCAGAAACTCAGCGGCGATTGAACGGTGAACCAGCAAGCCTTCCAAAGCGTTACAGACGCCAGGACGCTGAGTTTTGCCGTTGATAAGGATGTCCAACGCTTTGTCTAAATCGGCCGACTGATCAACGTATAAGTGACATACGCCTTTAAAATGCTGGATCACTGGAATCTGACTGTTTTCGGTGACATATTTGATTAACCCTTCTCCGCCTCTTGGGATGATGAGGTCAATCCAGTTATTCAGGGTCAGCATTTCACTGACAATTTCTCTGTCAGCAACTGGTACAACCGAAATTGCTGCCTGCGGTAAATTGTGATCCGCCAGAACTTGCTGCAGCACTGCGGCGATGGCTAAACTGGAATTCAGGCACTCTTTACCGCCGCGCAATATAACCGCATTTCCAGATTTAAAACACAAGCCTGCGGCATCTGCAGTAACGTTAGGACGAGCTTCATAAATCATGCCGATAACACCGAGAGGGATGGTTTTCTTTAAAATCTCTAACCCGTTTGGTCTGTGCCCGATAAGGCGCTCTCGACCCACAACTTCCGGTAAGTTGGCGACCTGGTCAAGGCCTGCTGCCATATCATTGATGCGAGCAGATGTGAGCTGAAGCCGGTCAATCATTGCTTCACTGAGCTTATTGGCTTTTGCCTGCTCCACATCGATTTCATTGGCGGCCAGTATCGCTGGTGTTTGCTCTACCAATCGTTCTGCCATCTCTTTTAAGATGTCAGACTTTTGTTCCGCGGATAGCTTCAGTAACGCTTTAGCGGCGGTCGCTGCTTGTTGTGCTATTTCGGAAATGTTAATCATTGGGCCTCCATAATTGCTGAAAATTTGTTAGATAATATAGGTTTAGGCGTGCCATCGATTTTTTGGTTGAGACTGGCATCACCTTGTTGTGCGACAAAATCGAGTAAACAACTGCTATAGTTGGTCTTTGCTTTGGCGATTTTTTCGCCGCTATCGGTTCTAAGGAGAACAACGTCTCCTACCGAGAACTCACCAACGACATCAATTAGGTCGCTACTTGATAAGCTATCTACGCTTTGTTTTGGGCTCAGCGAAAACTCGTCATCGACGACAATTTCACCAAGGGCTTTGGTTGTATGTCTGACCCAATGTTTGGATTCTTGTAACGGCGTTTGGTGAGGATGAAACAAGGTTCCGGGATTTTTTCCCTGGATAAGCATGTCAAAACTTCTCTGGTCAAAGCCGTTAACAATGTACGTTGTAACCCCATGAGACACAGCCTTTTCGGCCGCTTCAATTTTAGTTCTCATCCCTCCGGTGCCAACTGCACTTGTCGCGCCGCCGGCCATCGCATAAACCTGCTCATTGATATCTCTGACTTCACTGATGAGTGACGCATTGGCATTGAGCTGCGGATTTGAATCAAACAAACCGTCAATATCTGAGCAGATTATTAACGTATCTGCCTGCACGGAAGTCGCAACCATGGCTGATAAGTTATCGTTATCACCGACTTTGACTCGATCCGTGGTTATCGTATCGTTCTCATTGACGATCGGTAAAATATCGTTCTCAAGCAATGAGTCTATGGTATTTCGGATATTGACAAAGCGCTCACGATCCCTGAGATCCTCATCGGTCAACAGAATCTGTGCCGAGGAGAAGTCGAATAAACGATCCCATGTCGCCATCATTTCTGTCTGACCGGCAGCAGCCATTGCTTTTTTATCGTGCCCTGAGGTGTTTTTCGACTTCCTGAACAGGTGCGAACCCGCGGCAACTGAGCCAGAAGATACCAGGACTACCTGAATACCCTGGCGACGGCACCGTACAATAAAGCTAGCGACGGACAATAAATAATGGCTACTACAACCGTTACGCTCTGGTGCTATCAATGCACTACCGACTTTTATAACAATCCGGTTCCAGTTTGGACTTTTCATTAACATCTCCAATACATTGATTAATACTATTTTTCGTTTTTAACGAGTTGTTCGGTTTGTTCTAACCATTCAATCGCTTTGGCTTTCGGTTTAGTTGTGTTGAGACTTACCCAAACCATTGTCAACATACTCAGGGTAAATCCGGGCAGCAGTTCATAAAACACAGAACTTAACGCTTTACCGTCGGCGAGAACTGGCATATGCCCCCAGACTAAAACGGTAGATGCTCCGACAAGGATGCCTGCCATGGCACCGGTATGAGTTAGCTTTTTCCACCAAAGGCTCAGTAATACCAGGGGACCAAATGCGGCGCCGAATCCGGCCCAGGCATTGGATACCAGCCCCAACACACTGCTATTGGCGTCCAAAGCTATAGCAGATGCGATAACCGCTACCACCAATACGCAGGCACGGCTTACAAACAGTAACTGTTTTGTTGAAGGAGCGGTTTTTGTGCAGTGTTTGTAAACGTCTTCGACAAGCGAACTCGATGAAACCAACAATTGCGATGAAATGGTGCTCATAATTGCCGCCAATATGGCAGCTAAGAACCAGCCTGCAATAAATGGATGGAACAGATATTGCGACAAATAAATGAATATGGTTTCGGGATCGTTGATTGATTGCGGACTTTGGGCAATAAATTTCGCACCAATGATGCCCGTTAACACTGCGCCAATAATCGAAATGGTCATCCACGACATACCGATATTCTTAGCTTTAGGGATATTTCTGTGGTGATTAATTGCCATAAAGCGAACAATGATGTGAGGTTGACCGAAGTAACCTAATCCCCAGGTAAATAAACTGAAAGCTGCTAGCCACTGTACATAAGGCAACTCAATAGCCTGGGCGAGTGACGAAAAATCCCAGGTGGAAGCAGGTTCAAGTTGTGAAAAGGTAAACGCAGGCACTGCTACCAAGGCGATTAACATCATTATACCCTGCACAAAATCGCTGACGCTGACCGCCAGGAAACCGCCAAGAATGGTGTAAATGACAACGACCGCAACGGTGATAATCACCCCATAGTGATAATCAATCGCAAATGCTGATTGGAACAGCTTGCCCCCGGCCACGAGGCCAGAAGCCGTATAAAGGGTAAAAAATACAATGATTACCGCAGAGGCGATAAACCGTACCCGAGCCGCCTCTTTTGCGAACCGCTTGGAGAAAAACTCAGGAATGGTTAGCGCGTCATCGGCCAATTCGGTAAACACTCGCAGTTTTGGCGCGACGATTTGATAATTTACATAAGCGCCAACGAGTAAACCCAGCGCAAGCCAGATGCTATCGATTCCGCTGACAAACGCTGCGCCAGGAAGTCCCATAAGCATCCAGCCACTCATATCCGACGCACCCGCTGAAAGCGCGGTTACTTTGGCGCTGACTCGACGACCGCCTAATAAATATTCACTGTTATCTGCTGTAGAGGTTTTTAGCGCATAGACACCAATAGCAATTAACATTAAAAAATACAAAGCAACAGAAACTGTTGCAGATTCGATTACGAACATATGGTTACTGAACTAATTATTTTTTCTGTAAGTGGATTACGGGATAGAAATACCGGCGACGAAAAACAGTCGAACGGTCTTTAGTCGATGAGGTGGGCGGTTTTTTGATCGATGAAGTTCAGACCTTTCTTTATCGCACGATACGCAATGGCCGGGACATAGTAGGAGCCTATAATGGTGTAGAAGCAAACGCGTTCGGTGATGTTGTCAACTGTACGATTAAATGGGGTGTTTTGAGTGTCCATTTGTTCTCCTTTTATCTATTTGCTTAGTACTATAATGATTACTGCACTAATTGTC
Source organism: Thalassotalea sp. PS06 (assembly GCF_007197775.1). Lineage (NCBI taxonomy): Bacteria > Pseudomonadati > Pseudomonadota > Gammaproteobacteria > Alteromonadales > Colwelliaceae > Thalassotalea > Thalassotalea sp. PS06. Next base: position 3,167,843 of record NZ_CP041638.1, on the reverse strand, counting down.
TAGTGATGATCGAATTTAGATCGTGTTCTAATTAAAAATAGTATCTCGTAATAAATAAAACTTGCTGGTTAGTAAGGCTTAAACCTCTGCAGTAATTGTTGAGCTTGGTGGTTGAGAACAAATTAATTTCTTTGCGAATTTTTAAGTGCGAGTTATTATCAGAAAAATTTAATCGTGTGCGAATTAAATCACTGCATTTGTGATGGCGTTGGCCTGTATGAGAGAGTTAAAAACGTGGAAAAATATGAAGAGTTATTTGTTTCAATAAGGAAAATCATTCGGGCCATTGATATTCGTTCCAGAAAATTAGGAAAAGAGGCTGGTATAACTGGGCCACAATTAATCATTATGCAAGAAATTGGACGGGTCAAAGGACTGAGTTCGAAAGAAGTCTCTAACAATGTAAATTTAAGTCAGGCTACTGTTACCAATATACTTGATCGACTTGAAGCCAAAGATCTGATTAAAAGAATTCGGAGCCAAAGTGATAGGCGCAAAGTTGCATTATTTTTAACCGATCAGGGAAAGGAAACCTTGCTCAATGCGCCTCAGGCTATCGAAGAAAACTTTATTGAAAAATTCAGTGCGTTAAAAGAGTGGGAGCAATATCAGCTTATTTCCTCGGTAGAGCGTATCGCAGATATGATGGGGGCTCGTGAGCTGGACGCTGCACCGGTATTGAATTTGGGAGAACTCTCTGCCTCAGAGCAGGAAAAGTAGAGGCATTTTTTCTTCAGTTAGTTACGGCTCATCGCTATTATGGTGACAATCAGGGTTATCCTGATCAACCATTGCTTAAACAACATCGTGCAAAGGCGCACATTTAACTGATAAGAAGAATAATAACAATGAAAACGATTAACAAAACCATGCATTGGATATTACTCGGCTCGGCCCTCTCATTATCCATCACAACTCATGCGTTCGAAAATTCCTACCTCTGTCAGATTGAGCATCAAACTGGTTTCATTTATCACATTGACCAAAAAAGTTGGCAAATAAATGCGTCGGATGAAATTCGCGTGGCTTATAAAATTACTGTCAATCAAACCGGAGCAAACCTTGATAAGTATCCTTACCAGTGGGTTAACGCTGAAGATAATGCATTTTTGGGTTTCTGCACCGATTTTGATTTGGATGCCCAGATGAGTTGCAAAGGACTAGGCAAACTGGAATTTCACAAAGATACCAAACGGTTTTTGTTCGTAAATGACAAGGGCTATGTGCCTTACAATTCACCACGACCAAAATATTACATTGCGGATAGTCAGAGTCCGGCGCCAACGATGGAAATTGGTACCTGCAAGCAGATCTGAGGTAATTAATAAGCGATTACTATTGGCTGTATTTGCTGTGCTGATGAGCTCAATGGTTTGGGCTGGTGGTCAAGGTACCGTGATGGACGGAGCCGGGGATGCAATGAAAGATACCAGTGAGGTCAATGTCAGCGACAAGTGGAATTACATTCGCTTGCGACCTCAAGGCTCGGTTATAACCAAAGATGTTTGGGTAGTCCTCTTTATAAATAAGTGACGTCAAAAGTGGAATGATCAAAAATAAAAAGCCCGCGATGCGGGCTTTTAAAGAGGGATACTCTAACAATGATTCGAGTTACTATTCCGCTAATTCGGCCAGCATCATCTCACGGATTATTGGCACCGGGGAGCTACCATAACTTAAGAATTTGTTATGGAAATCGGTAAGATTAAAGTCATCGCCCATTTTTCCCTTTAACTCTTCGCGCAAATCATAGATTTCTGAGTAACCAGTGAAATAGCTGGTTAACTGCACTTGTGACAAGGTCGCACGGCGCCATTTGCCGCGAGCTTCTGCTTCTTCCTGGAAGGCTTCATTCATCATCATGTCCAGGGCTTCCTGCTCGCCAATACCGTTAACCTGAATGGCGTAGTCGATTATGGAGTTCATGATAACGCGAAGGTTCCACTTGTAATACATTAACCAAAGTTCTGGCTCGTTGTCGCCATAACCTTGTTCCAGCATCATACGTTCCGTGTATACCGCCCAACCTTCAATCATCGCGTCATTGCCAAAGATGGATTTCACTAAAGATTTTGACTTGTTGCTGTGTACCAGCTGGGTGTAATGACCTGGTACCGCTTCGTGAATATTAAGGATTTGTAAAATCCAGTGGTTGTACTCACGCAAATAACTTTCTGCCTGCTCATCGTTAAAGTTATCCAGTGGCGTGACGTTATAGTAAGTATTGGCTTGCGGATCATAAGGGCCTGGCGCATTGATAGATGCTCCGGCAAAGCCGCGCTGGTATTCTGGTGTTTCGCGTACCACCAACGGCTTGTTTTTATCCATTTCAATCAGGTTGTTCTCCATCACGAACTTTTCAAGTTCTGGGATCTGAGCGCGAATGGCGTCAACAAATTCGTCACGTTTTACGTGTTTTACCGACAGGTGATCAATTAACTGCTTAGTGGCTACCAGCATGTCTTCCGGCATTTCAGTGTCACTAAAGTAGGTTGGCCATAATTGCTTGGTAATTTTCGCCATTTCAGCGTGAACCCGCTGTTTTTCGCTTACTGCTTTATCAAACAGCTGCTTGGCACTTAAGCTGGAATAAATATCCAGAGCAAACTTTTGTTCATAAAGTTCGCCGCCGATACGAAAGTCTTTAGCGTTATTATTTTCTTTAAGTTCAGCCGCTTTTTCCTGTAACCAGCCAATGTAGCCTTCAATTGCCGCCGTTGCTTCTTCGATGCGGGCGGTAAAATCGGTTTTTTCCTGTCCACTTAAACCAGAATCGGCAACCGCTTGAGCGATTGCACCGGAGAATAATCCTGCTGCCCCCTGGTTCCGCTGAATCGCTAATTCGGTATGAGGTAAGGCTGGGGTTGTGATGTTTGCTTTTGCCGCTTCATAATAGGCTGGGATATTTTCCATGCGACGATAGATAGTGCGCAAACGCTCATCTTTAGCTTTGTAGTCGGTATTGAGAATAACGCCGAAAACGCCAGCGACATTATAGGTTGCTGGATTCCACTGATAAGACTTTAACTGCTCCATGCTGAAAATTTGTGATTCCAGCTGGTTTTTCAAAATGTAGTAATCACTGGCATGATCGGCATCAAGCTTTTTCGGGTCAAAGCCATTTAACGCCGCCAGCTTTTCTTTTACGATTGCCAGATCGTTAGCCTTGTTGTTTGCATCCGGTACCGGCAGTTGGTCATCATACTTGTAGTAACCAACATATACCGCGTATCCAGGTTTTAGTTTCCAAAATTCATTGATAAGATTTTCACTAAATTCCTGAAATTGCTGGTTTACATCCGCTTGTTCAACCTGTGGCACCGGAGCTGGTTTTTCAGCCTGGGTATTTTTCTGAGTATTGCTGTTCTCTCCACATGCCGACAAGCCGGACGTTAATGCTGTGGCTATGGTTAATGCAAGTAAATGCTTTTTCATGGTTTTCTCTACATTTGTTGTAATTCACAACAACATAGTACGATATCTGAGTTGCATGCAAGCTTAAATACGATAATTGCGGTAAATGACGAATAAAATCCGGCAATTGTGTGGATGCTAATATTCACCTAATGATCAGACTTAGAGGCGGATTGCTGTGATATACTTGCCAACATTAATATGTTGAGGACTGCCAATGAAAGTTTGTGGTGTAGAAATTAAAGGCGATGATGCGGTTATCTGTGTTATGAGCTTTGAAAATCAATTATTTGATTTACCCCATGTTAGGGTACCTAAAGTCGCGTTGCAGCGCGGTAGCGACAGCGAAAATATTCGCAAATTCCAGTTTGCCTTTGCCAAGTTAATGTCTGACTATGGCGTTGACACGGTGGTGATCAAAGAGCGGATGACCAAGGGCAAATTCGCCGGCGGTTCACAGGGCTTTAAAATGGAAGCGGCAATACAGCTAATCGAAGGGTTAACGGTAGAAATGGCTCGACCTGCGGATATCAAAGAAAAGTTGAAGAAAACCCAGATTGAGATTGATTATCGCGATACCGGTTTAAAGCAATTCCAACAGGGTGCATTTGAAACCGCCTTTACATTTTTTGATGTGAAGTAATCGCTATTGCTTACATTCAGAAAATAACAAAGCAGGCTAAAAGCCTGCTTTTTTGTAGCTGTGATAAACGCTTATTTTTGCGTTTCAACCCAAGCCATAATTTTCTTTTCAAGAATTGGCATTGGCAGGGCGCCATCAATCAATACTTGTGTGTGGAACTTACGAACATCAAAGTTCTCACCAAGTTCGGCGCTGGCTTGATTGCGAAGATCGCGAATCGCGCGTTGTCCGGTTTTATAGGATAACGCCTGACCCGGAATCGAGATATAACGCTCAACTTCCGCTTCAATATCTGACATAGCCAGAGAGGAGTTTTGCGCCATAAAGTCAATAGCCTGCTCACGAGTCCAGCCAAAGGCGTGCAAGCCAGTGTCGACAACCAAACGCATCGCACGTAACTGCTCATCGGACAGACGACCGTACCATTGGTAAGGGTCGGTAAATAGTCCTAGCTCTTTACCTAAACTTTCCGCATAAAGTGCCCAACCTTCGGAAAAAACCGTGTAACCGCCGAACTTACGGAACATAGGTAAGTCTTTTACTTCCTGCTGAATGGTGATCTGGAAGTGATGACCTGGTGATGCTTCGTGAATACTCAAAGTTTCCAAAATAAACTTAGGCTGAGCTTTTAGGTTGTGAGTGTTGATATAGAAGATACCTGGACGCGAACCGTCTGGAGCTGGAGACTGGTAGCTTGCACCAGCGCTGGACGCTGCCCGGAACGCTTCAACCGCACGTACTTCGTAATCGGCTTTTGGAAACACTTCAAAAAGCTTAGGCAGGCGCTTGTTGATATCTTCTTTGATATCGGTGTAAGCGGCGACAACTTCTTCTTCGCTGTTCCAGTAAAACTGCTCATCTTCCTGAAGGAATTTGAAGAAAGCTTTTAAGTCGCCATCAAATTCGACTTGTGCTTTAACCTTGTTCATTTCCGCAAGAATACGCGCCACTTCCTGCTGACCAAATTCATGTAATTCCTCTGCGGTTAACGGCAAGGTGGTGTTGGTTTCGATTTGATACTCATACCAGGCTTTACCATTAGGTAAATCTGACAGGCCAACGCTTTGGCGTGCCTTTGGCAGATACTCGGTTTCAATAAACTGATAGAACTTATCGTAAGTTGGAACCAGCACATCCATGATCATCGCTTGGTATTGTTCCGTTACTTGCTGCTTTTGCTCATCAGTTAATTCGCTGTTGCCTTCAAGCATGGTTACCGGGCCGTAAAATACGCTGTCTTTGGCGTCTTTTACCACATGTACAGAAAGCTGCGGCAGGATTTTCTCAACGATTGGTTCAGGCAATACCACACCTTTTTCCATACCTTCGCGCATTGCTACAACGACGCTGTCCATATAGGTAGCAAAGCCATTAGTACGGGCGATAAAGTTTTGATAATCCAGGTAGGTATTAAAAGGCTGCGCACTTTGGCCAGAGCCTAAAGTGGCGTAGATGTTGTGAACACCATACATCTGGTTCAAAGGCATTAAGTATGATGGGAAATCGAAGCCTTTAATGGCCATTTCACGATCGCGTTTAAAGATTTGATAACTGAGTAAGTCCTGACCAGATAAGCTCGACTCGTCGATAGCATTGATTTTATCCAGGTACTTTTGCTCAAGTGCCAGGCTTTGCGCCAGACTCTCTTCACTAATTGGTGCATTGAACTGGTCGTTGTATTCGCTCATACCGACAAAGGTGGCATAAAGCGGTGACATCGCCATCGATTCATCAAAGTAAGATTGAAACAGTTCCTGTGCCTGTTGCTGTGGATTCGCTGTTTCGGCAACCTGAGTTTGCGGTTGCTCCGGAGCCTGTGTTTCCTTGGCTGGTTGATTACAACCAACGAGTGCGGCGCTCATCGCCAATGCTAATAGTGTTTTGTTCATCATAATTTATCTTTTCAGTAAACCAGAGTTTGCTGGCTTTAATATCAATGAGATACCGGCATTGTAACGCAATCAATAAAATTTGTTAGGGGGTGATTAGCTTTCCAAGTTTTCACTTGTAAATAATTATTTCAGCTTAAGGCTAACAAGATACTAATTAGCGCCGGACTGGAAATCGTAATTGCCGTGTTTGCCGCAAGGTAGTTAGTGTGTTGACCTAACGCTTTGCCATATTTTTTGGCGCCGAGTAAGCAGTAAATCGAAGCCGATATTGGCAGTAACGATAGCAACACTGACTGGGGAAGGGCACCAGTTAATACCGGGAACAATAAGCTTATTATGCTAAAGATGGCGAAAAAGCCGTAAATATTGCTTGCGGTTTCCACACCATAGCGAATTGCAAGGTGGTTTCTGCCCACCTTTTTATCGGCTTCGATATCGGGAAACTGATTTAACAGCAATAAATTGTTGACCAGAAAAAACACCATTAGACCCAGGCAAATCGAGGCAATGGTGTGGGTGCCAGATAAAGCGAAATGACCACCAGTGACCATCACGGTACCAAAACCTAACCCCGGAGCTATCAGACAGGCAAGAGGAAATCGATTAAGCCATCGGGTATAAGCGAGCACCAGAAACACACCAAGAAAACCATAAACGAAAATCATCGGGCCGCGAAAATATGAGAAAAATAGGCCGATGGTAATGGTGACTAGTAAGGTTAATAGCGAGGTAAATAACACCCAGTTTTTCATTTGTGGGGTTTCAATCAAGGCGCCACTGCCGCCACTAAACGGGGTGCGTTTGGTCATTGCGTCCAGGCCGCTGGTGAAATCCAGGTACTCATTAAATGCATTGACACTGATATGGGCAAAAAGGGCAGCCACTAAGGCGAGAAATAGCACCATAAAATCAACATTGATTTGTTCATAGCTGACAAGGCTGGCGGCAAGAAAAATACATACAGGTGTAAGGAGCAAAAACGGCAATCGCATAGTTTTAAGTAATGTGGAAATCATGGTTGATACCAACCATTTTCGCGCGAAGATTTTGGCATATTTAGCCTTGATTTTGCACTCGCTGATGCAAACATAAATACAGATTGCTGTGCAAAGGTTTTAGCCAGTAGAGTCATTTAACTAAATGAATTTGTTCGTCTTTGGTTATTTAAAGGTAGCAAAGGGCACCTGGAGATCAAAGCAGGGCGGATAAGCTGTTAGTTTATTCCTCCACGTTTGTATCCACCCAAATCTCCGATAAAGTGAGTGGAATTCTTCACTTTCGTAAGAGCTAAACGTTTGCCGAATCATAGCGGACGTTGCGAATAACCTAATGATTTATTGCCTTAAGCTAAAGTACCGAAGGGGTATTATGCTCGCAAGATAGGGGAGTCATTTCCAGTGTTTGAGGGTCTACACTTTCTGATGCTAATGCATTGAGTGGGGTAAATACCAGCGTATTGTTGTTTAATACCAATCACATTAAATTATTGCTCACTCAGTGAGAATTTAAAGGCTTTTAGACAAGGCTTTGATTGCAGAGAATGGTCGTTCCATTGTCAAAATCTTTAACGCAGGATAAACGCCTTTAAAACTCACCCGGAGGGAGTTAGTGAGAGGCCCATTTACTGCCCTATATTTCATTAATATAGAATGACTATATCAATAAAATCTATGTTGTGACTGAACCTCTGCCCTAACTCTGAGTTGTGCACAAACTTAGTGTGATTGGTATAAATCCAGGCTAAATTCCCGCATCCAGTTTAAGCGACCGATAGTGTGAAGTGCATAGCGATTGAATGGCAATGGGCACTTTAAATACACATAGTGATACGCTTTCGCCATCGCACCGGGATCGGCGGTGTGAATATAGATGGTGTGTTCGTCAACGCTTTGTTCCTGATGGATGTAACGTAAATCGGAATCAGACGCAGTAAGGAACAAAATACCTAAGGTAAGCATGATAATTTGTAGGGTGGCGACCACTTAACAGCAGGCTAAAACCAGATTGCGGGCAGCGCTCGACTTTATAACCGTTTTAATGGCATTTGATTTTCGCAACAACAGGAACACACCGGCGCAAACCAGCACGATTTTGAACACCCGCAATTGATCAGAAATTGCATCCATATGTGCGGGAGAGTATAGGTTTAGCCCCCATAAGCTAGTGCCATACCAACTCTCCCAAAATGGGATAAAAATTAACAGAATCACCAGGGCCAAAATCCCTATCCCAGGTTTGCTTAATTCGGTATCTTTCATTTCGTCCCTGATTTTCATCACCTAGCTCGTGGTTACGGTGACTTCATAAGAAGTGAATTTACGCAGGTTGATAACCCCGGTATCGAAAATTAAATACTGGCCTTTGATACCGTGTAACATGCCGGATACTTCCGGGGTTTTATCGAAGTTGAACGAGCTGATCTTGGTTGGGTATAAATCTACCGGATAGTCGATTTCGATAACGTCTTCATCAAGTTGTGCGATGGCGTCGCTACCAAAACGAAGTCTTAATTCATCCAGGCGTTGATTGATCTCAGGGATAAGCTCCTGCGCTCGTAATTTTAAATCAATGGCATCGGCTTTGCCTTTTAGCATATTGCGCCAGTTGGTTTTATCGCTGATCAATTCTGCTAATGCCGTTTCTACTAATCCAGATTGTAAGCGTGAATCGACTTTGAAAATCGGCAGCGCCTGATTTGCGCCCTGATCGATCCAACGGGTTGGAATTTGCGTGTGGCGGGTAATGCCCACTTTAATGGCTGTGGTATTGGCAAGATACACATAGTGAGGCACAAAACAATTGGCTTCTCCCCACTCCGGTTCACGACAGGTACCCTGTTCAAAGTGACATTTTTCCGGTTTTAAAATACACATGTCGCATTGGGCCAGCTTCATCATGCATGGATAGCAAAACCCCTGAGAGTAACTCTTTTTAGTTTTTTTACCGCAGCTTTGACAATTGATTTGCCCGGTATGAGTAAGCGTTAATTGACGGCCAATAAGATCATTAAGTGGCAGGCGATGATCACCAGCTTTTAAGGTGTAATGGGCCACGCCGTCGATAAGTTCGGTCGCCATCTTGGATAAATGGCCGGTGAAATTGGTTTCTGTCATCCTGTTAATACTCTACATTCGGATTTTTGCTCGATTGGCTTTAAGGTTACCGCGCTGGCTCTTTTTGTCCATGCGTTTCGCCCGTGCCGCTTTACTTGGCTTTGTTGGTCTGCGTTTTTTAACCACTTTGGTGGCGGGCAATAGGACTTCGATTAAGCGCTCAATAGCTGTCGCTTTATTCATTTCCTGGGTGCGATGTTCCTGGGATTTGATTACCACTACACCTTCTTTAGTGATGCGATGATCGGTAAGAGCAAGTAGTTTCTCACGATATTTGTCGGGTAGGTTTGCCGTTTTTATGTCATAACGCAGGTGAATAGCGGTCGCTACTTTATTGACGTTCTGGCCGCCGGCTCCTTGTGAACGAATCGCAGTAAATTGCAGATCGTTTTCATCGATAACGAAGTCGGGGTGGTTTTTACTGACAGGGATCATCTTGTTGCCTTTTATGCACTTATACCAACCATTTAATGTGATTGGTATTACCTATATAATGATGGATTCTTAATTTCGGTTCAATGTTAAAACACGCTTATGTCGTCTTCCTGGTACGTTTATATTCTTCGCTGCGCTGATAAAAGTCTGTATACAGGCATCACCATTGATGTGGAAAAGCGATTGCAAGAACACAACAGTGATAACGCAAAAGGCGCGAAATACACCCGGGCGCGTCGTCCGGTAGAACTTGTGTATCAGGAAACCCTGTCTGATAGAAGCGGTGCAACAAAACGTGAAATTGAAATAAAGAAGTTGTCTCGTAAGCAAAAAATCTGCCTGATTGAGTCTGAAACGGGTGTGTGCGTATAAGTACTTACTTACCTTTCCGCCTTTTTAAAATAGTTCAGTGTACAGGTGTACAGAGGTCTGATTAGTATAAATTCCATCGACTTGCTGTTTTTTGCTCGGTAAACTAGCCGCCAATTTAACGTTAGATTTGATTAGGCAGAGCATGTTTATTCGCCAGTATTATCAAAACAAAAATGACAAAGTAAGTTTCAGCCGTCAGCAGGCAAGCGATTTTGCCAAAAATATCGCCGACGATTTTAATCCTTTGCACGACATTGATGCTAAGCGTTTTTGTGTACCCGGTGATTTACTGTTTTCAGTAATTTTAGATAAGTCCGGTCTGAATCAGGAAATGGCATTTACCTTTTCTGGCATGGTTACCGACGCCAATGAACTTAACTTTCCGGCAACCATAGACGCTGCAGCTGCGGTTACCGATGACAATGACAAAACCTATCTGTCGGTAGAAGTTAGCGGTGAAAACAGCCGTTGTGAAACCCTGACCGAATCTTTGGTACGTTCATACGTTGCCTTTTCCGGTGATACTTTTCCGTATATTCTTGGCGATTTAATGCGCGAAAATTCAGTAATGATCAATCCGTCCCGCCCAATGGTGATGTACGAGAGCATGAAGATCCATTTAAATACGGTAAACGTCAAAGAGGTATCATTGAAGTTTAACAAACAGCAAACCGAATTAACCGTTGACGGCAAACGCGGTAAAGCTCGTTTGGTGTTCGACTTCATCTCAAATGGCGAAACCATAGGTTATGGAGAAAAACACATGGTGTTGAGTGGGCTTCGCGAATACGACCATGATGTGATGGATGCGGTTAATGCTGAATACATGGCGATGAAAGAAGATTATCGTCAGCAGCAGGTTGTAAACGGCTAAACCACAACTAAAAAATTCAGAATCTCTGAACCAGATGTTTAGGGAGCAAAGAGCGCAGTAGGCAGCGCATTTCCTACTGCGCTTTTTTATGAGCGTTGATTTTCTACTAAGGAAAATCAAAGGTGTCAGCTTGAAATGGACAACTTTCAAGCGGTGTCAAACGAGAAATCTATTTCTCGTTAGGGTGTCAGCGGTGTCAACGAAGCGCCTTTGCTCGATTTGTCTTCGCTAAGGCGAGGTGACAGCTTGAAATGGACGGCTTTCAAGCGGTGTCAAACGAGAAATAGATTTCTCGTTAGGGTGTCAGCGGTGTCAACGAAGCGCCTTTATTCAAGTCGTCACCGTCACAAAATTGTTTTTTGAGTTTGTGACGACACCAGACTTCGCGTTGTTTGCGAAGGCTGTCACCTTAGCGTAATTGCATTCCAAATTAATTGCGCGCCACTTGTCACCGTCACAACATTGTTTTTTGAGTTTGTGACGACACCAGACTTCGCGTTGTTTGCGAAGGCTGTCACCTTAGCGTAATTGCATTCCAAATTAATTGCGCGCCACTTGTCACCGTCACAACATTGTTTTTTGAGTTTGTGACGACACCAGACTTCGCGTTGTTTGCGAAGGCTGTCACCTTAGCGTAATTGCATTCCAAATTAATTGCGCGCCACTTGTCACCGTCACAAAATTGTTTTCTGATTTTGTGACGACACCAGACTTCGCGTTTTCTGCGAAGTCTGACACCTTAGCGTAATTGCATTCCAAATTAATTGCGCGCCACTTGTCACCGTCACAAAATTGTTTTCTGATTTTGTGATGACACCAGACTTCGCGTTTTCTGCGAAGTCTGACACCTTAGCGTCATTGTATGCGACGTAAATTACGCGCCCTTTGTCACCCCAGAGGAATTGTTCTCAATACTCAATTCCTCGCCACTTGTCACCTAAGCGAATTTTAACCCGTGGCTTGTTGTTACTAGCCGCGTCTGAAAATTCGCTTAAAACGTTCTCTCGTAAACCAGTCATCCATTCTACGAGCGGCATCTGAAGAATATCGTTGATACTTACGTAACCAGCGTTTTGCAAATGCATATTCCAGACTTAATATTCCAAGGCCTACGGGAATAAACAGAATTGCCGGACCGGGTAATAAAATAAATAGCACGCCGATGGCCAGCATTACCCAGCCAAATACCATAAGTAAATGTGTTTTAATCCTTGTTGGTAACATTTTTCTGCTCTTTTAAAACGTGTTTAACACTGTAATAAAAAACAAAGCAATAATTGAACCAAATTCTTAAGCTGTTGAATTTACTGGGCTATGGCAATTAATGGCGAATCGCTACAAATGAAAATTTGTGAATAACCCTAATATTTAGCGTATCTAGCTAACTGTGGTTTTGAACCCTTCGACAAGCGTTGACGATTCGATTTAAGTCGTTGCGGCGCTGTTGATATTCCTGCTGTTGAATTTGATGACGCTGGCGCGCCATCTCATGTTGCTGACGCTCTGCTTCACTTTGCGGCATATTGCGCTGGTCGTGACGTTGCCTTTGATTATTGTTGTAGCGGTTATTGGCTTGGCGGATATCATTTTCCAACTGGCGCAGTTCTTTCGAGGCGATTTGACAGTCTTGATTTGCGGATGCCTGTTGACTTGAAATAAACAACAGGCCAGGAATTAGCAGCGAGTATAGAGCTGGGATTAGTTTGCGATTCATAAAAATATCTCCACAAAACGGTTAAGCCACTAATCCCTGGCGAATGAGTTTTAAGTGTAGTTTATGTTGCCCTCTTGGTATGATGAGTGCTTTGTTTTTAGTGGATAAGAAAAATGGCAATTGAACTTTGGTTATCGTTACTCGTGGTATGTATTCTTGGCGCCTTGTCACCTGGCCCAAGCCTGGCGCTGGTTGTCAGAAATACCATGTTAGGTGGGCAAAGTGCGGGTCTGGCAACAGCGATTAGCCACGGTTTTGGTGTTGCTCTTTATGCCGCCATCGCAGTAACGGGTATCGGTCTTGTGATTGTTCAATCGCCAACCATCTATAGTGTGATTCAATATGCAGGTGCCGCCTTTCTGGTATACCTGGCGATTAATGCTTTAAGAAGCAAAGGCAGTAATATTGAGTTCGAACATGAAAATGCAGGCGCGGTTCAAAAGGTCCACGGCTGGCGTGATGGTTTTCTTATCGCCTTTTTAAACCCCAAGCTCGCTTTATTCTTTCTGGCGTTATTTAGTCAGTTTGTCGATGCAAATGCGACATTGGAACAGCAGTTAATCATGATTGCCACGGTAGGTGCTATCGATACCCTTTGGTATTGCCTGGTTGCTTACGGCTTGTCACGAGGGCCGGTATTAAATCGTTTGAAGAAAAATAGCGCTATCGTCGATAAAATCACTGGCGTGGTATTGATCGCTCTTGCGGTGCGAGTGGTGATTTAATCCGAGTCCTGTTGAAAGATAACCTAAGCTTAACCCACGTGTTTTAAATTTATCGATTATGCCAGAAGTCATATTTCTAGCCATTGCTCTGAGTATGGATGCCTTTGCCGTTTCTATCGGCTTAGGCTCTAAAACCGTGCCCTCAAAAAAGAAGTTGGCGTTATTATCGGCATCAATGTTTGGCTTGTTTCAGGGAGTAATGCCGTTATTGGGTTATCTTGGTGGTAAAGGCATGCTCGATTGGGTGGACACCTATGCGCCCTGGCTGGCCTTTATGTTGCTGGTTCTGGTTGGCTTAAAAATGATTTATGAAGGCTTTGTCGAGGGCATTGAAGATGATATCTCACAGGTCACCTTCAAGGTAATGTTGATACTTTCCCTGGCTACCAGTATCGATGCCATGGCTGCTGGGTTTAGTTTGACATTGCTATCTGTGCAGCCACTATTAGCCTGTGCCATTATCGCATTAATCACTGCAGCATTTAGCGCCATCGGCGTTTACGTTGGTCATCGCAGTGGCACCTGGCTTGAGGGTAAAGCGGAAATCTTTGGCGGTGTGATCCTGATCCTCATCGGTCTTAAAATCCTGCTAGCGACCTAGCGGTTTTTTATTTGCTCCGATAGCGATATATCAAGATTTTCAACCCTTTGCCGGGAACCGCGTCGATAAATACCTCTGGTGGCAGTAGCTCTTCCACAAACTCACATTCTGGGCATTCTTTTTCCACTGTGTCTTTAAGAAATTTCTGGTCTAAATCCGGAGAATTCAGGCATAACATCACCAAGCCATTGTCTGCCATTAACTGTGGTAAGCGGCGAATAATTTTGCCGTAATCACGCTGAATATTTACGCTGCCTTTTTGAAAAGAGGGTGGATCGCAAATCAACAAGTCATAGGGACCATATTTACGCAAACGTGCGTAGGATTTAAAGATATCAACGCCTTCAAACTTTACCTTTTCAAGCTGATGCTGGTTCAAGCGATGATTGTCTCTGCCTCTGGCCAACGGTGCCTTGGCAATATCAATATTTACCACTTGTCGGGCGCCACCTTCGATAGCGGCAATCGAAAACGCACAGGTATAGGCAAACAGGTTCAATACATTTTTATTTTGAGCGTGTTCTTTTACCCAGTTGCGGCCATTTCGCATGTCAAAGAACAAGCCATGGTTTTGCGACTTACCTAAGCTTAAGCCGTATTTAAGACCTGATTCTGCCACTTCCAAGGTTTCTATTGGTTCGCCAACTAATAATCGATATGGTGCCAGAGGGAAAAATCTTTCCTGGAGCTGTACCGAGGCACAGCCATCAATATTGCTTTGTAGGTATTTCGCGAGTTCGCCGAGTGCCTGCTCGTCATCCTCTTTAAATAAAGAAATAACCGCCACCGGTGGTATCCAGTCGATACAGATATGCTCAAACCCTGGGTATTGATGACCACGGCCGTGAAACAGGCGCTGGGCGTCGGTAGCTGGGATATCTTCGTTATTGCCGGGTAGTCGAATAAGAGACAGGATTTCTTGCATCACGTTGGCGTTAGTTGCTTTGCTGGGATTGGGGCGCTAGTGTAGCGAAAAAGCCGGTGGGACGCCAATATACAAGGGGCCAGAGTTATTGATAATCAACGAATCAAACCTTGATAAGGAAGTAAAAAAACGGGGCATATTGCCCCGCTTTCCAGTTTAATTCTTTGCTTGGCTAGCCAATCAAATCGACGCCGAAGAATATCTTCGCCACGGTATTGATAAAGATTACTGCCAGGATAAACGGGATAAAAGTACCTAGCGAGAAGTCTACATATTTGGCCATCAATGACTGGCCAAAGCCCGGGTTACCTTCACTTAACTCGGCGTTAAGGTTGTGCTTCTTCCAGCGGTAGCTTACGAACAAACAAATAAGCAGACCATTTAACGGTAAGATAGTGTCGTAGAAGATGTCATAAATCACATCAAACAGAGATTTTGATTTACCGCCGTAGCTGGTAAGGCTGGTAAGGAAATCCACCATGCCAAAGGATAAAGTTGCTAGCGCTGCCAGAATACCACCGAAAATAAAGATGTTTCTTAATGCCGTTTTACGAGGTTGCTTGCGCTCATCAATCAGGTAAGAAACCGGTACTTCGATGATGGAAACCAAAGAGGTCAAGGCCGCAAAGAATACCAACAGGAAGAAAATCGAGGCGATAACACTCGCGAAGAAGTAACCAACGGTTGCCTGTAATGCTAAGAAAATTTTCGGTAAGAATACGAAAATCATTGATACCGAACTGTCGCTTAGCTTGTCGGTATTCACATCTGGGTTAAACGAAAAAATTGCAGGAAGTACCATCAAACCAGCAATGAATGCCACTGAGGTATCTGTGATTGCAACGAGTTTTGCAGAGCCTGAGATATCGGTTTTTCTCGAGATGTAAGAACCGTAAGTAATCAGGATACCCATACCCAAGGAAAGCGAGAAGAATGCCTGGGACATGGCACCATTAATCACCTGTGGAGTGATTTTTGAAAAATCCGGGATCAGGTAAAACTCGATACCGGCCATGGCGTTATCTAAGGTTAATACGAAAATAACCAGACAGATCAGCATGATAAATAACGCTGGCATCATTACTTTCGCCGCTTTTTCGATACCGTCTTTAACACCCAGTGACAGGATTGAACCGACTAAACCACCAACGGCAATCATCGAAAGGAACAAATACGGGCTGTTAATGATGGTGCCAAAGCCATCGGCGCTGGCAAGATAATCGAGGTTTCCGGTCACCGTCATCACCAGATAGATAAATATCCAGATGGTGAGTACCGTATAGAAAACCGCAATCATAAATGGGGTGATAATACCAAGCAGGCCGGCAAAGTGCCATGGGCCAGATTTGCCACCTAACGAATGATACGCACCGACAGGGTTTTTCGCGGTTTTGCGACCCACTGCCATTTCCGCCATCATTACCGGCAGGCAAATCATAAATACAAATATGGCGTACATAACCAGAAACGCACCGCCACCATTTTTGGCGGCGTTAACTGGAAAGCCAACAATATTTCCAATACCTACCGCAGAGCCTGCAGCGGCCAGTATAAAGCCCAGCTTAGAGCTGAAATGCTCACGAGAAACACTCATATAAAGTCCCGAAGATAATTATTATATTTTTAGCTAATGCCCGATGCTAACAAGGATTAGGCAAGATGTCATGATGAGAATTAAAGAACTTCTTAAAACCCATGAAAATAACGGATAATAAAAAAGCCAGCGATAAACGCTGGCTTTTGAATGAGGTTATCACCTCAGTAAATCATAGAATGATTAGGCGCGGCGGCGAACCATTGCACCAGCAAGAATTAGTAATAACCAATACATTGCACCACCAGATTTTTTCTTCTCTTGTCCCGGAGGTTCAGGATATTCACAGCTACCATCATCTTCGTTAGCATTGCTGTCGAAGTTTGTAGCGTTGCTGTCTGTACAACCTTTTTCAATACCATCGGAAATTACCGTAAGCATAAAGGATGTAGATGCAGCATCAGACGCATGCTCGTTATCACGAACCGTTACTGTAACCATGGTTTCGCCATGGAAGTCAGCATTCGGGATAAGGTTGAACATATCGCCATCAACTTCTGCACTTATGCCTTCACCGGTTACTTCGATAGTGTTAGGTACCTTGTTGCCATCCACATAGTAGACTTCGATACCATCAATGCGACCATTCTCGTCAACCGTCATGTCGGTAAACTCAGCAATCTTCAGATTGCTGCTAACGCTTAGGTCGTGAGTAAGGGCAATAGTGTCCTGGCCTTCAAGATCATAATCGAAGTTAATCGTTAAATCCTGACCGGTTGACTGAGGCTGAACCGCAACTTTGAATGATAGCTCAATGGCACTTTGCTCGGGGCCTACGTAATCGAAACAAACTACCAGGTCATCTACCAGAACTTCGTCAAGGTTATCAAAACCCAGTACTTCATACAGGTAGCCATTCTTAGGACCTGCATTACGAGAGAATGGTGAATCAAAGCCTTCAATCATTACCACGCCTTTGGCAACATCAGCGCCTAAGTTGTCATAAGCGTAAATAATTTCGTGCTTACCTTCTCTTTCATCGATACCGCTGCGAAGAATCATCTGGAAATCAAACTCATCGCCCGTGTATTTATCGGTTACGTTATCGAATTCAAGGAATAACAGGTCGCCTAAATCCGGACGCTCATCTGCATATTGACTAGCGATAGTCAGACCGCGAGGGTTTTCCCAATGACGCAGGTAATCCATGGTGAAACTACCACGCCAGAAAGGCGCCAGAGACTCATAAAGGAATCCAGGACCACGATGCTGGCTCATAATCCAGTAGGTTTGGTTAAACTGCATCGCACCAACAGCATGCATACGCATGTAACCGCCATTTTCCTGGTTGTACACTTTGAAGTTGGCATCCTGATTCCAGAATAACCAGTCAATTGGTACATCAAAGTAACTGCGATTATCACCAACCATCCATTCAGCATTTGGCTGCATACCGAACTCACCTTGCAGGTCGATATATCCACCTTCAGAGAATTCATCGATTAACGGCGTATGACACATTGCATCAGTCAAGTTTGTGGTCATTACATAATCACGCATGATATCGCGTGTTGAAGCCTGGGTTCCGGATAGCACTAATCCATTTTCCGTCGCTTCAATCGCTTCCATGATATCTGGGCGATTAGCAGTTAGCGTATCTGGCGCAAGACGCAACCCTTCAGGCAATGTAATCGCAAAATTATAATCACGATCATTGGATTCAAGGTTTGGTTTTACCTTCATGGTAATATCAAGCACATCCATCGATTTAGCTTTGTCCTGGCTGACTTCCCAGCTAACGGCATCGCCGGCGCGAGTAATGTTCAGTGCAGTAAAACCTAGTGTGCCTTCAGCACCTTCAAGATTACCCAAATCAAAACCGCCATAGTATTTATCACCTGGCATTGAATCTGCGATATCCCAGCTAATGGTTAGAGGGTAGTCGCCATTGCCATCGTGAGACTCTGGACCAGTGATAGACAGATTACCGTTGTCACTGTCTTCGCCAATCATAGCAATACCAGTTTCAACCTGCATTTCTGTGCCTGTAGCACCACCCGTGGCAATAGTTGCAATCCAGTATGTGCCTGGCTGCGGGTTGCTCAGACTACAGAAGTTAGTTTCCACTTCCGAGCTGGACAAACAAAGAATTTCAGAATGATATTCTTCGCGAAAATCTGAGCCTTCTGCTGCCTGCTCTTCAGTAGGAATAAAGCTGGCGTTGCCATTAGCATCGAAACCTACAGCTACCATTGGCTTAACCGTTACTAAACGAGGGTTCATATCGATAAAGTCGTTATCTACGCTTGCTGACTGAATTTCTACCATCAGGCGTTTCGTGCCTTCTGGTACTTCAATCGCGCGAATGTCCCAGCCTTTTTCAATGTTATTGTTAGTTAAGTAAGGGCTTACCGTCAGTAACTCTGCCGGATATACCTCAGGTTTAACCAAACCATAAAAGCGAGGGGTCAGTTCTGAATAGTTGTCGGTATTTACAATCAGCGTATCAGAACCTTGATCACGGGTAATTTCGATGTCATGGGAAAGTGGTAACTGGTCAACGACGTTGGCAGCTACAATTGGCATATGTACGTCCGGAGACATGCCATTTACTTCGCTCAAAACAACTTTACCGTTAAAGAAGGTGAAGTTATTGATTTGTGCATCCCATGGCGCACCCGGTTCGCTCGGGTTAACCTTAGTTTCAATCACACTTGGCAAAGACGCTTTAATGATAATTGCCTGGGTTTCACCGGCTTTTAGATCAAAGCTACTTGGTGAAACACTGATTTCAACGCCGTCTTCTTTGCCAATACCCGCTACCGTCCAGCTACCATCTTTAGTCGCTTTTACGGTACGCATCCAGGTACAGGTGCTTTCACATTCCATTTCAACCATGGATGGGATGTTTAACCAGTTGTCGAAACCACCATTGCGTGGATTTGCATCCAGGTAGTTGTCGATAGTTTCATCCATAACCAGACCGGTATTGTTTGCACGTTCTACGTTGATAGAACCTGCACCGGCCATAAAGTTAAAGTAAGGTTCTACAGACTGGTAACCGTTATTCAACCAGACATCGCCGGCAGTTAACATTAATGCAGACTGTATTTCTGCTGGTGTCCAGTCAGGGTGTAACTGAGTTAACAAGGTCATTGCACCGGTAACATGTGGTGTTGCCATTGATGTACCACTCATGAATGTCCAGTCAGAAGCGGCTGGGTACATAGTGAATGGTTGATCATCGGCATTGGCCGCATAGATTTGCACGCCTGGTGCTACCAGGTCAGGTACCAGAGTATTGTTGGTTTTACTTGGTCCCATTGAACTGAAGCTTGCAAGGTTGTTTGCCAGCGCATCGTCAAAATAGTACTCATTAGTAGCAAGATTGATGGTTGCACGAGCAGTGCCTGGAGTTGAGTTGTTGATCCAGCCCTCTAGCTTGTACTTGGTATTTGAAGCTACGTTAATGCCTGGAATCACAAACTTGTCGGCTACGGTAGGTTGGCTGTAACTGGTATTTACCAGTACCAGACCACCGGCGCCACCAGCGGCAACGTTTTTGGCTTTATCAACCCGGGCAATATCACCACGCTCACAAACGACGATTTGATCGGCGGTAAAGGTATCTGCCGGGAATGGCACGTTACAGGAATAAGGGGAATATGCATCGCTATCGTCTGGATCCGGATAATTCTTCGCCAGAACAAATTCACCGCTCAATTCGTCAGTAAAACCTTTACCTTCGATTGGTGACCTTGGGATACGCCAGCTAGGTGCATCACCTTCAAAGCCGGAAATGGATGTTTTACCAGCTTCAAGAACACGATCATGGCTGGTTGCACCTACGGTAGTTACCCAAGGAGAGGCGTGATCGGCCGACCAGTAGTAAGGACCAGAGTTACCAGCCGCTGCGGCAACGGAAATACCCGCTTCACGGGCAGAAAGGAAAGCAAGTTCCATTGGATCTTCCCAAGGGAAAGATTCCGCACCACCAATAGAGAAGTTGATTGTGTCGACGCCATCGGCAATAGCATCTTCAAATGCCGATAAAATTGCTGATTCCGGACAGCCTGCGTAGTAATCGCCAGGGCCACCTGGCCAACAAACCTGATAAGAGATTACGTGGGCACGCGGCGCAACACCTGAGGTCTTTGCAAAGTTAAATGGTAAATCGATACCATCACTGGTGTCGGTACCATCAAATGACTGAAGCGGCACGTTTTCAACCATGTTACCGGCCGTAGTGCTAGCAACGTGAGAACCGTGACCATTGTAGTCTTCACCATTATCCGGACGGATCATATTGGTGTGCCAAGGACGTTCCTGAAACTCCGGAGCAGAATAAACTTCAGTAATCTCCGGGTATGAGCGAACACCAATTAGCTTGTCGTTACATAAGCTTGGCTCATCGACACAGTCGCCAATGAATTCGCCGGCGCCTAACGGGTTAGCATCGCTAAATTGTTCGTCACTGGCGAAAGCAATGTGGTCGGTATTGATACCGGTATCAATGATACCAACCACCATTCCTTCACCTTTCGCACCGATACCATCTTCGGTTGCGGTTCCCGTCCAGATAGGCTCGGCACCAATGAACTCAGGCCCACGATCGGTCTGAAGTTCGAAGATACGATTTGGTGTAATGCGTTTTACCCCAGATTGCTGGGCCATTAATATCGCATCCTGCTGGGTCATTTCCACCAACATGGCGTTATTGGCAAGAGTGTAGCGCTGTTCTACTTTTACGTTAGCGCCTTTACCTTTCACCCGGCTGATGAATTGATCTTGTTGTTCATGCAGGTAGTTCTTGTAACTTACCGCAGCGGATGAATTTACGTTTACTCTGCCTTTGGCCATTAACGAGCGATTTTTAGGTGCTGCCGTTGCCCTAAGGCCAGAAACATCCCCGTGATACGTTGCTAAAGGTTCGTCAGTTAATTGCACAATGTATTTGCGCTTACCACTGACATTTGGTTCAGGCTGAAAAATATCTTCAGGGGTAGGTTTTTGGAATACGCGGTTTACTTTGCCTCGACCACCGATGAACATGTCACCTTGCAGATAATGTTGTCGTTGTTCCTGGATTGCGGCAATATCTTCCGCAGTAAAAGTGGGTTCATAGAAACTCGTACCCGGGACCTTTTTAACCCCTGGTTCCGCCACTGCTACACCGGACGCACCGACATACATGGCAGTAAGAGTTGCTATTAAACTTTGTTTAAATAGCTGCTTATTATTCATAAATCGACTTCTATTGTTATTTTAATTTGCCCTTGGATAAACCTTTAGATTTATTCCTTCAAGGGTCAGAAATTCCTTTCTGACTAACCAACATTAAATTGCATAGATATCCACCATCAACCATTGCTTTGTAGCATTTTGTAGCATTTGCAGAGTGCAAAAATTGGGTGAAAATCGCTCGTTTTCCATCCTTTTGATATTTATCGATATTTTTAAATGCCTAACTATGTATACGGTTTTGTTGTGGTTTTTTGTGTTAATTAGCTGTTGATGAGGGTGATTGTCGTTGAGTAGATAGTGAACGGAAGAAGCACGCTACCGTACACCACCATAAAATGTGGGAAATTGAATAATTATGCGGGAAAAGAGCGCGAACTAGCCGCGTTCTTTCTCGAAAAACAGGGTTACTGTCGCAACCGTAATGCCAAATTTTTTAATTTTGGCGATGTTCATCATGTGGTCTTCGTCGATTAGCATCATTTGATCGTCAAAGGTAACCTCGTATTCGCTATCGTCGACTTTCAGATTCATTTTGTACTTCCAGCGAATGTAAGCTCCTGATCTTTCACCCGTTGCCGTACCAATGATGTCATCAGCCTTGCCTTGATAGGTACTATCGTTAATGCGCTCGATTTCCCAACGGCGAAATTGCTTTTCGCCATCATCGTAGACGAAGTATTCATCCAAAACGCCTTTGTTACCTTCCCAACTGGCATCGATATCGACGGTGAATCGGCGCACGAAATCGTCATTGAAATTAGAAACCAGTCCCCAGGCTTTAACGTTGCCATCGAAAAATTCTTCTAAAGTGAATGCAGGCGAAGTCGCTTTATATTCCTGAACAGATTGCGAGCAACTTGAAAGCAAAGTCACAAACGCAAGTGCAAAGACGGAAATTTTCCATTGGTTGATGCGGGGTAGCTTAAATATCATTGAGCTTGTCCTGTAAGCTGTTTCATAAGTTTCGGCCGAGTCGACCTATCCGACAGCCAGATTGCCAAAAATTGGTCCACCTGAACGCTAGGCGCAAATTCGTAAATCAACTCCTGGTTGTGAAAAAGTCTCGCTTCCCCTTTCGAGCTGGTTTCAATGGCAAGCGAATCCTGTTCCTCTAGGTCGGGAAAAACTGCGGACAATTTCTCGATGAAGTCAGCATTCTCTGGATGTTCAAAATCCATTTTCCGCCATTGTTTCTCAGTTTCTTCGGCCAGCTTTTCTCCCTCAATATCAAGGAAGTAGGTTAAGTGTAGACGTAAAGGATGCTCAATACCTGCCGATGCACTTTCAAAATCGCCATCCGGGGTAAACAGTTTTGCCAGGTAAACGTCCCAGAACAATACTTTCAGCTGTGCCTCGCCGACTTTCTGCCATTGCCCGTTAGTGCTAGAGCCTGTGCTGGTGACCGTCATAATTTCAGCGTTGTTGGCGCTTGCTGCATCGGGAATGTCATTGCGGCTCTGCTTGTCGATTTGATTGCCGCTAGCTGGCAATGCTGTAAACAGAGATACAGCGGTTGCGAATGCAACCAGATGCGAAGAACGTAGGGAAGTGATCATGAGAATTTCCTCCAGCTGTAGAGAGCAAGGGGCAGTACGCATGCCCAAAACAGAACGAATAAAATTGCCTGAGGTAATAACTGCAATTGGATAATGACCGCCTGATTAAGGTGACCAACGAAATAACTGAAAGGGCCTGAAATTGCTGAAATCAGCGACAGCTGCCAGTAAGGGAGGGGCCAGTGCTGCAAGAAAACAAATGCAAAGCGAGCAAATGAAACCCAAAGAACGCCAAGCCAAAGTGGGTTGATGGTAGTGTCGTTGAACACCATTAGATTTGCGTTGATAAAGGTGAAGTCGGCAATGATTCCAATGCTGGCCAGGCTAACGATCAATTTAAGAGTGTTTGAGCGAGGCGGGGTGCAGGCAAACCAGATTAAGGCTACGAGAGCCGCGGCTGCGCCCCACTGCATGATGACGATCAGAAACCAAATAATGTTGAAAACGATACCATGCAAAAGCAATGAGGGCGGCTGAGTGCGCTCAATATTGGCATCATTAGCGTGGCTGGTGTTCATATTCATCACGTGGTCTCGTCGAGTGTTTACGAATATACGAAATGAACGGACAAACGGTTTAGTGTGCGCCTGCTTACGATAGAAAGATTATTCTAGATTGAACGCAAGCGACATCCAAAGGGTGCATGCCGCTTTATTCAGGGGTAAGTCTTTAACTAAATTACCGACTTTACGGTATCAATGAAGTGCTCAATATCCGCCTTGTCATTGAATATATGAGGCGATACGCGAATTCCCAAAGCGCGGCTGTCGACAGCGATTTGCTGAGCCGCAAGTTTGTCTAAAACAGCTTGCTGCTTTTGTGCAAACTGCAATATTGCAGTGCCTGAGCGCAAGGCCGAATGTTCAGGAGAGACAATAAAATCGGCGAGATGCTGCCAGAGATGGTTTAGCATGTTCTGATTATGCTCGCGCAACTTGTCTGAGGTCAACTGATTGAAATACGTTAAAGTATGGGCGGCGATAGCATAGGGTGCGATTGATGGTGTGCCGCCCCAAAAGCGCCTAGCCGTTGGGTGATATTTAAAGTGATGAATATCAAATTCAAACGGGTTTTCGTGGGAGAACCAGCCGACATCTATGGGGTCGCATTGTTCGATGTGTTCTTGGTTAATCCATAAATAGGCAGCCCCGGATCCTGAACATAACCACTTCACGCTCGAACCAATCATAAAGTCCGGTTGCAGGGTTTGCAGATCCAGCGGGATAACTCCAGCGGATTGAGCAATATCCAATATCGAAAGAGCATTCACTTTTGTAGCCAGGGTAATGACGTCGGAAATTGGTGCTAGTTGGCCAGTATTAGAGTAGGCGTGGGAGACAAACACTAAATCAATATCAGCAGTTAAGTACTGCGCCCAGACATTCGCATCAGTGATGTCATGATCTTTTGGGATAAAACGAATATCTGCGCTCGGCAGACTTTTTTGTACGGCGAACCCCATACTTGGGAAATCCTGTTCCGCCATGAGTATTACCACGCCCTGTTTGTTTAACTGCGGTAAGGATTGCAAAAGCTTGGTCAGCGCCGACGATAGATTTACCTGCGGACAAAACTGACTGGCGTTGGAGTTAAATAAATCCGCTAGTTGATTAACAAAATCGTCGATGATGCCTAACCATTGGCCCCAGGGCTCAGTATTACCCTGTTGCCAGGGCGCGAGAAAACTCTGGGCAAAGCCCTGTTGTAAACTTTTTAACGGTCTGCCAACGCTATGATTTAGCAGATAGGTACCTTGCGGTAAATGAAAGTCCTGTTTGCTCATCGGCTATCCCTTTAGCTGTTATCCAGAGTTGATTTCAGGAATTCGATATCCTGAAAGCGGGTACGAATATCACTGCGTTTTGCTGCACATCGTTTGTCGCGAAGCTTTTCCAAACCATCTAACAATACCGGCAATGGTGGTCCCGATGCGGTAACTTTCTCCATATGTTGCTGCACCATAGATTGCGAAGGAATGCGAATGTATTTTTCCACCAATTGATTGTGATGGGCAATTGCCGTTTCGCCGTGCAATTTACAAACGTCAAGGAACAGCGCAAGGTTTTCCTGATACCAGGACTGCTGGTGACTGTTTTTTGCCTCAAGAAAATCGTCCATCAAACTTGGACGTCGCATACAGTCACGCAGAATTATCTGATCTTCCGGCATCATATATAGAAACTTGTCGACAAGCATTTGCGAATAAGAAGGCTCATTGGCAAAACAAAGCCCAAGTTGCATATCGATAACATTGATACCGGCAAAATCGCCAGCATTGGCGCCGCGGTATACTTCTTTACCGACTCGATAAGGTTTGTAGTAAGGACGAACACAATAGAAAAAGCGATCGGTATCGAGTTGTTCGAATAATATCTGGTTGGAGTCGAGCACATCCTGTAACGCCTGTTTCGCCACTTTTAACAAATCGGCGGTAATTGGATGACTGATTCCTAAAGGCTGAATTTTCAACAACGCATCGGCAGCGCGTTTATAAGCCAAAATACCTTTGGTGTTGTAATCGAGAAACAACGCTTCATCGTGTAAATCGGTAAATCGCTTATAAGTGCCATCGACGGCACTGTTGTGGGTTGTCAGGTGAGCAGTGGCGAATCTTGGTGTTACCCCGATAGACGCACCAATGTGCATCGCCAGCGCCGATGCTTCGGTAAGCGGCGATACGGTTTCCCGTGACGGTTCGGTAATTTCATGACGACGACAGGCGGCCATGTAAAGCCCGACATTGCCGAGCAGGTTAAAGGCGTTATCAAAGCCTTCATCGGTATTACCTTCCGCTAATAGGGTGGCAATCAGTTCCTGACCCTGATTTTTCAAACTGTGTTTTAATTCTTCGCCAATGTTTTCGACATTGGCTCTGTCATCCTGTTGCCAGTAAAGCGTTTCCAGGTCGGAATTGAGTTGGCAAAATTCATTTCGTATCCAACGATCGAAGGCGCGGGTATTCGCAGTCACAGTGGGAGATCCTTAAATGTTGTAATTACAGGCATGCTAACAAAGCTTTGCCAGTGAAATGCAACAAAATTAGATTGATGTATGCGTCTTTTGTGATAAATATAGTTATAAATCTATTTAGTTGTAGTGAAATTCACTACAGTTGTATTTTTTGTAAGGTGATGAGCGTTGGATATTAAAGATCGACAGATTTTAGCCGCATTGCAACAGGATGGCCGCATGGCAATTTCTGAGCTTGCGGAACAGGTTAGCCTGTCAGATACCCCGTGTTTACGGCGGGTAAAGAAAATGGAGACCAGTGGGATTATCCAAGGGTATCGAGCAACGCTGGATCCGCAGTCGTTGGGTTATACGGTGTTGATCTATGCGCAGGTGCGATTAACCGAAAACTCGTTCGACCGCGCTCAGGAATTTGAGCAGGCAATGCACTCTTTGCCGCAGATTTTAGAGTGCTCGGTAGTCACCGGAAGCTATGATTATTTGCTAAAAATCCTTGCCAAAGATCTTGCCCACTATGAGCACTTCTTAAAGACATCGCTGGGCAGAATATCCGCCATCGATAGCATTGAATCTACGGTTGTACTCAAACAAACCTTCTCTCGAGATACGATTCCGTTATTCGATTAGTCGCCAATGTAAAATGGGGTCAGAGTCATTTCAATGACTCTGACCCCATTTTATTAAGGAGCTTATTGCTGAGTATCTTCTGAGGTTTCCTCAGCTGCTTCCTCGTTATCCTCGGTCTCAGTTTCACCGTCTTGAACATCGGAATTGTCTTTACTTTTTTCTGGATGCCATTCATGGATGCGGGTGATGATGCAGCTATCTACCATACCACCATTGATATCGGTAACCACTTTATCGCCTCGGGATAAACAACTGGAGCCCATACGTTGCACCGTAGCGATGCGTGTGAAAGCCCACTGAGGGTCGCAAGTGCCTGATAATGTGAGCTTATAGGCTTTGTTTGATCGCGGATATATCAGCAGCGCCTTGCGTTCACTGTCCAAGGTACTCCAGCGATCTAACGAGCTGGCATAGCAAACCTGAGACACTTCTTTACCCTGGCGAGGATCGACCGGCTTTTCTTCGGCACTTTCATTACTACTGGTGCTACACCCTGACAAGGTGAATAGAATTGCCAGAGCACTTAGAAAACTTTTGCTGATTAATGGTAAATGTCTCATATGCTTACCTTTTTATCGAACTGCTTGTGAGCAAGTACAACACATAATAATAAGTATAGTCTGCACAGAATGGCGAGATTTGGCAAAGACTATGATCACTACTAAGTTAATAGTAGTGGCAGGAAAATTAATTCCGGCCCAGCTATGCGCGAGTAGAGATGTAAAGTACTTGTGCAGACAATCCAGTTAACAAGGCAAGATGATACGAAACAAGCTATGCAACCAGTCGATAATGCAAACCCCAGTCACGGCGCGGCTATCGCAGCAAATCGCTTTGGCATCGGTGCCAAATCCGGAGAGTTGGAAGCCGCTTCAGCCAACCCGCAAGGGTGGGTGATGAATAATCTTAAACCGATAAGCTTTGAGGCGAGTTGCTCACCCAACTCTTCTGAAATCCTTATAGAACTCGCTAACATCCGCCAGTTGCGGAAAAAGCGACAAGCATTGCTCGATGCAGGAAAACGGCAAGAGGATGGCGAAATTCCTGATGATTTAATGGATCCTGCTGGTAACTATTTCCAAGCCACCTATCGGCAAATTGCTACTGATAGCTTTAATCAGGCCTTAGCCACCGATCATGGTGTAAGCTGGCGCCTTCTTGATTTCTTTTCCAATCATTTCAGCGTATCAGCGAGCTCCCAGGGCATGACAGCACTTGCGGCAACACTGGAAAGAGAAGCCATTGCCCCATATTTACTCGGTTCTTTTACCGACATGCTGATCGCTGTATGCCAGCATCCGGCGATGTTGATATATCTGAATAATGAAAAGTCTTTTGGTCCGAATTCCATTTTTGTTCAACACGGTCGCCTAGGACTTAATGAAAATCTCGCCCGGGAAATCCTTGAACTGCATACCCTTGGCGTTGACGGTGGCTACACCCAGGCGGATGTTATTGAACTGGCTAAAGGTATCACCGGCTGGAGTGTGAAAAAGCCGCTCGATAAAGATACCACCGGATTTAAATATCGAAGTTATGGGCATGAGCCGGGCGCTCGTACCTTATTAGGGAAAACCTATTCACAAAAAGGCATTGAACAAGGCGAGGCGATGCTCAAAGATTTAGCAGCCCACCCAAACACGGCTAAATTCATTACCCGCAAATTAGCGGTTCACTTCGTAAGTGATGAACCATCCACTGAATTGCTGCAAGCACTGGAAAAACGTTGGATGGAATCGAGCGGCAATATTGCCCAGGTTATGGATGCACTGATTCATCATCCAGAGAGTTGGCAGCATAAAAGCGTAAAATTCAAAAGCCCCAGAGATTTTGTGTATTCATCGTTACGTGGGCTTGGGGTGGAATCGGTTAAGCAGGGGCAGTATTTCTCGACCATGCGATCACTCGGGCAGGCACCTTTTAAAGCGGGCTCTCCCGCGGGATTTGGCGATGTCCAACAGACCTGGGATGGCGCCAGTGCGTTGATGGCAAGAATTGAATGGTCCAGTGAGATGGCGCGTCGGGCGAAAGATATCGACCCGGTGTCACTAATGGCTACCACGTTAGGGAGTACCATAAGCCATGATACCTACGCCCATGTCAGTCGCGCTGAAAGTCGTGATGTAGCAATGACGCTGCTGCTCATGAGCCCGGAATTTCAAAGGAGATAACGATGCGCCGTAGACAATTTATCAAAGCGTTAACTGCATCTCTGGCAACCATACATACGCCGTTACTGGCGGCGAATAATCTGGCACTGAATTCTAATTCCAGTAACAAACCGGCGAAACTGGTTTGGGTGATTATGCGTGGCGCTCTGGATTCATTGCATACTGTGGTGCCCACTTTTGAGCCTGAATTAGCTAAGATGCGGCCGAACCTTTATCCGGCGGTGAAAGATGAACTGCTGGCAATTGATGATGGCTTTGGGTTTCATCCTGCCATGCAATACATGCATCAACTGTATAAACAAAAGCAACTCTTGGTCATTAATGCGGTTTCATCCGGGTTTGGAGAGCGTTCGCATTTTGATGGTCAGGATTTCTTAGAAAGTGGTCTGGCTCACATTGATGCCGATACCGGTTGGCTCGGTCGCGCTGCGGCCTCAAGAGTCAATAAAGCTATTGCCGTTGCCAATTCGGTGCCTATCAGTCTTCGCGGTTATGAGAAGGTCACTACCTGGTATCCATCTCGGTTTCATAGCGCTGATGCCAGTGTGTTTGATGCGCTTCAGGATTTATATCAGTCAGATAAGCTGCTCAGTAAACGTCTGGCGCAAGGTATGGAATTGAGGCAGTTAACCAATGAAGGAAGTAGTGGTTATAACCGTGGCAGATTTGTGGATTTAGCTAAGTCATGTGGCCGCATTCTTGCCAATGATCAGGGAACCGATTGCGCGATGCTCGAAGTCGGCGGTTGGGATACCCACAACTATGAAATTCGCCGTCAGCATAAGCACCTGGTTGAGTTAAATGAAGGCATAGCTGCATTACAACAAAGCCTGGGTGATTACTGGGAAAATACTGTGGTGATAATGGCGACGGAATTTGGTCGCACCGTCAGAGAAAACGGCACTTTAGGTACAGACCATGGCACCGCGAGCTGTATGTTTATGGCGGGTGGTGCAGTAGATGGTGGCAAGGTGCTGGGTAAATGGCCGGGACTCGCGAAACAGCAGCAGTTTCAGGGCCGGGATCTAGCGCCTACGTCTAACACCTTTTCCTGGATAGCTTCTATGCTGGCCCAACATTGGCAATTAGACGGTCAGCAACTTGCTGATGTCTTTCCTCAGGCTAGCCCGTACAAAGGATCGTTAATCGCCCGAGTGAGCAGGCCATTCCTTAGCTAACAATCCGTAAACCAGTTCATCATGCCACACTCCGCCTAAGGTGGAGTGCTGGCGTAAACAACCTTCCTGTTGCATCCCCAATTTTTCCATCAAACGATAAGAAGCAATATTGTCTTTTACGCAGTAGGCGAGAACTTTTTGCGCCCGGCACTGATTAAATATCCAATCGACTAAGCCTTTAACCGCTTCAATCGCAAAGCCTTTGCCATGATGATCGGGATGGAACCGATAACCGATTTCCACGCGGCCAAACTCCAGTGACTCGAACCTCAGACATACCATGCCAATGAACTCAGCCTGATCTTCAACACAAACCGCTAAGCCAAGCCAGTTACCATCTTCACATTGCCAGGGGTTAAGAAAATCTTTTACTTTTTGCTCAAGCGCAGCATCGTCTTCAATATCGGCGATATACTGCATAATTCGCGGATCTTTATTATGCGCCAGCTCTGTAGCGAGATCCGAGCCAATGAAATTACGAATAACCAATCGCTCTGTTTGCCAGTGACATTGGTTCAATTGGGTTTGAATTTGCGATTGTGTCAGCATGAAAGTTGCTATTACGCCCGTGCTTTTCGATAGCGCTGATGCAGGATTTGCACCCGTTCAACGTAGTTTTTCGTTTCGGTAAACGGTGGAATACCGCCGTACTTTTTAACGTTGCCTTCACCAGCATTGTAGGCAGCCGTTGCCAGTTTAATATCGCCGCGGTATTTCTTCAGTAACCGTGCCAGATGCTGAACCCCACCATCAATATTTTGCTTAGCAATAAACGCGTTGTTAACGCCAAGTGATTCAGCCGTTGCCGGCATTAATTGCATTAAGCCTTGAGCACCTTGTTTGGAAATGGCTTTGTGATCAAAATGAGATTCCGCATGAATTACGGCTCTGATCAGGGCTGTGTCAACACGGTACTTGGCACTGGCCGAGATGATTTCCTGGCTGTAATCTTTGGTGTTTAAACGGGTGCTATACCAGTTAACTTGAGATTGAGTACTGCAGGCGTAGCACTCAGAGCGATACAAGGTGTAAGGGCCGCTCGGCGGCTCTTTGTCGGAATAAGTAACCACGCCATCTTTCGACGTATATTTGTAAATATTGCCGGAATTGGCAAAACAGATAGCTGGGATAAAGATAAGGAATAGTCTTAGTCCATTAAGCCAGGTCTTCATGAGTCCGCCAGATTATTATTGTTAACTTGTTATAACATACCCAATTATTGGCTGAATTGGTATGGCATTAGTGATCGGATTGTGAATCCAGTTTATGTTGATAATCCGCTTTGACTAACTCCAACGCGTCTAACACGGTTTGTGGTGAAACCTGATTTTCTTCCAGCAACTGAATTAAATCCACCGCCAATTGAACATGTTGAGGGGCGTTCTCCAGGGACATAACAATGTTTCCGATGTGTTTATCTTTACTAAGTATTTAGTTTGACACAAATGCTAGCCAAACCGATAGGGTTGAGAGAGGTGGGGGCTATTTATTACGGGATTTTTTATTAACTGCTGATGAGCATGATGAGTTCAAACATCTGAAACATGATTAATGCTATGCCAATATATTTGAACCAGCGCATCGGACCGCTACCAGTCTCCAGGCCCATCGAGGTCAAATCGATTAACTTACCTCTGGATATTGATATCAAGGCTAATCCGATTAACAAAAAAATAATAAAATCAATCCAGTAACCTAATGTCATAGTCATCCTCCTTTTTCTCCAGTGTCACTGAAGGGGAATATAATCGCAAGTGAATTCATTCTCATTAAGATTTTCTCTTTGGCTGCGGGCATTCCCACCTGACTAAAAACTCTGGTGGTAGTCACACCTTTTGCCTTTTTGATGCTGGATGTGTTGTCTTGGTGGCTCACCAAAATTAATCCACTGTTTGCCTGGCTCACCATTATCGGTGGTATCGGTTATACCCTGGCATCTGCCTATATGTGGTTTGTCAGCGTTATCCAGATGTGGTGGTACCCATGGCGCGGCAAAGTTATGGACGAAAATTGCTGGCGCTAGATTGAATCACTAGAGCGTGTTTATCTTTCGAGGTCAATTTTGCAGCGAATTGTTTGGGATATGGGCAAGGCTTTTTCTAATTAGCGTACTTATTGTACGGTAACTAGAAAAAACGCAGGTCAGGTTCAAAACAAACGCTGTTCGAAGAATTCAATTCTACATTTCTTAAAATAATTGTGGTTTTGGGTTCTAGAATTTTACTATAGATGACTTTTATTGAACAAAGTTCGGCCTGCAAAGGTCAACACGCTCTATTTAGTCCATACCTAACTGAGATTTGGCCCATTGCACCATGTCAGGATCAATGGGAGGCGGGGAAGTATCCACGCCTCTTTCCAGTAACAACACCAGCCCTTTCAGGGCAGAAACCCGGGCATACCACTTGTGGTTACCGTTGACCAAATGCCAAGGTGCGTGTTCGGTGGAAGTTCGAGCGAACATCTCATTGATCGCTTGTTCATAAATCGGCCATTTTTCGCGGTTACGAATATCTTCTTCGGTGAGTTTCCAGCGTTTCACCGGATTTTGTAATCGCTCTTTAAACCGCTGCAATTGCTCTTCCGGGCTAATGTGGATAAAGGCCTTGATAATACGAACACCATCATCAATTAACATCCGCTCAAATTCATTGATTTCCTGATAAGCACGCTGCCATTCTTGCACTGAAGCAAAACCTTCAACCCGCTCAACCAAAACCCGACCAAAATAAGAGCGGTCGAAAATGGCGATGCGGCCAGGCGGTGGCAGGGCTTTTTGAAAGCGATACAAATAATGCCGTCCCTGTTCTTCTTTGCTCGGTGCGGCAATCGGGTAGACTCTAAAGCCTCGAGGATCGAGGCGTTCGGTAATGCGACGAATCAATCCTCCCTTACCGCTGGCATCCCAACCTTCAAGGACAATTATCACCCGTCGGCCTTGATGAAAATACGCTTGTTGCACGGCCAGTAAGCGTTTTTGCCAGTGACTTAATTCGTGTTGATATTCTTTTTTACTTTCAATAATACCTTTGCTGAAGTCGACATCGCTAAGTTTTGGGGTCGGCTCGTTCAAAATAATAGGGGAGGGTTGATGCATCTTTAATGGCCTTTGAATTAACACTATTTCAGTGTTGGAGAGAATTTTGAAAAACTCAAGAAAATCAATGGCTCGATATAGCATTGACAACTAACATTTAAAATAGTTTTTGCGTTCAAGGGGCACGCTTTGCCGATCAGCGACATTCGCAATCTTATTCCCAACTGGGCAAAAATATTGTCCTCAGGATTGTTGCTGGCTGCGGTATTTATTCTTTGCCTGGAGATCATGGTGATATATTCTCAGGAAGAAGAGCGCCTACCGAAATGGATTAGCTATATTGTCTCTGGTTTATTTTACGGGGTGTTGCTGATTTGGATTGTCAGGCTGATATATATCTTCGTTTACCTGTTTCAGCAAAATGTTAAAAACCGGGTATTAGGTGACTTGGCAGCGACGTACCTTTCAACCATTATTGTCTTTAGTGCTGGCTATTACCTGATAAGCTCACTGGCGGACTATCGCCACTACATGAATGAATATCATCATTATCAAAACCTGCCAGAGCAATATAAAAACATCGCCTACCCGAATGATACCCGCGGTTTTAATGGTACCAAACACTCCATTTTTGAAAGCATCGATGGGTTAGTCGAGGATGTCGCGGTGAGCTATGGAAAGCCGGTGACTCCTGCCCTTAAATGGCAGGCTGTGCAAACGACAGAGAGTGTGTTTTTTCCCCGCTATCTGACTCAAAAACGAAGATTGTATTTTCTTGAATGCTTTTACTTTAGTGTGGTAACCGTTACTACCCTAGGGTATGGTGACATTACACCGAATTTTTGGTTTGTGAAGCTGGCGGCTTCAATACAAAGTTTATTAGGGGTAGCGATAATTGCTATTGGTTTTGGATTAATTGTTAATCGCCTTCACCAGAAACGATTACTCGATGACAATGAGTCAACGTGATGAAAAAATTAAAGAACGAAAAAGAACTACTGAAAAAAGCTTTGGTTGTTGGCCAGGCCTATGCCAATAATCGAGGCTATAAAAGCTTTGGGCCGACCGACTCTTTTGATCAAAAAGTCGAGTGCATTTATCGCTTGCTGGTAAACGATAAACTGGTGATCCCCTTACCTGCCGAACAGGAAAATGGCGTTCATATGAAAAAGCGCTTGGTTAAATGGATAAGCCATCAATTGCCTGCGGATCATCCGTTGTTGAAATGAGACGGGAGTTGAAACTCCCGTAGTACGTATCGCAAGCGATACTCCGAGTACACAATCAAAGATTGTTCCGAGTACGTGGCAGAAAACGCCACTTCGAGTACGCTGATGTCATCAGCTCCGAGTACACGCTGTTCCTAGCAAAAAGCAAAAAGCAAAAAGCAAAAACAAAAGCATCTAGACTCCAGTCATGCCGTGATACTGCACGGTATCTCGGGATAGAGACGAGTGTCTCAAAGGTGTAGAACGGGAGTTGAAACTCCCTTAGTAGGTATCGCAAGCGATACTCCGAGTACGTGGCAGAAAACGCCACTTCGAGTACGCTGATGTCATCAGCTCCGAGTACACGCTGTTCCTAGCAAAAAGCAAAAAGCAAAAACAAAAGCATCTAGACTCCAGTCATGCCGTGATACTGCACGGTATCTCTGGATAGAGACGAGTGTCTCAAAGGTGTAGAACGGGAGTTGAAACTCCCTTAGTAGGTATCGCAAGCGATACTCCGAGTACACAATCAAAGATTGTTCCTAGCACGTGGCAGAAAACGCCACTTCGAGTACGCTGATGTCATCAGCTCCGAGTACACGCTGTTCCTAGCAAAAAGCAAAAACCCTCAAGTCATTCCCTGATACTACAGGGAATCCTGGCGAGAGCCGAATGTCTCTAAAGTGCGACAAGTGGGAGTTGAAACTCCCTTAACACGCGACAAAAAAACGTCGCTCCTAATGAGGTAAGCTGCACTGGTGGAAGAAACAGCAAAAAACCTCAAGTCATTCCCTGATACTACAGGGAATCTGGGACGTAAATAAGCGAAACCAACCCGGTAAAAAGCGCCAGAAGCGATTTCTCTGGCTAGTTTCCAGAAGCATAGAGTGACCAAAACGCTTCGAATTCGGAGCGGCATTTGCATTTTATGTAGTCCACGGCTGTGTCTTGCATCTGTGTGTTTTTTAGCGCATTATTTTCGGCTCAGGAAAATAATAACGATGTAAAATGCAGTATCAAGGAATTGATAATCTAATCTACCAAAGGCTACCCGAAGGCGTAAGTATCAACTTAGAGCCGGCAGGTCTTGCTGTCAGAGCATATGCCTATATGTGGGACTTTATGTTCCGCGCCATCATACTTTTTGTTTTAGGAATGATATTCGCTTTCCTCGGTGATGCCGGGCAAGGTCTGTTGTTGATCGCCTTTTTTGTGGTCAGCTGGGGCTACTATATCTATTTCGAAGCCAAAAATGGTCAGACGCCAGGTAAAAAACGCTATAAATTACAAGTCGTTCAGGACAATGGCCTGCCGCCTAGAATCGAACAAATCATCCTCAGGAACCTTCTCAGACCCGCCGACGCTTTTCCTTTTGCCTATGCTCTTGGCATGTTAGTGATGGTCTTTGGCAAAGAATTTAAACGCATTGGAGACTGGGCATCCGGCACTATGGTGATATTTTCAGAGCAGAACAAATTAGGGCTGTTCAGTGAAAAAATTGAGCCTCTGGCACCAACTAAAGCGCTCAGTACCGAAGAACAAAAGCTTATCATCAGTTTCGCCGAGCGCTGCGAAGACCTTTCCGCGGCGCGTCAGCAGGAGCTGGCAAATGTATTGGCACCAATTCTTGGCTGTAGTGATCAGCAGGCAGTCGATATGTTGAAAGGTTATGCGCAATATTTTATGGGGCAGGAAGCATGAAGCAAAATCACTTTGTGCGAATAAATGAAGCGCGCTGGCAGCAATTTTCCGAGTTTAATATTGAAAACGCCAATCAGGTTAAAGATTACCCCGAGCAGTTTCGCCAAATTTGTGCCGATTTGGCGCTAGCGAGAAGCCGACAATATTCTCCAGCGCTGATTGAACGTTTAAATCACCTGGTACAACAAGGTCAGCAGCATCTCTATCAGAGTAACGGCTTTAGTCTTAAACAAATTCTGCGGATTTTTACTCAGGACTTCCCGAGATCTTTATATGATAACCGCCTGTTCATTCTTGGCAGCACGCTGGCTTTCTGGGGATTAGGGTTAATCGCCTTCTTTTGGGTGTTACTGGCTCCGGATCATATTTATTGGTTTGTTGATCCTATGCAGGTCAACGAACTTGAAGCCATGTATGACCCGTCAGGGGATGTGCAAACCGGTGAACGCGGCGCCGGAACCGATGTGATGATGTTCGGATTCTATGTATACAACAATATCGGTATCGCTTTTCAAATGTTCGGTGGCGGAGCGCTGCTTGGCATTGGCGCCATTGTTCCTTTGCTTTTCAACAGTTTTTTCTTTGGCGCTATTAGCGCCCATATCGTTAATGTCGGCTATACCGAACCGTTTTTCTCATTCGTTATAGGTCATGGCTCGTTTGAGCTGATGGCGATTGTTATCGCTGGGGCGGCTGGATGTAAAATAGGTTTCTCGATCCTGAATCCCGGTGCACTGGCACGAAAAGAGGCGATCAAAATCGCCGGAGCCTCGGTATTGCCACTGATCTGTGGCGCCTTTGTAATGCTATTGATTGCTGCATTTGTCGAGGCGTTCTGGTCAAGCAGCGAACTCCCTGTAGAAGTGAAATTTATCGTCGGCACCATTGGCTGGTTCTGGGTGTTATATCGATTGTATCGGGGGTGTCGTTATGCAGATTAATCGCCTCGCATTTGTTCCCCGATTACGAAATCCCTGGCAGGTTTTCGACCTGTCATTGCAGTTTTATCGTGGCAACTTCTGGCCCCTGTGGAAAATATATTTATGCCAGGCTGTGCCGCTAGCGCTGATCTTATTTCTGGTATTTGATCCGACCTGGGCAAGCCTTATCTTTTGGTGGCTAAAGCCGCTGATGGAGCGTCCGCTTCTGGATTCTTTAAGTAAGCGGGCATTTTCTCAGCCGACGTCAACCAAAGAGAATTTAGGCGTCTTAAGGCGTCTTCGTTTCATCGATATTATTGGTATGCTTACCTGGTTGCGCCTGAGTCCAAATCGCGCCTACCTTGCAAGTGTCGAACAGTTGGAGTTATTAACCGGTGACACCCGACAAAAACGTAAAACCTTGTTGTTGGCTCGGACAGAGAATAATCAGGTAGCCTGGATCCTATTCGCGGTGCATCTGGAAATGATCCTGCTGTTCGCGTTATTCACCTTAGTGTTTTATTTTGTGCCATCCAGTGACCCATTTGCAGATATGTTTGGTTCAGGTACTGAGAGCAATATTATCTATGAGCAGATTTATTATTGGATGTATGTTTTTTCGGTATCGGTAATCGCTCCCTGGTTTGTCTGTGGCGGATTTATGATGTATCTCAATAGCCGAATTAAACTGGAAGCCTGGGATATCGAACTTGGCTTTAAACAGTTAGTTCATCGGTTATCACAAGTTATTGTGACCATTTTCGTGGCAAGCCTGATGTGGGTGCCTACGCCAACGACTGTAATGGCTGCTGAGACGCAATCAACCGAGGTTGAAGCATCGACCGTTGCTGCAGAAAATACCGATAGCAGCAGTGAGGATAGCGCCAAGGCCACAGAAACCCGAGCCTTAGTTCTGAAGATTTATGAAGATAATGAACTGATTCAGCGCGAGACAACTTATGTACTTGATGAAGAAGAAAAATCTGACGACTCCGGCCCTCCAGATTGGCTGATAGCATTTTTGTCGATGTTTTCATGGCTGGAAATATTCGCTCCCGCGGTGCAGTGGTTGTTATATGGGTTAGTTCTTTGGCTCATTCTTTGGGTCGTGTATCGCTTATATCAGATGTATCAGAAACAGGATAATGCACGGGTTACACCGTATAAGGCTGTGAAACCTAAAAAGCCCGAAGTGGTAGTTCCGGATTTTTTTGAGGATATCGAAACCAAGCACTGGCCCGAGGATTTACTTGCGGCCGCCAAGCTGGAAGCAGAGCAAGGTAGGCAGCGTCAGTCGTTAATTTATCTGCTTAAGCACGCGTTGAATTATGTCAGTCACTTCGCCCCTGAGTTGTTGTCGCAATCGATGACCGAACCAGAGTGTCAGTCGGCTATTAAGGGGCATTTTCCGAAAGAAATCTGGCTGCCGATGCAAAATCTGTTTTCTTTGTGGATGGCTAAGGCCTGGGCGCACCGGGAAATTGAACCATCGCAACTGCTGCAATTAATTCAATCTCTCGAGCAATTGCCAGAGCTGGAGGGTGCTTATGAAAACTAATTTTATTATCGGCTTATTGGTCGTCCTGTCGGTTCTTGTTGGCCTGTATATTTACTCCTTAGACTGGAAAGAACAGGAAGTGATTGTCGGCTTCAATAGCGAAGCGCAAAAAGACCCGATGCTGGCAGCCCGATTGTTTTTAGAAAGCAAAGGTAAATCGTTAACCAAGCTTGATGCGAAAGACAAATTTATTGATGATCGCGGCATTATGCTGGTTCCAGATTCAACCTTAATCATTAATGAAAACAGTATATTGGAGTACCCGTCGGTAGATAAGTATTTACTGGTCTGGGTGCGGGAAGGTGGGCATCTGGTCTATGAAGTGTCGCCCAGCCGAGACAGTGAGCAGCTACAATACAATGCGTTATTGTGGGAGCCGGAAGTAGGCATTAGCCATTCCGAAGACCCGGATTTTACCAATCGCTTAAACATCTATAACGAACCCGAAGCCAATATGACGATGTCATTGGAGAACTATCCAATGTCATTAGCATTATATTCCAGTTTTGAAATCACCGATTGTGGCGGCGATGCATTTTCCCGTGATGAAAAAGAAGGTGTGGTGCTTTGTGATTTACCCTGGGGCGATGGCTACATCACTTATGTCACTAACCTGGATATGATTAAAAACCATGGGTTATTGCACTTGGACCACGGGTTGTTTTTGGATTGGCTGACGGCGAGTAACGAGCGTATTTTCTACTTACCGAGTCTGTATTCACCAGGTTGGTTTGAGCGTCTCTGGAAGTTGTCCTGGTTAACCGTGATCGTGATGTTATTGACCCTGATATTTATTGTATGGCGAGGACTGGTGAGGTTTGGCTCGATTGAAATCAGTGGCAAAGGACAGGATTCGTTGTTTAACAAACACCTGCAGGCGATGAGCCGATTTTTAATCAAACACCAACAAGCGGAAATTTTACATCAGGCCCTGGTTGCCGATATCGATTCGATAATGGAGCCGAGAATGCCCGGTTTTAGCCAGCTTGAAATTACAGAAAAAACAAGGATTTTACAGGAAATCACGGGGATCAATGCCGAGCAAATAGAGCAATTGATTACCCAAACCGTACCGGAAGACGATATTTCCCGGTTACGTTATACCCAGGAATTTAAAGCATTGAAGGAAAAACTATGAGTGAAGTTATCAGCGAAGAGCTAAGTGTAGAACAAGCTCACCAGTCAATTGTGGCGGTGAAACAACAAATTTCCAAAGTTCTGATTGGTCAGGATCTGGTAATTGAAAATGTGTTAACCGCATTGTTCGCTGGTGGTCATATTTTATTAGAAGGTGTTCCGGGACTTGGAAAAACCTTACTAGTGCGCGCCATCGCTCAATGTCTTGATGTTGACTTTGCCAGGGTACAGTTTACTCCGGATTTAATGCCTTCTGATGTGCTTGGACATGCCTTGTATGATATGAAACAAGGTGAGTTCACCACCAAAAAAGGGCCTGCCTTTACCAACGTATTGTTAGCCGATGAAATCAACCGTGCTCCGGCAAAAACCCAATCTGCACTGCTTGAGGTGATGCAGGAACAACAAATTACCTTAGATGGTGAAAGTCTGAAAATCGACTCACCATTTATTGTCCTAGCCACTCAGAACCCGCTCGACCAAGAGGGAACTTATCCGCTGCCAGAAGCAGAATTAGACCGTTTTATGATGAAAATCGAAGTCGACTTTCCTGCCCTTGAAGATGAAGTGGCTTTGCTGAAACTTAATACCTTAGTAAAGAGTAATGAGCAAAAAGTCACATCTTTGGAGCGGGTTATAACACCTGCACAGATTGAGCAGATAAAGACCATGGTCAGTAATGTTCTGGTTGATGAGCAGCTATATGATTATGCAGTAGAAATTGTTCGTAAATCCCGAAGCTGGCATGGTGTCTTGCATGGCGCTGGTTTGCGCGGAAGCATCAACCTTGTGAAAGCTGCGAAAGTTAATGCCTTGATGAATAATCGCGATTATGTGGTTCCTCATGATATCAAGGTTGTAGCACCGAACGTATTACGTCATCGACTGATCCTGTCAGCCGAATTGGAACTCGAGGGCGTTGATAAGAATCAGGTCATTGAAGAGATCCTGGCAAGCGTGGAAGCGCCTCGGGTATGAAATTAACCGGTGTACGCCCAGAACCTAAGCTGATTAAGTTCTTTGCCTTAATCAGCGCAGTTTTGGTTGCGGCTTTAATCCTGTTGCCAGAGCCTGAAGTTCTCGGAGCATACTATGTGGGTGCGGCACTGGTATTGGCTATCCTCGTTGGTTTTGATTTTTGGGTGAGTTACCGGGCGCCGGATCTGACCATTGCCAGGACGTTACCGAATAATCTGAGCTTTCAACGTTGGTACGATATCGAGCTTAGTGTCGCTAATAACTCGGCAAGCGGATTAACCTTGCAGGTCAGGGATCATTTAGATCCCAGTATCAGTGGTGAGCACAAGAACGACAGCTTTTATTTAAAAGGTAATCAACGTACTAAATTGAAATATAGGATTAAGCCAAATGAACGCGGCGATCATAATGTTGGCGGCACTGAGTTGTGTGTTCGTTCGGTATTTGGTTTATGGCAGTGTTTATGGCTTCAGGATACGGTTGAAACGGTAAAAGTTTATCCTGATTTTCGTCGCGTCAATCAACAGCATAGCTTAAAAGGTGTAAGCAACCTGCCAATCGATGGCCTGAAGATCATGCGTAAACGTGGGCAGGGTACTGAGTTTAATCACCTTCGCGAATATCGTCAGGGCGATTCCATTCGTCAGATTGACTGGAAGTCGTCGAGTAAGCTGCAAAAGTTAATTGCCAGAGA
Source organism: Thalassotalea sp. PS06 (assembly GCF_007197775.1). NCBI lineage: Bacteria > Pseudomonadati > Pseudomonadota > Gammaproteobacteria > Alteromonadales > Colwelliaceae > Thalassotalea > Thalassotalea sp. PS06. Next base: position 3,126,622 of record NZ_CP041638.1, on the reverse strand, counting down.
GTATCAGGAAGAGCAAAACCAACACATTATTGTGATGCTGGACGCGGGCCAGCAAATGAGTGTTGAAACCAGTACCGGCAGTCATTTCGATGCCGCGTTAAATGCCTTGCTTATGCTGGGCCATACCGTCCTCAAACAGGGCGACTGGTTCAGTATGCAAAGCTTTAACCAGCAGGAACGCTGGTTGGAAGCGGTAAAAGGCGAGCAAAATGTTTCCCGGGTAATGAATCATTTTTATGATTTGTATCCAGACCAGAGCTATGGCGATTACCAGCAGGCGGTTAATCAGCTACTAAAGAAAAATACTAAGCGTTCGTTAGTGCTTATGGTGACCACCATTGATGATCAAAATGCTAAGGATTTATTGCCGGCTTTGAAGCGTTTGCAGCGCCACCATCTTGTGGCATTGGTGAATATAGAAAACCAGGCGTTACGGGAAGCCCTAGACAGTGAGATTCGTCATATCTCTGATGCTGACAGTTATTGTTCGGCGATTGAAATTAAAAATCGCTACCAGGCTCATATTAAGCGTATGACGAAAGAGGGGATTATCTGTGTGGAGTGCTCTCCAGAGCGGTTATTGCCTTACGTGATAAATACCTATCTGAGCGTCAAACACAGCGGTATGCTATAAAAAGAGCTCCGATGGAGCTCTTTTGCTGTTTAGATTTGAAAATCAATCGCCTCATGGGCGTTATTTATTTTCTACTGCAAAGATACAAGCCCAATAGAAAAGTCAGTATTGCCCTGGCAACACTTTTCTTGATCTTTTGGATGTTGCAGATGTGAATCACGAAGACAAATTAATAGAGAGGGGACCAGGGGTTTAAGGCCTAAATCGCCCCTCTTCAAAAGTGGATTAAGACTGGTTGTCTATCGCTTCATTGATTTTGTATTGAATATAAATCGCGCTGAAGAAGAATGTCAGGATACCGTTTAGGTAAACGGGCTCTGCATCTTCACCGCTCATATTGATAATTTCTGCAATCGCACTTCTCAGTGAAAAGATTGCGACAATCCAAGCGATAAAATATACAAGGTTTATTATGCCTTCTGCATTTGCAATTGTTTGTTGGTCGACAAACACAAATGGAAGTGAGATAAGGCCTATCAAACACGCGATTACGATGTAAATCGAGATAAGACTCGCTTTCTTGTTTTGGCTCAGGGCGTTAGTTTTTTGTGAGCGATTGTATACCCAGTAGATGTAGTATAAGCCTAACGTAACAATACCTAGTAGGAATACTCCCCACGCAGAGAATCTCTTAAATTCCAAAATGGGCTTGTTACCAGAATGAACACCCAAATCTGCCTGCGGTGCTTCAAATACGTTTTCTTCATTTGCTTGTGTGACTTCAGTTGTCATAACTTCTCCTTTTTGTATATAAACGACTTATCCTATCAGTGATCTATTTTAAAACCTAGTATTTGCTGTTGCTTTTATCGCCGATATTAATCCTGAAAATAATTGTTTACTTGTGCAATTATCTGATTTTTAATGAGCTTTCCATAGAATTAAGTTTTACAAGGAATTAAGGATGACATACTTAAAAGCAGGAAGCGCTACGCTGTTAGTCTTCTCATTATTTTTCAGTCTCAAGCTACAGGCGATGACCGATGACAAACCCTATTCCCTGGGTATTGGTAGTTACGCTCTAACCATAAGTGCCGATGACTCAGGTTACGAGGATGACGATTTTTCAGGGTTACTACTTAACGCGACTTATGCGTTTAACGATAATGTCGGAGCTCGTTTCAACTATTACACGCTAGAACACGATGATTGGTCTGATCTGGAAAATGACGGATTCGATATCCTTGGTTATTACGGCACCGGTTTATTAAGCGAAGGTTTTAAAGCCTATATTGGCGGCGGTGTGTATCGGGAAACCTGGGAAGTCAGTGGCACTGACTTTGACGAATCTTTTTCGGGTTTCCAGTTAAATGGTGGTATCGGTTATCACTGGCCTGCGGTTACAATCGATTTAACTCTGGCGCTGCGCTCAACCGGAGATTATGAAGATTTTGCAGAAATCGATACCAGCGCAATTGCTTCGGCATTGTCTATTGGTTTTCGATTTTAGTTATTGTTAGCATCATTAAAAAAGTTTTAAAAAAGGGCGCCTCATAACTTGAGTTGCCCTTTTTTATTATCTTTAGCGATGGCTGGAACTAGAAGCTATAGCGAACGCCAATGGCAGTGCTAAGACCGAACTGTAATTCATCGTCATCGTTGCGATGGTCATCATCGTGCATTTCTAACTGCGGTGCCAGTTGACCATAGAGATGCCAGCCTTTGGCGAAATGCAATTTAATACCGAAAGGAACCCGCAGACCATAGTCATGCTCTCCGGCATAGGCGCCAGCGGCAATGTACCAGGAAAACGGCGCATTTTGCTTGAATGTCCCTTGCTCAAATTTGTAATCCAGGCTTACACCGTCATTGCCGGCAAAAAGTTGTACATTATCGATTTGAGCACTAATGCCAAGCCCCTTATCGATACCTAAACCAAGTTGAACATTGGCGTTAGCCGTTAGAGGTAAGCACAGAGATAAAGCCGCTACCAGGCTCATTGAGAACTTCTTCATAGGAATATTCCGAGTTTTTGAAAACGAATCTTTGAGTTCTGGCAGTGACGCCAGTATTTATAAGGGGGGCTGAACGGTAGATACCGTCAATGGGAGCATCTTAGATAAGTCGGGTAGCGCTGGCAAGGTTTTGCCAGCGATGTCACATTGATTGCTGAAATTTTCTACGATTTACCAGCGGTTTTAGAGGTAACGGTGGGAGTAGCTCTAAAAAACATAGTGAATGCCAACATTCACACCATAAATGTTTTCAGTTTCGGTTTCGTATAATTCGTGCTCGATAAAAACACTCAGGCGATCTCTTCTTCCTTCAACGCCAATAGCGTAATGGCCATCGGTTCCGCTATCGGAAACAGATTCTCTGCGGTCAATATCTTCTATTTCAGGATCAAAATAATTAACCGTCAAAACCGTGTCATGATCGGAATTCCAACGAAACAATCCAGCCTTAGCGTAAAGACTAAAATGGCGATTTATTGGCAGAGACCCTTTCAGGTTAAGGCGAAAGCCGTCAACACTTATGGTTGAGTCGCGATACAGTTCGACATTGCGATCTGTAGTGCCCGCAAATTCCTGCTCGATGGTTTCTTCAAGTTCACTTAAAACGGCATAACCCGCCTCAATGGCGAAATATTCGTTGAAACTGTAGCCGGCAAATAATTGATAATAAAAACCAGATTTGTCGACGCTTCTGGATTCAAGGTCATTGTTGGGGTAATCGTAACTGCTGGAACCCAGGCCAACACCGGCGTAAAAAGGGATGGGCGAGCGGGGGATTTCAGCATTGGAGGCGAACGGACACAACAACAAAGCAACCACGGTTACTTTGCGACATATCCCTATGATTTTCCTGTTAATCATTAACACTACACCAAACGTTATTGTTGTTACTTTTAATCTAGCACGTGACCTCAATAAGACAAATTTATGTCGGATTTTTTTACAGAAAAACAGGAATGGGAGAGAGATTGTAAAGGGGAGAAGCGATAAGCTTCTCCCACAGAAATACGCTAACGATTAGCTTTTGTATTTAACAGAACAGCCGTAAGGTGGTGTTAGTTTGTTTTCCACTTCGCCACCAGCCATCAGTGAGGTCAAGCCGGTATCGACGTAATTTGTCGCTTTCTCAATATCTGCTGGGTCTGCCGATTTGATGCTGTCGATAGCACCCGCGTATTTAAGCTCGCCTTCCGGATTGATGATGTACATATGTGGTGTAGTTTTGGCGCCATAAAGCTTACCTACATCACCTTCAGGATCGAACAATACGTGTGAAGGAGCTGCTTGACGCTCTTTGTTTAAAGCCACGGCTTCTTCGGCTTCAACATAACCTTGCTTACCTTCGGCAGAGGAAATGACCTGCAACCAGACCACATCTTTGTCGGTATACTTGCTTTGTAGATTTGGCATATTGCCACTTTCATAGTGCTTTTTAACGTATGGACACAGATGATTGGTCCACTCTAAAACTACATATTTACCTTGGTAGTCACTGAGTTTAACGGTTTTGCCCGCTTCGTTTACTAACTCAAAATCCGGCGCTGCCTCGTCAACTTTAACCCCGGCTTGCACCGACAGGGATAATGCGAATGAGAAAAACAAAGTTAGTATGGCGCTATGTTTAACCATGATTGATTTCCTTTTTAGCTTGATTAATGGCCTCAATAACAATGTCGGCCGTAAGTATTTGTGGCAATACCTGCTCATAACTATCCCCTGCGTATATGACATACAAGGGCACGCCAGAGCGTTGGTACTGTTGTAAAAATTCAAGAATTTCGGTGTTTTTATTAGTCCAGTCTCCAACCATATAGTTCACTGTAGAAGACTGGAGAACGCTTTGCACTTGCTGATCGGCAAAGGCGACTTGTTCATTCACTTTGCAGGTAATACACCAATCTGCGGTCATGTTAACCAGCACAACCTGATTGTTCTGTTTTAACTCAGCAAGCGCTGCAGGACTATAGGCTTGCTCAAAGCTCGCCGTATTGTCAGTCGCATTATCATTTGGGGTCACAGATGCACTTATGTAGGTAGCAAATACCACAAAGCCAAGTGCGCTTACCTGCATTACGTTTTGCCACCAGCCTCTGCTTACCGACGCTATCCATAGAAGCAGTGCGAATAACAACAACGCCATCATCAGTACAAATTGAGCACTGCCATTGCTTTGTCCAAGGAATACCCATACTAGCCAAACTACAGTTGCCAGCATTGGAAAGGCCAGGAACACTTTAAAGGTATTCATCCAGGGGCCAGGCTTGGGAAGTCGGTTACGAAACGTTTTCGATACTATTAATAAGGTCATTGGCAAGGCAAAGCCGATGGCCAGAGCGTTAAAAATAACGAATGCGGAGATATTGTCGCTTAAAAGCGCCACACCCAGTGCTGCTGCCATAAACGGCGCAGTACAGGGCGAGGCGACAATCGCCGCCAGTACGCCGGTGAAAAACTGGCTGATAAAACTATCGCCCTTGATAAGGGACTGGCCGACGCCTGCAAACTTAGCACCTGTTGGGCCAATGTCGAGAAGGGTAAGAGTGATATAAACAAACAGAAAACACAGCGCCACGATGACCGCAGGTTCCTGCATATGAAAACCCCAGCCAACGGCATTGCCCGATTCCTTCAGGGCAATGATAAGAACGGCGAAGACATTAAAGCTAAATAGCACACCAATCAGGTAGCCGAGTTTTTTACTCAAGGACATTGTTTGCTCGGATAACGACAGGGCTTTAAAAGACAGCACAGGCAATACGCAAGGCATGATATTGAGAATTAAACCACCAACAAAGGCCATCACTACCAGTAACCAGAGACTGCTGGTTTCGGAGGTTTCGATTGTGGCGGGTACCATGCTATTGGCTTGAGTTGTCAGGTAATAGCCAGTTTCGCCATCACTCACCAGAAACTGTAACGCATCGTCGGATTTTACAAAGTAGTCGGACAGCGGAATAACACTGGTAAATTGGGTACCGTCAGCGATAGCTTGTTGTATCTGGTTATGCTGAATAACATCAGAGCGAATTGGAAATACGGTCCAGTTTGAAGCAACAGGTGCGGTGAAGGCGATGGAAATATGTTCTTCGGTTATTTCGTACTTACCTTCAAGTGCCTGGCTTTGGGGCAGAGACTGGCGCTGATCATCAAACAAAGGCTTAGAAGTGGACGGTTGACTTTGTTGTTGCACCGGTAATGTCAGGGATAAGTCTGCCCATCCAGGGATACAGTCTTCTTTACAAACCAACCAGGATAAAGAGGCATCTATAGTGATGTTGTCTTGGTTAAGGTTTTCAGGCACCTGAACCGGTACCATTAACAGGTTGGCGCCTTCATAGCCATAGTTTACCAGATGGGCCACCGGGATAGCTTTGGGGATTGGCCATTGAATGTGACCAAATTGCAGTTCGGCGTCACTGCTCCAGTTAATAGTTGGCGCCTCGCCGGAATCCCCGGGGTTTTGCCAATAAGTGTGCCATTCATCTTCCGGTTCTAACAGGATCCCTATCCACTGTTCACTGCCGGGTTGCCAGCTTTGATTTTCGCTATGGATGGATACTTCAATATGCGGCCCTGTCGCAGAGGTATTAGCTGATGCTAAGTTCATTCCAATAAATAGGAGTGAGCTCAAAACTATTTGAGCAAACAGCTTAAAATCATTTTTTCTTAATTTATTGATAATGCCATACATTTTTAGGTTATCTTTGTTGGGTATTGTTAACACGCTCGAAAGATAGGAGCGAGATTACTTATACGCACTTTGTTAAGAATTTGTTTAATTGTTTTAAGTGTTAGGACCGGGGGAGTCAAGAAATTACCTTCCCGCATCGTTAATTTGCGATAACCACCCAGAAAATCAAGGTAGAGTTTCGATTTGAGATAACTTTTATCTAAAAACTTGCAAATCTAAATGATAATGATTATCGTTTAGTGGTGTTTTTGCTTCTTGAAGGTTATCCAATATGCAACAAGTTCAGCAACCCGATTCACCGAAAAAACTGCTTTGGCGCACGCTTTTAAAACAAGGGAATGATTTCTACAGTAAAGAGCAGTGGCTCAATGCCGAGCTTGTTTATTTTCAGGCTTATGAGGTTTTATCAAAGGAATGCCAAAACTATCCCAACGATACGGATACCCTAATGGCCTGGATTTGTACCTGCCACAACCTCTCGACCCTGTTCGAAGCTCAGGGGGAATTGCGAACCTCACTTCATTATCTGTTATTACCTCAAGATTATTGTCGCGCCTTGTTGGAAAAAAATGAGAGCTGTGAAGAGGTGCGCCTGCTAGCCATTCAGGCTTTATCTGTAACCTGGACGCCGATTGTCGAATTTTCCAAAAAGTATCCAAATATTCAACACTGTGGGCAGAATGCGATGAAGCATACAACCAGCCCCGTTAATCGTGGTTCGAAAGCAGCTTCTCAATCGATGCTTCACTAATACTTGGAGAGTTTTGCGGAGGAAGGAATGTTTAAATTGATGATGTTACTCGATCAGTTATTTGGATTTGCGTCAGTAAACGCTAAAGAGATGAATGGAAAAGACGCTTATCAAAGATTAGTGAAAAAATTTAAAACCATTCGCAATCGATACCGGCTTACGAGAATTGAAGAAGATTTTGCTCGTGCTGCGGATGATTTATTTGGTCGTGAGGCCAATGTGAATATTGAGGCGGAATTGATCCCTTGTTCTAATACCAATTTAGAAGCCAAATTGGGCTTAATGGCTCAGGCCGAACTGTTTGAATTTAACCAAGATAGGATGCTTAAAAAAGACAAATTATTTGCGAGTAATCGTCTTATCGAGAAGCTTCGCACGCGCTTTTCATGTGGTAATAAAAGCCGTTCTGATCCTGGTGATTATTCCAGCGTGTTAAAAAGCCACGGGAATCTGACTTACCCTCTTATGCCAATCTCACTAACAGAATAGGGCGTAATGATGATTGGTTTTAATGTCTTAAAGGTGCAGGGAGAGGCGATGGAACCCTTACTGCCTGATTCGAGTTATCTATTGTGTACCAGTTTGCTTAATTTTTTGCCAATTAAACCTGAGCAGCAATTGGTCATTAATCACCCTGAACATGGCGTTAATGTCAAAACCGTTGCCATGGTGGATAAGAATGGGCTGATCTGGAGTCGCAGTGAGAATACTCAGAGCCTATCTGTTGAACAATTCGGCCCAGTGAGTAAATCTCAGGTGCTGGGCCGGGTTCTTTGCGTTATTAGTGCTCCAAATTAATTTTTCATACATTTGAAACTCAATTTTTTATTCGCCATTGGCCAATATATCTTTGAATCTTTGCAGGCTTTAATGCTGCAATAATCGCAAATAGTAATAGCAATATCCAAGCCGCGGGCTCCGAAGCATCAGTTTCATTCTCGAATTCCAAACCACTATGATTATTTAACGACTGCTTTTCTTTGCGTTTTAACATTTCCCACTGTGAGGCACTTTCGACAACAATTAACGATGTTGTAGGAAGCACAAGGCCATGGTTTTTGCTTTCGTTTAGAAAATACGTTCTTTTCGATTCCAGTAGAGAAGGATTGGTACTTGCTCTTTCCCATTCTAACCATAAGCTCGCATATTTCTGCCAATCATCAGTTGCCGGATATTCTTTATTTGTTTGTTGAACAAAAACAAAGCGCTTTGTTGCTGGTGAATAAAATTCTGGCGTTAGGGACATGTCACCGACCAGACTTGATGTATCCGTTGCAACGGCCTTTAAGCCATCTTGGGTTGTTAGTATCAATACCCTTTTGAGTCCAGTTAGCGGATAGATCAAAGATAGCTCTTGATTCACCGAGGCATTGATAGGGCTTAGTGGGTGAGCCTGAACCTTGTCAGGGGTCGCTTCATACCACTTATCGAAATCGGGGATTAACGATTGCCAGGCACTCAAATCGATGTTTTTGAGTTTCGTGGGTTTATCGGAAATGCTGATAAAAACGGGTACTTGATTGAGGTTTTCGGGCTTTAGATTTTTATCAAAATCAATAAACAATTTTGCTAACGCCTGTTGCTGCCAAAAGCCGCCAGCTCTGGCAAGAGAGATAGACTTTATTTCTTGCGCTAATTGCTCGGTGGTCAAAGCGCTTAGTTCACTGATCTCGACTGTGCTGGAAAGACTGATATTGGCGGCAGATATTTTGGCTGAATCGATATCAAATTGTTGCTGAATTTCAAAAATACGTTTGGCGAAATCAGACGCTGTAAATGCATTGCTGGCGCCATAATCCAGAATAAAATGCAGATAAGGTTTTCGAAGAAACGCAAATTGGGAAACCTGCTCCATAGAAATCGCATTATTGTTTGTGTCGACAATGGAGCCGGAAAGATTAGATGAGGTTAACGCTAATTCCTGGTCGCCCAGTGTTATCGTAGCCGCAGAGGCCGGGTGATAGGTAAAATCAACTTCAACTTCGCGAATTCCCTGTTTTGGAAATGGGTAAACCCTAAAGTCCAATGTCTCAGGTGATGAATAGTAGATTAAGGCTGGGTCTCTGCGAACCTCAGTGATTTTTTCAAATACCCAAATAGCTGTCTTTTTATCGAAGATCTGGCCATCCTCCCAGGTATCTCCGATTTTCAATCGCAAGCCACTTACAAATACACCTTTTGGGATGGTGATGGATTCACGATACAGCGAATGGGTATCATCGCTGTGGTTACGCAAGGTGAGCTTTAATGTCTTTTTAGTCGTTCCTTTGTCGATAACAGCCATAGATTGAACGCTGGTATCCGTGCTCGGTGGTGTCAGCCATGTTCGCCTTGAAGAGTTTTGACGTGAAGTTATTGAGTTTGGTGCTTCGGCTATTTTCTCCCCGGTAAGAAGCTGATACATAGATTCTATTTTTTTATCGGTCAGAACCATATCGCCAAATACGATTTTATTGTAGCTACCTGATATGTAGGGAAGTTGTGCGTTTTGTTTGCGGTTTCTAAGCTGCACAAGAGCGTTTGCAGCCCGTTCCATTTCTGATGCCGATAATGCATCAGACTGCATGTCATGGGAGTAAAAATAATCAAGACTGGTATGCAAGGCCTTCTTATCCAGGTTTGCTTGAACCAGCAGATATCCAGGGATGATCAAAAAGCCACAAACAGCGATGATAGCTGTTTTCATACTTCCGATTTTTGTTCGACATGTAGTGAATTCGCTGTAAGTAACTCGCGCTTGAAATATCCCGAGTGCTAACGGTGTCAGCATTAAAAAGCCTGCGCCCATAGCGATAATGGCAAGCAGGGATAAAGGCAAAAACGGCAAAAATACCAAGAAGAAATAGACAGTAAAGGGCAAACACAAGAATCTTAAAAACAACACCTGAGGGGTAAATCTATCCATCCCCGGCTTTAATAAAAGAATTGCTCCGTTACCGATAGCTAACACGTAAATTATCGGAGTTTGGAGATCCGCGGGGAATGGAATCTGGATGTTTAATGCAAGCCCCAGTATTGGCATGATTAACCCAAAAATCGTGGCGACTGCGTAATGATTTTTGTATAACACGCCCGATTCGTTACCTATCAGGATTTTGTCGCAAAGACGAATGATTGCGCCCAGGAACAAGGTAACCATGATGACAGATAAGGTTATGGTGATAACAACGGATAACTGCCCCAGCCAAGCCGGTTGGGTTATCACTACGAATGCATACCACAATAGGGGCATTGCGAGGCTTAAAACAATGAGCGAGCCCGCGCCACCGGTAGTTTTAATTTTCGAGAATGTTGCCCGAGTAAGCGCATAAAGTGAGATAAACGCGCCGGGCATGAGCAATGTAATGGTCCATCGTCCAACATTGCCTTCATTAAGAATCCAGGGCTGGATGCTATTGGGGATAATGTCACTGAGTGTCGCTACAAAGAAAATCATGTAGCTCACATGTGCAGCGAGGGATACCAATTGAATTTTCCAGCCTATCGTGACTTTATTGATGAGTTGCAATGCCATGGCGACTAGAGTGCCGGTTAATAACCCAATTTGCAGACAAAGGACTACTAACGCCCAACGACGTTCTTCCATGTTTGCCTCTTCGCCGATAAGCTGCCAGCTGTACAGATTGAGACCTATCAAGCTGAGTTGCGGCAGTACCATTGCCCACAAAATGACATGAAACAATACATGTGAGATGGTTTTAGGTTTCATTTTTGTTTACCTGCATATCAAGCTTGAGCGTAATTAATAAAAATGCGACGAGAAACGTTATGCTTCCGATAGCAACATGGAGTATTTCCTGAAGGTTGTCGGCGTTGAAAAATGACAATGTCTGGAATAGATAAATGGCTGAAAGCACTCGCATTGTGTTGGCAAAAATGACAATAGGGAAGGCGAGAAGTAACCAAGATATCGAAATATTCTGAAGATGTTTTTTGTAGATAAGAAATGACATCAGTAAGCAGAAAAACGTTGTGCCACTGCATGATTCATTGACAACAAAACTGGTGGAATGAATCAAAAAATTCCATTGCTCACCATCGTAGGAACCGAAGCCATAGAACCATTCAACTAAATAACCGGTACTAAAAATGAATACGGATTTAGCTTCTGGTAGCTGCTGGAAAAACAGTCGCAGGATAAAGTAGGAAATGAGTAGTAGAGAGATAGAAAACAGCTTGTTTTTATCATTTTCAACTAGGGCTTTTATACGGCTAAGAGATGACATTAATTCCATTTAAATCTGTAGGTTATGCTAATGCTAACTTGTTGATTTCGATAATTTGGTTTTTCTTGAAATCAACAATCTGAGTAATTATTTGGCGCAATTTACAATAAATTAAATCAACTTTTGACACAAGGTAAGAGCTCGTTTTGCATATAGCTCAAAGTCGTCGTGATGGCTTAATCTTCAAAAGTTAGCAAAGGTCTTTCCACTCGGATACATACTCCATTGCGCAATGGCCTTATCGGAGTAATATAGAGGCACAAAAATAAATCAAAATTTCAGAGGTTTAATATGACAATCGAACTTTGGTGTCTGTTTATCGCAGGCTTGCTGCACACCCTTTCAAAACTGCCATTGGTAAAAGCGCAGGCGAAAATGAAGGGCGGTTATGACAATAACAATCCTCGTGAGCAACAGGCATCCCTGTCTGGATGGGGTAAGCGCGCCCATGCTGCTCACAACAATCAAATCGAAAGCTTTCCGTTATTTGCCGCTGGTGTGTTAGTGGCGATGGTTACCGATGTGACATCGAGCGCAGTCGGCTATCTGGCAATTGCTTATGTTATTTCCCGAGTTCTATATATCATTTTTTATGTGAAAGACATTTCGAAATGGCGTTCACTGGTTTGGGTTGTTGGCTACTTCGCTTCTTTGGCACTGCTTTGCAGCCCGGCTTGGGGTTAACAAAAACTTGGAATATTAGAACCGGTTTGCCATTGGGATTAGATCCGAGTGTACTTCTGCTCGGACATTTTCGGTTTAACCATATCCTTGTTCGAGTGAAGAGTTAATTGAGCCAATTAGTAATTTTCTCAAGCATAGCGCAAACTTAGAAGACGACTCAGACTTTTGCTATTGGTTAATTTAGTTTGAGGGAGATTGCTACTGCATCTAAGCTAAAACTAAGTTACCAACAGGAGAATACAGTGAAAAAGCTATTCGTTTTGATATTCATCGTGCTGCAGGCATCGTGCTCCAGCACTGAAGAAAAGCCAGAAACCATTGTTGCCCAGGATAGAATGGTAACGGTTACCTTGATTCATCCTGATGAATTTACCGATATCGAAGCGGGTAATATGGGGGTGCAGTCCCGGTTTGAGCAGAATGTCGCAGACAAGCTGGCTGAAGCACTGGCAGATGAATTTGAAGATAAAAACGCCACCATAGATATAAAATTCACCGACATCGATTTAGCGGGCGATACTCGTTTTAATACCCAGGAAATACGGGTTATCAAAGACCTATACATTCCTCGTATGGCATTTGAATACACCATCAAAGATGCTTCTGGCAATGTGGTGAAAGAGGGCAGCGACGACATCAAAGATATGGGGTATTTGGACCGCAGACTGTTTGGGATGGAAGCTGACGACCTCATCGGTTACGACAAGCGGATGCTGGTGGAGTATTTTGAGAAGATCTTGAAGTAGATTTACGCCAAGTTTAAAAATTTAAAAGATAAAAAAAGCCAACTAATGTTGGCTTTTTTTATGTGGTTCATTTCTACGTGAAATCAAAAGCCCACAAAATACTAGGCTTAGCAAAACTATGGATTGCGGTTCTGGTATGAGCGCTGGACGTGCATTGAAGTCGCCTGTAGCTGTAAGTGTAGCCCGAGCGAGATTCAATGAACCCATATACATTGAAAATTGAAACTCTTGATATCCATCAAGAAAAAACGCTAGCTCCGGATGACCTGTAACTAGACCACTAATTCTAACTTCTAAAGAGGTTTCAGAAGAGTTTCTTGCTCCAAATCCAGGTCCATTTTCATCAGGGAAGCCTAAGACGATATATTCATCATTCTTATCAAAAAGGTCACCTTCAAAATAAAAGGTGAACAGTAGAGAGCTAATCGAATTGAATGTGCCATCGAAGTCGGCAATTAAATCAACTTTAGTATCTCCTGATACTTCAATTGGAGTATCACTATCGATTAATTCGACTGTGATTACATCAGCTTTAGATTGGCTAAAAACAAAAAACAGCATTAAGGATAAAACTACTTTAAAAGGAGTTTTCATTTTATTTCCTCGTGCGTGAAAATTGCTGAATTACTCAGCAATAACTAAGCCATTGCTGCAACTTGTTGATAAGTCTTGTTTTTAGTTTTTGTGTTAAGTGAGTTTAGTCCGTTTTGTAAATTTCTTGGGCAGTACGGCAAGGTTTCTTGATGATTAATTATGTGATTTGTTCCGAAGAGATTCTCTTAAAAATTTGAGCAAGGTAATTAGCTCGAGTTATCGAGATTGAACTGTATTTAATTGTTTTTTATTTGGTATTTTGTACGCATAATTCGGACAGGGGATCTACCGATTATGTTACCAAGCAAGCGCCAATAAATTATCTTCAGCCGTTATGAAATGCTTGTGCAGGCTCGAGTAAAAAAGAGCCGAATAATTCGGCTCTTATGGATTTGCTTTATTCAAAGCATTCTTCTGCATTTCCCATTATTTGAATGGCTCGTTGCTCTAAAAACGTTTCAATGGCTGAACGACCACCACTAAGGGTGGTATGAATGTCATTAGGGTCATTGGGATCTAGCCCATTTTCTTGTTCGAACGTATTTAACATACCATCGTTATCGCTGTCTTCGGAATCGATATCGCGAGATGTTGATCCCCAAAACAGGTCTGGATCTTTATTACCGTTATACTTGCCGGTTCTATCCATAACATCGTTTATTGCTTTGGTATCTATGGCATCTCTTGGGAACGCCCCCGCACACTTCAACACTCTTTGATAGGCTACGGTTGAGCTATCGGTGGTGATTGGCTCATAACCCGCTTTTTTACTGAAATCTATAGGCTGTTCGTTATCAAACATATCTGCCGTTACTACGCCTTTTAAATAAAAATTGTAATTCGTCAATTCCAGGAAAGGGTTGCTGAACGTACCTGTGTAGGGCTTGTTCGGGTCATCAACATAATTATCAAAGGAATAATAAGTTAACTGCGGGTTTGAATTTTCAGGGTCTAACCAAATTGGCAATAAGGTTTCACTTGGACCATCAATGTAATAGTTACCAATGATGTTGAATTCACCATCTGCAGGGTTGTGGTGCACGGTCGCTTCCTTACTATTGTAAACAACGTTATTACGGATATCTGCTGGCCCGTAAGCAATGGCTGGCGCTCGTCTTCTGTTGTGTGCAAATAAGTTATGGTGTACGGCAATTAGACCGCCACCCGGACCATTAAGTAAGCCATTGCCTTTTTTGTGGGTTTGTGTCTCTCTAGGGAAACTGATAATCGACCACTGCACCGTGATGTTTTTGGCACCACTATAGAAATCAATATTTTCATCACTCGCGTGCGATGTACTCACGTGATCAAGGATAACGTGGTTATTCGATGAAAACTGAATGGCATCATGATCTTTTTGAGACCTTCTCCCAAGTGGCGGGCGTACTCTAATATGTTGGACAATAATATTCCCAAAGCTATTATCCGGATCACGAATATAGCGCGTATAAAGGTGACCATGGAGCGTAACCCCTTCGGTGCCTGGCGCCGTTTGCCCTGCAATCGTTAAATCACCATGGTTAATGGTGATGTCGCCATCGATAACGCCGGAAACATCGAACACGACAATACGCGCACCAGGTTGGTCAATTGCATCTTGTAAGCTTCCCGGGCCGCTAGTATTTAAGTTGGTAACTTTAATTACCTTTCCGCCTGCGCCGCCAGTAGTATTTCCGACAAACCCCTGAAATGGAAGGCTGGCAACTTGTTTTTCTTCATCGCCAGTTGTAGATCTAAATTCAGCGCTGACATCGCCAATGAATAGGGTGGCTGCAACCGTAGAATTAAAATCTGTGGAGTTCTGTACTCGCACTTTTACTGTATCACCATTATTTACCGTGCCCTTTGATGATACAAATGCACCGCCATTAACCTTATATTCACCGCCAACAATCCGGATTGGTGTCGCGGTATTGATACCGGTAACTGTGATGGTATTTGAAGTGGTTTGTGAAGATGGGGTTTGTTCAGTGGCGTTGTTAAAGCTAAAAGGTTCAGGGACGGAATCTAGCGACTCGTTTTCAGTGGTCACCTCAAAGCTCGCTTCTACGCCGCCAACATTAACCGTTGCTGAGGTTGTTTCACCGTAGTTGTTTGAGCTTAATACTCGTAAGGCTAATGTATCGCCGTTTTCAATGAATCCTTTATCCTTGGTAAATGCTGCTTGGTTAATCGAATACTCGCCATTATTAACATTCACTTCAGCTTTAGATGTTATGCCGGATATTGTAATGCTCTCGGAGGAAATGAGAGTATTTCTAGGCTGGTCGTTTTTCGCCGCGAATGAAAATGCGTCCGGTTTTTGAACGATAGCGCTACTGTTTTCATCAGTGCTAACTTCATCATCATTTGAGCACGCGGTGAGAAATGAAACTAAAAACAATATTATTATTGGTTGTTTAAATTTATTACGCATAAACCACCTGTAAAAGGAATTATCAAAATTATTTTATCGATTTAAAAAACAGAAAAAGGCTGGTTTCTCGCAGTGCAGCAGTATGAATAAATAGTTCCATTTAGCTTTGCTTGATGCGCTTAGAGGCGTCTAGGTACGCTTAGCGGGAGTATCAGAGCAAACAAAAACAACGGATATACTGGCAACGGGGGTAAGCATTTTTCGAAAAAAGTATTTCTTAGTTCGGCGAGCCAATCTGTAACAATTTGCAAAGCTTTGTACCGTTGTGATCTATGGTTCAACTATTTTTCAGTGAATTCAGGTGGCTACATGTTTTGTTGGGAGCGAGTCGGTTGTTGCTTTCTTTTTAGATTTGAAATTGATTAAAAGAATGGTGCCCTCCTAGACTTGCGCTGAGGATCTACCAATTCAGCGTCATTAACGTCTAGAGCTTATAATGTTCACGTTAACAGTAAAGCGTTTAACGACTTGAATTCGGTTGCTTTTCTACTAAGTTTAGGAATTAAACGCAGGCGTAATTAGAGCGGAGTCAATCTCTAAGTAGGCGTTTTATATTGATGAAACTAAATTAACACAAGGAGACAGTTATGCGAGTTTCAGTATTAATATCGGTTGTAATTTTAATGTTCTCGCCGTTGAGCATGGCAGGTGAAGGTGAAGCAGTAGATAAAGAGAAGTTGAAGCACATTGTTGATGGTTGGACTACAGGAACCTGGGAACCTTTAGTGATAAGAGTTCGTGGTGAAGGTGGCTGGAATATCAGCGATGATGAGGAAAAGCCCGCAGTAGCGAAAAAAAATGATGACTATAGCCTGACCTTTTATGAGGCTGGCGGTGAGCCGATGTGGGTTCTTGATTTTAGCTCAGGGTATTACGATGTTAAGAGTTATGATAAGGAAAAAAAGAAGTTTGGTGAAACTTATCGAGCATCGTTTGTAAGCTATGAATTAAATGGTCCAGATGATTTTTCCTTTCTGATCATGTGGGATGAACCGGCTAAAGATGGCAGTAAAAGGTATTCTGAGGGGACAAGTTTAGGTGCTTATAAAAGCTGGTCAGGCTTTAAATTAGACAGTAAAGGGGGCCGAAATTACAATTTTTCAAATATTTTCACTATCAAAGCAACGTCAGCTACACCTTAAATTCGATTTGCTGCTTTAAATCAAAAAGCAATCAAGTTAGCGATCTTCAATTTGGTTTGTTAGCCGATTGACGGTCGCTTTCTTATTGCTAACCTAAAGCATTATGTAGTTACCGTGGTAGCCAATTTTACTTGACCACCACATACAGAAAGGGGTTAACCTTGCGAAAAAATTAAGATAGCGAATCTTTTACTGAGCACCAATTGTTCAGAATTTCTGTTCTACTGACATCACCTTGGGGATCTCAGTAATATGGCGAAGATCGCTTCCACAACAACCACCGAAAACATTCAGCCAGGGCATTCGATTTTTAAGTACGGAATACTGTGCTGCCAATTCAACAGGGTTACCATCATCAAGGACGTCGCATTCGTCAAGCTCAGAATGGCTTAATCTTGAGGCGTTACAACGAAGACCGCGTATGCGCCTTGCCCATGGAGCATCATCAATCACATTTGAGAAATGATCGGGGTGAGCACAATTAATCATAAAATAAGCTGGTCCGTTATCTGTAGCAGTATCCACTTGTCGGATAGCGCTCTCTAGTGACTGACCTGTTGGGAGCTTTCCATTGGTTTCGACGGTGAAAGAAACAACAATTGGCAAACCGGCGCTCATCGCTGCACGCACAGCGCCTATAGCCTCTTCGGCCTGAGTGAAAGTGAGAGCGGTAACCATGTCTACATCAGTTTCAGCAAGCCAGCCAATTTGCTGAGCATGGTATTTCTCGGCATCGTCAGCCGAAATCATCTCTTCCGGGGAGTATGCATCTCCTTTGGGACCAATCAATGCATTAAGGACAATAGGTTGCTCATTTTCTGAGAACTCATTTCGCAGCCTGGCAGCAAATAAAACCGAATCAGTATTTGCTTTTCTAATTTCATTTTCGCTAGCGACCAGGTCCTCAGCCCAGTGCATATGGGCTTTCCATGTTGGGCAGTCCAAAATGAAACCCGCTTTTGATTTCTTAGCAAGTGATAACATATCTTTGAAGTAATGTGAGAGAACCTCTCGCCCTTCATTATTTTCTAATAATGTATGTGCCGCAAACTCTCGAATATCGACTCCCTTATTAAAAATGATGTCCGTCTCAAGTACTGCGTCATTTAAGAAAAGTTCGCCAGAAAGTTGAGGGAGAGGTTTTCTGTTTTGTCTCATTCTTCAATTCTCCTTTGCCTGAGGCGGATTAGCTCTGCCTTTAACCGTTAGTGTTGGTGACTTATGTTACTGAATAATAGACGGTTTGGCTGGTGTTCGCTTATTTTATCCTTACTTGTTTACCCGAATTGCTGTCTGTTTAATGGGATGTAAATTTGCACTTAAAGCTGATCCACGAATTGCATCGAAAAGAGAGCCATTATCATCAATATATTTTGCTGTATCGTCAGAAGATTAGCACTCCGCCATCTGGCTCATTTGGGAATGCAATTTCGCTGGTTTTTCGGCTCAATCTTGAATGCAAATTAATAGGTTTGTTCAAAACTCTAACTCCATTGACCAGTTAAATGCGGTTGTTTGGGCAAATCTTCAGTTTGTCGTGGTCGGTAATAACGGAACAATCATAACGTCTTTTGATGGTGTTTATTGGGAGCCTCAGCAATCCGGTACCACCCAGGATCTCATATCGGTTGAATGGGTTGACGGAATTTTTACCGTTCGTTCAGAAACTGGTGAAGTTCTGCAGTCAGAAGATGGAATTCATTGGTCTACTGTTGACTGCTGCTCCTTATGATGTGGCTAGCTCATCTCGATTAAGATGTTTTCTTCAAGCGCTTGAGAGAATGGTGGCCCGTCCCTGACTTGAACAGGGGACCTACCGATTATGAGACCAAGCGAACGCCAAAATCGAACCAGTAACCCACTGAAAAAGATGGGTTTTTAGGCTACACTTATGCATTCCTGACCGGTTCCGACCCTATACCGAACTATGATTTCGCCCCGAAGCTGACCTTTATAGTAACTCCAAGATTTTTATAGGAAAAATGTTCCGAACTCCGAGCATTCACCGAACTGAAACCCGTGGGGTGGGTGGGGAGCAGGAGTGGTAGAGGTTTTTTAAACTCGTCGGAAATCGAAGTAACTGTCTGACTTTTTTTACACCAACAAAAGATGGCTGTTTAAATTTTTATTTAAATCAAGAGGTTGGGTGGTTGGAACGCTAATTGTCTAAGGTTTTTTGAGTATTTAGATATACGGAGGCAGTAATACACTAGGGAGCATCCAAACTAACCCAAAAGGCCTCAACCATGAAACCTTTCAAAAGCTTTTCAATAACTGATTTTTGCACGAAGAAGGGAATTGAATTTTTCCATGAGTAATTTCCATTCAATATAAACCAGTTATTGCTTAAGTTTAATTGTTTTTTATTGATTTTTAAGCATAATTTATCCTTTGTACTAGTATAGAGAAGTGCAGGGATGAATTGAATTTCGCGAGGGTGTATTCGGTAGAGTGTAATTCTTAGATGTACTGCATAGCTTCTAAGTAAGCCTGTTATATCAATATAATTTACATGGATGACCTCATGCTTTACACAACACTATTTCACAATTTTTTTTCTTTAAGGCCTAAAAAGTTAATAGCAATCATTACTCGATGTAAAGATGAGTATTTTGTTGGGGAATTTGTTGACTATTATCGAAGGGAAGGAATAGATGATATTTTCATAATTGATGATGACAGCAATGATAAATCTATCTACGAAAATATCCTAAAAAAGGAAAGTGCTAGTGTAATTTTTGAAAAAAATATTATTGAAAAAAATTACGCATCAAAATTATATAAATGTTTGCGTCGAAAATACGATTGGGTGCTTTATATTGATGTTGATGAATTTATTCGCACTAATTCAGAAAAAACTATTCGAGAAATTTTACTAGAGAAATTTTTGCATGCTGATTGTATTAAAATCCCATGGGTCATGATGTCTTCTAACGGTAGAGATAAATCACCAGTCAGCATTTTAAAGGCTAATACTTGGCGGTGGAATCATGATAAAAAGCACCTTCACCATATAGAAAAATTTAGGTGCCGCTATGAACAAATCGAAGTCAAATGTTTGTTCAAGACCTCTGTATTTAAGGATATTTGGGATCATCATCCCAAGCTTCCTACCAGTGAACCATACATAGTAGATTCCATTTATGGGAATAAGCAAGAGCTCAATCCATTTCATTCGCGTTTACGGGAATCCGATATTAAAAACGGATTGTTGCTCTGTTACCACTACCGCATCATATCCAAAGAAAACAACAGAGCGAAATTGAAGACTAATTACTGGTATAAACGAAATGGCTATTCATTAAGTGATTTAGAGTCAAGCGATTATGCTGAAGTTTTTGACAGCTCAATTGCTAACAGAAATGCCGCTCAATTGCACTTGTAGTAGGATAATACAGGTAACTAAAAATATAAGACCAAACTATGTTGGAGTTCAACATTCATGGATATTGCAAATTTGGGTAACCGAATTACTTCTGAAGGAAGAGTTTTTCTTAGGCAATTTAGTAAGGTGAGTCTAGGCAGAGCAAGTAGATTTTATAAAGCATTTAGTAAACAAAAGGGTTATGAAAACTTAACATATGTCCATGTTGGGAAATGCGGTGGTTCATATATTACATCTAATTTGCCTAATTTACGCAGTATTCATATGCAAAAACCTATATTTGATATTAACCAAAGGTACATTTTTTGGCTGAGAGATCCCATTAAACGATTTGTTTCGGCTTTTAACCATTCCTTAAGCATTATTGAGTTTGATATTTCTGGATATGATGAAAATAGCCTTTATCATGCCTCCGATACTCCTTATTACAAGTTGCCGAATAAAATTCACAGTAAATTAGCTACTGGTCACCCATTTGCTGAGTGGCCAAGTGGGAAGCGTTACGAAAAATTAATTAAGTTATTTGGAACTGCAAATGATTTGGCAGAGTCTTTAACGTCTACCAATCCTGTTTTGAAAACGCAAGCGGAATGGTTAATGAGAAATACCGAAGTAGAGCATATAGGTAGGGGGCTGGGATGGTATACAGATAATGGAAATTTTATAGCGCAACATTATAAAAATATTTTATTCGTTGGTACTCAAGAAAATATGCAAGAAGACATGCGGAGGTTGTGTGTCTTGTTGAATGTAAATTGTCCGCACAAACAGCAAAGGATCAGAGCGCAAGCACACGTAAATAATAGATATTTATCAAAGCGAGCGATTTGTAATATAAAGGAGTTTTATAAATACTCTGACTATGCCGCTTTAAATGTACTAAAAGAACACAACTTGATAACAGAAGAGACTTATCTAAATTATTTGAATTAGTTTCGAACAGGGGGTGACGAAGAATAGAGAAGTATGTTTATAGGTAACTTAACTTTTTAATCTGAATTAGTTCCGACTAGATCTGACATATCTTCTTGAAAAGTTGAGAGTTACCCATTTTGATTAAAGGTGTCGAATCTTTGAATCAAAACAAAAGAGGTAACTCTCATGTTATATACTAACAACCCAATCATTAAACACAAAGCTGGCTTATTAAATTTAGCGGAAGAGCTCGGTAATGTGTCGAAAGCCTGCAAGGTGATGGGTGTATCGCGAGACACGTTTTATCGCTATCAAGAGCTCGTTGAAGATGGTGGTATTGATGCCTTAATCAACCAAAGCCGCCGCGAACCTAACCTCAAGAACCGTGTCGATGAAAGCACCGAGCAAGCGGTCCTTGATTACGCCATAGAACAACCTGCTCACGGCCAGCATCGAACCAGCAATGAATTACGCAAGAACGGTGTATTTATCTCAGGCAGCGGAGTTCGCTCTGTATGGCTTAGGCATAACCTGGAAAACTTCAAGAAACGCTTAAAAGCGCTTGAAGAGAAAGTCGCCAACGAAGGCATCATCCTTTCTGATGCACAGGTTGCCGCGCTGGAAAAGAAAAAGCATGACGACGAAGCTTGTGGCGAGATAGAAACGGCACATCCAGGCTATCTTGGCTCTCAAGATACGTTTTATGTTGGGAACCTAAAAGGTGTTGGCCGGATATATCAGCAGACCTTCGTGGATACCTTCAGCAAGACGGCGTTTGCCAAGCTCTATACCACCAAAACGCCCATCACAGCGGCCGATATTCTCAATGATAAGGTGTTGCCATTCTTCCAGGATAATGAGCTTCCAATGCTACGTATTCTCACTGACCGCGGGACGGAGTATTGCGGTAAAGTTGAGAAGCATGATTACCAGCTATATCTGGCAATTAATGATATCGATCATACAAAAACCAAGGCGATGTCACCCCAGACGAACGGTATCTGCGAACGCTTCCACAAAACAATTCTGAACGAATTCTATCAAGTTACATTCCGGAAAAAGCTCTACAGCAGCTTAGAGGAATTACAGAAAGATCTGGACGATTGGATGGATTACTACAACACTGAACGGACGCATCAAGGAAAAATGTGCTGTGGCAGAACGCCAATGGAAACGCTTAAGGATGGCAAACAGATTTGGGCGGAAAAGAATTTAGCTCAAATCTAAACTGACAGATACCTTATCTAAAAATGGGTAACTGTCAGATCAGGTCTGAGCTACTACATTTTAATCCTTCTTAAACTGGTACAGCTACAGCACTATTTAATATATCTTGGTGAGAGCTTAATAAGGCGCTTCCCCAAAGCCAGGCCAACGTTTCGCTAGTTCTCGAGATTGAACCGTCAACTCTTCACTTACCGTCTTTTCATTTTGACCTTCCCGAACAAGCTCACGGTACAGACCCTCGATTACATAGAATTTCTCGTACCACCATTTAGACTTCTCTTCAAAACGAAAGAGGCGATTGGCAACGTATAAAATCCCAGGCAAACCGGCTAAAGCGGCATTACCTGCTGGACTTAAATAACCAAGAGCAATGGACAAGGCCGCAGCTGCACTGCTAACCGTCGCCAGAATAAGAAAAAGATAGGCTAGTACATAGTTCAGCTTGCCCAGACTTCTGCAAGCCAAATAACGTCCTTTTAGGTCTTCTGAAAAGCTTTCAATGTCCATTATTATTCCTTTTATAAAGGCAAATAAAGCTATAAAGGATTTACAAAAAACCTTATTAACTTATTGCTTCATTTAAATATTAGTAAATAAAAAAAGTAATTACTAAAAAAGGGGCAGGGGGTAGGGAGGGGAGCAAAAATGAAAAAGAAAATTAGAGAGGCTAGAAGAAGGGAATAGCTCAAGCTGAGTGATAGCTGAAAATTTTAATTTCCCCTAGTCCCTCCCACCCCCACCATTCGGGCGGGGGGTTGTCGGTCGGGGAAATTTCCCTCTTAGCTGCCTCTTTACCCTGTTCGCCAGATTGTCCCGCTTCGGGGCCGTTGGGTACCTTAAGTAGGGGGCCAGAGGCGAACCTAACGCAAGTGTCCTTTTGGAAATTCTCACTTCTCCAGAGGCCCCTTGTACTGAAGCTATTTAGCGAACAGTTAGTCTTTTTCGTTTTTAACGGCAATAAAGCCTGGATTAGGAATTCCATTTGGTGGTGAGGCACTCCGAAATCCAGTAGTCGCACAAGGGTTATTGTCTATACCTGGATCATAAATTCCGTGTCTTGTGTCAATGTCTTCTCTGGCTTCTTTGGGCGTATGAATAGTCTCGCCAGAGAGAAAATTAACGACGTATGCGTCGCTGAATCGAAACCTATTATCAGCCCCGTAATTACGAGTTGAACACGCAAAGATTAAGTCTGAAAAAATTGAAGTTGGATTGACAGCGAAAGACGTTGAACTCCAATAATAAACATCCACACCGGTAAGAGGAATCGTCGTGGGTAGTGAACGATTTCCACCGATATCCGCTGTTCGGTAGTCAAGTAAACTTTGTAGCTCCCTCACATTCGGAACTCGCCAATCTCCTGGTTGGCTACCGTCTGCCAACCCGCAAATAGAAGTTATTTCATGGCCTTCTAAATTTTCCGCAGCTTCCAATGCACCATGCCAATCAATACCCGGGTAGCAGTCTCCCTTTTTTAACCAGGTTAATTTGGTAAAGTTGTCGGTAAAGGTACCGTCTTGATTATCGATAAACCTTATCATTGGCAAAGGCAATCCGCTTTTATATTCCGCGTCTTGCCCAGATCCTGAACAACTGTTACTTACGTGCGGATCATCTGGGTCAAGCGATTCGCTAAACCAACATTCCTTTTGTCCGGTAGCGGGGATCCGATATAAATTCTGTTCTTTTTCAAGGGATGCACTTAACTGACCTACTTCATTTTCAACTTTCAGTAATTCAGTATTCAAACTTTCTATATCAGACTCTTTTTTCTTGAGTAGGGCTGTCGCTTCGGACAGCTGCTGATTTGTGGCTTCCAGCTCAGATTCTAGCTGTTGAATTTGATACTTCAGGAAAGGGATACCATTATTTCCCTCTTTCGCTGGTGGGGTATCTGCAGCAAGCCCAGCACCGGATATGATGATTAAAGTAATAGACAATAAACAACAATTCCATTGGTATTTCATTAGTTTTATTCGCTTTTGGAGGTGACTCGTTTAAAAAGCATAGGTCAATAGGCTTGAGTTCGCCATGCAAAAGGATACACGTAAAACTTGTTAACCTATTGAAATTCTTTTGCTTAGCTCCACACCCTCACCCTCTCATATTCTTGTGGAAACAGCCTCAGGGGAAAAACCCGAGGCTAGTCAGGTATGCTGCAAGCAAGAAAGTTAGCCACTAGTATGGGAGTTGCTACTGACGACGCTAGTGGGTAACTTCCGACTTATTTTTAGGAGCCCAAAAAGGCATTAACCTTTGCGTTTATATCTTGGCTCTCAGTCTTAGGAGGGCAAATAAAGGAATAACAAGTAAAAGTAAACTACCTGGCTCTGGCACTGGCTCTGGCTCTCTTATAAAGTCCATGTCATCACGAAACACCTCCCAATATCCACCTGCGCGAGTTACAGCTCCTTCGACGTGAAATGTAAATGTAGTGCCGCCTGATGGAGGTTCAATTTCCCAAACCCTGTCAAACGGGTCATCATAAATGCTATTTCCGTTCGGGAAGTTTGGAAATTCTGTTATCGCAATCAGGTACCTTCCGGCTTCCAAAAATATATGGATCGCTGAATCCCAAACGCTTCCACCATACTCACTCGGGTAATCGTACAGATAATCGTCATCATTATATGTAATTAAGTCACCTTCATAATCGAATAGCGTTAGAATTGGATCGAAATTACCGCGTCCCCACGAGGTTGTGAAGAATATATAGTCACCACTAACGGGTAAATTCAGCTCGATATAAGCAACATCATTGTTAGTCTCAAAATTCCCTTCAATAGTCAACAAGGCTGCCTGTGATACGCTAGAAAGCATCAGACAGAACAACAATGCGACAAGCTTTCTCATCGATAGTTCTCCTCTGTAATGGAATGAATTCAGTCAGATAGAGCAAGTTTCAGTCCATGCCGTATTTATTGTTTTAAATCAGTTGGTTATTATTTCGTGTCTTTGTGTGGGTTTAATGCTGTGTAAGTTTTGTTGTCGACAAATCGGCCGCGGCAAATAATTTTTGATAGTCGCCTTTTCCAATTTTCGTCAGAGGAACTCAAGTCGAGCCTTTCTTGAGTTGCAGTGTAGTGGTATAGAGATTTTGGCTCTTTTGCTAGGTGCGTTGTGTTCATATAAGATGTTGCTTTTTAAGCAGTGTAGTGACGGGCTAAACAAGGCTCATCCGTGAGCTTGTATTCTCCGACCAATTTAGTTTGAATAATTGACCATAGCCAATCGAGACTTCTTAAGTTTGGGGAGATTTAGGGTATTGTTAACTTTTGCTTTTTAGTCTTTTCGCCATAAACCCAACCATGCCGCTTAGTATAAGCAGGATCGTGCCTGGCAAAGGTACATCTCTGGGTTCTTGCAACCTATCAACAATGAAATTTATCTCCAACGACGCGGGCCCAGCCGATTCGCCGAGTCGGAATAAAGCAGGTAGTCCAAGTACGGGAAAGAGGTCCATTCCTACAGTCGCTAATGTTACATCATAAATCTGCAAAGGAAACGCACTACAGTCGACGCCAGCATTGCATGCATCGAATGCTGTTGATGAATTGTTATTCCCTGGAGCATAAGCGATAACTACTATCTGTGAAAGCGTTAAGTCAGCTGACAGTGAAAGGCTAAAGTAATCGCTATAGTCAGTTGTGATATTTCCGACTTGACTGAGTAATAAATTATCTCCGGCTTGTAATACCAGTTGAGTCGGATTCATGAAATCATCACTTAAATCGCCATCAACACTTTCGTCCCATATTATACCGGCTTGAGCAAAAGAAGTGATACCCATTAAAGCTATACAACCAAGAATTTTTTTAATGTAATCATGTTGTTTCCTATGTAGGTTATTGTTAAAGCTCAACGTACCTAGGCAAAAAACAAGCCATGTAAAATAGTCAATTAATTCATGCTGTTATTGAGGGGCTTTCCTCGGTAGTAAAATATTTAGACAATGAATCGAACAACTTTTAATGGCAACGAGGGGCTGATTGATGAACCTTATGATGGCGAACCTAGAGTTGTTCATAAAACCGTTTTGAGTGCTCATGTGTTAATTTGCATACAGAATTGATCCGAAAAGACTACAAAGTTGCGTTCAAAAGGGAGCCAGAATATGAATGCTAACTATATGAATGAACGACACAAGTTTTTGATAAGAACGGATCATTATTGAATGCAAATCGTGGGTCAGTTTTAAGTGCAAATTAACAGTTTTCCATCATTGTTTGGGCTGGCAGCTATGCAATGCAGCGATAGTAAAAGCAGTGTTAGAAATGCTATAGCTTTCAATTTTTGACCTTTTTATGTAAGCATTCTTCATTGTGTGTATGGTATCGAAAACCTCGATGTAAGTTAATTAATTTACAACGCTTTGTTTTTATTAATTGTTCGCTTATCTTTAGAGTCCTTAAATGACAAGGAGGTTATTTATGAACATCTATATGGAGCAACAAAGGTTGTTAGTTCTGCAAGTTTCTGGCGGGTTGGGCGTGGGGGATTTGAGAGCTTTGAACGAAGCCGATAATTTGATCGATTATGAACATTTATATCCCGATGGCAGACAAGAAAAATTTATCCCAGTTAAAGGTTATTACCAATTTTACGAAGATCTCTAAGACGTTTTGCTTACTCCAAGTTATTTTATTGAAAATAAAAACAAATTCATGAAGGTGGAATAAAGGTAATGAAGCGAATTGAACAACATGAACATAACGAAAATGTCATCGAAGAACTGAAAGTTTTAATCGCTCCATACATGCACCCACCGTCGTATAGATTGATAGTAGATAATTTGAATTATAGAAATATCAAAACTAGCGTGGGCAATGTATGGACAGCCAAAAGCTTATTCAGAATGTTACAGCGGCACGGCTTTTCGGGGTTACATGGTTTGAAGAAGTCTTCGAATTAAATGCTTTGCTTCGCTTTCAAGCTGTAAACTCTGTTTAAATAGAATCAGCGAAAAAGGGTATTTTTCCCCACTAGAAAAAAGGGTGTTTTCCGCAGCCATAAAAAAGGGTATTTTCGCACGTTATAAAAAGAGTTAATTTCCCCTTAGTACAGGCATAACTACAGTCAAAATCGAGTCTTATACTGTTATGTCAGTGATAGCTTACTGTGTAGGCATTAAAAAGAATGGTGGCCCCTCCCAGACTTGAACTGGGGACCTACCGATTATGAGTCGGGTGCTCTAACCAACTGAGCTAAAGGGCCATTCAGAGAAGTTGAACCTAAGTTCTACATCAGGACTTTGCTAATGACATTAGCAAAAAGTGGCGGCAAGTATAAGCATTTTTTATTTTAATGTCACCATTGGAAATGGAAAAAGTGGAAGCTTTCAGGATTGATTGGCGAAATGTTGTTCAGTTGAATTCTGGCCGCTTTTAAAACTTAAAAACGACACCGGCGCTAACATCGGCCTGATACCAGAAATTTGAAGAACCATTGATAACACACTCACCGGTATCACAGAACATTTCATCATTGCCCTCATAGAAGGTGGCAATCACCCGGGTTTCAAACTTCACATTTATGGCTTTGTTAACCGGTATTTCTGCAGCAAGACCAACGTTCGCAGAAGGGCGGGTAGAGCTACCTAACTCATTAGTGTTGGTTTCGATGTGAGAAACACCGAGACCACCGAGGAGGTATAAAGGAACCCGGCCTTCATTTAATCGTAAGTTACCACCGATATGGACATAACTGGTTTGTACATCGGTTTGTATCGGGCCGTCAATCGGTAAGATTTCCCCTTGATTCTGGCTTACGAAGATTTCCCCTTTGTGCTTGTTTTTGGTGTCCCAGGCGAGGATACCATTGATCGGATTAGCAGGCTCTAGATAGCTATCAAGCAACTGGGTATCTGAAATTACAGGACTACCGGCAGGAGCCGATGTCAGAGATATCTGCCACTGATCAGTCTTATCTTCGTCAGGTAACGCCTGTACAGCAACAGGACAAAACAACAGGGCGATCCAGATGGAAACGTAGCGTTTATTATTCATGTTTCTATGCAAAGGGTTGGATAACTTAAGCATAGCCATGAATGGTTAAAAGAAAACTCGGGAGGCAAATTATTTTTCAAAAAATTTGAGGTGGAAGGTGGGAGAAAAAAGCAAGAGTTGAGGTGGGAGGTGGAAGAGGAAGGTGGAAGTAAGAACGCTTCTCCGAAGCCTGGAAATGCTCTTCCCTCGAGATGTTTTCTAGTTATATTCCAGTAACGGCATGACGCTATTTGTCTTGATTTCCAGTCGTAGCTGGAAATGACGGTGTGCGCATGTTCTGCGTAAATTAGGCAAGCGAATTGCGGTGGAAGGTGGAAGAAAATAGGACGAATTGAGGTGGAAGAGGAAGGTGGGAGAAACCTGCTTCCTCGAGATGTTTTCTAGTTATATTCCAGTAACGGTATGACGCTATTTGCCTTGATTTCCAGTCGTAGCTGGAAATGACGGTTAGCACTTGTTTTGCGCAGATTAAAGCGAGTTGAGGTGGGAGGTGGAAGAAGATAGGACGAATTGAGGTGGAAGAAGAAGGTGGGAGAAACCTGTATTTTTGAGATGTTTTCTAGTTATATTCCAGTAACGGTATGACGCTATTTGCCTTGATTTCCAGTCGTAGCTGTAAATGACGGTTAGCACTTGTTTTGCGCAGATTAAAGCGAGTTGAGGTGGGAGGTGGAAGAAGATAGGACGAATTGAAGTGGAAGAAGAAGGTGGGAGAAACCTGTATTTTTGAGATGTTTTCTAGTTATATTCCAGTAACGGCATGACGCTATTTGCCTTGATTTCCAGTCGTAGCTGGAAATGACGGTGTGCGTATGTTCTGCGTAAATTAGGCAAGCGAATTGAGGTGGGAGGTGGAAGAAAATAGGACGAATTGAGGTGGAAAAGGAAGGTGGGAGAAACCTGTTTCCTCGAGATGTTTTCTATCTCGATTCCACCATTTCAATTTTATTGAAACTCCACCGACAATTGCTCCATGCATTTTCGGCATATAGACCATCCCTGGCCAAAACCCGCGCAGCATCCCTCTAAAACAAAAAAGCCCGCGTTAGCGGGCTTTTTTTAACTCGATTTACTCGCCGTCTAAGAAGCTTTTCAGCTGCTCAGAGCGGGAAGGGTGGCGTAGCTTGCGAAGCGCTTTTGCTTCGATTTGACGGATACGCTCACGGGTAACGTCAAACTGCTTACCAACTTCTTCTAAGGTGTGGTCGGTGTTCATATCGATACCGAAACGCATACGAAGAACTTTTGCTTCACGAGCGGTAAGACCGGCCAGGACTTCGTGAGTCGCATTCTTAAGGTTCTCGGTCGTTGCCGCATCCACTGGTAACTCACCACTGCCATCTTCGATGAAATCACCTAAGTGCGAATCTTCATCATCACCAATTGGTGTTTCCATTGAGATTGGCTCTTTGGCAATTTTCAGTACCTTACGGATCTTATCTTCCGGCATTATCATACGTTCAGCCAATTCTTCAGGCGTAGGTTCTCGACCCATTTCCTGAAGCATCTGACGAGAGATACGGTTTAGCTTATTGATGGTCTCAATCATGTGAACCGGAATACGTATGGTACGTGCCTGATCCGCAATCGAGCGAGTGATCGCCTGACGAATCCACCAGGTAGCATAGGTTGAAAACTTATAACCGCGACGATATTCAAATTTGTCTACCGCTTTCATCAAACCAATATTACCTTCCTGGATAAGATCCAGAAATTGTAAACCACGGTTGGTATATTTCTTGGCAATTGAGATAACCAATCGCAAGTTGGCTTCGACCATTTCTTTCTTCGCACGGCGAGCTTTTGCTTCACCGATAGACATACGACGGTTGATGTCTTTAATGCTTTGAACGCTCAGGTAAGTTTCTTCTTCCAATGCGTTTAACTTGTAAACACAACGCTCGACATCAAACTTAATAAGCTTCAATTTGTCAGAATAAGCATGACCAGCAGCGATCTCTTTTTCCAACCAATCTAATTTTGTTTCGTTACCAGGGAAAACCTTAATGAAGGTGGTTTTTGGCATGCCTGCGCCAACCACACAGTGTTTCATGATAAGACGTTCCTGAACACGAACTCGATCCATTACATCACGCATGTTTTTCACTAAGCGATCAAATAGCTTAGGTACTAAACGGAATTCTTTAAATACTTCAGCGATTTCATCGATAACCGCTACCGCGTCTTTGTGATTACGGCCTTTGCTGTCGATGATCTTATTGGCTTTTTCGTAAAGGTTACGAAGTTCAGTGAAACGCTCACGAGCCAATTCAGGATCAGGACCTGTGTCCTCTTCCTCTTCGTCGTCGTCATCGCTATCTGCGCCATCGTTATCTTCGTCTTCCAATTCTTCTTCAGACAGTTCAGAACCAATGTGAGTAGCCGTTGGTGCGGCTTCTTCTTCCGCGTCTGGGTCAAGGAAACCAAGAATGATATCGCTTAAGCGAATTTCTTCGGCTTCAAAATTATCCCATTGCTCTAGAAGGTAGTTAATGGCTGGTGGGTATTCTGAAACACTGCGTTGTACTTCACGAATACCTTCTTCGATACGTTTGGCGATAACAATTTCGCCTTTACGGGTAAGGAGTTCAACCGTACCCATTTCACGCATGTACATGCGCACTGGATCTGTGGTGCGACCGATTTCGCTTTCTACCGTGGCTAGTGCCTGAGCCGCCGCTTCTGCTGCGTCTTCATCGGTATTCGCTTCGCTCATCATCAATGTATCGGCATCCGGCGCATTTTCAAATACCTGAATACCCATATCGTTAATCATGCGGATGATATCTTCCACTTGATCAGAATCGATAATGTCCTGCGGCAGGTGATCGTTCACTTCGGCAAAGGTTAAGTAACCTTGCTCTTTACCTTTAGTGATGAGTTCTTTGAGTCTAGATTGCGGGGCTTGGTCCATCGACGATTGTCCACCTATTTGGCTATCAAAATACGAACAGTAAAGGCCGAAATTATAGCAAGTCGAATTGAGAAATACCAGTAGCCGAAAACCCTAGCTTTGGGCGTTCAACAGCGACTGAAGTTCCTGTTTTTCTTGCGGATTCAATTGGCCTAAACGTGCCTTTTGTAAAAGTGTTTCTGTACGTTGCTCAACAAAAGTGTTGAGAATTTTATCCAGGGTATCGATAAATACGCCTTCGGCGGCATCTTTGTCGATATGATGTTCCCAGATTAATAACTTGGCCAGTACCGGACCAATTTCCGTGTTACGCCAGTTTTCTACCAGCTGCGCACCAGAGCATTCCGGGTTGGCGCGACATTGCTGCAATAACTGACGCAGAATGTTGATACCGGGAAGTTCGATGTTATCCAGTACTGAAAAATCTTCTAATACTCCCTCTAAATGGGGATGCTCGAGCAATAATGCAATAGCAAGACGCACTGGCGTCACCTTATTTTTTGCATCATTTTTCGCCGGCTTAGAAGTGTTTGATTTTGTTTGAGTTAATCGCGCCAGTTGTTGTTCACTACCATGACCAAAGTTGTTGGCAAGCTCAGTCATCAGGGAATCTTTCAGTACACTGTCAGGCATTTTCGCTAAGTAAGGTTGGAATTTATCCACCAGCGCGGCTTTACCTTCAAGGGAATTAATATCCACTTCCGATAACAAATGCTCAAAGATAAATTTCGATAATGGCTTAGCGTTATCTAAGATTTTTTCAAAGGCTTCTTTACCTTGATCCCTAACCAAGGTATCCGGGTCTTCGCCATCTGGCAGGAATACAAATTTCAGGGAATAACCATCACGAATTAATGGCAAAGCATTTTCCATCGCGCGCCAGGCGGCATCGCGACCAGCACGGTCGCCGTCATAACAGCAAATAACTTCTTTAACGGTGCGAAACAGGGTTTGTAACTGCTCTACCGTGGTTGATGTGCCAAGCGATGCAACCGCATAAGGAATGTCGTGTTGGGCAAGAGCCACCACATCCATATAGCCTTCAACAACCACAAGGCGCTGTAAATCTTTGGCGTATTTCTTCGCTTCATAAAGACCATATAACTCCTGACCTTTATGATAAATGCGGGTTTCCGGCGAGTTGAGATACTTTGGGGTACCATCGGATAACACCCGGCCACCAAAACCTATCACCCGGCCGCGCTTATCGGTAATCGGGAACATTACCCGGCCACGGAACCGGTCATACGGGCGATTTTTATCGCCCTGAATTGCCATCCCAAGCTCAACAAGCTGACTAGAGAGTTGCTGACTTTGACCAAACTGACCCATGACGCCATCCCAGGAGTCGGCGGAATAACCAATACCGAATTTTTTAACGATTTCACCGCTTAAACCCCGGCCTTTGAGGTATTCGATAACGTCTTTGGAATCGTTATGGTGTTTTAGGTTGTGCTGATAAAAGCGAGCGATATTACCCATTAACTGGTAATCGTCCTGCTTTTGTTTATGAACCTGAGCTTGTTTACGCTGTTGCTCTGGGCTGATATTTTGCTCGCGTTCCACCTCGACGCCAGCAAGGCCCGCTAGCTCTTCAATGGCATCAACAAATTCCAGGCGCTCATATTCCATGATAAAGGAGATGGCATTGCCATGAGCACCGCAACCAAAGCAGTGATAAAACTGTTTGTCTCGGCTAACGGTAAATGACGGGCTTTTTTCGCTGTGGAATGGACAACAGGCCTGATAGTTCTTACCGGCTTTTTTTAAACTGACTTTGGAATCGATTAAATCGACAATGTCGGTTCTGGCGAGCAGGTCGTCAATAAATTGTCGTGGGATTAATCCAGCCATAGCCTATTCGAATTGCGCTTATTATCTTGGGAGCGAGTGATCATATAACTTACACTAACGGTGAGTCAGTTGTCAGCTAAATCATACCAATTCCATTAAAATCTCACTAGGTGGGAAAACACTTAGTGGACTTGGTATCCGTATTAGTTAAATTTCAAGGATAAAAAAACCGCGCTAATTGATCATCAGCACGGTTCTGTTAAATACATTGAAGGTCTTAGCTGTTAAGTGCTGCTCGCACCTGTCCGCTAACCTTGCCTAAGTCGGCACGTCCTTGCATTTGTGGCTTTAAGATTGCCATTACCTTACCCATATCAGCCATGGATGCGGCACCTGAATCGGCAATCGCCTGAGTGATTAATTGCTGCACTTCGTCAGCGGTTAATGCCTGTGGCAAAAACTCTTCAATCACTGCAATTTCAGCTTGTTCTGCAGCAGCCATTTCTTCACGTCCACCTTCGGTGTACATGGCAACCGATTCTTTGCGCTGTTTTATCATTTTGGTAAACAGTGCCAAAATGTCATCATCGGACATTTCTTTTTGATTATCGATTTTTGCCTGCTTAATAGCTGACAACGCCATGCGAATAACGCCAAGACGATTTTTGTCTTTGGCACGCATGGCGTTTTTCATCTCGTCGTTGAGTTGACTTAGCAAA
Organism: Thalassotalea sp. PS06; assembly: GCF_007197775.1. NCBI lineage: Bacteria > Pseudomonadati > Pseudomonadota > Gammaproteobacteria > Alteromonadales > Colwelliaceae > Thalassotalea > Thalassotalea sp. PS06. Next base: position 3,092,824 of record NZ_CP041638.1, on the reverse strand, counting down.
CTCATAACTTCAGGAGATTCCTTAAAGTATTAATATAAACGGATACGACGAGCGTTTTCGCGAGCAACTTTCTTCGCGTGACGCTTAACAGCAGCAGCTTTCTTGCGCTTACGTTCCCAGGTAGGCTTCTCGAAAGATTCGCGACGGCGAACTTCAGAAAGGATACCTGCTTTTTCACATGAACGTTTGAAACGACGAAGAGCTACATCAAACGGCTCGTTTTCTCTTACTTTAATTACTGGCATTGTGCCTCTCACCTCTAGTGAATACTTTGACCCGGAAAACAAAAATATCCGGGCTGTTTAAAAATGGTGCGGTATTTTAATCCGATCGATCCTTGGATGTAAAGTTTTAATCGAGTTTTATTTAAAACAACTGGTGAAATCTTGTAACGGGCGCTAAGATCGCCTGCAAATCTTTGATCATTTCGGGATCCTTCAGACGAAAGTGTCTGAAAATGTTAATTTTAGGTAAATAAACATGCGTATTTTAGGTATTGAAACCTCTTGTGATGAAACCGGTATTGCGATTTTTGATGAGGAGCAGGGAATTCTTGCTCACCGATTGTATTCGCAAATTGATGTACACGCCGATTATGGTGGTGTTGTCCCGGAATTAGCATCGAGAGATCATGTTCGAAAAACCCTGCCTTTAATTAATGAAGCGCTAAAAGATGCGAATATGACACCGGAAGATCTCGATGGTGTTGCCTATACTGCAGGCCCTGGCTTAGTAGGGGCATTACTAGTGGGTTGCTCTATTGGTCGATCCTTAGCCTATGGCTGGGGGATCCCAGCAGTACCTGTGCATCATATGGAAGGTCACTTGTTGGCACCAATGCTGGAAGAAGATGTTCCCGAGTTTCCATTCATTGCCCTGTTAGTATCCGGTGGTCACACATTACTCGTGCGAGTCGATGGTATTGGCGAGTATGAAGTATTGGGTGAATCCATTGATGATGCTGCCGGTGAAGCATTTGATAAAACCGCTAAGCTTTTAGGCCTGGATTATCCAGGAGGTCCGGTATTGGCGAAAATGGCAGAAAGTGGCACCCCAGGGCGCTTTAAATTTCCGCGTCCGATGACCGACCGTCCAGGTCTTGATTTTAGCTTTTCAGGTCTAAAAACCTTTGCTGCTAATACTATTTACAAAGAAGACGATAGTGACCAGACAAAGGCAGATATCGCTTATGCATTCCAGGATGCGGTAATCGATACCCTAACTATTAAATGTAAGCGTGCCTTGCAGCAATGTGGTTTGAATCGATTGGTGATTGCCGGTGGCGTGAGTGCCAACAAAGAGCTTCGAGCGAAACTTGCTGCGGTAATGAAGAAGTTAAACGGTAACGTTTATTACCCTCGTCCCGAGTATTGTACCGACAATGGCGCGATGATTGCGTTTGCCGGGATGCAGCGATTAAAAGCTGGTGTGGATGCTGAACTTACCTTTCAGGCAACCCCAAGATGGCCGCTGGATACCTTACCGCCTGTATAGGAATTAACGCTTCAAAATCGGGGGGCAGAGTCGTTGAAACGTTCAACGATTCTGCCCCCTTGATCGAATGCATACAAAAAAGGGCCGATGTGAAAACCGGCCCTTTTTTATTTGGGTTTGTGCATTGCAATTGCTAATTGGGTTTAGCGGCTCAGTTGCTGCCAATGATCCATTGAGCTTTCATTCCATTTATCAACGATATGGCAAACGTTGATAGCATCAACATTGGCATCCGGGATTAATTCCAGCATCTCTTTTGGCGAAATACGCCTTTCGCTGTCACTGATAATACGAATCTTCACCATCAATAACGCATGCACGCCACGTTTTGATTTGAAGGTGTGCTCAACGTAGAAAAACTTATCGTCCCAACCACTAAAGCGGGTAACGATTTCATAGCGCTGAAAAGGTAATAATGGCTTGCGAAACTGAGCCATTTCACCGGCGATAACCGGATAAAACTTTTCTTTGCGAATGGCCTGCCAAAGACCTGCGCGGATCATCATCTCGACCCGAACATTATCGGTAATGGTAAAGTAGCGGCCGTTATTGATATGTCCCAGCAAATCTAAATCCGTCGGCCAGACGATATGCTTGGAAGTAAATGGTTCGAAAACATCAACAGCAGATTTAAACCACGATGTCAGCATCATGGTGAAAAAACGAAAATAAAGATTCATGATTTGGGAATTTAGATAGTAAACTGGTTAGACCAGGTATGGTAGCAATACCGCCCGAGCCAATCAAGAAGTGAATGGGTAAGGGGTTACTTGGTACCGTGCTTTGACCTCATCTTGCCTTCTTCACCCTGCCACAAACGTACAAGGTTGTCGCGATGACGGAATATGATTAATAGTGACAACATGGTTACTTCCTGAACATAAAGAGGTTTCAGGAAAAAGGTATATAAAGGTGCCAGGGAAACGGTAACAATTGCCGCTAGTGATGAGTATTTTGTCGCTCTAAAAACCGCAAGCCAGGTGATGATAAGAGCGAGTGAGAATGTCCAACCGATGGCGGATAGGGCGCCAAATGCGGTTGCTACGGCTTTACCACCCTGAAAACGGAAAAAAATAGGGTACATATGACCAAGGCAGGCGGCGATTGCGATTAAGCCGAGATAGATTGGCTCAACGCCGAGCAAGAATGCACCATAAACCGGGACTGCACCTTTCAACACATCAAGGAACAATACCGCAGCGGCGGTGGCTTTATTGGATATGCGCAGGACGTTGGTGGCGCCGGGGTTGTGCGAACCCTGGGTACGGGGATCCGGTAGACCACGCAAACGACAAATCAGAATGGCACTAGAGATAGAGCCTAACAGATAAGCCATAATAATGATGCCAATCGAAATCCAAACCATAATCTTAAGTCGGAGCCCCTGTTTTGTTAGTTTCATTACCTGAAGTTTCAGGTGTTGGAAATTTAAACAAAATTCAATGAAATCCCATTCTAACAAGGTATTTAGTGGTTTTTCTAGCGTCGAATGGGTAATATTTGCGGGTATTTATATTTGCTTACAACTATTAATTTTAATACTTCTAATCAAATATATGGGGAGTTTGGAGACATTTAACTCAGTTAACGATTTATCCGCTCCAATTCGATACTTTTCATCGCATAATTTATTTTAACTACCGGTCATTCCGTCACTATGGACATTATTTTTATTGAAGGCCTGAAGGTGCATACCACCATTGGCTATTACGAGTGGGAAAAGAAGATTAAACAGCTTCTTGTATTTGATATCGATATCGCCACCGATGTGCGACCTGCTGCAAGTAATGATGAATTAGCGAAAACCATAGACTATGCTGAAGTATCTGAATTTGTTGAGCAATTTTGCCAGGAAAATCCCGTTGATTTACTCGAAACCCTGGGCCAGCGCCTGGTGGATTCATTGATAAGCAAGTATCAGATTGACTGGATCCGGATCAAAATCGCTAAACCTGGTGCCGTTGAACAGGCAAATGCCGTGGGCATTATCATTGAACGGGGCGAGCGCAGTTAATGGCCAGAGTGTTTATATCTATCGGCAGTAATATTGATCGGGAAGCTCAGATCATTGCCGGGGTTAGGGCATTGCGTGAACTGTATGGTGACGTCTTGTTATCCTCTGTTTATGAATGTGAACCGGTTGGCTTTGTTGGCGATCACTTCTTCAATCTGGTTGCTGAAGTGCAAACAGATGTGAGTCCAGGGCAGGTTGGCCAGGATCTCAAGCTACTTGAGAAAGAGCAGGGTCGTATCGATTTTTCCAAGAAATTTAGTGCCCGGAAAATGGATTTGGATATCCTGTTATACGATGATCAGGTGATGGAAACGCCGGTACAAATCCCAAGAGATGAGATCCCGGAAAATGCCTACGTGTTATGGCCGTTGTCCGAGCTTGCACCAAATTTAGTGCATCCAGTGTTGAAGAAAACCTATCAACAACTTTGGAATGAATACGATAAAAATAAACAAATCATAAGGAAAGTGCCATTTAACTGGCCTGAATGAACCTATGTCTACCGTTGAAATTATTGTTCTGGCGCTAATCCAGGGCCTTACCGAATTTTTGCCAATATCCAGCTCAGCACATTTGATTTTGCCTTCGCAGTTATTAGGTTGGGTGGATCAGGGATTGGCATTCGACGTCGCCGTTCATGTCGGAACCTTGTTGGCGGTAATGATTTATTTTCGTCAGGAAGTCGGCGATATGCTGTTTGCCTGGGGTAACTCTATCGCTAAGAAAGAGCACACGGCAGATAGCCAACTTGCCTGGTGGATTCTTTTTGCGACGATTCCTGCTGGCCTGTTTGGTCTGTTAGGTAAAGACTTTATTGAAGAGCACCTGCGAAGCGCAGCGGTTATTGCTCTTACTACGATCGTTTTTGGTTTGCTCTTAGGCTTTGTAGATATTAAGGCTAAACAGAATAAAGAGATTAGTGCCCTTGGTTTTAAAGGTGCAATGATGATTGGTCTGGCGCAGGCAATCGCTCTAATACCGGGTACCTCGAGAAGTGGTATCACTATGACCATGGGCTTGATGCTGGGCTTAACCCGCACTGCTGCGGCGCGTTTTTCTTTTCTTTTATCAATACCTGCCATTGCCATGGCGGGTAGCTATTTAACCTTCAAGTTGGTAACCAGCTCAGAAGCAGTAGACTGGCAGGCGATTGCGTTAGGAAGCGGTATCGCTTTTGTCAGCGCTTATGCCTGTATCCACTATTTCCTGATCCTTGTCGATAAACTTGGAATGATGCCATTTGTCATTTATCGGTTATTACTGGGCGGTTTCCTGGTGTGGTTTATTAGTTAAAAGGTCCTTTCAGGACCTTTTTGCTTAAAGAGGTAAGCTTCGCTGGTGGAGTCAAAATAGACGACATTTTGAAGGTGGAGTTTCAGCAAAGCTGAAAGGGGGGATTCGAGATAACAAACATCTCGATGAAAGAGCCCTAATAATGCTTGCTTCACAGCTGCCTGGCCAACTTAACCCGTCATTTCCAGCTTTGACTGGAAATCAAAGCCAGCCGGGAACCGAAGACATATTCATGGACGCGCTTACTTCTACCGTCCACCATTGGGCTAAACAGAGCTTTAGGCAGGATATGACGAACGATAAAACGCACTTCCGCCGAAAATTGCTCCTGCATTTTCGGCATATAGATCATCCATGATCAAAACCTTCCACCTCCGACTTCCACTTACTCCCCAATACGTTTTTTCTTCATGTCTGCGATAATCGCGCCGCGTTGTTTAACAATCGCTTCGCTAATGGCTTTGCCTTGCAAGCCTTGTTCGACAAACGGTCGGGCGACCACTTTCTTACATTCGCTGGCAACTTCCAGAAGAAACTCCCCCTGAGGGTAGGGGCTATCTTCTTTGCCTAACCTGCCGCTGCTATCGGCGTGACAGGCAAGTACGAAGTTTTCAAGCATTTCCAAATTGCGCCAGGGATCGAGCGCGTTTAATAGCTTTAAAATGGTCTTGGGCTTGAGCTCTTTAATGCGATGGCAGTGTAAATGATATTCACACACTCGCAATGCCAGATTGGTTATTTGTTTCGGTACCCGAAAACGGTCACATACATCCTCAACCAAAGGTAAGCCGGATTTTTCATGGCCGTGATGGGATGGCCAGTATTGTTCCTCCGTTAATCCCTTACCCAAATCATGGCACAGAGCGGCAAAGCGCACGCCGATATCGTCAGTCAGCTTCACTGCTTCTTTCAGTACCATTAATGTATGAATCCCACTATCCACTTCACCGTGATGGGCAACAGGGTTAGGTACGCCCCACAAAGCATCCAGCTCTGGCCAGATAACCTTCAATGCACCACAGTGTCGCAGTACTTCGATAAACTGCTCGGGGTTTGGTTCGGTCAGGGCTCGGGAAACTTCTTTGAAGATACGATCGCCACTTAAGTTTTCCAACTCACCAGACGCTGCCATGGACTCAAGTAAGGCCTGGGTGTCAGGGTGAATGGTAAATCCATATTCAAAGTATCTTGCGGCAAATCTGGCGAGTCTCAATACCCGAAGCGGGTCTTCGCTAAATGCGTCGGAGACATGGCGAAATACCCGGTTATCCAAATCGTCCTTACCATGATAAGGGTCGAACAGGTTACCGTCTGCGTCCATTGCCATGGCATTGATGGTTAAGTCGCGGCGCAATAAATCCTGTTCAAGAGTAACATCTGGATCGGCGTGGCAGACAAAGCCCGTGTAACCGCTGCCTTGTTTGCGCTCGGTGCGGGCTAATGCAAATTCTTCCTTGGTGTCGGGGTGCAGAAAAACCGGGAAGTCTTTACCAACCGGTGTAAAACCATAATCCAGCATTTGCTCAAAGCTGGCACCAACAACAACCCAGTCACGGTCGTACACCTCTCTGCCTAATAGCTGGTCTCGTACTGCACCACCTACCAGGTATATTTGTAACTTGTTGTCTTTTATCGGATTCATATCAAAGTTTCTGGCTATACTGTTATTGAAGTCAAGGATTCAAATATTCTGAATGTACGCTGGATATCACCCTTAATTTATTAGTTATGGCTGCGTTAACCTGTAAAGTAAATCAATAAATTTACGTAAAATCAGAATGCTATTGTAAAGCTCGTGGATTACATCCGCCAGTCTGATCAAAAAAGTTACCTTTCAGCGGCTCGAATTTTTGACATACGTATGACTTCAGGGTAATTTCATCGGCTCTATATTAAACAAAAATAACGGACACCAACCCCCATGTTCTCAGGGTATACCGGCTTTTTTGGCCTGACAGACGTGCCATTTTCAATCGCCCCAAATCCTCATTACCTATTTATGAGCGATCGCCATCGTGAGGCGCTTGCGCATTTAAGTTATGGATTGGGAGAAACCGGCGGTTTTGCATTGCTTACCGGAGAGGTGGGTACGGGTAAAACAACGGTGTCACGTTGTCTGCTTGAGCAACTCCCCGAAAACGCTCAGGTCGCATACATCATCAACCCAACATTATCGGCGATGGAGCTTTTAGCCAGTGTATGCGATGAATTAAATATTTCTTACCCGGAAAACAACTTAAGCCTGAAAGTTCTTACCGACCTGATATCAGCACGTTTATTGGACAACCACCAACAAGGTTTATCGACCTTATTGATCATCGATGAAGCCCAGCATTTGCAGGCTGAAGTGCTTGAGCAGTTGCGATTACTCACTAACCTTGAAACTAACGCTAAAAAGCTGCTGCAGGTCATTTTGATTGGTCAGCCGGAACTGCAGCAATTACTTAAACGTCAGGATTTACGCCAGTTGGCGCAGCGAATCACCGCACGCTATCACTTAATGCCGCTAACGGTTGAGGAAGTTGGCCAATACATCAAACACCGGTTAAAAGTGGCGGGATGTGAGCAACCATTATTTTCAGCTTCTGCCATTCGTTTGATTCACCGATATACCCAAGGCGTTCCTCGACTGATCAATTTGTTGTGCGACCGCGCATTACTAGCGGCCTATACCCAGGAAAAAACTCAGGTTGATAACAAGCTGATAAAAGATGCAGCGATAGAAACCCTTGGTGATGTAAAACCGACGGGAATCGATTGGCGTCCATGGATAAACCGCGGGGCCATTGCCGGCTTTCTGTTGGTCTGTATTTTTGCCGGTAAAATGCTTGGTAATTGGCAAAATCAATCATTACAAACTCAGCAAATCATCCAGGCAAGTAACAGTGTATCCAATATCGATATTAATCAGTCTCGAGAGCTTCAGGGAGCCTTGATGTCACTGTTCGAAACCTGGCATCTGGAGCTTGGTGCAGATAATTCAAATGCCTGCCAACTAGCTTTGGATTTTTCGTTAAGTTGCCATTGGCTAGATGTTTCGACACAGCAACTATTAGCCTTTGGTTATCCGGCGGTTGTAGAGCTTAGTGATGAACTCGGCCAGTCATTTTACGGATTACTCAGCACTGGCCAGCTCGGTCAGGATATCGACGGTTCCGCCATTCAGGATTACCCCATTGTCATAAGCCTTGCGGGAGTTACTCGCCAAGTTAGCCTCGAATGGTTTGAGCAACATTATCGTGGAACTGCGCTTATTCTCTGGCAACCACCAATAGGTTTTATTGAACGCATTGATCCTCAATCTGAACCACAGCTTATCCAGTGGCTTGAAAATCGCCTGAGTATTTATCAGGGGCGACCACAGAGAAACGTCACAGAATTTGATCAGCGACTTGCCAACCAACTACAGCAATTTCAGCGCACGGTCGGCCTGACCATTCAGGATCACGCCGATCTAATGACGGTGATTATGCTGGCAAATCCTGGCAGCTTTGCTGAGATTCAACCTTATTCGATTCAGGCAAACAAGATGCGTTATGAGCGTAATAATGCGACTGTTGTCAGCAGACAAGGAGGGCTGGGCTAATGTCATATATTCTCGACGCCCTTAAAAAAGATCCGAAAAGTCAGCAACAGTTGCATATTGACCCTCTGCGCCAATATCACCAATCTGGCAAAACGCACCGATCTTCGGCTCGGATTGCAATAATAACCCTATTGAGTATTTCTGGTTTTTGCGCGAGCTACTGGTTTTTCGGGGGTGGTAACTGGGTAAAACAGACCTGGTTTGCTAACGATGTGCAAATTCAACAACAGGAACCGTTGCGTACCAGTTTTCATTCTGCGCATCCGCTGGCGCAATATTTTGCAGACGGCCAAACCTACAATCAGCAGCTGGTCACTTTGCGTAAGGAGCAACGTGAATTAGAGAACCAACAGCTATTGGCAAGGGAAAAAGCCAGGCAACAGGAAAGTGAGCAACGTCAGAGTCAATTGATTGCCGAGCAAGTAGATTCAGCCATTGCTAAACACAGTTTTCAGGCTCAGAACGCGAGTATAAGAGATGCCCAGGCAGCAGATAATACTGACAGTAATAAACCCAGGATTGCACTAACGGCGCAGGAGCAAGAGCAGATTTCTCCTGAGCTATTGGCCGCTTTTAATCAGGCGGTTGATGAAGCCTATGCTGACGAACAGGAAACGGAGCGGGTGGAATCGTTAATCGCTAAGGCCAAAGCTGATATTGCTGGTGCTAAAGCGAATCAGGAAGCGGCTCAAGCAAATCAGGGGCAGCCGGTTCGGGAAGTTCCATTGCTTGCGCAATTGCCCGACAGTTTCCGCAATTCGGTACCGCCTATTCAGTTTTCCTTGCATATGTACTCCTCCGATATCGACAGCCGTTGGATCCGCATGAATGGTCAGGATTACTTCGAGGGAGGCATTAGTCCTGAAGGTATTGAAGTGGAACAAATCGATCCGCAATTTGTGGTGCTTAACTATCGCGGGAAATCGTTCCGGTTACCGGCGTTATCGAGTTGGTAGAAAAAAGCCCGCTGCGCGGGCTTTTTTGTTTTGAGAGGGAATCAAAATATAAAGCATTTTGAAGTGGGAGTTTCAGAAACGCTGAAAAGGTGGAGTTTCAGCAAAGCTGAAATGGTGGAGTCGAGATAGAAAATATCTCGAAGTAAGAGCACTTAAATTGCTTGTTTCACTGCTACCTGGTCAACTAAACCCGTCATTTCCAGCTTCGACTGGAAATCAAAGCCAGCCGGGAATCGAAGACATCTTCATGACGCGCTTACTTCTACCGTCCACCATTGGGCTAAACAGAGCTTTAGGCCAGGATATCCTGTCGTGGCAGGATATGACGAACGATAAAACCCACTTCCTCTCCCTCCGAAAAAAAGCTCCGTGCATTTTCGGAATATAGATCATCCATGATCAAAACTTTCCACTTCCACCTTCCTTGCTATTGCCAGGCTGGTAACGACGCGGCGTATTCGTCGATTTTATCCTGACTTTGCAATGTCCAGCCAACACTGTCGATACCATTTTTCAAACAGTATTGCTGAAATTCCGTCAATGAAAACGGGAAGCTTTTGTCACCATAATTCAATGTCATGGTCTCAAGACTTGCGGTTAATTCTAATGGCTTTTGCAACGCATGCTCAAATAGCTCATCAATGGCCTCTTCGCTAATAACGATAGGTAAGACACCGATATTGATGCAGTTACCATAGAAAATATCGGCAAAGCTTGGTGCTACGACTACCTTAAAACCGTATTCCTGAATGGCCCAGGGCGCATGCTCCCTGGAAGATCCACAACCAAAGTTTTCCCGTGCTAACAGAATGCTGGCACCCTGGTATTGGTCTTCATTTAAAATAAAGCTTGGATCTGGCTGCAAACCATCGTCGTCAAGAAAACGCCAGTCATGGAATAAATGCTGAGCAAATCCGGTGCGCGTGGTCTTTTGTAAAAACTGTTTTGGGATAATTTGATCGGTATCGACGTTGGCACGATCCAATGGCACGACTTTACCTGTGTGGGTAATAAACTTTTCCATCATTAAGCTCCTGCAAATTGGTTAACGTCGACAAAGTGTCCGGCAATAGCTGCCGCAGCTGCCATCGCTGGGCTTACCAAGTGAGTGCGACTTCCTCGACCCTGGCGACCCTCAAAGTTTCGGTTTGAGGTAGAAGCACAACGATCACCGGCAACTAGCTTGTCGTCATTCATGCCAAGGCACATAGAACAACCTGGTAAGCGCCATTCAAAACCGGCCTGTTTGAAAATTTCATCAAGACCTTCGGCTTCCGCCTGCTCTTTGACTCGATAAGAGCCTGGAACCACAATGGCGGTTACATTTTCTGAAACGCTTTTGCCTTTAATAACCGAGGCGGCAATGCGCAAATCTTCAATACGTGAGTTGGTGCAAGAGCCAATAAACACATTGTTAATGTTGATATCGGTAATCTTGGTACCTGGTTCTAAATCCATATATTTCAATGCATTGATACAGGACTCACGCTCAACCGCATCACTGAAATCTTCCGGTGATGGTACGACCGAATTAATGGCAGTAACCTGACCCGGGTTTGTGCCCCAGGTAACCTGAGGTTTAATATCTTCAGCGGCAATAGTTACCACCGTATCAAATTCAGCACCTTCGTCACTGACAAGGGTTTGCCAGTCGTTAACCGCATATAACCAGGTATCACCTTTTGGAGAGAACTCTTTATCCTGAAGATAGGTGAAGGTTTTATGATCGGGAGCGATAATTCCGGCTTTGGCACCAAATTCGATGCTCATATTACAAACCGTCATACGCTCTTCCATGGTTAACTCACGGATAGTTTCACCGCAGTATTCTACTACATAACCGGTTGCACCTGCGGTACCAACTTTACCGATAACTGCCAGGATAATATCTTTAGCGCTGATACCCAGTGGGCGTTTGCCCTGAATATCAATTTTCATGGTTTTGGCTTTGTTTTGGCGTAACGTCTGGGTGGCCAACACATGTTCAACCTCTGAGGTACCAATACCAAATGCTAATGAGCCAAAGGCACCATGAGTCGCCGTGTGAGAATCACCACAAACGATGACCTGGCCTGGAAGTGTTAAACCAAGCTCTGGACCCATAACATGGACAATACCCTGATTCTTATGACCCATACCATAAAGCTTTACGCCGAATTCTTCACAGTTCTTTTCCAGGGTTTTTAACTGATTCGCGGCACTTTCACCGGCGGCATTAATATCCGCAGAGCGGGTAGAAATGTTGTGATCCATGGTGGCGATAGTGCGCTCTGGACAATGGACTTTACGGCCATGAAACTTCAGGTTTGCAAATGCCTGAGGTGAAGTTACTTCATGAATCAAATGACGATCAACAAAAATTAATGGGGTTTCACCACTTTTATCTTCGACTAAATGGCGTTGCCATAATTTTTCATACAAGGTACTAGGCATAACGGGTTTCCTTTGCATTTTCTTTGATGTGGGCACAGATAAAGTCGCCCATTTCCCGGGTACTTTTCGCTAAGTGTGCTTGTTCTTCGGTAAGCAAATCTCGAGTAATGAATTGCTCATCTAAGGCAGCGCTGACCGCTTGTTCAATGGCATCGGCTGCTGCACCTTGGTTCAGGCTGTATTTTAACAACAGAGCGGCACTCAATATCTGAGCAATCGGATTGGCTACACCAAGACCGGCAATATCCGGTGCTGAGCCACCAGCTGGTTCATATAAGCCAAAGCCCTGCTCGTTAAGGCTGGCACTTGGCAATAAGCCCATTGAGCCGGTTACCATGGCACAGATATCTGACAAAATATCACCAAATAAGTTTGACGTAAGAATGACATCAAACTGGGCCGGGTTTTTCACCAACTGCATGGCTGCGTTATCCACGTACATGTGGTCTAACTCGACGTCCGGATACTCAGGAGCTACTTCTTCCACCACCTGACGCCATAACTGACTGGTTGCCAGAACATTGGCTTTATCAACAGAGGTCACTTTACTACGACGCTTTTGTGCCGCTTTAAAAGCCAGGTGGGTAATGCGTTTGATTTCCGCACGGCTGTATAACATGGTATCAAAACCGGTTTCCTGCTCGCCTTCACCGCGGCGTCCCTTAGGGTCACCAAAATAAATACCACCGGTAAGCTCACGCATTACCAGAATATCAAAACCGGTATCGGCAATATCGGCACGCAATGTAGAAAGATGCGACAGGGCGCTTTGTAATGAAGCTGGGCGCATATTACAGAACAAACCAAAATGACCTCGCAGGCCTAACAACGCAGCACGCTCTGGTTGTTCGGTTGGTGGTAGTGTTGACCATTTAGGTCCACCTACTGAGCCAAATAGCACCGCATCCGCCTGCTCACAACCGGCGAGTGTCTCAGCTGGTAGTGCCTGACCATGTTTATCGATAGCGCAGCCACCAACATCATAATGGGATAAATTTAAGTTAAGGGAATAACTAGTCGCCACTTGCATCAGGACTTTTTCCGCTTCCTGCATGACTTCCGGACCGATGCCGTCACCGGCCAAAATTGCTATATTTGCCATCGTAGTTCCTGCTTAGATTTGTTTACTGATTTGTTGTAATTGCGCGTCGCGCTTTAGTTCAGCAACCCGTTGTGCACGGTGAATGCTATTTAATGTGTGTACCAGAGCGTTGGCGGAAGCTTCGATAATATCAGTTTCCAGGCCATAGCCATGAAACTTGCGGCCTTCCCAGCTAACAACCAGGTTGGCAACGCCAAGACCGTCTTCCCCTTCACCTTTATTGGAAATACTGTAATCGGCCACCTCAAAGTCGATATCGACAGCTTGTTTAATTGCTTGATATAACGCATCTACCGGACCATTACCGGTAGCTGAGGAAATCTGTTCGTTATCACCAATCGCTAATTTAACGCTGGCTGTGGCGAAATCACCGGTCCCCGAGTGCACTGAGCAATAACCAATTTTATAAAAGTCATCGACTACTTTTTGCTGGGAGTCGAACAATATCGCTTCCAAATCATCATCGAATACCTGACCTTTTTTGTCGGCAAGTTTTAAAAACTTGTCGTACAGGTAATTCAAATCGTAATCATCTTCTTGGTAACCCAAAGATTCCATCCGATGTTTGATCACATGGCGGCCACTTCGTGAGGTAAGGTTTAACTTGGTTTTGCTGATACCGACACTTTCTGGTGTCATGATTTCGTAGGTATTGCTGGCTTTTAACATGCCATCCTGATGGATGCCGGAGGAGTGGGAGAAGGCATTGGCGCCGACAATGGCTTTATTCGGTTGCACCGGCATATTGCACAACTGGCTGACCAATTTTGAGGTTCTGGCAATTTCCTGATGCTTAATACCGGTGGTAACATTTAAATATTGCTCACGGGTCTTCATGATCATTGCCACTTCTTCTAAAGAGCAATTCCCGGCGCGCTCGCCGATGCCATTAATTGTGCATTCCACCTGTCTGGCGCCAGCTTGAACCGCAGCCATGGAATTTGCCACCGCTAAGCCCAAATCATTGTGACAATGCACTGAGATAATCGCCTTATCGATATTTGGTACGCGGTTAAACAATTGGGTGATAATGCCGCCAAACTCGTCTGGCATGGTATAACCAACGGTATCAGGGATATTCACTGTGGTCGCACCAGCATTAATTGCCGATTCCACCATCCGACAAAGGTTATCGATTGGTGTACGGCCTGCATCTTCACAGGAAAACTCAACATCATCGGTAAACTGGCGAGCATATTTGACCGCATGAATCGCCATGGCCTCTACATCACTAAATTCCTTACGCAACTTTTGTTGTACATGGACATCAGAGGTTGAAATAAAGGTATGGATACGGAAGTGATCGGCAACCTTTAACGCATCGGCACAGGCTTTGATATCCGCCTCAACCGCACGGGATAAACCACAGACGGTGGCATTCTTTACCGTCTTAGCAATCTCCTGAACGGAATGGAAATCGCCCGGTGAAGACACTGGGAAGCCGGCTTCAATAATATCTACACCTAGACGCTCGAGAGCCAGGGCAATCTGAATCTTTTCATGAAACGATAAGCTTGCGGTCAATGCCTGCTCGCCATCCCGTAACGTGGTATCAAATATAATTACCTGGTCTGTCATGGTGTTACCTTATTTTCTAATCAAAAGTGTTGTGGTTAAAAACGAAAAAACCCGCAGGGTAAGTGCGGGTTTTTGTTAATCTTTTCGTTTATTTAAACAATAGAAAAACGCCCGCGTGCGTTGAGCAGCAGGAGTACCAGTAAAGCTTCTTTGTTTAAATAAGTATGCATTATTGTCGAGAATTTATGCCGTAACAATTAGTTAACTATAAATGTATGTGTTCAAAAAGTGAGTGTCAATAGAAAATAGAATAAATACTTAAATAAATTTATGAATATTAAATAACCAAAAGCGCTGGTTTTTGCCACAATTTCTGGATAGTCGGAGCAAATTGTTTTACTTTTGTGGCAATTGTATGAAGTAGTGACAGATTATGCGCGTAATTACCTTTGGAACATTTGATGTTTTTCACGTTGGTCATGTGAATATTTTAGAGCGGGCCAGGTTGCATGGTGACCACCTGATTGTCGGTGTTTCTTCTGATGCGCTAAACATGTCAAAGAAACAGCGATATCCGATTTACAGTCAGCAAGACAGAATGCATATCATCCGTTCAATGCGCTGCGTTGATGAAGTGTTCGTGGAAGAATCGCTGGAATTAAAGGCCGAATATATTAAGTATTACAATGCCGATATTCTGGTGATGGGGGATGACTGGCAAGGAAAATTCGATCACCTGAAAGATATCTGTGAAGTAATATACCTACCAAGAACCCCTTCGGTTTCAACCACGGAAATTATTGAAATTGTAAGAACGGATCACAACCCTTGACCTGATGAAATGCGAGCCGTTTTAGAACTTCCAGTAGTTAAGCTGACGGCGCATTTTCAGTTGCCGCATCCAGTTCGCGGGCTTTGCTTTTAACGGATGCTTGCCGCTTGCCATCTCATCGATAGCATCTAACACTCTTACCGACGAGTTACCATCCTGATTCGGGTGTGTCGCCTCGATATATGCCTGAAGTTCTGCCAGCAATTCTGGCGCAGGCGCTAATGCCTGTTCAATTGCCGATTCTAAACGCTCAGGGTCTTTAATATTGATTAAATGCGGCTGCGGGTTGATATTTTTAAAGGTAACGACAGGTTTACCCTGCAAAGCGAACATAATCAGAACCGAGGACGTATCACAAACCATTACATCGGCTTGTTGCAGTAAAGGGATCACATTGTCGGTCTCAACAAAGGTTAGATTTTCATTTTCTAAACCTTTGTACATATCAACAATGCTTTTATCCATTTTCGGATGAAATTGAATTAGCCATTGCCAACGGTCATTTTGACTAAGTTCTCTTACTTTGTCGTAAAGATGCGGGGCGCAAGTTAAATTTCTGGAAAACGTTGAGCACATCAAAATAGTGGGGCGATTTGCTTCACTTTCAGTTTTACCGTTACTAAACAAAGGATCGAGTGCCGGCCAACCAGTTTCAATGACTTTGAAATGACCTAATTGCTGTTCCAAGGCTTTAAAACGATTGGTGGTATTTGGCCCTTGAGTACAATACAAATCAAAGCAATTTCGGATCTGGAAATGATCGTTGCTACCGCGTCGGTTTAATTTTCCGGCGTCAAATCCATGAAATACAGCTACCTTGATACCGGGAATAAAATTTGGCACGACATTTCCGGGTAATAAGGTGGCCATAGGGTTGTAATCGATAACATCCTGAACGGTCAAAAGCCTTTGTTCATCATGACGCAAATAATCAGGATTCACCGGGCCGTGCAAAAACCATTTTACCTGATCGCCGCGACGCCTGATTTCTTCCTGAACCGGGCGCAAAATAGCGTAACTATAGTTTTGCGATACATAGAATAAATACTTTTTACAAGCCATTTTAACCTTAATTGAATTGATTACCTTTGGGCGCGGATAGTTTAACCGATGAACCTCGACTCAACCAAGTTTTAGAAAGGATGTGAGGGGGCGCACTTCAGACATATGCCGTTAAAATGCGCGTTTACGGTATCAGTCTAGGAATGAGAAAGTATGTAATCGACGACTCGATCGGTGGCTTTGCCGTCAAGGCGACCGGCGAGCTTTTCTGCTAACTGCAGGCGGATTGGTTCAAGCAGTTTAGGTTGTTGATACTGCTCAATCACTAAACCTCGCAAGTCCTTATAGCTTTTCGCATGCACGGCAATATTGGCATATTCGCCAAAATCTTCATCCATACGCTTTTTAAAGCGATAGGAGAAAATCCCCCGGTAGCTCCAGCGTAATTTCAGAAAATCACACCAGATAACTGGCTTATTCAGAGCTGCAAATTCAAATAATGCTGATGAAGCATCGCTGATCAAAATATCGGCACTGGCCATGAAAGGCACCAGGTTGTAATCCGTTGATTTAGCAAGATAAACATTCTCAAAGGTTGCCCAATGCTCTAATAAAGCTTTTTGCTTGTGGTATTTTTCTTTAGCGATTGAGAAATAGTGAGGTTTGAGGAGAATATTGAAATCAACAAAATCTGCGGGCCAGTCTTTTGCGAAACATTCAATCGAACTTGGGTAAAAGGTTGGCGCATAAATAAGCGTTGGTTTATTGGCATCTAATCCCAATTGCTGCAAATCAAAGCCAGGCTCTTGCTGATT
The DNA here is from genome assembly GCF_007197775.1 of Thalassotalea sp. PS06. Lineage (NCBI taxonomy): Bacteria > Pseudomonadati > Pseudomonadota > Gammaproteobacteria > Alteromonadales > Colwelliaceae > Thalassotalea > Thalassotalea sp. PS06. The sequence goes on along the minus strand of NZ_CP041638.1, from coordinate 3,075,779 downwards.
GATAATACTGTCGAGCTTACTATAGCCAACATCGACAAATTCGTTTTCAGGGTAAAGTGCGCGCAGGCGTTGGCAACGATAATCTCCCTCTACAAACCTGACCGTCATCGCTGAGTCTGAGGCTGTGTAATAACAGGATTTAGGGCCGATACCGTGGCCTATTTGTGCGGATTTACTCACTTGATGCAATTTATCCAGGTGGTCAAAACCGTTGGCAAAGAATACCCAGTCGGCGTTTTCCTGAGTGTAGTAATCGCTGGCCTGACTTTCGTTTTCCACCCAAACGTATTCCAGTTGATGCTCTGCGGCGATTTGCTCGAGAATATCGTCCTGGACACTTCGGTAGAAAACGAATGCCGTTTTTACATTGTGCTCAGCCAGCTTTTTTTGGACTGGTAAATATTGTGGTAAGTAGTACAGATGCAGAACATCAAACAACACGTACATCAAGCGATTTCCAATTACCAGCTAGATTTCTTGCGAGGCATTAGCTTCGGTAGAATCAGACCAAGAAACAAACCTGCGAAAAGAACACCACCACCGTATAGGAAATAAGTCTTCATCACTTCCATACTGGCACTATCAATTTTTTTCTGAGCGACAGCATAGTCTTTGGTTAGCTTGTCGTGGTCACTTTGCAGCTGCTTATAATTGCGGCTCAATTCACCCAGTTCTTGACGGGTTTCAGTCAGGCGGTTTTGCAGATCTTCCGTTTGCACTTTATTGTCTGCCAACTCTGCATTCAATTGACCAACGGTATTGCGAAGACCAGGATTATTCGACAGGAATTTTTGCTCAATCCAGCCAGTACGACCTCGGCTATCTTTGATTTGTACATAGTCATTTTGTGGACCCGCTAAAAATTCCACTTCGTCACCAGCGTTAATGCTGCCTAAGATGCGGTATTGATTGCCAGCACCAGAGTGAAAAAATACAAATAAGTTGTCACTAATGTAGCCCTTAGCTCCAGGGGTGACGCTTACCGGCGCCGTTTGCGCTTCTTCCTGAGCAATCGTTAAGGTGCTGAATGCCAGCAGGCTTGCCAACAGGATATTAGAAATTGTTTTCATGTAAACCGTTACAACAGATGGGTTTAAGGTGTAAAGATATTAGGTGTTTGTGACTGTTAAGGCAAGCAGTACAAAAGTAAAAAAGTGTAATTTAATGGTCACCAATTTGTAGAGCAATATGTTAATAGTATGTTGTTTTCGCGTACATTTTCAAAAAAGTGCAATTTTGTTTGCCTACATCTTTGAGCTTTTGTAAGGTTATATAGTTTATTGTTTAAAAATGAGGCAGAACGTTCCAAAAGATGGACACTGAGATAGAACTCAAATATCTGATTTGTGATGATCTTGAGAATACCCAACTGATTCAAAAGCTTTCCAATCTGCTCAATGAGTTAGATGCCAATACAAGTCATAAGCAGAAGTACCTCAACAACATATATTTCGATACGGCGGACAAAGCCTTACGGCACCTGGATATCGGCCTGCGAATTCGCCGCAACCAAGATGGTGAATCGGAACAGACGATAAAGACATCAGGTACTGTCGTTGCAGGACTGCATCAACGGCCGGAATATAACTTACCTGTCGACGGAAGCTTTCCGACCCTTAATCAATTCCCTGAACATATCTGGCCTCAAGGTGAAGATATTGAACAACTTCAGTCGGCATTAATGCCTATTTTTAGCACCGATTTTACGCGTCATGCCTGGCATATCGTATTTGCTGATGGTAGCGAGGTAGAACTGGCGTTAGATGTTGGTGAGATTAGTGCAAACGGCGCATTCGAAGCAATCAAGGAAATTGAAATCGAGTTGCTAAAGGGAGACAAGGCCCACCTTTTCTCTTTGGCAGAGCGCTTGTTCTCGCAGATGCAGCTAAGGCCAGGGCAGAGCAGTAAAGCCGCCCGAGGTTATGGTCTGGCGTTCGGTCAGGAAGCCATTATCCCAAGTTTTCACAGCGCCGTTATTCAGCTGTCGCCATCATTAACCATTATTGAATCGTTTATTAGCGGCTTCTCTCAGGCGTTAACGTTGAAACAGCAACTTGTCGCCGCCTATATCAAAGAACCCAAGCTAGAGCTTATTAAGCAAATTGCCGATGTGCTGGCGTTGTCGCGTCATGGTCTGTGGTTATATGAGAGTTATTTACCGCAAGTTCAGGCACAGGATCTGCGCAGCCAATTTGGTGAGGTGATGCAGGACTTAACCTGGGTGGAAAGCGCTTTACAACTTCAGGAATTAACGACAGTAACCGGTAATTACCGCAAAAAGATTGAATATAGCCAGAACCTACTGAGTGAGTTAAAAGGTAAAATGCAGCACTTCCCAAGTGACGCAGAGATGCAGGCATATTTTACTTCGGCAAAATTTAATCAGCTGCAGTTATCGCAATTGGCTCTGGTTATGGCACTGAGTGAGAGTGAGGATAGCACCGTAAACTTGTTAAGTTTTGCCAGTGAGTGGCTCGATGATGGTCTGGTGCGATTACAGGAAGCGATTTCTTTGGAACAAAGCATGCAGGAGAGGCAGTACTTGCAAAGCCATGCCTTATTGATTCGTAGTTTACTGACTGGTTATTGGTTTGGTCAGTTGTTTGCAGGGGAAGAGCGCAGTCACTTTCGTCGTCCCTGGTTAGATATGCATTCCGGCATTGATGAGCTAGAGAATCTTTGTTTGTTGCGTGCAACCTTGCAACAACAAAAGGAACTACCGAAAAAGCTAGTTAACTGGCTTGAGAATAAAGTAGATAATTTGATTCAGGCTTTGGAACACTGTCGCCAGGTTGCCTTAACGATTCCTCCATACTGGCACTAGCGATCATATCTTCTTCGGCCTTTGTTGTTTACTTGTCCTCGACAAAGGCCACTAACTCGTCCATCAGTTTGCGCTTTATTTCCAATTGATCATCGGCGTCAAGATTATATTTCTCGGCAAGAATTTGATAATCCTGAGGGTTTAGAGAAACCGTAAGGCGCGGTCTTTTGGGACGTTTGTTGACAGGCAGGCCTAGTATCAGGCGGATTTGATCAGAAGGGCTAAGGCCGGCATCGACCGCGGTTTTGCGAATAGTCTTTTGAACCTTTTCGTCCATATCAAAGGCGACTTGCACCGCTTTTAACGCTTTTACATTAGATTGCCACTTTTGCGGTATTTTACGTTCGCTCATAATATCCTTTCATGCTCGACTATGGACAATAAAAAAGGGCGCTGGAAACCCAGCACCCTAAGGTGTTTTAAGACTGCTTTGCTTTGATTCTATCAAGAACCGAAGACGCATCTTTATCTGCTTTACCAATGCCCGCAGCTTTCAGTTGCGATTGCAATGATGCATCAGAATCTTCTGACTCAAGCAATTCTGCTGCTTTCATCTGGTCATCAAATTTCTGCTGCTTAGCTTTAATGCGCTCCAAAGAGTCTTTGGCGTTGAGCAATTTAGAATTGCTCGATGAAAAGTTGTCGGTAATTGCTGACGTGGCTTTTTGCACGTTCTCAGTGGTTTTCACCATGGATAACTGACGCTTGAATTCTGCTACCTGACGTTCACTTTTCTTAACCAGCTCTTTTAAGCGGTCAACGTTAGTGGAGAAGCTATCCAACGCTTGCTGTTGCGTTTCCTGTTCGTTTTCCATGCCGGCAATTTTCTCGGCAACCTGCAATGCTAATGCTTCATTTTCCTGAGCCAGGGCCTGCTGTGCGTAGCCTTCATGCTCGGCAATATCACGTTTGATGCGCTCGACTTCGCGAGTCGCTGACATTTGCTGCGCCATTACGCTGGTCAAATCACGTTTAGCTTTGGTTAAGTGATTTTGTGCATCACGAATTTCTTGTTCAAAGATTCGAGTGGCGTTGGCATCAACAATGCTCTCGCCCATTTCACTGGCGCCACCACGAATTGCGGTCATAATTTTCTTAAAAATACTCATCTTCGTCTTTCCTTGCCGGTTAAATTAAAAACTCGCTCATGTCATCAATTACTTCGAGGGCATTGTTACTCAAAACAGCCAGCTCATGTTCGATATCGTCAAAGCTTGAATTGATCGATAGAGCGCCAAAAATGGCATACTTGTCGCCGATTTTAGAAAAAGAGGAAAGTGGCATTGGAATGCTCATTTCCAGCATAGCTTCCAGCATGGCAACACGTTTTTCCTTAACGATTTCCTGTTCACCCCACAGGTAGGTAATACAAATAATTTGATCATCGGTTACCGAAAGGAATACCGGTAACTCTTCTCTTCCCTGCACACTGATCTGCAAAACATCGACGTCACCAGAAATCGGCTGACAGTCAAAAACCATCCCTGTACTGGTATCGTCAGCCAGTTCATTCAAGTGAGCTGCAATGCTGTGAATATTCATAATCATCCTCTTAAAAGTGATAGTTAACCTTATTATCTTGTCGTTAACTACATCCGTGACATAATATGTCGATAGCTACACCTTAGCATCTAGACATAATATGTCAATCGGTTTTTTGGTAATTTTTCAAACTCAAAGTTGATTTGTAGGTTAAGCCAGCAATGTAGTTATCATTAGAGCGATACCAATACTGATCGCCATTTCAATGCTGGCGACACCAATATTGTGCTGATGATCGACTTCGGCGGCGAGATCAATGCCCCTTAGTATGATGGCTTTGGCGATAGTAGTAAGTACCCACATGGACAAGGTCATCAAAAATCCGAAGATTAACCAGCCAATCAGGTTCTGCACTATGGTGTCTGGGTGGTATTCAAGAAAGTAGCTGGCGGCCGTTACTGCAAGCGCCGCGGAAATTATTTGACCACTGTAGCGCAGTGCCAGGGCAATTTGCCCTTCGGCAAAGGCAGCTTGCATAGAATCCAGTTGATTGTGTTTGGCGAAGTGGCGTTCTCGAATTCGGGTTACCATGGTTAACAGGCTTTGAGCGACGGCAAAAGCGCTGATCATGGCAATGATGGCAAAGGCATTTAAACCTTCAACCCACAACAACATCTCCCGAATGATAATCGCCGTGGCAATGACCGATGCAGCGTCAACGATACCCATGGTAATGTTCTTGTTTTTGATTTGTTCCTGCTTATCAACCAGATGCAATGCCCAGCGGTCATGGACAGAGCGGCCCAGATATAGAAGCACCAATCCGAGTAGACCATAGCTAAACATATTCACTAATTCGCTACCCATACCGGCATTATATTTAGGAGTTATGGCGCCAGTTAAGACGATGCCAAGACCGCCAATTGATCCTGCCATACTGATACCAAAGGCAAAATTATCGACTTTCGATAATTCCTTAGTTGTGCTCAACCCTAACGACCAGCCGTACAAATAGCGCATCAACGCGAGTAGCATAATAGCAATGATAATTTCAGCGGCGAGAATCATCAGCACCTGACTGTCGATGTGACCAAAAGAAAAGATTTTTTCCATAATGTTAAGTAGTTATTACTTTATTCCCGATGATATGTACCTTTTAACACTAAACTGACCGCAGATAAATCGTTATCGCCTCTACGTTGTTCAGCGAATGCGCCATCCTCACCCAACAACAACTCAGCTTGTTGCTGTTCAGCCCTGATAAATACCGAAGTCATTAACGCCCGACCAATATCTGCGTAAAAACTGTAATCGCGATTTTTTGCCCAATCACGGTAAGAGATAGATGCGGGTGTAATGCTTTTTGCAAGCATTTTACTGTGCTCAAACCATTGCCACTGATACTGATTCTTGCCAGCTTGTTGCCAACTACCAAAACCGGGATGACCGATTAGTAGGGCAGCGTAGCCAAAATCCTGCGCCTGATTTTCTGCCAGGGTTTGCGGTTTGCTATCGGCATTAATCCTGTCTAATTCGCCAGCGGATAAATCGGCGAGCACATTTAATGGGTCACTCAGGGCATCGGAAAAAAATTTCGGGTCCGCTGCCTGATAAATATCGAGCAATTCCTGATAACGAACTTCCTGCGACGGAAACAGATGAGATCGGTCGGTTACGGTTTGCAATCTCTGCACAAGCACCTGGTAAATCTGACCCTGAGCACTAGCGTTTAACCGCAGCAGCTCGATCAATTGTTGATGTTGTGAATCATTCTTCAACAGTTTTTTAGCATAGCTTTCGATGTGGCGGGCATTGTCGATTTGGTTGTTATCTAAATCGCTTTTGAGCTCAGCCAGGCGTCGCTCGGTGAGAGGCAGTTTATGGTCGATTTGTTCTTCGACAGGGTCCATACATCCGCTAAGAACAAACGTAACGATGAGTAAAAGAAAGCGAAATAGTCTCATTAGTCTGCGCAAATTACTGGTAAACTGTTAAATTAATGTGAATTATCTCAGGTCTATTGGCACCTGAGATAATCATCGATAACTCAGCGATAACGTGTTGGTTTTACACCGTCAAAATAAACTTTGACGATAATAGTATGGCTCAAGGTTGGTAAAAACCAACAGAACCAGAAAAGGATAGGGTAGTGTCAAATTCTGAAGTTTTTCGAACCGTCTATATGCAGGAACAGCAACAATTATTTTGGAGTCACTGCCAGAATGCGTTTGCACCATACCTGCCAGAGCTTTCCGCCGAGCAATTAACCCATTTGCAACGCAGTATCAGCTTATCTGATTTTGTACGGGAAACCCTGGTTTCAACTCCACAATTGTTGCCACAAGTGTTTGCCGAGCCTCTGGAACATGAGTTTTCCGCGCTGGAACTTACCCAACAGTTACAATCCTTGTTACATGATTGCCAGGAAGAAGAGCAGTTACACCGGATATTAAGACAGTTTCGCAATCGTTATATGGTGCGATTTGCAATCAATGACTTTTGTTCGGCGTTGCCCATACAGATCAGTCTTCGACACTTAACAGATTTAGCGGAAGTGTTAATCACCCAAGCGTTACAATGGCTGACGGAATATTGTCAGCAGCGTTGGGGGCAGCCGGTTGATGCCGAAGGTAATATCCAACCGCTGTTGGTTTATGGGATGGGAAAGCTCGGTGGTGGTGAACTCAACTTCTCGTCAGATATCGACCTTATTTTCGCCTACCCTCACAGTGGGGAAACCCAGGGGGCTCGCAAAAGTATCGATAACCAGCAGTTTTTTACTCGATTAGGGCAAAAGTTAATTGCCGCGTTAAACCAGGTTACGGTGGATGGATTTGTTTATCGTGTCGATATGCGATTGCGTCCATTTGGCGAAAGCGGTCCTCTGGTACTGAGCTTTTCGGCACTGGAAAACTATTACCAGGATCAGGGGCGTGACTGGGAACGCTACGCCATGTTAAAGGCCAGATTGATTGGCAATACTGAATACAATAAGCGTTTGTCATCGATGCTAAGACCGTTTGTATATCGCCGCTATATCGATTTTTCGGTGATTGAAAGCTTTCGTAAAATGAAGCTGATGATAGCCCAGGAAGCACGCCGCAAATCGGTTCAGAACAATATTAAACTGGGCCAGGGCGGGATCCGTGAAATTGAGTTTATTGTTCAGGTTTTTCAGTTAATTCGAGGCGGTCGCAATCCCGAATTGCAGGAACGTAATATTTATAAAGCCCTGGATTTGCTGACCGACCATGGTTCTATTAACCCTGAAACCCGGCAAACCTTGCTTAACTCATACAATTTCTTACGTCGCAGTGAAAATGCGATTCAGGCCTTTGCCGATAAACAGACGCAATTATTGCCTCAGGATGAGTTAAATCGCACCCGGCTGATGGAAATGATGGGGGGAGATAGTTGGGAGGACTATCACCAACAATGCCGTCAGCATATGGCACAGGTACATCACGAATTTAATCTACTGATTGGTGAAGATAATCCCAATGAATTGCCTTTGAGTGATAAGTGGGTAACCTACTGGCTGGCGAACTGGGAACAGGATGAATCGATCAGCTGGCTTGAAAACCTGCAGCCGCAGTGGCCAGCAGACGACATCCACCAGACCCTGGTAAATTTTAAGAAAGACATTCATAAACGCCCTATTGGTCGTCGAGGGCAGATCATTCTCGATAAACTTATTCCGTTATTGCTGAGCTTAATCGATAAAGAATCACCACTAATCACCCTAAACCGGTGTCTGCATGTATTACTGAAAATCGTTAGCCGCACCGCGTATCTTGAATTACTTTATGAAAATCAGGGCGCCCTGAAGCAGCTAATTAAGCTCTGCCGGGAAAGCGAATGGATCAGTGAAACCCTGGCCAAGTTCCCAATATTGCTGGACGAGCTAATCGATCCGAAATTATTGATGTCTTTGCCTGAACTTGAAGACTATCAGACGCTGTTAAGAGAGAGCCTGTTGCGGGTACCAAATGACGATTTGGAAGAACAAATGGAAACCCTGCGACGATTTAAACAGTCGCATCAATTGAAAATCGCTGCGGCGGATGTCAGTGATGTGTTGCCAGTGATGAAGGTCAGTGATCAATTAACCGGATTAGCTCAGGGTATAGTGGCGGAAGTGATAGATTTGGCCTGGCAACAAATGTGTGCCCGCTATGGCCAACCCGCTCATACCTTAGGAACCGATAACAAAGGCTTTGCGGTGTTAGGTTATGGCAAACTTGGCGGCATTGAGCTGGGTTACAGTTCAGATTTAGATATGGTGTTTGTCCATAACTGCGAACCTAATGATATGACTACCGGTGATAAGCAGGTGCCAGCCAGTCAGTTTTATTTGAAAATGGCGCAACGGATCTTACATCTATTCAATACCCGAACGGCGAGCGGTACCTTGTATGAAGCCGATATGCGATTACGACCCTCGGGTAATTCCGGGCTTATGGTTGTACACATCAATACCTACCATCAATATCTGAAAAAAGACGCCTGGACCTGGGAACATCAGGCGCTTGTTCGCGCCAGAGCGGTAGCCGGGGATAGTGATTTAGTCAGCCAATTTAGCCTGATCCGCAAGGATATTTTAAGCAGCAATCGTGAACGCACCAAGTTACGTGGCGACGTGATTAATATGCGTGAGAAAATGCGGAAACACCTGGATAAAAGCGACGCCAATTTATTTGACATCAAACAAGGCGAGGGTGGTTTAGCGGATATCGAATTTATGGCGCAGTATTTTGTTCTCAGCTTTAGCCACGAGCATGAATCCTTGGGTGAGTATTCCGATAATGTGCGCATATTTGAGCGCCTTGGAGAATTTGGCCTGATCGAAGCGCAAACTGCCAAACAGCTGGCTTCGTCATATTGCGCGCTTCGGGATTTAGGGCATGAGCTGGTATTGCAAAACCGGCCGAAGATGTCTGACCGGGGTTTAATTGAATCTCATACCGAGTTAGTCTGGCGCTGCTGGAGCAATTATTTACTCAATGCCGAAGAGTAAATCATCGGCATCCTTTATTTTTTATAGAAAGGTTCCGCATCTGGATCCGGGCGGGTCTTGAATCGGCGGTGTAACCACATGTATTGTTCCGGGTTGGCGGCAATGGCTTTTTCAAGCTCCTGATTAATTTTCGTCAGATCCTGAATATCGTCGCCACTTGGTATCTCTTCGAACACCGGTTTGATTTCCACCAGGTATTGGCCGGTCTTATCGTCACGACTCGGATCAACCAACAGGGTTTTGACATTGTCCTGCTTAGCAAAAATCATCGTACCTGTGGTGGTTGCCGTATCTGGTACATTAAAGAACGGGATAAATACCGAACGATTCCTGCCATAGTCCTGATCCGGTAAATAAATACAGCTTTCCTGGTCATGTAAGGCGGAAATTAAGCCTTTCACATCCCGTTTGCCCAGCATGTATTTATTCGAACGACCACGGCCTTTGTACTGGAAATATTCCATTAATGGATTATTGTGTGGACGGTAAAACACCACGCTTTTGTTATGCAGCCCAAAGCCTCGACAATGTAACTCTAACGCCAGGTTATGGAACGCCAGTAATAATACGCCCTGGCCATTTTCCTGTGCCTGTTTGATATGCTCCAGACCTTTAAGGGTGAACTTACGTTTTACACGCCAGTCTGGCCACCACCAGCCCATGCCGGTTTCTAACAGGGCGATACCGGTATTTTCAAAGTTTTTACGAATGAGTTTGGCTCGATCTGCTTCGTTAAGATGTGGAAAACACACTTCAATATTCTTCTCAGCAACACGCTGTCGCGAACCACCGATTTTTTGCAGTAAGCGACCAATTCCGCGCCCCAGGTGGAATTGCACCCGATAAGGAAGAAGGGAAATGGTGAACAGAACAAGAACCCCAAGCCAGGTGAACCAATATTTAGGTAGCAGGAAACTGGTTTTGAATTTGGTTTGTAATACTTTGTTTTTACTCAAGGCAACGTCAACTCATGAAAAAGCTTATGGTACACTATACCGATATTTCGTCATTAACGAGCACCTACCAGTTGCTTAATGCAATGCCCAGGACCCTGTTAACGGCACAATTGTGAAATTATATCCAAAACGGAAAGCGGTATGAAAGTAGATATTCCAAATTTTAGCGATGCCCGAGTTATGGTCGTCGGCGATATTATGCTCGATCGATACTGGTTAGGACCAACATCACGGATCTCTCCGGAAGCGCCAGTTCCTGTCGTTAAAATTGATAATAATGAGGACCGCCCGGGTGGCGCGGCAAACGTTGCTTTGAATATTGCCAGCTTAGGTGGCCAGGTAACGTTATCGGGGATAACCGGTGAAGATGAGGCCAGCGATGCTCTCGATTCGTCGCTTTCGTCTTTAGATGTTATTTGTCAGTTCACCCGCTACCCGGATATCCCGACCATTACCAAACTTAGGGTGATGAGTCGTAATCAACAGCTGATTCGTCTGGATTTTGAAGACTCTTTAGATGATTTAGACAAGCAGGACTTATATCGTCAGGTAGAGCAACACATCGACCAACACCATCTGTTGTTATTGTCGGACTATGCTAAGGGAACATTGAGTGAAGTTCAAAATCTTATCCGCCTGGCGAAATCACATAATGTGCCGGTACTTGTCGACCCCAAAGGTGACGATTTTAGCAAGTATCGTGGCGCTGATTTGATTACCCCGAACATGTCAGAATTCGAAGCAGTTGTAGGCCCTTGTAAGGACGAGCAGGATATCCTCGATAAGGGGCAGAAACTGCTGGCAGAGCTTGAATTAAAAGCCTTGTTAGTTACTCGTTCTGAGCATGGTATGACACTGATTCGTGCCAATGAAGAAGAGTTGCATTTACCTACTCATGCCAAAGAAGTATTTGATGTTACCGGTGCTGGCGATACGGTTATTGCCACCCTGGCATTAGCGATTGCCGCTGGTTCTTCGTTTGGTCAGGCAAGTGCGCTTGCCAATATCGCCGCCGGCATTGTTGTTGGCAAGCTAGGTACATCGACGGTCAGTGAAGTGGAAATTGCTCAGGCGATTCGCTCTGGTCAGGAAAGTGGTTCTGGTGTGGTAACCGAGCAACAATTGAAACTCATCATGGAGCAGGCCCGCGATCGTGGTGAAAAGATTGTGATGACCAATGGTTGTTTCGACATTCTTCATGCTGGCCATGTGTCTTACCTGACCCATGCAAGCGATCTTGGCGATCGCTTAATTGTCGCCGTTAATGACGATGATTCGGTTAAACGATTAAAAGGTACTGGTCGTCCGATCAATCCGGTTGATCGTCGTATGGCAGTACTTGCAGGCCTTGGCGCCGTCGATTGGGTGGTTAGCTTTTCTGAAGACACACCACAGCGATTAATTTCCGGCTTATTACCCGATATTTTGGTTAAAGGCGGCGATTACAAAGTCGAAGACATTGCCGGTGGCAAAGAAGTGATCGCCAACGGTGGTGAAGTTCAGGTGTTAAATTTCGAAGATGGTATTTCCACCACTGAGATTATTAACACGATTCGCTTAGAAGATTAACGCGAATCTTAGAGGGAAACTTCGTAGAGGGATAAAACATTCTCGTTGTGATGTTTTGGGTGGAGTCAAAACTTAATCGTTTTGATGGTGGAGAAAATGCTCTTCAAATCGCATTTTGGTAGTTAGAATTTAGCTTTCATCGATATGTCCATCATCTCGACTCCACCGAAAATTGCTTCATGCATTTTCGGCATACTGATCATCCCTGATCATAACCATCAAAATAATCTCTATTTTATCTGTGATGTTTGATAGTGAGAATTTAGCTTTCATCGAGATGTCTATCATCTCGACTCCACCTTTTCAATTTTATTGAAACTCCACCTTCAAAATTCTGTACATTTTGATTCCCTCTGCGTAGCTTCCCTCTAAAACAAAAAAGCCCGCAAAGCGGGCTTTTTTCGGTTTAGACGTTATCCGGATCAATAGGTCTTGCCTCTTGCAAACCAGCATTGATGGTATTGATGTCTTCTTCGGTAATGGTACCGGCTGCTTCTTTTAGCAGTAACATATTGATGATGTACTGATAGCGGGTGGTAGAAAGGTTACGCTTGGCGTTGTACAAATTACGAGTACTATCTAATACGTCGACGATGGTACGGGTACCTACTTCAAAACCGGCTTCTGTTGCTTTCAATGCACTTTCAGCTGAAATTACCGATTGTTCAAATGCTTTCACACCTGAGATGGTAGCAACGATGGTGTTATATGCACTACGTGATTCACGTACAACCGCGCGGTAAGTAATTTGCAGGTCCTGATTGGCAGAAACATACAGGTGTTTCGCTTCATCTACTTCAGCGCTGGTGCGAAGACCAGAGAAGATAGGAACGTTTAATTGCACGCCAATTGAATTCGTATCCGTTTCACTACCACTTAGGGTCTGTCCTGTTGAGATATCGGTGCCCGGGAATACGGTTGGATCATTATCTTGATCCGTTGAAGAGAATCCGTAGCTTCCTGACAAGCTCAACGTTGGTAAGTGACCAGAAAAAGCTAAATCGATGTTTTCTTTAGCGATATCAACAGCAACTTTTTGATTGATTAGCTGTAGGTTTTTCGCTTCAGCTAATTGTTGCCAGCTATCGGCAGAACCAGGGGTTGGCATAACCGCACTGAAACGCTCAGTATTGAGGGTATCCAATTCACGTGGGTACTTACCGGTAATCTCACGAAGGATTTCTTCCGCCTGATAAACCGCATTTTGCGCACGAATTTCTTCAGCTACGGAGTTATCGTATTGGGCTTGTGCTTCGTGCACATCGGTAATTGCTGTCAAACCAACAGAGAAACGCTGCTTAGTTTGCTCTAATTGACGCTCAATCGCATTTTTCTCTGCAATTGCGAATTCTAAACCATCTTGCGCTGCCAATACATCAAAGTATGCGGTAGTCACTCGAGTGATGAGTTGTTGTTTGGCAAACTGGTAGTTCAGGTCAAACTGGTGCGCGGCTTTTTTTGATGTTTCTAAGGTTATCCAGCTGTTGTGATGATAAAGCTGCATACTAAGGCTCAAGCCATAATCGAATACATCTCGATCTGTGGTAACTCGAAACTCTTCTTCAACACCAGCAATGGTGGATAAAATTGACGGACTTTCTTGTGAACTTGATGTGTAACCAGCCGAGCCATTAACTTGAGGCAATAATACGGAGCGAGCCTGAGTAATGCGCTCTTCACTGGCCAAGTATTGTGCTTTTGCTTTCTGAACAGTTGGATCATTGGCTAATGCCAACTGATAAATTTCCTTTAAATCTTCGGCAGCGACAACGGAGCTCGTACACGCCAGCACCACGCCGACAAATAAAGAATTCAGTTTATTTGTCATGAGTTTTTCCTGTTAATACTCAAACTTTAGTTATTTTCAGCCATTGTATCGATTAATAATGGTATGCTGAAGAGATATTAGTCTCACTTATCGACTAAAGTGTAACAGAATTTATTTCTAAAGCCTTGTATTGATTAATAAGTATCCACTATGAGTTCAGATAATCACGATAACACTACAAATCCGGCGAAAGTTCAGGTAAATGACAAGAAGACTGTATTTCAGGGCTTTTTCCGGGTAGATGAGTGGCATATCCAACATGAGTTATTTGCTGGCGGTATGTCCGGGGAATTTACCCGGGAAATTTTTGAGCGCGGTGATGCGGCGATTTTGCTGCCTTATGATGTCAAACAGGATAAGGTATTACTGGTGGAGCAATTTCGTGCCGGGGCGGTTCGCGAGAACCAACAAGCCTGGTTACTCGAGCCAGTTGCCGGCATGATTGAAGAAGGTGAAACCCCAGAGTCGGTGGCAATCAGAGAAGCCGAAGAGGAATCTGGGTTAGATCTAACACCGGAAAACCTCATCTACATCATGGAGTACTTTTCCAGTCCGGGTGGCACCAGCGAGAAGTTGTATCTGTATCTGGGGCTTTGTTCTTTATCCGAAGAGTTAGGCGGAAAACTTCATGGTCTTGATTATGAAAATGAGGATATTCGTACCCACGTGGTATCTCGTCAACAGGCTTTAGAATGGTTGCAACAGGGTCGTATCACCAATGCATCAACTATAATAGCCTTACAGTGGTTGGCTCTGAATTATCAAAAGTTGTCGGCGTAATGTTAACTCATGGAAAAGGTCGTGTCTCAATCGCAACGTTATCATCCTAATCTTAAACAGCTATTAAATAGCTGTGAGATCAACTATGTTTTGCTGCTTAGGTTACTAGGCGGCATTTCAGAAGTGGGTGAGCAGCGTGAATTTTCCATTGATGAACGCCATGCTTTTCAGCTTCGGGTGACGGAACAATCCAAGTACACCAATGTGGTTGAGTTCCGCCAATTGAGTGCCAGTGATAATGACTGTCAGGTCATCGGCAAATTACTGAGTAAACCTTTTATGGTGATTCGTCTTTACCATGACGCCAGAGTCGCCGAAGTGATAGAATCTGCGCAGACTCGCCGTATCAAGCCAAGATATGATTACCCTAATCAATCAATGATGCAGCCAGACGAAAAACAACAAACCCATCAATTCCTGACGGAGTGGTTGCAAACCTGCTTACGTCTGGGGCAAACTGCAGTTAAGTAAGTCGTAAAGTATTAGTACCGTGTCCATTCTCGTTTTTGCCCAGTTTAGCGATTGTCATTTATATGCCGATAAAGAAGCTATCCATTATGGTCACAATGTTTACCAGAATTTACTTGCTGTATTGAAAGATATTGAAACGAATGACGACATTCAATTTGCCGTGTTTACCGGCGATTTGAGCCAGGATCATAGCGATGAATCTTATGTGAATTTCGTTGCAGCGATAGATGAAAGTGAGATTTCAAAGCCGGTGTATTGGCTGCCAGGGAATCATGATTCTGTCGAACAGATGACGAAATTACTCAATCATCGCAATATTTATGCGGATAAGAGCTTAGAGTTTGAAGAGCTGGAATGTCTGTTCCTAAGTTCTAAGTCCGAGACACCAGCGGGTCGGGTTTCGGCAGAAGAGCTGACACGTATAGAAAATGCCGATACGCAAAAATCGACGCTGATATTTATGCATCATCATCCGCGACCGGTTGGTTATTTTATTGACCGTCATGGTTTGCAGGAAGCCGACTCTTTCTGGCATGTGGTAAATCAAAAGTCTAATATTTTGGCAATTGCCTGCGGTCACGTGCACCGGGCAATGTCTATTGAGAAAGATACATTAAATAAAGCCCCCTTAT
Organism: Thalassotalea sp. PS06; assembly: GCF_007197775.1. Lineage (NCBI taxonomy): Bacteria > Pseudomonadati > Pseudomonadota > Gammaproteobacteria > Alteromonadales > Colwelliaceae > Thalassotalea > Thalassotalea sp. PS06. The sequence goes on along the minus strand of NZ_CP041638.1, from coordinate 3,060,220 downwards.
ATACCTGTCCGGCAACGTCTATTCAGTTTGATCCTGAGTTTGATGGTGTCAAAGCCTTACCCTCTGGACCGGCATATCGACAGTTCAGCTTTGAAAACAAGCAATTAAAAACCAGGGTTAAGCAGTTACCGCTCGCGCCGTTATCGGTTGGTTAGTGTTTAGATGGTTCGTTTTATGAAGGATTTATCGGTGAGCAATTCACAAATATTATTTATTCACGGTTTCAATAGTTCCCCTAAGTCATTAAAGGCGGAAAAAGCCCGGGAATTTTTTCAGCGCAACTACCCGCAAATTGGTTTTCATTGCCCACAGTTGCAAAATACCCCGGTTGAAGCGATGGCGCAATTGCTGGAAATTGTCAACAGCCAGCCGGATAGCCAGTGGTATTTTATCGGCAGCTCCCTGGGCGGTTACTTTGCGACGTATCTGGCCGATAAGTTCTCGAGCAAGGCGGTATTAGTAAATCCTGCGGTAAAACCTTTTGAATTGTTGCAAGGGGTCTTAGGTGAGCACACCAACCCCTATACGGCGCAGACCTACCAGGTAACTTCAGAGCATTTACAATCCCTGCGCGAGTTCTTTGTCAGCATTAATCAGCCAGAAAATTTTTTAGTGATGGTACAAACCGGTGATGAAGTGTTAGATTATCGTCAGGCGGTGGAAAAATATAAGCAATGTCAGATGATTGTCCAACAAGGAGGCGATCACAGCTTTGTTGGTTTTGCCAATATGCTTGACGATATTGTAAACTTTTTCCAGTTCCATATGAGCAATGTAAATAACAATTCTAATAACTCAACAGCCAGATTAAGCAGATGACCGAGCAATATAATTCTGAATCAATCGAAGTATTAAGTGGTCTGGACCCGGTTCGCCGACGTCCGGGCATGTACACTGACACCAACCGTCCTAATCACCTAGGCCAGGAAGTCATCGATAACTCTGTCGATGAGGCATTGGCAGGCCATGCCAGTAACATCCAGGTAATTCTCCATGAAGACCAGTCATTAGAGGTTATCGATGATGGTCGTGGTATGCCGACTGATGTGCATCCAGAAGAGGGGGTACCGGGTGTTGAGTTAATTTTCACTAAGCTGCATGCCGGTGGTAAGTTCTCTAATAAAAACTATCAGTTCTCTGGTGGTTTGCACGGGGTAGGTATTTCTGTTGTAAATGCGCTATCAACACGAGTAGAAGTGACCGTAAAGCGAAACGCAAAAGTGTTCGAAATGGCCTTTGAAAATGGTGAAAAGGCGCAGGATCTGGTGGAAACAGGCACGGTTGGAAAGCGCAATACCGGAACCCGGGTGCGCTTTTGGCCAGATGCCGGCTACTTCGATTCTGCTAAATTTTCGGTGAATAAACTTTGTCATATTCTCAAGGCGAAAGCGGTATTGTGCCCAGGCCTGAGTATTAAATTTCATGACAAAGTGAAGAACGAAAAACATCACTGGTGTTATGAAAATGGTCTTCAGGATTATTTAAAAGACGCGGTCAATAATTGGACCAGCTTGCCGGAAGAGCCATTCATTGGTTCCTTTTCCTCACAGCATGAAGCGGTTGACTGGGCAGTTAACTGGCTTGTTGAAGGTGGTGAAACCATCGGTGAAAGTTACGTAAACCTGATCCCTACGATTCAGGGTGGTACCCATGTAAACGGCTTGCGACAAGGCCTGTTAGACTCAATGCGTGAGTTTTGTGAGTTCCGTAACCTGATTCCTCGCGGCGTTAAACTGACCCCGGATGATATCTGGGATAAGTGTTGTTTCATCCTGTCGGTGAAAATTCAGGATCCACAATTTGCCGGACAAACCAAAGAACGCTTGTCGTCAAGACAATGTTCAGCCTTTGTTTCTGGAGTGGTGAAAGATGCGTTTAGCTTGTGGTTAAACGAGCATACCGATGTAGCTGAAGCGCTCGCTGAATTTTGTATCAGCAATGCCCAACGCCGTATGCGCGCCAGTAAAAAAGTCGTTCGTAAAAAGGTCACTCAAGGTCCAGCCTTGCCAGGTAAGTTAACTGACTGTGGTTCCCAAGAGCCTGAAAGATCAGAATTATTTCTGGTAGAGGGTGATTCTGCCGGCGGAAGTGCTAAACAAGCACGGGATCGTGATTTTCAGGCTATAATGCCTTTACGAGGTAAAATTTTAAACTCCTGGGAAGTGGAATCGGGACAGATTCTGGCCTCGCAGGAGATCCACGATATTTCCGTGGCCTTGGGTATCGATCCGGACAGCTCAGATCTTTCGTCGTTGCGGTACGGCAAAATTTGTATCCTTGCCGATGCTGATTCGGATGGTTTGCATATTGCAACCTTGCTTTGTGCGTTGTTCACCCAACATTTTTTACCTCTGGTTCAGGCCGGTCATGTTTATGTGGCAATGCCGCCGTTGTATCGTATCGACGTCGGTAAAGAAGTATTTTATGCCTTGGATGAACAGGAAAAAGAAGGGATATTGGATCGGATTGAAGCTGAAAAGAAACGTGGCAAGGTTAACGTACAGCGGTTTAAAGGCTTGGGTGAAATGAATCCCTTGCAATTGCGTGAAACCACCATGGATCCGAACACACGGCGCCTGGTGCAACTAACAGTAGACGACTACGACATTACCATGGAAATCATGGATATGTTGCTCTCCAAAAAACGTGCCGGTGATCGGAAGGAATGGCTTCAGGAAAAAGGAAATTTGGTAAGCCTCTAATACACTAAATTTCGATCCTAGTGAGGCAATGTAATGAAAAAACTTCTCTGTTTAGTAGCAGTTTTTATGTTCGTCGGCTGTTCGGCCGACGGCGATACCCCTGAAGAACAGCGCGCGGCCATTCTCTCAATGAGTGAAGAAGTTGTCGCTGATGTTGAACAAGCCAGTCCAGGCGCCAAAGACGTCATCATGAAAGCACCCGGCTATGCAGTGTTTTCAAATGCTCAAGTGAATCTACTCATCGTCGCTGCGGGCACCGGTTACGGTGTTGTGCATGATAACGCCAGCGGTGAAAATACCTATATGGATATGTACGAAGCAGGCGTTGGTATTGGTTTAGGTGCCAAAGATTTCCGTGCCGTGTTTGTATTTAAAACCAAAGAAGCCATGGATAAGTTTGTGGAAGATGGCTGGGCCTTTGGTGGTGAAGCGGATGCAGCCGCAAAAGCTGGTGATAAGGGCGGCCAAGCCAGTGGTGGTGTAACCATTGGTGATATCATTATTTATCAGTTAACTGAAAATGGTCTTGCTCTCCAGGCAACCGTAAAAGGTACTAAATACGTCAAGAATGACGAGCTGAATTAGAATAGAATTGTTATCGATGAAAAAGGCAGGTTCTCCTGCCTTTTTTGTTTTTAGAGGCAAAGATAGTTGCCTCCATGGTACTGCAAATTTGATTATCTCAAGTCGATAACTTGGGAAAACTCAGAGTTTTAATAATATACGTATTTGCATATATATGATTTTTCATATATCTTGTTTTGCAATATTCGGACTATCTTTTGAGATGAAAAGAGGTTTGCCGTATGAGCCAAGATAATTTCCCCCTGGTATTTTTCAAATCCCTCGCAGACGATACGCGATTAAAAATTTTACTGCTGTTACTGAGCGAACAGGAATTATGTGTGTGTGAATTCACATCAGCACTAGACCTTTCGCAGCCAAAAATTTCCCGCCATCTGGCGCTGTTAAAGCAGCAAGGGCTAATTGCAAGCCGCCGACAAGGGCAGTGGGTGTTCTATTCCCTGGCTGATTCTTTACCCGACTGGTGCTTACAGACACTAAAACTGTGTTTTGAGCAAAATAGCAGTTACCCCGCCGAGGCACTTGCAAGTCTAACCCGCTTAGCACCCAATTGTTCTTAAATTTAAAAATGAAATGTTATTAGGAAGTTCGTATGACGATTACAGTAGGTATCAATGGCTTTGGCCGTATGGGGCGATTAGTCCTGAGAGCCGCATGGGACTGGCCGGAAATTGAATTTGTTCACATCAATGACCCGGCGGGTGATGCCGCTACCTTAGCCCACTTAATTAATTTTGACTCGGTTCATGGCCGCTGGAATAAAGAAGCATCAGCAACCGAAGCGCAAATGATTGTTGAAAATAAGGTGATTACCACCAGCCAAAATAGCACGATTGAAGATACCGATTGGTCATCTTGCGATATTGTCATTGAAGCCAGCGGTAAAATGAAAACCAAAGAAAAACTTGCTGCCTATTTGCAGCAAGGGGTAAAAAAGGTTGTGGTAACAGCGCCTGTGAAACAAGAGGGTGTCCTCGATATTGTCATGGGGGTTAACGATGATTTATACGATGCTGACAAATACGATATTGTTACCGCGGCATCTTGTACCACCAACTGCCTGGCACCTGCGGTAAAAGTTTTGCATGAAGCCATCGGCATTAGCCACGGCAGCATGACCACCATTCATGATATTACCAACACCCAAACCATTCTTGATGCGCCGCACAAAGATTTACGTCGCTCACGTGCTTGTGGCATGAGTTTGATCCCAACTACCACTGGCTCAGCCACGGCGATTACTCACATATTTCCTGAGCTTAAAGGGCGTTTAAATGGTCATGCTGTGCGCATACCACTTGCTAATGCGTCATTAACCGATTGTGCGTTTGAAATGAGTCGCGATACCGATGTTGAAGAAGTGAACCGCTTGTTTGCCGAAGCTGAACAGGGCGAATTACAAGGTATTCTTGGTTATGAGGAACGTCCACTGGTATCAATCGATTACAAGACTGATCCACGTTCTTGTATTGTCGATGCCTTGTCGACCATGGTAATCAACAAACGTCAGGTGAAACTGTACCTTTGGTACGATAACGAGTGGGGTTATGCTAACCGCACCGCCGAGCTAATGTTAAAAGTCGCGAAATCTTTATAGGTCTCTGGGTTTTCCAATGCTAGCTAAGATTCAAGCTTTACCGGATAAGGTGCGCCAGTATTTGCTGGTCACCATGAACTACTGGGCCTTTACTCTGACCGATGGCGCTCTTCGCATGTTAGTGGTTCTGCATTTTCATGAGTTGGGATACGACGCCCTGCAAATCGCCATGCTGTTCTTGTTCTATGAGTTCTTTGGTGTGGTTACTAATTTAGTCGGAGGCTGGCTTGGCGCCCGGATAGGCTTGAATCGAACCATGCAAATAGGTTTAGTGATGCAGGTTATCGCATTGCTAATGCTAACCTTGCCGTCGGAATATCTGTTTATTCCTTGGGTGATGGCGGCGCAGGCCCTGTCGGGTATCGCTAAAGATCTCAATAAAATGAGTGCCAAATCCAGCGTTAAGCTTTTGGTTTCGGCTGAGCAGCAGGGGCGTTTGTATAAGTGGGTTGCAATATTAACGGGCTCGAAAAATACTCTCAAAGGCGTTGGCTTTTTCCTTGGCGCAGTGTTGTTGTCCACCCTTGGTTTTCAATACGCGATGCTGGCGATGGCGCTGTTTTTGTTGGTGATGGCAATTATCTCAGCAATTTATTTGCAGCAGGATATCGGTAAGGCCAGCTTTAAAGCCAAATTCAAAGAAATCTTTTCCAAAAGTCAGGCGATTAACCGCTTATCGTTAGCGAGAATGTGTTTGTTTGCCGCCCGTGATGTCTGGTTTGTGGTTGCATTACCGGTTTACTTTGCCAGCCAGTCTGGCTGGGATGACTGGAGTGTTGGTGCGTTTATGGCGTGTTGGGTAATAGCCTATGGGGTGGTACAGGGTATGGCGCCAAAAATCACAGGCCGAAGTAAGCGTAATGCGGTGCAAAGCGCAACCTTCTGGGGCTGGGCACTGACAACCTTAACCTTAGTATTAACCCTGGTTTTCATTTTCTATGCGTCCGACACTCAACCTTTAACCTGGATACTGGTAGCGGGGTTAATGCTATTTGGTTTTACCTTTGCCATTAATTCCTCCTTGCACAGTTATCTAATTGTTGCCCTTGCCAAATCCGATGGCGTTTCTCTGGATGTTGGATTTTATTATATGGCCAATGCCATGGGTCGTTTAATTGGCACCCTGGCATCTGGGTATATGTATCTCAACTATGGGCTAGAAGCTTGTTTGGCGGTGGCAACCTTCTTGTTGGTGATTGCCAGTATTACGGTCAAATTAGTACCGTCTCCAGAGGCCCCTTCGCAAGAGCCACCCGAATCATCAATACATACATCAAATTAGGAAGAGAAGGTTATGTCAGCGAAAGATAAAATGTTAAAACAATCGCAAAAAAGCATCTGTCACCTGTCTTTAGGATGCAATAACCTGGAGCAGATGATTGCATTTTACACTCCACTTTTGGCGACTCTGGATATTGAAATTACTGCTGAGCACACCGATGCGATTGCATTTGGTAAAGGCTACCCAACTTTCTGGCTGCAAAATCCTTACGATGGCGGCGTGGCGACGGTGGGCAACGGTAGCCATATTGGTTTTATGGCCACCAGCAAATCTCAAGTGGATAACTTCTACCAGCAAGCACTGGCTTTAGGCGGTCAGTGTAATGGAAAACCCGGTCCGCGTAAGGACTATGGAGAAGCCTATTACGGTTGTTTTATTGTTGACCCGGAAGGGCACAAAATAGAGGCAAGCTTTTGGGATTTTGAACTTGCCGAAGCACTTAAGAATGAGTAATGATTGCCTAACTTAGGATGAATTTGGCGACAAACTAATTAAATTTTAAGGAATATTTTATTTTCGCTATTTAGCAACAGCTAAATATCGGATAAGCTAGGGTAATAACAATAATACGCAGTCAGGCCGACAGGCGAACCTCCAGGAAATTGTAATACTATGTCTGATGCAATTGATATGAGTCTGGAAGGGATTGAACAACTTCCCTTACGACGATTCACAGAAGATGCCTATCTCAATTACTCCATGTACGTCATCATGGACCGTGCACTTCCCCATATTGGTGATGGCTTAAAACCCGTTCAACGACGCATTATTTATGCAATGTCTGAGTTGGGTTTAAATTCACTCGCTAAATATAAGAAATCTGCCCGTACCGTTGGTGATGTATTAGGTAAATTCCATCCTCATGGTGATTCTGCCTGTTACGAAGCCATGGTGTTAATGGCACAGCCATTCTCCTACCGTTATCCATTGGTCGACGGCCAGGGTAACTGGGGTGCGCCAGATGATCCGAAATCCTTCGCGGCAATGCGTTATACCGAAGCGAAATTATCCAAATTCAGTGAGGTGTTATTATCTGAGTTGGGTCAGGGAACCGCAGACTGGTTACCTAACTTTGACGGTACGTTAAAAGAACCAAAATCCTTACCAGCACGTTTACCGCACATCATGTTAAATGGTATTACCGGTATCGCCGTTGGTATGGCGACCGATATTCCGCCACATAATGTTCGCGAGGTTGCAGATGCTTGTGTGCATCTTATCGAGCAACCCAAAGCCGAACTGAGTGAATTACTTGAGCACGTTAAAGGTCCGGATTATCCGACCGATGCTGAAATCATTACGCCAAAAGCGGACATCGAGAAGATCTATCAAACCGGCCGTGGCAGCATTAAGATGCGCGCCGTTTATGAGATGGAGCAGGGTGAAATTGTCATTACCTCGCTACCACACCAGGCTTCCGGCGCAAAAATTCTTGAACAAATTGCCGCTCAGATGCAGGCCAAGAAACTGCCAATGGTTGTCGATCTTCGCGATGAATCGGATCATGAAAACCCAACGCGATTGGTCATTGTTCCGCGCTCAAATCGTGTCGATATTGAACCGGTAATGGCGCACTTGTTTGCATCGACGGATTTGGAAAAGAACTACCGCGTTAACCTGAATATGCTAGGTCTGGACAATCGCCCGGCGGTTAAAGACCTTAAACAGATTCTAAGTGAGTGGCTTGAGTATCGTCGTGAGACCATTCGTCGTCGCTTGCAATATCGATTAGATAAGGTTTTAGCGCGATTACATATTCTTGATGGTTTATTGATTGCTTATCTGAATATCGATGAAGTGATTGCCATTATTCGCGAATACGATGATCCGAAAAGCGAGTTAATGCAGCGTTTTGGCCTGTCGAAGATTCAGGCTGAAGCGATTTTAGAAATCAAACTTCGTCAGTTAGCCAAGCTAGAAGAAATAAAGATCCGTGCAGAGCAGGAAGAGCTAAGTAAAGAGCGCGACCAACTGGAAAAGATCTTAGGTTCAAAAGCTCGTCTTAATACCTTGATGAAAAAAGAGATCCTGGCCGCAGCCAATGATTACGGTGATGAGCGTCGCTCGAAACTGGTTGAGCGCGCAGAAGCCAAAGCCATGTCTGAGAAAGATTTAGTGCCTTCTGAGCCGGTCTCTGTTGTAGTTTCCGAAAAAGGCTGGGCACGTTGTGCGAAAGGTCATGATATCGACCCGCAAGCCATGTCTTACAAAGCTGGCGACGGTTATATGTGCTCGGCTAAAGGTCGAAGCAATCGACCTGTGGTCTTTATTGATTCCTCCGGTCGAGCGTTTGCTACCGATGCCCATACACTTCCTTCGGCGAGAAGCCAGGGCGAGCCATTAACCGGACGCTTTAATATTGCCGCTGGTCAAAACGTCACCCAAGCAGTGATGGCCGACGATGAACAGGCATTTTTATTATCCAGTGATAGCGGTTACGGCTTTATCGGCAAGTTTGCCGATATGGTATCGCGTAATAAAAATGGTAAAGCTTTGTTGAGCTTACCCCAAGGCGCACAGGTAATGACGCCACAACCGGTAACCGATATCGACAATCAGTCTTGTCTGGCGATAACCTCGGAAGGGCGAATGCTGTTGTTCCCGATGAAAGATTTACCGCAGCTTAGCAAAGGTAAGGGTAACAAGATCATCAATATTCCTTCCGCCCGCGCGAAAGCCAGAGAAGAGTTGTTGGTTATCCTCAGCGTTATTGGTAGTGAAGATTCTGTCACTCTATACGCAGGTAAGCGCAAGCTGACGTTAAAACCTGGTGATCTCGAGCACTATCGTGGTGAACGTGGACGCCGTGGTAATAAACTACCGCGAGGATTACAGCGGGTTGAGCGAATGGAAATTGATTCGCCAAAACCGGCAGAAGCAGAAACTCCTTCGGAAGAATCATAAAAAAAGCCGGCAATCGCCGGCTTTTTCTTTTTCTAAATTGTAAGAAGCTTTCCTCAATTCCATACAATTGTGTATAATTGCGCACCTTATTATCAGGCTATTTGGGCTTCAGAGGTATATTGTGTTAGCTATTTTGCGCATTTTGACATTAGCAATTTCGTTAATTTTGACGTCACTTGCATCGATTTTGATGTGTATTGTTCGTCCGTTTCATCGAGATAATGTTTATTTCCCCGCTAATATCGTTGGTAGCCTTTCACCAGTCATTGGTGTTGAGCTGGATATAAGACGACCTAAAGAAGTCGAAGATTTAGGTTCGGTTGTCTATGTCTGCAATCATCAGAACAGCTATGATATTTTCACGGTGAGTAAATCATTGCCAAAAGGCACGGTGAGCATAGGTAAGAAGAGCCTGAAGTGGATCCCATTCTTTGGGCAAATGTATTGGTTTACTGGCAATATTTTGATTGATCGTGCCAATCGTTCCAAAGCTCACAATACCATTGCTTCAGCAGCACAGAAAATCAGAGAAAAGAACATTTCGGTTTGGTTGTTCCCAGAAGGTACCCGTAGTTATGGTCGCGGCTTATTACCATTTAAAACCGGCGCGTTTCATACCGCGGCACAGGCAGGCGTACCTATTGTTCCTGTTTGTGTGAGTAATTCTCACGACCTGGTGGATTTAAACCGTTGGAACAACGGCAAAATGATCATCGAGTTTTTACCGCCGATACATATTCACGACACTTCAAAAGAAGGTATCCGTCACATCGCCAACAATACCCATGAGTTAATGCTGGCGAAAATTAACGAGCTAAGCGAGGAAGCGGGAAACCCTTTCCAAACGCTTCATAACAGTCAACAGGCAGAGCAGAGCTAAAATGGAACAGTCAGATTTAAATGAGTGGTTAGCCCATACTTCAGGTTTAATTGAAGAATTACTGGAAGATGGTTCCAACCCTGAAGCCGTGCACACCATTGAACATCACTTTGCCAGTGAAGACTTTGGAACCCTAGAAAATGCAGCAGTGATGGCATTTAAACAAGGCCTTGAAGTTCAGGAACCTGAACAGGCTGAATTGGAAGACGGTACCCCGGTATTTTGTTTCGACATCGTTACCGAGCAATATCTCGATGAGGACGTGTTGTTGGAAGAAACCAAGGCAATGTTTGCATTGGCAGAAAAATTTCAGGTCGAATATGACGGTTGGGGCACTTACTTCGAAGAGTAATGTTTCTTTAGTTATATATTGATGGGAGATGTTTAAATCTCCCATTCATCCTCATCAAGCAATTCTTTTAAACGTTTTTTCTCCAGTAATTCATCGATTCTCTTTCGCGTTTTGGCATTCGCCTCATCGTCTTTCGGCATATCGGTATCGGTTTCTTCGGCATCCACGCCGTCGTCCATATTCTCTTCGAAATCGTCATCTATCATGTCGTTGCCAGTCATTGGGTTTACCTCAGAATATAAAAGAAAAATAGAAAATGGGGTCGTAAACTGAAGGATAGAGCCTGCGTTATCGCGTCACTTCCTGCTCCATAAATGCAAAAATAGGCAAAAATTTTTATAAGATCAAATGAAAAAATAACTGTCTGATTTGATTGTTTTTAAATTGCTCAAAATGTCGAAAATTTGCATATTAATTGCTGTTAACGTCCACAGCACAAGGGCTATGGGGAATGTGGCGATTATTTTGCTAGCGCTTTTTATCTGGAATTCTACGCTGATCTTTGCTTAGGATTTGCAATCTCTTTTGGTATTCGTGAATAGTTAGGTTAACGTATAAGCAAGGTTAAAATTGCAACTAGAATAATGGCTTATGAGAAACAACATTCTGATCACAGGTGCCAGCTCCGGGCTTGGCCAGGAAATGGCACGACAATATGCAGCGATGGGCAGGAATTTGGTTCTTTGTGCCCGTCGTGAACAAGCATTAAGCGAACTTGCGACTGAATTAACGGCAAAATATCCGCAGCAAAAAGTCTTAGTTATGCCTTTAGATGTGAACGATCATGATGAGGTCTTTAAGGTGTTTAAGGCTGCCAGAGAACAGCTTGGACAATTAGATCGAGTTATCGTTAATGCTGGAATCGGCCAGGGTGGCTCCATTGGTAAGGGTTTTTTTGCGGCAAATCGTCGTACCGCTATGACCAATTTTGTCGCCGCTCTTGCACAATGTGAAGCGGCAATGGAAATCTTCAGGGCGCAGAATGATGGTCACTTAGTTACTATCTCATCGGTGAGTTCCGAGCGCGGCTTTCGCGGCGCCTTTACTACCTATGCTGCTACCAAAGCGGGCCTTGCATCTTTAACCGAAGGGATCCGCATTGATGTTCTGCACAAGCCAATATCGGTGACAACGATTCACCCTGGCTATATCGCTACGGAAATTATCGAAGAAGGCAAAACTCCGCCTTTTATCGTCGATGCTGAAACTGGTTGTAAGAGTATTATCAAGGCGATTGAAAAAGAAGTAGATAAGGCATTCGTTCCAACCTGGCCATGGGCGTTCATCCGTTTTGCGCTTGCCTGGTTACCTCTAGGTATGATGCGAAAGTTCAGTTAACGAAAAGAGTGACAAACGAAATAAGCGCCTCTTCCGAGGCACTTATTCCTGAGCTTATCCATTATTTTAACATCGCTAGATCTGTGATTTGCGTATCACCGATGCTATGTTCAAGGCGATTCGCGGTTTTGGTTGCGCCTTGTTGTTGAGCGAAGCTGATAATGTCCTGCTCGTTACACATTACATTCAACGCTACGGTTTGATGATTTAAACGATAGCTCTTGATGGTACGGTCTAGTCGAAATACGTTGTCACTGGATGCTGATTCACAGATATCCTGCAATGCTGATTCCACAAAAGGATCCATAGAAGCGTTTGCCTGGGTTGCTGCCAAAGCAAACATAGTTGCTGCACAAGTAGTAATCGCGGTTAATGTTTTCATAGTCTCTTCCCCATTTGGTCAATTTTTGCTGTTGCAAGTTATACCAATCACATTAAATTATTGCTCACTCAGTGAGAATTTAATGTGATTGGTATTAATAGTGGGGGATAAAAAGAGAAAAGTTGTTAATGGCTAATCTATGGATGTAACCAAACATTTATTGAGTAACTTATCGGTGTGCACTGTATAGGTTGGGGCAGGCCCTTATTAATGCGGCGTAGTGTCAATCAGTCGTATTTCCTGAAGACATAAACCTTTACATTGGTACATGCTTTTGCACAAAAAATATCAACGGATCTGGCAGTTAATTGATTAATTTGGTAATGTACTGGATAAATATCCACTATATTAGTCCGCTTAACAAAAAGTGGACGAAACCCGATAGATTGAAATGAAGGGATAATTATGGCTGTAGAGAGTCGATTTGTAGTAGTACGCAATGGCGTGGAGGTCGAAACGTTTATGGATAAGAAAACGGCTGATGAGTATGACAAGATGCTCGACATGGCGGATAACTTAAGCGTTTTGCTGGAGCAATCCGAATTGAAATTAAATGATGATAGCATCGAAGAAATCAGCATTTATCTGGCGAAACATCGTGAAGATATCCTGATTGCATTGCAGGCGAAAAAGCCAAAGGTAGTAAAGCCTAAAGTGGTTGAAGCATTAGAAGAAGCTGTTGAAGACGAAGCTAAGTCCGAAGCTAAAACCAAAGCTAAAGCAAAACCTAAAGCCAAGACGTCTGCGTAATTGTGGAAAGCCGATAGCAACCATTCCGATTTATGTTTTTTAAAAACAAAAATACCTCAGCCGCCGTTTTAGATGGTATTGAGATCGTCCGTTCAGCTCGTCGCAAAACCCTGTCATTGCAAATCAAGGCCGGCAAAGTTCGGGTATTATCTCCGAGCTGGCTAGATTCCTCGAAAATTGCTCGCTTTGTTGCTGAAAAGCAAACCTGGATAGATGAAAAATTGCGTCAGCAGCAGGAGATATTATCCGAACCTAAGACGTTTTGGCTTGCCCCGGGGGAAAAGATTTTTATCGCAGGGGAATCGTGGCAAATTGCTCAATGCCCGTTGCAACAATTTAATCGACAACAGATTTCTGCAGATAATACCGGTAATGGGGACGATTTCATTGAAACCAGGTATGTAACGATTCGCTTGAACTGGCAAGCAAAGCTTTGTCACTTTTATCTTTCAGAGCGGCTTTTTCAACATGACGAAGAGCAACAACAACGACTTCTGTCTGATGCATTCAATAAGTTTTGCCAGCAAAGAGCCACTTCATTATTTGCCGCACGCCTTAACAATTGGCAGGGTATTACCGGCCTTGAATCGTCTTCTCTGAAAATTCGCTTTTACAAATCTCGCTGGGGAAGTTGTGATAACCAGGCGAGAATCACCCTCAATAATCGTTTGGTTATGGCACCGGATTCGGTGGTTGATTATGTTATCGTCCACGAATTATGTCACTTGGTTCATCAAAATCATTCATCTGATTTTTGGGCGCTGGTCGAACACTTCTATCCCAATTTCAAAAAATCCAAACGCTGGTTGCAACAACACCAAGCTGCTCTTTTAGTTAGATAAAACGCTCGCCGAAACAATTGCACCTATAATTGTTAAAAACATGTTGACAGTCGATTATTTGTGCGGCAGAGTGAATCCATGAACATTTTTACGCACCTTCTCCACATTATTACTACCACCACCATTATTATGGTGGGCATTGGCTAACGCGTAAAAAAAGACTTTACCTAAGCCCGTGACCTGCAAAGCTCACGGGTTTTTTCGTTTTAGGGCCTGTCGATATATTCGACCAAAGGTTAGCAATTTTGTTTAAGGGATGTCGGTATATCAATTACATTAAATTATTGCTTACTCAGAGTAATTGGTATTAGCCCGATATAAAAATAATCAATCAGGAGTAGATAGATATGCGAGTACTGAAATTTGGTGGTTCTTCATTAGCCAATGCGGACAGATTTTTAACCGTATATAAAATTATCGTCGATAAAAGCCAGGAATCTCCGATTTCTGTGGTGGTATCGGCACCACAAGGCGTTACTAATCATTTAGTGGCGTTAAGCGAAGAATTGCCAGAAGGTGAGGCGCTGGAAACCGGTCTTGCAAAGCTGCAGCAGGTTGTGCAGTCTATCTTTAATGGCCTCGCCGAGTCTGACACTGCGTTTGATCAGGAGATTGCCGACGATGCGTTAAATACCTGGTTAAATCAATTACGACGCTACCTGCAAGGCGCGGCAATGCTTAGCCACTGTCCGGACCATATCAAAGCTCGTATCATCAGTATCGGTGAGCGTTTGAGCGTTGCCACCCTAAAAGCACTTTTAAGTGCGAGTCTTCGCCAGTGCTCGGTACTTGACCCGGAACAGTTTTTACAAACCAATGATTCTCCATTAAATGCGATCGCCGATTTAACTGCCTGTCGTGAAAAGTTCGCTGCAGCTTATCAGGAGCTGGAAAATATCGCCCTAATGCCCGGTTTTATCGGTGTTGACAGCCAATCACAATTAACGACCCTTGGTCGTAATGGCTCGGATTATTCTGCCGCAGTGTTGTCGGTTTGCTGTAATGCCGAGTGTTGCGAGATCTGGACCGATGTTGATGGTGTTTATAATACCGACCCGCGTTTGATTAAAGACGCAAAACTACTCGATTATCTTTCTTATCAGGAAGCGATGGAGCTTTCTTACTTTGGTGCGAAAGTACTGCACCCGAAAACCATAGGCCCAATCGCCCAGTATCATATTCCTTGTTTGATCAAAAACACCACCAACCCGCAGGCGCCGGGCACTTTGATTGCTAATGAAGATGAAGGCAAGAAGCAGGTTAAAGCCATTTCTAACCTTGATAACCTGACCATGGTAAATGTTTCCGGTCCAGGCATGAAAGGCATGGTTGGCATGGCTAGTCGCGTATTCGAATGCATGAGTCGTGAACAGATTTCGGTGGTAATGATCTCCCAGTCTTCTTCTGAATACTGTATTTCGTTTTGCATCCATAGTCAGGATGCACCGCGGGCGCAGCAGAGTTTGCAACAGGAATTTGAACTGGAATTATTAAACCAACTGCTTGAGCCGGTAGCTTTACAATCAAATCTTTCGATCATTTCGTTGGTTGGTGATGGCATGCAACAGCAACGTGGCGTTGCCGCTAAATTGTTTGGCTCTCTTGCCCAGGCACGGGTCAATGTCGTTGCTATCGCTCAGGATTCCTCGGAACGGAGTATTTCCGTTGTTATTGAGCAACGAAAATGTACCGACGCCTTGAAAGTGTGTCATCAGAACTTCTTCTCCCATCGTCATACCATTGATGCTTTCGTTATCGGCACTGGCGTTGTTGGTAGTGAATTACTGGAACAGATCAAGCGTCAGCAGGCCAGTCTTAAAGACCAGCAGATTGATTTGCGGGTGCATGGCCTGGCAAATAGCAAAGGCATGGTTGTTGACAGTAATGGTCTGGAATTAAGCAATTGGCCAGAGTTGTTAGAGAAAGGTCAGCCATGGAATTTAGATACCTTAAAGCAGTTTGTTCGTTCGAATCACTTAATCAACCCGGTTATTGTTGACTGTACATCCAGCGACCAGACATCGGAACAATATGAAAGCTTTCTGTCAGAAGGTTTTCACGTGGTTACCCCGAACAAAAAAGCCAACACCATGTCGATGGAGTATTACCAGAAACTTCGGGTAGCGGCAGCGAAAACCAATCGTTTATTCTTATACGAAACTAACGTTGGCGCAGGCCTGCCGGTCATCGATACGCTGCAGAACCTGTTTAAGGCCGGGGATCAATTGTTACGCTTTGAAGGCGTTCTTTCCGGTTCTCTTTCCTACATCTTTGGAAAATTAGATGAGGGCATGAGCCTTTCTGAAGCGACTGCGATTGCTAAACAAAACGGTTTTACCGAGCCAGATCCTCGAGATGATTTAAGTGGTATGGATGTGGCACGCAAACTGTTGATCATGGCTCGTGAAGCCGGCATGGCACTTGAACTTGATGACATCCAGGTGGTATCGGTATTACCGCAAGGGTTTGATGCCGAAGGCAGTGTCGATGACTTTATGGCAAACCTTAACCAATTGGACCAGGTATATGCCGATAAAGTGGCGTCTGCTGGTAGTGAAAACAAAGTATTGCGTTACGTCGGAAGTATTGATGACGATGGCTGTAAAGTTTCTATCGAAGCTGTTGACGCCTCGCATCCTTTATACGCTATTAAAGATGGTGAAAATGCGTTGGCTATTCACTCACGTTACTATCAGCCAATCCCATTCGTATTGCGTGGTTATGGTGCTGGTGCCGAAGTTACCGCCGCAGGCGTATTTGGCGACCTGCTGCGGACGTTGGCCTGGAAGCAGGAGTTGTAAATGACCATTAAAGTTTTTGCTCCTGCCTCAATCGGAAACGTCAGTGTAGGTTTTGATGTGCTGGGTATGGCAGTGCAGCCAATCAATGGTGAATTACTCGGTGATATCGTTGCGATTGAAGGCTGCGATGGCGGCGATAACCAATTGCAGATGGTTGGCCCTTTTGTTGATAAATTGCCTGCCGATCCAAAACAGAATATCGTGTTTAGCTGTATCGAACTGTTTCAACAGCATCTAAAACAACAGTCTCAGGAATTTGACTGGGTGAAGTTAACCCTTGAAAAGCGGATGCCGGTTGGCAGTGGCCTTGGCTCCAGCGCTTGTTCAATTGTTGCGGCCCTGGTAGCGTTAAATGAGTACTATCAAAAGCCATTTAATGATGCGCAACTATTGGCCATGATGGGACAAATGGAAGCACAAATCAGTGGTAGTTTGCACTATGATAACGTCGCGCCGTGTTTTTTAGGTGGCTTGCAGTTAATGGTTAACGATGCAGATATCATCAGCCGTGAAATCCCAAGTTTTCAGCAATGCTATTTTGTGATGGCCTACTCAGGAATTAATGTATCCACTAAGGCTGCGCGGGAAGTATTGCCTGAGCAATATTCGAAAGCGACAGCGATTGAATTTGGCCAGAATCTGGCGACCTTTATTGATGCCTGCTATCGCCAGGATTTGTCTCAGGCAATGAATCATCTACGCGATGTTATCGCCGAACCCTATCGCGCTAGCCTGTTACCAGGGTTCGAAGCCTGTCGCCAGGGCGTTGCCGAATTAGGGGCATTGGCAAGTGGCATTTCCGGTTCCGGCCCAACCATGTTTGTGGTTACCGAAGACAAAGAAAAGGCCGCGCAAATTCAAACATTTTTACAAGAAAATTATTTACAGTCATCAGAAGGGTTTGTTTACATTTGTCAGACAGACGTTCACGGTGCAAAGGTATTGGTAGGGTAAAGCATGCAATTTTATAATTTAAAACATCCAGAAGAGAAAGTGAGTTTTAGCCAGGCGGTTCGACAGGGACTTGGCAAGGATCAGGGGTTATTCTTTCCTGAATCGATTACGCCTTTGGACGATATTGAAGGTTTATTATCCCTACCTTTAGTTGAGCGCAGCTGTAAAATCCTGGAGCCTTTTGTTGGTGAAGACTTAACCGGCGAAGAATTAAAAGATATCGTTACCCGTGCCTTTAATTTTCCGGCGTTAGTTCAGCCAATTTCAGAGAGCTGCGCTGTGCTTGAACTATTTCATGGTCCGACTCTGGCGTTCAAAGATTTCGGTGGTCGTTTTATGGCTCAGTGTCTGCAGGCGTTTACCCGCCAGAGCAAAGAAAAAATTACCATTTTAACAGCCACCTCTGGCGATACGGGAGCTGCGGTTGCACACGCATTCAGTGGTCTGGAAAATATCAATGTGGTGATCCTGTACCCGAAAGGCAAAATCAGCTTGCTACAGGAAAAAATGTTCACAACCTTAGGTGGCAATATTTCTACGCTTGCGGTAAATGGTAGCTTTGATGATTGTCAGCAATTAGTGAAAGATAGTTTTGATGACCATGAACTAAGTAAATCCATCGGCCTGAACTCTGCTAATTCGATCAATATTTCCCGCTTGTTGGCGCAAATCTGTTATTACTTTGAAGCGGCCGCGCAGCTGTATCGCCAACGTGGCAAATTTGATGATTTAGTATTCTCTGTGCCAAGCGGTAACTTCGGTAACCTGACAGCGGGTATGCTGGCAAAAGCTTTAGGTTTACCCATCAAACGCTTTATTGCTGCCACCAACGCTAATGACACTGTGCCTCGTTATCTTCGCTCTGGCACCTGGTCGCCGAATCCGACGATAGCGACTATGTCCAATGCTATGGATGTTTCGCGTCCTAATAACTGGCCTCGGGTTGAGCATCTGGTAACGGCGGGTTTTATTCCGAAAGAGAGTCTTAGTGCGCAAACCATCGATGAAGAGCAGACGCAAATGACCCTGATCAAGCTAAACGGTCTTGGGTATATCAGTGAACCCCATGCCAGTGTTGCTTATCGTGCATTGCAGCAGGATCTGGAAAACGACGAATTTGGCGTATTTTTAGGGACTGCGCATCCAGCGAAGTTTAAAGAGACGGTTGAAAGTGTTTTAGGTCAGCCGTTGGCATTGCCAAAAGAGCTGGCAGCCTGTGCCTCAGAAAAAATTCTGTCATTGCCTATGGACAATGAGTTCTCACAATTAAGAACTTTATTGATGGGCAAATATGCATCACCGCTTTTAAATGAGGCCGTCAGTTAGTGTCTGACTGGAAAATTCCGCAAGGTACCTGGCAGGACTTTTTTGCATCGCAAACCAGCCTGCCTTACTTCAAGAACATTAGCGAAACTGTAAGGTCTGAGCGTGATGCTGGTCAGGTTATCTACCCTGAAGATGTTAACGTATTCAGAGCATTTGAACTCACACCTTTAGATATGGTTAAGGTTGTGGTGTTAGGCCAGGACCCCTACCATGGCCCGCAACAAGCCCATGGTCTGGCGTTTTCCGTATCCAAAGGCGTGAAAATTCCACCATCACTTCGAAATATGTTTAAAGAGCTGGAACAGGATATTGCCGGTTTTTCAGCACCTGATTCCGGAGATTTAACCGCCTGGGCAGAGCAGGGTGTGTTGCTACTCAATACGGTTTTGACGGTTCGCCAGGGTAATGCCCACTCCCACAGTAAACTCGGTTGGGAGGACTTCACCGAACAGGTTATGGCCGAGTTGAATCGTCAGCAGCGGCCAATGGTTTATTTACTTTGGGGGAGCCATGCTCAGAATAAGGGTAAGGTTATCGATAACCCGCAGCATAAGATTTTAACCTCAGCCCATCCTTCACCATTATCCGCTTACCGGGGTTTTTTTGGATGCCGGCATTTTTCCAAAGCCAATGAGTTCTTGCAGAAAAAAGGTTTGCAGGAAATTGACTGGTCGCTGCAATCGAGCGATCCAAGGGATCAGCAGACACTGTTTTAAACCAGTGTCTGCAAGCTTTAAGAGAGCAAAGGACAGGGGTTCGACTAGTTGTCGAAATAAATGATCATTTCCGCCGCGACACAATGGCACTCGCCACTACAAACAGGACAATCATAACCTTCGACCGAATCCTGATGCCATTTATCCGGATGGTCTTTAATCAACTCGCCACCACATTTGGTAAAATATTTTACCGCGCTATTACCCGGGCTTTGTCGCCATAAATGGCTGACTCCCGCTTTTGCACCTTGCTGCTCTAGGGCAGCTGTCGCCAGTTTCAATAACTTTGAGCCGATACCATAACCTCGGTAAGTGGCATCAACGGTATTGCATTTAAAATAGGCCGTTTGTGCTTCACTGGTTTTCCAAAGGGCTGGGCTCGACCATTTATCCGTTTGCCATTGTCCCGGACTGTAACAAATGCGGAAACCCACTAATTTGTCTTCATCCATGGCGACAAAATTAGAATTAATCTCGTCTTTGATACCTTTCTCGACCCATGACGCCATTTTCTCTGCGTCCAGGTAGCCATCTCCATGTACTTCATTGCCCAGCGCAATTACCGCATCGTAATGACTTTTATCCAATTCTTTGTAGTTAATTTTACGATCTTGCATAGACTTTTACGTAATCAAACCTGTTAAACCATGGTGTATTTTGCCATGATAAGCGCCTTTATGTCTGCAAGTGATTATAACAAACCATGTACGATCCGCTTCATCATACCTCCCCAGGAGAAAATCTTGCCTACCCTGATAGCTATTGGGCAGATAGCCTAGGCCTGAAACCAAAAATTCAACCGGGTTTAGAAGGTGAGTTTGATACCGATGTATTGATTATCGGTGCTGGCTATACGGGGATGTCGACAGCATTGCATTTGGCTCGAGAGCATAACATTGAACCCATGGTGATTGAGGCGAATCAGACGGCTTGGGGATGCAGTGGCCGCAATGCTGGTTTTATTCTCAAATCCACTGGACGTATGGCCTGGACGGCGATGCAGAAAAAATGGGGTGAAGAGGTTATGCGAGGTATCTACCAGGAGGCCTGCTCCGGGGTGGATATCGTTAATAGTCTGATAGCCGAAGGAATAGATTGCCAGGTACAGGACAAGGGGTATATCAAGGTTGCGCACAAGCCGAGTATGATGGCAGGCCTTGAGCAACAGGCGAAATTGCTGAATCAGCTATTTAGTTATGATGTCGAGGTATTGAATCGACAAGCTCTGCACCAGCAATACATGCGCGATGAGAACGCCTATGGAGCGATTCGTTTTAATGATGGTTTTGGCTTAAACCCTCTAAAGCTTGCCCTAGGTTATGAACAGCTGTTGGCTAAGTCTGGGGTAAATATCTATACCGGAACCCCGGCGCTGGCTTATCAGCGCTTACCCGATGGCCATCAAATCAAAACCCCAAATGCCACTATCAAGGCCAAAAAACTGGTGATTGCCACCAATGGTTATACTCCCAAAGGCTTTAACCCTGTTGTTAATAATCGCTTTTTACCGGTATTGTCGCAGATTATTGTCACCCAACCGTTGACTGAAGATCAGCTCAAGTCATGTAATTTCCTAACCTCTAATGTGGTAATGGATACTCGTGCGCTCAAGTATTACTATCGCAAGCTACCAGATAACCGCATCCTGTTCGGTGGCCGTGGTGCTATCACAGGCAAGGGGGCGGAAAATCCCTATTACGCCAACCGATTATTATCAGTATTGAAACAAAGTTTCCCTGCTTTGGACAATATCTGTTACGACTATGCCTGGGCTGGCTGGATTTGTATGTCGCTCGATGATATTCCTCATGTCTATGAAGATGATGAGATTTTTTATGCAATGGGATATTGTGGTTCTGGTGTATCCTTCTCGGTACAGGCAGGTAAACGCCTGGCTGAGCGCGTCGCTGGCGTGAAAATACCCGAACTTCCTCTTTATCAACACGGATTGAAGAAATTTCCGCTACCAGCGCTCAGGAGGTCGGGGCAGTGGTTGTATTTTCAATATGGTAGGATTCGAGATAACTATTTGTAAAGCCGTACAATAAATAGTTGTCAGTGATGATTAACTTAGTTACATTAACTGGCGAGATATGGAAAGGATTCTGAAACTAGCTGGTTCGGGGAGGCTATACCAAGTCCACTAAGTGTTTCCCACTCAGTGAGAATTTAATGGAATTGGTATTAAATCAGCTTATATTGAACAGATAATAAGAAAAATTAAAATTTCATATCGGATAATACATGAAGGTTACCGTAATCTACTACGACAACAACTCACTTGAGTTACATCACAAATACCTGACCGTAAAAACTAAAAGTAATGGTCGGGTTATTATCCCGGAAGACTATAAGAAAGGTAAATCCATTATTGCTGTTTGCGAAGGCGAAGTGGATGTTCTCAATAAAGTCGGCGATCGTATCTTACCCGTTTCGGCTTGTGCTTAACGGCGAGGGGGCTGAGGTAACCGAGTTGTTGCCTGTTAACATCCATCTAAAAGGTCATTTAATACCAGTTTCTGAAGCTTAAGCTACACGATTGGTTAAATGGCCTTTTTTGTAGTTAGAGATATTACTGCCCGTGGTATCAATCAGCCTTTGCTGAGCCTGACGGCTTCCCCAGGCGATGTGAGCGGTGATCATCAGGTTAGCCATTGACTGCTGTAGCAACACATGATCCGCTGACGGAGGCTCTTGCTCCAGGACATCAAGGATAGCACCAGCGATACGCTTGCTGCGCAGCGCAGTAAGTAAATCCTGACTATTTACCAGTTGCCCTCTGGCGGTATTAATAAGTACAGCAGAGCGTTTCATTAACCCAATGGTTTGTTTATTAATGAGATTGTCAGTTTGCGGCGTTAACGGGCTGTGTAAACTGATAATATCGGCTTGTGCCAGCGCATCTTCAAACTTCACTCTTCCCGGGCGAACATCACGGGCACCCTGACGCTCACTGACCAATACCCGCATATTAAAGGCTTTGCCGACGTTAGCTACCGATTGACCAATGGCACCAAAGCCGACAATTGCCAGAGTCTTCCCTGCTAATTCATCAATTGGAGCGGCGAAATGGCAGAACACAGAACTGTTTGGCCAGGCACCAGCATTAATATCCGCTACCTGATGGCTGGTTTTTTGAAAATACTCCAACAACATGGCAAAAACGTATTGAGTGACGGACGTAGTAGAATAGCCGGCAACATTACAGACCTGAACGCCAGCTTGTGCGGCTGCCTGTAGGTCGACATTGTTGGTCCCGGTGGCGGTAATACAAATCAATTTTAATCTTGGTAGTTGAGCAATAACGTCAGCGCTAATCACCACTTTATTGGTGATAATGATGTCGGCAAATTTGGCGCGAGTAACGATTTTTTCGTCACTGCTACTGGCGAAATGACTAAAATTATCAACAGCATTCTCAATTGAATGGAAACTGATGTCCTGATTGATGGTGCTGCGATCCAGAAAAACGGCGCGCATTAATTGACCCTGCCAAGATAAATAAAATAGCTTGGTATCATAAATGGAAACTTTTAACTTTGCCATAAAAACGATAGGTCAGGATGTTTTGTTCTGGCGCCAGTAGCATCGGTTTTAGTAAAGGTTGTATGTAATGCCTACAGCAAATTCGAACTCGCCGTTTTTGCTATTATCATTGAATACCAGATCGTTGAATTTCCCTTCAAAGAATATCTGGCCGCTAATATGATCAAAGCGATACTCGCCACCAAACAAGGTGTGATGAAGGTGATATGGAGTCGACGAATCTCTTGCCTGAAGGTCATTGTAGCCCGCATAGATTCCGTAGTTATTCGTAAAATTATATTTCACCATTAACTCCGAACCCCTGGCATCGTAAAACAGACCGCTGTCGTCAACTTCATGCAAAGATGATTCGTTGTACATTAACGCCATGTAAAGCCCATCACTGCCAAATTCCCCATATTTAATGCCGGCTCCCCAGATTTCATCTTTGCCATCTTCAACCCCAAGATTCCCGAAGATTGGGTCTATATCAATCGTATTTAAGTTGTAAGCTACCGTAAATAACCAGTCTCCAAGATTATAACCAAGGGAAGCACCATAGCCATTGCCTGTTCGGCCCAACTGTTCCCCGTCAAACTGGCGAAATAACCGGCATAGGTCCTGACTTAAATCAGTTTCCTCACACGTTCCGATATCAATGTTTAATGGCTCGTCCTGGATATGTATTTGAATACCAAAATCGAATGCACCGTATGACTTAACCCAGCTTAGTGCTTGCTCTGCTCGCCCTGTTCCGGAGAATCCTCCATCGGTTCCTAAGTTAAAAGCACCATTTGCAGAACCTCCCCAATAGTTGTACCAGTCTGTGTGATAGAGAGCGAGATAGTAGATTGCGAGTTGCTTACCAAGCGTTATTTGTCCCCAATCATCATGTTTTACAAAGACATTCCCCAGCCTTGAAGTTAATGCGGCATCGCTGCCATCGGCCGGGGGTTGCGAATTGCCGCCAATAGAGAAATTGCCGTTAACCTCAAACTGGGTACCCCATTCGACATTAATTCCTGTGGTCCAGTCATTCTGAATATCGTGGAATATCTTAAAACCCAGGCGCGAACCTGAATCCGTAAATTGATCAAAGTCATCGACTTTTTGATAAACCACACGGATAAAACCCTGGGTTACGATGGAAGTATTCTCGTCTTTATATACTTCTATTGCTGAAAAGGCTGGTGCGCAATAGCTGGCAAGTAGAACCGCAAGACACGACAACTGCTGGTTTGTTTTCATTGTTCAGTTCTCAGTGTTGCTATTACCAATTTATTTATTTGTTAAATCGGAAATTTTTAAAAGCGATGTTTTTCAAGTATATGCAAGGAATTCCTGCTTTAACAAAAACTTTATCGAAAGGCGATAATATTCAGATACATTATTCGTTAAATTCAGAAAAATCAGCAGCTTTGACATTGTTCAAAAAGTCAGGCTTATAACCTAGTGTTACTAGATATAATTATGTAGAATAAGTCCTCGTTGTTTCCCGATCATCCTTAATTGTTATGTTGAACCTTACCGATATTCAGCCGCAGGCAGACGAAATTTATCTTGATAATAATGCAACTACGCCTGTGCTTCCCCAAGCCGCTGAAGCTGCTATCCATACCATGAACCTTTGTTATGGCAATCCAAGTTCCAGCCATATGACGGGGTTAAAGGCAAAATACATACTCGAATCGACCCGTATGCTTGCTCGTCAGGTTATTGGCGCTGACTCTGGTGATATCATCTTTACATCGGGCGCTACCGAAGGTATTCAGACTTCCATTATTTCTGCGCTAAATGCATGTCGGGAAAAAGCGAAAACCATCGCTAATCCGGTTTTACTGTATGGCGCAACTGAACACAAAGCAGTGCCTGAAACCTTAAAACACTGGAATGCGATGTTAAATATCGATGCCAAAGTGTTAGCGATACCGGTCGACGAAAGGGGCATTCTTGATTATCAATTTATCGCTAGACACGCGAGTGATGCCTTGATGATCTGTACCATGGTTGCCAACAACGAAACTGGTGTTTTTCAGGATTTGAAGGCGTTAGAGCAGGTCATTAGAGATAACAATCCGGGCGTACTCTGGATGGTTGATTGTGTTCAGGGGTTAGGAAAAATTTCCTTAGATATTGCCAAAACCAGTATCGATTATGCGCCATTTTCGGGGCACAAACTTTATGGTCCTAAAGGCATTGGCATGCTGTATGTTCGCCATGGGTCGCCTTATACACCAATTATTGCCGGCGGTGGTCAGGAAAGTGGCTTAAGATCCGGTACTGAAAATTTACCGGGTATTGCTTCGTTGAATGCAATCTTCAAGTTGCTAAACGATGAGCAGGATGACACCTTTAAATCTCATGATGTGTTGTGTGGTTACCGCCAACAATTAGCAGATACGCTGAATAAGGCATTTGAGAATATCGTTTATAACCATGATTTTGATTGCTCGTTACCTACGACCCTGAACTTTTCAGTAAAAGGGTTATCTAGCAAAGACATTATGGATTTGTTTGATGCCGCTCGCATTCGTGTTAGCAGTGGTTCAGCTTGCAGCTCAAAAGTCACAGGTAGCTTTGTTCTCGATGCAATGGGTAAACCTAAATGGCAGAGTGAAGGGGCGATACGTTTGTCGTTTGGACCGGCTTCTACGCAAGAAGAAATTGATCGAGCCTGTATAGCCATCGAAGATGCTGTGGTTGCCATGCAACATCACTGCTTATTGCTTACTGACGCCAATGGCGAATCCGACGCCGATGTAGATGGTTTGCAACAGTGGGGATACGATAATCAGGTGACCTGGTGTTACGTGAGCCAGGCATCTCGACAAATTTTATTAATTGATCCGGTTGCTGAGCTCAGTGAACGTTTTCAAACCTTAGTTAATTGCCGTCAGTTTGAGGTAGTTGGGGTATTAAATACCCATCTCCATCAGGATCAGGAAGATTGCTCACAAATGCTGAGAAGCCTGATGCACGATGCAATGCAACAAACCATTGTAGATAATCTGGGCTGGCCTGAAACTCATGGTCAGGTAACGCTGGAAAACGGTCAAACCGTCAGTGCTATTGAAGTCGGCGACAAGGTTTTAGCAAACCTGCCTCTACCTGGTCATACCGAAAATTCTCGTGCCTATTTGTTAGGTAAGCCAGCAGATGGGGTATTAAAGAAAGAGAATATCGATTATGTATTTGCCGGCGATTTGATTCAGATTGGTGGTATCGGTCGCAGCGATTTACATGGGTCGATGCCTGAACATTTATTTGATTCTATTCGGTTACTTGCTGAAGTTGTTACACCGGATACACTATTGTGCCCGGCTCACGATTATCAGCAACTGTTTTCAACGACCCTTGCTCTGGAAGCAAATGCTAATCCATTGCTTGCAAAATTATTAGCTGATGAAGTGTCAAAAACCGAGTTTATTGAGCAAAAGGCGCAACTAGACGCACAAATTCTGCAAGCAGGTGAACAACAGCTGTGTGGTTTGATTGCCCAGCAAAATAGTACCCTCATAGATGTTTTTCCGGATAAACTGCAAAACTTTCTGGCTGACAATCCGGACGTTCAGGTGGTTGATGTCAGGGAACCTCACGAATTTGAGGCTCATCGTCGCGAGTATTTGGATGACCAGAAAATCGTCAATATTCCATTAACCCGGATCACTGACTTTATTCATCGTTTTAATGGCGAAAAGGCAGACACTAAGTTTATTTGTATTTGTCGCAGTGGTAGTCGCAGTGCCGCCGCCGCTAACGCGTTAAAACGACTGGACTTCGAACACGTTTATCACGTGCCAGGTGGATTCGCGCTGGTTAATTAATACAATATTTTTTCCCATCTAAAAACCCGTGTTTTCACACGGGTTTTTATTTTTACTATGCTTTAGGGTGTCGCTTTTTATTGGAGATTTCCTATGGGATTAAAATGGATCGATTCGTTAGAAATCGCATTGGATTTGATCGAACAACATCCCGATGTCGATCCCCGTCAACTGCATTTTCCAGAATTGATGCAATGGGTGCTGGCGCTCGAGCGTTTTGATGATGATCCAAACCATTGCGGTGAGCGCGTCCTTGAAGCTATCCAACTCGCCTGGATGGATGAAATGGACTAAACACGCCTGAGTGAATCTTTAACCATAATGTTCAATTAAGTAAGGCCTTGGTATTACCAGCGCGGCGTTTTGTTAAAATTCGGCAACAAATTACTTATAAACAGGTCTGATCTGCAACGAACAGGTGTTAACCTGCGCTAAAACTCAGTACAATACGCGGCCTTCTGCACCATTGGTATTCATTGACAAGCGACGTAGTTATGACAAAACCTTCTGAAAAAGGACCCTTATACATTCCCTATGCTGGGCCGACTCTGTTAGAGACGCCTCTGCTTAATAAAGGTAGTGCTTTCTCTGCTCAGGAGCGAGTGAGTTTTAACCTGACAGGATTATTACCACCGCGTTTTGAAACGATTGAAGAGCAGGTTGAGCGCGCATACATGCAGTATTCGAGCTTCCGTGATTCGCTGAATAAGCATATCTATCTTCGTAATATCCAGGATAAAAATGAAACCCTGTTTCATGCGTTGGTGCAGGCACATCTGGAAGAGATGATGCCAATTATTTATACCCCGACCGTTGGCGATGCCTGTGAGCGATTTTCTGATATCTACCGCTCTAACCGTGGTCTGTTTATCTCTTATGCAGAACGTCATCAAATTGACGATATCCTCCATAATGCAACAAAACAAAAAGTAAAAGTTATTGTTGTTACCGACGGTGAGCGTATTCTTGGTCTTGGCGACCAGGGTATTGGTGGCATGGGGATCCCGATTGGTAAGCTATCTTTGTATACCGCCTGTGGTGGTATCAGCCCGGCTTACACGCTACCGGTGATGTTAGATGTTGGAACTAACAATGAAAAACTACTGAATGACCCTATGTATATGGGCGCTCGTCACAAGCGTATTAGTCAGGAAGAGTACGACGAATTTGTTGATCTGTTCATTAAGGCGGTGAAACGTCGCTGGCCAAATGTTTTGTTGCAGTTCGAAGATTTTGCGCAACCGAATGCCATGCCATTGTTGCAACGCTATAAAAACGAAATCTGCTGTTTCAATGATGACATTCAAGGTACCGCATCGGTTACGGTTGGCACCTTAATGGCTGCCTGTCGTACTAAAAAGCAGGCGTTGTCAGAGCAAAAGGTGGTGTTTGTCGGCGGTGGAAGTGCAGGTTGTGGTATTGCCGAACAAGTGGTCGCGCAAATGAAGCAGGAAGGCCTGAGCGATACCGAAGCCCGTGGACGTGTCTATATGATTGATCGTCATGGTCTGGTAACCGACGATATGCAGGGGCTTCGTGATTTCCAACAACGATTAGCACAACCAACTGCCTTAACCTCTGGCTGGGCAATTGAGGGTGAGCACGCGTCATTACTGGAGGTTATGGCAAATGTTGAACCTACGGTTCTGGTTGGTGTTTCCGGAGTTGGTGGTTTGTTTACTGAAGAAGTTATCAAAACCATGAAACGCGGCTGTGACACGCCAATCGTATTTCCATTGAGTAATCCCTCACGTCAAGTTGAAGCCCGCCCTGAAGAAGTGATTGAATGGACCGATGGTGACGTCATTGTTGCCACAGGTAGTCCGTTTAAGCCAGTAACCTATGACGGCAAAACCCATACGATTTCCCAGTGTAATAACGCATACATTTTCCCGGGTATTGGTCTTGGGGTATTGGCTGCTAATATCAAATTTATCAGCGATGAAATGTTGATGGTAGCCAGTGAAACGCTTGCCAATGCGTCGCCATTGGCGAATGAAGGCGAGGGCGATCTGTTACCACCGTTAACGCAAATAGCCTCTTTGAGTAAAGATATTGCGTTTGCGATTGGTAAGCTTGCTCAGCAGCAAGGCTTAGCATTGGAAATAAGTGATGAGCAACTGTTGAAAAATATTGAGAGGAACTTCTGGAAACCTCAGTATCGACAGTATCGCCGTTCAACCATTTAAGGCTTATTCCTATCTAAAAAAACCGGGACTTCTCGGTTTTTTTAGATTTTAGTCAAATAAAAACTATTCTTATGTCCCTGTCACCATTCTAGAACACGTGCATCGCTAATTGTTTTTGAGTACTCGTTCATAAACTTTAAAGCAATAGTTATGAGGGTTTTTATCGTCTGCAAGATGCTCTTGTTCTGAAACACATTGCCAGGCGTTATCGGATAAATAGTCGGGGAAATAGGTATCGCCATCGGTATTCAAAGCAATCTCGGTAATATAAAGGCGATCAGCAGATGCCAGGCAATGCTCGTAAATACTGCCACCGCCAATAACCATAATCTCTTCGCTTTCTTGTGCGGAAGCTAATGCCGCATCAATACTGGAAACCACTTCAATACCATCGGCGCTATAATCTTTGTCTCGGGAAATAACGATATTTCGACGTCCAGGCAGAGGGAATCCGATGGATTCAAAGGTTTTACGTCCCATAACTACAGGCTTTTTCAATGTAGTTTGCTTGAAGTATTTAAGGTCCGCAGGCATGTGCCAAGGCATTTGATTATCTTTGCCAATAACGCGGTTATCCGCATGGGCAACAATCATGGATAAAACAGGCATGAGATACGCTTATTCAGTTGTATTGAAAGTGAGGCAATTGTGTCATGAATCCTTTATGTCAGCAATGACATAGCGGTAGCCTAAAAACAAAAAACTCCCGTTTAGGGAGTTTCTAATTGAATAGCTGAAGGCTCTCTAATGGCTGAGGGCTCTCTACTGGCTGAAGGCTCTATTTACGATATTCGACTTCTACGTCGTAATCGTCTTCATCCCAGTCATCATCGTCGAGATCATCGTCTTCGAATTCGGAAATGGTATCCTTGTGATAGGTATCCCACTTGAATTCAACTTCCTGTTCCTCTTCCAGAGCTTCTTCAACGCTTGGCAGGGTTTCAATAAAGTTCATTAACTTTTCTGTTAATGTTTTCGTGCCTTCATGGTTGAATGCAGAAATTTCAACAACCTCACCTTCCCACTCAAGGGCATCGATCACGCGGTCCATCACTTCTTTGGCTTCATCTTCTAACAATAAATCCATTTTATTGAAGACCAACCAGCGAGGCTTATCCGCAAGCTCTTCAGAGTATTGCTCAAGCTCACGAACGATTGTCAGGGCATTTTCTGCCGGATCGCTCTGATCAGCCGGTAATACATCGACCAGATGCAACAACACGCGACAACGTTCTAAGTGCTTCAAAAAGCGAATACCAAGGCCTGTACCATCGGACGCACCTTCGATTAATCCCGGGATGTCAGCGATAACAAAGCTGCGCTGTGCATTTAAGCGAACCACACCCAGGTTTGGTACTAAGGTTGTAAATGGGTAATCGGCAACTTTAGGCTTGGCTGCAGATACACTGCGAATAAGGGTAGATTTACCGGCATTCGGTAAACCTAAAAGACCAACATCAGCTAATAACAGTAACTCGAGTTTCAGGTTACGGATTTCGCCTGGCGTACCATTGGTTTTCTGACGCGGAGCACGATTGGTACTGCTTTTAAAACGCGTGTTACCAAGACCATGCCAGCCGCCTTTAGCGACCATGAGTTTTTGTTTATGGTGGGTTAAGTCACCAACCTGCTCACCTGTATCAACATCAATGGCACGGGTTCCCACCGGAACTTTTAGTACCAGATCGTCACCGCCTTTACCGGTACAGTTTCGAGACTTACCATTTTCACCGCGGGTTGCGCTATGAAAACGCTCGAACCGATAATCGATCAAGGTATTGAGATTTTCGTCGGCAATTAGATAAACGTCACCGCCATCACCGCCATCGCCACCATCAGGGCCGCCAAATTCGATATATTTCTCACGGCGAAAACTGACACAGCCGTTACCGCCGTCTCCGGCTTCAACGCGAATCTCAACTTCATCAACGAATTTCATGAGAGGTTATATTACTCCGATTTCATCTATTGAAACTTAAAGCTCAGTAGACTCTCTATTTGAGAGAACAATAGATTTCGATTAAAAACTTTGTCTATTAATTCTAGACTCTATTTTGTATATAAACCCTTCAGGGTAAGTAAAGGGATTTACAATGTCGATATATCATCGACGCCAATATCTCGACGAAGCATATCTCCAGCATACCCGTACCGCGTCCTGCTATACGAAAATTGCTCCTGCATTTTCGATATATACACCATCCATGGCGAAATCCGGGCATACTTAGCCTTCTTAGACATAAACCCCCACTAGAATCGATTGTCAGTTCCAGACACAATCGATATATCAACATCCTTGTAGGAAACCATCCATGGGTCGTGAGGATATGTAAAAGGATTTACGGTATGTCGAGATATCATGGACGCCAATATCTCGACGAAGCATATCTCCTGCATACCCTTACCGCGTCCTGCTAACCGGGCATACTTACATCCATGTAATAAAAAAAAACCTCGCAGAGCGAGGTTTTTTTGGAACTCTGTCCCGTAGATTACTCAGCAACGATGCTTACGTACTTACGGTTTTGAGGACCTTTAACTTCGAACTGAACTTTACCGTCAGTTAGAGCGAATAGAGTGTGGTCTTTACCCATACCCATGTTGTTACCAGCGTGGAATTTAGTACCACGTTGACGAACAATAATGTTACCCGCTAAAACAGTCTCACCACCAAAGCGCTTAACACCTAAGCGTTTGCTTTCTGAATCACGACCGTTACGAGTACTACCAGCTGCCTTCTTATGTGCCATTTTTAAAGACTCCTATTAACCGTTAATACCAGTAATCTTCACTTCAGTGAACCACTGACGGTGGCCCATTTGCTTGCGTGAATGCTTACGGCGTTTAAATTTAACAATTTTTACTTTATCGGCACGGCCCTGGCTGACAACTTCAGCTGTAACCTTACCACCTTCAACGTAAGGCGCACCTACGTTGATATCGTCGCCATTGGCAACCATTAATACATTATCGAACTCAACTGTCGAACCAACTTCCAGCTCTAGTTTCTCTAGGCGAATGGTTTGACCTTCACTCACACGGTGCTGTTTACCACCACTTTGGAATACCGCGTACATAGCTACTCCGTAATGCGTCGAATAAATTGACGCGCAAATTAAAATAATAGGTCGCGGATTCTACGCTAAGAATCTTCCCAGAGCAAGCCTAATTATAAAATTTCTGTAAGTTTTTTCGCCAAAGTTATATTTATGTCAGAAGCAGCTCTGTCGGGCGTTACCTTTAATTCACACAAGGGTAACCGGGCTTTTAATTGCAAACCTTAATAAAGGTTTGTTATCCCTTAAAATCGTGTAAAATCAGCAATCTTATTTTACTATCAATCTATGGCTTTTTCGTTAATTACACTTACCGTAGAAGAACTAGCGAGTAACAGTAGCAAATCTATATGAAAATTGAACAGATTCAGTCCTTAGCGCAATCGGATATGGATGCCGTCAATAAGCTGATTTTTGAGCAGTTGGCATCGGACGTGGCGTTAATTAACCAGCTCGGGATGTATATTGTCAATGCTGGTGGCAAGCGTATGCGACCATTACTTACGGTCCTTGCCGCTCGGGCAATGGGATACGAAGGAAAAGATCATGTATGCCTTGCGGCGATTATTGAATTTATTCATACCGCAACACTGTTACATGACGATGTAGTTGACGAGTCAGAATTACGACGTGGTCGAGAAACCGCAAATGCATTATTCGGCAACAGTGCCAGTGTTCTGGTTGGTGACTTTCTTTATACCCGTTCATTTCAGATGATGGTAACGCTGCAAAATATGACGGTGATGGAAGTGCTATCCGATGCAACCAATATTGTTGCCGAGGGTGAAGTCCTGCAGTTGATGAATTGTAATGATGCCGACACGACTGAAGAAAGCTATATGCAGGTTATCTACTGCAAAACCGCGAAGTTGTTTGAAGCGGCTACGCGTTTAGCTGCGGTTATTATGAAGCAACCTCATGATGTCGAAGATGCAATGACGCTTTATGGTCGTCATTTAGGTACTGCATTCCAGCTCGTAGATGATTTATTGGATTACACTGCGGATGCTCAGGAAATGGGTAAAAACGTCGGTGATGACTTAAGTGAAGGAAAGCCTACCTTGCCATTGCTCTATGCGATGCAAAAAGGAACCGATGCTCAGGAAAAGCGTATTCGCGAAGCGATTGAAACCTGCAATGGTATGGAACATCTGGAAGAGATCCTTGGTATTTTAGAAACCACAGGGGCACTGGAATACACGTATCAAAAAGCGATGGAAGAATCGCAAAAAGCAATTGATGCGTTAAAAGACCTACCCGAAAGTGATTACAAACAGGCATTAATCGCATTAGCGGGAATTGCCGTGGAACGTTCCGCTTAACTTATCTCTGTTACAAACTTTAGAATTACTCTGCAATATCTTTAAATGGCGCTTGTTGAAGCGCCTCCTCAACGGCCTGGCTATGCGGGTTTTAGCCATTGAACCTTCCGCTATATCTATAAAGTTGACCGTCATCCCGCACTTGATGCGGGACCTGCTAACGCATGCTGTTATCCTGTTTATTTCAACTTCTTAGCTCAAGAACTAAGTAAACAAGTCTCAGTACACCGAAGGGAGGTCCCGTGTCGGAGCACGGGATGACGATGTAAATAAACAGGATGGCATGTGGTTCCGGCTAGCACTTTCGAGATATGTAGCTTGAACCAAGATTCCCTGTAGTATCAGGGAATGACGCAAGGGTTTTTGCTTTTCACTCGAAGCGACGTTTTATGTCGCGTACCTGGAACAATCTTTGATTGTGCGCTCGAAGTATCGCTTGCGATACATACCAAGAGAAACTCAATTTCTCGACAGCGTCCTCTACGACAGCGTCCTCACAGAAAATTGCTCCCGCATTTTCTGCATATAAGCCATCCATGGCTAAAACAGAAAATTGCTCCTCGATAACTGCTCCTCGATAACCGCTCCTGCGTTATTCTACCTACATACTTCCGTGTATTAGTGCGTTATTCTATCTACATACTTCCATGTATTAGTGCATTTTCTGCATATAAGCCATCCATGGCTAAATTCGACGCAGTCCTCTCCCAAAAACAAAAAAGCCCGCGAAGCGGGCTTTTTTAGAAACTCAAGTTCGGATTACTGGTTGATAAAATCAACGCCTTCCTGAATGTCTTTGTTAAGGGTTGCTAGCATGTCGTCTTTTGCTTTTTGCTCAAACGCGCTTAGCTCACCGTAAGGTAGGTATTCTTCAACACCGTTTTTACCTAGACGAACTGGCTGCGCGAAGTATTGTGCGTCGCCAGTGTTACCTTCAACGTATGCGTAATCGATAACGTTTTCTTCGCCTTGCAGACCTTTAATAAGAGAAAGACAAAAACGCGCTGCAGCTGCGCCCATAGAAAGTGTCGCAGAACCGCCACCGGCTTTAGCATTAACAACTTCCGTACCCGCGTTTTGGATGCGTGGAGTAAGTGCGGCAACTTCTTCTTCAGTGAACTCAACACCTTCAACTTGGGAAAGAAGAGGAAGGATAGTGGTACCAGAGTGGCCACCAATTACCGGAACCTTAGTGTTAGCAACATCAAGACCCTTAAGTTCTGCAACGAAAGCTTCAGAACGGATAACGTCAAGAGTGGTTACACCGAAAACACGGTTTGCTTCATAAGTACCGGCTTTTTTGAATACTTCAGCAACGATTGGCACAGTGCCGTTTACTGGGTTAGTAATTACCCCAACTAACGCTTTCGGACAGTTTCTAACGATGCCTTCAGCAAGAGTTTTGATGATGCCGGCGTTTACAGCGAATAGATCAGCACGATCCATACCGGGCTTACGAGGCATACCTGCAGGGATCAATACAACGTCAGAACCCGCAAGTGCAGAATCTAAGTCTTCTTTACCGAAACCTTCAACAGATACTGCAGTAGGGATGTGTGATAAATCTACAGCAACACCAGGAACTACTGGAGCAACGTCATATAAAGACAATTCTGAACCGGCAGGTAATTGGGTTTTTAATAGTAAAGATAACGCTTGACCGATACCACCAGCTGCGCCTAAGACAGTAACTTTCATTTAACTTCTCCGAGGATTGAGTAATTACTTTAATTTATGCTCGATTGATAGTCGTCCTGGATTCAGGATACGTCAAAGTTTAGTTCAAAACTTATATGAGAAGTGGCAGGAATTTAGGGGGCAAAATCTGTCGCTAAACCAGCTACTCCCGAAAACGTTAATATCCTGGTTGAAGCAATTTGAACTTCACCGGAAAAAATCAACCAAATTTTGGGTGCACAAACGATACAGAAATGTAACTAAAAATACAATCGATTTATATCAACATCAGGTATTTGATGGTATGCTTTCGGGAAAAAGATTCAAGTTTACTTTCGTTAGATAGAAGAACAATCAATATGTCATTACAGCAAAAGCAGGAAGCATTGGTGAATGCTTTTAAAGATTTACTGAAACAGGAAAGATTTGGTTCTCAAGGTGAGATAGTCGAAGCGCTTCGCGCTCAGGGCTTTGATAATATCAGCCAGTCGAAAGTGTCCCGGATGTTGAGTAAATTCGGTGCCGTGCGCACCCGTAACGCACGGCAGGAAATGGTTTATTGTCTGCCAGCAGAGCTTGGTGTTCCTACCGCCAAAAGTCCGCTGCGTCAGTTAGTACTCGATATCGAAGCCAATGAAATGATGATAATCCTGCGCACCAGTCCGGGTGCGGCACAGTTAATTGCTCGTTTGTTGGATTCATTGGGTAAAGCCGATGGCGTACTGGGTACTATCGCCGGTGACGACACCATCTTTATCGCACCCACTAAAGTCAGCGAGATTGACGCAACGTTAGAGAAGCTGCACGTACTTTTCCAGAAAATGTAACGTTAGCAGCAATCGCACAATGAGCACTTGCTTATACCAATCCACTTAATTATGTGGTCTAGTCAGAATGTCAGCCGAGGGAATTATACAAGGCGTCGGTATTTAGGAAT
Organism: Thalassotalea sp. PS06; assembly: GCF_007197775.1. Taxonomy (NCBI): domain Bacteria; kingdom Pseudomonadati; phylum Pseudomonadota; class Gammaproteobacteria; order Alteromonadales; family Colwelliaceae; genus Thalassotalea; species Thalassotalea sp. PS06. Next base: position 3,024,279 of record NZ_CP041638.1, on the reverse strand, counting down.
GGTCATTCCATTTCAAATAGCGAGTACGCCGTAGAATTACCTCACGGGCATTCCCGGATGGGCAAGTTTGAATGAAAAATCTATTAAATTGCCCCAGTTTTTTCTTCATACCATTCGACGAATTAATTTGTGAGCTATACCTTCTAGAAAATTTGCTGAGTGACTAGAAATTAATGTGGAATGGTATCATTCTCAGGTGCCAGATTCTCAATAAAGTCTATTGATGGTGCAAAAAACGCTGCACCGGTTTCAGCTTGTGTGTACTTGAGGATATGGTCGTAGTTACCCTCAGAGTCGCCGTTAATCATACTGTTAAGAATCAATTCAAAATTATCGGGATTGTTGCAATAAGCGACAAAAAACAGCCCCTGAACTTTCATGTGACCGTACGGCATGCTTTGTCGAACTAACTCCAGGGAATTACCTTGATCATCCTTTAGGTTTGCTCGTTTAGTATGAGCGGTATCGGCTTTATCTGCCGCGGCATATTCAATGTCATCACGTTTGGTTCGACCATAAACATCTTCCTGCTGCTTGGTTTCCAGGGTTTGCCAAAGCTTCATGTTGTGGCGATATCGTTGAATATGCAGGTAACTACCATTCGCAAATGTCGGTTGGTTTTCACCTTTTACCAGCGCTACTTCGCGTTTATGTGGTCCTTTAGGGTTCTCTGTACCGTCAACAAAACCGGTCAGGTCCCGTCCATCCAGGTAGCGAAACCCTTTGACCTGTTCAACCAATTCAACGCTGGAGTTGAGCATCTCGCATACACGAGTGCTGACAATATGATTTACATCAGCGCGATCGCTGCGAATTTCGATATAAAGGTCTATGTTATTTGCTGGCGCTACTCTATCATCCCGCTGCATTGCTGCAAACGGGCGCAATCCGACGGGCTTAGCCCGAGGGTAAAATTCATCCCAATAGGCGGCACCAATGGCAATTACAGCATTTAAGTTTGATTCAGAAAACTGCTCCTGGTAGTCGGCAAACATTTCTGGAAGCTTTGCCAGAGTGTGACGAACATAATCATTTTTATTTTCAAGAACATTAAAAAGCAGGTAATAGCTGTGTAAATTCGGTTCGGCACAGACACCAAATTGCTCTCTTGCCATTGAAACTTCCATCTAAGGTTTGGGGGTTTAAGCCTAAGTATATGGTTTTATCGGTTAATGAAAAAGAGTATTTGTTGCCTAAATGTTATGGAGATATAAATGAAGTGTTTTTGCCTACTGTAAGGAAGGAATAAATTACCCGGCACGTTTGATCGACGGAACACGAAAAATTTTCTTATCCTGCCAACGTAGCAAAGTCATATATCCACCCCAGACGCAACCGGTATCCAGAGCGTAAACGTTGGGATTGGAACAATTGCCATCGAGGGTCGCCCAATGACCAATAACCCATTCTGTCTCGCCTAGATTACCATCCAGTTCGAACCAGGGATACAGGCCATTATCAGGATTGTGGTCGGGGTGTTCTTTATGAGTAAATTCCAGATCGCCAGAAGAGGTGCAGTACCGCATGCGGGTCAAGGCATTAACGCTGTAGCGAAATCGCTGCTCGGCATCTTCAGCCTGGTTCCATGCTGCAGGATTGTTGCCATACATAATGCCAAGATAATAACGGCGATCCCGTTGCAGGCAAGACTGGACATAGGCGGCTTGCTTTATCGCGGTTTCCACATCCCATTGTGGAGCAATACCCGCATGGCTCATGTAGGCATTGCTATCAGGAAGTTTTCTCAATAATGGTTGCTGTGCCAGCCACTCGATAAGCTCAGGTGCATCACTGGCTTCTAGCAAGGGCTCTAATAAATCTTTTTTGTGTGGCTTTTTAAAACCTTCCCAAATCGCAAGCAAGTGTAAATCGTGATTACCGAGGACAGGTTTGGCAACACTACCAAGCGATTTAAGAAACCGTAATGTAGCAAGAGAATCGGGACCGCGGGCGACGAGATCGCCGGTTAGCCAGAGTTCGTCATGTTGCGGGTCGAAGTTAGCCTGGTCGAGTACCTGTTGTAACTCAACGTAGCATCCTTGCACATCACCGACCAGATATATCGCCATACAACTCTTCGTTTATTAATTCAGTATGTTTGGCACCGCTAGACGGAATACCGGGATCTGAACCTTATGTTCGTTTCCACTTAGATCTTTTAAGGTATAAAAGCCTTCCATGGTGCCTAAGGGGGTTTTAATAATGGAACCACTGGTGTATTGATAAGATTGGCCTGCGGCAATAACGGGTTGTTGGCCAACTACGCCGTCGCCTTCCACGGAGACTTTATTGCCATTGGCATCAGTGATCAGCCAGCTGCGGGCAAGAAGCTGTAAGGTTTCTTCGCTGCGATTTTCTATGGTTATAGTGTAACTGAAGACAAAACGCTCATTATATTGATCGGACTGCTCTTCAATAAAATGTACCTGAGCATTAATGTCTACCTGAGAATTATCCTGGCTACTTAGGGTGTTCATCAAATCGATTACTCTGGTGAATTATCGGCTAAATAATTGGCTATCTGCACATACTGCTGCAGGCTAAGGTTCTCGGGACGCAAACTTGGTTTGATACCCAAAGATTCCAATTGTTCAGCGGATAGCAATTTACTCAAACTGTTTCGGATTGTTTTTCTTCTTTGGTTAAAGGCTTCTGTACAAACTCGGCTAAGCCATTTGACATCCTTGGCAGGAACAGGGATTTCCTTATGAGGGATTAATCGCACAATCGCACTGTCAACTTTCGGTGGTGGCTGGAATGCTTCCGGACCAATTTCCATTACAGGAACCACCTGACAGTAATATTGGCACATAATAGACAAGCGGCCATACGCTTTGCTATCCGGTGCCGCGGCCATGCGATTAACCACTTCTTTTTGCAACATGAAGTGCATATCTTTAATTTTATCTTTAAATGTCAATAAATGAAAAATTAAAGGCGTTGAAATATTATAGGGGAGATTCCCAAAAACACGCAGTGGTTGTTCATCGGCCAGTGTACCGAAATCAAATTTCAGTGCATCAATTTCATAGATAGTAAGGTGTTTGGCAATGAACGGATGATGGCGCAGGCGGTGGGCCAGGTCGCGATCTAATTCGACAACGCTAATATCGCCAGCTCTTTCGATAACCGGTTCTGTCAGGGCGCCTAAGCCTGGGCCAATTTCAATCAGGTTTTCACCCGAGCTTGGGTCGATAGCATCGACAATTCGACTGATGACGGCATCGTCATGTAAAAAGTTTTGACCAAACCGTTTCTTGGCCTGGTGCCCTAAATGGCTTTTGTTACTCATTTTCTGTTGGTTACCAACTCTATCGCGTGGTTAAGGGCGGCACGAAAACTGCCGCAATCCGCTTTGCCTTTACCGGCAAGCTCAATGGCGGTGCCGTGATCGACACTGGTGCGGATAAAGGGTAGGCCAAGGGTGATGTTTACCGATGCCCCGAATCCTTTATATTTTAGTACGGGTAATCCCTGATCGTGATACATAGCCATCACAGCATCGGCCTGAGCCAGATATTTTTCCTGAAAAATAGTGTCAGCAGGCAAAGGGCCAACCAAGTGAATACCCTCGGCTCTGAGGCTATCAAGTGCAGGTGAAATCACATCGATTTCTTCACGACCTAAGTGACCATCTTCTCCAGCATGGGGGTTCAGGCCACACACGTAAATTTTCGGCTCTTGAATACCAAATTTCTGTTTTAAATCGGTATCAAGGATACGGGTAATTTTCTGAATACGTTCAAATGTAATCGCTTTAGAGACATACGCCAAAGGGATGTGGGTTGTCATTAAAGACACTCTTAAACCTTCGGTTGCCAGCATCATCACTACGTCAGAGCAATTTGCCTGTTGGGCAAAATATTCGGTGTGACCACTAAATGGAATACCTGATTTATTGATCAAGCCTTTGTGCACAGGACCGGTGACAATGGCATCAAATTCACCGCTCATGTTGCCTTCACAGGCAAGACGCAAGGTTTCTACCACATAGGCGCCATTATTTGGGTTTAAGGCGCCCGGTACACAGGTGTCAGCAAGCAAAACAGGTTTGACCGTAATCCGGCCAGCCTGGTGAGCTTTTGCAGCCTCAGACTCGTCGTATAAATCGACTTCGATGCTAAGACCGAGTTGCTCTGCGCGCTGCTTCAGGAGCTCAGGGTCGGCAATCGCAATTAACTGCACCGGCCAGTTTTCCTGAGCCAGTTTTATTAAAATATCGGGACCGACGCCTGCCGGTTCACCTGGTGTAATTGCGATTTTGGAGACCATTAGTCGCTGTTTCCTTCATCCATAATTTCAATATACGCTTCGTCGCGAATTTCTTTCATCCATCGAACAGACTCAACACCAAACTTACGGTTGTATATGAGCTGGTAAGCACGGTTGGAGTTATTGGTGTCTGTAGCATCTAAGGTGCGACGACCGGTTAACTGCACTAAGTGCCAGCCAAATGATGAACGGAATGGCTTGTGGTATTCATCAACGTCTAATGTTGCCAACGCGTTTTTAAACGCTGGGTCATAGCTTTCTGGATCAGCCCAGCCTAAATCACCGCCACGAGTCGCTGTCGGACCTTCGGAGTTTTCACGGGCTAAGGTATCAAAATCTGCTTCGCCAGCTTCAATTTTCGCCAACATATCAAGTAGCATTTGCTCGGCTTTTTCTTCCGATAAGATGATCGACGGCTTGATAAGGATGTGACGGGATTTAACCTCCTGCACTTCGACTTTTTGCTTACCGCGGATATCGAGAATTTTGATGATATTAAAACCTAGGCCAGTACGAACCGGGCCGAAAATGTCACCAGAGTCTTTTCCATCTACTAATTCTGCAAACAGGGTTGGCATTTCATTGATGCCTCGCCAGCCTAGATCGCCACCTTCTAACGCAGTAGGAGCACTTGAAGATGCAATGGCAATCTTTTTAAAGTCTGAACCGTTTTTCAGAAGATCAACAACTTTGTCGGCACGCTCTTTTGCGGCTACTAAGTCTTCCTGGTTAGGATCATCTGGGAAAGCGATGAGGATGTGACCAAGGTTGTATTCGATATCAGCATTGGTTTGCTGTTGCATCATAGAAACCAGGTTATCGATCTCCTGGGTAGTAATAGAGACGCGGCGACGAACACTGGCACGGCGGACTTCACCGGTTATCAATTCCTTGCGTACGTCTTCACGATAGCTGTCCCATTGCAGGCCGCTATTTAAAATTTGCATACGAAAATCGACGATATTGTTAAAGCCGTTTTCACGGGCGATATTTTTGATGGTCTCATCCAGTTGAGCATCACTGATTTGTACACCCATCCGTTCACCAAGCTGCATCATCAGGCTGTCGGTGATCAGCTTTTCCATGGCCTGGGTGCGAAGTGCGTTATCAGATGGTAACGCCTGGCCTTCATCCTGGGCACGTTGTTTTACCTGATCAACCAGAGCCTGTACTTCAGATTCCAGGACGACACCTGAATTCACAATAGCTGCGACTTTATCAAGAGGTTGTTCCTCGGCTTTTACAGCAGCGTTGAAACTCAAAGCACTGATCATCAGGCCTGATGCCAAAACGGCCTTTCGGATTATTGTTTTATTTAACATACATCTATTCATTAGTTTGAGAGGAAATATGGCCGCTTATAGCCAAACAGTCCTGAGCGTAACATATCATCAATCGCCAGAGGCTTCTGATCGCCACCTAAACCTTTGAGCACAAATTGCAGGGAAACCCCAGTATCAAAGGCATCGCGATCTTCGGCCAAAAAGTCCTGTTCGTCAAGGTTGGTATTGATATTACGGTGGTAGGCAACGCGTACCGCCCAACAGCAACTCTCGTATTGCAGGCCTGCATAGGCTTCCAAAGAGCGACTACGTACCAAATCTTCGGTGACATGACCGATAAACTGCCAATGGCGGCTCAACGGAAAACTGGTCAATGCAGAGACTTGTTCGATCTCATTACCCGATAAATTTCGGATGTAATGATGGTTCAGTTGCACCAGATTACGTTCATTTTTACGATAATCAATAGTTAGCTGACTTTTTTCGGTACTATTTTGCTCAGTGTCATACTGAATATCACCACGAAATTGCCAACGTTCGGTCAACTGAAGGAATAAATCTGCGGCTAAAGCAGACTCGCTTTCTGGCTCATTGTCTTCGTTCAACGCGATATTGCTATCGTTGAAGTAGACGATTTGACCCAGGCTAAGGTGGAAAAGTTCCGTGTTTGATTCATCTAAAAGGCGTGATGTCAAACCCCAGGAAATCTGATTGGCCTGAGCGATTCGGTCTAAACCGGAAAAACGTCGGTCTCGAAACAGTCCGTCAAAATCATCCTGCAATGGCGTGGTATCGTAATTGGCGATCATCGACTGATCTTCGTCCGGTATATACAGGTACTGCAATTGCGGCTCTAGGGTTTGCACAAAGTTCTGTTTGAAGTAATTGGCAAAACGGTCAAATCTTAACCCTGCATGGATGCGGGCTTTTGGAAGTGTCCGGCTGACATCTTCGTCCAACAGAGGGTTATTGTCGATATTGTGTTGCTGATACTGGGTATGCATCAACCGCAAATCGGTATTTACGAACCAACCTGGCATAGTGTAAGGAAGCGCAAACCCCGCTTCAACGTGGAAACGATCCGCTTCTGGTTTAGTCGGATCACTGATCTCAAACCGGGTATATTCGCCAAATACATTAAATGAGCTATTCAAAAATCCAAGCGGTTGATAAGCCTGAAAATCCAATTGCGGGATCGTTTGATAACTGTCCTCGCGATCACCCAATACTTTCAGCCCCTGTACTTTCATGCTCGTTTGCCAGTTCTCAGCAAAATAGGATAACTCACCGATACGCCACAAATAGGCATCGGTAGAAGAAAATTGATCACTTTCTAAATCGACCAGATAGTTGTCATCACTGATGTCACTGTAATCGACAAATACCCGAAAGTTTTCGGCAAAAGTTCCCATGTGTTGATAACGACCTAGGTAACGTTCATCGTTACTGGATAGTTCGCTGTCAGAGCCCAGATATTCAAAATCTACCTGACCAAATTGCTCACCAAATAAATAACGAAACTGGCTTCGTAACTGGGTTCCACGCTTGGACATATAATATGGCGTAATCGTGGCGTCCATATTCTCGCGAATATTCCAATAAAACGGCAAACCTAATTCAAACCCGGATTTACTGGAGGAGGATATTTGTGGATATAAAAAACCAGTCTTACGTTCATTGGTAAGTGGGAAGGTGAAGTAAGGTAAGTACATTACCGGAATATCTTTTACCCGAAAGACCGTGTTGTAGGCACTACCGGTATTGTCTTCTGTCGATAAATCGATTTCACTGGCGGAAATTTGCCAATCTGGTGTCTCTCCCAAACATGAAGTGAAACTTGCATCTTCGAGGATTACACCTTGTTCGGTAATTTTTAATTGATCAGCGGCGCCACGGCCTGGGGACAACCCCAGCTGATAATTGGAATTGCTCATCACCACCGAATTCTTGGCATTGTCAGCTTCTAGCTGGCTCGATTGGATGGTGATATTACCATCCTGAAATTTGGTATCACCGGCGGTGCGAATCTTTCCGGCGTCGCGGTCGATCAATATTTCGTCGGCGACAATGCGTTTATCTTCGTAAGCGAGTTTCACGCCACCGGAAAATTTGGTCGCTTTGTCGGCGACGGTTTCTGAAGATTTCGATTCGATAACGATGGAATCAAAACGTTGGCTTAAATCTTCTTTAAGCTCAATTGGAACTACTTCGGGTAAAGGACATTGAATGAAGTCGCCAGACAGCGCCAGGTTATTGGATTCCTGGGCAAACACGGGTACGCTAACAGCGGTTAACAATACAGCAATACGGGAGCTTGGCATGTACTTTCCGAAAGAATTAGACAATTTATTGTTATCAAATAATTCAATTATTATAGTCTTGGCCTGATACCACATGTTGATGGTTTGGTATACTTCGACCCGCTCTGCGAATCGTAAGGGATAACTTCAACTTACGAATATTTACATTGGCGACTATGATATAGCAATTCCTTCGAAATTACATTATACCAATCACATTAAATTATCGCTCACTCAGTGAGAATTTAAAGGCTTTTAGACAAGGCTTTGATTGCAGAGAATGGTCTAAAGCTGAGTTGCTGCAAACTAATTGTTGCGAGGCTTTCGGGGATTGATACATTTGAATACCAAAGTAGCATTGCAATAGTCGGGGGGAAGTTTGTAACATAGACGCCATTATTGAAATCAATTTAATGACTTGATGGTTTTCTAATGGGTTGTAAAACCGGTCATTTTTATTTGCGAAAGGTTAATTGATGAGAATTTGGGGTAGAGTTTTTGGTACCTTATTTGGCTTTTTAGTCGGACGAATTATTGGCGCCGTTTTAGGTTTCTTTGTTGGCTGGAAATTTGACAAAGGACTTGGTGGAGATTTTGCGGCCTTTAATCAGCAAAATGAAACGGAACGTCAAAACCAGTTCTTTTATATCACGTTTTCGGTAATGGGGCATATAGCCAAGGCCTCAGGACAGGTCAGCGAAGATGAAATCGCCTTTGCTACCGGCCATATGAATCGCTGGGGGCTAAGTGGAGAGACACGTAAGGCAGCACAAAACGCCTTTCGAGAAGGCAAACAACCGCATTTCAATCTGCAGGAGCAAATGAAAAAGTTAAAGCAAGTTTGCTTTGGCCGTAAAGACTTATTGCAGATGTTCGTAGAAATTCAGATTCAGGCGGCGTTTGCCGATGATGACTTGCATCCGAAAGAGCGTGAGATCCTTCATGGTATCGGTGGTGCTTTGGGTATTCCGGCTCGTCACCTGGATTTCATGCTGGATCGCATTATTGCTGGCGAGCACTTTCATCAACAAGGTTCGCAACAATCGCCGCAACAACAGCAACAACGTCTTAACGACGCCTATAAGATCCTTGGGGTGACACCTCAGACTCCTGCCAGAGACATCAAAAAGGCGTACCGCAAGCTGATGGCGCAACATCATCCGGATAAATTGGTGGCTAAAGGCCTGCCACCGCAGTTAATGGAAGATGCCAAGCAAAAGGCGCAGGATATACAGGCCGCCTATGAGTTGGTAACTAAACAAGCGGCTTAATTGACGACTTAGTGACATGATGTTGCTCCATTATTTCTTTGCCTCCCAGCTAGCTTCCCAACGTTGTTTTGCCACGCCCAAACACATATCCTCAACCTCTCATTTTGTTAGTTAAAGCAGCGATAAATCAATGATTTATGCTATTGAAAAAATCTATCGTAACAATCTATTAAAACAATTTTTTCTATTCTAAATCACCCACTACACTTAATTGGTCGAAAACAAATAAACAATCGCTGAATTGTTGTGCGATTTTTATCGTTGCACAACATCTCAGTTGCAATACCTGAATACTGGAGGGTAGCAAATGAAGTTTACTTACAAGTTTCAACGTTCCGCGGTAGCAGTGGTAATTAGTACATTGCTGGCAGCAACGCCGGCCGCTGCTGAGCAAACCTCAAGCAAACCAGCTGGGGTAATGGGGTCTGGAGATGCTACGGCGCTTCAACCAAAATCCAATCAATTCTGGTGGCCGGATCAACTTGATTTGTCACCGCTTCGCGATCATCGTCCAAGTTCAAATCCTTATGGCGTAGAGTTTGACTATGCAGAGAAATTTAACGCTCTGGACTTGGACCAGGTTAAAGCTGACGTCGATAAGTTGCTGACCGATTCACAGGACTGGTGGCCAGCAGATTTCGGTAATTACGGGCCTTTCTTTATCCGCTTGTCTTGGCACAGCGCCGGGACCTATCGCACCCTGGATGGCCGAGGTGGTGGCGATGGCGGGCAGATGCGTTTTGATCCTCTCAATAGCTGGCCGGACAACGGTAACCTCGACAAAGCTAAACGTTTGCTCTGGCCTGTTAAACAGAAATATGGTGAAAGCCTTTCCTGGGCCGATCTAATGATTCTGGCGGGTACTGTGGGCCTTGAAAATATGGGCTTTAAAACCTATGGGTTTGCCGGCGGCAGAACCGATGACTGGGAGCCTGATTTGGTTTACTGGGGGCCGGAAGTGGAAATGCTTGCCAGTGACCGAGAAGACAAAGATGGTGAACTGCAACGTCCTTTAGGGGCTACCCATATGGGGTTGATTTACGTAAACCCGGAAGGTCCGAAAGGCAAACCTGACCCGAAAGGCTCGGCGAAAAATATTCGCGTCGCCTTTGGTCGTATGGCGATGAATGATGAAGAGACGGTAGCTTTGATCGCTGGTGGCCATACTTTTGGGAAAATGCATGGTGCCGCGAAAGCGGGCGAGTGCCTGGGCAAAGAACCTGGCGGAGCGGGCATAGAAGAGCAGGGCCTTGGCTGGAAAAACGGCTGTGGTAAAGGCCACTCTGAAGATACGGTTACTAGTGGGTTAGAAGGTGCCTGGACGCAACAACCAACGCAATGGACCACCCTGTACCTGCAAAACCTGTTAAATTTTGAATGGGAACAAACCAAAAGCCCTGCAGGTGCCATCATTTGGGTACCAAAGGACAAATCCTTACATGAATCGGTACCCGACGCCCACGTGAAAGGTAAGCGTAATCCACCGGTAATGACCACCGCAGATCTGGCGATTAAGTTTGATCCTGCATATCGTAAAATTGCTGAGCGATTCTTGGAAAACCCAGAACAATATCGACTCGCGTTTGCTAAGGCCTGGTACAAGCTAACCCATCGTGATATGGGCCCGAAAAGCCGCTATCTGGCCGACTCAGCTCCGGACGAGGCGTTAATTTGGCAGGATCCCGTGCCTGCTGTTGAGTTTAAAGCCCTTGATGATGATGCTATCGAGTCATTGAAGAAAGAAGTGTTAGATTCCGGCTTATCGGTTTCGGATTTGATTCGAACCGCCTGGGCTTCTGCTGCAAGCTTCCGGGCTTCGGATATGCGCGGTGGTGCCAATGGCGCGCGTATCATGTTGGCGCCGCAAAAAGACTGGGCGGTTAATAATCCTGAATCTTTAGCAAAAGTGTTAGATAAGCTTGGCGATATTCAAAAAGACTTCAATGATGATGCTTCCGGTGGCATGGGTGTCTCCATGGCAGACTTGATTGTTCTGGCTGGCAATGCCGCGGTTGAAAAAGCTGCCAAAGATTTCGGTTATGAGGTAACGGTACCTTTTGAATCCGGCAGAACGGATGCAACTCAGGAGCAAACGGATGTTGAATCATTTGCCTTGCTAGAGCCTAAAGCCGACGCATTCAGAAATTACTTCAATGCCGAGACCAGCTATAAAGGCCCGGCTGAGATGCTGGTTGACCGTGCCGATCAACTCAACCTGACGGTACCTGAAATGACAGTATTAGTTGGCGGCCTTCGGGTACTTGGTGCCAATGCTGAAGGCGACAATAATGGTGTGTTCACGGACAAAGTGGGTACGCTGAGTAACGACTTCTTCGTGAACCTGCTGGATATGTCAACTAGCTGGCAAAAAGCCGGTGAAGAGGGTATTTATCAAGGCATGGATCGCGCAAGTGGTAAGCAAAAATACACCGCAACTACCGTAGATTTGATCTTTGGTTCTAATTCAGAGCTCAGAGCGGTTGCCGAAGTTTATGCTTATGACACCTCGAAAGAGAAATTCGTTAATGATTTTGTCGCGGCCTGGAGTAAGGTAATGCAGCTCGATCGTTTCGACCTTCGCCATCATTTGTAAAATGTGATGAGTGTGGCAGCACTATGTCGCTGCCACGCTTACTTTTTAACGTTAGCTTCGGCTAACCTCGACTTGCCTTAAATAGGCATTCACTTGTTTACCTATTTCTAATAACGATTTTGCCTCAGCTTCCAATTCTGCTTTTTTGACTGTTTCTGAAAAATTCGTATCAGCGTCAACGTTAATTGCTTTTACATCCTGAGTGCTGACCACAGACTGAATGATGATCCCTGATCTGACATCAACAACAATGGCTTCAACGGCACAATAAGCTTTACTCTCGTTGGGGTCGAGAAAACGATACTTTTGATAGGAATCACATTGGCTGCGATACGTTAAAAGTAAGTCAGCCTGAAATCTTGCCGCAGCTTCTCGCAATGCGTTGATGGATGTTTTTTCTGGGATCAACATAGCCGGCAAAAACGAAGCATCATAGACTTTCTCGGATGACCGTAATTCACGAATAAATCCATCACTTAAAGATTGCGTAAGAGCAGTAAAATCCGAAGAATAATATTGCCAATGCTGATGGTTATTCAGCTTGAGTATGGCAATGCGATTTAATGCCGGCAAGCTGACACGGTAGGCCAACAGCTCATTAATTTTTTGATCGTTGTCATCTGCGAGAAGCTGGCTGGTAAGTCCCGGCTGAGTGGTCTTATCATTGTAATAGTTGGCTGGCCGATGCTGGGAGCCTACCGTTGTGCATGCACCAAGCATGAGCGTCATTGCAATAATGATGATTCTATTCATTGTGTTCCTTTAGTTTATTCTTTGGTTATTTAAGGAAGATTTGTAGCTGTAACGTATCATAAAAAATCGTAAGCCCTTGCGACCATGATTTGCCAATGATTCTTAAAAGCCCGGAACTTTGACTGAATTGATTATTCAGGGCTTCTCGCCAGAATCAAATTCCTGGTCAATTACTGACAATTCTTTGAGCTTTTCTTCGAGTTTGGAAATGCGCTTGTGGGCCATTAGTGCAAAGCTAAATCCACACAAGCCAAAGATAAATCCGAGTATGTCCATGTTATTTTCTCAGCAATTAACAAAGGTTATTTTTCCCATAAATACTGAGAAAAGTAAATTGTGTTTGAGCAGAGGTTAAAAGGTTGGCTCGGTCTCGAAAGTCATCTTTTCACCACTATGGGGGTGAAACAGGGTAAGGGCTTTGGCGTGCAGTTGCAGGCGTGGACTTAGCGCTAAAGCTTGTGGATGAGCATATAGCCTGTCGCCAATAATCGGATGCCCCAGGCTTAACATATGGACACGCAACTGGTGGGAACGACCGGTTACTGGCATCAGTTTTACCAGGGTGGTTTGCGGTTCTCGTTCTAGCACCTGATATCCCGTTATGGCTTTTTTACCACGTTCATGATCGACCATTTGTTTGGGACGATTTGGCCAGTCACATATCAAGGGTAAATCAATTTCCCCGGTATCTTTTTTAACGCTGCCAAATACCCGTGCCAGGTAATATTTTTCGGTTTGTCTTTTTTCAAATTGACGGGATATAGCGACATGGCTGGGCTTGTTCAACGCCATAACCATCACCCCGGAAGTGGCCATATCAAGACGATGCACTATGGTTGCCGTTGGCAACACCCGTTGCACTCTGTGTTGTAGACAATCCTGATGCTCGGGCAAACGACCGGGTACGGTTAATAACCCACTTGGTTTATTGACAATCAGCAAGTCATCATCTCGATACAAAATATCGAGATAAGGCGTCATCGGCGGCTTGTAAACAAAATCTGGATTGGCTGACATAAGAAAAATTACTTCAAAACAAATTTAGAATTCGGAATTTAGAATTAAGAATTCTAAATTCTGACGGCAGACGGCAGACAGCGGACATCTTGGCAAGTATGCTCTTTTCTTTGGTCTGCTGTCTGTGCACTGTGCGCTTCGAGATTTTACCTGAAAAATAAAATCTCGAGAATTTAGATTGCAGACGGCAGACAACGGATATCTTGGCAAGTATGCTCTTTTCTTTGGTCTGCTGTCTGTGCACTTCGAGATTTTACCCGAAAAATAAAATCTCGGGAATTGAGATTGCAGACGGCAGACAACGGATATCTTGGCAAGTATGCTTTTTCTGAACTCTGCCGTCTGTGTACTTCGAGATTTTACCCGAAAAATAAAATCTCGGGAATTCGGATGGCAGACAACGGATATCTTGGCAAGTATGCTCTTTTCTTTGGTCTGCTGTCTGTGCACTTCGATATTTTACCCGAAAAATAAAATCTCGGGAATTGAGATGGCAGATGGCAGACAACGGATATCTTGGCAAGTATGCTCTTTCTAAATTCTGTCGTCTGTACACTGCCGTCTTTGTTCTTCCGTTTAGTGACTCACAACGATTAAGCGAATCGCTTCAAACTTTAACTGCGCGTGCTCGATATAATGGGTAAGTTGCTCCTGCTGTGCAACAATAAATTCAAGTTCCGATTCACGAACATTCGGATTCACTGCGGCTAAGTCTTTAAGTCGAGTTAATTCTTCGTTTAAACCTGACTGCATCTTTTCCAACGCCTGTTGCTGTAGTCCTGCGACTTGCTGTTTGCACAGGGCTTCGGCTTTATCAACAATCGGCGGTACAAAGCTGCGCAGGGCTTTCACTAATTGCATCCCGGTTTGCTTCTTCACCGGTTTTAACTGCTGATCAAACCCGGCTTCATTCACTTTATCTGCGAGATTATTACCATTTTTATCCAGCAACAAACGAATTGGTGTGGTTGGTAAATAGCGACCCAATTGTAATTCACTCGGCGCCATGCCCTCCAGGGTATAGATACATTCTACAAAGAAGCTGCCCACTGGAATCGCCGGGTTTTTAAGGATAGCTAAAGAAGCGTTACCGATTTCATCGCTAAGCACTAAATCAAGGCTGCCACGAACCATAGGATGATCCCAGGTTAATAACTGATAGTCCTCGCAGCTAAGCGCGGTCTGGCGATCAAAGGTTACCGTTGTGCCGTCTTCCCCAAGACCTGGGAAGTTAGGGCTTAGCATGTGCTCACTTGGTGTCAGGGCAATGGCATTGTCGGCTTTGTCGTCCTGATTAATACCAAACACATCAAATACCGAGAACATATATTGCGCCAGTTTAATATCTTCATCCTGGGCTTCAATATCCTTGACCAGTTGCGCGGCTTTACCATGACCAGATGAGTGGATTTCTAAAAGCTTGTCGCGGCCGGTTTCTAATTCTGCTTTAAGTTTGAGGTGCAGCTCACGGCTGGCGTTAACCAGGTTTTCGAGGCTGCTATCGTCCCAAATTCCCTGCAATGCGCTTTGCACCAAAGGTCTGGAAAATTCATCATAGATGGCGCGGGCGGTTACACAGGTTTGTTCGAATGCATTCATCGCATTGTGATACCAATTCATCAGCATTGATTGCGGAGATTGCTCAAAATACGGGACATGAATTTTTATCGTTTGGGTCTGGCCAATACGATCTAATCGGCCTATACGCTGTTCCAGTAAGTCCGGGTTTTGTGGTAAATCAAACAGCACTAACTGATGAGCGAACTGGAAGTTACGACCTTCACTACCAATCTCTGAACACAACAGCACCTGGGCGCTATCTTCTTCCTGAGCGAAATAAGCCGCAGCTTTATCGCGCTCAAAAATACTCATACCTTCATGGAACACTGCAGCGCGAATACCTTCTTTAACGCGCAATGCTTCCTCTAAATCTTTCGCAGTTTGCGCCTGTGCGCAAATGACCAGGACTTTGGCTTTGCGATCCTGATTCAGTAACTCAATCAGATAATCAACACGTGGGTCGATGTCGGTCCATGAAGATTGATGAGGGCCAAGCTGATAAAAACATTCCGGGGTGAATATGTATTTGCAGCGATTATTGGTTAACAGCTCATCGGTATCACCTTGAGCAATAAAATCCTGAATGCATTCGTCATAGGCTTCTGGTAACGGCAGGGCTTTGGCATGAAGTTGGCGTTCAGGGAAGCCTTTGATGGTATTACGAGAGTTTCGAAACAGAATACGGCCGGTACCGTGCCGATCCAGCAATTGATCGACTAAATCGGCTTTGATTTTATCGCTGTGTTCATCATCGCTATTGATTGCCATCAACTCAGCGCTGATATCTTTTTCCGAAAACAATACCTGCAGGCTATGTTGTTGAGCATCATTCAATGCTTTATCTGCCAAAAGGGCATTGGCGGCATCGGCTACATCAGCATAGTGCTGTTCTTCTTCGACAAATTTTTGATAATCAAAAAAACGATTGCGGTCTAACAAACGCAGACGGGCGAAATGGCTTTGATGTCCCAGTTGATCTGGGGTCGCCGTTAAAAGTAACACTCCCGGGATATATTCGGCCAACATATCAATGCATTGGTATTCCATGCTTGGCGCGTCTTCGCTCCAGGCAAGGTGATGGGCTTCATCAACAACCATTAAGTCCCATTCTTCATTGGCAATGTTTTCGAATTGGTCGGCGTTGCTGGCTAGAAAGTTAAGATTGACCAACACCAACTGCTCACTACTAAACGGATTTTCTTCCTCGCCGTACTGTTGACAGCGCTCTTCATCGAAAATGCTGAATTTCAGATTGAAACGTCGCATCATTTCCACCAACCATTGGTGGGTAAGGGCTTCAGGAACGACGATTAATACCCGTTGGGCACGACCGGAAACCAGTTGCTGGTGGATAATCAAACCCGCTTCAATCGTTTTACCTAAACCGACTTCGTCGGCGAGTAACACCCGCGGTGCATAACGCTGGCCAACTTCTTCAGCGATATATAATTGGTGTTCAATCAGGCTGACGCGGCCACCAATTAACCCGGTTAATGGCGATTGTTGTTGCTCGTTGGCAATTGCCAACGAGCGTTTACGTAACTGATACCAGTCAAGGCGATCAAACTGACCATTTAACAGGCGGTCGTGAGGTTTATTAAACTTGATGAAATGATCCAGCATCATTTCTTTTAGCTGCACGGTTTCGTCTGTATCCTGATGGGTACCTTCATAGGTGTAAAGGTTGTTATCTTCGATAACGTTGGTGACGGTTATGGAGAATCCTTCATGGCTGGGAATCGTGTCGCCGACATTGAATACTACCCGGGTTAACGGGGCATCTTTAATGGCATACTGTCTGGATTCACCGGTAGCAGTAAAAAGAATGGTGACAAATCGATTTTCTACCGCAACCACGGTGCCTAAACCTTGATCTGACTCACTATCTGAAATCCAGCGTTGACCAAGAAAAAATGACATAAAACTCTCCGTAAAAATCCGCGCTTGTCAAAACGGGCGCCATGTTAGCGCTTTCTTGTCCCGGTTGAAACTAATTTAAAACTTGTTTGTTTTCAGGGGTCACTATTAATGCAATTTGTAGTAAAAACAACCAGCGAATATAGCCCACAGCCAAGCAATTGCTAAGAATACCAATTCCATTTAATTCTCACTGAGTGGAAAAACACTTAGAGGAATTGTTTTAAGGATAGATTCGAATCCGTCTTCTTGCCGTCAGCTTTTAATCAAGGGCTAAATCGAATCGTTTGCAATGGTGAATAACTTTCATCCATTGACTTCAAATTGTTACTTGCTAGTTGCTTAATAAACTGTCAAAGTGGTTACAAGGTAATCGCTTAAAGGGAGGTTTTTCTTGCTCAAATAGCACCACAGGCTCCGATGGCCGGTCTGGGAGAGACAAGGACGGTGACCCAACGATATGCTTACCCTTTGTTCTGCTCCGCACAGCTCCGGTATTGGCTCACAATGAATTTGTAGGCAGCAGGATTTTATATGACAGAACAAAGTACCATCTATGTGTTAGATACCAATATTCTTCTACACGAACCTTTCGCATTCCTATCCTTTCAGGAACATGATGTGGTCATTCCGATGACCGTACTCGAAGAACTAGACAATATTAAAGACCGCAAAAAAGACGTTAGCCGAGATGCCCGCGTGGCGATCCGCGCACTCGAAGACACCCTTGTTGATGCAACCCCTGAAGAGGTAATGGCAGGTGTTGAACTGGCGAATAAATCGGAAACTCAGATAAAGCCGGGCAGATTGTCGATCTTTAATGATTTTAAATTACAACAAAAAGCCGGTTCATTATCTGATAACGAAAACGACAACCGCATTATTAATACCGCGCTTTATATTCAGGAGATGAACCCGAAAAAGCGGGTTGTGCTAGTTACCAAAGATATTAATATGCGCCTTAAAGGCAAAGGTGCAGGTCTTGCTTATGTGGAAGATTACCGTACCGATCAGCTAGTCGATGACATTAAGTTTTTAACCTCGGGCTACCATAAATTTGAAGGCGATTTCTGGGAGCAGGTCAGTAATTGTCAGAGTGAGACCGATGGTCGTTATACCCAACACTTTATCGATAAAAACCTCATTCCAGCCGCTTTCATTAATGAGTACCTAATAGATGAGAATAAAACCTTTGCGGGTAAAGTTGTTGGTATTGAAGGCGATACCGTTGCGGTTCAGGATTTAGGCTATGAACGCTTGATGGGGCGGCAGGCCTGGGGTATTCACCCGAAAAACATTTATCAGGGCATGGCGCTGGACGCCTTACTCGACCCGAATATCGATTTAGTGATATTAACCGGACCGGCAGGTTGCGGTAAGACACTGTTGGCACTGGCTTCAGCGTTAGAATTAACGGTTGAGATGGGGCAATATGATAAAGTGATTGTTACCCGCTCAACACCGGAAATAGCCGAATCTATCGGTTTCTTACCAGGCACCGAAGAAGAGAAAATGGCGCCCTGGTTAGCAGCCATTACCGATTCCCTGGAAGTGCTGCACAAACAGGATGAAAGCATGGCCGGCAGCATGAATTACATCATGGAAAAAGCTAATATTCAGTTTAAATCCATCAATTTCATGCGAGGTCGTTCGATTCAGAACGCGTTGGTAATCTACTACCCCGGAACTAAAAACTCTTTAAACTGTTCACATC
Source organism: Thalassotalea sp. PS06 (assembly GCF_007197775.1). NCBI lineage: Bacteria > Pseudomonadati > Pseudomonadota > Gammaproteobacteria > Alteromonadales > Colwelliaceae > Thalassotalea > Thalassotalea sp. PS06. The sequence goes on along the minus strand of NZ_CP041638.1, from coordinate 3,005,599 downwards.
CTTGTGTTTTCGCGGCTTCTAGCGTGGTGAACAAAAAATTTGAACAAAAACCAAAAATACGTCCTTATTACGTTTCTGAAAAACGAGAGTATTCACCAATTAACCTTGTTCGTGAAAGTGAAAACCCCACTTTAAGCATGAATTTTTTAACTCAATTAGATAAGGCGGCTTAATATGAATATTGAAACTTATACCCCTCGCGTTTTAGATACAAGTGCCTTAGTACACGATCCCAAATCACTGCTTTCTTATAGTGAAGATATTTATGTGTGTTTAACTGTTTTAGAAGAATTAGACAATTTGAAAGAAAGAGTAGACAAGTCAGTTAGCGCAGATGCGAGAGTTGTCATTCGTATGTTGGAGGACATTATTAACGGCCATTCTGCAGAGGAAATGGAAAAGGGAATTGATTTACCTGCTCCAGAAATTGGTACCCGTGGAAAACTTTTCGTTTCAATTGACACTAATGTCGAGTTAGATGATGCCTTGAAACATGGTATAGGCAGTGATGCTGATAATAGGATCATAAACTTTGCTATATCCCTCCAGAAAAAATTGCATCAGAAGGTATGTATTGTTTCTAGGGACATCAATATGCGATTGAAAGCTAGGACAATGGGGGTGCAATCAGAAGATGTTAAAGTAGATAATTCCATTGCTGATGTAGACCTACTATATACAGGCGTGGAGGAGTTTCAAGGGGATTTATTTGATAAATTAACTGGAGACAATGACTTTAAGTTAAGTGGTGAAACTTATCGATTTGACCGAAGACTATTTAATGAAAACTGTCAGCCTAGAATGTATTGGTACGATGAGGCAGGACATATTGGGAAAATATTAGAAGTCACCGAAGAACATGTATTTACTGAACTTCTTCTAAGAAAGCAGGGTTCGGTGTGGGGAATCACACCGAAGAATGCTAGGCAGGCTGTAGCGTTAGAACAGCTTACTAATGATGACTATGATCTTAACATTATTCTCGGGCCTGCAGGTTCCGGAAAAACTTTTTTAGCTGTGGCGGCTGCGTTGCATCAGGTTCTTGAAACTAAAAAATATAAAAAAATAGTGGTTGTTAGAAGTAGAGATTTTATGGATGACGATCCAGGCTTTTTGCCCGGGGATTTAAAAGAAAAATCTATGCCATTAATGGCAGGCGTTACGGATGCACTGATTTCAATGCATAGCGATGATTCTGACACGGAAAATACCTATGCAACGATTGAACATATCATTGAGAAAGCGTCGATTGAATTTACTTCAATGGCCTATTTTCGTGGTCGCTCGTTGGATGACGCATTTCTGATAATCGATGAAAGTCAGAACATGACCAAAGCTCAAATGAAAGGTATGTTGAGCCGAGGGGGGCGGAACTGTCGCACAGTTGTACTTGGGAATCTTAGTCAAATAGATGATAAGTTCATAACTCCTGCCAGTTCAGGAGCAGCGGCAGCTGTGAATACATATAAAAATTTTGAACGGGGCAGTGTGCTTATTTTTGATGAGGTAGAGCGAAGCCCATTGGCACAATTTACTGAACAAAATTTCTAAAAGGTCTATTGAATAAAAGGCTCTCGAAACATATTAGAGAGCCTTTTTCTAGTTTTAGCTTACAACTAGGAACTAATCTGATATTTGAAATTGAAAGGCTCTGATTTTGTCTGGAAGTTAGTAGTCAGCTGTGGGGGCGAAAGGTCAACGCGATACCTTAGGTAAAAAGTTGTATCGCTCTTCATTAACCGAGTCTAGAAAAACTAATCGTAAAAAGGTTTCCTTACATTTGAGCCGATGACACGGCCTAGGCAAACGCCCTAATTACAATTACTCCCCGCGACATTAATACATTTCAGCTTAATTTCTTTAGTGCTAGCAATTAGATATCGGCTTTGCTAAAAATAGTTTTCAGAAAGCTGCGCATTCGACTCACTGTAAACAAGTTATCTATACAAATGGTGATTGTATGAAGGAAATTTTTTTTATGTGGTTATACTTTTTGTTAGTTTGGCTAAGGGTTGGTTTGTGCATGATTGGCTCAAACCTAACCCGACTGAAAAGATCTACATTACCTTTGAACAAGCGACCAAACAGTCAAAATTCAATTTAGCCAGAGATGATATGACTGAGTATTGCTACATTTGCGAAGATAAAGGGACAGGGCCAAACGTTAGTTTTGGCGCACAAGTAACATCGAAGCTAATAGGGCAAACATACAAGATGTTGCGAGCTAGTTATTCTTATGAACTGGGCGCATGAACAGAACAAGACAGGTATGGTCTGAATCAGATTGGGGTGTAAAATGCGAATTATAATTTTAGACCTCTTAAATACGCATAGACGATGCTTGTTGGCTACGAACATTTTTCGAGAATCATATATTGATCTCTGCTCTCTTCAATTTAGTTAGAATACATTACTCCGTCAGTACCATTGACGAATGATATGTCGGCCTCTTTGTCACACGCCAATAATCCTAAGAAAATGAAATATCTTTAAATATCTTATAGACTGGCTCCATCTTTAATTTGAACTTTATATTTTTTAAATGGATTTACTTGAAAATATTGTTGTAAATTTACTAAGTGATACTTACACATTGATTGTAGGTTTTGTAGCAATAGGTATACCTTTAGCCCTTCAAATGGCGGTCAATGCCTCGGAAAAGTATGATAACGCACTCGTCATAAAAAGACTTACAACCGGATGGATTATCAATCCTATAACTCTAATATTGTTCTCAACAATATATGTGACCTTAAGCTTGTCTTTGGAGGTTGCGTTTCCTGAACTCTCTAAATTTGATTATTTTGTGAGTCATTATTTAACTGAAATAAGGTCCACCCTAGGTGGGGTGTTTATTTCAATTATTATTGGCGCTGGTTACTTTTATATTCGCTTTTACTATCGTGTTTTACAATCTACGGAGAAGTATATTGATGGTTTTTTATTCCCAAATACATCTTTGGTACCAGCAATATATTGGCTAAACGGAGCATTGACATGGAGAGTGTTTTCTATACTTGTTGATAAAATTGAATCGAAGAAAATCGCAAAGAAAGATTTCAAAAGCATTAATGCTGGTTTGGAAGTATTGATTACTCAGTTGGAGGAGAAAAGCTGGGAAAAACGTTATATCGATATATTATTCAAATTTAATTGCAAAATAAGAAAGGCCTATTTGAAAGAATTTAAAAAATCAGCCCCTAAACTATCCCCTTCAGATATATTGATTATAAAGATGTATTGGGATGCGTTAATAAGAATAGTTAAGTTATCGAGGGGGAATCAAGATACAAAATTATCCTTTCATTCTCAGAGACTTTTATCTTCTCTAGCAGTAAATTTCATACATCATCCTCAATATAACGACATTGCGTCAAGCAATTTTAGCACCACAACAGAAGAAAAAATAAATTGGTCACATGATTTGTATGAACTAGCTCGATGGCAATCTCAACAAGATTCGAAAGGGATTGATTTAGTTCTTGAATGTGAGTGGATTCGTGACCTATGCGGAGTATTAGCGGAACCTGATTATAGGTATAGTAGGGCAGGTACAATGGAGGCATTCAAAACATTTGAGAATATTTTAGAGTTAGTTGCACAAAATCATCCAAACAAAATATTCAATGTGTACAAAAATTTCTCAGAAGGTATGCCGAGCTTTCATGGATATGATCATTTTCCGGCTGCCTGTGATAAAGATACTGTTTGGATAAATGACTTTTGGGCAAGTTTTGATAGAAAAAATTTTAGTCTTGAAGGAGATGATAAAGTCTCTGAAGAACTTTTGTCATTAAAAGATGGAAGGGCTTACATCAAACACGCCAGCTATGGAATGTCTCGCCCTTTGACAGAGCAAGAAGTGGTCTTGGAGTGGAATAGATTGAACTATAAGGAAATATATAAAAAATCTTATCTAGACTATTGCGGCTTTTTAGCTCTTAAATTTGTAGCTATATTAGCTTACTTTCAAAAATGGAATGAGCTTAAGTATTGTCTTGAATGGGCCAAGCCAAGGGATTCTCAAGTAAATTACATTGGGAATGTGCTGTTAGCTAGTACCGATAAAGAAATTGAGCGAATTATTTTTTCAAAATTTGAAACAATAAACAATAATCATTGGTTTTTCGAACGCCACGATATTTTGCCTTTTGTATGCCGAGGGTTATTGTTTCAACTCGTATTTTATTATGAAAAAACAGGTGATTTTAGTCACTTTTTCACTAGTGGAGGACTATCCGAATCAAGGAAACAAACCAGAATACTGGAATTATTAATTAATCAGCAACAATTTATAGAATATTGCGGAGTCTTTGATTCTAGCTTGATTTCGAGAGTTGTATCTTATCTTAAAGACTCACTGGCAAATTTAGAATCAAGAACCAATAAATTGTTGGTAAATTGCGAGCCATCTGCTAGCCGCTGGGAGCAGTTTAAGATTGCGATCGAAGAGGGGTGGCACACAAAAGCAACTACAGATCCTCTGGCTAACATGTTTTTGAGTATGCTGAATTTCAAGTTCACAGAAAAAATTTGCCCAGTTGAAATTAAATTAGTTATTCAGGAGTTTCCAAAAGAAGATTTTATTGAAGGTTTTCCATCTGTAGCCAATAATGAAATATTTGGCGAAATTGCCTTAGATAGAACCTTACACTTTGTTTATGAGGAAATAAAACGTAAAGCTGTTGAAAAGCCAGGTGGTGATATAAACCCTACTGACAAAGCTCTAGTAATAGCTTCTGCCGCAAAGTTAGCCGAAATGGGTGTTAATTTGCACTTAAAACTGATCCACGATTTGCATTGAAAACTGATCCGCCTAAGTTGGTCTTATTATGACCAATATCTTGAAAATATCTCCAGTTATTTTTCCTTATTTTTTGCAGCCGATGATTCTTTGAATCGATAACTGTCGTTGCCAGTTTCGATGATATGGCAATGATGAGTTAGTCTGTCGAGCAGTGCTGTTGTCATTTTTGCATCACCAAAGACTTTGGCCCACTCAGAAAATGACAAGTTAGTCGTAATGATGATGCTGGTCTTTTCATAGAGCTTGCTAAGAAGATGAAATAGCAGTGCACCGCCATTTTGGCTGAAAGGTACATAGCCAAGCTCATCTAGAACCACCAAATCAACGCTGCTAAGCCGATTGGCAATGCGGCCGCTCTTGCCATCTAGCTTTTCCTTTTCAAGCGCATTGATAAGCTCTACAGTCGAGAAGAACCGTACTCTGAGGTGGTGATGCTGTACCGCTTGGACAGCAATGGCCGTTGCCAAGTGCGTCTTGCCTGTGCCTGGGCCACCGATGAATACGATGTTTTGACTGTCTTCGACAAACTCACATCGATGTAAGCCCCGTATCACCGTTTCGTTAACCGCACTGTATTGGAATTCGAAGCCGAATAAGTCTCGATAGGCAGGGAATTTTGCGACTTTCATCTGATAAGCGATTGAACGAACTTCTCGGTCTGCGACCTCGGCTTTAAGCAGGGTTTCGAGAACGGGTAATGCTTGTTTGAACGCTGGTGAACTCTGAATCGATAAATCGTTCACGCTGGCCTTCATGCCATGCAGTTTTAGGGTTTTTAAGGTGTTTAATAAGGCTTCAATGTGCATGGCGTTGTCCTTTCAATTGCTCATAGATACTTGTGTCTGCCGTTGGCTCTTGCTCAAGCTGTAACGCTTTTTTGATGGGTAATGGATCCGGTGTTGGTATATCCATCAGTCGATGCAAGCAATTGATCACATGCTGCTTTGACGTCAGGCCAACGTTCAGGCTTTGCTCAATGGCTTCTTTAACCAGTTGCTCATCGTGGTGCAGCACCAATGACAAGATATCTACCATATCTCGATCACCACCTTCATATCTCAACAGGGTATCCTGAAGGTGCTGGAAGCACTCGGGAAGTTCTTTAAACGGGGCACCGTTACGGAGTGAGCCAGGTTTACGCTGAGCAACGGTAGTCCCCCCAACAAGCAGGTAGTGACGCCAGTCATAAGTCACAACCCCTTTGGAATTGTGATCTCGGCTGAATTGTCTAACGTGCTCTGCGACTTTATTGCCCTCGGCAATAAACAAAATGCGATCAGGGTACACACGAAGGCTTACCAAGCGATTCGCAAAACTGGTTGGGACACTGTATTTATTGCGTTCAAAGTTCACCAGGCAAGTCGATGACACTTTCTTAGTGTGTTCAATGAATCCGTCAAATGGTGCCTGGACCTTCATCAGGTGTTTCCTCTCGTCGAGCCAGACTTGTTCAATCGTCCGGTCACCATAATTTGGATGCGTGGTTGATTGCCACAGTGACATGCATTTTTGCTCAAGCCAGTCATTTAATTCATCGAGCGTTTTGCATTTTGGGGCATCGTGCCAAATGCTTTGACGAGCATCTCTGACCATCTTTTCCACTTGGCCCTTTTCCCAGCCTGCGGCAGGGTTACAAAACTCCGATTCAAACAAATAGTGGCCAACCATGGCTTGAAAGCGACGATTTACATCACGTCTTTTTCCATTACCAACTCTATCGACAGCGGTTTTCATATTGTCGTAGATACCGCGCTCAGCGGCACCTTGAAACACGCGAAAGGCATGATTGTGTGCATCGACTAGCATTTCATGAGTCTGAGTCCAGTAGGCACGCAGATAGAACGCTCTGGAATGGGATAACACAAAGTGAGCAACCTGAAGCTTTACCTTGCGAGTACCGACATAAGAATAATTTTCACCCCAGTCAAACTGAAACGCTTCACCTGGCGCAAACACTAATGGGGCATAGGCTTTTTTGTTCAGACCGTGAGCCGCAATTTTCTGTTCCTCCCGCCATTGCCGAGCGAATGCCGCAACGCGATCGTAAGAGCCACTAAAGCCCAGATCAACGAGTTCTTTGTGCAGCCTCCTGGCTGATTTTCTTTCTTTGCGCCGACGCTTCGATTCACGCAGCAACCAAGCAGATAGCAGTTCTTTGTAGCCATCAAGTTTGCTAGTGGATGTTCGTTTGGGATACGCAGGTTCAACGCATTCCTTGGCTAGGTATTTCTTAACGGTATTTCTTGAAAGTCCGGTTCTTCTGGCTATTTCACGTTGGGACATCCCTTCCCGAAAATGCCAGCGCCGGATAACGCTTAGTAATGACACATCAATCACTCCAATATTTCTCCCGCAATTTGAGTGCGAGAACTAATTAAAGAAGTGGATCAATTTTGGATGCAAATTAGGGGTTGAAGTGGATCAATTTTCGATGCAAATTAACAGATATTTGGCTCAAATTGAACTGGCTGAAAAAGATTAATTCAGTACTTACATGAATATTACTCTATGTGGCTTAAGATCTAAAATGGCATGTTATGACTGGTGAATATAAATCTTAAACAGGTATTTCGGGGTACACGGTGAACATTTAGATCCGGGGTAATTCTCGATGAATGCCAGAACCTTACCGCATCGCAATTAAAAACCATTATCACTCGTTGTGGTGAAGGCACTAAGATTGTCTGTTCTGGAAACCTGGCACAAATCGATAGTAATTACCTGACTGCCCTGACATCCGGTTTAACCTATATTGTTGAGCGTTTTAAGGATTACCAGGGAAGCGCTACCATCAACCTAAACGGAGTGGTTCGCTCGTCTCTGGCATCTTTTGCCGAAGAAAACCTTTAAACTAAGACAAAAAATTAAATGTTTTGACTGCCTGTTTAATATCATTCATTTGATGTTAGCAGGCAGTGTCACTTTGATAAGCGTGCGCTTTCGCGACCATTGCCCATTGGGCAGTTTATTTATTGATTTAATACCATTTACTGCAATCAAAGCCTTGTCTAAAAGCCTTTAAATTCTCACTGAGTGGACAATAATTTTATGTGATTGGTATAAAGTAAACCTTCCTCGCAAACAATACGTAGCGAATAAGTAATATTGGACGGCGAACCGTTAACCTTTTGCTCAACTTAACTTAGTTTTAATGCTGCTCATCGATTTACCCGTATCCAAATAGGTAAAAGATTGGTTAACTTTTAAATATTTACCTTTAGAATATTCATCAAATACTGGGCGACCACGAGTTAAAGGTACGAATGACGTCCTGTTCGTTGTTCTAAAAAACACTACTTAATCTTCTGTTTTATTGAATGTCTCTAGAAGATTTTATTCATTAAACTACGTTTGACGTAAATTAGAACCTATTTAAGGGATTTATGAAACTTTTCATTGTTTATGCCATGGCAGCAACCTTATTATCGACATCGGCGATTGCCAACGAGCGCAAAAGACCGCCAGCCAATGTCGTAACCGAACAACTGGTGTTTGAACCAATAAAGGTGACGATTGAAACCGTTGGTACGGCCGAGGCTAAAAAGTCCGTTAACCTGTATCCTGCCGCCGCTGATCGCGTTACTAAGGTCGCATTCAAACCCGGCGATTACGTGGAAAAAGGCGATGTTTTGTTGGAACTGGATTCTCGTCGTCAGGTAGCCGCTCTCAAAAGAGCGCAAATCGATTTAGCGAATAAGCAACGAAGCTTTGAACGTTTGATTAAAAGTAAGGCCAAAGGTGCGGTAACTGAATCACAAGTTGATGATGCGCAGGCGTTGCTGGATTTAGCCCTGGTGAGTGTTGCCGAAGCCCAGGCAGATTTGGACGACAGACGTGTGGTTGCGCCATTTAGTGGCTATCTGGGCCTGACAGAAGTCGAAGTTGGTGATCGTATCAATCAATCAACAATGATCACAACCATTGATGACAGGGAACAATTGTTCATTAATTTTACCGTTCCTGAATCTTCTTACAGTCTGGTTGAATCAGGGACAAGCATCTCAGTACAACCCTGGAATAATCGTGACACCCGTTATATCGCAGCGCTTGAACATCTCGATAGTCGTATCGATACCCAAAATCGTACCTTGAAAGTCCGGGCATTGCTGGGTAATAGCGATGATATATTTCGTCCCGGCCTGAGTTTTAAAGTGACCCTGGATGCCAAGGGTAGTGTCTACCCGGTAATCCCGGAAGCTGCATTAGCCTGGGGCGCGACAGGCTCCTACATTTGGCTGGCTGAAGATGGCAAAGCTCGCAAGAAAAACGTGGTGATTAAACAACGCCTGCGAGGGTCAATACTTGTCGAAGGTGATTTGGCCGAGGGCGATATTCTGATTGTCGAGGGGATACAGCGTTTACGGGAAAATACACCCGTATCAACAGCAAATACGCTGGCAAATAGGTAAGTCTATTAAAGGATTAGCATGATTAAATTATTTGAAAACCGAGACGACCTGCCTTCACTCTCAGTTCGAAGACCTGTCACCGTTGTTGTATTAAATATCCTTATCATTATTGCCGGCTTGTCGGCGATTCTTGGCCTCGAAGTTCGGGAATTACCGGATGTTGACAGACCCATTGTCAGCGTTGTGGCTAATTTTCCGGGTGGCGCTCCGGAAACTGTGGACAATGAAGTTACCCGCAGAATTGAGGGAGCAGCAGCCAGGGTCAGTGGCGTTAAATCGATACGAGCTTCCAGTGAAGAGGGCTCTTCGCGGGTGCGAGTTGAATTCCGTCCGGGCATTGATTTGGAAGATGCCGCCAATGAACTACGCGAGTCGGTAAGCCGGGTGCAGCGTCAACTGCCAGAAGAAGTGGAGCGATTATCTATCGTTAAAGCTGACAATGATGCTCAGTCGGTTCTTAATCTGGCAATCGGGAGTGAGAGTATTGATACTGAAACAATTGCGCAAATCGTTGATCGCGACATATCGCCAATGTTTCTGTCGATCCCGGGTGTCGCTGACGTCAGGTTAAATGGCGAAAGAAAACGAGTGCTGCGTGTCATTGTTGACCCCATTCGCCTGGCAAGCTATCGCCTGTCATTTACCAACGTTGCTAACGCACTGAAATCCGTACCTTTTGATGTCGCCGCTGGCAGCCTGCGTTCAACCGATCATCAGGTGATTGTTCGCGCAGATGCAACCTCGGTTACCGCAGCAGAAATTGAAAAAATTATTGTCGCCAATGATATTCGTCTAGGTGATGTTGCCACCGTTTACTTTGGCCCGGAAGATGCAAACAGCATTGTTAGGCTAAATGGCCAGCCAGTGGTTGGTTTAGGCGTAATTCGTCAGGCAAGTGCCAATACAATAGAAATATCCGATCAGGCACTGGCTATGGTCGAAGAGATTAAATTACGCTATCCAGAATTGCAGATCTTTGTCACTTCGGATGATGCTCAGTTTATTCGCAGTTCCGTAGAAGAAGTTGTGAAATCACTTGGTTATACGATAGCGCTAGTGGTATTTACCCTTTGGCTGTTTCTCGGTAGCTGGCGAGCAACTATCGTTCCGGCACTATCGATTCCTGTATCGTTAATCGGTGTGTTAGTTATTGTCTGGGCACTTGGCTTTTCTATCAATATTCTTACCTTGCTGGCATTGGTGTTAGCGACTGGTTTGATAGTCGATGATGCCATTGTGGTTTCGGAAAATATTCAACGCCATAAATCCCTGGGAGTGAAATCGAGAGCGGCGGCAGTGGTTGGTTCCAGGGAAGTATTCTTTGCCGTTGTTGCAACTACCGCAGTGCTTGTTGCAGTGTTCCTTCCTATCGCCTTTTTACCATCAACAGCCGGTAAACTATTTCGAGAGTTTGGTGGTGTCCTGGCTGGTGCGGTAATCATTTCTTCATTAGTAGCACTGACTTTAGTGCCAGCGTTGAAAGCTAAATTAAAACCAAAAAAACAAACTGATCAGGCAACCAGGTTTCAAAATCTTGGTAGTGGTTTGGTGAACGCTTATGGCAGCTCTTTGCAGTATTGCATTAAATATGGTTGGTTAGTTTTATTGCTTAGCCTGATTGCGGGTACCAGCGCGACATTTTTATATAACAGTATCGATAAAGAACTATTACCAACCGAGGATAGAGGTACGGTTATGATTTTTGCCCGAGGCCCCGATGGAGTCGGTCTTTCCTACATGGACAGGCAAGCTCAGGCCATGGAAGATATAATGTTGCCTTACGCCGAGCTTGGTGAGATTGATTCGATCAATACCACCGTAGGGCAGTGGGACCCAAACATTGTATTTATGAGTGTGAACCTCAAAGATTGGGCTGAACGGGATAATAGCCAACAAACCATTGTCAATGAAATCCGTCCAAAACTTGCGGCTATTCCCGGTGCTCCTGGTCGCGCCTTTGGTGCCAACAGCCTAAACCTGCGAGGACAGGGCGGTGGTCTGGAGTTTGCAATCACCGGTAATGATTACGAAGAGATTTTTTCAATCGCTCAATCATTCAGTCAAGTTGTAGAGTCTCAATATCCACAATTTGGTCAACTTAAAATTTCTTATCAGCCAACTCAGCCGCAAATGCGTGTACACATTGACCGCACTCGAGCCGAGGAGTTAGGTGTTCCATTTAGTGATATTAACCAAACCTTGCGTGCTGCAATTGGCGGTGATGATTTAATTGATTTGAATGTCGGCGATGAAGCGGTGCCGATAATCTTGCAGTCTTCCTATAAAGATTCGGCAAACCCATCTGATTTAACCAACCTATACGTTGCCGGGGAAAATGGCGAGTTAGTATCATTATCATCTATTGCTTATATCTCTGAGGAAGGTATCGCGGCGGAATTGGAGCGTCATGCACAACGTCGGGCGATTGAAATGGACGCGGAATTACCGGAAACCATGCCAATGGCTGAGGCCGTGCAAATTTTGCGTCAACTGGCACGAGAAAACTTACCTAATGGCTTTGATTTAATCTTGTTAGGCGAGGCAAAAACTTATCAGGAGACCGATCAACAGGTTTCAATGACATACGTGGTTGCCTTCTTAATCGTGCTGCTGGTATTAGCAGCGCAATTTGAAAGTGCCTTAAGTGCGTTGGTGGTGATGTTAACGGTTCCGTTTGGTATCGCCGCGGCAATCTTTGCGGTATGGCTTACCGGCACAACTATCAATATTTACTCGCAGATTGGCTTAGTAATGCTGATCGGATTGTTGGCGAAAAACTCGATTTTATTGGTTGAGTTTGCTGATCAGTTAAGAGACCGTGGGGTTGCGATTGAAACAGCCATTGTGGAAGCAGGTAAAGTACGCTTACGACCCATCATGATGACCTTGCTATCAACCGTCTTGGGTGGATTACCCTTGATCCTATCCAGCGGTGCCGGTGCGGAAGCAAGAAATGCTATCGGTTGGGTGGTTTTCGGTGGCTTAGGTATTGCTGTCATTTTCACTTTGTTTTTAACCCCGGTACTTTATGTTTGGTTAGCGCGTTTTGCTAAGCCCAGAGCTGATCAGGAAAAAATTCTGGTTGATGAATTAGCCAGCGCCCGCAATTCGCAATAACCCTAACGGGGTCAGAGTCAATTATGAGATTGTCTTATCTTTAAATTACAATAAGATAACCTCGATTACTTGATGACTCTGTCCCCGTTTCTCGTATCCCACAGTCCTTATTCTGCCGCTTTTTCACCTGCCTTCATCAAAAAAGACTTTACACCTTAGGTTCGCTGTCGCTATATTTAAACAGGTGTTTAAATTAGTGGTTTTAATTAAGGGTTTGAATTCGGCGCATTGATGGCACTTTGTTTGTCATACTTCCCAAATAAACTCGGTCCTATACCTGTACCTATACTAATAACAAACCACTGAAGTTAATTTTCCAATAAGATTTCATAATGGAGGCCATGGTGGCTGAATATAGTGTTGCATTAGACGATATGAATTTTCTGCTGTTTGATGTGTTTCAGGCGGACAAAATGTGGCAGGAATTGCCAGAGCTCGCAGAAGCGATTGATAAAGATACTGCCCAGGCGATTCTGCAGGAATGTGCAAAGATTGCCGAGCAGGAAATTGCTCCTATCTCTCGTCAGGGGGATGAGGTTGGCGTTAAGTTCAATGAAGGTAATGTGACTACTCCTCCAGGGTTTAAACAGGCCTTTGATACTTACGCTGAAGGTGGTTGGATTGGCCTTGGTGGTGACATCAACTATGGCGGCATGGGCATGCCGAAAATGCTTACCGCGCTTCAGGAAGAAATCGTTTGTGGCGCCGATATGTCGTTCTCGCTATATCCAGGCTTAACCTCAGGTGCGGCATTGTCGCTTTCTAACCACGGCTCTGAAGAACTGAAAGAGCAGTACTTACCACGCATGTACAGTGGTGAGTGGACCGGGACTATGTGTCTGACCGAAGCCCATGCCGGTACCGACTTAGGGATCATCCGTACCAAAGCAATTCCAAACGAAGATGGCAGCTATAGTCTCAACGGTGGCAAGATTTTCATCACCGGCGGTGAGCAGGATCTAACCGACAACATTATTCACCTGGTACTCGCGAAACTTCCAGATGCACCAAAAGGCCCGAAAGGCATTTCTCTGTTCCTTGTGCCTAAATTCAATGTTAACGATGACGGCACACTGGGCGAACGCAACGGCGTTAGCTGTGGCTCTATCGAACATAAAATGGGTATTCATGCATCCGCGACCTGTGTGATCAACTTTGATGGCGCTAAGGGTTATCTGGTTGGTGAAGTTAACAAGGGCCTTGCGGCAATGTTTACGATGATGAACTATGAGCGTATCGGTGTTGGTATTCAAGGCCTTGGTGCAAGTGTTCGCTCTTACCAGAATGCTCTGGAATACGCGAAAGAGCGCTTACAAAGCCGTTCTGCAACCGGACCAAAATCGCCGGAAAAAGAAGCAGACTCTATTATGGTTCATGCCGATGTTCGTCGTATGCTGTTAACCATGAAAGCAATGAATGAAGGTAACCGTGCCCTTGCGATGTATATCTCTCAGCAGCTGGATCTTGCCAAATATGCTAGCGGTGAGATGCAAATGAAAGGCGAAGCTCTAACAGCCCTGATGACGCCATTAGCGAAAGCCTTCTTTACCGATGTTGGTCTGGAAAGCACTATTGCCGGTCAGCAAGTTTTAGGTGGTCATGGCTATGTTCGTGAGTGGGGTCAGGAGCAGTTGGTTCGTGATTGTCGTATCGCTCAGATTTATGAAGGTACCAATGGTATTCAGGCGATGGACTTAATTGGCCGTAAGCTAGCAGCGAACCGCGGCGAATTTATGAAGCTATTCATTGGTGATGTTCGTACCTTTATTGCTGAAAATTCTTCTGCTGAAATGGAAGAATTTATTACACCATTAGCGCAAGCAACGGACGATTTAGAAGCCTTAACCAAAGATATTCTGGTTGCTGCTGCGGCTGATCCGAATCAGCTTGGCAGCGCCGCTTGCGATTACCTGCACGTATTTGGTTACACAGCGGTAGGCTTTATGTGGGCGCGCATGGCACTTGCCGCATTACCGAAAGTTGAAAGCAGTGATTTTGCAAAATCCAAGATTCATACCGCTCGTTATTACTTTGCCCGGTTGTTGCCGCGTCGTTTATCACTGACGGCATCTGCGCGCAGTGCTGCTGAGCACTTGTATAACCTTGAAGATGAGTTGTTTTAGGCTTGCCTTTAGACGGCAGACGGCAGACGGCCGCTGAATGCTGCCTCCTGCGAGCAGTCGACCAATACTTTTATTGTCGACTGCGGTCTCAGAAAGAAATAAGCATTAAATATGCTTATTTCTTCATATTCATATAATCGATAGTCAGATTGGTTAGCAAGGCTACCCCGGTTTTTAAACCGCTTTCATCAATTTTAAATTCCGGCGTATGATGGCCCGGTGCCTCTTCTGCTGACATGCCTTTAGGTTTGCCGCCAACAAATAGGTAAAGTCCAGGAACTTCCTGTTGGAAGAAAGAGAAATCTTCGGCACCGGTAACGGCTTTCGTCAATTTTACATTTTCAGAGCCTGCACTGCTGCGAATGGTTGGCAACATCTTCGCCATTAACTCCGGTTCGTTATAGGTTACCGGATAGTTGGCACCATACGGCACTTCAACATCAACGGTGGCATTCATGCTAGCGGCAATGCTCGTTGCTTTACGGGTTACCGCCTCGCGAATTTGCATGCGCATATCGGTATTTAACGAACGTAGCGTACCGATTATTTCCACTTCCTCAGGAATGATGTTTGAACGGGTACCACCATGAATAGAACCTACGGTTACAACCGCAGCTTCATCAATGAGTTTTAATTCACGGGATACAATAGTCTGTAGCCCCATAACTATTTGTGCGGCGGTGACAATAGGGTCAACACTGATCCACGGGTAAGCACCGTGAGATTGTTTTCCCTTCACTAAAATACGGTAAGTATCTACCGCGGCCATAATGCCACCAGGTTTGTATTCAACATCGCCAACGGTTGTGTCGGAGCTGATGTGCAGACCAAATACCACATCTACGCCTTCCATAACGCCTTCTTTAACCATCATCTCGGCACCGCCTTCTTCACCGGCTGGTGCACCTTCTTCGGCCGGCTGGAAGATGAATTTCACTTTACCGTTTAATTCACCTTTCATGTCCTTAAGGATTTTTGCGGCGCCTAATAGCATGGCAATGTGGGTATCGTGACCACAGGCATGCATTACCCCAACGTGCTGGCCATTAAATTCTGTGGTTTCTTTCGACGCAAAATCCAAATCAACCGATTCCGTTACCGGCAATCCATCGATATCGGCACGAAGCGCGACCATAGGGCCAGGCTTACCCGAATCCAGGATAGCAACCACGCCGGTGTGGGCGATGCCAGTTTGCACTTCATAGCCCATGGCTTTTAATTCTTTCGCTATGGTTTCAGCGGTTTTAAATTCACGGTTAGATAGTTCAGGGTACTGATGGAAATGACGTCGCCAGTCAATAACCTGCTTTTCGTTTTCCAAAGACAGTTTTTCTACCGTTTGATACTGATCTGCCATAACAGCAGGTGCGAACGTAAAGAGTACAGCACTACAAAGTGCCAGACGTGAAAGGCGTGTTTTCATTGAGTTACCTGTTATTGTTTTACTATTGGTTAAGGGGATTCCATATCGGGAGTTACTCCGAGTCTACCTTAACTAGCGGGAATTAGAAGGAATATTTTACTCCGAAAATCAGCAGGATATCTGTTTTTTCAGGGACTTCCCCCAACTCATTCGGTATGGGATCAGCAATAAAATCGAAAATCGTTTTAAGTTGAAAGTCGAGGTCGTCTATTAACTCAATATCCAAAGACGTTTCTATGTGGTGTATCAAGCGCCCTGACTCGTTGGATGTGGAACGGCCGACATATTGGGCGGAAATGGTGATATCTTCAGTAAAGTCATACCCTAAATCTGTACCAATTAATAGTCCTCCAGATGTATTAGAATCAGGGTTCCCCGCTTCTACTTCAACGAATCGAGTGTATTGAATACTCGGCCCGATATAAGCTCTCCAAAAGTAATCATCGTGATCCAAAATTACCAGGCCCGCCGCTAAAGATAGCGTAGTTTTTAAATCGATGTTTTTAAATTTATCTTCCTGATATTCAATGTCGGGTATTCGAAAAAAAATTTTACGACTGTAGAACCAATCGTACGCAAATGTCACCCGCTGGTTTTCTTCAGTCTGTACGGTTTCGCCGGTTTCAAAATCTTCGGAACGCGCTAACAGCCCTAAGTAATTCAAGGATATTCGGTCCAAAGCGGTCAATCGTTCAATGTTGAGAGATATTGTATAATCAAGCCGCTCAGAGTTGCCGGTTTTAAAATTAATACCTAGACCGAAGTTGCCGCTCCAAATACTGTCTTCGCTATCTCTTGATGGCGATATCGAGAGTAACTCATTTCTGGGGAAGCTTAAATGTGGCTTATTAAAGAAGGTAACTTTGGTGCGATCAATAAGTAGCTGACCTTCGTAAATTTGATTGTTTTCAAGGCGGATGCTCATAATATCATTGCTACGAATTTGTCGGATGTCTTCGAAATCGAGTTCAACTAAGCCCAGTTCATCGCTGTCAAACCGAACTTTGTCTCTGTACATGGACAGTAGATCGCCACCAAGTAATTCGCCGTTTTCCAATAGCACCCAGTCGAAACGGATTGGCATAGTTGGGCGGTTAATCGGCCATTCATCGGGCTCCTCCCATTGTGCTAGTGCAAAAGGCACAGCGGTGCTCCACCCGATAAGGGCGAACAACAGGCAGGCGAATAGTCGAAAAGACGCTGGTATCACTTAGCTTATTCTTATTCTGAGATTTATTTTAGTTAATCTTAACTTTAGGAAAAAACTGAAAATTTTCCAGATAGGGCGTTGTTTTGGGAAATAGAAACCAGTTTGTGAGACAAATAAAAACCCCCGGAGATTGCCAGGGGTTTACTATGTGCTATTCAGTGTTAACTACAGAGCTTCGATACTCTGCTTTTGTTCATTGAGCTTCTCAAGCTGCGATTTTGCATCGCTCAGTTTGGCTCGCTCTTTATCGATAACTGCGGCAGGCGCTTTGGAAACAAAGTTTTCGTTGGCCAGTTTGCCTTCGGTGCGTTTCACATCACCGCTCAGCTTTTCAATCGCTTTGCTAAGACGAGCAAGTTCCGCTTCTTTATCGATTAGACCTGCCATTGGAATTAACAGGCTCATATCGCCAATAACCGCCGTTGCAGACGCAGGGCCATTATCATCATCGGCAAGTACATCGATGCTCTCAAGCTTAGCAAGGGCGCTCAGGAATTGTTGGTTGTCTTCAAGACGACGCTTATCTTCGCTGTTCACCTGTTTTAACATCACCGGTAATGGCTTGCTCGGCGCAATATCCATCTCACCACGAATATTACGAACGGCGATAATAAACTGTTTCACCCATTCGAGATCGTCAATGGCCTGGTTATCCAATAACTGCTCATCAAATTGCGGGAAGCTTTGCATCATAATGCTATCGCCTTCGGTAAAGTTACCGGTAAGCGGTGCAACACGCTGCCAGATGGTCTCGGTAATATAAGGCATTACCGGGTGCATTAATCGCAACAAGCTCTCAAGAATATTTACCAACGTGTGACGAGTGCCACGTTGCTCGGCTTCACTGCCTTTGAAAAGAACTGGCTTAGTCAATTCCAGGTACCAGTCACAGAACTGGTTCCAGGTAAATTCATAAAGGGCTTGTGACGCTAAATCGAAACGGAATGAGGCAAAGGCTTCATGCACGGTTTTTACCGTTTGCTGGAACTGACCGATAATCCAACGGTCGGCTAATGACAGCACCATATCGCCGCCATTGGCACCACAGTCGTGCTCTTCGGTATTCATCAATACATAACGGCTGGCATTCCAAAGCTTGTTGGTAAAGTTTCGGTAACCTTCCAGGCGCTTCATATCCCAGTTGATATCGCGACCTGTAGAAGCCAATGCGGTTAAGGTAAAGCGCAGGGCATCGGTACCGTGAGCTTCTATACCGTTCGGGAATTCTTTGCGGGTAGCTTTGGCTATTTTTTCTGCAAGCTTCGGCTGCATCATGTTGCCAGTGCGTTTTTGCAGTAAATCTTCCAAAGAAATACCATCGATCATATCTAATGGATCGATAACATTACCTTTGGATTTACTCATCTTATCGCCGTGCTCATCACGGATAAGACCGGTAACATAAACTTTCTTAAATGGTACCTGAGCCTTGCCATCTTCATCTTTATTGAAATGCATGGTCATCATGATCATGCGGGCAACCCAGAAGAAAATGATATCAAAGCCAGTAACCAATACATCGGTAGGATGGAAGGTGGCTAAATCTTCAGTCTTCTCTGGCCAGCCTAAGGTTGAGAATGTCCAAAGGGCAGAGGAGAACCAGGTATCAAGAACGTCATCGTCCTGAGTAAGGGTTACATCAGGGCTTAAGCCATTTTGCTCGCGAACTTCGTCTTCACTGCGACCTACATAGACATTGCCGTTGGCATCGTACCAGGCCGGAATGCGATGACCCCACCAAAGCTGACGGGAGATACACCAATCCTGAATATCACGCATCCAGGAGAAATACATGTTTTCGTATTGCTTAGGAACAAACTCGATATCACCGTTTTCTACCGCTTCGATGGCCGGTTTGGCTAATGGCTCAACACGTACATACCATTGGTCGGTAAGCAGAGGCTCGATGACCACGGCAGAACGGTCACCATATGGAATGGTTAATTCGTGATCTTTAATTTCATCAAGAAAGCCAAGCTGTTCAAATTCAGCAACGATTTGCTTACGGGCTGCAAACCGATCAAGGCCAGCATAAGCTGCAGGCAGTTCGCTGCTGTAGGCATCGCTTGGCTCACCGTTAACATCATAAACTTCAGCAGTGGCAAGCACCGCAGCGTCCTGATCAAAGATATTGATCATTGGCAGTGAATGACGCTTACCAACTTCGTTATCGTTAAAGTCGTGGGCTGGGGTGATTTTTACACAACCCGTGCCTTTTTCCATATCTGCATGATCGTCGCCAACAATTGGAATTTTACGGTTCACGATTGGCAATACGACGTGTTTACCAATCAGATGCTGATAACGCTCATCGTCCGGGTTAACGGCAACACCGGTATCACCTAGCATGGTTTCTGGGCGCGTAGTTGCCACAACGATGTAATCTTTACCATCTTTGGTGGTTGCGCCATCGGCTAGAGGATAGCGGAAATGCCACATATGGCCTTTCTTGTCTTTGTTCTCAACTTCCAGATCAGAGATGGCAGTATGCAGTTTCGGATCCCAGTTAACCAAGCGCTTACCACGATAGATAAGGTCATCTTGATATAGGCGAACGAATACTTCCTGCACCGCTTGCGACATGCCCTCATCCATGGTGAAGCGCTCGCGGGACCAATCAATGGAGTTACCTAAACGACGCATCTGCTTGCCAATAGTGCCACCGGAGTGTTCTTTCCATTCCCAGATTTTGTCGATAAAGGCATCACGGCCGTAGTCGTGACGGGTTTTGTCTTCTTCAGCCGCGATTTTACGTTCCACTACCATTTGCGTGGCGATACCAGCGTGGTCGGTACCCACTTGCCATAGGGTATTTTTCCCCTGCATGCGTTGATAGCGAATTAGCGTATCCATAATGGTTTGCTGAAACGCGTGGCCCATGTGCAAACTACCGGTTACATTCGGTGGCGGGATAGCGATGCAATAGCCATCGCCTTTGCCCGTTGGACTGAAATAGCCTTTCTGTTCCCAGTGGGAATACATGGCTTGCTCAATAGCTGAAGGATTAAATGTTTTTTCCATGGAATTACTGCTTGTTATGCGACTTTGCTGGCAGGGCGAGTCTCAACATGAAAGCCAGCTTGCTGGTAACGACGATAGCGTTGCCTGGCTTGCTGCTTTTGCTCTTCCTGCTCGATGACAAAATCAATAATTTGAGAATACTGAGGCGCAAAGTCCGGGACTTCGCTGGCCAGATTAATTAACACCTGTCTGGAAGAAGTGGGGGCGAGCCAGCTGATTTCAACGGGGGAACCCTGATTTCCTGCTTCTCCCGGCAGGTTATGTGGCACAAAACTTTGTGCATCTGAAGACCATAACAGCTCATCTATCTGATGCGCCTCATCCTGATCTTCGGTGTAAATAAAAACGCGTTTATTTTGACGAAAGGCCAGAGTTGCCTGAGCGCAAACAAAGCGCAGCAACTCCTGTTCACTGGCATGACCCAACAAATAGAAAATGGCCTGAAGGGTCATTTATTCGCCTTGCTCCTGACCGCTGCGGTTTAATAAAAACTGCGTCAGCATACTTACCGGACGACCAGTAGAGCCTTTGTTTTTACCACTGCGCCAAGCAGTGCCAGCGATATCGAGGTGAGCCCAATGATATTTCTTGGTAAAACGAGCCAGGAAACAAGCAGCGGTTATAGTACCGGCAGCTCGGCCACCTAAATTGGTGAAATCCGCAAACGGGCTTTCCAATTGTTCCTGGTAATCGTCCCATAACGGCAGACGCCATGCGCGGTCACCACTTTGTTCAGAGGCATTTAACAGCTCGTGCGCAAGAGGATTATGATTACTCAAAAGACCTGTTGCATGGGCACCTAACGCGATAACACAAGCACCAGTTAAGGTAGCAACATCGATAACCAGCTCTGGCTCGTATTGCTCTACGTAGGTTAGGGCATCACAAAGAACCAGTCGGCCTTCGGCGTCGGTATTTAATACTTCGACGGTTTGGCCTGACATAGTGGTTAAGATATCGCCCGGACGATAGGCGTTGGCATCAGGCATGTTTTCACAACCGGCCAACACGCCGATAACATTGATAGGTAAGTCAAGCTCTGCAAGGGCATGCATGGTACCTAGAACACCAGCGGCACCACCCATGTCGTACTTCATCTCATCCATGGCTTCGCCTGGTTTTAGAGAAATACCACCGGAATCGAACGTCAGGCCTTTACCAACAAGTACAATTGGCGCTGCATCTTTTTCGCCACCACCGTAGTGGATAACACTCATCATCGATTCATTGGCGCTACCGCGACCCACGGCTAAGTACGAACCCATACCGAGTTCCTGCATTTGCGCTTCATCAACCACTTCGGTGGTGATCTTGCTGTATTCCTCGGCAAGCGCATGGGCCTGATCGGCAAGATAAGCTGGGTTACAGATATTAGGTGGCAGGTTAGCCACATCTTTACATTCTTTAATACCGGCTGAAATACCTAAGCCGTGAGCGATTGCACGCTCACCAATGGGCAGTTCACGGCGGGTAGGAACGTTAAATACGATTTTGCGTAAAGGACGGCGAGGTTCTTCTTTGCGGGTTTTTAAGCTATTGAAGCTGTATAAACAATCCTGAGTGGCTTCCACTGCCTGGCGCACCTTCCAATAGGTGTCGCGACCTTTAACGTGCAATTCAGATAAGAAACAAACCGCTTCCATTGAGCCGGTTTCATTAAGAGTATTGATGGTTTTAGAAATGATTTGACGGTAATGGCGCTCATCCAACTCACGCTCTTTACCACAGCCAACGAGTAATACTCGTTCGCTTAAGATATTCGGTACCTGATGCAATAACAGCATTTGACCAGACTTACCTTCGAGGTCACCGCGACGTAGCAGGTTGGAAATATAACCACCACTAATTTCATCCAATTGCTCAGCGACAGCAGATAAACGACGTGGCTCATAAACACCGACAACAATGCAGGCACTGCGTTGTTTTTCCGGGCTACCACTTTTTACACTGAACTCCATGAACACTCCTAATTTATGGTTAAATACAAATTTCAGGCTTAAATTGTTGCTATATGCTTGCTAAAATCTGTTGCCAGAAGATAGACTTAAACCGATAGCGAACTCTCTTCAGGCTATTATTATAGCCAGATTCGTCGCCATGACGGCATATTAGCCATATTAATTTTTTATAAAAACGGTAAGTTTACTTAAAAATCCTTTAGTTGTCAGAAAAAAACTAAGTTTTTTGGATTAAATCTGTGATTATTTTTCGATATTTATTAGGTGAAGTCAGCCGCACGCAACTGGGCGTATTTTTGGTGTTGATGACCATCTTTATCAGTCAGAAGTTCGTGCGTGTACTGGGCGATGCCTCCGATGGTGGTATCCCTGGAGATATGGTGATGACATTCATCGGTCTTACCATTCCTCACCTGATTGGCATTATGCTGCCGCTAAGTCTGTTTTTGGGCATTTTGCTCGCTTATGGCCGCATCTATGCGGAGAATGAAATGACCGTGTTCCACGCCTGTGGCGTCAGTGAATGGTATGTGGTCAGAATAACCCTGGTAGCGGCTTTAGTAACGGCATTCATTACCGGTTTGTTTACTTTGTATCTATCGCCATTGGCGGCAGAAAGCGAATACCAGGTTAAAGAAAAACTTGCCAAAGATATCGGCATTTCGGCGCTCGTTCCCGGACGTTTTCAAAAAACCTCCAATGATAAAGCCGTGGTGTATGTGCGCGATATTGGTAAAGATAATCGCTTACAGCAGGTGTTTGTGGCGCAGCTTCCCGATGATGAAGCGGATCAAAGCAAGGATGATAAGGTTAGCCTGATATACGCAGCCAGTGGCCGGGTTATTGAAGAAGATACCGGTGAACAACGTCTGATGCTGGATTTAGGAAATCGTTATCAAAAAGATAAGCGAACTGGCGAATTCGAAACCGTCACCTTCGGTAAATATGAGATGCAGATTCAGGAACAAAAGGTTGAGCACAAGCGTCGTAAACTCACCGCGCTACCAACTCTTGAGTTGATGAAAGATAAGTCTGTGGAAGCAATTGCGGAAGTGCAATGGCGCTTCTCATTCCCGCTTTCAGTAATGATACTCACCTTGATAGCCGTGCCTTTAAGTGTGGTTAACCCGCGTCAGGGTAAGTTTGCTAAGATGTTCCCCGCACTGCTGTTATTCCTGTGTTATTTCCTATTGTTAACTAGCGGCCGAACTGCCATTGAAGATGGCATTCTGGCGCCTGAAGTTGGTTTGTGGCCAATACATATTATTGCCTTGTTCCTGGGCTGGACGTTATTACTGCGCAGCCGTAGTAGCGGTAAAAAAATAAAAGCAAAATTAAAGAGGCGCTAGGGCATGAGAATTCTCGATTTTTACATTGGCCGGGTGATCGCCTCCACCACTTTTATCACTCTCGCGGTACTGGTGAGTATTTCCGGCATCATTAAATTCGTGGAACAAATGCGTGCTGTCGGGCGGGGTAGCTACGATTTAGCCGATGCAGCCCTATATGCCCTGTATTCCGTCCCTCGAGATGTGGAAATCTTTTTCCCAATGGCAGCATTAATCGGCGGTCTGATTGGTTTAGGGATGCTGGCCAATAATTCTGAGCTGGTGGTGATGCAGGCCTCGGGTTTGTCAAAGCTACAAATCATAAAATCGGTGATGAAATCTGCTGCGTTGTTAATTCTGGTTTCGATGGCCATTGGTGAGTGGGTAGCACCAGAAGGTGAAAAAAACGCCCGTGAATTAAGAGCCCGGGCGATATCCAGTGGTAGTCTGATATCGGCAAAAAACGGAGTCTGGGCCAAAGATGGCGATCTCATTGTTCATGTCACTGAAGTTCAGGATACAATGAATTTAACAGGTATCGCCATTTATCGATTTGACGATCGATTTAAGATGTCGTTATGGAAGAATGCCGATAAAGCTACCTGGCAGGTTGATAAGAAAAAGTGGTTGTTAGAAGAGATAGAACAATCTCAGCTGACCAACAAAAAGATCACTACCTCACGCCAGGATTCTGAACTTTGGAAATCTTCGTTGACCCCAGATAAATTGCGGGTGGTAACGGTAAAACCCGAATCATTATCGGTTGCTGGCTTAGTCAGTTATCTAGACTACCTGGAACAAAATAAGCAGGAAACCAGTCGTTACCAATTAGCATTCTGGCGCAAATTAATGCAGCCGATAACCGTTGCGGTAATGTTGTTAGTTGCCCTGTCCTACATCTTTGGTCCGCTTCGCAGCGTGTCCATGGGGGCGCGGATCATGATGGGTATTGGTACTGGTATTAGCTATGATTTCCTGAACCGTATGTTTGGTTCGATGAGCCTGACTTTCCAGTTTCCGCCAATTATTGGCGCGATTCTGCCAAGCCTGTTGTTTGTGGCTATTGCTATCTACCTGTTGCAGCGAAAAGCGTAAGCGACGAAGTAGAAGGTTTTGGCCATGGATGGTCTATATGCCGAAAATGCAGGAGCAATTTTCGGTGGAAGAGTGCTCGTCAGATTCCGTCATAGCCTGCTCCGACAGGATATCAAGGCCAAAATCCTTACAATGCAAAGCTTCGGAGTTCGGGGAATATTGCGTTGTCGATAGACGCAAATCGGTTTTTTCATTAAACTCCCCAACAAGTTTTTATTGCAGAGCAATCCAACGTGGTAAACCAAACGGCAAACGACAATTCAGCAACTAATCAGGTTTCCTACATGAGCCAGTCAGGTCATCCCCGGGCAGGCTTTAGACGCCGTTTTGGTTCCTGGGTTTATGATGTGTTAATCGCCATTGCCGTGTACATGTGTGCCGGTGCTGTATCTTTTGGTATTTTTGGCGCATTGGTTTCCGCAGGAGTGATTGATAGCCAAGGGTATAGCCACCCAATCGATGTGCAGCAACATTCCCTGATTTGGTCGTTACTGATTTACCTTTGGAATCTTGGCTGGGTAAGCTTTTTCTTTATCTATTTCTGGGCCAGAAGCGGCCAGACCATTGGCATGCGCGCCTGGCGATTACGGGTACAAAACCGTGATGGTTCGCTAATCTCGAAAACCACGGGTATCAAGCGCCTGATATTTACCTTACTAGGCCTGGGTAATTTACTGGTCATTTTTGATCGCAAAAACAAGCTTGCCCTGCAAGACAGATACTCAGATACCGAAGTCGTGGTTTTGCCAACGGTTAAGTAATTACAGAACGGTTAAATACATGCGTCTTTCCGGTGTAGACCGGAATCTAAGTTTGATAACCGTCTTCAGTCGTATATTTCTTGCACAGACAAACCTAAAGGCAAAGAAAACACTTGCGAAGGTGTTATTCTTTCGTATAATGCCTCCCATCAACCAACGATGTTGATGCACGTGTTGCCGGAGTGGTGGAATTGGTAGACACGACGGATTCAAAATCCGTTGCCTTTGCGGGCGTGCCGGTTCAAGTCCGGCTTCCGGTACCATAATTAACCTGCTGATTTTTAGCAGGTTTTTTAGTTTTTGGGGTTTGAAAAATCGTTATTGCTGCATCTGATTAGCTAGTTAAGGGCACCAATTTGGGCACTTTGATTAGTCCTTGTTAATTAAGGTGGAGTTACAATGGCGACAATTCGGAAAATCCAAAACAAGTCTGGTATATCATACAAGGCGATAATCAAACTGCCGTTCGGCAAACAGAAATCTAAAAACTTCTCTCAGAAAAAGCTAGCTCAAGAGTGGGCGAAAAGGCTTGAACTCGATATTGAAAAAACTGAAGCATACTTATTGCAAGGTAATAAAATTCAACTTCAAGATTTAATAGTCGAATACCTTGAACAATGGGAAGGCAAGGATGCTTCAATGGTTCAGCGATTAGCTTTTTGGTCAAAGCATATAGGCACTAAACTACTGGTTGATATATCGACCCTACATATCCGAAACGGTCTGGATGTATTGTCTAAGACTAATGCATGTAAATATTCGGGATCTAATAAAACGAAAAAAACTGTATTCACAAGTAAGAAGCTAAGTCACTCCACAATAAACCGCTATAAGGCTGCCCTTTCGTCTGTTTTAAGTTACGGAGTGGACAAAGGCTATATCGATATTAATCCTTGTCACAGAATCAAATCATATAAAGCCTCCAAGCCTAGGTTGCGGTATTTAAATACTGAAGAAATTACTCGACTTTTGGCATCCTGCCAAGCGTCCGAATGGTCAAAGCTTTACCTGCTTGTCTTAATGGCGCTGACATCAGGAGCCAGAAAAGGAGAGCTTTTAGGTTTGAAGTGGTGTGATATCGACTATACACACAATTTTGCTTATCTTGAGAATACAAAAATAATGAGAGGCGAGTAATACCACTCTCTAAGCCCGTTGTGCAACTATTAAGTTGCAAACAAGGTCACCTTAGTGATCTGATATTTACATCAGATAAGAAAAAGCTCATATCGAGTAACATCGACAAATGTTGGTATAAAGCGTTAAGTGATGCAAAAATTACGAATTTTAGGTTTCATGATTTAAGACATACTGCCGCAAGTTATCTAGCAATGAATGGTGCTAGTTTGATAGAAATCGCTGACATTCTAGGCCATAAAAGCTTCGAAACGACTAAAAGATACGCTCACTTGAGTAGTTCTCATAAAACTAAACTCGTTAACAAAGTCTTTGGCGATGTCTATTAATTAATCGGTGGAGCAGGAAAGCAACCCAAACAAAGGTGCATTATCTGTGTGGCCTTTTTTGTGGTTACACAGTTACGCCCCATTCTTCTCAATATTTTTCAATATATTCGTTATAAGAAAAGTAAGACCTTGGTTCTAAATTCTCTAAACGAGGTGGTAAATGTTGATAAAATTCTTAAAAAATATCTTAAAGTGGTGCAAAGAGCTATGGGAACTATTAAAAGTCGTAGCTGATATTCACCCTAATACACCTACTTATTCATACAGCGAACCTGTAACCAAGAAAACGCAACGCCCAAATGTTCTACACAATTGGCAAAGTGGTGACCGCTCTACCGAGGTTGCACGCCATCGATATATCGAAGTGGATGGTTATGCTGAAAACTTTAGAATCGATCGCTTAGGACGTTACGACCTATTACAGATAGAGCGATTCTGTGAGAATTTAGTCTATATCAGCCCTGATGCAATAAATGACTTTATTGATGAAACCATCTATTACAAGCGCAGTATTATTGACGGCGAAGATGTGCTTTGGGTGCCGAAAGGTGATTGTATTGAGTGGGCTTATCACCAGTACCCAGCATTCGCTGACTTGTTGTAACTATGCGAATCTAATAGGTTGTGGTGATTTATAATTTTTGTCCTTATATTTGTTCTTGCATGATGTGCAACCCCAAAGGTTGCTACCCCCACCCTGTAATCGTATTAACTTTTCGTCATTGTCATAACATTGCTGGCAAAATGGACCATCTCTTTCGTCATTATTTTTGAGTACGAAATAATAAGGCTTCTCCCATATAACTGACTTCCTTGTATTTAATTTAGTAGTCAGCTTCGCTATCTCTTCGTCTTTACTTATTAAAATCTGCTGAACTTCTGCTAAGTCAATTTTGGTATCAGCTAGTGCACCGATTAAATCAGCCATTTGAAGTTTGATTTCCGCTTGCTCTAGCGATGCTCCACTATTCTTTATAATCTTCGCCAATTCTGTAGCACTCTTTAGGCTACCTAGCGCAGCTGCTAGTGATGTAATGTCCGCCAATTGTCACCTCATATAATCTCAATCACTTGATTAGCATACCCCTAAAGCAACTGTTTTGGAATTTGTTTTTCGCACTCTAACCCTCTAAAAATCAACGTTTTACCTGGAGTGATAGTGCATTCATCGTCGCCTTTTTTCGCATCACCTTAAAATAAATTTAGGAGGTGCCAATTAATGGACAAAAAGAAACGCAACAACATGATCCTAGCCCTAATAGTTATGGGCTATTCCCCTGCGACTGTGAGTGCATTCATGGCTTTAAACAAGTTAACTACTCGCGCAATACAAATTATCAAAAGGAAACATAAAAACGATGAAGATACAGTTTAGTGAAGACGAATTCACTTTCATCATGAATAAGTCTCAGCAAGAGAAAAAATCAGCAGTACGCGTTGTTCGCGATTGCATTAATGAAGTAATTAATCAAGAAACGAACCAAGAAGGATGTTCACATGGAAGCGACAAACAGTAATTTAACACCAGAACAATTCAGCACATTACCGCCGGCTTTTTTACAAGCGCAATTTGAAGCGTTTACCTCGTTACCTGAGGATACGCTAAAAACATTTTCGGGTGAGCAGCTATATCAGCTAGCGTACAGTGATATTCCGGCTACACAAAGTTCAGCCAAAGCAAGTCTATCCGACTTACGCACAACAAAGTCTGTATTGGAACGGTATATAGAAGACACTAAAGTCGGTATTAACATATCTTCCTACTCTAAAGGCGGTAAACCTTCGAATGTAGAAGAGGTTCTCGATGACTATATTGAGTGGTGCCAAAACAACGGTGTTAAAGGTGAGTATTACCGAACAGGTGTTGAAAATGCGCTTCGTAGTATTAAACGAAGTGTTTATAAAGAAGTGGTAAACGACACCTGGGGAAAGTTAAAAGGAGAGCCTGATGATGAACTAGTTAATCAGTTTTTTAGCGATTTGGGACTATCAAAAGCAGAGACGATAGCAATAAAGTGGTGGATGTCGGATACGAAGCGTCGGTTAAGTGACTTGGCTACGAAGATCGAGGTTGATGTTTCAGTACAGGTTCCTTATCCGGTTTTCTATGGCGGGCAAGGCGTTGGTAAGACGTTTATTTGTCGAGAGCTAAGAAAACCATTCGGTGAGCTAGGAGCTACTGACAAGGTATCGTCTTTGATGGATGAGTTTAACCAAAAGAAGTATGGCTTGATGCTTATATCTGACATGGATGACATCAGTAAAGTTGCCGAGCGAGATATGGCAAACCTTAAAAACTTTGCGACAACAGACATACTAAATCCGAGAAAAATGCGCAGTGAAGAACAGCACTTTATCAGAAAAATAACCACTATTATTTGCAGTAGCAATGACCCTATACATGAAGTGATACCTGATACTACAGGTGCGCGACGATTTTTCCAGATAGATGTACCTTCAAGCGGCTATGTCGAAGCAATAGGCAAAACCGATTTTGTAAAGCTTTGGCAATCGGTTGATATAAATTGGCAACCGAGTAAAGAAGAACGCTCTACATTAATAGAAAGCCAAAGTGAGCAGCGTAAACGAGATGTGGTCGAGGTCTGGTGGGATGAGATGTACGAGTACGGCCACTTCGGAAAAGATGTTAAAGCGGCGAACTTATTTGAGCAATTTGATACCTGGCGTGAACACTCTAAACACTTGCAATTAACCCACACAACATTTAGCAACAAAGTGGCTAAGTTTCTCAGTAACAAAATTGAAAAGAAGCGGAAGAATTCTGGCAATGTTTACAATCGGTTGACGCCAGAGCCAAGAATTAGGTCTGCAACAGTGAGGGACGTGGATGTGAATGTTGCTTCATTCGAAAACATAGACCACGGTGGTTACATAGTCTAAAGGGTGTATGGTGGTGTATGGTCATGTTTTAGACCCTACATCACTTTTACTAACTCGGCACTAGTGTTTTTGCAAAGGTGTATAGTGTGCATAGTCGAATGCCTTAAGTTGTTGTTCCATATAGGTTTTGCATTGCTGACTTTTAAAGTAACCCTACATCTATACACCATTCACTATTTCTCCAACGCATAGTTATCGTTTTCAAGTGTAGGGTTTAACTTGAACCCTACGCCAACTATGCACTTTTTATTATAACTCTACACCAGAAGGAGCAAAACTAATGGATATAGAGAAACTAATGGCAGAGTTTAATGAACCTGCTACGTTAACGATATTAAAGGCAGTATCACCAGCAGTACCAATGACTAAGATATTTACTAAAGATGGTACTAAGCCTTACCCAAATGCATACAAATTCGATGTTAAGCAGTTTGATATACCTAACATTGAAGAGTTAGCTAAAGCTTTAACTGATTTGCAACGTCAACCGCAAACTTGTGTCATTAGAGGTAAGCTAAAACAAGGTACTTCAGCAGAGCAAGTACAGCGCAAAGTAAGAGGCGATGAATCGCTTTTTACCGATGCTGCCAATAAGATAATTCACATTGATGTGGATGGCGTGGAAGCACCAGAAAGTATGGCTATTGAGCAGTGGCCTGAATATATAATTGAGAAACTGCCAACCCCTTTTCATAAAGCTAGTTACTTTTACCAATACAGTAGCTCAGTAGGCATGAAGCCAGGTATTCGGCTACACCTTTGGTTTATGTCGACAATGCCATTCGATAACAGTGAATTTAAGCGCTGGTATTCACATTTGCCTGACGAACAGCAGTTACTAATCGATGATGCGGTATTTAGACCTGTTCAGGTCAACTACATTCAGGCACCAATATTTGATGGTGTCGAGGACCCCTTAGCAGACTTAACGCGTTCAGGCTTAGTTACCAAGTCAGAGCAAACAGTAAGTCTTGTTATTCCGGAACAGCAACTGAAAATAAGACAACCACTAAATACTGAAGTACCAGAGGTGTTGCTTAGCAAAGGAAACCCAATGAACGCCTTTTATAAAAAAGAGTGGCAAATTGAGCATTCAGGCCGTTTACATATACCCATTCTAGCCGCCTGCTCAGCATACAAATGGGCATGCGAGGCTAAAGGTGTCGATGAAGATGTTGATTGGTGTGTGGATAGACTACGTGACGCGGTTAGCAGGTCATCGCATATCGACAAGGATGGTGTTTACTCAACTGATGATTACCTATATGCCCAGTTTGAAAGTGCTCAAATAGCGAAGACGTGAGGGCTGTAATATGGAACATGCACTTGTAAACAAAAAGTTGGTTCAAGCTAAGCCTGGGCAATATGGCACTTGCCCAGAGTGTGGTGGTGTGGTTTTACCTAAACGAAACCGAAATTCAACAAGCTATCACTGGTATCACAAAGAAGCAGGTGAGTGTACTCTGCCCCTGCCAGTAAAGCAAAGCGCCCTTCTTTGTCTGATAGCATTGCTATCAGGTCAGAAGAATCGCTTGTTAACTTTCCTATTTCCGGAAATAAAGACCATTATGTTAAAAACTCTGACTTTAAAAAGTATCAAACGCTGCAGAAATTGCTTAAATCTGGTAATGACATTGCCTTAATTTCTGACTGGTTTAAGGTGATGAGGGATTTGAAAATCCCACAAAAATCGATAGCAGGGAAGTGGGGGTATTTGAAAAGTAAGCTTATTCAAAAACATGGGAAAGATATAAGTTTGCTTAATAAGTACGATATTTTAGTTACTCAAAATGCTCCCTTGTAATCTACTGATTGTTGCCTATATTTTGGTGTGACTGTAAGGATCTGTTAGTGGGGACCCATTAGATTGTACAAGCGGTTAAGAGCCGCACCAACTACTAATGGAGAAACTTATGGATACACAAAAAATTTTAGGTATTGCTACCATTACAGCTGCAGCAGTTATAACACTGACTGTAATAATGGATTTCGATGATGTTGAGTTTGAATGCAGATGGTTTAAATACCGCGGCAGGAAGAAGCGAAAAGATACTTAATTAAAAGCAATCATGGGTCGTCATTATGTGGTGGCCCATTTTTTTGCTAACTCAGTTTGAAAAGTGATATCAATAAAGGTTACGTTTCAAAGGTTGGAACAGCTATATTTTATGGGCTGCAGTATATGTAACCATGTAACCCAATCAACTTTATATCACTGATAAAAAAGCCAAACGATGCTTCAAGTCGAAACATGGTTTGGCTTTACCCACCCCAATCCCTGTTTACTAAGGATTTTTTCAGCTACTTGGCGTACCGTTCACCTAGCCGTTGGCAAATCACATAGTACCGAAATGTATTATGCGACCTCATTGTTAAGATGAGGTGGCATTGCAAAGCTTACATTTAAATTTAGTTGTTGATTCCAACTATTAATGGGGGTTAACCCCTTACTGGCTTTGGGTTTCAATTGATTATCTATTATTCGCGGGTAAAGTCAAAAATATCTTCTGCTTGCATGCCTTCATGTAATAGCTTTTTTCTAACTGAATATTGAATTTCTTGCGCTGAAAATTCAAATGTCTCAGAAGGGTGAAGCTTATGAGCTCGCATGTCGTTTGCGAAAAGATCAATATTTTCGATTAGTTGATACCCTGTTAAGTTACGCATTAACCTGAATGTTAGCCAATTTGCATCTTCAAGATCACAATGAGCTAAATCATCTAACCGTATTGAATGTCGTTGCTCTTGTGGGTTGAAGCCTTTTCTATATTGTATTAGTAGATGAAATACGTCGTTATTTTGCAAAGCTACAAGCCGAGCAAGGGATATATGAGAGCTTCGTCTTTCAACGCTTACTGGGAGGCGGACAGTGTGTTTTAGAAAAACATCGCCATTTAGTTTTACGAAACGAATTCCGCCCTCATTGTCCATTGAAATAAGATTCTCAGATTGACGGCGTAATAGTTCACCAAACTCTTTACGAAAATAAGCCATTTGACGTTCAGTTGCTAAGGTTTTTCCTTGTTTCCAACGAGTCACCAGAGAAATCGATGTAGCCTTTAATCCTGCTTTTACTGCTATCTCAGCGTTTGTCATTCCACTCTCAGATGCGAGCTTAACAAGTCGTTTAGTATCTTTGCACTTGGGCCCTTCTGTTTTCTTATTCACTAGTTAATCCTTTAGCTGGTAGATAACGCATTATCTACCAGCTGCTACTTTTATTCATCCCCTAAATAGTCATCGTTATTGGGATTGTGGCAGTCAGCCCAATCGTCCATATCAGCATCATTATTTGGGTTGTTTATATCAGACCATACGTCTAACTCGTCTTGTGACATATCTGAAGTGTTCGGCATATTGCTCTCCTTACTTGTTACCTTTGTATAGCTTGTTGTTAGGGTTTAATTGGTTACTTCGGTTGTCTTGTGCTTTTTGATAAGCAGGGTTGGTACCTGGTGTTTTAGGGTTCGAGTTTTTTTGGTTTGCTTTGTGATTGTTGTTACTCATGACGTTCTCCTTTTGTTGCGTCAGAGTTATCTTAGGACGATAGGAAAATTGTCGGAAGTGATGAAACGGTGAATGTTTAGTGAAAAACAGTGAAAGTTAGTGATAGGAGTATATAAGCAACCAATTTATAGAAAGAAAGAAGAAATTGAGCAGTATTTAGCGGCGAATGACTAGGGTTGTAAACATTAATCATTATTCTTGTTATAAGTAACATGTATACAAAAAGCTTGCTTCGGCGAGCTTTTTTAATGCCTAAATTACTGGTCTACTAAGGGTATACCATACCCTTACCCCCCCTGCAGGTACATTTTAGTACCAAGCCACACCCTAACTTTACTAGTTCGATTTAATTACCCAAATCATACCAGGAGGATCGCTCATGGGGTTTATCCGTGCCTATTTGCGCGTCAGTACAGAGGAGCAAGACGTGTTAAGGGCTAAGAAAGAAATATTGGAGTTTGCGAATAGCTTTAATCAAACCATAGCTTCTTATTATTTCGAAAAGTTCACAGGGACAAGCCTGGAAAGGCCAGAACTAAACAGAATGCTTTCTGAAGTATTACCTGGTGACATCATATTGATTGAGTCAGTCGATCGAATTAGTCGTCTAAATAGTGATGATTGGCAGCAGCTCAAGCGAAGCATTCAAGCTAAAGGTGTATCTGTTGTATCACTGGATCTCCCCACGAGTCATGTCGCTCTGCGCCAACAAAATCAACACGATGAATTCGTTGGAGCTGTTCTCAAAGCGGTAAATAACATGCTGCTCGATATATTAGCAGCAACGGCTAGAAAAGATTATGACTTGCGTCGCAAGCGAACACTGGAAGGGATCGCCCGGGCAAAAGCTTCGGACCCAAGCAAGTACCAGGGCCGAAAAAGAAATAAGACTTTGTGGCTTTCAATAAAGAAGCTACTACAAACCTCGCACTCGTACACGCAGATTCAACAAATAACCGGCGCCAGCAGAATGACTATTGCTGCTGTTTCCAAAGAACTAAAACAGGAACTAAATCATGAAACAAGAAAGACCGATTAACTTTAAACAGATCGTAGATTTCGTCGCTGCAAACAATGAACGTTTTAGCGCTAAAGATTTACGGCAGCTTTATCGAGTTGATATTACCAAGTTTATTGTATTACTGGACGAAGCCATAGGTAATGCTGGCGTAGTACCTGCAGCAGTGATGCCTTTTTACAAAGAAGTTCAACAAATAAGTAAGTTAGTAGAACAACAGGAGAATCTTATGAAAAATAATGACCAATCTAACCGTAATAACGAAAATAACCAAGAAAGTAGCTACAACCAGAATCAAAAATCATTTCGTGAAAGCCTAATGGAAAGTGTCATCTCGATGTACAACCGTATAAAGTCGTTTATTGCTGGTCATATAGATAAGGTCAAAATTCTTGGAGCGACCGCTTTCGCACTAGGCGCGGCATATTTGACTAAAGCTAATGCTAGTCTTTTGGTCGCTTTAGCTGCTCTTAAAAGCGGAGGGATGTTCGCTACTTTTACGACGTATGGCAAAGTCGCAATTAATAAAGTCATGAGTGCAAAAGACGCAGTGATAGAACGAGGTAAACACTTCGTTTTATGGATTAAAGATATTTTCGCTCGTCGCATAACCGCATAATCAACATCGCCCGAAGGTTCGGCCACCCTTCGGATAATTCAGAGGTAAATATCATGCAAATACTCTCATGCATTAAACGTATGCTCGATTTCTTATCACCAATAATTATTTATTTGGCTGAATCCGTAGCGAAGATTGCAAGTGTCTTTGCTAGTTTATCCTGGCTGATAAACCAAGCTTTGGATTATTTAATACAAAAACTGGACGCTTAAGGAGGGGCGATGGCTTATGTAAATAAAGTCTCCGTGACGGACGAACAAGTCATCAGTAAAGCAATAGAAATAATTGAAAAACGATTTGCAGATGGACCATTATTTACAAGTTCGAGTGACGCTAAAGACTATTTAAAGTGCCGACTTGGTACAAAAGATCATGAAGTGTTTGCGGTAATGTTTCTTGATAATCAACATTCGCTTATCGAATACAAAGAGATGTTCACAGGCACTATTGATGCAGCAACAGTTTACCCTAGAGAAGTAGCTAAACGAGCGCTTCTAAAGAATGCAGCTGCCGTTGTGTTAGCCCATAATCACCCATCCGGAATATCCGAACCATCACTTGCTGACAAGCAAATCACCCAACGTATCATTAAAGGCCTGGCTTTAATTGATATTAAGGTACTGGATCACATTATTATCGCTAAAGAATCACTCTCATTTGCCGAAAGTGGATTGCTTTAGTTAACCACCCCTTCAAATTCAAGGAACTACTATGAAACTGACCTTTAACCATGGCCAGCGATTTGCTGTGCCTGAAAAACTAATTGCAATACTTAACAGTGAAATATCGAAAATCGATAAAATTGAGCCAGATGTTAGTGCTATTACATTCAATTTTAGAGATGAAAACTACTCAAGCAGTCATGGCGGGTTTCACCCTGTTGAAATTCGATTAGTAAATTCTGACAACCTGTGGCAATTCGAATATATAACGGATTTTAGTTATCACGGAGAACCTTATCCTGAGCTCGTTAAAGAAATAGATGTATGTTTTCTAAGTGGGCAGATTGGCACGATCTACAGTGGTTGTTTGCAAGGGGAAGCGGCAACAGAGCTTATCAGTTTATTTCTATCCAACTTTATAAATTATATTGAAATGAACGTATTTACTGTATCCGTGACATTTGATTAAGCACCTGTAATTTAAAACTTTAATTTACTGTTTATTCGCGTTTAAGTAGTATCTTAAACAAAGGCCAGAGTCAACTTTAGAACACTTTGGTTCTGGTCTAGATGTATCAACAATAATAAATAAAGGACTATATATGGCATTTGTAAATAAACTGGATAACGTATTTGGCGGCGAAGATATCTTTCTAGACGGTATTTTTAAAGGATCAACCCAGCCAAATATACTAGGTGGTAATAATGTCTTCGATGCCACAGGAAGCATGGCTGGAAGCACGCGTGAAAATATTCTAGGTGGTGAAGATATGCTCTCCTCTTCTGGTGAACACCTGGGGCACACTCAAGCATTTGGAGACAACATTGCTATATTCGACGGAACGGGTTCTTACGACGGTTTTGTTTCCCAATTTGGTGATATGACTACTGCATTTGATGCATCTGGCGGCATCGAAGCCATAAACATGGGAGGTACTATTCTTGGAGATATCGATTTAGATCCAGACGCGCTAGTGGAAACAATTACTAATTTTGTATAAGGAAATTCTCATGGATGTAAATGTAAAGGATATTAAAGCCAGAACCGCTTTGGCTTTCACCAAAATAGCAGACTCATTAATTGAATCGAAAACCATAAGTCGGCACGATGCTTACTTTCAAATGGTTACTTTACCCACTAAATTTTTAAAGCATATTTGTCAAAAATTTGATCAAGATATATGGCAGCATGTAGCCATTCCCGAAAAACAAATCCCTCAGGCTTTTATGACAGTCAAAGCTATTGCTGAAAGAGAAGTGTCAACAGCAGCCAGTGCACTTAAAACTGCATCATATATTTTTAATCCTGCTTTGGCACACGCCAAAGATCAACTTCTCGACAATAATGAGCAAAAAGCGGCAAAGTTTATTGCTAAGAATGGCACTCAAATATCGTTATCGATATTCGAAGAGTTATATCGCCGTGGTGTCTCATTTGAAGAGCTAAAAGAAGCGATTGTGGAGTTTCACTTTGATAAACTCGAATTGGATCGAAACGACAAAAAAGCGATAGAGTTTTATGAAAATGATGTCGATTTTGTAATATTGAAGAACGATTCAAAAGACTTGGCATCGAAGGCTCTGAAAGAGACGACGGAAAAAGCTAAAGACTTATCGAAAAAAGGGAAAGAAATGTTTAGCAGCTTTTTCAGCTAACAGTATGGAACTGGCTATTTAATTGAGGCTGCTAAGCTTTGGCAACCTCTATAGAACAGCTGTAATAGGGAAATGCTTTTGCCACCTTAAACAGCTGTTCACACTGTTCCTTATATTGTGGTAGCATCACTTGATATAAAAGGTAATAAATGGATTTATCGAACAAATTGGTACTGGCATATTTGCAGCCAGGTTCATTCTTTTCTGATACTTTCCTGCTTTAATTTTTCCACTCTTTCTTCAGGATTTTTATGGTTCAACAACACCAGCAAGAGCTGCAAAAACAGCTTTGGAACATCGCAAACACCCTTCGTGGTAATATGTCAGCCGACGATTTTCGTGATTATATTCTTGGTCTTATATTCTATAAATACTTGTCAGATAAACTAAACCGTTATTGTGATGGTCTTTTACTCGAGGATAACATCACTTTTTCACAAGCGGCGGAAGATGAAGAACTGATCACGGATTTGCGTGAAGAGTGCATTGAGAACCTCGGTTACTTTATTGGGCCAAGCCAGTTATTCGCGATCTTGGCAAAACGCGGTGAAAAGCATGAGTTTATTCTTGATGAACTAAGCCGTGTCCTTAATGATATCGAACAATCTACAACAGCGGCTGACTCTGCGGATGACTTTAACGGTTTGTTCGAAGAACTGGACCTCAATTCAAGTAAGCTAGGTAAGAACCCTGATTCACGTAACAAGCTCATCGGCCATGTTCTGGCTCATTTAGAGAATATCGACTTCCACATAGAGAACACTGAAATTGATCTCCTTGGCGATGCCTATGAGTATCTGATTGGTCAGTTTGCCTCTGGTGCTGGTAAGAAAGCAGGTGAGTTTTATACGCCTCAACAGGTTAGCAAGATCCTAGCTAAGTTGGTTACCATAGATGATCATGGTAATCAAAGAGCGGTGAAGTCTGTATATGATCCCACCTGTGGTGTTAATTTGCATCGAAAATTGATCCACTTCAACCCCTAATTTGCATCCAAAATTGATCCACTTCTTTAATTAGTTCTCGCACTCAAATTGCGGGAGAAATATTGGAGTGATTGATGTGTCATTACTAAGCGTTATCCGGCGTTGGCATTTTCGGGAGGGGATGTCCCAACGTGAAATAGCCAGAAGAACCGGACTTTCAAGAAATACCGTTAAAAAATACCTGGCCAAGGAATGCGTTGAACCTGCGTATCCCAAACGAACATCGATTAGCAAGCTTGATGGCTACAAAGAGCTGCTATCTGCCTGGTTGCTACGGGAATCGAAGCGTCGGCGCAAAGAAAGAAAATCAGCCAGGAGGCTCCACAAAGAACTCGTTGAGCTGGGCTTTAGTGGCTCTTATGATCGCGTTGCGGCATTCGCTCGGCAATGGCGGGAAGAGCAAAAAATTGCGGCTCACGGTCTGAACAAAAAAGCCTATGTCCCATTAGTGTTTGCACCAGGTGAAGCGTTTCAGTTTGACTGGGGTGAGAATTATTCTTATGTCGGTACTCGCAAGGTAAAGCTTCAGGTTGCTCACTTTGTGTTATCCCATTCCAGAGCGTTCTATCTGCGTGCCTACTGGACTCAGACTCATGAAATGCTATTCGATGCACACAATCATGCCTTTCGCGTATTTCAAGGCGCCGCTGAGCGCGGTATCTACGACAATATGAAAACCGCTGTCGATAGAGTTGGTAAAGGAAAAAGACGTGATGTAAATCGTCGCTTTCAAGCCATGGTTGGCCACTATTTGTTTGAATCGGAGTTTTGTAACCCTGCCGCAGGCTGGGAAAAGGGCCAAGTGGAAAAGATGGTCAGAGATACTCGTCAAAGCATTTGGCACGATGCCCCCAAATGCAAAACGCTCGATGAATTAAATGACTGGCTTGAGCAAAAATGCATGTCACTGTGGCAATCAACCACGCATCCAAATTATGGTGACCGGACGATTGAACAAGTCTGGCTCGACGAGAGGAAACACCTGATGAAGGTCCAGGCACCATTTGATGGATTCATTGAACACACTAAGAAAGTGTCATCGACTTGCCTGGTGAACTTTGAACGCAATAAATACAGTGTCCCTGCCAGTTTTGCTAATCGCTTAGTAAGCCTTCGAGTGTACCCTGATCGCATTCTGTTTATTGCCGAAGGCAATAAAGTCGCAGAGCATGTAAGACAATTCAGCCGAGATCACAATTCAAAAGGGGTTGTGACTTATGACTGGCGTCACTACCTGCTTGTTGCTCAGCGTAAACCTGGCTCACTCCGTAACGGTGCCCCGTTTAAAGAACTCCCCGAGTGCTTCCAGCACCTTCAGGATACCCTGTTGAGATATGAAGGTGGTGATCGAGATATGGTAGATATCTTGTCATTGGTGCTGCATCACGATGAGCAACTGGTTAAAGAAGCCATTGAGCAAAGCCTGAACGTTGGCCTGACGTCAAAACAGCATGTGATCAATTGCCTGCATCGACTAATGGACATACCAACACCGGATCCCTTACCCATCAAAAAAGCGTTACAGCTTGAGCAAGAGCCAACGGCAGACACAAGTATCTATGAGCAATTGAAAGGACAACGCCATGCACATTGAAGCCTTATTAAACACCTTAAAAACGTTAAAACTGCATGGCATGAAGGCCAGCGTGAACGATTTATCGATTCAGAGTTCACCAGCGTTCAAACAAGCATTACCCGTTCTCGAAACCCTGCTAAAAGCCGAGGTCGCAGACCGAGAAGTTCGTTCAATCGCTTATCAGATGAAAGTTGCAAAATTCCCTGCCTATCGAGACTTATTCGGCTTCGAATTCCAATACAGTGCGGTTAACGAAACGGTGATACGGGGCTTACATCGATGTGAGTTTGTCGAAGACAGTCAAAACATCGTATTCATCGGTGGCCCAGGCACAGGCAAGACGCACTTGGCAACGGCCATTGCTGTCCAAGCGGTACAGCATCACCACCTCAGAGTACGGTTCTTCTCGACTGTGGAGCTTATCAATGCGCTTGAAAAGGAAAAGCTAGATGGCAAGAGCGGCCGCATTGCTAATCGGCTTAGTAGCGTTGATTTGGTGGTTCTAGATGAGCTTGGCTATGTACCTTTCAGCCAAAATGGCGGTGCACTGCTATTTCATCTTCTAAGCAAGCTCTATGAAAAGACCAGCATCATCATTACGACTAACTTGTCATTTTCTGAGTGGGCCAAAGTCTTTGGTGATGCAAAAATGACAACAGCACTGCTCGACAGACTAACTCATCATTGCCATATCATCGAAACTGGCAACGACAGTTATCGATTCAAAGAATCATCGGCTGCAAAAAATAAGGAAAAATAACTGGAGATATTTTCAAGATATTGGTCATAATAAGACCAACTTAGGCGGATCAGTTTTCAATGCAAATCGTGGATCAGTTTTAAGTGCAAATTAACACCCTCCGGTTGGCGAGGTAATCGTTACAACGCATAAAGGCGTAACCGTGATTACTAAAGACAATTACCGTGAACTATTTACAGGTCGAAAGCCTTAACACTTAGGTGCTGAAACCTTGCTGTATTGGCGCTTAAATATAAAGGCTTCTAAAATGCAAAAGTCTTAACTAGCCGTGTCAGTTGACGCGAATGGCGTTTAACCAAATCGGACAATTATTTTAAAATTAGTTCGAGGAGCAATGACCGTTTTGTTAATAGGTGCCCCTTAGCAATTGATAATATT
This sequence comes from Thalassotalea sp. PS06, assembly GCF_007197775.1. NCBI lineage: Bacteria > Pseudomonadati > Pseudomonadota > Gammaproteobacteria > Alteromonadales > Colwelliaceae > Thalassotalea > Thalassotalea sp. PS06. Next base: position 2,964,818 of record NZ_CP041638.1, on the reverse strand, counting down.
CGCGCAGTTTTGATATCTCAGCCCTCGATTTTCAGTTGGCGGCTTGATGCGATTGTTATGGCTCCAACAACTCGTTTGACCTTTTCATCACATCTTCTAGCGAATCAGGGCACTCCATATAGGGAGTAAGACTCTCGAATGAGAACGAAGACATTAAGACCGCTAATTTAAGTAGCTCATCCCTTTCTTTGCGACAATGAGGACTTGATAGATGGCCTTCACTGCCATATTGGCGAGCAATACTTTGAACACCTCCATGGGTAAAGTCATGCATGTTAGCCATTATTGGCTCTATAGTTGATTTAAGGCTGTGGAACTGATCTCGCTCATCAACAGCATTCGCGATCTCTCTTAATAAAACCTCTAACTTCTTTGGAAAATGAAGCTGTTCACACCCTTCCTCGATCTCAGATTCATCTAAGCAGTGTTTTACCCACATAGCCCTCAAGTAACTCTCAACCATCGGGCGAGCAAGAGCAAACGCAGAGCTAGTCAACTCTTCTTTATCCAAAACATGAATAGCGATACTTTGCTCGATAGAGGCAGAAAATAATGGAATATAGAGGCTATTTTTTTTGTTGTATGTAAACTCAATCGTATTACAACCATCATAAATAGCTTTGAAATAGTCCATAACACTTGTATCTAACTTCACGGAACTCTCCTGAGGTATAACGCCTCACTAAGTGGCAAATAATAGTTGGTTAAAATAAGCCAGAAAAAGCAACTAATCATACAATTCAGATTAGTAAATACCAGTTTTTTCTTTTTCGAGAAAAAGTTTATGTTGTGTGCTTTACCTCTCCCTTAAACATTGCTGCAAATCTTTCCTGCATTTCACGTTATCTCCATCTGCGTTATATTCACATAGAGTGAGAACCCTAGAAAAAATAAATATACTTGGTTTAATCAGAACTTATAAAAGGAATGAGATGAAGAAGTGGACGGAGGAAATGATCTCTGAACTTGCGAAATCGTATAGCACTAGACGTGAATTTAAGCTCTATCATCCACAAGCTTACAAAGCAGCATGGCGATATGGTTGGTTGGAGACATCATGCGCTCATCTTAAAAAAGATATCCGTTGGACTGAAGAACTGATCCAAAAGGAAGCCATAAAATATAAAACGAGATCTGAGTTTAATCTAGCTTGTAAGGGTGCAGTTAAAGCAGCTAGACGCTTAGGAATAATGGAAAGTGTATGCAGTCATATGGATTCTGGTCGAAATATTAAGTGGAATAAAGAAGCAATATTAAAAGAAGCTAAAAAATATTCAAGTAGATCTGAATTTCAAAGGAAGGCTGGCAGCGCCAGGAATGCAGCACAGAAAATGGGGATTATGGAAGAAGTTTGTACTCATATGACGCGTCCAGAAGCAAAGAATAAAAAGTGGACACCAGAAGCAATCTTGAAAGAAGCAAAAAAATATCGCCATCCAAGTGATTTTAAATGTGCAGCCCCAGGCGCATACCATGCTGCTCATAATAAATATGGAATTCTTGAAAAAGTTACTGAGCATATGAGCTATAAGCAAATTCAGTGGTCAAAGGATCTTATGCTTCAAGAAGCCAAAAAATTTCGTACTCGTGTCGAATTTACAAAAGCGTACCCAGGTGTATTTAATGTAGGAAAGCGGATGGGGATATGGGATGAGGCATGTGCTCATATGGAATGTGGTTTAGCTTTGTCAGCCACAAAGTGGACAGACGACGCTATCATCACAGAGGCAAAAAAATATACCACAATTTCAGAATTCCAAATTTGCCCTGCTGGAAGAGCGGCACGTAGGCGTAACATAATGGATGCCTGTACAGCCCATATGGATAGGAGCCATTATCATTATTGGACGAACGAGGAGCTTGCAGCCGAAGCAGCTAAATTTTTGACTCGATCTGAATTTACATTTAAATCACCCAATGCCAGAGCGGCGGCACAATCACGCGGAATTATGGAAGAAATATGCCAACATATGACTCGAATGACTGGTGATGCAGATTCCATTTATATATGGGAGGCAAAGGGGCAGTTTTTTAAGGGAAAGCAGATATACAAACTTGGAGTTACAAGTAAACGACTAGGATTGAGACGTATAAAGGAAGTTGCAAAAGTTCATGGTTATGAATATGAAATTATAATACTAAAAAAGGTAAAAAATTATACGTTTTTTCTTGAGCAACTAATCTTGTCATATGGAGATGATCCAGAATTCTCAGAAGGAGACGGTAAAACTGAATTTAGAGCGCTCACCGAAGAAGAGTTGATGGAACTATTGGATATTATTGAAGAATATGATTAAGCTTTGCCGCAAAAGAGAATAGCGAAAACAAGAATTTTGAATGCTAGGTTTGTTTTGAATGTAACAAGCTTGTTCACGGGATCGTCACTACGCTCCTCCCCGTGACACATGCGTCAGCAATTACTAATAGACCATTCTTGGCACTTAAGTGATATTCGGTTCCTAGCATAGGCTTTATTTAAATTAAACCTCACGGGTCAAATTAAAAAACGTATAAAGTTTATTCAATATCTTTCATTTCTGATAAGTCTACTTGAGGTGGAATTTTTCCTGTCGTTCTAACTTCTTGTTTCTTAGCTACTTGCAGATCTTTTCTAATTCCTCGTATCTCGTCATACATAACAATAAATAATGAACACACTGCCCTATGCTTCGCTACACTTCAGTGTTAACGGGCTCTTCGGAATTATTCATGGATGAAATTTCGCCAAGCAATATTGCCCCATTGCCTTTAATTTTTTTCCAGCATAAGAGAAGTTTTGTGGATATCATGGCGATATTTGATTGTTATACTACAATTTTTGCTTGACCCCTAAGTGCTATTAAATTCTAGGGAATAGTTAACATCACCTTTCATATAAATGCTGTGCTTTCGATTTATAATATTAGCTTTTTAAGAAAGAAACCTATCATGAAGACCTTTAGTCTTTCTGGGAGAAGGGTTTACAGGCCGGATGTTTAGATTATAGAGTGGTTTGACCATAATGAATAACCCAAGTATCAAGTCGCACACCCAGACACCTCACGAATGGATCGCGCTTATTTTAGTCACTGTAGGAACAGTGTTGGCGCCCATGTTTACAAGTTTCATGGAGAACAGCAATTATATCTGGAGCTTAATTCTTTATACGGTACTTTTGTATGCAGTAGCTTTTGTTATTCTTTATTTTGGAAAGCCCTGGAAAATTGGCTCAATCAAGTCTTTAGACTATTGGTACTATGGTATGGTTACTATTGGTGCAATAATGTTGGCAGCCCATAATACTGAAGAAAGAAAAGATATAGAACTAGATATTTTTGCAGGCCCCATTGGAGTGTTTAACGCTTCTGAATACCCGGAGCTTATGACTGTTTGCAAAAGTCATTTGTATAAAGAGTCCGCACTTTGTGACGTGTTCAGGGAATTTCCAGATTTATTCCAAAGTAATGAAATTGATGATTTAGAAGAGGCAATAAAATTAACCAAATCAGAAAATGTTGGTAGAAAAGTGTTATGGCTAAAGATAAAGAGTCTTATTTGGAAAATGGACCGTACTAAAGCATTGGATTACGGGAGTATTCATGGAGAAATGCATACAATGTATAAACTAGCCAGAAATAAGCTTTTCACGATTAATACAAACGAAAAGAAGGCAACTGATTGGATTAAAAGTTTTGTCGTATTTTTTTGGCCTTTTGTGTTGATATTAGCCTTCGCGCTTAAGCTATCAAAAACTTTGGTTGAGCATAAAGGATGGTCGGTGGTCCCCGAAAATACTCAAAACCAAGGTGTTAATGAACAAGTCACTTAACCTAGCGCCCTAAGCGGTGAAATGGTAAACAATAAAGGTTAAAGTCGTAATAGACCACAGGCCTAGTATCAAGGCATCAAAGCCACTAAAAAAGTTGGCGTATATTTTATTTATTTTGCTATCCCTCCTATTTTGATGCCTATTCCCTTAACACTTCTATGTTCGTTAGTAACCCATCTTATTGGTTGCGCAGTGTGGTAAGGCTCAATAGGTAATTTTCTTTGTGACTTGGCTGGTTGCGTGATGTTTTATTTGTAGGAAATATCACTGAAATTGGCGCTAGGCTACCACCAAAAAATAGGGGCAAAAAAGGGGGTGAATTAAAAGGCTTATAACAGTTTTTAATGTTGCAACGGAGTTTACATCCGTTTAAGATGCCCTAGCAATAACGCTTTGAAGTGTTTTAGTGTCAAGCGTTGTTTTACACGATACCTATGATCGGATTCAAAATCCGTTGCCTTTGCGGGCGTGCCGGTTCAAGTCCGGCTTCCGGTACCATTCTCTTCTTATCACCCATCCGATAAGAAGAAACAAAACCTAGCGTATGCTAGGTTTTTTTGATTCTGGGGTTTGAAAAGTTGCTTTCTTAATCTCTCGGCAACGCCTTAAAGCCCCAACGCCATAAACCCCCAGCGCCTTATAACCTCAGAGCAGATCAACTAAATGCTCCTGTCACAATATCGACATCTCAATTTTTATAGCTAGAACAGGGCGCTTGCCTGTGAATCTAGTTAACAGAATTTATGTTCAATGCAGCGGCTATAACCTGATAATAGTGTTTAGATTAAACCACTTATCGAAACAGAGCAGTGGCTCGCATAACTGGATATTTATCCCATTAAAGCTAGCATTATTAGTTAAGCCGCTTGATTCAATCTGTCGAAGCTCTCTTCTACTTTAATCCGTTAGGTGGTCCATTTTGAATAAACACATTATTCTCGTAATTTCATTTCTATTGCTTATAACGTCCTGTTCAGAAAATCGTGGTAAAGCGTCGGTATCGGCACAAACCATTTATTCGGGCGGCACCATTCTAACTATGAATGACGACCAGCCAATCGCTGAGGCGGTCGCCGTCAAAAATGGCCGAATTCTCGCTGTCGGCTCGATGGCTGATGTTTCAGATTACAAGAGTGCTAACACTAAGGAAGTTGACCTTGAGGGACGGACGCTAATTCCAGGTTTTGTCGATAGCCACGGGCATGTGGTGTTTGGTGGCCTGCAGGCATTATCCGCAAACCTTTTGTCGCCGCCTGATGGCGAGGTTGCCGATATCGCCAGTTTGCAGAACACCCTGAAAAAATGGGCTGAAGATAACGGCGATGCCGTGACGGCGTCGAAAATGATAATTGGATTTGGGTACGACAATGCGCAGCTTAAGGAAGTGCGTCACCCCACCCGCGATGAGCTTGATAAAGTATCCAAGGAGATTCCAGTACTCATTGTCCATCAATCTGGCCATATCGGGGTTGCAAACTCGAAAGCTCTGGAACTGGCAGGTATCAATAAATCCAGTAAAGCGCCTCCAGGCGGAGTGATCCAGCGAGATGAAAACGGCGAGCCCAACGGTGTGTTAGAGGAATATGCATTTTTCTCAGTATTGGCGCCGCTATTGAGTCAGCTTGGCGAAGAAGGGTTAGTAGCATTTGCTGAAGCGGGAAGTAAGATGTGGGCTAGTTTTGGGTATACCACTGGACAGGACGGACGCTCTTCCGGGGGCAGTGTTGAAGCGCTAAAAAAAGTCAGCGCTATTGGAAAATTGCCCATTGATGTGGTTGCCTTTCCCGATGTTTTGGAATCCCGGGATTATATCGAAGCGAATATGTCACAAGATTATGTAAACAAGGTAAGGGTAGGTGGTTGTAAACTGACCATTGATGGATCGCCACAAGGGTTTACTGCCTTAAGAGACCGCCCTTATTACGACCCTGTTGGAGATTATCCGGAAGGGTACAAAGGTTACTCGGCGATTACCGAAGAGCAACTTCAAGATGCGGTAAACTGGTGTTTTGAGAGAGGCTTTCAGATTATCGTTCACTCCAATGGCGAAGGCGCATCGGATATGCTTATTGCCGCATTTAAGTCTGCGCAGGAGAAATATGGCGATCCGGGTAATCGTCCGGTTTTGGTTCATGGTCAGTTTCAACGGGAAGATCAGGTAGACAGTTTTATGAAACTAGGTGTCTTCCAATCGGTATTTCCAATGCACACGTTTTACTGGGGTGATTGGCATCGCGAACATACCGTAGGTCCGGAAAATGCTGAAAATATATCACCAACCGGCTGGATTCGTGAGCGCGGATTAATGTTCGGTACTCACCACGATGCGCCGGTCGCATTTCCCAATAGTATGCGAGTGCTATCGGCGACGGTTAATCGGGTAACTCGCTCTGGCTATGTCTTAGGCCCTGAGCAAAGGGTTGATGTCACAACTGCTTTAAAAGCGATGACCATATGGCCAGCATGGCAGCACTTTGAAGAAGAGGATAAAGGCTCGATTGAGGTCGGAAAGCTCGCGGATTTTGTCGTGCTCTCCGATGATCCCACGGCCGTGAAGCCAGAAACCCTGGCCGAATTAAAGGTACTGAAAACCATAAAAGAGGACATGGTTGTCTACCAGGCCGATAACGAAGAGAACATCACTTATATGGATTTCTCTCCATTCTCCAGTGATCCGGTTGTCGCCCATCACTTTCTGCACGCTTTAGATGATGCGTTAAGTACTGTGAAAAATGAGTGAAACCCTATCTACATACTTGGCTGTAATTTGTTGTAGCCTTGTTTTTTAGCATCTAGCGGAGAGCGCGAATAGGACTCAGGCGTTAACAGATAAAAACCTAGCAATTGCTAGGTTTTTTACTTTGAGGATTAATTGCGACCTTTTCAAATACAATACACTCATAAGCCTTTGCTCCCTCTCAGGCTGACGATGCTAAACTTAGTTTTAATCTATATGCTCATTATTGACGCTATTGAAACGACCGGGGAATTCTGCCGTATCCTCTAGAATGTTATTTAATCAAGAAGTAGCAGAGGGAGATTCTGATGAGACTTATCCGCTTTCCATTAATAGTAGTTCTGGGCTTATTTGTATTGGGGTGTGCATCATCTGAGAAAGAAATACCAACCGATCAACTTGATGATGCGCCAAGCATTGTCAGGCATAGTGGAGTCGTTACCAATATCCGAGAAGTTAAAAAGGACGCTTCGTTAGGGAAACAGTTTGGCGCATCATTTCTTGGTGCTTTAGTTGGAGGACAAATTGGTGGTGGCAGCACTAGCACGATTTTGGGAACCTCAGGGGCGTTTATCGGTCAGGATATCGCCAATGAAAAATATGGTGAGGTTGTCGATCGCCTGATACTTAAAGATGCCAATGGCGTTGAATACAACTGTCTGGTTCATGGCCATGATTTTAAAGTGGGCGATAAGGTAACCTTTACGGTTGTTGAAAACCATGTTTCAGCGATTATCCATTATACCGCTGAAGCGGAGGATTAAAGGTTTTGGCTTTAGCCTGATGACGTGTAAACCTTTCAAAGTAACCTTGCCGTTTTGAGAGTAACCTTGCCGTAGAGAAACATCGCTTTATCTACTTTAACTTTGTTAAAGCTCGCACTGAAGTATTAATGTATCTCTACGAACTGGGACTTTCAGTCGCTAAAACGCATGTAGGAGGAATCTTGATTATGCGATATAGGTGTGCTTCAAAAGCAAAACTTGCTTATTAAATTCACTAACGCGTATGCTTAATATCTGAGGGTTATTCAACAAACGGAACCGGGTAACACGGTGAAGCTTTTTCACTATCTGAAATTTTCGCTGATACATGTCGTCGGCTTGTTTTCTCTTATCTCCATTCTTGCCGGAGGCAATTGGATTAGTCTGGGATTATTGGTTGTCGTGGTATTTTATGTGTTTGGTGATGCCATATCTGGCGATGACATTAGTACGCCGAAAATCGAAAAGCCGATGATACTGACGGTGCAGCTTTGGCTAGCATTGCCTTTGTTAGCCATATTAGTGTTTGCTTCGGTATGGAGTGTCAGCGCTAACGACACTTTAGGCTTTGGCGCCTGGCTTAGCAGTATCAGTGGTTATGATGTGGTTGCAGCAAAACAGGCGACTAGCTTAGGTAATCATATTTCTGGCCTGGTACTGACCGGCTTGATGATAGGTTTGCTCGGAACCATCACCGCCCATGAGCTTGTCCACCGCACCCGCAGCAAAGCCTCAGGTATCATTGGACGATGCTTGCTGGCTTTCAGTTTCGATACGGTATTTTCTATTGAGCATGTTCATGGTCATCATCGTTATGTAGCCACTGAAGAAGATCCGGCAACGGCGCCTAGAGGTCGCAATGTCTATGCGCATATTCTGATATCCACCATCAAAGGTAATATCAGTGCCTGGCAGATTGAAAAGCATCGATTAGAAAGGCGTCAAAAAGCGCTTTACTCACTGAACAACAGAGTAATACGCGGACATCTAATGAGTGTCGGTTTAACCTTAATCGCTTTTGCCATGGGCGGTATAACTGCAGCCTTGTATTTTCTTGCCTGTGCATTTTGGGGTAAAGCTCTGTTGGAAATCGTCAATTACATGGAACATTACGGGTTGGTGCGGGCTGCAAAGACCCGGGTGCAACCCCATCACTCCTGGAACACCAATCGTCGCTTGAGCAGCTGGACCACCTTTAACTTGACCCGGCATTCCCACCATCATGCCCAGGGGCAGGTGCCTTATCATAATTTAAAACCCTATGCCGATGCGCCGATGATGGTAGGTGGCTATCTCACCACGATTATCGTAGCGATGATCCCGCCGTTGTGGCACAAACTCATGACACCGAAAGTCCTGGCCTGGGACGAAACTTACGCGACCGATGAAGAGCTGGAGCTTGCTGCCAAAGCGAATGCTGTCAGCGGTATCAAGGGATTCCAAAATCAGGTGCGGTAATCGAGTAAAAGATACGGAGAATGATTTCGGCAGACGGCAGAGCGGTCAATTAAACCTGAGTTCTAAAGCTCTAACTCATTTATCAAGCTGTTTTGTAATGAGTTTTGTTTTATTATTGAGCTTTAGTTTTAAAACAACCTGCGATTTATCATATTCACCAGGTTTTCTCAGAGGTATTCATGGAAGAGGTAAAATCTACTCACGCGGGTCAGGCGGTTTATTCAAACTTCACCCTTAAACTTTACGATTGGTGGGTATTAGAGATATCAAATTCTTATCTGTGGTGTTGTCCAACGCCTATCTTGGAACAGCATTTTGCCGCACACGCATCGAAGAACCATTTAGACGTAGGTGTTGGAACCGGGTACTTTCTTGAAAAGTGTTTAGCAAGCGACACAAAACTGGCGTTAATGGACTTGAACACTAGTAGCATAGAAGCTGCCGCGGCTCGAGTACAACATTTAGCACCTAAGCTTTATCAAAAAGACATTCTGCAACCAATAGAAGGTGTTGAGAAAACCTTTGATTCCATCAGTATTAATTATCTACTGCATTGTTTACCCGGGCCGATGAGCCATAAAACTCAAATGTTCGAACATCTGGCGCCATTGCTTAACTCAGGTGGAAAGGTTTTCGGAAGCACGATTTTAGGTAATGGTATCGAGCCGAACTGGGGCGCGAGAAAATTAATGGGGTTCTACAATCGTAAAGGCATTTTCGATAATGCTCAGGATAGTTTTTCTGAGCTGAAACTAGCGTTGGAAAGACATTTCGTTGATGTTGAGATTAACCTTGTTGGATTGGTTGCAGTATTTGCAGCGGTTAAAAAGTAACAAGATCTCCGATATTAATAAGCTTAAATTTGAGTTCATCGCATTACTCACAAAAAGCGCCTAGGGCGCTTTTTTTATTGGCTAATTTTAGGGCGGCCGCAATCACTAACCCGAGTATTTGTGTTAGCTGGTCAAATATTTAAACTAATTTGTTGTAAAATTACACTTTTGAGATGTTTTTATTGAGTTTAATTATATAAACAAGAAAATTTCAGCCATAAATTGCCGTATTTTGTAAGTTTATTACAAAAGTGCGTGCAAATGTAGAGTCTATACTCTAGAATAGTCATCAGTTAGAGCTTTTACTTAACTTTTTAAGAATACATAACGGGAATGACTATGAAATACGGTTTAGCACTTACACTTTTAACATTGGTTTTATCATCAACAGCAAATGCGGAAATTTCTTATAGTAAATTTACTGATAAAGGAAAATTCGGTCCTTATGCACGCCTTTTAACCTCATTTGATCAGGTCAAAGTTGTAAAAACGACAAGTGGTAATGAAGTGAAGTGTCGTGTAGACGTAGCCCAAGGTGATACCTTTTTACAAGGTACCGAGCGCAGTGTTGCCGTCAGCGAGTTAAACAAGAACCCTCTTCGCGCTTGTTTAACCAGAGTTGAGGCTAAGCGCCTTTCTTATCGCAGCGAATACTGGGCGAACTAATTAGATTTAGTCCTTGTAGATTTAAGACTTCCCAAGACAGGCTGGCTCTAATGAGCTAGCCTGTTTTCTTTGTACATAACAAAATTCACTCAAACACCACTTTCGCGTTATTCCTCGCAATTTATTTTTATCATGGTATTGTTGACAATCAACAATAATTTATAAGCCGTGATAACCTGTGATGTCTTTTGAAATTCGAAAACCTTCTGTTTTTATTGCTTTTATCTTACTTTTCGTGGGTAGCTTTGTTCGTGCTCATGCAAGTGATTTTAATGATAACTGGCGTTTTATTCTCGATGATAATCCGAAATTTAGTACAAATGATCTGGATGATAAATCCTGGCAAATACTTACACTTCCCCATGACTGGAGTATATTGCAGCCTTTTTCAAAGGAGCTAAATGGCGCTACCGCGTATTTGCCGGGTGGTATTGGTTGGTACCGAAAATCTTTCAAGACGCAAATCGATTCAGATAAGGAAAAACAGTTCCTGTACTTTGATGGTATTTATAACCACTCGGAAATTTTCCTGAATGGCGAACGAATCGGCGGCATGATTAACGGTTACACGCCGTTTTATATCGAAATCAGTAAATACCTACAGCCAACTGGGCAGGAAAATGTACTTGCCATTCGTGTGGACAGAAGGCGTTATATCGACAGCCGTTGGTACACAGGCTCTGGTATCTATCGTGACGTAAAGTTGATCACCAAAGATAAACTTCACATACCGATTTGGGGGGTGCAGTTTTTGACACCAAAAGTTGGCGCACAATGGGCACATGCTGAAGTTAATATTGATGTTCAAAACGATTTTAATAGTGACAAGACATTTGAATTACGAGCCAAACTTTCTGACCAACAGGGTAAGGTTGTCGCAACTGCGAAACGTGATATCAGTTTGTCGGCTAAGGCGTCAGTGAGAGAGTCGTTTAACCTCGCGGTAGTTGAACCGCAATTATGGTCTCCGGATACACCGCATCGTTATCAATTAACCACACAAATCTATGTCGACGATAAACTCGTCGATCAGCAGTCACAAGCCGTTGGTTTTCGCTCTCTGCAATTTAACGCTGATTCTGGTTTCTGGCTAAATGGTAAAAACCTCAAGATTAAAGGGGTAAATTTACATCATGACGCTGGTGCTGTCGGGGTTGCGGTGGCGGATGATGTCTGGCGCCGCCGCTTTGCCAAGCTTAAAGAAGCGGGCGTCAATGCGATTCGAACCGCCCATAATCCAATGTCTGAACGGTTTTTGGAACTAACCGATGAAATGGGCTTTTTAGTTCAGGGCGAAATCTTTGATGAATGGGATAACCCAAAAGATAAGCGCCTGAACCAATGGGAGCGACATGATGATTTAATTAGTCGCGGCTATGCGGACTATTTTCAGGAAAATGCTGAGATAGATTTAAAGAACGCGGTGTTGCGGGACAGGAACCGTGTCTCCATTATCATGTGGAGCATCGGCAATGAAATCGAATGGACCTATCCGAGATACAAGCAGGCTTCGGGGTATTTCGATATGAATGCCAAGGGGAATTATTTTTACAATCCGCCTTTCATCGAAGCGGATGAAATAAAGAAGCGTTTCTTTGAACAACCAGCAGGCGAATATGTGCTTGCGGATACGGCAAAAAAATTGTCCAAGTGGGTTAAAGAGGTTGATGATTCGAGACCTGTCACGGCGAACCTGATACTACCATCGGTGAGCCATGTTTCTGGTTACACCGATGCACTGGATATCATTGGTTATAGCTATCGCCGGGTGATTTATGATTATGGTCATCAACGCTACCCGGATAAAATGATCATGGGCACCGAAAACGTGGTGCAATGGCATGAGTGGAAAGCCATTGAGGAGAGACCATTTATCGCTGGCACGTTCCTATGGACTGGCATTGACTATCTGGGAGAAGCCCACGATCGCTGGCCTGGGAAAAATATCGACGCTGGCATGCTGGATACTGCAGGTTTTGCAAAGCCTGCGTTCCATCTATACAAAACCCTATGGCAGGATAAGCCTCACGCTCATATCACCACCCAAAGTCTTGATGCGTCTAGTTATACCATGGGGAAAAATGGTGAATTCATCGACAAGCGCGAAGGTGGTTGGCGGCGTCGGGTCTGGGGCTGGTATGACGTAAATCGACATTGGAATTATCAAGACAATGAACCGGTTATCGTTGAAGTGCTGTCCAACTGCCCAACCCTGGATTTACGTTTGAATGGGAAATCTTTAGGTAAGAAACGATTGTTGGACTTTCCTGATAAGGCCTATAAATGGCTGGTGCCTTTTTCCGCTGGCACGCTGAGTGTAAGTGGAGATAATAACTGTGAAGCCATTGATAATGTTGCTACGGCAGGTAGCCCGAAGATTATCTCAGCGAGCACAGATATCAGCGAACTTGCTCAGGATAACAACCGAGTTGCCCATATCGAAATACAGTTGCTGGATGATAAAGGCAACCCGGTTTCACATGCTGAGCAGGAAGTAACCTTAGAACTGTCTGCGAATTTACAGATGGTTGCCAGTGATAATGGTAATAGTGCCACGCTTGCGAGTTATCAGTCTGATACTCTAAACACGCATCAGGGCAGGGGCCTGTTTATTGTTAAGCGAATAGGCACCGGCGAGGCTTTGGTTACCATCAAGGGTAAAGACCTTAAATCGCAGCGCCTTAAGTTACATTAGATTTAATTCAATCAAATAAAGGACCTATTATGACCATATGGAATCAAGTGGTGGTTTATGTATTTAGCCTAATCGTTTGCTTGAGCGCTTTGGTTAGCAACCATGCTTTGGCGAATTCAAATTGCAAATCGCATTTCCAGGCTCTGGCTGAGATCAGAGCGGAAATGCGTGCTGGTTATCGAGAGCCTCGAGGTGAATATTTAAGAAATAAAGAACGAAATTTAAAAGAGAAAATTCGTTTATGTCTGGGCTACCAATCACGCACCGATAACAACGAGCACTTTAAGCAAAGCATTCAAAGAAGTGTCAGCGATGAAAAAATTAAAATTCGCACCAAGCCGTCAGGCAAACCTCGATCATCTGCGGCGATAACTAAAACCAAAAATGCGGATCAACTTGGTAATCAGTCTCTGGTGATTCGCGGCAAATTTACTGGTGAAAAACAAGTGGCTTGGCTCAAGTATTATCAACCTGAAAAAGCCTGTCGACGCCCGAAAACGACTAGCATGTTTGCCAAATGTTTAGCGATTAGAGACCAGCAAGCGGAACAATTTTCTGCTCTATGGGAACAACAAGCTCAAAACGCTACCAAGAATTAAGTTGATATTGCAGTGGGAAAAGTTGGCAAGTGCTTACCTTTGTTAAGAGCCAGAACCCGTGTCTGCGATGAGAATTATGGTTGCAACTAGCTTGTTATCACGCTAGTTTATTTGCTCTGTTAATGAAAATAATAAGTATAAAACCATGTTAAATAACAAAAATTTATTGGCGCTATGTGCGGTATTTTTCGTCACAGCGTGTCAGACAACCGAACCTTTTCGGGTGCAAACCGACCTGACGACTAATCAACCAACTAAAGTTGATATGGTTATTGATACGGTTGAAGGCTTAGAGTTAAAAACTACTAGTCCACAACAGGCATCAATGTATCATATGGGGTTAGCCTATGGTCTCGCTGGTGACATGATCAATGCATCGATTGCTGCCGATCATCGCAATGGTGCGGCGCCGACCATTGAGAAACTGCAATTGGTATTATCTGAAGAAGATAAGGCAGAGTTATACTCGCAGCAGTTTGAGACGCTCAGCGCCAACTATCCTCAACTTCAGGACGCGAAGCTGGAACGACGCGCAGTGGGTAAATGGCCAAAGCGTGGTCCAGAATCCTTGCTTGTTGAAGAAGGCAAACATTTCATGGTGCTGCTACCTAAACTTTCCTTGTCCGCTTCAAAGCGCGAATTGAATGTCTCTTTATTTGCGGCTATTTATCGTGCTAACTATAAAATGGTCAAAGATGGGATAACTGATGAGAAGAAACGACGTGCAGACCATCAGCTTGTGTATCGTAATGACTTTAACTACACCTCGGCATCGATCGCCCACCTTGATTTAGAACCGACGGAAGCGCAAGTTAAACAACGTTTGGCCGACATTGAGAAAAAGTACGCGAAAGAGAAAGAGCCAACAGATGATCGCGGACGTCTGGAGTTTCGCACTAAACGCAAGCGCGCATTGAAGGCTGTAAATGATCCTCATGTTTACAATATTGAAGAGTATGTGCATCACCAGACATCGATGTGGCTTGATGATGAGGGCGCCTTTTATCAACAAGCCGTTAAAGAAGGTTTAAAGGAAGTGTTTGATATGCTTGCCTATGACATCAATATCTCATCGACGAATCCAGAACTTTACCAATTGGAAGATGTAAAACAGGTATCAGAACTTCGTGAATGGAAACGGGTAATTCGTGGCAGCTACGCTGGTACTATGTATTCACAAGTTAAATGACTATAACTGCAAATCCATTCGATGATTATATTCGAGTCTGCCTTGATTGCTCAAGGTAGGCTCGCATTCTAAGTTTTCACAATTTAGAGCATAATTTAGTTGTGCAATTTCCTATTTTATTTAGCCGAATTCTGACATTTGAGTCCATTTATTTGTCGGTCTGGGTTCACCCATCCCATAATAAACCCTTGGTAATCCTTTAATTTTTAAATCCTGCCCTCATCTAAAGGGTAGGTATAAACTCCCGTGGAACTAAGCATGTCATCACGACCCGTCGTCGAAAATGCCTCAGCAGAGCCTGAACAACAAAAACAAAAAGTCAGTAAACGCTTAAGCATTTTGTTTGAATTGGTACAATTTGTACGTCCCTATAGCGGACGCTTGATTGCCGCAATGGTAGCATTAATCTTTACCGCCGGGGTGATGCTGTCGGTGGGACAAGGAGTGCGCATGCTTATCGACCAGGGATTTGCGCAGCAATCGATGGCCGAGTTGCAATCTGCGGTATTATTTATTCTCGGTATCACAGTGTTAATTGCCATCGGTACATTTACCCGGTTTTATCTGGTGTCCTGGCTCGGCGAACGGGTTAGTGCCGACATCCGCCGAGCGGTTTTTAATCACGTTATCACCTTACACCCGAGTTATTTTGAAACCAGTGGCAGTGGCGATATTATGTCGCGGATCACCACAGATACCACCTTATTGCAGAGCATTATTGGCTCTTCGTTTTCGATGGCATTGCGCAGTGCTTTGATGTGTGTTGGCGCAATGATTATGTTGTTCGCCACCAATATTAAATTAACTCTGGTGGTGCTGGCTTCGGTACCTTTTGTGCTGGTGCCTATTCTGTTTTATGGGCGCAAAGTCAGGAAACTTTCGAGAAAGAGTCAGGATTCCATGGCGGATGTCGGTAGCTATGCCGGGGAAGCGATTGAACATATTAAAACCGTACAGAGTTATACCCGCGAGGAGCAGGAAAAAAATGCATTCTCCGAAGAGGTAGAAAAGGCATTTGATATCGGTCGCCGCCGGGTAACGCAGCGGGCAACCTTGATTGCCGGCGTTATCGTTATTGTGTTTGGCGCTATCAGTGGCATGCTTTGGGTTGGTGGCAGTGATGTCATTTCCGGTAAAATGAGCGGTGGCGATCTCGGTGCCTTTGTTTTTTACGCGATTTTGGTCGCATCGAGTCTGGCAACGATTTCGGAAGTTATTGGTGAGTTGCAAAGAGCGGCGGGTGCCACGGAGCGATTAATTGAAATCTTAAAAGTCGATAATCACATTTTGCCACCCCAGGATTCACTGGTTGATGCTGCGCCATTAAAACCGGTTGTTACCTTTGATGATGTGTCTTTTAACTACCCATCGCGACCAGACCAATCGGCGATAAGCGAATTAACGCTAACTGCTGAGCAAGGTAAAGTGCTTGCCCTTGTTGGTCCGTCAGGGGCGGGTAAAACGACTATTTTTGAATTGCTGCAACGTTTTTACGATCCTCAGCATGGCAGTATCAGCCTTGATGATGTTGATATCCGTAATCTGGATCCTAAAGCCCTGCGTGCAAAAATGGCTTTAGTGCCGCAACAACCGGCATTATTTAGCTCAGATGTGATGCATAACATTCGTTACGGTCGCCCTGATGCCACTGACGAAGAAGTTATGGAAGCTGCGAAAAAGGCACATGCCCATGAGTTTATTATCAAGCTACCCGAAGGCTATCAGAGTTTTCTTGGTGAGCGAGGTGTGCGTCTGTCTGGTGGCCAGAGACAACGCATAGCGATTGCCAGAGCAATTTTAAAAGACCCTGATATCTTGTTGCTGGATGAAGCGACCAGTGCATTAGATAGTGAAAGTGAGCATCATGTACAACAGGCTTTAGAACAGCTGATGCAGAATCGAACCACGCTTATCATTGCCCATCGCCTTTCAACGATTCTACATGCCGATAAAATTGCGGTAATGGATAATGGCGCTGTGGTAGATAGTGGTAATCATCAATCTTTGATGCAATCCTGTGCGCTTTATCAGCGGTTAGTTCGTCTTCAGTTTCGCGCTAGTCATGAAAAGTAGCCTAATTCTGTTACTCGCTGATTGACTCTATCTACATCATTTATTTGATTGCGAGTTATCATCTTCTTGCGGGATTGCTTTTTTGGCTGTAGTGCCAAGTCGCAATGTTAGAAACGTGACAAGTGATAACACAATTGCTATCTCATATCGATGCCAGGCGACAGCAATGCCGATCGCTCCTGTTGTCCATATGCTAGCAGCTGTTGCCAGTCCCGTTACCTGTGCGTCACTTTTTAAAATTGCCCCGCCACCGATAAAGCCTATCCCGGTGATAACACCCTGTATTACCCGTGCCTGAGCATTTACATCGCTGAATACGTGAGAAGCAATGAGAATAAAACCGCAAGCAGATACGCTGACGATGGGGAACGTCCTAAGTCCTGCACTTCGAGTTTCGGTTTCGCGGTTAATTGCAATCGGTAGAGCTAATAAAAATGCCATGCCCAGACTGAAACTGTGGTCTATGATGATTGGCCAGTCGATATCAAAATTCAACATATTGATTGCCGTTACACGTGATAATAAAGGGATAAAAATAACGTGAAACCTAATCCCATAATGATGGTTAATGGGATCCCGACCTTAAGAAAATCGGAAAATTTATAACCACCAGCACTAAAAATTAATAGATTTGTCTGATAACCGATTGGCGTCGCATAGCTCATATTAACGCCAAACAATACGGCCAGAATAAACGCTTCTGAGGGCACGCCAAGCTCATATGCGATATTGATGGCAACTGGTGTACCAATCACCGCCGCCGCGGTATTTGACACTACATTGGTCAGAAATGACATTAAAAATATTAATGCTCCGAGGATGACAAAGGGTGGAGAACCATGCATGACTTCGATAAATTGATGACCTAGATATTGGTCAGCACCGGTGATTTGCATGGCTTTACCCAAAGCTAAAGAAACAACAATGATCATGATAATCGATGGGTTTAACGCATGGCTGATTTCGCGCCAGTTTAAGCAACGAGTCATTAACATGACTCCTACCCCGCAAAGGGCACTGATCGATATTGGTAATAATTGCAGGGCGGCGATTGCGATTACCGCGACCATGATGAAAATGGCAATAGGTGCCTTGTTAGAGGCTGGGACATTGATGGTGTTATCTAATACCAGTAAGCGAGTGTTTTCTTTGAGCTTCTGCAGGTTATCTTCGCGCCCCTGAACCAGAAGAATGTCACCTCGATGCAATTCAACCTCGCTAATTGAACTATCGAGTTGTTGGGGTTTATTCAATCGATGCAGCGCCAATACTACCAATTCATGAAGGCTTGAAAACCTTGTCTCATTTAGAGTCTTATTAGCCAATAAAGAGCCTTCAGTTACCAGAATTTCAGCTAAAACCTGGTCGTCATCATCAAAAGGATTGTCTCGGGTTATCGGGTGTGTTTTATCATTGAGACTGTACAAATCTGCCTTAAATTGCTGGCTGTAATCAAGCAGTTGCTCAGCGGTTCCGCTTATGATTAAGCCGTCACCTTCCCTTAGGGTGATGGTTGGTAACTTAATGAGTTGATTGTCACCTCGAACAATTCTCGATACTTGCATTTTGTAGTCGGTGCTTTGCAACGCTTCCCCTAAGGTTTTTTCATGAAGCAGACTTTCGTTGGATATCATCATTGATGCTTTAAATACTCGGCTTTCTTTATGCTGAAGCGGGACATCGCGAACCGGTAAGATCTTTGGGGCAATAAATACCAGATACAACAAACCAATACCGCCAACGAGTAATACCGGCAGGGCGAAATCGAACATGGTAAATTCATGCGCTCCCAAGTCCTCAGCAACGGAGACAATCAACAGGTTGGTGGAGGTTCCTATGGTCGTGGCGGTGCCACCTATTAAGGTTGCCAGGCCGACGGGCATTAATATTTTTGAGGGAGAGGTTTTGTTGCTTAGGGCAACACCAATTAGCACTGGAAGCAACATGACAACAATCGGTGTATTATTAAGAAAACCGCTAAGCAATGCGCCAACAACTAGGGTCAATGCCAGGCTCAAAGCTGGATATTTTCCCCAGTATTTCGCCATTAACGAGGTTAAAGGTTTTAATGCACCGCTAATTTCAATTCCCCGCCCCAGCATCATCAGAGCACAAATCGTCAATAAGGCTTCATGACCAAACCCCATAAAAAATTGTGTTGGACTGAAGACTTGTCCTGTTGCCATGTTGTAAGGGTAAATCTGAAAGCCGAGAACAAGCAGAATAAGAATAAACAGGCTTGATGTTTCAAGGCGGATTCGGTCCTGAGCAAACAAAACGAGGGCAATGACAATTAATATCAGAATGGCAATACTATGAGCATTTAAAATGGGCATGATGTCATCTATTGTTTTTAAGTTTTTCAGGGACAAAAAAGTGAAATTATGGTTTTCATTATAGTGCTCCTTGCAACAATACTTTGTTTACTTGCTGACATTTTTCCTTTGCTATTCCTTAATATCATTTCTCATCCTGATTGATAGCTTTCAACGTGAACAGCGACCAGCCTGCTTCAGGAGAAAGAGAAGAGCCTACGGTGACAAAGTGTATTTTCTTCTGCTCATCTAATGCAAAAAGAAGAATAGAGTGCTCTGGGTCGTGGGTATCTAGCCAATCCGAATATTGGTAAGTCTGAGTCAATTGCGTGGTTTTAATTTGATATTCTCCTCGAATCATTCGACTTAAATCACGATATCCAATGTTTTCTGCGAACAATACCTGACCTTTGTAGAAGCCACTGGCTCGATGCTTCGCATTTCGTTTTTCATCTTCTGCGGATGCGAGAGTAAATACTTGTCGGATACCAAAGTCTTCTTTGAATCTTAAGGCCGCAGCAGTATTCTGACTATGATAGGGAGAGAGGCCAAGCATACCACCGAGGCCTGACAGCTCCATATAAATATCAGCATGCTGAGAAAGAGGGTTTCCATAATAGGTGGTTAAACCATTCATTCTTGCCTCAGAAATATTTTCCCATTGGGTATCGCAAAGTAGGGTTTTTACCCCGGCATTTTCTAGTGCTGTGGCAATGGAAATGGCAACCGGATTGGCGCCGATAATCAGGTAGCCTTCTGTATCTGGCTCGCTAACTTTTAAAAATCTGGCAAACGTTCTTGCTGTCGCGCTTTGTATAACCACAGTTCCGATGATCACGCTGAACGCGAGAGGGACAATCAGTTCAGCATTTTCAAGCTGCAGCTCTTCCAGGCGCAATGCAAAAACTGCGGATACCGCCGCGGCTATAATGCCGCGAGGCCCAATCCAGGCGAGTAACGTTCTTTCAGGTAGGCTAAATCCCGAACCGACTGTAGAGACAAATACTTTCAGCGGCCGAGCGATAAATTGCATCACCAGTAAGATAATTACCGCACCCCAGCCGAGTTGCAAAAGTGTGTCAAAATTTATGCGAGCAGCAAGAATGATGAATAATGCCGATACAAGAATAATGGTTAATGATTCTTTGAAGTTGAGGATATCGCGAATGTGCACGTCTTTCATGTTCGAAAGCCATATCCCCATGATGGTAACCGTAAGTAAGCCAGACTCATGCATTAACGTATTTGATAGTGCGAATGCGGAACCGACAAAGGCGATAGCCGCATAATTTTGCAGATAGTCTGGGATCCAGTGCTTCCTTAACAGTAATCCAAAGCAATGCCCACAAATGACGCCCAATACAATCCCAAGTAAGATGGTTTGAGTAAATATCAGTGCGACGTGAGTCAGGCTAGCACTGGTTTGTTGAGCAACGATCCATTCAAATACCAGAACCGCCAGTAAAGCGCCGAGTGGATCAATAACAATACCTTCCCAGCGTAATGCTTTACTTATTCTGGCGTTCGGTTTGACCGAGCGAAGCATCGGCATGATCACCGTAGGGCCGGTAACCACCATAATGGCGCCAAACAACGCAGACAAAGACCAGCTGAGCCCTATCACGTAATGGGTTGCTACTGTAGTAATCGTGGCATTGATAAGAGCGCCGTAGGAAACCATATTCCTCACGCTTTTGCCGATATCTCTTAGTTCTTGCAACTTTAATGTCAGGCTTCCCTCAAAAAGGATTATGGCAACACTCAATGAGATAAATGGAAATAACAGGTCACCGAACAATTCGTTAACATCCAATAGCTCGAAAGTCGGACCAATGAGTATGCCAGTGAGCAATAGAAATAATATGGCGGGTAAACTCACCCGCCATGCTAGCCATTGACAAAGAAAACCGAGTAACCCTATCAAACCTAATATGAGTAAGTCAGGAATCATATTGTCCATTCGAACAAATTGTATGAGTGATTAGAGGTTAGCTTAATTTGATTTTCGAAAATATGAAAGGTGTTATACCAATCACACTAAGTTTGTGCACAACTCAGAGTTAGGGCAGAGGTTCATTTACAACATAGACTTTATTGAAATAGTCATTCTATATGATTGGTATTAGCAGCGCCTTTTGGAGCCTCAACGGAAGTCTGAGGCTTGAAAAGGCCTCAGAACTTTGTCGAGGCTATTTGTTTTTGAAATTTGCATAGGGGTCAAAAGAACCTGAGTCTTCAGATTTTTGTTTTTTGTTTTCAGAACGATTGGAACTGCCTGAACGGCGTTTATTATCACGGTTATTAAACTTACCACGGTCATCCCGCTCACGAGCAGCCTGGGCACGCTTTACTCGTAATTTTTCTGCATCTTCAAGACTTAGTTCTCTGGGTTCTTTAGGCTTTTGATGCATCGGGACAATGCGATCACGAGGAGGTAATTCAAACATGGCATCGTCAGCACGGGGCAGGTTTTTATACTGGTATAAGTAAAAGCTTTCTACTTTATGTTGTGCCCATTCGGTTTTTTTCAAAAACTTTAAACTGGCCTTGATACTTGGGTTGTTTTTAAAGCAGTTGAGGTTTAAATATGCCGCTAAGATATCCCAACCATAATGCTCAACCAATTCGGTTAAAACCTGCTCCAGGCTGGTGCCATGCAATGGGTTGTTTTCGTATTCTTCCTGGGTATACATTTAGCTCTGTTCTCAACTGCGATAGATAAACCCTTATTATAAAGCTTTTTTTACCGCAGGTTTTAGCTATTTTGGCGCAAAGACATGATGAACAAATTTTTTCGAAAAATTCCAAGTTCTGAACCATACTCATCACTGGAGAGAACTAATGATTAAAAGAGTCAGGTCACTGACTTCAATGGAAAATGTCTGAGCAGCTTGTGGGCTGCGCGTTTCTGCACATGTTTTATTCCCATCATCATCGATTACTAATATTTACGATAAGGCTCGACGCTCTCCTGATATTTTGAAGTGAATAACTGTGGGATTTAGGATGAATAACAACAAAGCACAGCCATTAGTGTCCGTTATCACTCCGGTTTATAACGGGGAAAAATACTTACCAAAAACCATTGCCTCAATCCTTGAGCAAGACTATGAAAACTTAGAATTAATTCTGGTAAATGATGGCTCTAGTGACGGTTCAGCTAATTTACTTGAATCAATCAAAGAGCAGGATCCGCGCATTAAAGTTTTCCATCAGAGCAATGCTGGTGTTGGTGCAGCGCGAAACTATGCGGTTGCTCAGGCAAAAGGTGAACTTATCGCGTTTTGCGATCAGGACGACCTCTGGCATCGAGAGAAACTTGCCAAGCAGGTGCCACTGTTCGAGAACCCTAAAGTGGGTTTGGTTTACTGCGGCGCCCTGAGCGAATACACCGAACGACAATCGATTCATACGCCAACCTTTGAGAACAAATATCGAGGTGATGTTTTTGAACATTTAATTCGTTTGAACATGTTGACCTGTTGCACCGGTGTTATTCGTAAATCTCTGTTCGAATATGTCGGTGGTTTTGATGAATCAAAAGATTTAATGGGCGTCGATGACTGGCATCTATGGTTGAAAATCTCCTTATTTGCCGAGTTCGATTTTGTTGAAGAACATCTGGCAACTCATGTTTTTCATGGCACTAACTTTTCCCAGAATGATTTGGCTATGTATCGGGCAGAATTAGTTTGTATGGATAAAATTCAGCAATACCTCGATCAGTTAAAGCTGCAAAAGCAGATTCCCTGGAACAAAATTAAATTCTCCAGCAGTATCCGTTACGGTAAATCTTTTGTTTATTGCGGCCTTTATAATCTTGCCGGCGATACTTTTATTCAGGCCGATAAATGGGTGCCATCCCCTAAATATCGTTGGTTGGGACGGCTACTAAAACTAGTGCCGAACGCCTTATTGCGCCTGGGCCAGCAAAGCCGACGCCTGTTAACTCGATAATCATTACTCTGCTAAACATTTATTGAATTTGAACCAAGAAGAAAAACAATGAATCAAATCGCCTCAAAACACTCAGATAACAAATCGCAACAGGCTGTGATTGTCGTGGGAATGCATCGCAGCGGAACCTCAGCGCTGTCCGGAGAATTATCCCGCCTAGGTGTGTTTATGGGTAAACACTTATTGAAGCCACAAAAAGGCGTCAATGATAAGGGGTTTTATGAAAATGCCCGGCTGCTTGAGTTAAACGAAGAGCTGCTTGATCAAAACCACTTAAGTTGGGATTACCCGCTTCTGCCGCCCTGTGTCCCCGAGTCCATTCATGAAACGTTTAAAAGTAAATCGTTGAAATTTATAGAAAGAGAATACGGCACGTCGCCTTTATGGGGTATGAAAGATCCCAGAGTCTCAATATTGTTGCCGTTTTGGCACGATGTTTTTCAATCTGCAACCGTTAATCCGGTTTATGTACTGATGATCCGTAACCCCCTTGAGGTTGCCGCATCACTGCACAAACGGGACAAATTTAGTCAGGACAAGAGCCTGATGCTCTGGCTAAATTATAACTTTTTCAGTTATCTGTACTCTGCAAATAGTGCTCGGGTTATTATTGATTTCGAGCAATTGCTAGAGAACCCGAAAAAAGCCATCGCGCCATTAATTGCTTGTCTGGATGTTAAAGTTGAAAACTCAAGAGCAGAAAGCTTTATTGATAAGGGGCTGAAGCGACAGGTGGTGGTAGACAATCATGTGAGTGGAATTTTGCCGACCCTTGCGATGTCGCTATATCAGGCAATAACCACTAATGATAAAGATCAGGTAGAAGCCTTATTTGAACAGTATCAGGTTTACCAGTCGAGCATTCATCCGGTATTAAAAGAACACCTGCATCAGGTGCAGGCGAGTGAAGTACATTTTCGCCATCGTTTTGAGAACCTCTATGAGAGCGTAACCTGGCAGTTAGTACGGCCCCTGAAAAAGCTCGAGAGCATGCTGACTACGCGAGAATTTTAATTACTGATATTTCGATATTAGAGTAAATAGCTGATGCCGTAAGCTATCAATAACACACCAATAACTTTGCTAAATTGTGCGCCTTTTGGCGCGACTTTTTCAATCAGTACCAACAGGGCCAGAATCAATATCCACTGCAGGTTCATTACGCCAGTAACGAACAAAATTGCCATTAAAAACCAGCAACAGCCAACGCAGTAGCTACCATGGACGAATCCTAATTTCAGACCACCCTTAATGCCTTGTTCCCAGCCTTTGCTGATGATGGTCATTGGCGAACGACAGTATTTCAGACATTGCTGTTTCCACGGACTAAATTGATAGGCTCCGGCGACGATGAGAATTGCTGCGCTGAAATAGGCATTGGCGCTATCCATCATCGGCGTTAACAACGCCTGATGGTGCAGCCAGTATTGCAAGAAGGTCACTAATACGGAGTAAACGGTCCAGGCTAGCAAATAGCCGAGTGCGAAAAACAGCGTTGGTGTATAGGTTTGATGATTACTTTGCCGCTTTTGATTAACTTTATCGATAAGGAGAATGACCGGCATCGCTGAAGGCAGCATCATTCCCGCCATCATAATCGCCCACATCAGGAATAACAGAAAAATATCACTACTTTGCCAGGTGGCGACGGGATCCATATTCATGGTCATGCCGAACAGCATGTAGTGCCAGCAAAGGTATATAACAAATACCAGAGTGGTGATGACAAACAGCCGGTGCAGGTTAATTGACATAGTCTTTATTCCTACCAGCCAGGATGCAGCTTGAAACCTGGGTGTTGTTATTATTTTCAGTTTATAACGTTTTCAGTTTGATTATGACTAACCATTCGGCCATTCGACGATGGCGTTAGCCGCGAACGTATCGGCAAAATTAAATGCGATAGGTCCATGATTTACTTTTAAAACCTTGGTGCGACCCACTTTACCATCATTCCAGAGAAAACCACCACCCGGATAAGTAATATGAACTCGGTTTTCATCTCCCGTTACAGGATTCACATGCGGTGTCTGCTCGGTTTCAAGAATGCCATCAATGGCAACAAAGGAGTTGAACTCATCAACGCGAATATCGATGTCTGCCATGATTGGGCCGTCGAATGCACTAAACAGTGTGGCGATGGCTTCAACCGGCATGCCGCCATGTTGCCCTGACATAATAGTAGCTAAGGCTGCAACCTGTTCGGCGCTTGCGGATTTATCGATAAACAGGGCACCATCTCCATTGCCCTCATGCATAGCTTTGGGCCATGACGCAACTAGCACCATTTTCAGTCCGGCAAGATCTAACCCATCCAGATGCCCTTCGATAACTTCATAACCAATGATGGCCTGGCAGCCACCATTCTCGCTCGTTGGAAAACCGCCAAACTGACACCCACATCCATGGCTGCAGCTGCAGCTTTCAATATTGTGCATTTTCAACGACCAATTGCGGGAATCCGACATGAGGGTAACTCCGAAGATGAATTTGTAAAAAGTATAGTTCAAAAAAAATGCAGCCTTTTGGCTGCATTTTTACGAGAGTTATTAATTACTCAATTTTCGATAAATCCGGCGGGATTGAAAGTTATAGCCATAGTTCTCATCTGGACCATCAGCAATCAATCGATACATAAAATGGTATTTATCGCCTTCAATTTTATTCAGCTTGAGGTTACGGAAAAGGTAGTAATCGTTATTGTCTTTTAAGCGCTGTAAACACTCAGAAAAATTCTCAAGCTCTCCACAACCACTTTTGTACATAAATGACAGACTTCCATCTTCCTCGCGGTGACTTAAAATATCGCGGACATAGAAGCCGCTCATATCGGCATTGAATGTTAATTTGTCTACTTGCTTTTCAGCAAAAAAGTCGACAAAAGTATCTTCAAAAGTACCCCAGTAGTCCTCTTCACTAACAGGTTGATAAACCAGCTCTTCAAAACGATACAAATAATGCCAATTCGCTTTGTTTTCTACCGGACGTTCCTGGCTCATCCCTGGTGTTCCATCGGGAAAAGTGTAAAATCTGTGTTCGCTCACTTTACCATCAACAGTAAGAGCCAGTGAATTATCAATGTATAACCAGGAAAAGTTTTCTTCGAGTGGTTGTTTGGTATCAAAATCCTCAACGACCACCGCCCCTTCGGTGCTGGTTACGAATTGATAGGTATTACCACCGAACGTAATTCCTAGTGATGGTAAAATGCTTGCATCGTCATATACTATCGGGGCTCCAAGGTAAGACTTTCCGGCAGTAATCACCGGGGTTGCGGCGGGCTCTAGAGCAATCACTAAGGATTGACTTTGAATACGTTGCTGTAGCGTCTCTTCCAGCGTCACGTTTTCATAATCGATAAGATCGGATGGTGTCAGCGGAGCGATGTCTGTAGCTAACTGGTATCCGTAGGTGATCTCGTACACGGCATGATTGTAGAAGCTAGGCGTTATCTTTATTTGAGTTGCTACCAGATCAATATTGACATAATGCGATTGCATACTGTTCGAACGCTCGTTAAATCTTCCGTCCAGGGTTGCGAATGCAGAATTTTCAAAAGAGTTGATAACAAATTTATCTCCCATTTGTTCATACTCTCCGATGATAGGCCCCGTGCGAGAATTCAGATGCGTATTATTTCCTAGTTTATTCCGCACGGCCGATTTGATCATTAATTTGGCGATGCTGGTTTCTTTATCAATCACCGAAAGCGCACCAGAATAACTCGCACTAGTGTCGAGGTAGGTATCTGCAAGCGAGCCTGACTCAGTCATTTTTTCCACCGTGACAATGCTGGTGTCTGAACCTTCGGTAATGGCGAGCCTTAAACGATTATCCTGCTCAGCAATGATAACAATGGATAGCTCATTAATTGCGGCGCACTCCACAGTGCAGCCAACCGGCATAACGTTAAGTTTCAATCCTTCTACATCGTTCCATGAAAACGGGTTTAACTCACCGTTAATGGCATATACGCCAGTGTCATTCTCTAAAAAGTGAAAACCATCTTCGCTGTTTTCAAGCTTCCATACACCAGCAAGTAGGTCTGAGCTTGGAGTAATATTTCCCCATTGTTCCGGATTATCAATAACAGAGACTCCGAATTCATAGCTGGTTGTATCTTCACCATCACTTAATTTGACTTCAAACGTGTAATTTGAAATATCAAAGAATCCTGGTTGAGCAGTTAATGTAAGCTGGTCTCCGTTCACCGATGAGGTTAACCAATCGGGAGCATTGACAAGCTCTGCACTAATACTGTCACCATCTGCATCGACTAGGGTATATACAGTATCAGTTTGTGTCTGAGCTTTGGCTTCAAAAGAAAGTGTTCCAGTTAGCGTTGGCGCTGAATTTGGTGGTGGTTGAACACCTCCTCCTCCGGTATCGATATCACCACCACCTCCACCGCTGCATGCGCTTAAAAAGCATAGAAGGGGTAGTAGATACAATAACTTCTTCATTTTTATTCCTTTATTAGTTTTTATTATTCGGACTATATACTATTCCTCAAATATACTGGAAAACAAGTCCTATTCGACGAAGAAAATCTGAACAATTTTGTTAGTGAGTAAGCACTTATTTGAAAGGTCTTAAAGAGTGTTGGTGGTGAAAAAATCTACCGCTTTTTTATGTTGTAATTTTTTATTAGCCAACGAATAATATGTCTTGGTCTTTTAAATCAAATGGCAAAGCAGTTTAAATGCCTGATTCTCTATTATTCCACAAAACCTATACACATCCTTCAAGTAAGGAATGGGTGGTGTTTGTCCATGGTGCTGGTGGCAGTTCGACCATTTGGTTTCGTCAGCTAAAGGCGTTTCGCAAACACTTTAATCTTTTACTACTGGACCTTCGCGGTCATGGTGGTTCTGCGCCATTGGCGAAAAAAGGCTTTCTTCCGGGACGCTATACGTTTCAAAATGTTAGCAAGGATATTCTCAATGTGTTGGATCACTTATCTATTGCAAAAGCGCATTTTGTCGGTATTTCGCTAGGGACAATCCTAATTAAGAATATCGAAGAACTGGCGCCGGAAAGGGTCAAATCTATGGTGCTTGGTGGTGCCGTAACCCGTTTCAATTTCCGCTCGGCGTTTTTGGTAAAACTCGGTGATATGTTCAAGCACATCATGCCATACATGTGGCTGTATCGATTGTTTGCCTTTGTGTTAATGCCAAAGAAATCCCAGAGTCTGTCGCGCAATATGTTTATTCGCGACGCGAAAAAGTTATGTCAGAAAGAATTTAAGCAGTGGTTTAAATTAGCGGGAGATGTTAATCCGTTGATGAAGTTTTATCGTGATAATGCCACGAAAACCCCATTACTATATCTGATGGGATCCGAAGACCATATGTTTCTCGGCCCGGTACGAGATTCTGCGGCCCATCAACCGAGCGCGATGTTAACGGAAATCGCCGACAGTGGTCACGTCTGTAATGTTGATCAAGCCAATGCGTTTAATCGCCACTCGATAGAATTTATTCAACAGCAAGTGTCGCCGAACGAAAAACCTGAAGATCGCTGATCCCTGTTTTTATTCCACACTTTCGACCAGGTTTTCCCGGGCTTTGTTAAAGACCTTGGAAAACCAGGCGGTGAAGCGCTCAGGTGAGGTTGCTAAAGCCTGTTCGATTTCTGCCTCCTGCCACCAGCGACAAGCGCTGACTTCATCTGGGTTCGGAAGCACATCGAGAAGCGGACCTTCGGCTAGCAAAATGTGATCAAATTCGTGTTCGATTAGGCCATTACCTAATTCGGCTCGATAGACAATGTGTCCCAGCGATTTAAATCGCAACGGCTCGAAACACCCCAGTTCTTCGCCCATTCGTCTGAGCGCAGCGGCGGCAATCAATTCGCCTTTGCGTGGATGAGAACATACGGTATTGCTCCACAAACCACCGCTGTGATACTTGTGTTCAGCACGTTGTTGTAAAAAGTATTCTGGCCCCTGAACGCTATATCTTACGACCATGACCGAGAAGGCGATATGCAGATCGCCATCGAGATGAGCTGCGAGTTTCTCTTTGACGCCCGAGGGACGACCCCGTTGATCACACAAAACCACATTCTCTTGATTATTGGATTGCATAGTTCACCACAAAATTCGACCTATGTTATTTCTGTTAATTCGCAATAATCCATATGCAGATATAAGTTTAGTTGAAATCCAGGTCTACACTTATAGCAATTCCACTGGGTGGGAAAACACTTAGCGGAATTGATGTTATATCGATTCTGATAGTTTTGTGAGCAAGCCTGAACGTCCGTCGGAGATTCTATACAAGCCGTCGCGACTTTTAAATGCCTGTTGTCATTAATCGGTTACTGATTATGTCGAAACGTAACGTGGAGAATGACGAAAGGGTAAATACTGGCTCAGACTGATCCCTGAGTTATCGGAATCGGTATTAATTGAGGTGGTGAGCACCTTTTTACAATTTGTTAAATATCTAGGTAAGGACGAAATTATGTCGAAGTTTAATCGTCGTTCATTTTTAAAACTGTCTTCTGCGTCTGTGATTGGCGTCACGCTGGGTGGTATTTCGCTGAAAAGTTACGCCGCGGAAAAACTGGACCCGGAAGACCCCACCGCAAAAGCGCTTAAATACGTGCACAAATCAGAAATGGCCGACAAAAATTGTGCTAACTGCACTCACATCCAGGCTGGTGACGATCCAGAGTGGAAACCATGTGCGCTGTTCCCGAATAAGCTGGTCAACAACAATGGTTGGTGTAGTGCCTGGATGAAGAAGGCCGGTTAAGCTCTCAAGATAACTGCATAGAGCAGACAATCAGACAAGGCAATGTCGACCCGGTTGGTGATCATAAACAAATGCAGCCGGGTCTTACATTGTAGGCTGTTGTTTTTAAGTTCGAGAATATCATCAATTCTTTCCCGCCCTTGCTCATCAACAGCGGTCAGTGCCGAAAATCCTGATTCGGTAGCCCAGCCCAGCGACTGACCGGGCTCCCAACTCGCAAAGTTAAACCGGTCAATATCTTCGAGCAAGGTGATATCCGCTCCTTTTTTCGCTTGATTTCCGTAATTCAAGGTAATGTTTGCCGAGGCTTTTACTTCCAGGCGAATGGGATCGGTAAGGATAATTGCCGGTTCACTGTCTTTTTGCAAATCGGCTAAAGGCGCCATCATCAATCGGTGCATACCGGTAAAAGCGGTCTGGTTTGCCAGTTCATCGCCCGTGCCACCGCACTCTACGGTAATGCAGGGAAAAGGGGTCGGAAGTTCGAAGATTGCCCCCATGTTGATGTTTGAGCGGATAATATACGGACTAAATTGCTGACAAAGCAGTACATGGTTATCCGTGAGGTGTCGGACAACGGTAAATGCCGGGCTTGCTCCTGATGTATTGTGCAGGTCAATCAACCACCTGGGCTTGAGTTGCATGATAAATCGCCAGATTCGAAAAGCCAGCAAGTGCGGTTCACTGAAATGTAACTGAACCGCTTGTGAACTTGTACTGTCGTTGTCTGGCGACAACAACGCCGCTTGGGTTTGCTGGAGCGTTTCTGGCGAAAAACAGCGATTAAGATCTGGTAGCCCGGGCAGCATGCGATGAAAAAACATGGGTGCCGTTGAGGCGGCTTTCACCGATGCCACCAAGATGTATGTATCACAAATTGGCGTTGGTGGATTATCCACAAGACGTCGCAAAGCTTCCAGCCCGGACGTTTCATTGCCGTGTAATAAGGTAGTGAACAGTAGCGGTTTTTCCTGACTTGAAGGCGAATTAAACCTGACCACGAAAGGTTGGTTGTTAAACTTTTGAATAAAAGCGGCCAGGCTGTCTTCTGGCGACAACTGCGTAGCATCAAAGATTTTGAAATCCCATTCTGACGAGGCCTGCATGTCTTCAACAATGTTGGGCATCATGACTCCACTGGCCACTCGCTGACAGGAATATCCTGGCGTTGAAAATGCAGGTAATCCTTGAGCATCTGATGCAGCGCTTGTTGTCCTGAAAGCTTTGATTTCAGATAGTGCAAACGTTGTCGCTGCCATCTGGCACCCGATGTATTAGCCTGCCAGCGTTTTTCAAAGATCGATAACCACCGTGCTGATTCGATATCGTCAACCCCTATGTGCTGTAATCCCTGGCGTACTTTCGGCCACAGTTGCTTAAGGATTTCATCTGGCGATTGCTCCGTTAAACCAAACCCCGTCGCGCTCGGCCAGATTAGTTTGGCATCCATACCGTGTTTAGCGGCGCGATAGAAGTTATATTCGGCGTACTTGAAGGGTAGCTTAACTAAATAATCTTCGATGTCATCGGCGAGCCCGTAGGCGAGTCCGGTCATGACCGCGGCATTGGCCATCATATCCGCTATGGTAGGCCCCGCGGGTAAGGTTCTTAATTCAATTCTTAAGTGTCCGTTGTCATGGTGATCATAGATACCTCGATTCCAACTCCATACGGTACCTTGATGTAGTTGCAGTTCGTCGAGTTTCGGTAATTGTGAGTTTGATTTGTCGGTGTCGTTATAAATCTGAGCAAAAATAGGTTCGTAAAGGTAAGTATTGGCGGCAAATAACTCCCAGATCCCATGACGATTCCAATCCTGGCCATAGACAACACGAGGCGGATGACTCCACTCTTTATCATCATTTCGGGTGTCAATCGACTGTTTGAACAAGGCAATCCGGGTTTCATCCCAAAGCTCGTGGCCAAGCAGGGAGGGTGAGTTGCCACAATAGGCCAGTACCGGAGCGGTAATCAACTGTATTGCGTTGTATATATTAGAGAATTTCTCTTTTGGCACTCTGATATGGAGTTGAAAGGACGTGCCGGCTCCCTCA
This sequence comes from Thalassotalea sp. PS06, assembly GCF_007197775.1. Taxonomy (NCBI): domain Bacteria; kingdom Pseudomonadati; phylum Pseudomonadota; class Gammaproteobacteria; order Alteromonadales; family Colwelliaceae; genus Thalassotalea; species Thalassotalea sp. PS06. Next base: position 2,932,906 of record NZ_CP041638.1, on the reverse strand, counting down.
AACGCAATCGACTTAGTGCTAATTTTAAATGGGTCGTTGCCATCGATGTTCAATTGGAACGGCTCGCCTCGGTCTTTCAGTAATAACGTCGAGAAAAGCTTGTAACGCTGAACATCCGATATGGCCTCATCGCTCAGATCGCTATCGGTCAGGGTCGGCAGAATGCCAATACTTACCAACTGTTTCTGGCGTTGTTCTGCAATCTGATTGGTGAGTTCCATTAACTCTTTAATTTCTTTAGCAAGTAGGGAAAAGGGCATGCTTTTCGCTGGTTGCGGGGTGAGGTTGAACTCAAGATTATAGCGATTTAACTCCAGTGTTTGCCTGGGATCCTGGCAGGTATCGATAAGCCATTGATTACAATGACTCGCTCGTCCGGCTTTATCGATGATATTGGTCTCCAGTTCAGCGCCAATACTCAAAGGTCCCTGACCAAAATCGGGTTGATTAATGATCTCTTTTAATTGCTGTAACTGCTGTACCAGACGACGTTTGAACAGTTCCGTATTTTGCTCATTCTGTTGAGAGGTGATTTCTCTGCCCACAGTGAATCTCCATTTTTATTATCCGATTCAGGGTTTTATATTAATCGTACTCGGTGAAATAAATTGTAAATAAACCCTTCTGAATATTTGCTGAGTGATCAGTAAGTCATGTGGATTGGTATTATCTCTTTAAATTTAGAATACGATAGCCAATTGTGCCTGTAAGTTTATTCTGTGCTTACTTTGATCTGGATCAGGTAATTGCCGTGGTAACACCAATGCCTTTAAATTTTGCACATTCCAGAGTCAGGGCAGAGGTTCATTTGCAACGTAGATTTGATTGATATAATCATACTGTATCGATCAAATCTAGAGCCAAAAATGCGGCTCAGATGAACTATAATTTACTAATGGTAATCGCCTCATTTTCTCTATTGCCATCGGTGCCAGGTTGTATTGCTTTAACCTGCCTGATGACAATGTATTTATAACACTGAGTGTTGATTCGGAGGTAGCAGTTATGACGATTTCTACAACACTTGAATCCTATTTACAGGACCACGACATTCCTTTTCACAGTGTCGTCCACCCCCACAGCAGCAGTTCGATTTCAACCGCAATTTCAGCGAATGTGCCATTGCAGCACATTGCCAAAGCGGTAGTGCTTAAAGATCATCAAGGAAGGAACCTGCTGGCAGTACTTCCTGCTAACTACAAGATAAGTTTATCGGCATTAAATGATGAAATGTTAGCGACATACCGGTTAGCCAGAGAGCAGGAAGTCTATACCATGTTTGAAGATTGTGAACATGGCGCAATACCTGCGGTGGGGGCGGCATACCACATCAATACCGTTTGTGAACAGGTGCTAGACGAACTTGAACATGTATACATTGAGGCGGGTGATCATCAGACCTTGATAAAAATTGATAAGGCTAATTTTCACCAGCTAATGAAAGATAGCAAGCACTTACACTTTAGTCGTCAGGTAATCCACTAGTAGGAAGTTAGAGTGGAAGGCGGAAGTCTAAGGCGGAAGTAGCAACGCAGACAGCTTTTACTGTCTGCTTTTCAGGTGCTTTTATAGCTGCCACTTGATGCCGGTGAAGATCAGTTTGCTATAAACACTGCGTTGACTGCGGGCGGAAAATCCTTCCATCCCTTCCAGATCTCGGATTTTTTTACGCATGGCGAGCCAATCCGGTTCTCCCCAGAGATAACAGCGCTTTTTCAAATCATCAAAGATTTGATTGAGCTCGTTATTAACCCCTTCTCCGAGCATAAAATAGCCCATTTCGTTGTTAATAAAACGCGAGCGATAGTCCAGGTTAGTGGTACCGACAAAGGCAACGTTATTGGTAACGATAAACTTGGCATGAAGCTTACCGTAGGTTTCGTCACCACCGATGAGATCGGCATCAAGTTTTCCCAGTTGATAGACTTTGATACGCGGGTTACTGATCGCTTTCTGAAAATCTTCCGATGCAATGAAATCAGGATTTTCTTCACTGACCTCCAAATCATCCTGCCATTTGTCGATGAATTGTGGGTCATCACTTAACATCCTCGGTACCATTTCCATATCGATAATCGATTGCGTCATAAAATTATCGGAAGACATCACTGAATTGGTGATGATTTCGATGGTCCGTTCAGGGTCATCCGCAAGCCATTGGCGCATGCCTTCAAGCTCTTGATAACGACCATCTTTTTCCTCGGGTTCTTCATTGGCAAGAAAGATATATGGTGAGACTAAGCGTACGTGTTTAACGTTGTACTTTTCACTACTGAGCTCAGCAAGGATTTCAACGATAGAATTGGGGTTGCGCCCCTGAACATCGGCATATTTTTCAAATACCTCATAGCTGACAATGTTTGCCATTTCATGGGCAAGGCGAAGTTTAGCAGGGTGATAACCTTCCTGCATTTCTGCTTCAATATTGGCGTAAGATTTTGCAAATAACGGCCCGGTTTTTAACTCATCGAGAGACTCCTGGAGTTTTTCCCGTTGTCCTGAGTAAGGGAACCAGGCGGTCAGGAACTTGTTGCCACTATGGCTATAAAGCAGGGTCAGGTAGAGTTCGGATACTCGGGAAATGGTGATCAGATGTCCAAACTTGCCACGTTTGTGATTTTGCTCCAGATCGGTAATCGAACCTTCCGGGTTCTTTATCAAAATTTCCAGATCCTGAAACGTATCCTTGTTCAACTCTCCCTCTTCATTGATACCGTAATAATGCAGGGAAATATTGCGGCCGCCCGTCATTACGTAAGCATTTTCCGGCGAATTTCCATCAATCACTAACAGTTTATCGTGGGAGCGACGGTTGATATTAACGAAGATTTTTGACGCAGCATTGAATATTATCACCTGAACACGGGCACGCTTATTGGTGAGTTTGCCGTCTGGGCCACGGATAAACCCTGCTTCATCGGCGCAGCGAAGCAAGCCTTTTAATTCCTCATGGCGCATATCAACGGAGCCGAGAGAATCAACCATCAGTCTGACATCGACGCCACGTTTTACCGCATTACACATGGCACCTAAAAAGGCGTAACCGGCGAGATCGTTGTCGAAGATGTAATAGGTGGCATCAACCGTATACTTGGCGTTCTCAATCATCCAGATTTTCATCGCCAGTGAATTTACCCCATCTTCGACGGTGGGTCCGACGATTTTAACCTGTCCTTCGAGAATCGGGATGTCGGCATCGATACCTAGCTGCAATGGCTCTTTTTCCTGCTCACTGGAGCTGCGCCAGCGGCGTTGCTCATACTGCTGGTTAATAAGCTGGTTGTCATTGGTGCGGGCTTGCTGACATTCTTCAGCTTTATATTGAGGGGGACAGTAATCGTCTGGCTGCGTGCTACAACCCCAAAGCAAGGTGAACACAGAGAGTAAAAGCAGGGATAGCTTTTGAGAATAGTTGCCCATATTTCGACCTTTCCGGGACCATATCTGCGATCCCGAGTTTAATGTTTGCCTCAGTTAATCTTAGACGGGAACTTTTAAAATGGAAAAGGTAAGCGTTGCTAGCGAAAACCGGAAATTTAGAGCCAAGCAAATAATATTTAACGCGTTATTTTTTTGTGAACCACTCAATTTGCTCACATTTGAAGCTACTGCTTAAAAATTCCAGCAGTTCGGCCTTTTCCTTTTGCTGTGCTTCTTCAATCCGGCATTCCTCTAATGTGCCATAGGTGCCGATTTGCAGGATAACTTCGTCATCGCTATTGTATTTAACTAATTTAAAGTGATCACCTACGTATTGATGTGCAAGATAGGCAATCGCGGTTATTACAATTAAATTTTTCATACCATCACTCCGTGAAGCTTATTTTTATTTAGTTTACCGAGATGAAAAAAAACTGCTGTTAACAATGTGTAATCTTTTGGTTATTTTTCGTTGAATTTGGAAGTGGGCGTCAACGCTTAAATCGAGCGTTGAAAATCAAAGGTGCTATCGCAGTTTCGTTTCATCCCCACGAGAATTTACATAATGAAATTGATAACGCAGTGAGCTTTAGCAGGTCGGTGTTGTATGGATTGGTATGATTAGGGTCAGCGAGGTGGTTGTGTGGGAATGGCCACGGTAGCTCTGGCGCCGCCTAATGGACCCGATGACTTCGATAAACTACCGTTGTGGCGGTTAACGATGGACTCGACAATATATAATCCAAGGCCAAAGCCTGTGGTTGTTCCCTGATTATTGGTTCTCTGTTTTCCGTTATTAAAGCCCGGGCCGTCGTCATCAATATGAAAGTTAACCCAGCCGTCGTTTACTTCAACATTTACCTGTATTTGCTGTTCTGCGTAGCGCAAGGCATTGTTAAGCAGGTTTGATAGAGCCAAATCAAGCTGTGCTTCATTGCCATGAAATTGGCTATCTTTATTGTTGAGGATGAAGTGAACGGGCGTTTCCAAATTTTGATATTTATGACTTAGTCTTTCAAAGAACCAATCCAGTTTTAATGGTTGCAGGTAATCGGGATCGAGTTGTTGGGAACGACTGAACGCCATGTAGTCGGTGGCTAAGGTTTCAAGCTCGGCGATATCCATCAACATGCGCTTTAAATGCTTGTCTTCGATTTTTCCTTCAACGCGCTTTAACACAAACTTCATCCGCGCCAAAGGTGTACGGACTTCATGGGCGATGATTTTCGCGAGATCCCGCTGCAAGGTTACAAACTCAACCAGACGACTGCTCATTGCATAAAGTGCATGAGCAAGGGGATAAACGGTAGATTTCTTACTGACGGTTAAGGGTTGAGACTGAGGGTTTTCGCCAAATTCCACCGCGCATTTTTGCAGGAATGACAAATCTCTGAACATTGGCCACATTAACAACAGGAATACAATTGCCAGAGCGCTGTAAAAAAATAGAATCAGATAATTATCATCGACAGGGGCTTCGTTGATTTCAACCGGTCCCCATTGAATATAACGGCCTTTGTCGTGATTACGCAGATAATACATTTGATTATTTACCACGTAGGCAATCGTTTGATTACCTTGTAATTGCGCCAGTAAATCGGATGACAGCTGAATATTGGATTTCTTGATGTAGCGAAACGTCGCTGGATTGGGGGTTTCCTGAGCCGCAAAAACCGATTCGACCGGAATATTGTATTGTACGGGCGGCGCGTAGAACTGGCTGTACAGCTGACCGAAACTAAAAACCAGAGCGAATACAGCAAGTAAGATGAATAAGTAAAAGCGGATAAAATGACTATGCATTGTTTAAGTGCGCCCAATACTTAAATACATATCCTTTGTTGCGAATTGAGATGATAGTGAGCTCATCAAGACCCACGGCACTAAGCTTTTTACGCAGACGGCTGATGCGCAGGTCAGCTGCTCGATCTTTACCGTCATAAGTTCTGCCAATAATATCCGTAAACAGACTATCGCGGTCGACAACATCGTCACCACGCTGGGCGAAATACCAGATAATGGCAAAATCCTGAGCGGTCAGATCTAACGCTTTACCATGATAAGTAGCGGTTGCGGTAGTCTTATCAAGAAACAGGTTACCCAGAGTTAAAGACGTCGCTTGGCCTCGTCTTTCCACCATACGGATATTAGCGCGAACCCGGGCAAGCAGAACTTCCGGATCTACGGGTTTTAAAATGTAGTCAGCAGCGCCAGCGTTAAGACCTTTAATTTGCGACATACTGTCGGTCATCGCCGTTAGAAAAAGTATCGGTACCTGTGGCCCAAAAGGAAGATTAGGTAGTAATTCAAACCCATCCATATCCGGAAGCATGATATCGCAAAGAATCAGGTCATATTGATTTTCGGAAACGACTTTTAATGCTTCCTGACCACTATTTACGCAGGTAACCTCGAATTCGTAGTCATTGAGAAAGTCACTCACCAGCTCTGCCAACGGGATATCGTCTTCAATGAGAAGTAATTTATAGGTTTTAGCTGCCACTATAGGATCCAACCCAGGTTTCTTCGTGGTCGTAAATTAACAGGCTGAAACTCCGCTAGCTTCAATATTGAGCTATAAAGCAGTTCTCCGGTGTCGCGGTTGATAATATCGATCTTAACGTCTTCATTGATGGTTAACAGGCGCTGGAATTTTGCTTCGCTAACCTGTTCCAGGCATTGCCTGATGCGCAAAGACTCGATTACCATGCAAACATCCATTTTTGCTTTCAGTTGCAGGTTCACGTCGAGCTTAAACTGACACTGGGCATTACTTTTGTGACGAACACAAATTTCCGGCAGGATATTTATTTCAGAAATATCCGCCGAATAAGTAGAGTCGTCCTGTGCCTGGGCAGCTAAGGTGCTCAGGCAACATATAAATAAACTGCCAAGTCGTGTCGAGAGTGGCTTCAACGTCATCTTAGTACCTATATGAAACCCCTATAAAACCAGAATAAAAACTCGTATCTTCCACTAACACACTGGCTTTCATTTTGCTGTCAAACCAGGTTTTCTTTAAAGAAAATCCAATCGACCAGGTCGGATTAAAATGGTATCGCAAACTTACATTAGCCCAGGGCGAGATGGTATCGCCTACCGCAGTCTGACGGATGGATATGTTGTTTTCATCGTCTGTCAGATAGTAATAATAGTCGGTGATATCGGAAGATTTGTAGGTTGCACCAGCCTGAATGGTTGTGGTTAACGACTTCCATTGCATTGGTTTGGAAAACGTCAGGGATATTTCTTCACCGTAATGAACCGAAGTGACATCTTTGGCAATCGAAAGGTTGGTTCGATACCAGTTGGTAATATGACTGATGTTGATACCTGCCATATAACTTAAATCTCGTTCAACATCTTCAAGGTTTAAGGGGACTTTGGTAACTCGCCAAGTGTTTTGGGTTATGCCTGCCAAAGAGACGATTTTCTCGGTATTTGAGTCGGCAAAGAAATAACCATCGTTGTTAAAGTAGCCGTAGGCATCGACCATCCAGTTGCGAGATTCATAGAGGCTATATCCCAATACCAGGTTTTCGACAAAGAACTTTTCGCCGTAATAACTAAATTCCGGTAGTAAAGGAGAGCGAATATTTTCGCGCTGACGCAGAGGATTTTCAATACCGCCATACCCTGCAGTCAGACGAAAATCAAACGTGCCCGGTTTTACCAGGCTCTGTTCAATATCCTCTTGTGCCAGGGGCGCGGTAGCGCTGAGGAGGCTGGCAAGGGTGATAAAAAGGAAAACAGCATACTTCATTGTTGTAATTTATTGCTTGTAAGGGAAACAGCTTAATTCTTGGGCAGTAGTTCTATTATAAATGCTGGGGCTTTGCAATGAATTACGCGAATTTTTGTGTACATATTTGTAGCATTGACCTGCAGTTTACAATGAATTTTTATCCGGTTTACATTTATCCGTTAAGCGCTGCGGTAGCTACTAGAGCATCATCTGTGCAGGTTTGGCTTTATTCAATTAACATGCTTTTAACTTATTGAATGATAAACACTGTTTTGCAATTTACTGGCAAACTGGAAACTATCTTATAGACTTTAACCAAGAGCGGTAAAACAATAATGATTCGTTAAGAGAAGGGACCTGCCTTGAAATCGCTAATCCTCCTGCTGCCCCTGCTGGTTTTTGCTAATGTTAGCTTTGCTCAGGAACAAAACACTGAAGAGTCGACAGTCAATAACGACGTTGTTGAAGCAACACCGGCTAAACCCATTCCCGGACAAGAGCCTGAAAGCACGGCTGAAGTCGATGAAGAAGTCACTGGCGAGGAATCGCTGGAAGAACCGGTATCTGAACCGAAAGAAGATAGCTTCTTTGCGTTTGATGATTATGGCTATGGCCTGGGTTTCGGAATTTTATATACCGGCCTTGGCGCCAACATCAACGTTACTAAACAATATGATATGAAATACGCATCAATCGGTTGCCTTGGCCATTCCTCGGAAGGTGGCTTAGCTTGCGGTGTCGGTGTCGGCTGGATCCAAACCAACCTCTTTGATGTCGACCCTTTCTATGCCGATAAGCACGGCATTGGTATCTATATTGGTGCCGTTGGCAGCGAGAAGAGCAGAGAGCCGACTAACCGCAATCCAGAATATGACAATGAAATCGTCTGGGGCCTGGCCGGGAGTTATCACTACTTCCTTAACGGAATTACCGAACCGGGTACCAATTTAGGAGCAAGTTTTGTCATTGGTGACGGTCGGGATGACGTCGAATTCGGTTTGTTATTACAGGTAGGTTATCAGTTCTAATTTATAGGAATATTTAATCTTTATTGTTGGGTTGTTGTTGGTGTAATTATTCAGGGGTGATTCAGGGTTTATTCTGAATATTGAATTTCGGTTCAGGATGTTGTTTTTAAAAAGAATTTGAGTAGCCCGTTGAGCTATAAATAAGGATTGTGCTAGTATTTCTGGAAATATTTTATTACTCAGTGGGAAGGCTAATGTCGGTACTGGTTAAAATCCGGGCTATACGGGATTCACTAACATCCAATGAAGCAAAAATAGCAGATTTTTCGCTTCAATCTCCAAACGTTATTAAAGACCTTTCTTCACAGAAACTGGCGATGCTGGTTGGCGTTAGCCAGTCTTCAATCGTTAAGTTTACGCAAAAACTGGGTTATAAAGGCTATCCAGATTTTAAGTTTGCCCTAATCGAAGCAATCAACTCCGAAACTGACGATGTACAGCTACACGGAAAAATCACCGTTAATGATGATTTTGAACAGCTAAACAAGAAGTTATTAGCTAGCAAGCACAAAGTGTTGGTGGAAACGTCAGGGTTGAACGCCGATAAGAATATCGAGCAAGCGGTTAATCTGGTGAAATCGGCTAAACGTGTTCTGGTCAGTGGTATCGGTGCCTCCGCATTAGTGGCTAAAGATTTTAGTTATAAATTACAAAAAATTGGCAAAATGGCATTGGCCGAAACCAGTGGCCATATCCAACTTTCCTACGTGTCTACTTTTGGACACGATGATTTAGTTATCTGTGTTAGTGAATCCGGTAATACCAGTGATGTCGTTGCGGTGGCAAAACTTGCCAAAGAGCGTGGTGCAAAAGTCATTACTATCACTAATTACAGCGACAACCTGTTGATGAAGTATGCCGATATCAACCTGCATACCGTTGCCGAGCAATCTTCGATGCGTTTGTCTTCGATTATTTCCCGCACCTCTCAAGAGTTCGTGATTGATTTGTTGTTTATTGCTTTAACTCAAGCATCACGCAGTGCCAGAAAAATGGTTGAGGAATCGAATAAAGCGGTTCGCGATTTCGTGAATCAAGGAGACTAAATCAAAACACTCTTCTACATCGTGTTTTGTGAGGGATTCTAACGAAGAGGGAGTAAATACTCCCTTGCGTCGTATTTAGGGTGGAGTCTAACGATGGTGGAGCAAAACACTCGACTTCCTCGTGTTTTGGGAAACCTGAAAATCAACATTGCAGCTTTGCTGCAACTCCACCCTCAAAATTCCATTTTGACTCCACCTTTAAGGCTTTGCGTTAACTCCACCTTCAAAACTCCGTTTTGACTCCACCTTTAAGGCTTTGCCTTAACTCCACCTTCAAAACTCCGTTTTGACTCCACCTTTAAGGCTTTGCCTTAACTCCACCTTCAAAACTCCGTTTTGACTCCACCTTTAAGGCTTTGCCTTAACTCCACCTTCAAAACTCCGTTTTGACTCCACCTTTAAGGCTTTGCCTTAACTCCACCTTCAAAACTCCGTTTTGACTCCACCTTTAAGGCTTTGCCTTAACTCCACCTTCAAAACTCCGTTTTGACTCCACCTTTAAGGCTTTGCCTTAACTCCACCTTCAAAACTCCGTTTTGACTCCACCTTTAAGGCTTTGCCTTAACTCCACCTTCAAAACTTCATTTTGACTCCACCTTAAAGGCTTTTTTTTGTCCTGACATTAAAGTCAGGACAAAAAAAAAGCCCCTTTCGGGGCTGCAGGGAGTCGAATCTGCCGAAGCGTGCACTTCGGCATCATCCGATGAGCTTAGAACTTCACAGAAGCGTTAACGAACCAACGGGTACCGTTATCGTTAATTAACTGGAAGATTCCGCCCCAGCTATCCGGTGAGTTCTGTGTGCGGTAAAGTTCACCTGTCAGGTTAATACCTTGCACACTAAGTTTTAGGTTCTCAGTTACGTCGTAAGAGAATGCAACATCAACGGAAGTGAATTCTTCTGTTTGAGAGTCTGCGCCGATTCTCACGCCATTAAAGAAACCACCACGGTGGTTGGCCATTACCCGAGCTGAGAACATATCATTTTCCCAGTAACCGGTAACGTTCCACATGTCTTCCGAGTTACCCGGTAACGCCAGGCCAGAAACGCCCTGATCATTGGTTACTTCGGAATCGGTGTAGGTGTAGTTAGCAATCATACCGAATCCAAGGCCAAATTCGGTTTGGAACTGAAGCTCGATACCGCTTAGCTCGGCATCACCACCATTACGCCTACGGGAGATGTTGAACTCCTGGTCGTAACCAGGAATGGATTCCATTTGCGAACTTGAGAACAGGAACTGCTCGATATCTTTACTAAAGTAAGTTGCACTTAATAGTGACGCTTCATCAAAGTACCATTCCGCACCGATTTCCCATTGGGTAGCACGCCAAGGTTCCAGGAATGGATTACCCGCAGAACCGGTAAAGGTTGTATCGTTAAAGCTGAAGGTGTTTTTCAGATCCTGGTAGTTAGGCAATGACATTACTTTCGCCCAGGCACCACGAATAAGAAGGTCAGGGATCACTTCATAGGTAACGTTTAAGCTAGGTAGTGTCTCGCTGTAATCGTTCTTGGTGCTTACCCCAAGAATCCAGGTATCGGACGTCTGGTTGTATTGGTTAGCAATAGAGTCCAGGGAGTAATCAACATAGCGGATACCAAAGTTACCGCTTAGTGTGCTGTTACCAATTTCGGTTTCGAAATTAGCCATGACGTAAAGCGCTAACGTGTCTTCGTTGATTTCATAATAATCATTCAAAGACTCGTCAGTTTTGGTGTTCGCTGGCTGATTGTCTAAAGAAAAAGACTTAACGCCACCCAGGCTAAATTGTGGTAAACAATCCAGGGTGTTGGCTTTGCCTGCTTCTTCAAACTGACCACAAACGCTATTAACAAAACCCAAATCGGCAAGGGTCTGATATTGCGCCGATAAACCATCGTAATTGTCTAACGTGAAGTTATACAAGTGACGGTCATTTTTGTGCTCTTTGTACTTAACACCGGTCTTAATGGATTCAATGAACGCAATTTCCAGCGGGAAGGTTAGATCTAACTGATAGTAATCTTCTTCATCAGAATCTGTGATGTGAGCGTTACGGTCACGGATCTCAAGTGGGTATGAACCAGGATCGGTGTGGTCGAAGTTTACAAAGTCGACACCTAAGGCATTATCTGTCAGGTCCAGGGTAAGCTGTTGACTACCGTCAAGGCCAGCTTGTCCCATAAGAGCGGTGTTGATCTTACCGAAATAACCATAGACCTTGATATCACCAGCGGCTTCGGTGTGACCGATTTGCGCGTGCAGGTCAAATAAATCATGGCTATATTCGATTTCTAAGTCATAAGTCTTAGCTTCTGGCTCTGTATTACGGAAGAAGGTATCCGGACCAAACCAGTAATCATTGCCAGCACTACCGTCAATATCACTTAGGTAAACATCATGTTTAAGGGCTGCATCACCACCGCCGTAAGAGGTTACATCGCTAGCGTTGCGCAATACACCAGCGCGACCAGGAACAACCAGGTAGTTCGAGTTGACGTTATTTGCGGCCAGAGAGAAATCTAAGTAGTTAAAGGTAAAACCTAATGCATCAGTAGGCTGATACTGGAAAGTGATATTGTAGGCATTACGCTCTCGTTCCTGTTGGAAAATGGCGTGACCTGCACCCCAGGTTGCGTGAGTGGCACCAGATGTATCACCACCTGCTTCAAACTTAGAAGCGGCACCAGTGGCCATATAGTTTTCCATCGCGTCATAGGTAGTAAAACGCTCTTGATGGGAGACAGTAGCTAAGAAACCAAACTTTTCATCGTCGGACTTCCAGCTATATAGACCTGAAATTGCTGGATCCCAGCGGTCGGCATTATCAGAATATTGATACTCTAATGAGCCTTGAATGGTGTTGGCGTCAAGATCCAATGGCTTACGAGTTTTTATGTTTAAGGTACCACCGATGGACCCTTCAGGAAGGTCAGCTTGTGGTGACTTATAGACTTCAAGGCCAGCAACCAATTCAGCCGCCAACATATCCGAACGGAAACCACGAGTAGGGCGATAACCTTCAAACCATTGTGCGGTAGAAATTGATTGACCATTTAAGAAGGTTAAACTTAATTCAGGTGCTAAACCACGAATGGAGATACCATCGGCTTCACCGAAACGGCGCTCAATACCGACACCAGCTAGACGCTGTAATGAATCACCGATGTTTTTATCTGGGAATTTACCAATATCTTCAGCGGTAATTGCGTCAACGATGTTGGTGGCAAAACGTTTAGCGTTAAGGTTTTCACGAGCCGAGGCTCTAAAACCTGTAACTTCAATTTTTTCTATTTCTTGTTGCTCTGCGGTTTGAGTATCTTCTTCTGCAGCGATTGCATTTGGTGCATACATGGCAGCAAGAATGGATGTCGTCAAAACAGAAAGCTTTAATTTCCCAGTGACCCGATTAGTCATTTGAGATTCTCCCGTGTTGTTATTTTATCTAATTGTTATTTTTTACTAAAAATATAAAAGGAACGTGGATTATTTTTACACAGATTTCTCACAAAAAACAAATAATTTATTAACTAAAAAACAACCAAAAGGAATATTTTCTTCCAAGGATGCTTTGTTGAAAGATTGTACAAATGTCTACAAAAATGCCCGGGTATTTTCTGTCGTTATCCCTCACCCCAGACAGTTCAAGGGTTTTCCATGACAACGTTGTCAATCTAGAGGCTCAAAACTTCAGCAAAAAACTTACTGTAAATTATCAATTTAGTTTTGAAATTAGTCCTTTAGTGGGATGGGTTTTTTGCTCGTTTTTTGTTTTGGCTTGGTAAATATGTGCTAATTAGGTAATTAAATTATTAGTTAATGTGGGTATCAGGAATAATTTATGGCTTAAAGAGTTTGCTTCAGGCTAATATGAATACTCTTAGTTTTATTAGGTGGCGAAGTCATGGAAAAAGCGCATTTGATTGTTCTCGGTGGTGGTACTGCTGGATGGATGTCGGCTCTGCTTATGGCCAAAAAGCTCGGTGTACATGCAAATATTACTTTAGTTGAATCGCCTGACATTCCGGTTATCGGCGTGGGCGAGGGAACCACACCCTATATAAAGCAGTTTTTTAAGCAGTTAGATATCGCTGAACAGGATTGGATGCCAGCCTGTCAGGCAACCTACAAGTGTGGAATTCGATTTCCTGACTGGTCGACGAAAAACCAATATCAAAGCTATTTTCACCCGTTCTTTTCGCCTTTGGATAAGCAAGTGGGTGAGGCTTTCTTTCACAATGCCAATTGCCGCCGCGCTGGAATCGATGTCGATGCCAATCCAAATCATTATTTCGTCACCTCATACCTTGCTAAGCAGGGCTTGTCTCCCCATTGTCAGCAGCCGTTACCTTTTGAATTAGATTACGCCTATCATTTTGATGCCGGATTGCTGGGTACATTCCTGCAATCCATTGGGACAAAAATGGGGGTCACCCATCAGCAATGTAATATTATCGATGTCGAGCGCCATCTTAATGGTGATATCGCAGCCATCATCAGTGATCAAGGTGAGCGGCTAACAGCAGACTATTTTATTGACTGCAGTGGCTTTCGCGGTCAGTTAATTGAGCAGACTTTGGATGTGCCTTTTTACTCCTACGCTTCAAGCTTAAAAAACAATGCTGCCGTTGCCATTCAGGTAGAGCACCAACAGCCATCAAAGTTGCCTGACAAATTGCCAACGGAAACCCGATCCAGTGCCTTAGCAAATGGCTGGATGTGGAATATTCCACTGACTCAACGCTGGGGCAACGGCTACGTCTACTCCCGGGATTACCTGAACCAGGAGCAAGCCGAACGAGAGCTTCGAACAGCCCTTGGAATTAGCGACGAAATTAGCGCCCGTCATCTTAGTATGAAAGTAGGGCGCCGCCAGGAACACTGGCGTAACAACGTTTTCGCCATAGGTTTATCTCAGGGCTTTGTTGAACCGTTAGAAGCGACGGCGTTGATGTTGGTGCAATATACGATTGAGCATGCCTGTGAGGCGATTGCTGGCCAATTGGGCGGTGAAGTCGCTCGGTTAAATGATTCAAAACAAAAGTTCAACGACACCATAAATGATATGTTCGATGGCGTCAGGGACTATATTCTGGTGCATTACCTGACGAATTCGCGTAACGATAGCCAATATTGGCTGGATAGTCGCAATGAACTTTACGTTCCCGATGCGGTGCAACATTTACTGGAAGTCTGGCAATCGGATGCTGATATCGATAAGGAACTGGAACATTACTTTCAAACCTCGATGTATTCCAGAGCCAGTTGGTATTGTTTGTTGGCGGGAATGGGAGTCTTTCCGAAAGTGAAGCAACGTAGTGTTCAGGTATCAGCGCAAATCGCGCCGCTGCAACCCGTCGTTAAATACAATCAAAATTGCACTCAGCACTTTCGTGCACAGCAGGACGTACTGGCGGGCTATTGATTGACGACAAACGGTGTCAAAGGTGTCAAAGGTGTCAAAAAGCAGGCTAGAGACCAGTTGCTTCTGTCACCGTTTAAGCACTTCAGTGCGAACCAGACACCGCTCGAAGTTTTTCATTCGAGCTGACACCTGAAGCGGTGTTCTTACCGCTTCTGTCACCGTTTAAGCACTTTAGTGCGAACACGACACCGCTCGAAGTTCATTCGAGCTGACACCTGAAGCGGCTTTTTTGCCGCTTCTGTCACCTAATGCTGCAGTTAGTAAGTCTGCAGCGCTCTTCGTTAGAGCTTCTGAAAACCGTTCTCTTTGAGACGATTTAATAGTTCGCGGTTGGTCGGCAGTTGCTGCTGCGCCTGTTGCCAGCTTTCCTGAATCCATTTTGATTGTTTTTGCGCTTTGTCCCTGAGGGACGGGTCCAGGATAGGGGCCGAAATACTTAAATTCGGCCGCATTCCATAAAGAATAAATTCATAACTCTCTTTGGTAAACGGCTCAAACTGACTGGCAAAATCGTACTTACTGACAGGGTTTTGTAGCCAATGACTTAATCGTTTCTGGAGCTCTTCAGGAATTGAGTCTGGGTGCTTATTGTCACGCCAGAAAGGGGTATCGTCGCGCTCTGACAAGACATAGTGCATCTTGATAAACTCGACGGTTTTTTGCCAACGAAATGCAAATGAATCATTAAAGTTATCGCGAACATAACTCATGCTCTGTGAGTCTTTTGGAAACTGTTCGGCGAGCATAAAGCAAGCTGCTTCCACCAGAAATATGGCGCTGGCCTCAAGAGGCTCCATAAAGGCGGCAGATAAGCCGATAGCGACGCAATTCTTTTCCCAAAACTTCTGGCGATGACCAACTCGCATTTGCAGGTGTCTGGCTTCGAGCTTTTGTTCCTTATCGCCAAGATATTCCCGAAGCAGTTGCTCTGCTCTTTCAGGAGACGAATATTTGCTGGCGTAGACATAACCGGTGCCGCGACGAGATTGCAGGCCTATGTCCCAAATCCATCCGGCTTCCTGGGCGGTACTAATGGTTTGCGAGGCAATCGGGCCTTGCTGATCTTCATAAGGCGCCTGGATGGTGACGGCGCGATCAACAAACAAAACATCGTTCAAATCTTTAAATGGAACATTCAACGCCTCGCCTAACAGCAGGGACTTAAATCCGGAACAGTCGATAAACAGATCCGCGGTCAGAGATTGTGTTCTATCGGTGCTAAGGAATGCAATGTCTCCGTCATCGTCAAGATGGACGTCGGTAACGTTGGCACTGATGTGATTCACACCTAACTCTTCAGTGGCGACAGTTTTCAGTAACTGCCCGAATTTACCGGCATCGAGGTGATACGCGTAATTGAATACCCCTTGGTACTGTGGAGTGACCATCATTTTCGGCGCTAAGTTATGTTGACATACCTGTTCCTGCAACGAGATGGCATTGGCAAAACTGATGTCACCTAACGAGCCATCAAGCCAAAAAGGTACGGGATTGAACTCCCAGGAAAAACCAGGACCATCAAAAAGGTGATAATAAAAATTATCTTTGCCGTTGTCCGCGGGGCGGTGCCAGTTGACGAACTTAGAGGCTTGCTTAAAGCTAACATCACACTCACGAATAAACCGAGACTCATCAATACCGATGCGTTGCAAGGTTGTGCGCATGGTTGGCCAGGTGCCTTCGCCAACGCCAATGATCGGAATATCCGGAGATTCTACTAACGTAATGGTGATGTTTTGCTGCTGTTGGTTTAATTGCTTTGCCAGGTAACAGGCACTTAACCAGCCAGCGGTGCCGCCACCGACAATGAGGACGGATTTTACGGAATTGGTGGATTTTGCATTCATATCGGTGTCTTATTATTTTTATACCAATGACATTAAATTATTTGCGTAGATTGAGCCGATTCAGCTCAACATCATTGTTTTTACTAGCAGGCAAGATGACACAAGGCTTAATAAACTGCAACCTATGGGTACAACAGGTACTTATCGCGCATCTTTTTGTACTTGCTCAAATCCTGTTGCCAGCTTTGTTTTATTTGTTTTTCCGAAAGGCCTGCTGCGATTTTTAAACGCAGTTTGTCTGTGCCCGCTAATTTGTCAAAAAATGCGGCTCGGGTAAAAAATTCTTGTTGTTGTGCAGCGAAAGCTTCAAACCAGGCGATCAGGTAGTCAAGCTCAAGTCCTGATACCTTGGTTTGGCGAAGATCCTGGCCCTGGAGTTTAACATCCATCAGTTTAGGATTGAGGGCAGCACCCGCTGTTGGAACCGGAGTGAACTCAAAATCGCCAATATGGATTTTGCTAGCTTTATCATAGCCAATTACCTGAAATGGAAACGGCGTACCACGGCCGATACTCACGGGTGTTGCTTCAAAGAAACACAACGATGGGTAAAGGGCTATTGACTGACTATTCGGCAAATTCGGGCTAGGCTTTACTGGTAAATCATATGGCATCTGATGATGATAATTGGCCACTTTTACCAGGTTAAGCTGTAATTGATTTTCGCTTTCCAGCCAGCCCTCGCCAACTATCATCTGTGCCAGTTCAGCAACCGTCAGGCCGTGCAAAACCGGGATAGGATGCATACCCACGAAAGATTTAAACTCAGGCTCCAGTATCGGACCGTCAATAAAGGCGCCATTTGGATTGGGCCGATCAAACACCCAGAAATCCAGGTTATTATCTGCCGCCGCCTCCATCATGTAATGCATGGAACTGATGTAGGTATAAAACCGTAACCCTACATCCTGAATATCGAATATCAGTACATCCAGGTTTTCTAAAATCTTATCTTCCGGACGCTTGTTGCTGCCATAAATCGATACGATTTCGATACCAGTTTTACTGTCTATGGAAGAATCAACTACGGCTCCTGCATCGTGATCACCTCGAAACCCGTGCTCAGGCGCAAAGATGTATCGGATGTTTATTTCGTTGGCCAGTAGAAAATCGACCAGATGCTGGTCTTTAACCATAGACGTTTGATTAACAATCACCCCTACGCGTTTGCCTTTGAGTGCGGGCAGGTATTGTTTGCTTAATTCAGCGCCGGGGATTGGCGCTTCATTGAAGGAGGGTTCAGGTATCAAGCCTTCCTTGGCCTGAATACCTGATGTCGTCAACTGAAGGCATAATGCAACCAGCACTATGCAAATTTTGTGTACCGTTAACCAAGTCGTGTTCGCCGATTTGTTAACTAACATGCCGATAATTAATCCTCTTGAGCAATACGGGACGCAGCTTGTTGTGTTTGATAAGCTTCTACCGCTCGGCGAAGAAAGCCTTGCTGCTCTTCCAATAACTGTTTGCCTTGTTCGGTATCTACGCCTGTTAACACATGCAATATCGCCAATTTAGCTTTGTAGCCAGACTTGTTTAATGCTTCCAGTGCAGTCTCTCTATCGCAATTGGTTGCCTGCATTACAATACGTATCGCACGGGCGTATAACTTTTCGTTACTGGCATTAACATCAACCATCAGGTTTTCATAGCTCTTACCTGAGCGAATCATGCTGGCTGTGGTTAACATATTAAGCACCAGTTTTTGTGCGGTGCCAGATTTTAATCGGGTTGAGCCGGTTAGTACTTCCGGACCTACCACAGGGCAAATACTGACTTTCGCGTGTTTAGATACCTCTGAACCAGGGTTACAGGTCAAAGATACGGTATTGGCACCGAGCGAATTCGCGTGATCTAAACCACCAATTACATAAGGCGTACGGCCACTTGCGGCAATACCAACGAGTACGTCATCGGCACTAAAGTTAATGGCTTTTAAATCATTAACCGCACCCTCAAGGCTATCTTCAGCGCCTTCAACGGCTTTGTAAATTGCATCATTACCACCGGCAATTAATCCGATAACCTGTTTGTGCGAAACACTGAATGTCGGCGGACATTCAACGGCATCAAGAATACCAAGTCGGCCACTGGTGCCGGCGCCGATATAGACAAGGCGACCACCTTTGGCAAAGGCACTAACGATCATTTCAACAGCATCGCTGATCTCACCAATACAACGCTGAACGGCAACTGGCACGTAGGCATCTTCATCATTCAGACGTTCAAGAATTTCCTTGGACGTCATCAAATCTACCTGCATGGTGTTTGGGTTGCGCTCTTCTGAAACCATGGAATTTAGCTGCGCTAACAGCAGGCTTTGCTCATCCATTTCTTCAACTTTACGCTTGGTGTGTACTAAGGTTTCATTGGCGGCAAGCTGACGAGCAAGAAGACATGCTCCATCGAGAGAGCTGCCTTTGGTTAACTGACATTTTTGCTGATAAGGTTTGCTCAGAAAAGCCAATGTTGGTACTGCCAAGCCACCCATCAATACAACAGGCACGGTTTCGTCTTTTAAGGTTAAATCGATAAGCTGTTCAACATCTTTAGCGTGTTTGGAAACTAATGATTTCGCCTTCGGACAGCTTTGCGCTAACTCAAACACATGCGGCGCAAATTTGGCAAAAGCCGCAGGTTTGGCGTTTCTTAACCAGTTAAGAATGTCATCCTGGCTTTTACCTATTTCTGATTGTATGTATCTTGCCAACTCACTCTTGTTGCTGCGCTGCTCATCAATTTCGTGCAGCAAAACTTTAACGGCATGGAAACCAAGCTTGGCACCGCTGCCTTCATCACCTATGGGAAAGCCCCAACCGCCAGCGTATTCTTCTTCACTTTCTGATTTTAATAACGCACCTACCGAACCAGTACCCAGAGCGATAACGGCTACGGGGTTGCCAAGATTGGCGCCATATAACGACGTTCTTGCATCGTTGAAAATTTCCAGGCTGGCGAAAGAATAGCTCAGGCGATTACGCAGTCGCTGAACCTGAGATTGATTACCAGCACCCGCCAGACCCATGACTACAGCGATTTCTTCTGGCGCCACGTCTGAACGTTGCAATAAACGGTCAATCAATCCCATTAAGGCGATGCAGGCGCCTTCAAAATCATTAGTCAATGAACTTGAACCGGCACTATCATCAAAACTAAGTCCAGAATCGATTTGCTGTAGGCGACCTAAGGTTTTGGTTCCGCCGCCATCGATACCGAGTATATATTTAACCGCCATTTACGGTTGAACCTCCATTTGTTTGACCTTCAGGGGATCGTGGTTATTCGTGCCTGCAAAACAGACTAAGAAAGACAATAGGGCACCAACGCATAATTGCCAGGTAAAGCCCAGATTAAACTGCCATTGCGTAGGTAAAATGTTGTCGATTATGTACGGCTGGAACATCAGGCTGACGACAAAACCTGTAATCAGTGCCAATGGCACAGTAGTCGCATTACCTCGCTTGGTAAACACTGCAGTGAAATACACGCCTAGCAAGCCGCTATAGGAAAAAACCATCACGCTCAACGCGAAAGCCAGAAGCGGGGTATCTGAATACTGTTGCCAGTAATAGCAAAGCACTGCCATACCACTTAGTGATAACGCCACTAGTAGCATGCTTATTTGCCCGGCTTTGACAAAATGAACGTCAGCCTTGGAAATGCCTTGTTTTGCTAAATAAGGACGATAAATATCTTGCACCAATACTGAAGCCATAGAATTTAAGCCGGAATTTAGTGTAGATAACGCTGCAGCTATTACTCCTATGGTAACCAGCCCTTTTACACCTGCTGGTATTTCATTGAGCACATAGTACATGAAAATGGTGATTTTTTCCCCTGAAAAGGTCTGGTTGATAGTTTCCGCGGATTCACCCATTGCCAAATCAGGACGCTGATACAGCACGTATAACAGCAGGCCAATAGCAATAAACAGGAACATTACCGGAATTACCATAACCACAGAGTAAATCATTGCAAAGCTGCCTTGCCTGGCGTCTTTACAGGTTAGTACGCGTTGCGTCATATCTTGATCAAGACCAAAAGCGGCGATATTCAGCAGTACAAAGCCAGTGATAGAAGACCAGAAGGTAAAGACACCGGCAGAGGTAAAATCCAGATCGAAATTAAGAATCGTAAGCTTAGACTGTTCGCGGTCTAAGGGATTTCGCAATGCATCGACAATTTGCGAGAAATCAGCAGGAATGGCATCTAATAAAAAATACAATACCAAAATGGCAGCACTGACATAAACGGCACATTGAATGGCGTCGGAGTAGATTACCGTTCTTATGCCGCCAACGATAGAATATAACAGACCTACTGCGGTCAATACTAAGGTGGAAATTACCACATTCTGAGCGTCGATATTACCGAACAAAATCATAGAAACGGCGATAGCTGCCATATATAAGCGAGCGCCGCTGGCAAATACCCGACCAAACAGATACATAATGCCGGCTTGCTTTTGTGCTTTTTTACCAAAACGTTGTGAAAGCAGCTCATAAACCGTAGTGACATTACTCTGGTAAAACTTAGGTATTAAATAAAAGGCGACAAAAAACGCGGCAATAAAAGCACCTATATTGGTAGCTAAGTAAGAAAGGTCGTTTCGATAACCCTGATCCGGTCCGCCTAAAAATGTTGCAGCCGACTGCGAGGTTGCCAATACCGAGATGGCAACCAGAAAAACCGGCATTTTATGTCCGCCGAGAAAATATTCATCGGTGTTGGCGGATTTTTGTCGATTGAAGTACCAACCTGTTGATATCATCACCAACACGTATACGGCAAATACTATCCAATCGGCGGTGGCGAACTGTGTCGTCATTATCGTTTTCCGTGCAAAAATTCTGGTAAAGAATATATAATTCCTGATAAATTAAAAAAATAATAATAAATTATTTCTTAAGAGTCCATTGCTTAGTGTTAAATATTTTTAAAAAGTTCCAAAACAGGGGAAGCGATTTATGAATAAGCGGGTTTTATCCTTGGTAAAATTATTGGCTTGTATGCTTGTGGCTTCATCACTGATGAGCTGTGAGAGTGCCAACCGGGATTCCATGAGTAAGGTAAAAGGTAACTTGCGAGTTGCTTTAGCACAAAAGATCATGCTTGATCTGCGCTATTATTGCCAGCCCGACCAGCTAATCACCTACCAGAATAAACAAGTGTGTCGTACACCGTTAACCGAATTGCCCGAAGAATTGGCGACTATGATTACCGACAGCAATATTGGCGGCATCATCTTGTTTGCTGAGAATCTGCAATCTGTCGATCAGGTGGTAAAGCTTAACTACGATATGCAGCAGGCAGCCCGTGATTCCTATTCGGGATTGGAATTATTTATTTCTATTGATCAGGAAGGAGGCCGGGTGGCGCGAATGCCGCGCGAGCAGGCCACATCTTTCAGCGGCAATATGGCGATTGGCGCTACTTATTCACAAACCGGAACCTACTATGCCCAGCAAACGGGGATGGTGCTTGGGACAGAATTATCGGCACTTGGTTTTAACCTCAATCACGCGCCAAATGTGGATGTTAATGTTAATGCGGATAATCCGGTTATTAATGTGCGCTCGTTCAGCGAGGATGCAAAGGTCGTTGCCGAGCTGGGAGCTTCGCAACTTGCAGCGATGCAACAGCATGGTGTCATAGGTACACTAAAGCATTTTCCTGGACACGGTGACACGAATGTAGACTCCCATACCGGACTGCCTCGAGTTGATCACAGAATTGAAGAAATTGTTAGTGTAGATTTACTGCCTTTCCAATACGCTATCGATCAGGGATTGGCGAAAATGATTATGACCGCCCACATTCAATATCCGCAACTTGATAGCTCCACATTTAC
The DNA here is from genome assembly GCF_007197775.1 of Thalassotalea sp. PS06. Taxonomy (NCBI): domain Bacteria; kingdom Pseudomonadati; phylum Pseudomonadota; class Gammaproteobacteria; order Alteromonadales; family Colwelliaceae; genus Thalassotalea; species Thalassotalea sp. PS06. The sequence goes on along the minus strand of NZ_CP041638.1, from coordinate 2,910,561 downwards.
TGCCAGTGATGGTAGTACGATGATCAAACCTGCCACCATGTCGAAACGCATCCTTACAGATTTGTTGCGAAACAAGATGGGTTTTAATGGCGTTATCATTACCGATGCCTTGGATATGGCAGGCATTAGTCATTTCTTTACCGCCGACGAAGCCATTATCGAGACTTTCAGAGCAGGTACAGACATCGCTCTCATGCCGTTTCGAATTCGCAAGCCTGACGATATTAAACTTCTCGACCAGACACTGGATAAGTTGCAGCAGGCGGTTGCTAACGGCCGTTTATCAGAGCGTGAACTGCTTGATTCGGTGCAACGCATTTTTACCCTGAAGCAACAATTACCCCGAGGGTTCAGTGAAAAATTACTGAGCGAGAACCAGGCTATCGCCAATGGCGTGGTTGGTAAAGCCGAGCACAGAGCCTTGGAGACTGAGCTTGCTGAGAAGTCGATTGTAATGGTTAAGAATAATCAGGCGGTGCCTATTACCGGTAGCCAATCGGTGCATTTGTTAATGCCTGACTTGGGTAAATGTCGGGCGCTCGAGCAAGGTTTTGCGAAGCAAAATACTAACCTCAGCCTTAGTTGTAGTGACCTTCATCAGTTTGATTATGCTAAGACCCGACATCATATGTTGCAGTCTGATGTCCTTATCGTCGCCAATATCACTCCGAAACAAAGTGCCGTGGAAATGGGGGGCATGGAAGATATTGAATTGAGCAAATCAAGCGGCAAGAAATTGAATAAAAAAGAGCAGGATCAATCTATCGAAAGTTTGTTGAAAATTGCGAAAGAAAATAACAAAACAACGATATTTGTAAGTCTCAGAGCGCCTTATGAAATGACTCGGTATGACCAGTTTAGTGATGCGCTGATAGCGACCTTCTCATATAATGTGCATTCGCAAAAATGTGAACAACCCTGCGTTGGTGCGACAGGCCCTGCATATGAGGCACTGGCAAAATTATTGACGGGTAATATATCTGCAGTCGGCCAGCTACCGGTTACGGTTGAACGTCATCAATAGAACGCTGACAAACATTAATAACGAATAAGAAAAAATATGAGCAATCCTATCTCGGCTTATGCCCGCAACATTATCGATCAACTGCCAACCGAGCGACTGCTGGCACTAGATGTTTTTCGTGGCATAACGATAGCGGCAATGATCCTGGTGAACAATCCAGGTAGCTGGTCCTACGTTTATGCGCCAATGGCTCATGCGAAATGGCATGGCTGGACGCCAACCGATTTGATCTTCCCATTCTTTATTTTTATCGCAGGTGTTTCCGTCGCCATAGTGATGAATCGTGAACTCGCTAAGGGAACCGATAAGCTGTTTTTGTTAAAGCATGCCGCGGTGCGAGGGATTAAACTTTTTGCTCTTGGCCTGTTTTTGGCGTTGTTTTACTACAACTTTACCGATCCTAACTTTAGCTGGGTGGATGCCAGACTCTTCTCTGTCAGGGTTATGGGCGTATTGCAGCGTATTGGTCTGGTCTACTTTGCAACGGTGCTGATTGTCCTTTATTGGCGCGACTTAGGCCGTTGGTTATGGGCTATTGGTTTATTGCTGGGATACTGGGCTTTGGTGATGTTGGTGCCATACAGTGACAGTAGCGGCAATAGTTACCAGGGCTTATTAGAATTTGGTAATTCGTTACCAGCTTTTATTGATGATTTTGTATTTGCTTCAAAGCATCTGTATTACAAATCCGCTACGCCATTCGCTTTTGACCCGGAAGGGGTGATCAGCACTTTGCCGGCAATTAGCGGCTGTTTAGCGGGCGTATTCACTGGGAATATTCTCACCGATAAGGCTTTGTCACTGCAAAGTAAGGCCAAGAAAATGTTTATCGTTGGCGCATTATGTGCCGCAATAGGTGAGCTTTGGGGCCTGGTTTTCCCAATCAACAAAGCGCTTTGGACTTCAAGCTTTGTAGTGATGAGCAGCGGCTGGGCATTATTAACCCTGGCATTTTTAACCTGGTTGATTGATATCAAGGGTAAAAAATACTGGAGCGCACCTTTCGTTGTTTGTGGCGCCAATGCCATCTTCTTTTACATGTTTGCAGGTGTCCTGGCGCGATTGCTGATGATGATACCAATTGCGGATACCAGTCTCGGTGGCTGGTTGTTTTCCGATGTGTTGCAACCAATATTCGGCAATTACAATGGTTCATTGATGTTTGCCTTAAGCTTTCTGTTTATTAGTTATTGGGTATTGGATTATCTCTATCGAAGGAAAATCTTCTTTAAAGTTTGATGCATCTATCAAAAACAAAAAAGTTACGCCTGTCATACCAATCCCACTGAGTTTGTGCACAACTCAGAGTTAGGGCCGAGGTTCAGTTACAACATAGATTTTACTGATATAGTCATTCTATATTAATGAAATATAGGGCAGTAAATGGGCCTTAAGATAAACTCCCTTCGGGTGAGTTTTAAAGGCGTTTGAATTGCATTCCTGATTTTGGCTAATTTGGGAATGGAATAACCATTCTCTGCAATCAAAGCCTTTTCTAAAAGCCTATAAACCCTCACTGAGTGAGCAATAATTTAATGGGATTGGTATCAGATTCTGATGGGCGTTTTTTTTACAAAATATTTTTCGCTCTGATAGTCAAAAGCGCGCCATGGTTTTCGGATTTTTGGCGATTTCCATCAACCGCTCAGGTTAGGAAATTCGCCAGCTGCACCCGGATTTTTAGCACCAAAGTAAAGATTAAATTCTTATTTAATCGTATGAAAAATAGTCAAAAATAAAAAATGATCCTAATCATTTATGTTGCCGTAAGGATGAATGCGACTTCGAAACTTACATACTTACATGAGGAAACAACAATGAAAAGGATCACTAAGATCATTTTACCAGTAATCATGCTCGGCGTCATTGCGGGCTGTGATGACGACGATAACGGTTCTGGTACAATCACACCACCTGAGCCGCAAACTCCACAGGCCATGGTTCGGGTTATCCATGGTTCACCTGATGCACCTGCAGTTAATGTTGTAGCTGCGGGTAGCGCGGTTGAAGCACTGTCTAATTTAGACTTCGCGATGGGTACAGAGTTCTTGTCACTTGACGAAGGGACCTACCCACTAACCGTTGACGCCATTTTAGCTGATGGCTCGACCACTCAAGTATTGGATTTGGGTGATGTTGAACTGATGGGCGATTACGAGTACACCGTATTTGCACACGGCACGGTGACTGACATGACATTGGCTCCAGCGGTTGTTGCTAACCCGGTAATGCCAGTGGGCGACGGTAACATTCGGGTTCAGGTTTTACACGGTTCTTCCATTGCACCTATGGTGGATTTGCACGTTACCGGTGTTGACGACGAGTTAGGCGAGCCGCTTGCAACGCTAATGTACGGTGATGTAACCGGCCAGGTTGAAGTACCTGCGGGTGTTTATCGCGTGCGCTTAGTTGTTGCTGAAGGCGAGAGCATGGGGGCTGTAGCGTTTGACGCGGTACTACCTGATTTACCAGCTGGCGCTGATTTATTCGTTGCGGCTACTACCAATACAGGCGTTCCTACGTCACCGGTATTCTTGCTTGCAAACGATGGCACCGACACGCTAAAAATTATCGATGACCGCACCCAGGCTTGGGTTCGCGTTGTTCACGCCGCAGCTGATGTACCAAACGTTGATATTTTAGTGAACGGCAATAAAGTTGACGCCTTAAGCAACGCTCCGTTCACCGGTGTTACTGGTAACGTACCTGTCGATCCGGGCACTTACATGGTGGATACCGTACTTACTGCTGATAACAGCGTTGTAGGTATTACTGGTGACTTGATGCTAGAAGCTGACATGAAGTATACCGTAAACGCGGTGGGTACCTTGTCAGGTGATGATGATGCACCTCTAGAGTACTACGTGCAAATGGATACTGGTCGCATGGTTGCCACCGAAGCTCAGGTTCGTTTGACCCATGCGCACCCTTCTGTGGGGAACGTAGACATCTATGTGACAGCGGATGGTGACATCGCCAATGTTGATCCAGTATGGTCCGACGTACCATTCAAAGCTGACACCGGTTTTGCTTCACTACCTCCAGGTGACTATGTGGTTCAGGTAACGCTTACTGGTACGAAAACCATTGCTATTGATACCGGTATGATCACCTTGATGGGCGGCAAAGTTTATGCAGCGACTGCGGTAGATAACCCAATGGGTATGCCTGCTAACTTAATTCTGATGGATGCGTTTACTGAGTAAGTTTCGGTAAGTCCATTAACGGGCCCGCAAGGTCAACACCTTGCGGGTTTTTTTGTTTAGTAGTAAATAGCACGTGACGCAGAGCGTCACTCCCGGCACGCTGATGCAATCAGCTCCTAGCACACGTTGTTCCTAGATAATCCGCAAATTAAACCAAGGCAACTTGTCAGCTTACAGAATATAGCTGAGCGGATATGGCAAATTCTGATGTCAGCTGATGTGGCGCTGTCTGCCGCATCTGTCACCTTAACGCTTTATCTCTTAAAGCGTTTGTCACCCTAACGCTTGTGTTTATCAAGCGTTGCCATCGTTTGTCACCCTAACGCTTGTGTTTATCAAGCGTTGCCATCGTTTGTCACCCTAACGCTTGCTTTTACCAAGCGTTACTGTCGTCTGTCACCTTGAAAAATTTATCATCGACTAACAGGCAAATTTTTCACTTTGCTGATCGCCTTCGGCCTCTCACCCGTATAAATCTTTACGTAAAACGAACGGATGTATTAATGAAACTAGCCATTTTTCCTTTACCTGTTTATTTGTTGCCCGGAGGGATCACCCGGCTTCGGATCTTTGAGCAGCGTTATCTCAAAATGGTAAAGCAAGCGGTAACTGGCGAAGGGTTTGTCATCAGCCTGTATCAGCAAGATCAGGAAAACCATGTTTCCGGTTGGGGCAGCCACGTGAAAATTATTGATTTTCAGCATGGCGACGATGGTTTGCTTTATATCGATGTTCAATGTGAAGCCATTGTCTCTGTAATTAATACCGAGGCCGATGAAGACAACCTGCTGCATGGCAATGTTGAAATTAGTAATCACTGGCCGATGCAACCTGACAGTATGGACAGTCGCTTGTTAGCCGACGAGCTGAGTAAGTTCTTTGTCGATAATCCGACCTACGCCAGCCTTTACCCAAAACCAAATTTTGATTCGCCGGTTTGGGTTTGCAGTCGTTGGTTAGAACTTATACCTATTAACTCTGAGAAGAAACGCTGTTTTATCGAACCTGACAGCTTTCCTCAAGCGATGTCATTTTTATCAACGGTGATTATCCAAGAAAATGAACAATAAACTGATCTGGATGGGAAACGTAAGCGTAAAAACATTCATCTGGGTTAAACAGTAGAGCGACTCATGACGCAAACTTGCACAAATATATTGCCAAATCAGAAAACTAGCTTACATAATAGGGCTATGAGTACTGATAAGAATCATCAACAACTGGCAGGTTGGTTAGCCGCCGTCGCGGAAAAGAGAGATAAAATAGCTTTTACCGGGCTGTTTAAGTTTTTTGCGCCTAAAATTCAGCGAATCGCTCACCAGCAGTTCAGTAGCGAAGCGCAAGCGCACGAGGTAGTTCAGGAAACGATGTCGAACGTGTGGCGCAAGGCGCACTTGTATTCACCCGAGAAGGGTGCTCCGACAACTTGGGTTTACACTATCATGCGAAACGTCAGTTTCGACATGTTACGTAAAATCAAGTCGAAGAAAGAAGATAACCTCAGCGAAGATATCTGGCCTTTAGTTGAAGCAAGCAGTGCAGAGGCTGATGTTTACCCTGACCATCTTCAGCAAAATCAGATTCTGGCGTATTTGGACAAACTGCCGGAAAACCAGAGACAAGTGGTGAAAGGATTTTACTTTCTGGAAATGTCGCAAGAGCAACTTGCCAGACATTTGAACTTGCCCCTTGGAACGGTTAAATCCCGATTAAGATTGGCATTAGCCAAGTTGAAGCACCAATTATCAGAACAGAACGCGGGAGAGCATGATGATTAAGCATCACCCAAATTTAAAACTACTCCAATCATTCTCTGCCGGAGAACTACCAGCATCTTTGTCCGCGGCAATCAGTATCCACGTGGACATGTGCCCTGTATGTCAGGCGAAGGTAACTGATCTGACCGAGCAGTTTGCAGAAAATTGTTTCGACCAGGATGTGTTCGACGGTAACGATATAAACGTCGACCCGTCTCCGATGTTAGCCTTGATTGATTCGATTACTGTTGACGACAGCATTGACCACGTGCGCCAGGACGCCCTGGGTGATGGCGGGGAAATCGTTGTTAAAGAACAAACTTATGTCTTGCCTCGGGCATTGCGCTCGATGCCATTGAGTCGATTTTCAGGTATTGGCAAGTTGACTCGCGCTCGCGTGGAATTAGACGAAGGCGAGATTCATACGAGCCTTCTGCAGATTCAGCCTGGTGGAATGATCCCTGAGCATACTCACAAAGGCTTTGAAGTGACCTTGCTGCTCGATGGCGAGTTCAGTGACGATATGGGAACCTACGAGGCAGGTGATTTCATTATGCTTGACGGTAATCATCAGCATAATCCGAAGACTGAAGATGGTTGTCTTTGTCTAACCGTTGTCAGTGATGCGCTGCACTTCACTCAGGGGTTCGGCAGATTATTAAACCCATTCGGGTCTCTTCTGTACTAAAATTTAGTCACACCGGCCACACATTATGGCCGGTATCCTTCTTAAAGTGTTCTCGTGTTTCGGGAGGATCCCATGAGCTATCAGCAATTCGATTCAGATATTCAAATTGGTATTAGTGCCTGCCTTATCGGTCAAAAAGTTCGTTTTGATGCCAGTCATAAACGCAGTCACTTTTGTGTTAACGAGTTTGGCCAGCATGTTAAGTTTGTTCCTTATTGTCCGGAGGTGGCAATAGGCTTGCCAGTCCCCAGACCTACGGTCCGTCAAATCGACATCGATGGCGTGATTCACGTGAGTCGCCCTGATGGCACCATGAACGTGACCGAGCAGCTACGTAACTACGGTAAAGAAGTTGCGCCAAAGCTTGAGGACATCAGCGGCTACGTGTTTTGTGCAAAAAGTCCAAGCTGTGGCATGGAACGAGTGAAGGTCTATACCGAGGACGGCAAAGGGTCGACTTCTGACGGTATTGGCATTTTTGCCAGAGAAATTATGGCCCGGTATCCGCATCTTCCCTGTGAAGAAAATGGTCGACTCAACGATGCCCGGTTGCGAGAAAACTTTGTCGCTCGAGTCTTTGCCTACAAGCACTGGCAAACCATGGTTGCTGAAGGCGTCACCAAGCACAAGCTTATGGTGTTTCACAGCCAATACAAGTACCTGATCATGTCTCACGACTTAATCCGCTATAAAGAGGCGGGGCGCCTGCTGGCAAACATGAGCGATGACATCAACGATGTTGCGGAACAATACCTGGCTATCTTGATGGCGGCGATGAAGAAAATGGCGTCTCGAAAAGGTCATGCCAACACGTTGCAGCACATTCAGGGTTATTTTTCTGACGAACTGAATCGGGCTGAGAGAGAGGAACTGTGCCAGCAGATCGACGATTACCGTACCGGCCTCGTGCCTTTGATGGTGCCGCTTACGTTGATCAAGCACTACCTGATGGAATTTCCAAAAGACTATCTTGCCCAGCAAGTTTATTTGCAACCTCACCCGGTGTCTCTAAAATTGCGATACGGCTATTAATGGCTTAACCATGATGTATTGGATTCGAAATGACTTGCGAGTGCATGACAACCCAGCACTGATACAAGCATTACAGCAGGGATGCACAGAAGCGGTTTTTCTCAGTTGCGAAAAACAGTGGCAACAACATCATCAAAGCCCGGTTAAAACCGACTTCATATACCGACACTTACAACTTCTTAGTAAACAGTTAGCGGACCTTGGAGTCCGCTTTCGCATTATTGAAGTCGACGATTTTCAAGGTCAGGCACATTGGCTTAAAGCATGGCAAGACGGGCAACACAGTAAAGGATTAACCGCCCAGGTTTTTGCTAATGCAGAACTTGAACTCAATGAAAGGCTGCGTGATAAACAAATTATCGATAGTGGCGTAAGCCTCAACCTTTTTGAAGCCGATGTGATTATCTCGAAAGGGCTGGTGTTAACCGCTGGCGGCGATATGTATCGGGTATTTACCCCGTTTAAACGGGCTTGGATAACTCACCTGCTCAATAACGGCTTTGAGTGTCTTCCGAAACCGAACCCAATAAAGGGGGAGGCCCCCAACGTAAACAACAACGACGTCATTGATAGTATCGAGCAACGTCGGAAATCTATCAATAAATCGTCAGAGCACTGGCCCGATGCTAGCGAAGTTTTATCTGGGCCGTTAAGGGAGTGGCTTGATAATGGTATCCACGACTATGGAAACGCCAGAGATTTTCCGGCAAAACCCGCGACCTCGAGGCTTTCACCTCATCTATGTATTGGTGCCATCAGTCCTCGCTTGCTGATTCGTTTGCTGATGCAATCGTACCCGATGATATTGGAGCACCAGCAGTCATCAACGTTTGTCTGGTTAAACGAATTGATCTGGAGAGAGTTTTATCGGCACTTGCTCCATGCTTATCCGAATTTAATCAAAGGTGAAAACTTTAATCGTCAATATGACACATTACAGTGGCGAAACGATCCGCAAGAGTTTGCTCGTTGGTGTCAGGGAAAAACCGGTTATCCAATCGTTGATGCGGCGATGCGGCAATTAAATCAGACCGGCTGGATGCATAATCGCTTGCGAATGATAGTGGCCAGTTTTCTCACTAAGGATTTACTCATCGACTGGCGCTGGGGCGAGCAATATTTTATGGAGCAGCTAATCGATGGAGATTTTGCTGCAAATAATGGTGGCTGGCAGTGGGCGGCGTCCACGGGTTGTGATGCGCAGCCGTATTTTCGTATATTTAATCCGGTCAGGCAAAGCCAAAACTTTGATCCTAATGGAGAATTTATTCGTAAATATGTACCAGAGCTGGCGCAGATCCCTGATCGTGATATTCACTTTCCACATCAGTATCTTACTGATAATAATTGTGAAAATCTGTACGAATCAGCTATCGTAGATCATAAGCAAGCCAGAGAAGTTACTTTAGCCGCGTACAAAGCGTGCCGCTAGCCCCCACAACCGACGTTTGCTGAGGACTTATGGAAACATCGATGAACAAAGACAAGGGTCAGGTCTTGAACTTAGATGGCGGCGCCTACGACACCGCGAACGGTTCCTCTGATTCCTTACAGAACCGACAAGGGTATCCTGTCTGGCTTGCCACGTTTGTAGATATCTACCAGCGTTTAGGTACGGATAATCTACAGCTGTTGTTGCAGGTCTATGCTCCGAATGTACATTTTCAGGACCCTCTCCATGTTATTGAAGGCCGTAAGCAACTGCTTGAGTACTTCGATGCCATGTATACCAACTTAAGCCATTGCCGTTTTACCATTGACGATGTGATCTACAATGATCAGGAAGCGGCAATCTATTGGCACATGAACTTTATCCACTCTAGCCTGAATAACGGTAAGGCCATTGAAGTTCAAGGCCACACCAGACTTCGGGCCGATGGTGATAAGGTATCTTATCATCGCGATTATCTGGACGCCGGTGCCATGCTATATGAGCACATTCCAGTGCTTGGTCGATTAGTGAAAATGGTGAAAAACCGGGCTGGCCAATGAAACAGGTACTAATTACCGGTGCAACTTCCGGCATAGGACAATCCCTTGCGCTGCATTATGCAGCGCAAGACGTTTCTGTTATCGCCTGTGGGCGCAACCAAGACAAACTTGATTCCTTGTGCCAGGGCAAAACTAATTTATCACCACTTGCATTCGATATAACCTCTGAGGAGCAGGTGGCCAATGCAGCGAAGTCCATAGATGGCCTGGATATCGTGGTTTTAAATGCCGGTGATTGTGAATATATCGATGATGCTGGTAATTTTGATGGCGCTCTGTTCAAACGAGTGATCACAGTCAACCTGCTATCGATGGGCGATCTGTTACAACATTTCATCAAAAAAATTCGTCCTGGCGGGCAACTGGTTATTGTCAGCTCTAGCGTTACCTATCTGCCTTTGCCCAGAGCTGAAGCCTATGGCGCATCCAAAGCTGGTGTTGATTACCTGGCAAAAACCCTGGCTTTCGATTTAGCGCCACAGCGTATCGACGTAACCCTGGTTCAACCCGGGTTCATAAAAACCCCCCTTACCGATAAGAATGACTTTTCGATGCCGTTCTTGCTGACCTCAGAACAGGCAGCAGAGCGAATTTATAAAGGCGTCGAAAAACGAAAGAAAATACTCGATTTTCCCAAACGGTTTACTTACCTGTTACGTCTTCTGTCATGGATGCCGTTTAGTTGGTGGTGCTGGTTGTTAACAAGGAAGAAATAATAAATGAAAAAGAACATCGCAATTATAGGTTCGGGCGTCTCTGGCTTAACCTGCGGTTATTTGCTTAGCCAAAAACACCAGGTCACGGTATTTGAGAAAAACGATTACATTGGTGGCCATACCGCCACCAAAGATGTGAGCGTGGATGGTAAAGACTACGTCGTTGATACCGGCTTTATCGTCTTTAACAACAAAACCTACCCAAACTTTTTAAAATTGATTGCGCAACTTGGCGTCAATAAACGAGAAACCGAAATGAGTTTTTCGGTGCACAATCGCCATACGCAAATGGAATTCAACGGGCATAATCTCGATACCCTGTTTGCCCAGCGTTCGAACATTTTAAAACCAAGCTTCTGGCGCTTGATTCTGGAAATTTTGCGTTTTAACAAGCAATGTAAAAAGCTTTATGCCTCTGGCGACATTCCCATGGATAAAACTCTTGGGCAGTTTCTTAATGAAGAAGGCTTTTCCGATCACTTTTCTCAACACTATATCTTGCCGATGGGCGCTGCTATCTGGTCGAGTTCGATTGAGCAGATGATGGACTTTCAGCTCGATTTCTTCATTCGCTTTTTCCACAACCATGGACTGCTCAATATTGCCGACCGTCCACAGTGGTATGTGATTGAAAATGGCTCTCGCGCATACATCGAGCCTTTAATCAAAGCCTTTAAAGACAACATCCATTTGAATACTGATATCACTGGTGTCTATCGGGAGCAAGACCAGGTGAAAATCACGTTTGCCGATGGCAGTGAACAGTTTTTCGATGACGTGGTACTTGCCTGTCACTCGGATCAAGCCCTGGCGTTGCTTAAAGATGCAAGTGAAGACGAGCAACAGGTGCTAGGGGCTTTGCCGTATAGCCAGAATCAAGTGGTTATGCATACCGATGTGTCTGTGTTACCCAAACGCCGCAAAGCCTGGGCGAGCTGGAATTACATGCTGGATAACGATCGCCAGCGTCCGGCAAGTGTCAGCTACAACATGAATATTCTTCAGCACATTGAAAGTGACCATACCTTTTGTGTGACCCTTAACCAAAGTGATGCAGTGGATAAAGATAAACTGCTTGAAGAATACGTGTACGAACATCCGATTTTCTCTACCCCGGGTATGGCAGCGCAACAACAACGCCATCAAATCTGCGGCCAAAATCGTACCCATTTTGCTGGCGCATACTGGTACAACGGCTTCCACGAGGATGGCGTTCGTTCAGCGGTCGATGTCGGCGAACGTTTTGGATGTCAGCTATGAGCGACGACGGCCAAAGCCAGCAAACGCTAAAGAGCCAGCCAACCCTGAATAGCGGCATTTATGCCGGTGATGTTCGTCACCGTCGGATGGCTCCGGTTTATCATGCCTTTAATTACCAACTTTACATGTTGGTCATCGACCTGCAGGAGTGGCAGCAGGGCTTATTAGAAAGCGCCTGGCTTGGAAAAGCCTGGTACAAACCGATTCGAATCAAGCCAGAAGATTATGTCAGCGGTGAACCTCAAGACCTTAAACAACGTATCCAAAACAAAGTAGAAGCGTTGGGGGGAACCTGGCCAGGCGGCAAGGTGATGATGACCATCCAGGGGCGTTGTTTTGGCTTGTATTTTAGTCCGGTCAATTTCTTCTTTTGTTATGACCCGGAGCACAGAGCCCGCTATATGTTGGCGGAAGTCAGCAACACCCCCTGGAACGAACGTCATTATTACCTGGTAGATTTAGAGGCGATCAAGCCTTCCAAAAAAGAGTTTCATGTCTCGCCATTTATGGACTTGGATATGTCCTATCACTGGAAAGTCAGAGCGCCTGAATTAATGGCCGAGGGCGAATCTGGTAAGGACAACAAAGCCAATCGCTTATTGGTACATATTGAGAATCATCGTAGCGAAAAGGTATTTGATGCGACGATGGCGTTAACCCGGCAGCCGTTAACCGCGAAAGCGATTTTTGCAGTCTGGCGCAGTCTACCGGCGATGACGCTGAAGATATGTGCAGGTATCTACTGGCAAGCGCTGAAACTTTGGTTAAAGAAAGTACCTTTTGTTGCACATCCTAATTCCTGATTTGAATTCAAATTGGCATGTTAAGCAAAATCGTAATATTTTAAATTATAAGAGAAAGTTATTGTGAACTCCTTAGATCAACCATTGGAACAAAATCTGGAGCAAAATGTGGAACAGTTTGCCTCAATTCAAAACCTGGAACAGTTATCGTTTTTCCAAAAACGTTGTCGACAGCTGGTGCATGCCGTACTTGGCAAAATTACCAACGGCAGTTTAGAGCTGGTCGAAGGAACGAATCGGTTTCAGTTTGGATCTGCTGATAGCGACGTCAGAGCTCAAATTAAAGTAAACGATGTCAGTGTCTACACCAGCTTTGTCAAAGGCGGTAGTATCGGCGCAGCTGAAGCCTATATTGATAATCGTTGGACCTGTGACGATCTCACCGCACTGATTCGTATTTTTGCCAGAGCTCAAAACGTCACCGATTCCATGGAATCGAAAATGGCCTGGGTTGGAAAAATCAAAAATGCCTTGTTCCATCGCAATAACCGCAACACAGTAGCTGGCTCTAAACGTAACATTCTTGCCCACTATGACTTGGGCAACGAGCTATACACCCGTTTTCTCGACCCAACGATGATGTATTCATCGGCGATTTACCCGAGCGAAGATTCGACATTGGCAGAAGCACAGCAACATAAGTTAGCGCGGATCTGCGATCAGTTGGAGCTGAATGAAAACGACCATGTTCTGGAAATTGGTACAGGGTGGGGTGGTCTGGCGATCTTTGCCGCGCAAAACTATGGCTGTCGCGTTACCACGACGACTATTTCCGAAGAGCAGTTTAAATTCGCCGAGCAACGTGTGAACGAGTTAGGGCTGCAGGACAAGATTACCTTGCTGAAAAAGGATTACCGTGAACTGGAAGGCGAGTATGACAAGCTGGTGTCTATCGAGATGATTGAGGCGGTTGGCCATGAATACTTCGATTCGTTCTTCAAGCAGTGTAATGCCCGCTTGAAAGCTGGCGGTAAAATGCTAATTCAGGCCATCACTATCGCCGATCAACGGTTTGAGTATTACAAGAACAACGTCGATTTTATTCAGCGTTATATCTTCCCAGGTGGGTGCCTGCCGTCGATTAATATCATGAGCGAGCAAATCACCAAAAACACACAAATGGTGATCGAATCAATCTCCGATATCGGTCTCGATTATGCCCGAACCCTATCTGACTGGCGTGACGCGTTTTTCAAATCCTGGCCAGAGCTTAGCCAGCTAGGCTATGACGAAACCTTCAAACGCCTGTGGACTTACTATCTGTGCTACTGCGAGGGCGCCTTCCTTGAGCGCTCCACCAGCACCGTCCACCTGCTGGCTAGAAAATAGATATTGCTCTTGGCAACATTAGAAAGCATCGTTTTCACGATGCTTTTTTTTATGGGGTCAGTGTCAATTATTATAAATGGATGTATTTAATTATCAGAGGGTTAGTGTCGTTATCCTAGTGGCTGTGTCCCCTTTAACCGCGCCAGGTAACGTTGATAGCCTTCAACATTAAAATTATCGGATTTTCGATTCATAAAGCCGTGTAAATACTTAGTTCTCTCTATCGAGACGTTTTCTAGCTGAGTTAATTTAATACTCAGCTTATTAACATCAAAATGCGGCTCAGATTTTGGCTGAATAATATGAGTAGGAACCTGAGGTGAGTTAAGCGGCATATTGCGAATTTGAGAGCCATAAAACAATACCGCTTGCTGAATACTCATCGATTTAGATTGGCTTAGGTATTGCCACAAGGCGGACGCACCGACGCTAAAACCTATGGCTAAAGAGTACTGGGTATTGTTCAACTCCTCAGCGATTAAGCTTTCGTAGTTCGTCAAACCCATGTGCTGTTGAAAATACCCATAGGCAGAGGCTTCATCGGTAAAGTCATGACGCACGCCTTGGTAAGGGTCCAATATCCGCCACTCTGCTAAAGAACCGGAATCGGTATTGGAATCAGCCGATAGTTCAGCAGCTAATTCTTCCATGGCATCGGTTCTGCCAAAAATATCCGTTACCAAACAACTAATCATATTGGGTTACACCAATTCCTTCAAAGTTTGTCCCATATGGGGTCAGAGTCAATTATCAAAAAACAATATGCAATCATATCAGATAGTTAATGTCGTTATAACGATGACTCTGACCCCGTTTCTTTTTTTGATAAAAAGGTCGCAGGCAATTTCACAACTGCCGGGGATTTTTCTGTATAAAATTTTGATAAATTATGTTTGGTCGAATTAATAACGGATTCTGTTCTTTTGTTGGCTTTTTATTCAAAAAGTGTATAACAAGCAATTGATCCTTATACTTTGTGGGCGTATAATTTTTTCCAATTTTTTAAGAGGGCAAAATGCCCTGTCAAAGCAGTTTGAACGAATACATTTAAGTGGCCTCCTATGACAAATAAAACGGTACTACACGCCAAACATCTTGAAGCTGGCGCGAAAATGGTTGATTTCCACGGTTGGGAAATGCCAATCAATTACGGTTCACAAATTGAAGAACACCATGCGGTTCGCACCGATGCGGGTATGTTCGATGTATCTCACATGACCATCGTTGATATCCAGGGTGCAGATGCCAAGCCGTTTTTACGTCGCTTAGTGATTAACGATGTAGCGAAACTGGAAGACGCTGGTAAAGCCCTATACACAGGTATGTGTAACGAGCAGGGTGGTGTTATCGACGACCTTATCGTTTATTTCTACACAGATACTGAGTACCGCTTAGTAGTAAACTCTGCAACTCGTGAAAAAGATTTAGCCTGGATCAACAACCAGGCGGCAGATTATCAGGTAACCGTTACTGAACGTCCTGAGTTCGCGATGATCGCCGTTCAGGGCCCTCAGGCAAAAGCGAAAGTCGCTACTTTGTTAGACGCAGAGCAAACCGCTGCGGTTGATGGCATGAAGCCATTTTTCAGTGTTCAGGCTGGCGATTTATTTATCGCGACCACAGGTTACACTGGCGAAAACGGCTATGAAATTGCGCTCCCTGCAGATATGGCAGCAGATTTCTGGCAACAGTTACTAGATGCGGGTGTAAAACCTGCTGGCC
This sequence comes from Thalassotalea sp. PS06, assembly GCF_007197775.1. Classification (NCBI taxonomy): domain Bacteria; kingdom Pseudomonadati; phylum Pseudomonadota; class Gammaproteobacteria; order Alteromonadales; family Colwelliaceae; genus Thalassotalea; species Thalassotalea sp. PS06. The sequence goes on along the minus strand of NZ_CP041638.1, from coordinate 2,895,032 downwards.
TTGGTGCTCGTGACACCCTTCGTTTAGAAGCAGGTATGAACCTTTACGGTCTTGATATGGACGATAACGTATCGCCATTAGCGGCAAACATGGCGTGGACCATCAGCTGGGAACCAGAAGATCGTAACTTTATCGGTCGTGAAGTTTTAGCCGAGCAACGTGCTGCTGGCGACCAACCTAAGCTAGTTGGTTTAGTGTTAACCGAGAAAGGCGTTTTACGTTCAGGTCTTAAAGTTGTGACCGAGCACGGCGAAGGTGTTATCACCTCAGGAACCTTCTCGCCAACCTTGGGTCACAGTATCGCCATGGCTCGTGTACCACGCGCCGTAAAAGTGGGTGATACCATTCAGGTTGAGATGCGTAAGAAACTGGTAGATGTTGAAGTTATCAAGCCAAGTTTTGTGCGCAATGGTAAAAAAGTTTTCTAAACTAGAGCTAACCATATTAAACTTGAACTGCGCAGTGATTCAGTGGCGCAGGTCATACGAAAAACAGATTTTAAATCATTTATTTTTAGGAACAAAAAATGAGTAACATTCCTTCTGAGTTAAAATATGCGTCGTCTCACGAGTGGGTACGTAACGAAGGTGACGGTACAGTAACAGTAGGTATCACCGAACACGCTCAAGAGCTTTTAGGCGACATGGTTTTTGTTGAGTTGCCAGAAGTCGGCGATCAGGTTAGCACTGGCGATGACGTTGCTGTTGCTGAGTCTGTTAAAGCGGCATCAGATATCTACGCACCAGTAAGTGGCGAAGTAGTAGAGGTAAACGAAGACCTTGAAGACAGCCCCGAGTTAGTTAACTCTGACGCCTTTGGTGACGGTTGGATGTTCCGCGTTAAGCTGGACGACGCCAGCGAGCTAGACGCACTATTGGATGCGGAAGGCTACCAAAACGTTGTTGATGAAGAATAATCAGCAATATTAATTAGTTAAAGCCCTGAACGGTACGTTCGGGGCTTGTTGTTTTAAAGGCGGTAGGTTTTTCAGGTTTCGGACCCCAGAAATTTCTGAACAGAAAAACTTGTCGCAGTCGTTATATCTTTTTCGGGACCTGTTGTTTATGTCTACTCAATCGTTGACACAATTAGAACAAACTCAAGATTTTATTCGCCGTCATATTGGCCCAGATGCCGACCAAACCAAAGCCATGCTTAATGAGATTGGTGCGGAATCTGTCGATGCCTTAATTGATGAAATTGTACCAAGCAGCATTCGCCTGTCTGACCTGCCAAATATCAACGAGAGTAAGACAGAAGTTAAAGCGCTAGCCGACCTTAAAGTTCTGGCTAGTGAAAATCAGGTGAACACCTCTTACATCGGTTTAGGTTATTTCCCTACATTAACGCCGAACGTTATCTTGCGTAATGTATTGGAAAATCCAGGTTGGTACACAGCTTACACGCCGTATCAGCCAGAAATCGCTCAGGGGCGTTTAGAATCGTTGCTTAACTATCAGCAAATGTGTATCGATTTAACCGGCCTTGAACTTGCCAGTGCCTCACTTCTTGACGAAGGTACGGCTGCGGCAGAAGCCATGGCGCTTGCCAAGCGTGTTTCTAAGAACAAGAAATCAAACCTGTTCTTTATCGCCGACAACGTATACCCACAAACTCAGGACGTAGTGCGCCAACGTGCACAAATGTTCGGTTTTGATATCGTAACGGGTCCTGCTGCAAGCGCTGCTGAGCACGATATTTTCGGTGCGTTATTACAATACCCGGGTGCAGAGGGTGAAATCACCGACATCAGCACCATCATTGCTGATGTTCAGGCGAAAAAAGGTATCGTTGCGGTTGCTGCCGATATCATGAGTCTGGTTATGCTAAAAGCTCCAGGTGAGCTAGGCGCCGATGCGGTAATCGGCTCATCACAACGCTTTGGTGTGCCTATGGGCTACGGTGGTCCACACGCGGCTTTCTTTACTACCAAAGATAAGCACAAGCGTTCGCTTCCAGGCCGTATCATTGGCGTTTCTAAAGACACCCGTGGTAACAATGCATTGCGTATGGCAATGCAGACCCGTGAACAACATATCCGTCGTGAAAAAGCTAACTCAAACATTTGTACGGCACAGGTGTTACTAGCCAATATGGCAGCTTTCTATGCGGTTTATCACGGCCCGCAAGGTCTGAAAACCATCGCTAACCGCATCCATCGCTTTACCGATATTTTATGTTTGGGTACCGCGAGTAAAGGCTTAACCGCCATTCACCAGAATTACTTTGATACCTTAACGTTCGCAACTGACAACAAAGATGAAATCGTCGCCCGCGCCCTTGCGGCTAACGTAAACCTTCGTGTTGATCAGGAAGGCAAAGTCAGTGTTTCTTTAGATGAAACTACTAACCGTAACGACATTCATCAGCTATTCGACATATTACTAGGCGAAGGCCATGGTCTTGATGTGGCTGAGCTAGATGCGAAAATCCTTGAGTGTGGCCATTCTTCAATTCCAGCGGAATTAGTTCGTGAATCTGAGTTCTTAACCCACCCGGTATTTAACTCGTATCACAGCGAAACTGAGATGCTGCGTTACATCAAGAAACTTGAAAACAAAGATTTAGCATTGAACCACTCAATGATTTCTTTGGGTTCTTGTACCATGAAGCTAAACGCGACGGCGCAGATGATCCCGGTTTCCTGGCCAGAATTTGCTAACATGCACCCATTTGCACCGCTTGAACAGGCAAAAGGTTACACCAAAATGATCAACGAGCTGGGCGACTGGTTGGTTGAACTTACCGGTTACGACGATATCTCGATGCAACCTAACTCAGGTGCTCAGGGTGAGTACGCCGGTCTTATCGCTATCCAGAAGTACCACCAGAGCCGCGGTGACGCTCACCGTAATATCTGTTTGATCCCATCTTCTGCACACGGTACTAACCCAGCTTCTGCACAAATGGTTGGTATGAAAGTTGTGGTGGTTGATTGTGACAAGCAAGGTAACGTTGATTTGGTTGATTTGAAAACCAAAGCCGAAGAAATGGCTGACAGCTTATCTTGTATCATGATCACTTACCCGTCTACGCACGGAGTATATGAAGAAACCATCAAAGAAATCTGTGACATCGTTCACGCCAACGGTGGTCAGGTATACCTTGATGGTGCCAACATGAATGCTCAGGTAGGTATCACTTCTCCAGGTTTCATCGGTGCTGACGTATCTCACCTTAACCTGCACAAAACCTTCGCCATTCCACACGGTGGTGGTGGCCCAGGTATGGGCCCAATCGGTGTGAAATCACACTTAGCGCCATTCTTACCGGGTCACGCGCTAGTTGATTTTGACAGCGAGCTAAAAGGCAACGGTGCAGTTTCTGCGGCGCCATTTGGTAGTGCCGGTATCCTGTGTATCTCATACATGTATGTAGCTTTACTAGGTAAGCAAGGTGTTACCGATTCAACTAAGTACGCAATCACTAACGCTAACTACCTGGCACACAAACTTAGCCAGCATTACCCAATTCTCTATACCGGTAATAACGGCCGTGTTGCGCACGAATGTATCGTTGATTTGCGTCCGTTGAAAGAAGCCTCTGGTATCACTGAAATGGATGTAGCTAAGCGTTTGATGGACTATGGTTTCCACGCTCCAACGATGTCATTCCCTGTTGCTGGTACCTTGATGATCGAACCAACCGAGTCGGAATCAAAAGTTGAGTTAGACCGATTTATCGAAGCCATGACCTGTATTCGCGATGAAATCCGCAAAGTTGAACAAGGTGAGTGGACACTGGAAGACAACCCACTTCACAACGCTCCGCACACATTAGCTGATATCACTGACGCTGGTTGGGATCGTGCTTACACCGTTGCAGAAGCGGTATTCCCGGTAGCAGCTGCGGCGGCTAACAAATTCTGGCCAACGGTAAACCGTATCGATGACGTATACGGCGACCGTAACCTGATTTGTTCTTGTCCTGCGGTTGAGACGTATATCGACGCTGAATAGAAACTAGTAACTTTCAGCTACAAGGTTAAAACCTAAAGTAATTTGCAAAAGCCGCGACAATGTCGCGGTTTTTTTTCACCTTTAAAAACAAACCACTGGTCTCTTTTTACTTGCCTCTCGTAATCTCTGCGAGGATTGTTGTATAAATAACGAAGACTTATACCAATTTAAATTTAAGAACTATCTGACTGTTCTGATTAAAAGAGAAATAGAATGAAGAAAATATCTCTACTTATTGCCAGCACTATGATGCTGTCCGCTACTGTCATTGGCGCTGAAAAGGCAAACAGCCCGAAAGACAGCACTTTAGATAAACGCACTATTATTGATGATGTGACCGGCGAGCCGGTTCAAATGCGAGAAGATGGAAGAGGTGACCGCGTCGTTGGTGCGCCTTGGGCTACCCGTTCTCCAGTGCTTGCGGTTAATGGTATGGCGGCAACGTCACACCCGCTATCGACTCAGGTTGCCATTGATATTTTGCAACAAGGCGGCACAGCCATGGACGCGGCAATTGCGGCAAATGCGGCGATTGGTTTGATGGAGCCAACCGGTAATGGCATTGGTGGCGATTTGTTCGCCATTGTCTGGGATCCGAAAACCAAGCAGTTACATGGTTTAAATGGTTCAGGGCGCAGCGCCAAAGGTCAGACACTGGCGCAGCTAAAAGAAAAAATCGGTGAGGTTTCACAAATCCCTAACTGGGGTACACCGCCAGTTACGGTGCCGGGTACCGTCGATGCCTGGTTTGCTTTGCACGAAAAGTTCGGCAAATTGGACATGCAGGAAAACCTGGCTCCTGCGATTCAATATGCCAGAGAAGGTTTTCCGGTTACCGAAGTTATCGCCTATTACATGGATATCTACCAAAAGCGCTATGAAAAGCTTTTTAAAGAAGGTGAGATTGAAGAGATCACTAACTATCAGGCAACATTTTTGATTGATGGTAAAGCGCCAACCGAAGGACAGGTATTTAAGAACCCGGATTTGGGCAATACCTTAGAAAAAATCGCTAAAGGCGGACGCGATGCGTTTTACAAAGGTGATATCGCCAAAACCATGGATAGCTATTTCAAGCGCATTGGCGGGCCACTTCGCTATGAAGATTTTGCCAGTCATTCGAGTAACTGGATTGACCCGGTTTCGGTAAATTATCGCGGCTATGATGTCTGGGAATTACCGCCTAATGGCCAGGGCATTGCCGCATTGCAGATGCTAACGGTTCTGGAAAACTATGATCTGAAAAGCATGGGGCATAACAGTGCTGATTATTTGCATGTAATGACCGAAGCGAAAAAACTGGCGTTTGAAGATCGCGCCCGTTTTTACGCGGATCCGGATTATCAAAAGATTAACCTCGATTACTTATTGTCGGAAAAGTACGGTAAAGAGCGTGCCAAGCTGATTGATATGCAGCGAGCTGCTAAAGAAGTGGAGCATGGCGATCCTAAACTAATTGAAGGCGATACCATCTACCTTACGGTTGCCGATAAAGACGGCATGATGGTAAGCCTGATTCAAAGTAATTATCGCGGTATGGGAACTGGGTTGGTAGCCGACGGCCTTGGTTTTATTTTCCAAAACCGCGGTGCTCAGTATTCATTAACCGAAGGCCATCCGAATGTATACGCGCCGGGTAAGCGACCTTTCCACACCATTATTCCAGCGTTTATCACCAAAGATAATAAACCTTATATGAGCTTTGGTTTGATGGGGGGCGCCATGCAGCCGCAAGGCCATGTACAGATGGTTACCAATATTGTCGATTTTGCGATGAACGTCCAACAAGCCGGCGATGCCGCCCGTTTTCATCACAAAGGCTCAACCTCACCGACCTGGGAAGGACGAATGAAAGACAGTGGTGTACTAGAGCTGGAAAGCGGCGTTAAAGCCGATGTCGTTAAAGAGCTGCAACAGCGCGGTCATAAAGTGCATATCACCAGTGGTCCGTTTGGCGGCTATCAGGCTATCTTAAAAGATCTTAGTAACGGTGTTTATCATGGTGCCAGTGAAATGCGTAAAGATGGCCAGGCGCAGGGGTATTAATTTCTTCAATTAACTGTACCTTATAAAAAAGGCTGTGTTAAACAGCCTTTTTTGATCGGGTCGCGGAATTAGACTTAACGATTTTCCAGTCGGTTGTAATCAAAGTAGCCAAAGTTAATAATGGCTTGTCGCTGATACGTTTGGTGTAACTCATCACTAAAGGTCCAGAATGCATTATCCGTCCTTCTTATCCCGAATTTATCCATGAATTTTTCATAATCCGATTCATCCTCAATCTGGCCAATCATCTGGGTAAATTCAGCGACCTCAGTGTGATCTATTTTAAATAGTGCATTTGGGTGTGATGTCATAACACCGTGGGCCATGGTAAGGCTATCTTCATTGGGGCGGCGACGACCTTTTTCATCAAACATGTGGGAAATATTGGTATAGGCGTTATGGGATAACAAACTATAGATGTAAGGTTTGTTATCATTGCCCTGAACCAGAACCAAAGAGGCCTGGGGTAAAATAGAGGCAGCGATGCCAACAGAGCGGTTCAATGCTTGAATGTCGGATATTGCCTTATCTTCCAGCCCCGGATAAATCGAATGAGCCTTACTTTGTGCTTCACTTATGTGGTCTTTAATCATGCTAAGTAGCTCAGGCAAGGGCTCTGAAGTTTGGTAGTTTATATGGGTTTCATGGGCAAAGTTACTGCCATTTTGAATATATTTTTCTACCGGACTGATCGAGCCTCGATACCATTGCTCCCGCACCGTTTTACGATCGGCTTTTGGCAATAACGACAGAAAACTGGTTTCCCCCTCCATTCTCAAAAAGTCCATATACATGCGACTATTTAGCTGGTGACCGACATTGCCATAGACGTCATACCCGGCAACTAAAAGGTAATGTATGCGCTCAAATAATGGGTAGCTAACTACCCAGGCGGTCTGCGGTTTTTCACCGACTAAGCCCTTAACGACAGTCGCTGCATCAAAGTGACGAAAAATAGTGAGAGCGACATTGTCATTATTACCATCACCATCCCAGATCAAATCCAAGGTGACTGGTACCTGACCTTCCAGGTGATCCTTAATATATTCAGCTTTGCTGTCGAGGTACTCGCGCTCGGATCTGGCATACGCCAGCCAGCTTGTCGGCAAGGCATTGCTATCCGCTTCTGCCGGTAACTCAATCGTAGCCCGGGCTTTTTCCATAAACACTTCGTCATATTCAGGCAAATCGATATCTGGGTTGGCGAACACCACCCAAAAATGGTCATTGATAACGTTTAATGCTATCTGCCCGCGACAAACTGCACCTTTGATAAACTGCATAATGCTGTATTGGGCTTCATCAATCATAAACCGATAACGAGCATCGGAAGGCAAAGCGGCGAATGTAATGAAAGGATTGGATGCATTTTCTGGTTGATAACCGGGAAGTTTATCTACCTGATAATCGGGCTGATAAAACCAGCCCTGCCATTTGCTTTTGCGCTCTTTGGTCAGCGCGAATGGCATATGGAGTTTATCCACTAAGGTTTCCTGCAACGGCACTAATCGATAGTAAACGCGGTCAACTTCGGGGTCGTCAAATGGGCGACGGGTGGCGATGATGTCTACAGGTTGCCCCGGTGGCGTTTTTGAACGGTAGAGGCGAAAAAAGCTTGGTTGGCTATCGTCAGTTTCTGCTTCCGGGAAATAAAGGTGAGCGAGAAACAGGTGCTCATATAAGTAGCGGTTAATTAGCTGCGCTTTATTGGAGTCTTGATTGAAATATTTCTCCCATTCATCAATTTTGTTCAACAGTGATTTTGATAGTGGCTCGGCACGACTGTCAGCCGCTCCGGCCGTTATCCAATCGATGATTAACTGATGCTCAGTGTCAGTTATGGCTGGCAGCGCATAGGGCATGCCCCAAAGCGGATTTTTCTTAAGATACTTTTTATGCTCGTCTTCGGTTGGGCATTGCAGGCTACGATTCAAACTTAACTTAAAGCTATCCGGTAATTTTTTGCTTTCAGGCAGTGGATGAGCGCGCTTTTGCTCGAGCATTTTTACCAGCAGGCTCTGTAATGGATCTCTCTTACCTTCTTTATTCCCCTCATTCACAACCGGATGAAAGTCCATGTCTCGCCATTGTTCCGTGGTTTGCGCATCTTCAAAAAGACGTGTTGGCTCCGCCGCGAGAATACGTTCGCCTTGATAAACCGGGTCCTTATTTGCACCTCGAGTTATGCCTTCATAGCTGCCAAGTTTTAACTGACAAGGGGCGTCGTAACAGCCATGGCATACGACACAACGTTTATCGAGAAGCGGCTGGATTTGTTGTTGAAAATCTACCTTGGATTGGTTTGGCTCAGGATTAAGGTATGGTGTCGTTGTTGATATATCGGTTTCTCTGGTATCCGACTCAGCAACAGTGGGCAGGGTGACTAGCACATGCAATGACGTTAACAGAGCCGGTAAGCGCATCATCAATTTAATCCTCTTGTTATTAACCGGTATTGCAACCGCTACTAAAACTAAGTGTAGACAACCCTGAAAAGAGGGTTGAGTTTAGCCTCAGGCTGAATTTCAAGGAATGACAAATGGCCAAATGGCCAAATGGACACGCACGGTGCTGGCCATTGAGGAGCGATGGAAGGTATAAAGGGGCTAATGAGTCATCAGCCCCTTAAGGAAAGTCGAAAAATTAACTATTTTTCAAAGTGCTTTTTGATATAGCCATTCATCAATTGCACACCAAAAGAGGTGGAACCCGGCGATGCTTTCATTGGTGTTGGTGTGCTGTTCCAGCCGACACCGGCAATATCTAAATGCACCCAAGGCGTTGATTCACGCACAAATGCACCGATAAACGCAGCGCCAGCGCTTGCACCGGGCGCGCCAGGACCGGAATTCATCACGTCGGCAACTTCATTTTCGATGGCTTTAAAATGATTGTCATTAAGGGGCAATGGCCATACTTCATCACCGGTTTGTTTACCCATATCGATGAAATCAGCGGTAAGCTCTTCATGTCGGGTAAACAAAGCGCCATAGTCTTTACCTAATGCGCGAGCGGCAGACCCTGTTAACGTGGCTAAATCCACTAGCAGGGCCGGGTTATAAGTGACATCGCCATAATACACAGCATCAGCAAGTACCAATCGGCCCTCAGCATCGGTTGAACGAATTTGAATGGTTTTACCTGACATCGAGGTAACTACATCTCCTGGGCGTTGGGCATTACCACCGGGCATATTCTCCGCCATTGCCGCAATGCCTATGGCATTTACTTTCGCGCCGCGGCCCGCAAGAGCATAAAGGGTGCCCATGGTGCTTGCCGCCCCTGACATATCGAACTTCATATTCCACATGTTCTCTGAACCTTTAATGCTGATACCGCCGGTATCAAAGGTAATGCCTTTACCGACGATCATCACCGGCGCATCATCTTTTTCGCCGCCGCGATATTCGACAATCATCATTCTAGGTGGGCGCTTACTACCGCGGCCAACTCCGTATATGGCGCCCATGTTTTTCTTGATCATATCCTTTTCATCAAAAATGGTAATTTTGATGTCGTCCATATCGTCGAATAAATCTTCCCAGTATTCGACAAAACTCTCGGGATAAATGATATTTCCGGGCTCGTTAGAAACATCTCTGGTATACCAGATTGCATTCGCAACCGGGTCTAGCTCTGCCTGATAATATTCTGACGTCGCATCAGGGTCAGGCGTCACTACCGTTAATGATGGCTGGTATTTAAGGCGCTTTTCATCGGTGTAATACTTATCAAAATAGTAGCTACCAAGTTTGGCGCCATACGCCAGGTTCGCACTGACATCTTTAGGTAAATCAAAGGCCATTGCCGGCGCTTCTTTAAAGGCTTTAATAGCGGCTTGGACGGCGTTACCGCCAATCTTCTGCCAGTCCAGTGATGTGTTGCTGTTGTCATCTTTACCAAGGCCGACCAGCAGTATCTGGTCGTAGCCAGAGCCTTTAGGTGCAGTGATGACTTTAGTCGCCATTTTCTTGCCTTTAAAACCGGCAGCTTTGATGGCATAGCTCAGGCCCGCATCAGTGGACGAGTCGAGTGTTTCGCCATACTGACCGCCATTGCCATTTTCATATATGCCAAGCACCAGATTGCCCGATTCAGGCAAAGCTTCATCAAAAGTTACCTTGGTCGGTGGCTTAGATTCGTGATCTTTCGCTTGTGCGACAGTCATGCCGATTGCCAAAGCAAACGGGATAATTAATGAGAACCAATATTTCATAACAGAGTTCCTATGTTTTTCAATTATCACAAATGTTAACAGATGAGGTCGTCTGTTGCGAAAATCTCTGGGTAGATTGATGCAATCTCTAGTGTTCAAAATGCTTAAAAATATCCCGCAGGGTTTTCTGGCATTGTAACGAGTCGGGCTTAAGTTGATGAACAAGGTGTTAGCGATTTGCCGTAAAGTTTTTGGTTTATATCGGTTTTTACTTAGTCGTGAAGTTAGACAAATTTTCAACTTCAACTACGCTTTCAACTCGGGAAGCTAGTGTGGCTTGCCCTGTGAGGAAATCAATATGAATACCAATTTACTTAGAAGTGTATTGTTCTGCCTGTTGAGCATATTCGCAATTCAGCATGCACAAGCGGATGATAATGAGTGGCCTTTCAAGGAAGGTAATTACTGGGAAGTTACTGGAATTAAGGTTGCCGATGGCGCCGGCCTTAAGTATGCCAACTGGCTGGCCAAAGAATGGCGAAAAAATCTTGAGTTTGCTGTTTCTGAAGGATGGCTGGAAAGTTACTATGTGATCAGTAATGTTCACCCGCGAGCAGACGAACCGGATCTGTACCTGGTTCGCATTTTTAAAAATATGGCGACTGCAGAAGAAAACGAAAAACGCCAGGAAAAGTACATGGCCTGGGTCAAAAAAAGTATGGAAAAAATGCAGGATGAGAGTGGCGACAGGGCAGAATATCGTACTATCATGAGCACTTCATTGTTGCAAGAAATGCACTTTAGAGATAAGTAATTGATGTCGCTATTTCCGTAGCAACAAAGGAACGAACCGAAAGGTTCGTTCCTTTTATTCACAATTGAGGTTATACACAACCAACCAAAATTTGATTGCCACCGTCCCTGATGTTCATTAATTTCATTTTTAACCTAATCTCAAGTCACCATTGTTAACATCTGCTGGGCTGTATAAGTTCAGTTAGTTGCGTTGACGACAATCGGTGTCATTTGTTTACAGACCCTGAATAATTGACAGTGTTTGTCACAATCATGTCACCTCACAGAGTCGGCATTCCCCCTCGATTACAATGCTTTTAACAACGTTGATAGCTCTCGTCATAAGCTTCTGTCTTAATCCTGCGTTGCTGATTTTGACAATGGAATGACCATTCTCTGCAATCAAAGCCTTGTCTACAAGCCTTTAAATTCTCACTGAGTGAGCAATAATTTAATGGGATTGGTATTATATAAGAACAACGAAAAACTGTTAATGAATGAGAGTTGATAGTCATTGCAGAGTTTAACGTCTGTGTCATGGTCGGTCTTTTAACAAAGGTGTTTTTTCGATACCCTAACTAATGAAAACTTGACAACTTGAAAATTATAATGAGTTAAAGGATTGATATGAGAACTTTGCTCTTGAGCTTAGGAATGCTTGTTTTATTAGCAACTCAAGGCGCTAATGCCGCAAATTTAACCTATGCGGATTACGCCAAACTTCCCGAAAAAAGTATGATGGTGGTCTCTCCATCCGGCACTAAATTAGCCTATCGTTTAACTGACTCTGAACGCGACTTTCTGGTTGTCCTTGATCTGAGCAAAGGCGAGATGATACGCGCGGTGGATATTGCAGCGGTAAACCCAGACAACGTTTACTTTGTTGAAGAGAATCGCATCGTATTGGTAGCCTCTGATAATACCAAGCTGTTTGGTTATCGCGGACGTTACGATATCAGCGTTGCTTTTGCTTTTAACCTCGAAACCGGTGATTTGCATCAATTGCTAACCGCAGGTAAAGGGATTCATGAAGGGCAGACACAATTAGGTAGCGTAATCGGCATTTCTCCTGAAAGAAAGCATGTGTACATGCCTGCTTATGATGAGAAAAGTAATTACAGCCTGTTCCGAGTTGATTTAGGTAAGCGTAAGACACCACGTCGTCATAAAAAAGGTACCAAAGATACCATTGACTTTTTCGTCGATAAAAATGGCGAATTATTAGCGCGTGAGCGTTTCAGTAACCAGCGTAACCTGCATCGTTTAGAAGCATGGCATAACGGCGAATGGGTAGAAATTTTCCGGGAAGAAACCGAAATACGCCATGTTGGTTTTACCGGTTTGACACCGGACTATAAAAATATCGTGATGATCCGTCAGGATGGTGACCATGGTCGCTGGGCTTATTACACCAAGTCGTTAAAAGATGGTACCGAAGCTGGTCCTTTCTTCAGTCGTGAAGACCGAGATGTCGAAAGTGTGATCATGGATATTAACCGTATCGTTTATGGGGTTACCTACTCTGGTTTTAAGCCAAGTTATGAGTTCTTCGATAAAAAGTTAAATGCGCGAATTAAAGGTATTCAAAAAGCTTTACCAGGCATGGCATTAACGCTTTCAGATTACACGCCGGACTGGTCCAACATTGTTTTACACATCAGCGGTGCTGGGAATGCAGGACAATTCGTGCGCTATCAAAGTGGCAAGCTGGATTCCCTTGGAATGACTCGCCCTGAGATTGGGGTTGAACATGTAAATACGATTCAGGAAGATACATACAAAGCCCGGGACGGTTTAAATATTCCTACATTGCTGACCCTGCCAAATGGCAAAAAAGCGGAAAAGTTACCGGCAATTATGCTGCCACATGGTGGTCCTGAGAGTTACGACAAGATCACCTTCGATTATCTTGCTCAATACTTTGCAACTCAGGGGTATCTGGTAATTCAGCCACAATTTCGTGGCTCTGAAGGCTTTGGCGTTGACCACTTGTTTGCCGGTCGTGGCGAATGGGGTCGCAAGATGCAGGATGATTTGACCGATGCGGTAGCCGAATATGCTAAGCGTGGTTTAGTAGATCCTGAGCGCGTCTGTATTGTCGGTTCAAGCTATGGTGGCTACGCGGCCCTTGCTGGCGCTACTTTTACCCCAGACGTATACAAGTGTGCGGTTTCTATTAACGGTGTTTCCGATGTCGAGCAGATGATGCGCGATGAAAAACGCAATTTTGGACGTAACCACTGGGTAGTATCTTATTGGGATGATGTCATCTCCAATGGCAGTGTCGAAGATGATCATCTGGAAAAAATCTCGCCAATTAACTCAGTTGATAAGGTTAAAATTCCAGTGTTGTTGATCCATGGTGAGCATGATTTAGTGGTGCCGTTTGATCAATCGGAAGAGATGTTTGATGAGTTGGAAGATGCTGGCAAACAGGTTACCTTTGTAGAACTTGAAGAAGGCAATCATAACCTTGATAAAGCCGAGAATCGTGCCAAAGCATTGGAAGCGATCGATAAGTTTGTAAAACAACATCTGTAATCGAAGAGTAACGCAATAAAAAAGCCGCTAAAATAGCGGCTTTTTTGTTTTAGCTAATCAGCAAAGATTAGAAACGATATGCTGCACCAAAGATCACACGACGATCCGTCAGACCTTGGAAACAAAGCAATGCGCCTTCGTTAACACAGTATTGGTTAACTTCTGATTCAGTAATGTTTACGGCCTCAAGACCAACATTAAACTGCTCAGTTACATCGTAATTAATGCTGGCGTTTAACTGACCACGATCATCTTGAACCACCGGATATCCCCACGGGTAACTAGAGGTGCTACCGAAGTCATCTGAACGATAAGCTTCACGCCATGTGTAACGCATACGCGCTGATAAATCGTACTTCTCGTAATACAATGTGAAGTTATATGCGTTTTCAGAGTTATTCAATAGCCCTTGCACTCGGGTAACAGCCAGAGAATCTTCTGAAGAGCCCGTTGTCGCAGCAAATACCTGGCTAGCACGGCTAGTTGACGTGTTTGTCGCTTCACCACCGGAAAATTCCTGCATGGTATAGTTGGCAAGAACACCAAAACCTGACGCCCAACCTAGCTCATCTTCAAACTGTGCGAGATCATATTGGAACGCAATCTCAATACCTTTTTGTGTGGTTTCACCAGTATCATTTACTGTTGTACTCCATGGAACACAGATACCTGGTGGTGTGCCGTCTGGCGCGAATACATTCGGATCAGCGATGGGGTTGAAAATACCACCCATTGAACATTCCGGATCAGTTTCACGATAACCTGTAGCTGGATCTTCCCATGCATCAATTTGTTGATTCACGAACAAATCTTTACGTTTCTTATGGAAATAACCGATGCTTACTACACTGGCTTCCGCAAAATACCATTCGGCACTAATATCAAACGAAGTTACTTCTTCCGGCTTTAAGTCCGGGTTACCGACTGCTACAGGCGGGTTTGGACTTGTGCTAAACGTTGTCGATGTCGATAAATCATTATAATCAGGACGACGTATATCTTTACCCCAGGATGCACGTAATAATACATCTTCAGTTACGTCAGCAACTAAGTTGATTCGCGGTAACAGGAAGTCATAATCGCTGGTATTGGTTACTTGAGTGACGATTTGATTTCCATTTTCGTCTTGAGTAACAGAATTACCAATAGACTCTACGTCAGTTTGCAAATAACGGACACCGAAATTACCGCGGAACAATTCTGTTTCAAAGCTCATTTGCGCATACAACGCATGAGTTTCTTCACTGATGTTGAAATTGGCATCTAATTCTGAAGTAGGCGCATCTAGAGGTCTTGAACCTCCATGGGTTTCAATAGCTGCAGCTAAAGTTTCGATAACGTACTCTGGATCGGAGGCGACTAGCTCCGGATTTACAATTAAAAAGTCCTTCACAAACAAATTACGACCATCAGCGTCACCGAAGTTATCTGGACCTGCAGTTAGAATGTCTGCAAATAGTGAACCGCGTGGACTATCTGCCATCGTTCTTAAACCAAGATTTGAACGAATTTGATCAGTACCGTTTTTGGCTTTGCTATAGCGATAACCGAAATCTACAGAGCTAAAAACTGAGAAATCTAGGTCATAAGTGAAATCCGCGCGAAAAGCATCTTCCTCATTAATAATTAAATCATTTGCGATCTGCACATCTCGAAGTACAACGTTATCTGGATTAAGCAAATCTTCAGCGGTTGGAGAATATGGTGTACCAGAGGCAATGCCAAAAGCCAGAGAACCGCCAGTGAGATCGTACTCAAATGGGACACTGTTATCATTGGCTCCGCCTGCATCTAAAGGTGCATTTGGGTTGATGAAATTAAGAGTGGTGTTAACTCTTGGGTTACGCGATTCTGACTTCGATTTTGACGCTTCAATACGAGCGTAGAATCGATCTGTTTGCCAATCACCACCAATTCGAAAAATTTCACTTTCGGTAACACGAGAGTTGGTATCACCAGAGAAACGTAAGTTTGGATCATCGTCATCGTCAGCAAGGTCGACAGGGATAACACCACGAAGTGCCGCCTGAATGCTACCCAGCTCAACGCCATCAAGAGAACCAAAATTTACCGTTTCAAACTCATCTGGTATTGAAATATCACGTAAATTACTAACACCAGAAGCCTGTACACGGGTACTTTCTTCACGTCTGTCTTGATCATTAATAACGGCATCAAACCACAACTTAGTATTGTCGTTTGGCGCCCATTCGAACGTTGCTACATAGTTTTTGGTTTCGTACTCGTAGTTATCATAATCCTGATTCAAGAACTGGATAGGCAAGAAATCAAATTCCTGAGCGCTAGCATCACCACTGTCACTCCTGACAATGTTGTCACGGTCAACACGCGGACGGAATGCGGTAACATCCTGTTCGGCATAACTCGCACTCAAAACAATACCGAACTCACCGGCATCGGTTTGCCAATTGTCTCCAAACGAACCGGAAATACGAGGTTTAATTCCGTCAGTTGATAAACTGCTGTCTTCACCCTGTACTCGAACTGCTGCTAGCATTTCATTTAGTTGCAGTGGGCGAATGGTTTCAAGATTTACGGTACCACCAACAGAACCTTCAATGGTTTTTGCCTCTGGCGCTTTGATTATTTCAACGGACGAAATAATCGATGCAGATACATCTTCAAAGTTTATGCCTGAACGACCTGCACCAGAGCCGACTGTAGAAACACCGTTAATTTCTGTACGGTTGGCGTCAGTACCACGGATTTGTACGCCAGTACCAACACCCGCAGAACGAGTAATTTGAATACCTGTTACGTTTTCCAGAACTTCGGCAAGGTTTTGGTCAGGTAGCTTACCAATGTCTTCAGCTTTGATGACTTCAATAAGGTTGTCCGCAGAACGCTTTTCTGCAAGCGCGCTGGTTAAAGATGAACGAATGCCAGAAACCTCTATGACTTCAATGTCTTCAGAGTTGTCTTCTGCTTCTTGTGCATAGGCCATTGAACTTAAGGTCATGGTCGATGCAGATAGCAATGCTATCGAAACCGGTGAAAGTTTAAATTTCATGGTTCTCCCCTAGATATTATTTTTTGTTTTATCGTTGTCCCGGTTATGGGTAGGTTAAATATTGCACATTGTTATGCGTTGTTCAACAAGTGGTATTACAAAATTTACAGATAATTCACATTATTGGTATTACATAAAATCGGTTTTTAATTGATTTATGGTATTACCAAGTTGTTCAGTGATAATCGTTGTGAATCCTTAAGGTCTTATTTTTAGGGGGTTGTATAGTGGTTTTTCGAGGTTTCAATAAATTGAAAACGATAAGAAAAATTCCTTCCTAATAGTTGATTGTTGATAAAAGCTTTCATCATTGAATTCAATATTATAAAAATCAATCAAGCTAGGAGTATTGCCAAATACACTGGTAAGGGCTTTGTTCAGGCTGAGGAATAATGGCTTTGGTAATGCCTAAAATCAAACTGTAAAACAAAATGGTTAACCAAAATGCTTGACAATTGTTTTGCCTATTGTTTGAATTAACACATCGATACATTCGAACAACATCGCCAGCGTCTGCTGAGATAACAATGCTCGTTAGTGCTCAATTGCCTGGTAGTTATGTGTAAAGCGAAATTCTAATCATTGGTTAGTACTTTTGCGGATAGCCACCGTGGTCTGTTTGCAAAAGATTATGAATATGAAGTCCTGTTATCTGAGTTTGTTTCCTGGGGCTTTATTGAATCTAAATATAAAAAATGTAGTGCACGGAATCTGGGGAGGATAATTTGACTATCCTCAATGAAGTTTGGCGCTAAACAATTCAGGAGTGAAAAATGTCAAAACCTGTCATTGGTTTTATCGGCCTTGGCCTTATGGGCGGCAACATGGTCGAGAACTTACAAAATAAAGGCTATGAGCTGAATGTAATGGATCTTAACCAGGATGCGGTAGCAGCCTGTGTTGCCCGCGGTGCGAAAGCGGCAAGCTCAGCAAAAGAGCTGGCTGAAGCGAGTGATATTGTCATGCTGTGTCTGACAACTTCTGCCATTGTTGAGAAAGTGGTATACGGCGATGAAGGTATTTTGGCCGGTATCAAAGAAGGTTCTGTTTTGGTTGATTTTGGTACATCAATCCCAACCTCTACCAAGAAAATTGGAGCTGATTTAGCTGCCAAAGGTGTAGGCATGATTGACGCACCACTTGGTCGTACACCTGCTCACGCAAAAGATGGTCTATTAAACATCATGGCTGCTGGTGATATTGATACCTTTAATAAAGTTAAGCCAGTGCTTGAAGAGCAGGGTGAGAACGTATTCCACTTAGGTGCTCTGGGCGCAGGTCACACTACTAAGCTAATCAATAACTTTATGGGTATGACTACGGTTTGTGCCATGTCACAAGCGTTTGCCGTAGCTGACTTAGCTGGCGTTGACCGTCAACAATTATTCGACATCATGTCGACGGGTCCTTCCAACTCTCCATTTATGCAGTTTTGTAAAAACTACGCGGTTGATAATAACAGCGACCTTGGTTTTTCAATTGCTAATGCCAACAAAGACCTTGGCTACTTCTTAAAGATGGTTGAAGATTTAGGTACGGTTTCAAAAATTGCCGAAGGTTCTTCTGAGAACTTACAAGCTGCTTTTGATGCGGGTATGGGGAATGGCAACGTTCCGGAAATCTTTGATTATTTCCTTACTTTAAAAAAGTAAGTTAAAAAACAAGTTATTAGAAAGGCGCGGCGAAACCTAACTCATCGGAGATATGGTTACCGCGCTTTTTACACAAACGGTAAAGGTACTTTGGACTTTATAAGCCTGAGAGAAAAAAGGTAAAGTCCAAATGAAACCAGCAAGCGGTTTTTTAAAGTATCAATACCATTAGGAAATATGAAAATGCAAAAGCAAAGTGAACATTTTTTATTTGGTAACGAGACCGAAATTGAAGATTTAGGTGGCGGATTAAAGCGTCAGATGCTCGGTTATAACCATGAATTGATGGCAGTTAAGGTTTGGTTTGATAAAGGTGCAGAAGGCTATGTGCACAAGCATCGCCATTCTCAGGTAACTTATGTAGAAGAAGGTGAGTTTCACTTCAGCATTGACGGTGTAGTGAAAGTGATGAAAGCAGGAGACAGCTGTTTGATCCCTCCTCATGTTGAGCACGGCGCGGTATCTCCAACCGGCGGTATCCTAATTGATACCTTTAGCCCGGCTCGTGAAGACTTCATCGAAGAATAATTAATAAAAGAAAAATTAAAAAAATACGAGGTACAACAAGATGCAAGTGAAAGGATTACGTTGGTGGGTGATCATGCTGATCGCTCTAGCCACCATCATTAACTACATCGACCGTCAGTCTCTGAGTGTACTTTGGCCAGATATTGTCGAAGACCTATTCCCAGATGAATCTGCCTTAGAACGTAAGCAGATCTACGCTAATATTTCTATCGTGTTTGTATTTGCCTATGCATTTGGTCAGGCAATTTTCGGTAAAATTTTCGACTGGGTTGGCACCCGAATCGGTTTTGTACTTTCCATTGGTGTCTGGTCGTTAGCTACGGTTGCCCATGCATTTGCGCAAGGCGTTCTAAGTTTTAGTATCTTCCGCGCAATTTTAGGTGTAGCGGAAGCCGGTAACTGGCCGGGCGCAGCCAAGGGTAATGCGGAATGGTTCCCAACCAAAGAGCGAGCCCTGGCGCAAGGTATCTTTAACTCAGGTGCTGCCATCGGTGGTATCGTTGCTATTCCTCTAATCGCATTCTTAACCGTATATTTCAGCTGGAAGATGGTGTTTGTAATTGTTGGTTTAGTGGGGCTGTTATGGCTTATTCCTTGGTTAGTGCTGGTGAAAGCGCCTCCGGGCTCTCACCCTTGGATCACTGAAGAAGAGCGTGAATATATTCTTACTGGTCAGCGCCGCAGCGAAACGACCGAAGGCGGTGTTGAAGAGGAAGAGTATAACCCGAGCACCGGTGAGCTATTATCACACAAGCAAAGTTGGGGGGTGATTATCGCATCGGCGGCTATCGATCCAATCTGGTGGTTGTTTGTATTCTGGATCCCAATCTATCTGAACGAAGTTTATGCAATGGATGTGAAATCTATCGGTATTTACGGTTGGGTTCCTTATGTAGGCGCTATGTTTGGTGCATGGTTTGGCGGGCTGCTGGCACAAAACCGGATGAAAGCCGGTTGGAGTACTGATAAAACCCGTAAGCTAACCATTACTTTGGGGTGTTTAATCATGTTGCCGGCATTACTGGCAATGGCAAACCCAGGTGCACCAGTTGTTGCGGTATTGATCATGGCGGTTATCCTGTTTGGTTTCCAGACAGCAATCGGTAACGTACAAACCCTGCCAAGTGACTTGCTAGGCAAAAAAGCGGTGGGTACCTTAGCGGGTATTTCCGGTATGGCGGCAAAACTTGGTGCGGTTGGTCTAACAGCGCTTGTACCAATTTTAACCGCTGATGGTAACTACACGCCGGCGTTTGTTATCGGTGCCTCGTTGGCAATTATTGCCATGTTAGCGGTATGGATTCTTATCCCGAAAGTTGAGCCGCTAACCAGAAAAAGTGCAACGCCGAATGTCACCAATACTCAGTCATAATCGACATCACTGTGTTAGATAAACAAAAGCCGCTCAGAGAGCGGCTTTTATTTTTTAAGGTTTAAGTGAATTTACTTTAATGAGTTCACTATGAAATCTAATATCGGATTGCCACTTTCCTGGTAATTAAGTTCAAACAGAGGCTCAGGTTTGTTGATCATGCCTCGTTCCACCAACTCATTGGTGACAGCAAAGTCCAGCAGACCGGTTTTGCCGACTAAAAGGTTATCTATCGAACCTAGTTTGGCAAGCCCCATAACATCGCGAAAACCCTTTAGATACAAATAATCTTTAGTAAATCCGCCGCCCCGGTAAACCCGGGTTGTCAGGGTAAATGCCTTGTCTTTTTCAAGGTCATAATCATTTAACAGGGCATGATAGGTTTTAACAAAATCGCCGTGTTCTAACATGTATTTCACCGCGATTACCCGCAAGGCGATGGTCTGAAGTCTATCTATCGTCAAACTTCCTGAGCAATATTCGCTGTATAGTGCAAGACCTTCCTGAGCATAGGTATTGCCCGGCAACCCAAGACCAAACACCCTGAGTGGTTGTTGCTTAGCATTGATAGTCGTCAGCATATGAATACCAAGCTCATGATACGCAAACGCATGGATTTCCTGTTTGGAAAACATTGCATCCTTATTAATCAATAACTGGGCTTTTTCATTGTTAACCATAGCTTTTGCCACAATCTTGGATGACTTTTCAATGCGGCATTTTAGTCCCCAGTCAGAGGCTTGCTGACGGAAATATTCAATCGCCCGATCGGCCGTTAATGGCTGGGCATCAGCTGCATCTTCAGGGTTTAAGTGCAGTAAAAATCTGGCATTAGCAATATCTGCCTGACTTGGCTCACCATAGTATTTTAACGAGTTGTAAACAAAATCCTCAGTACCTATGGAGGTCAATAAATCGATTTTGTTCGCCAGATTATCAATGACATGGCGATAAAGCTGGCCAATGCTGGCATCCGAAACATCATCAACAGGCAATTTATATAGCTGTTCTCTGAAGTCATAGGGATTGATATCCAGTTGCTTGTATTTAAACGCCGGCGCCAGGTAACTGTTACGCTTTAAAAACTTATTGCGCTCAGCTACTAAATTAACCGGGTTAATAAAGTTTAGGGTCTCAACGTGACGGGCAAGAGTGAAGAGTTGCTTGTCAAGATTAATCACTTCTTTGCCAATGCTCGATGATAAAACGTCGGCTTTTCGTACCCGCTTTTTCTTGCCATAGCGACGCATAAAATACGCCGCGGTTTCAGATATCGCGTCCTTAAAGCCGGCTTTAAGCTCTTCTAAAACCAGGGGATAGACATCACCGCTGGTTTCATCCATAAAGACTTTTTTTACCTCGGTTGGTAATACTAAGGTGTTGTCAAAATGCGAATTTACATGGGTTATCAGATACCCTCTGCCATGAAACACTTCATCGGTTGCAGCCCTGACTTCCAGATTCGGCAATTCAATTTGATTGAGCTGCTTTTCAAAATGGCCTACTACTTTGCCCCAGCGTTCGACATCAATTTGTCCCGAGCCGATATTGAAGGTTGGCGTGTCTTTCTCAATTCGCCTGTAATTGTATGAATGGATATCAAATACAATCGCATTGTTAAATTCGATTTCAATCGCTTCAATAATGGTCTCAAGCACATTGTAAAACGACTGGTGCTTTTGATGGCTGATATGGCGCTGTTTTGGGCTGAGCGGCTTTTGCCACACCTGTTTATTCCATGCCGTTTTAAAATACGTCGACAGGGTTTTGGCGCGGTTTAGATCATACTCAAAGCGCGAGTCGTTGCCGATCAGTTGGATCGGAAACGACGAAATTAGCTCATCGGTGAAAGGGTCTTCTTCAAAGAAGCGCTCTTGCCTGGTTAGCAAAAACGTTTTTTGCAGCTCGCTGCGCAAGCGATGACCATTATGGATGGCCGCACAGATAATCGGCGCATATTCGTCAATCTTTACGGTAAAGGCGCCATCGGCAACACTGGCATGAAAACATTCACGCTTTTTGATGCGGCGGATGCATTCTTTTTCAGACAGCGTTAGCATCTTCAATTACCTGGCGAAACTCATTCTTACGGCTCATTACCAGCTCTTTGGCATGAACCACACTTTCAACAAAATCAATGACCTGTGACTGTAACTTAACGCGATTAAGTTTATTGATGCGGACTATGCCGCCAGGGCTTAACACATTAACTTCAATGAGTTTGCCGCCAATCACATCAATCCCTGTGAAATACAAACCATCCCGGACTAATTTAGGACCGATATATTTACACAGTTTTTTCTCTTGAGCGGTGAGCTTATGTTTCACGACTGAACCGCCGGCATGCACGTTTGCGCGCACATCATCCGATGCTGGAATTCGCTTCATCGCGCCAATGGGCTCGCCATTTAGCATCAAAATTCGTACATCACCTTCCTGAGCACCTTCAACATAATCCTGCAAAATAACGTAGTTACTGCCTTTACCATGTTCGTCACCGCCAATGTAAAAATCCAGCAATGAGCGGAAACTTTGTTTGGCGCTTTTCTCAAGAACAATTACGCCACGGCCACCAAAACCATCGAGGGGTTTTAAGATCATGCGGTTACTGTCTGATTCCTGAAAAATGCGTTCCAGGTAATCGCGGTTTTTCGACACGTGAGTGGCCGGAATAAATTCACTGGCAGTGTCCTGAAACGATGCGGTATAAATTTTATTGTTAGCAATACGCAAGCCGTCGAGATCATTCATGATAAAGGTGTCACCACGGACGGAATCGAGAAAGTTTAATGCCAGCGTATCCAGCGGCGGGTTGGCGCGCATAATAATGGCATCAAAGCCGGCTAATGGCAGCTGTACCCGTTTAAAAGAAGCATTTTTATAAAAGCTGGGGATGTTGTCCGAGCATTTGTTGTTCTTCGTGAATACATCGCAAAAACCACTGGCAACACTGTCTCTGATGGTTAAATTATTAACCGTAGACAAGGCCACGGTGTGGCCTCGTTTTACGCATTCATGAATTAAGCGTAGGGTTGAATCTGTTTCTGGGTCCACGCGGTCCCAAGGGTACATAATGAAGCAAATTTTCATTGTCGTATTCTTCAATTTGGTTAACTAAGAACTGTCGTCGGACAGTGATAAAATTTGTGCGGAGCATATATAAAATAGCTTAAATATACCCTTTAAAAATTTTTATCGATACGAAAAAAAATGCTTATTAAAACCGGCAGTTAAAAAACGGCCTAGGCAAACTCCTCTGAGTAACCTGAATAAGACTTTCCATTACTGCGGGAAAAGCTGTGATGGACGCGGCTTTTTTGCACTGCATCTAGATATTTTTTCCATAAGCGAACCGGATAAAGCGTGCTTTCATCACTGGTTTGCATATCATGGACAAAACGAAGCTCTTCATCATTTTCAGGAAGCAGGGCGCCAGTGCATAAATCCTGAAAGGTTTTGCCGTATTCCAGTAATTCCTGGGACTCGCGGCGATTAAAATAACCGCTTCTTGACAGACCGTAGCTGAATGATTGTTCACCGTAAAATGGTGATTTTCCCTTGCGAATTGTCGTAAACATGTGATTCTCCTGAACAAACATGAATAACAAGTTGTAACTCAATAGAGCTCGAGGGCATCGATCCTCTATTGAATAGAACAAGCAACGATAGAGTTAAAGGTAATTAGCACATGAGACTAATTGAGTTGAATGTAGGAAAATATTTTGTAAAAGAAAATCAAAAAATATTTGTCGTGAAGACAATATTTATTTACTTTTGTGTTAATTAGAATTTTGTGGCGAACAACATGGATATCAGAGTTTATAAAACTTTTCTGGCGGTGGCCGAATACAAGCACTTCGGACGCGCTGCAGAAACGCTTTATATTACCCAGGCGGCAGTAAGCGCGAGGATAAAACAGCTAGAGGAATTTTATGGTACCCAGCTATTAATTCGCGATAAGAATAATCTCAGATTAACCTCTGCGGGCGAAGCGCTGCTTGCTCACGCCCACTTACTTGTCAGTCAAATGGAGCAATCAAAGTTAAGTGTTTCCATCGCTAATCAGCAAAAAATTTCTTTTAATATTGCCGCCACCCCAAATGTCTGGGATGCCTTTTTCAGTTCTCGTATTCATGATGCGCTGCAATTATTTGAGCAGTTGGTGCTGGGTACTGAAATTTCAGTAAGAGAGGCGATACAGCGTAAATTGGACGAGAGGATGTTGGATGTTGGTTTGTTAACCGACCCGATTAAAGATGACGATTTTGCTAATGAATTAATTGGTCACTTTGATCTTTCCCTGGTGGGCAATCGCCCTGACTTTAACGCTAAAGTCGACGATTACATTCTCATCGATTGGGGCATCACCTTTCACAAAGAACATGCATTACATCACAAAGTGGTTCCTAACTTTAAAACCTCAACCGCAATGATTGCTTTAGAGGTTATTCTTTCAAAAGGTGGATTTGCCTATCTGCCGCATTCACTGGTTGAGGGGCTGATCGCAGAAAACGCCCTGTATCTCATTGAATCGCCATTGCAAATTAAGCGTCCTATTTATATGGT
Organism: Thalassotalea sp. PS06; assembly: GCF_007197775.1. Taxonomy (NCBI): domain Bacteria; kingdom Pseudomonadati; phylum Pseudomonadota; class Gammaproteobacteria; order Alteromonadales; family Colwelliaceae; genus Thalassotalea; species Thalassotalea sp. PS06. The sequence goes on along the minus strand of NZ_CP041638.1, from coordinate 2,870,386 downwards.
ATATCGGAAAAACAGTAGTAACGAACTCCTCGTTAATGAATTTCGCAAGCTATTCCTCAATATGCAATAACCGAATCGCTATCCTGATTAACGTGTTTTGAACCGTGTCCCTGTAACAAAATTATTTATCTTAACCATAGAAATTTTTCGTTGGTGAATTGCGTTTTAACTTTCTATGCTTGCAGCGTTTTTTAGGAGAAGACAATGAAAAAAATTTACTTTCTAATCGCCATGTTTACCTCTGTTTGTTTCGCTAATGAAGCAGAGCAGGAACAAAGTATAGATACCGAATTTGTTAAAGAAGTTTATGAGTATTGCATCAGTATGCAGTCGATTGATTATCTGGATAAAGACCTGCTGTTAGAATGCATTAACTTAGAGCTTAAATATTACGAACATGTCCAGTTTGCGAAAATTGAGGACATTGAAAAAATCGCACGGGTTGAAGTAGCGGAAGAGTAATAACGATTAAAGTTCTTCACCCAGTTCGCTGGCAATTGAGTTGTTAACGGTAAATAAGCTTAAATGACGACTTAATAATTACGAACATATTACGCCATTATTGTTGTTTTACTCGCGGGCGCGTCTAACCGATATACCGGTTACACGTGTTCGCGTTTTTATTTTTCAGGGATTTTCAGATGGAATTCAAATTGGTTATCAGCGCTCTCATCGTGCTTGGTTTCTGGTTACTTAAAGTGTTAATCTCAAGAGGCTTTAAGTCTAAATCTAGCCGTACAGGGACGGATAATAGGCATGCGCTAAATACCATTAAAAATATCATTAACCTTGGCATGGTTATTGGTATCTTTATTCTTTGGAGCGTCGAACTGCAAAAGTTCGCGTTTTCAATCGCTGCATTTATAGTGGCGATTGTACTCGCGACGAAAGAAATTATTCAGTGTTTCATTGGTTTTATTTACATCCAGAGCACGTCGCCATTTCGAATTGGTGACTGGGTTAAGATTGGTGACTTTACCGGTGAAGTTTCTCAAACCGATTGGGCTAAAGTGAGTTTGCTTGAAGTTAATCCTGAAACTTATGCATATACGGGTAAAAGTGTTCTTATTCCGAATAATCAGTTTATGGTTTTACCTTTGAAAAACTTAAATTTTATGCCTCGATATGTTAACCATACATTTAATGTGGTGCGTGAATGCAGTGAGTTGAACCCTTTTCAGCTGAAAGCCAACTTACTGCAACGAGCGAAAGATTACTGTAAAAATTTCAACGAGGTAGCTGAACGTTACAATGCGCTGATAGAAAACCGGCTTGACGTAAAAATTTCAGGTCCTGAGCCAACTATCAATATTTCCACTACAGACTTAGGGAAAATTAAAGTCAGTTTTAGTGTGTTTTGTCCCACCCAGGAAGCATTTAATATTGAACAAAAGCTGACGGAAGATTTACTGCAATTGTGGTTAGAAAAACAAAACGAAATAAAACAAATTACCTAGAAGGGCGGAGATATGAATGATAATAAAGTCGTAAATATTGATGTTAATAAATTAATTCAATCTCTGGACGAACCTGATTTTACCCTTCCAGAAGAATTTTTATCATTCAATTCCTATCAATGGGCATCTGTATTTGAAAGTCTGTTGAATTCGCAGCGCCTGGCGCTGTGGAAATTTGTACCGGTAGATTTGAAAAGTAGTTTGCTGTCAGAGATGCGTGAAGACGCGCGGGGTCACTTCCTTTCCGAATTACCGCAAACCAAAATTGAAGAGGCAGTTGTAACTGGCAGCAATACAGAAGTTGTTGAAATATTTGACGCTCTGCCAGAAAAAACGGTTGTCAGGTTAATTAAAAAATTGGAGCCTGGCTCACAAAGTCAGGTAGAAACGTCACTGAGCTACTCGAATGAGCAGGCTGGACGCTACGCAAATCAGGAAGTCTACACTGTGGTCTCCGATGCTTTGGTTAAGGATGTTCTGCAGGAGTTGAAATTAGCTGAGCACGCCCAGGACAGTCACTCCTATGTGGTCGTTGATTCAGGTGGTACCTATCTCGGTGAGGTGTATATCAATGAATTGCTGGCATCGTTAAAAACAAAGACCATCGCCGAACTTGTTCACGTACCAGACGCCATTATCACTGGTAAACAGACATTGTTAGAGGCTTCAAACCTGGTTCGTGGAAGTCAGAAGTCCACCTTACCGGTCGTCGATGAACACGGACGTTTTATCGGCACTTTCTCGATTCAGGATGCTCTCGATGTTTTCCAGGAATACTACGAAGGACAGATGGCTCACTTGGGGCAGGTCAGTGATGAAGACTTGTACGCGCCCATTTTACTCAGTGCCAGGCGCCGCGCAATTTGGCTTGGTATCAACTTGTTAACGGCATTTTTGGCATCTGCGGTTATCGGTTTGTTCGATAAAGTGTTGATTGAAGTGGTGGCATTAGCAGTGTTAATGCCAATCGTTGCCAGCATGGGCGGTATTACCGGAAGCCAGACGTTAACGCTTTCCATCAGAGGTCTGGCTACAGGTCAGCTAAATAGTTCTAATTTCAATTACTTGCGCCGCAAAGAAGTTATTGTCGCGGCTGTTAACGGCGTCGTTTGGGCTTTAGTTGTAGGCGCAATTGCCTATGTATGGTTTGAAGATGAGATAGTCGCGCTGATATTAGCTGCGGCGTTAATCATCAATATGCTGGTAGCATCTATATCTGGCATATTGATCCCTAAGCTATTGGATCGCTTAGGTATTGATCCGGCTCTTGCGGGTTCCGTTATTTTAACAACTATCACCGATGTCGTTGGCTTTATGATATTTCTGGGCGGCGCCACGATTATCTTCTTGACTTAGTTAGTCGCGAGGAAATTTTCCACCAAAATAAACGGCTCACATTCTCAGGTGTATGTGGGCCATTTATGTATTTGTAAGCTCATCGGTTTTAATGACTAATTTGTGGCAGCTGAGTTATTCATCTTTCTGACTTATCCAAAACAGGGTAATTGCACAAGATACAAAGAACTGAAATGCGCCATTCATAGAATTGGTTCCGGCGGCGGTTTGCCACATCTGGAAAAATGCCGAACCAATTACTCCAAACAGGCCGAACCAGACGAAAACGCCAATACCCGCGCCAATTTGAGCCCATTTTTTCGCATCATTGAATGTGTCCTGATTGCGGGCCTTAAACATATGCCAGGTTCCTTTTAACAGTAGAAATGCGGCTGCGAGTTCAAGCGCGATTATGATGACTAAAGCGAACCATGCGAGAATTGGACTCGCGGATTTGAAAAATAGAGTTTCAGGATAGATTTGGTGATCCTGGCCGCTTAGCACGTAAATCAGGGTACTGTGCGCGGCATTGATATTGGCAATATTCTGAAGTACATAAAACAGTGCCATAAAGCCGCAGATGCAGGCAAACATGATTTTTAACAGACGAATATGCTGTTGCATGACAAACCTCCCAGAGAAATTTAACGAGCTGCAATCATTAGAAATGGTAAAGCAATCTTTTCACCACTATATAATCCTAATTTTTTCAATGGGTTAAGCGAGGTGGGTGAGGGGCGTTAATAAATGTTTCAGAAATTTTGACGCATTCACCGGGGCAAAAAACTAGCAAAATTCCGGCAAAGCTGAGCTTGGACGAGGTGATATTCAACGAATCGTCTAATCTTTCAATCAGACGGCTACGTATAAATCGATAACGCGTTGACGACAAGATTGAACCATGCGAAATACCCTTTACTGCTTCACCCTGGATTTGCGAATAGCGGACAACCATCTGTTGCAAGCAGCTATCGATCAAAGCAAAGCCATTAGTTTTGTTTATGTCGTTGACCCATCCTGGTTTAAACCAAGCAATTACCATCATCAACCAGTCGGGGAATTGCGGCGACAGTTTATTTGGCAGTCGCTACAGGATTTGCAACAAGAATTATCCTCACAGGGTTTTGACTTAACCATATTATATGGGGAAACCGTAGGGGTTCTGTCGACGTTATTGCGAACCGGTCACTTTGATTCGCTGGCCATGGCTGAAACCGCCGGCGTTTATGAAAGCCAGCAACGTCAGGCATTATTGCAACTCCACCCTGACGTGCAGCTATTAAGTGACTGGTCACACACCTTGTATACCCCATCTCAGCTGCGATCAGCGAAGTGTCATCCGGAGCAACAACAAGGCTGGAAAAGTTTCAGTTATTTTCGCAGAAAAGTTGAGAAGGCAAACCTTAAGCCTTTTGCTCTGCAATCAAGCCACTTCATTGGTGTGCAGCCAATACGGCTTGAACACATTATTAGCCAGGATAAAGAACTGAAGACAGCGACACTTGAGCATCTGCAGATTGGGAGTCTCGCCGCAAGGGCTGCAAGCGCTGCCGGGAGCGACTTATATGGACATTACGCGTATCAACTTCTAGGTGGCGAACGTGCAGCGCATGATCATCTACAGGATTATTTTTTAAGTGGCGCTGCATCGACTTATAAACAAACCCGAAACGCCCTTGATGGGCGTTACACCGCCACCGGCTTCAGTCCTTACCTGGCAATAGGTAACCTTTCGCCACGACAGGTTTATTGGTCTCTCAAACAATTCGAGCAACACCATGGTGGCAATGAATCCACCTACTGGATTTATTTTGAATTGTTATGGCGGGAGTATTTTCAATGGCTGGCGCTAGCCGCAAAGCATCGTTTGTTTCGCTTTCGTGGTCTGGTAGATTCCGGCCCGTTAACCAGCTTTTTTCCGGAACGGTTTGAAAAATGGTGTCAGGGTAATACGCCTTATCCTATTGTTAATGCCTGTATGCATCAGTTAAATGCGACCGGCTTTATGTCAAACAGAGGTCGACAGTTGGTTGCCAGCTGTCTGGTGAATGAGTTGGGCGTTGACTGGCGATATGGCGCCGCATATTTTCAACAGCAACTCATCGATTATGACGTCGCCAGTAACTGGGGTAATTGGCAGTACATTGCCGGGGTAGGCGTCGACCCTCGAGGTGGCCGCCATTTTAATCTCAACAAACAAACCCAGATGTTTGATCCAGACGGCGATTTTATTCGTCGCTGGCAGGGGCAGGGCGATGGCGCTGCTCTGGATTCCGTCGATGCCGTAGACTGGCCGGTAGTTTAAGGTAGTGCTGATGACTAGAGCAATTAAGCAATCTGGGCGACACAAGCCAGTTAAGCTTTTGAAGCCAGCTAAGCCTCAAAAGGCATTTAAGATTTGCGTAGTCTGCGAAAGACCGTTTACCTGGCGGAAAAAGTGGCAAAGGGACTGGGCCAATGTGAAGTATTGTTCAAAACGGTGCGCTGGGATGCGCAAGCGCACTTCGGGTACAGATGTCAGTTTATATGAGCAGGGTAACAATAGATGAAATCAGGCTATCAACAATTGCGGTTGATCCTTGGTGATCAGCTCAATGCCAATCATTCCTGGTATCAAAACAAGGATGATGACACTCTCTATGTGATTGCAGAGTTGCATCAGGAAACCGGATATGTTCGTCATCACATTCAAAAGGTTTGTGCGTTTTTTGCCTCGATGCAGCAATTTGCCAATGCCTTGTCCCAGTCTGGTCATCAGGTGTTGCATTTAACCCTGGACGATACCGCTGAATACGGCGATTTGCCTCAGTTACTATCTCATCTTATTGAGAAATTTCAGGTCCAAGTTTTTCAATATCAACTTGCTGATGAGTATCGGCTACGTAAGCAGCTTACAGAGTTTTGCGCGTCACTTTCTATCGCGACAAAGGCGTTTTCGACAGAGCATTTTATGGTGGATGATGCTCAGCTGTCACAGCATTTCGAGTCAGGTAAACGCCATCAGATGGAAGCCTTCTATCGTAAAATGCGTCGCCGGTTTAATATCCTGATGGAAGGGGATAAGCCAGAGGGCGGGGAATGGAATTACGATAAATACAATCGGCAAAAACTAAAACCCGACGATTTAAAACAGGTTCCCGAGCCTTGTATGTTTGCCAATGATGTTAGCGACATTGTTGAGCGAATTGAACGGCATGATGTCGAGACCATTGGCGTTGCCCAGCAGCACCTGTTTTGGCCGGTTAATCGTCAACAGTCGTTAGAGTTACTGGAGCATTTCTGCCGTTATTGCCTGCCAAATTTTGGCACCTTTCAGGATGCGATGACCGATAAGCTCGACCCTTTTGGTGAGGACAAACAATGGAGTTTGTTTCATTCCCGCCTGTCCTTTTCTCTGAATAGTAAAATGTTGTCTCCGCAATTGGTGGTTGAGCGAGTAATCGAGTATTACCGGCAGCATCAGCAGCAAATCGATCTGGCTCAGGTGGAAGGATTTGTCAGGCAAATCATTGGTTGGCGCGAATTTATTCGTGGTATCTACTGGGCTAATATGCCCGAATACGCGACCCTCAATGCGTTAAATGCTGAGCGTTCATTGCCTTCTTGGTTCTGGAGCGCGGACACTAAAATGCAATGCTTACATCATGCGGTTAATCAGTCATTGCAATTTGCTTATGCGCATCATATTCAACGGTTAATGATCACCGGAAATTTCTGTTTAATTGCCGGCATTGACCCATGGCAGGTTGATGAATGGTATCTGGGTATTTACGTAGATGCTATCGAATGGGTGGAACTGCCCAATACCCGTGGTATGAGCCAGTTTGCCGATGGTGGTATCGTTGGCTCAAAAGCTTATGCTGCCAGTGGTAATTACGTCAATAAAATGAGCGATTACTGTGCGGATTGTCATTATCAGGTAAACGAAATTGATACCGATAATGCCTGTCCTTTAAATGCATTGTACTGGCATTTTATGAGCAGCAATATCGATAAATTTTCCGCCAATCCCCGAACTCGCATGGTCTATGCCAACTGGCAAAAGAAATCTACTGAGCAACAGCAGGCTATATTGAGCCGGGCCGAGGATATTCTTGAGGATCTGAATAACCTGTAGGCGTGTTGCTGTCTGAATATGCGAGGTTTACGATGCAATAAGTCGTTTGCCTCGAGATATTGTTGACCTTACAGCGAGTGATTTTTCATCCATTAACACCAGATCTGCATCCAGTCCTTCGCTTATGCGACCTTTTTGATTGAGTTTGAGGATATTCGCTGGTGATAAGGTAATACTCGTTAACGCATCCTCAAGGCGCACCTTATGCTCTTTCACGGCCGATACAAAGGCTTGATGCAGACTGGTTACCCGGCCCATTTGCAGCTCGATTAAATTGCCCTGTTGATCAAATAATGGCAATGATGCGTTGCCATCACTGCTCATGGTGATGTTGGCGATATCTACACCCGCATCCAGCGCTCTTGCAAGCGCTTGTGGCGCATCAATTTCACCGGAAGCGAGGATTTGTTCATTGGTGCTGGTGGTAAAATCGATGTAGCCGCCTTTTAGCGCTAGATTAATGCCCGCCTTGAACAAGGCTTCACTACGGTTAATATGGGTCGGGTAAAACTGCTGAATAGGAATATTGGTTTGCTCACTTACCTGGTGTAACAGCGCCAATTCATCATCGCCGTCACCAACATGAATGCTGACGATGCCGGCTTTTCCTGACAACATGCCACCAACTCTGGCTTCAGAGGCGAGGCGCGCCATATCGTTAACGCTTGGTTGTGAACCTCGGTGGTCGGCTATGGCAACTTCACCGACACCGATAATTTCCTCAATCATCATGATGTCTTTATCAACGCTTCCGGTTATAGTTTTCGCCGGAAAATGATAAGAGCCGGTATAGCAATAAGCATTGATACCGCGCTGATTCAGTTCTTTGGTTTTGCCAATCAGGGCTTCCAGCGTCTGGGTTACAGAATCCGTTCCTAAAGCGCCGACCACTGTGGTAACACCACCGGTAATAGTATCAGCCACATCCAGCTCCGCAGTCCGAGTGGTATAGCCGCCTTCGCCGCCGCCGCCGGTAACATGTACCAGGCTATCGACAAATCCTGGGGCTAGTATCTGATCTTTGCCGTCAATAACGTCAACACCATCTAATTGAAACTCGCCGAGATCTTTGGCTATCTTCAGAATCTTATCGCCACCAATCAGGACATCACATTTTCCCAGGTGGTTTGGCGCATAAACATCAGCCTGTTTAATCAGTATCATTGGTTTTCCTTGAAAATTGGCAACCGGCTTAACGTGTCCCGTTGCCCATCCATTTATGAAAAATTAATTTGCACGGCAACGACGATAAAGGTCATCGCGATTGCCATTAATAGTAGTAAAAATCGATAAATAAACTTCGCCCAGACCAGCCAGTCTACCTTCGCCACACCTAAGCAGCCGATCAACGACGCTGACGTTGGAATGATAAGGTTGGTCAGGCCGTCGCCCAACTGAAATGCCAGTACCGCTGTCTGACGGCTCACCCCGACCAAATCACTTAATGGTGCCATCAGCGGCATGGTGAGTGCAGCTTGTCCGGAACCGGAGGCGATAAAGAAATTAAATACCGACTGAAATACGAACATCAGTAACGCCGAAAAGGTTTCCGATAGTTGCCCTATGCCTTCTGACGCATAAAATAAAATGGTATTGAGTACCGATGCCTGGTCGGCCTGATCGCCACCAAGGATGATGACAATCCCTTTTGCCATGCCAACGATCATTGCTGCGGGCAACAGGTCTTTGGCACCTTGTTGGAATGCATCCGCTACATCATTTACCGCCAGGCGCTTACCGACAACGGCGATAAGGCCAACGACAACCCCGAGGGTGAAAAACTGACTGGCCAGTTCTGGAATGTAGTAACCTCTGGCAATAACACCGTATATTACCCAAACAATACCGGCACAAAATGCGGTAAGAATTAGGGCGTCAACGTTATCAAATTTAGATTGCGAATCAGCATGTTCAACCGGTGCTGAGTAATCTTTATCAATGGCATAATTGGCGCCAAGTTCCGGAGTCTGTTTTATCTTTCTCGCGTAACGAACGGTAAATATGGTACCCGCAAGCGTGAACACAAACCACATAATCATCCGATATTCCATACCTGACAATAGAGGAACCTCAGCGATACCCTGGGCAATAGCCACACTAAACGGGTTCATCCAGGAGGCGGCAAATCCGATTTGCGTGGCAATATAGGTAACCAGAACTGTGGTTATCGAGTCATATCCCAGGGCGAACATTAATGGCAGCAGGACAATACAAAACGCGATTGCTTCTTCGCCCATACCGAATACCGCACCGCCAAGGGAGAACAGTACAAAAAGAATAGGAAGGAACGCCTGTTCAAAATTCTTGGTTTTCGCGACCAGAGAAATCACCCCATTGTTGATGGCACCGGTTTGCATGACGATACCAAAGGCACCACCGGTAAGTATGATAAACATCATTACACCGATGGCCGATCCCCATTTGGAACCGGAAACCATGCCTTCGAAGGCAAAATTCAGAAAGCCAACTTCACCGCCTTCGGCGAATAGTGGTACGCCCTGATAGTCCTCTACCACCCGATAGCTGTCAGCGACAAGCTGGGTCTTCCCGGTAACCTCATTTACCTCAGTCGTAAACTGACCGGCAGGAATCAAGTGCGTGGCAATAGCTGCCAGTAACACCACAAAAAATAAGATGATGAAAGCGTCGGGCATACGACTTTTGGCCGCGACGGTATTACTCACAGTCATGCTTGTTACTCTTGGTGAAATTCGATGATGGTGGATAGTATGAACTATCCACCGAATTGGTTGTGGATAGTATGCACTATCCAAATGATCAGGTGTTATTCAAAAAAGTAGGTGAATGACACACGATAGGTTGCCCCAAGGGCATTGTGGTTAATAGAGTCAAATCCTCGGCGTGAACCGTAAGCCACTGGTGGCTCTTCATCGAACAGATTGTTGATGCTCAGATTCAGGTTCATATTGTCAAAGTCATAACCAATGTTGGCTCTGACCGTAGTCCAGGAGTCGACATCGCGTTGACCGTCAGCATCTAATTCGCCAAGGTCTTCCAACTCATCGATATTACGGCCGCGCAGACCATCGATATCATCCATGTAACTGCCGGTGTAGTTAACCGTTAGGCTACCGTATAAGCTATCCATTTCGAAGTATACCTGCGCTGAAGCGATATCTTCAGGATAACGCCAGGTGCCAGCTAACTCTTCAATTTCATCGGAGCCCGGCTTGTTGCGATCAAACTCAAGATAGTGGGTCCAATCGACACTCAGGCCCACAGTTACACTGTCAAAATCAAACTTTTGGTCATAGGCGAAATCAACACCTTTTACCGTTTGCGTGCCAGTATTTTCCAATTGGATAATGTGATCACGGTATAGAGGTAATTCGAAGAAACGTGGATCGTCGAAAGCAATCCAGGCGTCAAGGATTTCGCCAAGGTTAGCGCCATTTTCTTCGATGGTTAAACCTGAACCATCGGTTACCAGACATAAGTCCGGATCGTATGAAATCCCCGTTTGTCCTTCAGGCACCAAACCACAGTGACGAAGTGAAGCGTCGGTGATGGCCGCGTCTAATACCGCCGTCATATCGGTATCAATCAGGTCGTCATGGTCAAACTGCCAGTAATCCAGCATTATCGTGGCAGATGTAGTCGGGCTATAGGCGATACCAAAGCTAACAGACTCTGATTCTTCCGCTCTAAGTCCGGCATTACCAAGCTCAAGAACGTTTTCGGTACGCTCATCGCCAAACCCTTCACAGTATAAATCGGCAACCGCCTGATTAGCGCCACAGTCAAAGGTTGCGGTGGTTGTGCGTAACTTAACACCCGCCTGAGTTAAAGAAGGAGCACGGAATGATGTGGACCATGAACCGCGGAAGATTAGTTCATCAATCGGGCTATAGCTAAACGCTACTTTTGGGTTAAAGGTGCTACCAAAATCATTGTAATCGTCGTAACGACCCGCCAATTGAATTTCGAAATCGTCAGTTACCGGAATATAAAATTCAGCAAAGGCACCCCACTGAGTTCTATCTGCTGCTGATAAGCTCGAACCAAAACCGAATACGTCTACCAGATAGCCATTTTCAAGACGTGCGCGAGAATTAAGAGATGGTGTATCGGTTATTTCCTCACGGCGGATTTCAGCACCAAATGCAGCGCTAATCATCTGATCGTTAAACTCAAAAAGCTCACCGCTGATGCGACCATCCCAGGAATACACGGTACTTTCACCGTCACGGGTTGGTACTTCCTGTGCCATCGCCAGTAGCGCGTCATTGTTGGCATTACCTTCGAGGAATGGGTTATACATGCCAAGTAGGCTGCTTCCGCCACAACTTAATGTATCCGCATCAAAGTTATAATCGGCAATATTACCATCAGCACATAGCTCACCAGCGAGCAATGCGTGGTACTTGTAGCGATTGTAGATACCAGCTACCGCTTCCTGCTCTGATTCTGATTTCGAAAGGGTTACTGCCGTTTCCCATTGCCAATTTCCCCAGTCACCTTGTAGACCAGTTACCAAACGAAGGGCATCGGTTTCAATTTCTACGGTTCTAGGGTCGCTAAAACGTGCATCAAATTGAAAGCCCCAAAGTTCGCGACCAGCAATAGTATCGAATGGGTCGATATATAACTGATCTAATAAATCATTAGCGATATCGTCAGGGAAGGCATTTAGCGCCGTTTCGTCAACAAAAGGTCCTTCGCTATCGTCAACCTGATTAATCGGCGCAGGACTGGAAACTGCCACGGATTTTGTTCGGGAGTAGAAGAACTCCGTGTTCCAGTCCACATCGCCTAATGGTTTAGTAAAGGTAAAACCTGCTGATGCAGACTCTAACTCACTCTGTAGCTGATCATCTTCGTTGTGATAATACGCACAAATTTCTTCGCCAAACTCAGTCGTTACAAACTCGGTTTTACAATTTGGGTTGCCAATTTCATTACCTGAACGGGCGGAAAAATAATAAATGTTTGGCGTGTCTTTTGGTAAGTATGAGTAGTTACTTTCCAGCACCGGATCGCGGGTGTAATCGCGGTCTACGGCGTTAAATGCGTTGCGGTCAAAATAATCGGCAAAAACGGTAAGGTTAGCATCACCGATGTTGGTACCGAGTACGAAATTAATGTTGTAGCGACCTTCGTCACTGTCGTCAAAACTATTACCATAATTAAGGTTTAGCTCTGCGCCCTGATAATCTTTTTTAAGGATGTAGTTGATAACACCGGCTACCGCGTCGGCACCGTAGATAGCAGATGCGCCGCTCGCTAATATTTCAACACGCTCGATTGCCGCTAGTGGAATTGAGTTGATGTCGACAAAGTTTTGCGTTCCTGCAGCGAATGAACTGGCGGCCACTCGACGACCATTGATAAGGGTTAAGGTTGAGCTTGGACCTAAACCGCGCAATGATGCAGCCGCCTGGCCAGCTGGCGTTGAGGTAGATAACGCACCACTTTCTGCAGTGGTGAAAGAGCCAGTACCGCCTCGGGTCTGGTTAACCTGCAACATTAATTCGGAAAGCGATGAAGCGCCAGAGCGTTCAATGTCTTCGGTTGAAATTACTGTTACAGGCTGCATGCCTTCCATGTCAACGCCACGGATTTGCGAACCCGTGACACTAATTCGCTCGATTTCTTCCTCAGCCTGCTCTTGTGCCAGGCCATAAGACGAAAACGTCATGCCCGCGATCAGGATCGCCAGGGGAGTTTTACTAAACTTAGTCATTGTAGATCACCTTGTAATGCCCAGACTACCGGCGCAACTATGCACAGAGGCAAAACGCAGACGTAGGGCGATTTATTGTTTTTGTTAAAAAATTACGGGGTGAGGAACGGTTGCTGCACGCGCAGGGCTGCGCCCTCAAAATAGATTGGGGAGTAAGGGGTTACTCGTCAAACCACTCCGAAAGGTAGTAGTTTTGATAAGAATATGTTGTAAGCGAGAAAGCTTTTTTGTACATATTAAAAATAGAATCGAGCTAGCGCTCTGTCCTGTTTATCATTTTGGTGCTTATGGCGGTAAGCACGTTTTTAAATTCACTATTTACAGAAGTACCTCGACTGAAAATTTTTGTCAACACCTGTTAATGAGGATTTTTACAACCTTTTTCAGTAATCAATAACGAATTGGATGGTTCAAGTAATGTTTTTAAATTTTGTGAAATTGCCGCTTATTTTGTCGATCATGATGCTATCGTTAGTAAAATCGCATGCATCTGATGAGCGTTTGTATCTGGTTGGTGGTGGGATCAAAACCTGTGCTTCAATGTCCCCTCAGCATTGTGCTGACCAGGCTGAAATTAATTCATCTATCAAGGCGGCAGGTAAACCCGTTAAAACCTCGTCTTTTTATCAGCTTACTCCAAAAAATATTCAATTATTTGCCAGTCACTGGCCAGTCGATGAATTATCTCAATTGAGAAAACCCACGCTTAAATTGTTAAACAAGGCTGTACAGGCTAAAGGAAAATGGCTCACAAGAAGAGATTTACTCAGAGCACTGACGAAAAAAGATAACAAAAATATTATTAGTCAGTTACCAGACCGGCAGTATTTTATGATGCTTGATGCTCTCGAGGTACCAATGATTAAAGAGGGAAATCGAGTTAGCGAAACTGTATTTCTTGAGCAGACAAGAAGCCCATTTTCGAAAGAAATTTATCGAACTTTTGTGGGGTATGCCGAGCAGAAACGCCTTGCTAAAAAAGCAAGCAATGCAGAAGTAAATGCACAGCAAAATGCATTGCCGCAACCACAAATTTTGGTGGTCACAGCGTCTGCAAGAGATACGTTTGAAGCGGTGGACTTTTATCTTCAGGCGTTTACACAAGTGGGAGCCAAGGTCGAATGGTTACCCATAGATGCGGCGGTCAATAAAGCCTGGCAAGCGGGCGACAACTTATTAGAAAACTGTGGAGATATCGAAAGCTACCGAGCCGATATCCATGGCGCCATTAAACGCGTTGAGGTATATCCTGATTTAGCCAAACAACAACGCCAAGCCTGTGAAAATCCGGATTTAATGGTGCAAAAAATCAATAATGCCGATGGTATTTTCTTTAATGGCGGCGATCAATCTTTTACGGTTACCAGTTTTAAACGAAAAGATAACAGCGACAACCAAGTGCTCAAAGCGATTCGCAGACAATTAGAAGCCAATCGACTCGTGGTTGGCGGCACTAGCGCTGGTACCGCAGTGATGGCCGGCAATGCCAAGGCGCCATATCAAATACCTATGATTACCAACGGACGCAGTGAAGTGTCGATGTTTCGCCCGGCTCAGGCGGATGTTTTACCTGATGCAGGTTGTCAGAAAACCGAAAGCTGTGAAGGCTTATTAAATGATGATTTAACCTATCGCAGCCAAGGAGGTATTGGCCTTTTTCCATTTGGGATAACCGACACCCATTTTTCCGAACGCGGCCGCGAGGGACGTTTGGTGAATTTGTTAAAACAAACACCTGCCAGGTTTGCATTCGGTGTTGATGAAGCGACGGCGTTAGTGGTTGGATGGCAAGAAATTGATAAACCGCTATTTCGCATTGTCGGTCAGGGAGGCGTGTTTATCGTTCAGCAAAGCCCTCAACAAAGCGCTCAACATAACCCTCAACTAGGCCCTGAACAGGTATACACTCACTACTTAACCCGTGATGATGTGTTTACTTTAGAACAACAACAGCTGAGTGTTCGCTTTGCTGACTGGAAAAACCACGTAGAAGCGGTACAAACAGATGCCACGTTTAAGGTACCTGCGGGGAATATCTTCAAACAAGATCAATTCCAGCAAACATTAGATAGATTTTGTCGCTCGGGTAACAATGAATTGTTACTTAAAGCGGTTTGGGAAAATAACAGCAGAGACTTTCAGTTAACGTCGTCAAAGGGGAGTCAATTCCTGTCGGGACAATATAATCATCATTCGTTGAGTAAAGATTATTGTTCGTATACTCGTTTGCTTTTGCGTGACAACGCCGCATATTAACGCACAGTGAAGCAAGATTTGCAGCGATTGCTTCAGGTCTTGCTCGAATCTCAATCCGTGCTTTAGGCAATTTCCGTTAACCGCCTAATACTGTTAACAATAAATGACTCTGGGAACAGATACTTTAGCCGCCATTGCTTTTCCGAGGGCAACTGAACTGCTAAGATGATGCACAATCACACCCGTTAAAGAGAATCCTATATGTCATTAATCAATGCCGAAAACCAGGGCATCCCATTACACATAATTAACCAAAAAAATTATCCAACCTGGTTACAGGCTCAGCCTGAAAATGTGGCGCAGTGGCTATCAGCGACCGCATACGAAGGCAAAGGGTTAAGCCTTATTCCAGCGACGGATGGCAGCATCCAAGGCGTGGTATTTGCCACCGAAAACTGCGGTGAGTTTTTCGCCTGTGGCGACTTAGCAAAGCAATTACCGGCGGGGCAATACCTATTGCACGCTGAACCAGATAATAAGGTGGCTATCGCTTTTGCGTTTCTTGTCGGAGCTTATCGCTTTGAACGCTATAAATCTTCTGGCAAATCCTTACCTGTACTAGCAGTGGCTGACGAAAACGTTGTTGCAACGGCAACAAAACTCGCTACTGCTACGGCTTTAGTCAGGGATCTTATCAATACTCCAGCAGGGGACATGATGCCGCAGCATTTGTCGGAAACCAGTGCCCAACTTGCTGCTGAATTTGCTGGTGAGTTTACTGAAATTGTTGGTGATGATTTGCTTGCGGAAAACTATCCGACTATCCACGCAGTGGGTCGTGCCAGTCAGCATGCGCCAAGATTACTGGACATTCGCTGGGGTGACAAAAATGCTCCGAAATTGACCCTGGTAGGAAAAGGCGTTTGTTTTGATAGTGGCGGTCTTGATGTCAAACCCGCTGCTGGTATGCGCTTGATGAAAAAGGATATGGGCGGCGCTGCGCATGTGCTTGGTCTGGCAAGAATGATCATGGCCTTTAACTTAAACGTCAATTTGCGGGTTCTGATCCCAGCGGTAGAAAATGCCATTGCCGGTAATGCCTTCCGTCCAGGTGATGTTATAACGACTCGTAATGGCTTAACTGTGGAAATTGATAATACCGATGCTGAGGGGCGCCTTGTGTTATGTGATGCACTGGATGTAGCGCTTGATGATGAGCCTGAACTGATTATCGACTTTGCTACCTTAACCGGAGCGATGCGAGTTGCATTGGGTACCGAGCTTCCGGGCTTTTTTGCAACCAAAGATGCAACCGCGCAAGGTATTACCGAAGCGGGTTTGAACAATCAGGATCCGGTATGGAGAATGCCTTTGCATCAACCGTATATGAGCATGTTACATAGCGATATTGCTGATATCAGCAACTGCGCAGCAGGACCGTTTGGTGGTGCGATTACCGCCGCTTTGTATTTGCAGAAATTCCTGCCGGCCGACGTTGATTGGTGTCATTTTGATGTAATGGCTTACAACATTCGTCCATTGCCGGGTCGTCCGAAAGGTGGTGAGGCTTTTGGTATTCGGGCGGTGTTTGATTATTTACAAGCGCGTTTTAGCTAGTCCGCGCTTTAATAGGTGTCAGTGCAGGACCATTGAGTCCTGCATGGTGACAGTGAAGAACTGAAGTTCTCCACGGTGTCAACGGTGTCAACGAAGGGCCTTAGTCGTCACCCTATCGCGATGTCTTTTTCGCGATTGTCGCCTCATGTCACCCTGACAATATTTGTTTTTTAAATTTTGGCTGTCACCTGGAATAAAATTTTCAGCGCAATTTTTATTCCGCTCAGATTATTGATTGTCAGCTTATCGCGATGTCTTTTTCGCGATCGCCACCCAGGATAAAATCCTATCTGCTAGTCTTTTCTAAAACACATCACGCGGAGATACGCGATGAGTAAAATAATCTTGTTAACGGGGGCTACGGATGGCATTGGATTGCTGACGGCAGAAAAACTGGCATCAGCAGGACACCACTTATTGCTGCATGGGCGCAATGAAGCCAAACTGGCAAAGGTGGTCAATGAGCTCAAGGGCAAGTACCCGGACACTGACATTGAAGTATATGTCGCGGATTTATCGAGTTTTCGCGATATCGCTGAATTTGCTGATAATGTTGCGGAGCATCATTCCCACCTGGATGTGATTATCAATAACGCCGGGATATTTAAAGCTACGGAAACCCTCACCGCAGATAACCTCGATGTCAGGTTCGTCGTCAATACTCTGGCACCCTATGCATTGACTCAAATGTTGCTTAGCAAAATGGACAGTCATGGGCGCGTAGTGAATTTGTCATCTGCGGCACAAGCATCGGTAAATCTTGATGCATTAAAAGGCAATATCACTTTGGATGACAATGGTGCTTACGCCCAGAGCAAGCTCGCCCTTACCATGTTTTCGAAACACCTGGCCGATACATTAGGGGACCAGGCTCCTGCCATCATTGCCGTTAATCCCGCCTCGTTTTTAGGCAGTAAAATGGTGAAAGAAGCCTATGGTGTTGCTGGCGGCGATTTGTCTATTGGTGCTGATATTCTCTTTCGGGCGGCCTTATCTGCAGAGTTTAGTGATGCTTCCGGGAAATATTTTGATAACGACAGCGGTCGATTTGCTAAACCCCATAGCGACGCACAAAACCCGGATAAAAACGCCGCCTTGGTCGCCACTATGGATGAAATTCTGTCACGATTTGTCTAGACCCGAATAGGAAATACAATGAGTAAATTCACCATTCACACCCTGGAATCTGCCCCGGATAAGAGTAAGCCTTTATTAGAAAATTCGCACAAGGCTTATCATATGATCCCTAACCTGCACGGGGTGATGGCCGAAGCATCGAGCCTTTTAGCTGGCTACCAGCAACTGGGAACCTTATTTGAGCAAACCTCCTTCAATGCCCAAGAGCTTACTGTGGTCTGGCAAACCGTCAATGTTGAACATGAATGCCATTACTGTGTGCCTGCCCATACGGGTATTGCCCACTCAATGAAAGTTGATCCAGCCTTAACCGAAGCCTTACGCAATCGCCAGCCGATGCCGAATGATAAATTGCAGGCCTTGCAGGATACGGTATTGATTCTGGTGAGAAACCGGGGACATATCAGTGACGATGAAGTTAAGCGTTTTTATGATGCCGGATATGCTCAGCAACAGCTGCTCGAAATCATTCTTGGTATCGCCATGAAAGTGATGAGTAACTACACCAACCATGTTGCCGACACTCCGGTTGATAAGCCATTTCAACAGTTTGCCTGGGATCCAAAAAGCTAAGTCCTGAAGCTACATATTTCTCCTGAAATTACTGCCGGTTTGCCGTAAACTGGCGGTTTTATTTTATCTAAGTTTCAG
The DNA here is from genome assembly GCF_007197775.1 of Thalassotalea sp. PS06. Lineage (NCBI taxonomy): Bacteria > Pseudomonadati > Pseudomonadota > Gammaproteobacteria > Alteromonadales > Colwelliaceae > Thalassotalea > Thalassotalea sp. PS06. The sequence continues at coordinate 2,852,172 of NZ_CP041638.1, read as the reverse complement.
AGTTCTCGTGCTTAAAGAATACGGATTAGGGCAAGCAGGCGCACAATTTCAGGTGTACATAGCCAATAAACCTGACTACCAGGAATTACCCGAGTTAGATCATACTCAGGCTCTGCATGATGGCGATATTGCCGCCATAGGCCTGGCTTGTGGTAATGGCTGGCGTAAAGTGTTTAATGTTTATGCCAAGCTAGTTTATGCGCTGGCGGGAATCAACAACACCGTTAACTGCTTTGCTAACGTCACCAGCGATTACTCAAGTTGGCAGGCTTATCGAGATCAGCAACTACTACAAGCAAAAAGCCAAACGTCGTTATTATTTTCAAAGCCGGTGTTTTCAAAACCGGACTTTGAGCAATTCCCAGACTCAAGCATACGTATTGTTATGGGGCGAACCTACGCGAAAACATTGGCGATACCAAATCTGGTATGGCTGAATGAAGAATTCGCGATTAGTGAACGCCAAAACCTGATTGTTTGTCCCTATTTCGATTATCGGCAGTTATCGAATATTAAGATTATTTATCTGTGTGAATTGATCAGCAATCTAAAGCAATAATAGACGGCAGACGGCAGACGGCAGACGGCAGACGGCAAGAACCATACTACATAGAGATGTATTTCATCTCGACTCCACCATCGAAGTGATGTTTACTTCGACTCCACCTTCAAAATATATTTTGACTCCAACAGCGAAGCTTCCCTCTTAAGGCAAAAAACACCCTGGGGCTGTTTTTAAACCTAGTTGTCAAACAAATGCCTCGTTCTATTCGCTATCGCCACCAATGACAGCATCACGGGAACTTCTACCAGCACACCAACCACGGTTGCTAATGCGGCGCCAGAATGTAATCCAAACAGAGAAATGGCAACAGCAACGGCTAATTCAAAGAAATTTGATGTACCTATCATGCAGGCGGGCGCAGCAATATTATGAGGTAGTTTCATCGCTTTGGCAGCGCCATAACTGATAAAAAAAATGCCATAGGTTTGGATTAATAGGGGAATCGCAATAAGCACAATGATCTGTGGTTTTTCGGTGATCACTTCCGCCTGAAAGCCAAATAGCAGAACCACGGTGCCTAGCAGTCCCGTCATCGACCAGGGTTTAATTTTTTCGAGAAAGTGTTCCAGCTCGTGCTTATTTTTTTTCGCCTCGAGTTTTTTCCGGGTCCAGATGCCGGCAACCAGGGGAATTAATACGTATAACACCACGCTCAGTAACAGAGTCTCCCATGGTACCTGGATATCGCTTACACCAAGCAGAAACCCTGCTATCGGCGCAAATGCAAACACCATGATGACATCGTTAACCGATACTTGTACCAGAGTGTAATTGGCATCTCCTTTGGTTAGTTGGCTCCAGACAAAAACCATCGCCGTGCAGGGCGCAACGCCAAGCAGTATCATCCCGGCAATGTATTCGTTGGCTGATTGCGGGTCGACTAAATCGGCGAAAATTACCCGGAAAAATAGCCAGCCTAATGCGGCCATCGTAAAAGGTTTAATAAGCCAATTTACGACCAGAGTCAGAATCAAGCCCTTAGGTTTCTTGCCTACATCTTTGATAGATGAAAAATCGATTTGCACCATCATCGGGTAAATCATTACCCATATCAAAATGGCAACGACAAAATTGACATTAGCGAATTCGAAAGAGGCTAGAGTTTCAAAGATGCCAGGGAATAGATTTCCAAGAACCACACCGGCGACTATACATATCCCAACCCAAAGTGATAAATAACGCTCAAATACGCCCATCGCTAATAATTCTCTATTGTTTAGGCAAATAATTAGCATAGATTATAGAGGCTTAGGTCGGGAGATAGCTACTGGTGTCGGGCATACGTGGAAAAAGTTCTGTAAGCTTGTGAAGCAAACTAATGGAAATTATAAAAGAAGTTTCCAGGGTAAAGACCCCACAACCTCACTTATGTAGGGATTGTGGGAGCCGGATTTTTCACTTGGAGGAATGAGTACCTAGTTGATTGAATCAGCGATTGTAACTAGTGCCGTTTCATATGCCCTGACCTGGGTTTCGAGCTCACGGACATTGTTCTTGTCTATCTCAGGTAGTTGCGCTTCAATGGCCCGCAATTCTTTTTCTTTTTTACGAATCACCGCTTCTGATTGTTTGGTGACTTTCTCAAGTTTTTGCTGCAGTGTTTCCAGCTCACTAAAACCTGCCTGTTTAATTTCAACGTCAACCATGACAGTTTCGATTTTTCGCGCTTCTTTTTCGATTTCCTTAGCTTTTACTTCAAGTTGCTGAGCGATTTCTTCAAACCCTTCGGTGTCTTTTTTGAGTTTTTGTTCCGATATCTTCAGCTTATTCTGAATTGAGGTCAGCTGATTTTGCTGCTCTGCGGTTAAATCTCTCCAGGTAAAGGTCTTGCCGTTTACATGAAAAATTGTCTGTTCGTTACTATCGTCATTGCCTGGATTGACAACCTGAATATGGTTTTTGCCAGTAATTGCTGATGTTACCTTAGATTCTGCAGAAACAGACGTTGCTGCGACTAAACTAAAGCTAATAGACGCGGACGCCAACACTGACAGCAAAATTTTATTTGATACCAACATGATATTTTCCTTGGTTTGTTGATTTACGTTATTTTTAAAGTCGAGCGAGTAAGCAAAAAAGTTTGTGTTTAAGGAATTAATTAATGGAAATAGCGACGAAAACTAGCCTGGTTAGGTGGGTGCTAGCGCTTTGGTTTATGGCTATGGCCGCAGGTTGTAGCGTTAATCATGCACCACAAGCAACGACGACGGAACAGCCAAATACGACTCAGGTAATGGTGATGATTTACTTTGGCATGGCCGAACATGACGGAACACCGATATCTCAGCAGCGTTGGCTGGAGTTTGAGAAACATGAATTAGCCAGGCATTTTGAAGGTTTTACCTTATTTGATGCGAAGGGCTACTATCAGGGACAGGCTGAAGTCAGTAAAGTCGTTTTGATTATTATTAATAAATCTCAATTAGAGACGGTTAAAAATATCGCTGATAGTTACCGTCAGCAGTTTAATCAACACTCGGTTATGGTGACCGTTTTCAACCTGCAACAGTGGCATTTTATTAAAGGTGATTAAATCGATTTAAATTGCCTGCGGGCATTATCGTAATAGCAACCGGCCTGTTGCAGTCTTGCGGTTACGGTTGTTTCATCTAACTGCAAACGCTGGCAGGCCATGGTTAAGTCCGTTTGCTCATTTCTCATTTTCATATTAAGCAGGCTGAACAGTACATTGATGTCCAAATTCTGATGAATCTTCATTACATGTGTCCTTTGATGATTTGCTCATAGTTTTAGTCGACCAGACCTTTTCGTGGATATGGTATGCGCAGGTATTTACCAATGGCTCAATGGTGGCCACCAGACTACCTAATAGTAAATCTCCAGTTAGTAAATACGTTACCGCAAAAGCGACGGTAAAGTGAGTGATAGCGAAGCTCATGGTTTTCTTCATGGATTTAACCTCAGTGCAAAAGTTCATTGTCGTATAACGGCGGGATAAACAATATTGAATTTTTAAGATGTTGAGCTTCAGATAAACCGAACATGAAAAGTTTGTGTCGGGAATCTTTACTCCAATAAAAATTGGTAATTAAGCTCGCTTTCGAATGTACTGATAACCTCCTGTTTATCAGCATAATTCCCATTTCTTTAAATTTTGGCGCGGGAAATGCATCGGTTGTGGTGCCATCCTTTTCGATAATAAAGATTTTCCAGGTAGCACAGTTTGTACGAAAAGATAGGGCTCCCCATGCAGTTATTACTGGGGAAGATGTAACTGCAATAAATAGTGTTAGATGTAATTGGTCGTACAATACTAATAAAAATTCTCCATTTATGTCTTTCGAGTAACTTCTAATGAATCGAGGGGCAACCTATGAAACTTCTTTCTAAATTTTTAACCGCAGGCTTGCTTGCATTTTCTTTTAGCGGGGCTAACGCTGCCGTCGTTGAAGGGCAATCTGACTTCATTGAAAATGAAGATGGATCGCTAACGCTTATCTTCGACTTGGTATCGGCTGATATCGACGGAGAAGGTGATGGTCTGATGTTCACTTATGTTAGCGAAGAGGCGTTTTTCACTGTAGAACTGTTGGTAACGGGTGGTGGTATTGTAGTACAAGATTATCCAGCAGACGGTGGTTTAGGTCTGTATAACGGTGCTGATGGCGACAACTTGGCTGGTGGTGAAAGCCTGACTTTTGAATTTCCTTCTTTAGGGGAAATTGAATTTATTAATTTAGTCAGTATTTCTTTTAACGGTTTGATTGTTGGTGACGGTCACCAGGAATTAGCAGACGGTATGGTAACCGTAAATGGCTTTAGCGTTGATGCTTCAGACTTTTCACTCACTGGACAAGGCATGTTGCCTGATGGTGGATTAGTGAAGAGCTTCGACGTGTCAGCTACCGCAGATTTTACCGGTTATGTGGAGTCTATTACTTTTTTCATTGAAGAAGATCCGCAAGGTATCCCAGAACCCGGAACTATATTGTTAATGTTATCTGGTTTACTTGGCGCGAGATTCATCAAGTACCGAAAATAAGCTAATTACAGTTGCAGAAGTTTGGCTTAGCCAACTTCTGCTTAGCTGTTATTTTGCTTACATATTTTGTACGTTATCCGCCTTAACACCTTCTTTAACCTTGTTCTCTACTTTATCATCCAACAATTGCTCATGGGCTATGTCTTCATCAATCCTAGGGTCGAGTGTCGCTGCTAGCGGCGATGAACTTAAATCGGATGTGGTTACCACAAACTCACTGTTTTTCGGGTTTTCGCTACGAATTCTTGTGTTCATAGATATCAGCAATACCAACAGTAACGTGGCTACGCCCGCCATAATGGCGTAAAGCAGCGAATATCCAAATATATCCATAGTTCTGGCAATGATAGGAGTACCAAACCCTGCACCAACACCAAAAGTAACAAGTAGTGCGGAAGATACACCAACTCTGTCATCCTGACCGACTCTGGAGTTTGCTAGTGCAGAGGCTAGCGGATAAAGGGAGAATGCGAACAGACCGAATAAGGTGCTTAGCATAATGCCATGGAGAAAATTAAAAGGCAGAATGAACATCGCTCCGCATATTAGCGCCAGACAAAATACATTAATGCGGATCAGCCGACTGCGTGAAAATTTATCTGATAAATACCCCATAGGCCATTGCGCTAACAAGCCTGCAAATACGGTAGCACTCATAAACCAGGCAATTTGTTGGGCGTTAAAACCTGATTCTTTCATTAATACCGGAGATAAGCCGTAAAAGCTGGCGATGATCATACTTGAAAGTAAAATCGTGGTTAATGCCTGAGGCGTTTTCGACCAAAAAGAAAGCACAGTTAAATGCGTTGGTTTTAGATGAGATGGGTGAATTCGTTTGGTGGTTGCAATAGGGATAATGCATAAAGCAACACAGATAATCACCAGCAACAAAGGTTCACTTCCAAGGTCGGGAAACAATGAAATGGTATATTGGCCGATGACCATTCCCAGATAAGCGGTAATCATGTAATACGCAAAAACTTTGCCACGCTGTTCATGCTCTGCTTGTTCATTAAGCCAGCTTTCCAGCACCATGAAATTACACATCATACCGAGGCCAAACACGAAACGAACCGTCAACCAGATGACAATATTGTCGCTTAAAGCATGGGAAGCACAACAGGCGATAATAAGACCGGTACTGGCGGCATAGGCACGAATGTGACCGACTTGTTTTATCAGGTGGAAACCGAACTTAGAACCCGCCAACAACCCTGTATAATAGCTGCTCATTAGCAGGCCAATCCAAAAGGCATCGACATTATTAACCGTTAGGTAAAGCGACAGGTAAGTGGTCAGCAAACCTGTGCCGATGGCCAGAAGCAGGTTACTAAAATAAAGGGATAGGAAGGATTTCACTGTTATTTGTTAGCAAAAAGCGCACGGTAGGTTAAAGCTTAGCTTAAAGAGTTAAGCTAAGCTTGTTTTCGTAAGAGGACGCTGTCGGTGAAGACGCCGTCGTAGGCAACAGGCTTTTTCCTTACAATCACATTGCAACGCCACCCTTTCAGCTTCGCTGAAACTCCACCTTCAAAATCTCATTTTGACTCCACCTTCGTTAGAGTCCCTCTTCTTACTACCGCCCCTCAGGCGAAACTACGCTGCGCGCAACAAGTAATCAAACGCGGATAGCGACGCTTTTGAACCTTCTCCCATGGCAATAACAATTTGCTTGTATGGTACGGTTGTCACGTCTCCACAGGCGAAAATGCCAGGTTCTGAGGTTTGTCCTTTTTCGTCAATGATTATTTCGCCAAAGGCATTGCGCTCGACTAAACCATCGACAAATTCCGAATTCGGTACCAGTCCGATTTGTACAAACACACCATCAAGGTCGACATCGACAATTTCTTCACTATTGCGATCCTGGTAACGGATACCGGTGACCTTGCTGCCATCACTGAGTATTTTTTCGGTTTTGGCACTTTTGATGATAGTGATGTTATCGCGTTGTTCGGCTTTTTCGACCAATACTTTATCGGCTTTCAATTCTGGTAAAAATTCAAATAAGGTTACGCTTTTAACCATGCCCGCTAAATCGAGAGCCGCTTCGACACCTGAGTTACCACCACCGATTACGGCGACATCTTTGCCTTTGAAAAACGGCCCATCACAATGCGGACAATAAGCAACACCCTGGCCGATGTTTTCTTTTTCGCCTTCAACACCCAGCTCACGCCACTTGGCGCCAGTAGCGATAATCAGAGTTTTGGTGGTTAACACTTCACCGCTTGAGAGCGTTAAGGTTTTGATATCACCTTTTTCGATTTTATCGACGCGAATATGCTCTTTAAGATTAATGTCATAATCGTTCATGTGGCTAATCAGATTGCCTGTTAATTCCGTCCCTGTGGTTTGCGAAACGGAAATCAGGTTTTCAATACCCACAGTGTCTTTTACCTGGCCACCAATACGATCGGCGATTAGCGTTACTTTCAAACCTTTACGGGCACTGTAAATGGCCGCTGAAACTCCCGCCGGGCCGCCTCCGATTACGGTTACGTCCTGAGTCGGTAACTGCTCGGTGTTTGCCGGGGATTTCAACTTGTCCCCAAGGTGCTGTTGTAGTTTTTCAATCAACACTGCGGTATCAACTTTACCGTTGGCAAACGGTTCGCCATTGAGGTAAACACTCGGTACCCCTTGGATGTTGCGCGCTTCGATAAGCTCTGGATACAAGCCGCCATCGATCATTTCACTACTAATATGCGGGTTTAATAATGCAAACTGATTTAATGCCTGAACGACATCCGGACAGTTGTGACATGACAGGCTGACAAACACTTCAAAGTGCAGGGGCGCTGAAACGGATTTGATAAGGTTTTGCAAACTGCTATCAAGTTTTAATGACGTGCCTGATGATTGCAGTATTGCCAGGATCAACGAATTAAATTCGTGACCGGCAGGAATGCCTGAAAAAATCACGCCATTAAGCTCATTGTCAACTTCCAGAGCAAAACTAAGTGGACTATTTAACCCAGAGTCAAACGTATCCGTTCGCCATTTTAAGTTATCACTGACCGAACACAGTTTTTCTATGAAATCCTGTAATTCCTGACGTTTAGGGTGGTCACCCGGCTGCAAAACCAGAGTGACGCTGTTTGCCATGTTTTTAGTGTAAGCCTTTAAAGCATTTAGAATATCGTTATTTAGCATAGGTTTTACATCCCGGAAAAGTAGAAAGGTAAAGCGGGCTTTTCGGGCCCGCTAGCTAATGAATGTGCGGATAGTGGCGTTTAGATTTTGCCAACTAAGTCCAGGCTAGGCGTTAATGTTTGTTCACCCTGTTCCCAGGCTGCCGGACATACTTCGCCGTCATTAGCACGCACATATTGAGCCGCTTTTACTTTACGAACCATGTCTTTAGCACTGCGTCCGATACCACCGTTGTGAATTTCTGCTACCTGAATAATGCCGTCAGGGTCAGCCAGGAAGGTACCGCGCATTGCCATATGATCTTCTTCGATCATCACATCAAAGCCACGGGTGATGTGACCGGTTTGGTCGCCGAGCATCGGGAATTTGATTTTGCCGATAGCGTCGCTGGTGTCGTGCCAGGCTTTGTGAGAGAAGTGAGTGTCAGTAGAGACCGCGTATACCTCAACACCTAATTCCTGAAGCTCAGGATACTGGTTTGCCATATCTTCTAACTCGGTCGGACACACAAACGTGAAGTCCGCTGGGTAGAATAAAAAGATTGACCATTTGCCTTTTACGTCATCGCTGGTGATGGTTCGGAATTCACCATTGTGAAATGCTTCAGCTTTGAAATCAGGGATAGATTGGTTAATGTTAGCCATTGTTGTTTTCCTCGTTAGCTAGATGGAATTAATCGTTAATGTCGGCTCGTTCCGACTCGATGGGTAAAGATTAAAGGGATGGGGTTGATTAATAAAATTAATTAAATAGAATTTAATAATCAGTTTTATTGAACTAAAGGTGGAGTCTTGATTTCTCTTAAACAAATTAACTATGCCCTGGCGGTGGAAAAATACCTGCACTTTAAAAAGGCTGCCGATCATTGCGCGGTGTCTCAATCTGCGCTCAGTACCGCTATCAACGAACTTGAAAAACAATTGGGCGTAACCGTCTTCGAGCGCGACAATAAAAAGGTTCTTGTTACCGAGCTGGGGAAGGGGATTTTACAGCAGGCGCGGAAAATAAAGCTTGGCGTTGATGAGCTGTATGTAATGTCGCAAATGCACAAGCAGCCATTGTCGGCTCCGATAAGTATCGGTGTGATACCGACCATAGCACCTTTCCTGTTGCCAAAAGTATTACCTGGGGTGCGGCAAGAATATCCGCAATCGCAACTAAAAATTGTCGAAGAGAAATCCCATGTATTAGTGGATATGGTGCGTCGTGGAGAATTAGATACGGCGATTCTGGCGTTGCCTTTTCCCCATGAAGGTTTGATAGCGTTTGAGTTCTGGCAGGAAGATTTTTACTGGGTGACCCATGAGCAGGATGAATTAGCGCGGCTTAAAGAAATTCGTTCTGAAGAGATGGATTTGTCGCATTTATTATTGCTCAAAGACGGTCATTGCTTAAAAGATCATGCCTTGGCGGCCTGTCATATGCCCAGTAGCCAGAGTGACTCAAGCTTTAGTGGCACCAGTTTGACGACACTAGTACAAATGGTGGCGGGTAAACTGGGTAGCACGTTAGTGCCTGAGATGGCGCTTGATTCGCTGGTTAAAAACAGTGCTGAGCTTCGAGCCGTGCATTTGGATGAGCCCGGACCGCATCGAAGATTAGCATTTTTGATCCGACCTAATTATGTAGGTACTCAAAATATCGAGTGTTTAATCCGCAATTTTCGTCAGCAGTTGGCTGGTAAAGTCTGACATGCATCGGTGTCATGGAAATTTACAGTTACTCAATAGTACTAGCTACTCGATTATTTGCTTGGATACAACTTATTGAAAAAATGTAAAAAAATCAGCCATCGTAAAGTTGGTTTGAATCGTGCTTGTAAAGCGGGAATACAAAGTTTAGTGATAAACGATCCTTAAGGTTTATAACAGTAATAATAATCTCCGTGGGTAGTTGTCATTGATTATTTCGATGCAGGAGATTCCATGAAGCTTTTCAAAAACTTATTTGTCGCCGCAGTAATTACCCTGTTTTCAGGAGCTAGTTATAGTGCGGTGATCCCAGGCCAAACCGATTTCCTTGAAAACGAAGACGGTTCCATCACCCTTATATTCGACCTGGTATCGTCAGATATTGTTGGCGAAGGCATGGGCTTATCTTTCACTTATTTCGGCTTGGAACTGATTGTTACCAGTCAAGCAGTTGTTATTCAGGATTTCCCTGCAAATGGCGGACTTGGTGTCGATAGCGCCAATGATGGAGATAATCTTGGAGCCGGAGACGTGCTCATTCTGTCCTTTAATGAAGATGTCACTATCACGGGTATCAGCTTCAATGGACTGATGGGGCAAGATGGCCATCAGGAAATGGCTGATGGTCTGGTTTTGGTTAATGGTGGAGTTCTCGATACCTCTATGTATTATGTCGTAGGTTCTGAGCTAATGTTGCCAATTGCAGGTAGCGTATTTACCATTGCCGGTGCTGAAAATCAGTTCACCGGATATCTGGAATCTTTAACCTTCTTTATCGGTGAACCACCACAAGGCATTCCTGAACCTGGAACTATGCTGCTTCTTGCCGGCGCTTTACTGGGGTTCGGCGGTATGAAACTGCGCCGTAAATAGACATCTACTGCCGATAAATCGCGATAGAAGTACAGGTGAAACCCTTCGACCCTTACCAGTCTATCCATCAATACCAGGATGCTTCAAGCTTGGCGGATGCGCATACGCCGCCAAGCGCCTGGTACAACCAACCAGCTATTCATCATCTCGAACAACAAACCGTATTCCACCATCAGTGGTTGTTAGTCGCCCGGGCTGACGAAATTGCCAATGACGGTGACTATGTCGCTATGCAGGTTGCTGGACAACCGATCATTATCGTCAACTCTAACCATACGACTCGCGCTTTTTACAACATCTGTCGACACCATGGCGCCATGTTGAAAGGCAATGGTAAAGAGACGACAACTGGAAGCTGTAGAAAACTGGTATGCCCTTATCACGGCTGGACTTACAACCTGGAAGGCCAATTAGTGGGCCATAGAGAATTTGCTGGCGTTAACAACTTTAATCAGGCAGATAATGGTCTGGTGGAAATTCACTGTAAACAATATTGGCACTGGCTGTTTGTATGTTTTGACAATGACGCACCGCCATTATTCACCACCGACTCTGCAGTTGAGCAACGGCTCGATGAATTGAATATGCTTGACTGCCAGTATTATCAAAGCCGCAAGTATCAGTTGCAGTGTAATTGGAAAGTTTATGTCGACAACTATCTTGATGGTGGTTTTCATGTGCCGGTTTTACACCGAGGGTTGAGTACGGCATTAGACAACAGTCGCTATCGCATTGAAATTGTCGACAAGGCTTGCTGGCAATCATGTCCGACTAAACCTTCCTCAGGAGATATTGGCCAGGTTCGCAAGGGTACGGCTAATTATGTCTGGCTTTATCCGAACCTGATGTTTAACTGTTATCAGGGCGTGTGTGGGGTTATGCGGGTCTTTCCCGTTACCCAAGACAGCTGTGAGGTTGTGTTCGACTATTACTTTGCCGACGATATCGATGCGAAGTTCAGAGCTAATAGTGTTGCCGTAGCCGATAGCGTGCAACAGGAGGATGCGGATATTTGCGAATCCGTGCAAATCGGTTTAAATAGCCGCGGCTTTGATACCGGGCGCTTATCGGTGAGCAAAGAAGCCGGCGAACATCTATTTCACCGGCTACTTTATCAGGATTTAATCAGGGGCTGTTGACCTGAGAATCGGCTACCTTCTGCGGTTTTTGTTTTTGCAAATACCAATACATAGGAAAGCCGGCCAGCAGCAGAATCAGACCAAATATCACCGTTTTCAATCCGATGCTATAGACTATCCAGGCAGAAAATATCGCGGCAAAAATGGTGATTATGGAATTTACCGGGGAATATCTGGGCGTTGATTTGTCGGACATTTTTAAGTGAGCGATGGATGAAACCAGATAAGGCAATACGGATGTTAATGTCGATAGCAAGATCACAATCGTAAATTGATCGATCAGACTCTCATTGTAATTCATCAATATCAGCACACTGACTAACAGGGTAGAGATCACGATACCGTTAGCCGGCGTCTGAAATCGTGATAGCTTACCGAATGTCTTAAGAAACATATTTTCTTTCGCCGCTGCTAAGGGAATTTGAGCGACTGCCAAGGTCCAGCCATTTAATGCGCCGAAACAGGAGATAACGGCGCAAATGGCAATGAGATAATAGCCGGTATCACCCCATAAAAATGCGGCAGTTTCTGCATACGGTGCGTTCGACTGTTGCAGTGTTTCCGGTGGAATAATGCCCAGGACTGCAATAAATCCGAAGATATAAACGATAGCACTAATCATGGTTCCAATAAGCGCCGCTCTTGGCACATTTTTCTCCGGTTCTTTGATTTCACCGGCAATATTGTTTGCCGCTTCCATACCCACAAATGCCCACATGGTTAATGCTGCCGTTGCTGTTAATGCCGAGAAATTCGATTGTTCACTGAGATTTACCGGAGTGAAATGTTCGGGATTAATATAAAACAGACCAATAAAGGCAATTGCCAATAATGGTAATAGTTTGAGCAATGTGGTGAGCAGCTGGACCTTGCCGGCTAGCTTAACGCCGCGAATGTTTACCAGGGCCAACCCCCAGATAAAGCCTAAGGTGGTTAACATCGATAACAGGTTGGATTGTTTCAGAACCGGGAAAAATACGGTGAGGTAACTCACCAGGGCAATAGCGATTGCGGCATTAGCTGAGACTACACACAGCCAATAACCCCAGGCGGTAAAAAAGCCTGTGAGGGGGCCAAAAGCTTGTCGACAATACAGGTATTGACCACCTGAACCGCGGATATATTGCGATAATTTCGCGAACACATAAGCCAGCGATAGCGAGCCTAATGCGGTAAACAGCCAGCCACCGAGGCTGATGCTACCAAAACTAGCCAGTGATGCTGGTAGCAAGAATACACCGCTGCCGATCATGCTCCCGGTCACGATCGAGGTGGCTGTCCAAAATCCAAGATTTGCTTTACCTGTAGAACCTGATTCTTTCATCGTTAAACTTATTGTTATTTTTTAACCAGATTAAAAGGAAGGGCACTTAAAGGCAAGTTACGGTGCGGAGGCATCGTAACTTTAAAAGGTGACAGACTGGCGTCGAGATAGAAAGTACTCACTTGTCGTACTTCCGGGTGACAGACTAACGTCGAGATAGAAAGCCCTCTGTTTGTCGTACTTCCGGGTGACAGACTAACGTCGAGATAGAAAGCCCTCTGTTTGTCGTGCTTTCGGGTGACAGACTGGCGTCGAGATAGAAAGCCCTCTGTTTTTCGTGCTTTCAGGTGACAGACTAACGTCGAGATAGAAAGCACTCTGTTTGTCGTGCTTTCGGGTGACAGACTAACGTCGAGATAGAAAGCACTCTGTTTTTCGTGCTTTCAGGTGACAGACTAACGTCGAGATAGAAAGCCCTCTGTTTGTCGTGCTTTCGGGTGACAGACTAACGTCGAGATAGAAAGCCCTCTGTTTGTCGTGCTTTCGGGTGACAGACTGGCGTCGAGATAGAAAGCACTCTGTTTGTCGTGTTTTCGGGTGACAGACTGGCGTCGAAGAGGACGTTGTCGAAGTTAGGGTCGTCACCTGATGTGGCGCAGTTGGCCACATCTGTCAGCAGTCCGGTTTCTTTTCCGGACTGTCAGCTATCGCGTATTTTGCGCGATTGTCACCTTATCACGGTGTCTTTCCCGTGATTGTCACCTTTAAGAAGCCCGCTAATACCATGGCTTCTTAATCAACAATCACATGCGGTACAAATCGCGACAAATCCTGAGTGATCATCGCTTTGTCCTCACGAATCGACATGCCGCAGGCGATATCATCTATTAGCCAGGAACCTATTAAAGTGTGATCATCACCAAACTTTGGCATCGGGTAATATGCCTGATAGATATAACCCTCTTCACCATAGGGCCCATCGGAACTGACGATTTCCTCACCATCCTGATAAATGCTGATATTGGCACCTTCACGGGCAAAAATCGGTTTTTTCACGTAGCGGGACAGGGATTGTTTTGCTTCTTCTTCGCTGAAAAATGTTGGTAACAGGTTAGGGTGTCCGGTAAACATATCCCATAACACCGGCAATATGGCTTTGTTTGAAAGAACCGCTTTCCAGGGTGGTTCAAGCCATTTTACGTTAGCGCTTAACAACAGCGGTGCATACTCTTCGCGAAGCATGAATTCCCATGGATAAAGCTTGAACATCCAGGTAATAACCTGATCGTCTAAATCGGTTAATACATCGCCTTCACCATGGCCGATATCTTCGATGTAAATAAACTTGGTTTTAATGCCGGCCTCTTCAGCGCAATCCTGAAGATATTGCACCGTGCCCCTGTCTTCCTCGGTATCCATACAGCAGGACATATGCAGAATTTCGCCGGGGTATTGGTTTTTGAGGTAGGAAAATCGCTGTACCAGTTTTTCCTGCAGACTATTAAATTGATCGGCACTGCGCAGAATATCGCCTCGATTGACTTTATCCTCTAACCAAAGCCACTGCCAGAAACCGGATTCGTACAAACTGGTTGGGGTATCGGCATTGTTTTCATACAGTTTTGCCGGGCCAGTGCCGTTATAGGCGAGATCTAATCGAGCATATAAACATGGCTCCTGAGCATTCCAGGAGGATTTTATCCATTGCCAGAACTGGCGCGGAATTTGAAACTTAGCCAACAATGCATCATCGTTGACAACCTTATCGACAGCTTGCAGACAGAGTTGATGTATATCTTCAGTCGGTTGTTCCAAATCCTGCTCAATTTGCGCTAAGGAAAATTGGTAGTAATTACGTTCATCCCAGTAGGGTTCGCCATACATGGTATGAAAATGAAAACCGAATTGTTCGGCTTTTTGTTGCCAATTGATGCGCTCTGGTGTTGGAAATCGGATCAAGGTTAACCGCCCCAGCCGCCGCGTGATGAGCTGCCTCGGAATGAAGAGCTGGCCGCAACTTTAGAGCCAAATCCACCCCGGGAAATTGTTCGGGTAACTTTAGGTTTTTTATCGAATGCCTTTTTATTTACTTTGGTTTTTCCATATTTCGCTCGGCCATAGCGCTTGCCATCTACGGACGACCAGTAGCCGTAAAATGGTGAGTGATAACTATAGGAAGTATACAAAGGCGCAGAACGATAACGATTGTCCATATATCGAGAAAACAGGAATCCTGCCATTAATGGTACAAAGACGTTTTGACCATTATTCATGGTATATTGATAACAACGGTTACTACCAAATTCCTCCTCACAATGATACTTGCGAGGATACTTTGGGCCGCTTTCCTCGGCCGCATTCAAAGCCTGTTGATATGCGGTATCACATTGTTGCTCTAAACCGGGATTGTCGCTCAGGCAATGATCAATATCTTTGTAAACAACGGCTTCTTCACTGTTGCCACAGGCGCTCAGGCCTGTTACGCCGGCCACAACGGCTAGAGGCTTGATGACTTTACCAGTGGAAATTTTTCTCATCCGGCTGAGGTTAATTGATTGACTGCGTTTCATCATTTCGTCCTTTTATACCGGATTAATAAGTCATACAGGCAGCATTGAGCAAACCTACGGCAATCGACATACCGGCCAGGATGATACCAGCGGTAACTTCGTTATTGATGATGCGTTGCACGATTTTTGGCATGAATACAAAGCGGACAATAAAGAATGCAAGAATTTGTGCAATCAGCGCCACGACACCCCAGACTACAAAATCCAGTAGTGCGATCGAGTTTGCTATTGCTCCGGCCAGAGCAATAGCAAAGCCGACAACGGCGCCCATCAGGCCAATGGCTGCAGCGGTATTTTGTTCTTCTTTAACCAGTTGCCACTCATCATGAGGGGTAACAAAGGCGTAAACCCACTTAAATATTACAAGCATCAACAAGCTGATGAAAAAGTAAATGGCGAAACTGCCTAAGCCGGCTAATAGGTTGGTCACAGATTCCATGTATTGTTCCTGTTAAATAATATAAATATCGGATGGTTGTAAATCGAAGCCAGTAACGGTAACTAAGCATCTGTCATGTTGATTGTTGATGATTTTTTCTTCACCAAGCAGCATGGCATATTCGTATTTTTCGTCACCAAACTGGCGCTCGTACAACATCGCAAATTGATCGGTTTCACTAATGCTACCGTCTTTGTGGTAAGTTTTTTCGGTCATTGCTACTGGTGGTGAGCTGGTACCGCTACTTTCCCACACCCGAGTAAAGGTGTGGCCTTGCAGGTACAGATTTGGCAGACTGATATCTCGATTAAGCGCATTTTCCCAGTCCTTTTCGGAGCCTATTCCTTTAGTATCAAAGAAATACATCAACTTAACATCTTCGATATTCTCGTCTTTTAGCTCGCCTCTGACCAGGACCTGAATATAGCCTTCATCGTCGGTGTAATAACGCAGTACCGTGGTTTGCTCATCGAGTCTAACCATGCCTACGGCTTCAATAAATTGAGTTTTTGCGGCGCCGTTGATGATAAGCTCGGGTTCGATAAAAGTCATTTTTACCGTGTCCAAATCAAATGCTCCGCCAAGCCTCAATCCAAGTATTTCGGGAGCCTTATCTTCAATTTTTTCCGTTTTTTTCTTGAACCAGTTAAACATTGGTGAACAATTCCCAGTTAATATTATTCAGCCTTTCATCGGCAATGTAGTATAGCGTGCTGTCCGGTGCGACGATTTTTTCTAAATCCGGGTTCAACTCCAGCGTATCGTAACCATTTGGTGAAATACCGATTAAGGTTGCCTGATAGTGTTTTTTCAATGCGATAAATACAGCGGCGACTTGTAATGCCTGTTTCCCCTGATATTGCAACGAATACTGGGTCATACCCTGACCAACATCCAGTAATTGATGGTGCAATAGGCTGGAACCGGGATCGACGGCGGATTTTGCAATCAATTCAACTCCTACCGATGGCATACATTCGATATTCGGACAATGTTGTTTTAAAAGATTACCCAACTGGTCATCCTGAAAATAGGCGATGGTATGGGCGTCTGGGTTTCTGGATGCGCAGTACAAAGCGGTAGTCATGGTGACATCATCATCTTGGGTATCGATAACAATACAGCTGGCATTGCTTACCCCGGCACGATCCATTTCTTCGTCGCTGGTAAAGTTCAGTACTCTTACAAAGCCAATTTGTTCCGGTTGCGGGTTTTCGATATCGGCTCTGACACATAGCGCAATATCCTGTTTATCACTGTGAAAATCCATCTCCCGTTTTAACAGCTTTAATAGCTGCATGGTTCGCCCTTCATTCCAGCCGATGACCAGAATGTGATTATCGTAATTTAAGGTTTTCAAGCCTTTCACTCCTTTTCGCCACTGATCAGAGAAAAAGCCAATCACTCGACCAATCAGTAAACCAAATAAACTTAACCCTGCGGGGATAATAAATAATGCTACAACATACTTACCTGGCTGGGATTGCGGCGAGAAGTCACCATAACCAACGGTTGATGCAGTAACCATCAGGAAATATAAAAAGTTTTGTTCCTGTACCAGCTCTGATTCACCACTGAGGGTCAGTAATATCCAGCTTAGGGCGATATAACCCACCGTAAGTAGTAATACACCTTGCCAGGGAAGATGAAGTAATTGGCGCAGGAAAAGTTGTTTTAATCGCAGAAAAATAGACATTAATTATTTTGTTAGTAGCTGCTATTGCGGGACGGGCCTTGACATAATTTGTCAGTATCTTAACAGGGAGCACACGTATGTAAAGCCAGTTGCCAGGGTTGTCAAAAATTTTTACAAAATGCAGGGGTGAGCAACATCGGTCCCTGATAAATCCCGAGGATTGCCAGGGTTTTCGGTGGGTTCAGGGAAGTGATTGATATTGGTATGTTTTTTGCTGAACAGGAGGGCCATTAAAGGTTTATTGGCACAACAACAATAATTGTACAAGGATTGAATATGAAAATATTAAAACAAAGTTGTACGGCGCTGCTTGGTTTGTTTTTTGCCAGTCAGGTGCTTTCAGCTCCCGTTGCCGGAGATTCCTCAAATTGCACCACAGGTGCTACCAACCACATCATCTTTGATTTACAAAATCCCGATATTGATGGCAATGCTGACGGATTGTCCTTTTCCTGTGGCCTCGATTTTGTGGTGACGTCGGGCAATGACGGCAGTAATGTAATCCAGGACTGGCCGGCAAATGGCGGTCTTGGTGTTGATGGTGGTTCTGAGGTTGCCGGAGATAACTGGGGGTTAGGTGAAATTCTGGTATTCACTTTTGATCGTACCGTGTCGTTACTGAGCGTGCTTTTTAATGGCGATCATTCAGATACGGTTGCCGGAACCGTGCAAGTTTCCGGCGATTTTGGCTCCGTTATGCTGAACGCTTCAGACTATGATACCGGCTCAGGAATGTTTCCAGATGCACTGAACAGTAGCGTATTCACCTTTAGTGTGGTTGATACGTCAATGTTGAGAACGTTTAAAGCTCCCGAATTTCGTGGTTATATCGAAGAAATTTCATTTCGAGAAGTGCGAGAGGGCCCACCTCAGGAAGTTCCTGAACCTGCTACCATGCTAATGCTTGGTTTAGGTTTACTGGGTCTTGGCCGTTTCCGTAAATAGCAATTCCAAACACTCTCATTGAAAAACGCCCGGAAAGGGCGTTTTTTCATGGGTTACATCAACAAAAACCTTAGCTTGCCAGCGTTGTTTCGATGTAGTTGTCGATAATGTCTTCAAGCATACTTAACGGTACCGCACCGTTTTTCAACACCGCATCGTGAAAATCACGAATATCAAATTTATCACCAAGCTGAGCCATCGCTTTCTCGCGCAATTCAAGAATCTTTATCATTCCCACTTTATACGCTGTTGCCTGACCCGGCATAACGATATAGCGTTCAATTTCGGCAACGACATCGCGCTCTGCCATGCCGGTATTGTTTGCCATGTATTCGATACCCTCTTCACGAGTCCAGCGTTTGTGGTGAATACCAGTATCAACGACTAAACGTACTGCACGGAACAATTCTGCGGTTAAACGGCCGATATTGTCTTCCGGGTTGGATTGAAAACCGTGCTCCCAGGCAACTTGCTCTGAATACAGCGCCCAGCCTTCCGTGTAAGCAGTAAATGGCGCAAAGCGACGAAGAAATGGCATACCTTCCAATTCCATGGCAATGGCGATTTGAAAATGATGACCTGGGATACCTTCATGGTAGGCCAGAGTGCGCATGCCAAATTTTGGTGTAGCTTTTATATCATAAAGGTTTGCAAAAAAACGACCCGGACGAGAGCCATCCAATGCCGGCTGCTGATAATAAGCGCCTGGTGAAGTTTTCTCTTTAAACTCAGGGATTCGGACGACTTCCATTCCCGCTTTGGGACGGATATTAAAGGCGCTGTCGATACCAGCATCAATTTCGTCCAATATCGTCTGATAATCGGCGAGGATTTGGGCGCGACCTTCATCACTGTCTTCATAATAAAATTTATCCTGAGCAGAAAATTCGGCCATGGCAGCAGTGTAACCATTGCTGGTATCTACGCCTAACTCGGCAAAAATTTCCATCATTTCGCCTTGAATTCGCGCCACTTCCTGCAAACCTAAGCTGTGAATATACTCAGCACTGTAGTCGGTGGTAGTAAATAGTTTAAGCGCTAATTTGTAGGCTTCTTCACCGTTTGGCAAGTGCCAGTAACCGTGATCATTGCCTGCTTTTGGCGCTAATTCAGTGAAGTAGTCAATAAAGCCCTGATAGGCTACATAGACAGACTCGTTAATCAATTGCTCGCTTTTCGCTAATAACTGTTGCTGCTGTTCATCGCTGATTTCCTCACTGTCGTCCATTTTAGTCACCAAAGAGGTGTAGAGGATATTTTCAGTCGCCGGCGTATCCACAAAGTTTTGCATTTCTTCTAAGATTCGGTCGATCACAAAGCGCGGTGGAATAATGCCTTTTTCTTCACGAATTCGTAAATCCATTAGATACTGATCAAATTTACGTGGCAATTCACTTAACCGAGAATTGTAATTTTCCGCGTCTTCCACCGTATGTACCTGATGTGAGGCTTCCATAAAGCTTGGAAAACCGTTTTGAATACCGAATAGCTGATTAGCGGGGTAATAGTGATAACGAAATGGTTTTGCCTGTTCAGCAATATCCATCAGATAGATAGCGATGTCTTTGGACATTTTTTGCTGGCGGTCCAGATCTTGATCCGCATATTGTTCTAAACCCGCGCGAAACTCAGACAGTTCGGCAAACATTTTTTCGGAGTTTTTCGGATCGACATCATCAAGATGGGCATTGTGTCCTTTGATCCCCATGCTTTCCAAAAAGCCGAGTGAGGTCAACGTTTCCGGATCGGAAAACGCCATTTTTACCATGGCGCGGTCCAGGTAGGCTCGAAACATAAAAGGTTTTTTTGCATACCATTCATGGGCGGCGAAACTTCCGCCGAGCAGGATTATGGCTAACACCAATAATCCGAACCACTTAAATAAAGCTTTAATCATTATCGTCCCGTATTTTAGTTGTTATTTTCAGTTTGAGATTCGTTTGCTTCAGGCATGAAATAGACGAAATTAATTCGTTAAAATTCATGATGGTAATTACATTATCAGGTCTGCTGGATAGTTAGCAAATATGGCAGGGAAATACATTAAAATCAGAGGGTTTCGACCTGGTTAAAAGTTAGTGTTTAATAGTCGGTTATTCGTACAAGTGAGTTTTTTTGCTGTTCGACTAATTATTCAGGAGGCGCTGTTGTGCATTTTTAGCTTGTCTGAGCTTTATCGGGAGGGTTTTTCGCCTAAATCCGTCGGCGATTACCCGACATGCATTGATTTGAACAGTTTTAAGCTCTGATTTTGCTGTTTTACGCGCTTTTTTTTGGAAAGGTTTCCGTTTTTTTAGTTGTAGGCAAGGTTTTATTCATATCACTAACACCCTAAAAAGATTTACGAAAACCATAGAAACTTTTTCTGGTTGGGTGTTTATTCACAATCTATGCAATTTTTACTACGAAAGCTTTTGTATGATAATGCTACAAAATGCTACACAAATAGACTCACGTCCAAACCTTAAATCCGGTTATATCTTATGCTGCCCAATAAAATTGGCGATAAAAAATATAACGACATTTGGAGTTTTAAGGTGAGAATAAACAGCATTACAAGTGCATTAGCTATCGCGTTATACAGCGCTGGTTCAATGTACGCTGCTGCAGGTTTAGCGCCAACGGATGAAGTACATACGTTGAGCACACCAAACCTGACCCAGGAGCAAATTAACGAATTACAAATTGGCACCAACAACCAGGTATCAACTGGTTCTATGTTGGAAAATGATGGATTAAACGTTCAGGTTAATTCACAACGTGCCAAGTTCTTTGAAGAAGCCGATATTACCGGCGAGCACATCTACGTAGTACGTCTTAAAGACAAGCCAACTGCCCTATACACCGGCGGTATCGATGGTTTACAAGGTACACACGTTAAAACACTTAGCCGCGATATGGGCGTAAACAGCCTGTATGAAGCTGGCAAACCAACCACTGATCGTATCGTTGCTTACACTAACTACCTGCAAAACCAACAGGTAGCGGCAATCACCGAAATGAACCGCGTTGTTGGTACTAAACAAGTTCGTAAGCAATTTACCACTGCTGTTAACGCTTACACGGTAGAAATGACTCAGGAAGAAGCGAAACGCGTTTCACAACTTCCTCAGGTTGAATTCGTTCACCGAGCGAAAACCTATGAGCTACATACCGATGCTGGCCCACAAAAGATCAGTGCAGACCAGGTCTGGACGGGTTCGACCGAACAGGGCGTGCCTTTCAAAGGTGAAGGCATCATCATGGGTATCATTGATACCGGTATCAACTCAGATCACCCTTCATTCGCTGACATTGGCGATGATGGCTACGACCACACTAACCCTTGGGGTGCTGGTGTATACGTAGGTGCTTGTGCGGAAGCAGGTAATGAAGATCTGTGTAACGATAAACTTATCGGTATTCGTACTTATGACGTCATTACTGATGCGTTTGATGACATGATCCCAGGCTTCCCGGCTATCGGTGAAGATTATCAGGGTCACGGTTCTCACGTTGCAGGTACTGCGGCGGGTAACGTACTTAACGACGTTGATTATGTTTTACCCGAGTTCACCGGTCAGCCTGCTGACGGTACGTTGGTAAAAGAAGACATGTTTAACCTGTCTGGTGTTGCGCCACATGCCAACATCGTTTCATATCAGGTATGTCACGCGTCTAATGAATCTGGCTATCAAGGCTGTCCATGGGAGTCAATGATTGGTGGTATTGAAGATGCCATTAAAGACGGCGTTGATGTAATCAACTTTTCTATCGGTGGTATCGATAACGTTTCTCCATGGGATGATGGTGTAGAGCTTGGCTTCCTTTCAGCTCGTGAAGCTGGCATTAACGTTGCCGTGGCTGCTGGTAATGGCGGTCAGGCAGGGGCTAGTGAATACTTTGGCTATATTGACCATGCATCGCCATGGTTAGCATCGGTTGCTGCGACTACTCACGACCGTGTTACTCGCGTTGATACACCGATTTCATATGCGGGCTTTGCTAATGACGAAGCTGGCGCACCGTTAGGTTCAGAGGTTCCTTGGTGGAGCGAAAGCGGTCGTATGGGTGGCGCAATCAATGATACTGAATTAACGGGTGTTGTTGTTTGGGCGAAAGACTATGCTGATGTTAATGGGACCAAAGACTGGGGCGGGTACTGTGGTACCGAATATCCAGCTGGTACCTTTGATTTCTATAAAGACGGTACGCCAATTGTTGGTGCCGCAAGTGGTGAAACCAATGTAATCGTAGTTTGTCAGCGTAATAACCTGGCTGATCCAAATGGTATTGCCCGTACCGCTAAAGTTGCCAACGTCAAAGCCGGTGGCGCAGACGGTTTCATCATGTACAACTACGCCAAAGGCGATAGTGTACCGACCGTAGCTTACGACTTACCTTCAGTGCATTTAACTCGTGAGCAGTGGGATGGTGAAGTAACGACTTGGGGTGAAGATGGTTACAACTATGGTTTTGAAGACTGGATTGATTCCTGGTCCGAAAAAGGTCATATGATCACTATCGGTAAAACGGCGATTTATAACGATCACAACGAAGAAAACGGTGATTGGTTAGCGCCTTTCTCTTCACGTGGCCCGAGTAATTCAACGCCAGAAATGCTAATTCCACAAATTGCTGCTCCTGGTGTAAATATCTATGCTGCTTACGCCGATGAACATCCGTTCGTAGGTAACATGGGTAACACAGATTATATCGCAATCAGTGGTACCTCAATGGCTTCTCCTCATGTTGCTGGTGCAATGGCGCTAATCCGTCAGGCACATCCTGACTGGACGCCTACCGAAGTTCAATCAGCACTGATGCTAACCGCTGATAACGTAGTTCGTTACCGTCGTCAGAATCAGCCTAATGGTGATATCGGTGAAGCCTTTATCTATCGTGCCGGTGCAGGCCGTATCAATGTTGCCGAAGCAATTGATACCGGTCTTGTAATGGACGAAACCATTGAAAACTTCAAAGCTGCAAACCCTGGAAATGGTGGTCAGGTTCATCGCCTGAACATTCCTCAGTTAGTTAACTTTGAGTGTAAGCCTACCTGTCAATGGACGCGTACGTTTAAAGCGACCAAAGATGGTTCCTGGTCTGTCGACCACTCTGACGTGCTTAACTGGGACTTCGATATATGGAATCAGTCCGCACAAAATGGTGTAAACATCTCTGCCACACCAAGCGAGTTCTCTCTGAAAGCAGGTGAAACGCAGACAGTTGTTTTTGAAGCATCAATCATGGATACCCAGGATTGGTTCTCGAACGCCGAAGTGGAATTACACTCTGACGTTATCCTTACTGAAACTAACGGTGCAAGCACGGAAGTTCATCTTCCGGTTGCATTCAAGTTCTCGAAAAATGGCATGCCTTCGCGTCTTCGTGCCGTTGCTCATCGCAACGAAGGTAGCTTCCAGTTTAACGGTCTTGAATTACCTGCCCTAGACAACCCTTATACTCGTGTTTATGCACCTGTTAAAGCGGATGTTAAAACCGTAGCGCTACCAAAAGATGATGACGGCTATTTCCCGTGGTCTGCAAATACTGATGATGTTCCTGCATCTTTCCGTATGGATGAAGCAACTCACGTTGAAATGATCGAAGTACCAGCCGGTGCTAAGCGTCTTATGGTTGAAATGCAAGGTACCATTGAGTCAGATCTTGAAGGCTTCATGGATAAGGGTAATGCTCTTGTTTATGTAGGTAAGGATTACAACGGTAACGGTGAAGCAGATCCGTTTGAAGAAATTCTTTGTGTGTCAAACCACATTCAATACAACAACTTCTGTAACATCAACAATCCTGAAGAAGGCACATACTGGGCGGTAATCTACAACTCTGGTGAATTACGGGGTCAGGCGCCTAACTGGACTAATTTATATCCAGATATCGCTGCCGAAGTATTCAGCTACTCGATTGCTGTAGTAACCGATACCGTAGCTTCTGATATGTCTTTGCATGTAGAGCCTACTGACGGTGAAAACACCGTAAGCGCTACATTGAACTACAACATGCCGGAAATGATGGAAGGCGACATCTACTACTCGGTATTAGATTTCGGTACCTCGGAAGTTAATGCTGGTAACGTTGGTAAAGTGGCATTCAAACTAGAGCGTGGTGTTGATGATGTTCACTTAGATGTGACTCAGACTAAAGCCCGTGCTGGTGACGTAATTCCTTACACCTTTGAAGTTCAGCCGAACGACACCGGTGCGGATCGCGCGTTTACCATTACGGCTAACATGCCTGAAGGCATGCATTTCACTGCCGAAGATATCTTTACGTCAAATCCTGATGTCGTAACTGACATCGCCGTAGACGGTAGTGTTGTTACTATCTCTGGTGTGCAGCCAAACACTGCAGGTATCACGCCTTACTACATCCAGACGACTAACGTTGAAGATGCAATGTGTCGTATGCCTAACTTTGGTAACTCTAATCCAGGTGGTTATGTTGACCTTGAAAAGTTTGGTTTTGCTCCTATATTCAGTGGTTTTAACAGCGGTGTAGATGAAAATGGTAACCCAGTAGGTGATAACAGCATTCTATACCGTAGCGGTGTTGAATTACCTGTATCTGCTCTGTTCAATGGTCAATATGATTCATGGCACCTATACAACAACTCAGATCGTCTGAATGTTCATCCACAAAATTCCATTAATTTACGTGGTAATGGTCTATTTGACCTTTGGGTACAACCGACTTTCTGGCCATATCACTTAGGCTTCCCTTACAACTCATTCCCTTATGAGTCAGTAGGTCCTCTATGGCGTGGTGTAGGTCTTGGTGCAATGAATACTGGTATTGAAATGATGTCTGTACCGTTAATTAACACCTGGACTGAAAAAGCGGGGATTACACTAGCCAGCACACAAACTGGTTGGGGTATTATCGAAGTAGATAATGCACGTAGTTATGCCTCCGGTGGTCGTGACTTCTCAGCACCAGGTCGTCCTTACATCTGGGAAGAGAAAGATGATCGCTACGATTATCAGGTAATCTTCAACGTAAATACTCGTTACGGTAAAGATGAGCATGAGTTGTACTTTGCTTATGATAATATCGACTTCGGTACCCAAAATGGCCGTGGTTCGATTGGTCTGCAAGGTTTCACTGGTCCTATCTACTCTCGTGGTCCTATCGCAGGTGGCTACCTGGGTGAAGAGTATGCGTACGATGACTTAGATAGCAAAATCCACTCTGGCCTTGTTATCTGTTACGACTACTACGGTCCTGAGTCTTCAAAGTTTGAAGTCACTATCTGGACTCAAGTTAAACGTGATGCGGTAGGTGTTGATCAAGTAATGACGGCAACCAGTGTTGTTGACGGCATGGCTGATTTTGAAATGAGCCACACCCTGGAAACGCCTAGTAACATTCAGTTATCTGCAATCGCTGATATGGAAGTTGCAGAGAACGGTTCTGTAGACGTGAACGTTTACTATGCTGATAACTCTGAGCTAACCACTGTCAATGAAATCATGGTTTCTGGTGACAACGTATCTGGTGTTGTAGAGAGCCATACGTCTGGTTCAAGCATTTCTATCGTACCTGCTGCAAACTTCCACGGTATGACGGAAGTGACGGTTACCGTTGCTGATGTTGAGAACCCAGCGGATAAAGCAAGTACGACCTTTATGCTAAATGTTATCTCTGATGGCATCGAGTTAGGTTGTAACGATTCTAACGCGACCAACTTCGATTCAAATGCAAACACTGACGACGGTTCATGTGTTTACCCTGAAGAAGAGAAGAAGAAGAAGAAAGGTGGTTCACTAGGTTACTTAGCATTAATGCTTCTTGCATTTGCTGGTATGCGTCGTCGCATCAAGTAATCTAAGTCACTAGACTTAAACAATGTTAAAGCCGGGGCAGTTGCCCCGGCTTTTTTATGGGGAGACTGCGTCGGAAAGAAAACCCTAATATGTACAGGTTTTCAGGTGACAGCTCTCGCGGTGACAACGAAGGGCCTTATGGTTAGGGGGACGCGACCAACAGCGTCGCTCCGGGTAAAAGCGCTCTCAACTCGAAGGGCGTTTTCTGCCCGTACCCGAAGCTGATTTATCAGCGTACCGTTAACAGAGATTTATTCCGGGTAAAAGCGCTTTTCCTCGAAGGGCGTTTTCTGCCCGTACCCGAAGTCAAAATCCCATTTTGACGTACCCGAAACCGAAATTTATTTTCGGTGTACCCGAAGCTGATTTATCAGCGTACCAATTAATTCTTGTTTGGTATGATTTATCAGCCCCTTAAAAGAGTCTATTTTGATTGAAAAATTACAAAAAACATTCAGCTTCTTAAGTGTTTTGGCTTAAAAGTAAACATTATTTTCCATATTGTGTAATTTTATGTAATTTAGTTAAGAATAATTACTCTAAAAACTTTCCTGTAGGGTTAACAATCCGTATAATTCGCGCGTTTTTTCTAACCTTTACCAGAATCTATGACCGCATTAACCCGTGATGGTGAGATTGATAATTCTCCTGCACCGAAAAAAAATCACTCTCTTATCGAAGACTTTCTTGCCTATGCCTGTGGTGGCTTGTTAATTGCGATGGGCGTACTTTTGTTTGAAAAAGTCGGCATTATTACCGGCGGTGCAGCTGGTATGGCGTTAATTCTTTCGAAAGTGTCACCACTTAGCTTTGGTATGTCCTTTTTCGTAATTAACTTGCCGTTTTATGCCCTTGCGTGGATGAAAATGGGACCGAGATTTACCATTAATAGCTTCTTCTCCGTCGCCTTGGTATCTTTTCTTTCAGATTACTTACATTTGTTTGTTGAACTTACATCTATCGATCCATTGTTTGCGTCGATTATGGGTGGGTTTTTAATTGCAATGGGCGTACTCGCGTTTTTCCGCCATCGTTCAAGCGTTGGTGGTATCGGTATCATGGCGGTATTTTTGCAGGAACGTTACGGGATCCGTGCGGGTAAATTCCAAATGGGTGTGGATTTTTCTATTTTAGTGACCGCGTTTTTTATTATGCCCATTGACCTGATTTTACTATCGGTTGTCGGTGCGGTTGCGGTTAATCTGATGCTGACATTGAATCACAAGCCAGGGCGCTACCAGATAACTTAATCATTCCTGACAATAAAAAAGCCAGTAGCGATACGTTACTGGCTTTTTTGCGTATTTAGCATAGTGAGCATTAATCGTTATGCTTTTTTTCTTCTACCAAGCAGTAAGCTAACTAAACCCAGACCCATCAACACCAATGAGGTGCTCTCAGGTACTTCTTGAGGCGGTTCTTCACCATCAGGGCGTCTGCCATTGTAAAAGGTGATGTGAGATAGCTCTTTGTCAGCTGGTGTTGTCCATGAACCTGTAGATGTTACTAAGGCACGACTCATACAATCATAAGTATCGGCATCGTTGGCACAATAACTGTTGTAATCGTCCATGGTGACATTCCAGAACAGAATAAAACCACCACCGCTGTTACCTTTACCACCGGCTTTTGCGGACCAGAAGCGAACAGCAGGCGCTTGTGGATCAGTAGGATTGTAACTCCAGGTGCCTGTAACATTATCACTCACCCCATCAGAAAACTCCCAATCACTGGCGCTAACCACGCTGGTGTAGAATTTGTTAACATCCTCAAATCCTGATAGATCACCTTTGAACTTCGCGATTACCGGCGAGATAAACATTTGAGGTTGATCAGATGCAAAAATCTGACAGCTAGAAAAACCTCTTCCGGTATTGAAGTAGCCGGAGCAGTCATTTTCGCCTGCGACAAACAACTCTACAGTCTTGATAGGTGACGCTTTAGCTGGAGTTGCGAATAGAAGGGTGAAAGTAAATAGGGTTGCGACCAAATAAATCGCAGATTTTAAAGAAAAATTTTTCATTTTCTTTCCTTTCAGTTTTTGTTATTTAACGTTTTCGGTTACCCGAATTCCTTGCTTTGTACTCTAAGCATTAGTTTCAAAGCATAAATTGTGCCTGATGTAAAAAAGATATTAAAAACAAATGTTTAGAGGTTTTTATGCCCTCTTGGTCGACGTCGGTGTTAATAATGCTGACAGGGTAATTTCGACATCGGCTAATTATCCAAAGAGATTGGGTTTGAACTGGTCGCAGTTGTTAGTTATTTGCTATGATCCTCAGCAACATAGATAACAGGAGTCGTTAACAGATGTCTGAGTTAACTGAAAAACAAATAGCCGCAATTGATAGCATGAGTGATCAGGTGCGTTTTGACCATCTGCTGAAAAACATCAAGCAACAGCAAAGTGTTTGGACATTAGCCAATGATAGCGGCTGTTTATTAATTGATACCGGCGAAGAACAATGCCTATTGTTATTTTCCCACGAGCAGCTTGCAGCATATTGGGGGGCTCAGGAACATCAGGAGTTTCAGCCTCTGGAAATTCAATTGTCAGTATTTACCGAAAAATGGCTTCCTGGCATGGCAAATGATGGGTTTTATCTTGCCTGCCAACCAAACCTACAAGGAGAGGCCTTTGTTGAATCGCCTACAGAATTTGCGGCGAGCTTTATTTGACGGCGAAGGCTAGTTAACAGCGAATTCTTTAGCTAAAAAACGCCTTTTTAAATTTTGCCTTGGTAGAGCGCCAGTGGGTCATCGGAACCTTTGGCGCTATTTTGAGAATCGTAGTAAATTCATCTTCACAAATACGGGTTTGCGGGCCGTGTGCCATAAGAACGTCGACGTCCTTCATTGCTCTTAGGCGTTCTATAGATTCGCGGTAACGACGCGGATAAAATACCGGGAAGGGTGGGACTAATTTACCTTTGACCCGAACTAACAAGTCGGCGATGTAGATTTTGCCGACACTCTCATTATAAAGAGATAAGTCCCTGTCGGTATGCCCCTGAGTATTTAATACCTGCCAAGCTTCAAAACCTGGGATCCTATCACCATCATCTAACAATATGTCCGCCTTTAACTTTCGCGGATAGTACACCGATTTTCTCGGTTGTTGGCGACGTTTAGCCACCCATTGGGTCAACGCAAGATCGGTCCAGTGCATCAATATACCATCCCAGCCCTGATACCAATGGCCCGGCACGTTGGCGCTTACAATTTTACAATTAAACAGTCGTCGAAATTTGTGAGCACCACCGGCATGATCCGGGTGCATGTGGGTGACAACCACCAATTTAAGATCGGTTATCGGGCGCTTGAGTTTCTTGGTAACGAATTCTGCAACGGTTTCGACATCGGCTTTTGCACAACCGTCGAGTAAAAATAATCCGTGGTCGTATTCGATAAGAAAAATATTCTGGATGTAACCGTTAATCTGATGGATCTTCATTAAAATTAAGAAATGGGAAGTTATAACCACGTTTCCCGAATTTTGCCTTATTTAGCAGGTTTTTTATAGATCTTTTTCTAAGCGAGAATATTCTCAAAGGGTTGCGCTGGGAATTTATCTAAGTTTGGCTAGTCTTTTAGACATCTGGTTATGTTTCTCAAGGTTTGGCATGCAAACGATTCTGACTCCAAATGTAGATGATATTGCTATCAAACAACGCCTGTTTAGTTTTGCTAACTATGCAGATAATCGCGAATTTTCTCTTTTAGGAGAGATTTTTAGTGAGCAAGTGAGGTTGGATTACACCTCCACCTTTGGTGGCGAAGTACAAAACCTGTCGCGTCAGCAGTTAATTGACCAATGGGCTGAGTTCCTGCCTGGCTTTGAACTGACTTGGCATCATTTGAGCAAAGTGCGGGTAACCATTAACGAGGATAGGGCGAGTGCAGAAGCTGACATAATCGCTTCACATTTTCTGGGATCGCATTTCTGGCAACTTTGTGGTCGTTATCATTTTAAATTACATCGCAATTCTGCAAACCCGCATTGGCAAATATATGAACTTACCCTGCATTTTGATTCAGAGCAGGGTGATCGTCAGGCCATTATCGAGGCCCATAAATCGGGATTATAAAATCCTGTTGTTTTTGGTTGGAGTCAAAAATACCGGCACGGATTTAGAGGTCGGGGTAAAAGATTCATCACCATAACTGTCGATGGCTACGAGCGGATTGGTCTCAGGGTAATATGCTGCCAGATTTCCTTTAGGAATATCGTAAAAGCACAGGGTAAAGCCTTCGACAGTGCGAGTCTGGTTGTTCTCCCAGACAGAAGTGATATCAACCAATTGTTGGTCTTTAAGCGTTAAATGCTTTGCGTCTCTTTCATTAATAAACAAGACCTTGCGATTGTTACTAATGCCACGGTAGCGATCGTCATAGCCGTAAATCGTGGTGTTGTACTGATCGTGAGAACGAAGGCTTTGTAAGGTAAACAGTTGTTGCTTGGTTTCGCTCTGCAACGTCATCTGTTCCTGAATTAGATGCTGTGGTAAGGCTTCTGCACTGAATTCCGCCTTACCTGAAACCGTGTTCCAGTTACGTTCCCGAGCACTGTTGCCGAGGTAAAACCCGCCGGGTTGCTCTATTTTCGCGTTGAAATCTTTAAAGCCGGGTATGGTTTGCTCAATTAAATTTCGGATAAGGTCATAATTTTTTACCAATGCTGACCAATCGACAGTGGCATTACCCAACGTTTTCTCAGCAATGGCGCAAACAATGGCTGTTTCCGATTTTAACATTGAAGATGCGGGAGGAATTTTCCCCAGCGAGGCGTGAACCATGGAAAACGTGTCTTCCACGGTAATCGCCTGTTCGCCAGTTAATTGCTGATCGATTTCGGTTCTGCCAAGACAGGGTAAAATCAACGCCTGTTTTCCCGGGTGCACGTGTGAGCGATTCAGTTTGGTACTGATTTGTACGCTAAGTTCGGCTTTTTCCAGCGCTTGCAAGGTAAAAGCGGTATCTGGAGCCGCTGCAGCAATATTGCCGCCCAGGCATATTAAAATCTTACTTTCACCACGGTTAAGTGCTTTTAATGCTTTTACGGTATTGTTACCGGGCGTTTTGTTGAAATCGGTTTTAAAGTGTTGGTTTAAGCCATCGATAAAGGCGGCGGTCGGTTTTTCATTAATACCGACCGTACGATTTCCTTGTACGTTCGAATGCCCCCTAACCGGACACAGGCCAGCACCGGGTTTGCCAATATTTCCGGTTAGCAATTGCAGATTCGCCAGTTCGCGAATGGTCGCTACCGAATGCTTATGCTGAGTTAATCCCATGGCCCAGGTACAGATTACCCGTTTGCCGCTAAGCAAAATATTCGCCGCTTGTTCGATGTCCGCCTGCTCTAAGCCAGATTGCTGATAGATTTTTTCCCAGCTGGTTTCGTTAACTTGTGCGATATAATCATCAATATTATTGGTGTGTTGTGCAATAAAGTCTTGGTCAACAATACTCGGCTTATGCTGTTCCTGATTTGCTTGTTCTTGCTCTAAAATGTATTTCACCATGCCACGGATGGCAGCCATATCACCACCGAGTTTGGGGGTGAAATAGGCGTGGGAGATTTGCGTCGCTTTTGGTGTTAATAGCTCTATTGGGTCCTGCGGGCTGGCAAAACGTTCTAAAGCCACTTCTTTGAGATTATTAAAGCTGACGATTTTGCATCCCTTTCGCGCAGCGCTGCGCAGGGCATTCATCATTCTCGGGTGATTGGAACCGGGATTTTGGCCAAAAACAAAAATGACATCTGCCTGCTCAAAATCATCGAGGGTAACGGTACCTTTGCCGATACCAATACTTTTATTAAGAGCGATACCACTGGCTTCGTGGCACATGTTGGAGCAATCCGGGAAGTTGTTAGTGCCAAATAACCGCCCAAATAGTTGATACAGGTATGCGGCTTCGTTACTGGCTCGACCCGAGGTATATAGCTCCAGTTGTTTTGGGCTATCGAGGTTATTTAATGAATCGGCAATCAATGAGGTGGCATCATCCCAGCTAATGGGTTGGTATTTATCCGTTTTTGAATCATAAACCAGAGGTTCGGCCAGGCGCCCCTGATACTCCAGCCAAAAATCACTTTGTTTTTGCAGGTAGCTAACGCTGTGTTCGCTGAAAAAAGCTCGGTCGATGGTCTTAGCGGTGGATTCCCAGGCGATGGCTTTCGCACCATTTTCACAAAACTGGATTAAGCCTTGTTTTTTATCGCCCCAGGCACAGCCCGGACAATCAAAGCCTTTATCCTGATTGGCACGTTTAAGGTTGTATAAGTTGGCCCTTAACTGTTCACTTCTGAAAACATGTTTAACGGTCGACGCCAGCGATGGCAGGCCACCGGCTTTATTAGGTTTTTGATGTTTATCAGTATCGCTCATGACAGGAATGAACATATTAATTTAAGGTGTCCTTTATCCTATCATGATTCCGCTACTGATACCGTATTCACAACCAGTCTTCGCAACCAGTTGAAGGCTAGCAGATTATGAATATCGCGGATTATCATGAGTGACAGCGCCTTTAATCGCTACTGGGTTTTGTGAAGGTTTCGTTTTGGTTTCGTTATTAATTATTGATGTAGAGAGTTTAATTAATAGCAATATTGGTCAATGATTGTTTTTATTTGCTTGTTAATCAGTGGGTTTTACTTTTTATTGGCAAGCAAGATCAAAGCTTCGCTTTCATGCTAATTGAGAAGCAAGTTGATAAACGGTACTTTGTACTACTGATACATATTGCCGATTTGCGATATGATGCCCTAAATGAATACCTTTTAATGGCCGTTGGCAAATGCCCAAACTTTAAAATAACAACCAGGAACTGTAGTGAAAAATACCATTGTTATCCTTCTTTTATTTGCCTTTATTGTCGCGACAGCACCTTTTTATAGTGTCGCCAAAAAGCAGGGCGGACCGTTAAGCAATCCACCGAAACCAGGCGATCCGGTATGGGAAGCTGGGATGTTTGGTGCCTATTTCAGCAATGCTTTGTATCCCGCTTCTGCCGATTCCCAACACAAAATTTTGCCTGTGCCATTTTTTATTTATCGTGGGGAATATCTGCGTGTTGGCGATGATGCCATCGTGCGAGCAGTGGCGGTTGAGAAAGAGCGAATTAAGGTAGATTTATCTTTAGCAGGGGCGTTCAATTCAAGCTCTAGTGATAGTGCGGTACGTTCTGGAATGCCAGATCTCGACTTCCTGTTTGAAGTAGGGCCGGAAGTAAGTTTTCGCCTGGATGATCCTGGTGATTCTGACGACTCGGAAATGTGGTTAAACCTGCAATTGCGAAGCGTTTTTTCTACCGATTTTGGTGGCGTTGACCATATTGACCACCGCGGTTATGTATTTGAGCCGGAAATCTCCTGGGAATCGGAAGATTTCGGCTATCCGGATTTAACCTTATATCTAAGTGCTGCAACATTATTTGCCAGTGAGAAAACTCACGATTATTTTTATCAGGTTGCTCCTGAGTTCGTTACCGATGATCGGCCCGCTTATGATGCGAGTTCTGGATATCTGGGGAGCAAATTCGCGATGTCGATAAAGTACGAATACGACGATGATTTAACCTTTTTCGCCGGCGCCCGCCTTGGTATGTGGAGCGGCAGTGCGAGTGAAGATAGCCCGCTTTATCAAAAATCCCTGACCTATGGTTTAGGGCTTGGGGTGAAGTGGCGCTTATTAGTGAGTGAGCAAAAGGTTAAGTAACGTTGCCGGCAACGTTACTGTTAGAAGGTGACAGACTGACGTCGGTGGATAAAACCTGCTGTGCTTACGGTTTTTAGGTGACAGACTGACGTCGGTGGATAAAACCTGCTGCGCTTACGGTTTTTGGGTGACAGACTAGCGTCGGTGGATAAAACCTGCTGCGCTTACGGTTTTTGGGTGACAGCTAACGCGGTGGATAAAACCTGCGCCGCTTACGGTTTTTAGGTGACAGCTAACGGGGTGGATAAAACCTGCGCCGCTTACGGTTTTTAGGTGACAGCTAACGGGGTGGATAAAACCTGCTTCGCTTACGGTTTTTGGGTGACAGCGAAGCGCCACTTTCCAACGCCATCCCGGCGAAGGCCGGGATCTCGCTGTTTAGTAAGTCGGGATTTCCTGTCGTAGCAGGAAATGACGAGGCTTATTGTTGTCAGCTGACGAAGCGTTTTTTGCTTCGTCTGTCAGCGTGAAAAATATATTATTTTTCACTGTCACCGAAAATTGCTCCTCGATAACTGCTCCTGCGTTATTCTAACTACATACATCCATGTATTAGTGCATTTTCGGCATACCGTCCATCCATGGACATAACCATTTCGAAATATCCTATTTCGAATGTCACCGTTTGGTGGTTTGGCAAGAGAATTGATGTTTAAACAATTCTCTCAATTAATCTCCAAACATCGTCACCCTTGGGGAATGAAGATCCTGCCTATTCCCCAAAGATCGTCTTCATCAAACCAATCACCTGCGTCACGCTTTTGCCTTGCTCAACGCTACTAATGATAGAACTGCGGTTGTTAACCAGATATTCCGGCATACCTTCGGCTTCGATGGCTTTATCGACGATTTGTGCCGCTGACTCTTTACTACGTTTCATCGCCCTTGGGATTGATGCTGCTTTTTTCGGCTTATTTTTCATCCGCAGATAATTGGATTGCTCCGCCTGATCTTCTTTGGCAAACAAAAATAAATCGAGGAAAAGTGCACGGTATTTCACCAGTCGCTCTTCATTTTCTCCTTGTGCTAAAGGCTGAGAAAACCAAGGACTGACGCGAATACTGGCAATCAATTCGTGCCAGTAGGTATCAAACCCCTGATTGTTAAGCTTGCTGATAGCAAATGCCTGGGAATAGGAGTCCATTTTGCTATTGGTAAGCGCTACGAACTGATCTGGACGGCGCATTGCCAGCAATCTTGTCGCTGGAGCAAGCGGCGCTTTATCGCCCTCACCATGCTCGTTAAAGATTCTTTGATAAGCACTGACAAAGCCATTGTAGTCGGCGATCGTTATATCACCTTCTAATGGTATATGGGCCAGTGCCTGATCAAACAAGCTCGGATACTCAGCCAATAAACGATGGAAGGTTTTTGCCGCTTTCGTGCTGGCAAACCACTCAACATCAAAATCATATTGCTCAGGACTGTGAGCACTGGTGTGTTTGCCGGCATAAGCGAGACGATCGGCTTCGTTCATATCGGCAAGATTTTGGCTGTTTAACTGCTCGATATAGGCGAGCAGGCGTAAACGTTCTTCTAAGCTTTGAAGCTCGGAACTTTGCTCAATAAAACCTGCAAACATTGGCCATGGCGTCACCCGTGTCATTTTTAACTGACCGAAAGAAATGGCCTGTTGCAGGATTTCCTGAAGTTTCTTTAATGGCCTGAATTGATGCTCATCGAGTAAGTTTCGATTAACGCCGTGCTCGCAAAGTTGATTTAGCTCGATGCACCAGTCGAGAAAGTCCTGCGGACGATTTTCGACTTTGACTGCCATCAAATTCAGGCTGATTTCGGATATGTATTTTAACGCGTTTTGGTAAATCTGATTTTCAATACCTGAGAGGGGCATTTTTACCGGAGAAGAAAGCAACTGTCTCATGAAAATTAAGGGCTCCAACGTCGAGATATATTATACCAATTGCGTTTGGTGTAAGCGCTATTCAGAATGCCAGCCGAGACTTTTACCCGAGGCGTCGATATTTAGGAATGGTGATTCCATTTCAAATAGCGACAACGAAGGAGAAATGGCTCTCGGGCATTCCCGTAGGGCGAGTTTTAAAAAGCCGCATGCTGCGTTATTCGAAATTGAAATAGATGACTATTCCTGCTTTCGAAAGCCTTGCCTGAGCCGTTTTAAATCCTTGCTGAATGGGCAGACTCCAATCGTAATTGGTATCGTCTAGATATTAGTTCAGGACGCGGGATAATACCTGTAGAAATTTTCGGTGCAAGAAGAAAATGAAATAAGAAACGAGAAGGGAGAAAAAATGAACAGATTGAGTGCAAAGATTGCAGAGTACAGAGTTCAGATAAACGAAAAGCCTTTCTGCTCACTGAATTCTGTGCACTGCCATCTAAGTCAATTTCGTTAGAAATTGACTGGTAATTTCAACCATTCATCATCTTTGTTAATGCGTACCGCTTTGGTTTTGCCATTACGCTCAACATTAACCTGATTGATTTGCGCCGGCCAGACTTCCTGTAGAGCCTGCATCTGGATATATAACGCCTGTAAATCTTCAGGCTGAGGAATTTCCTGATAAACCCAGAAGAACTTTCCTTCCACTTCATAGCCAACACTGCCAAGCTCAAGCAATTGCTTGTCCTGATTTAACAACCGAAATTTTGATTGAATGTAATCGGCAAATTTCTGTTGGGTGCTAGTATCGGAAATGATATCGGCTTTACCCTTGAACAGGTGCGCCAGAGCATGTTCCGTATCATGGATATAAAAGCGATGGGAAACTTCCAGATTACCACTACGGTCATTAAATAATACCGTGGTGTAGGCTTCCTTTTGCTGATGGGCAAGGGCATTTGAGCCCGCGGTTAAAACGGCAAATACCACCAAGAAACGCCCGAAGGCGCTCCTTAGTTTTAGCCAGTTCAAAGTGTTCATCATTACTTCTTGTACGGCTTTTCTTTAACGTCTTTTAACTCAGTTTTTGAGTCGTGCATGATGTCACGGGTAACACCTTTAGGCGTCGATTTCTTCTTAAAGGCTTCGACACGTGAATCGATGATCTTACGTGGGTAGTGGTTGTTGTGATTGTTCACATCGGCCGTTTCCCAGTTCGGATCGACGGTGATTGACTCGATTTCTTTACCTTTCTCGGTAACGATAAGTTTCGCTACTTTCTTTGGAGAACGACGCCAGATTTCCGCAGGGATATGCATCATTTCCTTGCTGCCATCAACATAGGTCAT
The DNA here is from genome assembly GCF_007197775.1 of Thalassotalea sp. PS06. Lineage (NCBI taxonomy): Bacteria > Pseudomonadati > Pseudomonadota > Gammaproteobacteria > Alteromonadales > Colwelliaceae > Thalassotalea > Thalassotalea sp. PS06. The sequence goes on along the minus strand of NZ_CP041638.1, from coordinate 2,815,074 downwards.
TTCTAATAGAATCGGCATTACCAAACCACCTAAGTTTGAGAAGCGAATCACGTAGTAATTCTTGTCTTCTTTAACGGCGCGCTCTAATGCTTTGCGTTCCCAAGGCTTAAGTTCGGCCATAAACTTGTTATAGGCATTACGCTCTTTGTTGGTCACGGTATAGATATCATTTTCGTCGTAGTAATCGCTGATATCCGGGTTTAATTCAACCCAAAGCTTTTTGCCTTCGGCTTTGTTACGCTCAACAAAGTATGAGCTTGGCTTTTCTGCTTCTTCCTGGCGACGACGGTCAAAGTCGATGTCCGGGTTTTTGGTATCTAAACGCAGTTTGTAAACACTGTCGACAGCGATATCAACGTGATCTGTGGTGTAGAACCAACCGTGCCAGAACCAGTCTAAGTCCATACCTGAAGCTTCTTCCATGGTACGGAAGAAATCAGATGGCGTAGGACGTTTGTTTTTCCAGCGAACCGCGTACTCTTTTAGGGCGAAATCAAACAGTTCGCGACCCATAATGACTTCGCGAAGAATGTTTAATGCAGCAGCAGGCTTAGTGTAAGCATTTGGACCTAAACGCAATACGCTATCAGACTGAGTCATTACCGGAACCTGAACGTCGGACTTCATGTAACCGACGATATCACGAGGCTCAACACCCCAAGGAATATCTGGATCCCATTCACGGCCAGCAACACCATCAAGGAAACTGTTCAGGCCTTCATCCATCCAGGTCCACTGACGCTCGTCAGAATTTACAATCATTGGGAAGTAGTTATGACCCACTTCATGGATAACGACGCCGATAAGGAAACGCTTTTCTGCCAGGGTGTAGGTACGAGAACCATCTTCCTGCCACTTAGTCCGTGGGCCATTGAAGGTGATCATTGGATATTCCATACCGCCAACAGGACCGTTTACAGAAATCGATGTAGGGTACGGGTAATCAAACGTGTAACGAGAGTAAACTTCCATGGCGTGGATCACCGATTCCGTAGAGTACTTCTTCCATAAATCGCCACCTTCTTTCGGGAAGTAAGACATCGCCATAACATGTGGCATTACGTCGCCACCTTGCTCATAACCTTTTGCGTCCCACATGAACTTACGGGAAGAGGCCCAGGCAAAGTCACGCACGTTTTTGGCTTTAAAGTGCCAGGTTTTGCTTTTATTGGTGCCTTCTTTCTCGTTTTCTAACGCTTCTTCAGCGGTAACAACAAATACTGGACGTTTTGCCGTTTTCGCTTGCTCTAAGCGTTGGCGCTGAGTCTTGGTTAATACTTTTTTCGGATTCTGTAATACCCCGGTAGAAGCCACGATATGGTCCGCAGGTACCGTCATTTTTACGTCATAGTTACCGAATTCAAGGGTAAATTCACCACGACCTAAAAACTCTTTGTTGTGCCAGGCTTCATAATCAGAAAACGCTGACATACGTGGGAACCATTGGGCCAGAAGGAAGATGTCGTTACCGCCTTCGCGGGCATCATCCGGGAAGTGTTCATAACCAGCACGGGCAGAAACGGCGTTTTCTTCAAGAATATTGAAAGCAAAGTTTAAGCTAAACTCGTACTTTTCACCGCTTTTAAGTGGCTTAGGTAAATCAATGCGCGCCTGAGCACCGGTGATGGTGATCTTTAATGGCTTGCCATCTTCGTCAGTAACGTTAGTGATATCGTAACCAATTTCATTGTCGTCATAATATTGCTGACGACGCAGCTCGCCCAAGCTAATTTGTGCTGGATTACCGTCTTTTGCCAAGGAAGTGCTTGGACCGCGGCGGCCTAAGCCACCAAATTCAACGGTACGCTCGGCAACTGAATCTGGCTTGAATCGGTTTTGCTCAAGTTGCAGCCATAAATACTTTAATTTGTAAGGAGAGTTATTGTGATAAACAATCGTTTGCTTTGCCGTTAAACGACGCTGGTTTTCATCAAGCTGGACGTTAATTTTGTAGTCCACTTGTTGTTGCCAATATTCTTTACCCGGTTCACCGGCGGCATTTCGATAATCATTAGGAGTCGGAAGAATTTCTTCTAACTGGCGAAACTTATCTTCAAAATCACCTTTAGTTTGCTTAACTGCTGATGCCTGTACCGAAGTCGATAGCATCAAAGCAAGCCAACTGGCTGATATTAAAGCTTTAATATTCATGAGCCTTCCAGAATGTATAGTTAGATTAATGGGTGCTTCACCTGGCGGCGAAATACTCTTTGATTTTGTTATAAGAATGGGAGCGTGACAGCTGTCCCATTTATGGCAGGCTATGTTAGCGGATTCACACCATGAGAACAATCAATCACGAAAAATTACAACGGGAAAACATGTGACTTTATCGCAATTGGATTTTGGTGGTTATTGCTCCAAATTTTTTGATACCAAAACCCGATATCCCCAAGCTTCCAGCTCAACTTTTTTAAAGTCCGTATCTTTGCTTGAAGATGAACTGGTATAACACTCTAGTTCGGCGAACTGGATGGCGCGATGATCTAGCTCGATAATGCGTTTTTCTTCACTTAGATTAGCAATAAACACCAGGCAATGATTGTGGTTTTGGTGTTGGCTCTGGCGAGAAAACGCAATGATATGGTTTCGTTGATCATGAGGGATTTCCTGCATCAAACTCCCGGCACAACCATTTTGCAGGGCAGGGTGGTTGGATTTTAGCGTTAGCATTCGCTGTAACCAGACATGCCTTGGATGCGTCACGATTTGCTCTGGCCATTGAATCGGGTCCCGTTCAAAAAACGCCAGCGATTGCTCCGTTGCGACTTCTTGCCCAGAGTAAATCAGTGGCATGCCGTCCATAACCATGGTTAGCGCCATTAATGCTTCTTCGGCGATGCCAAATCGTTGTTGGACGCTACCGTCCCAGGCGTTTTTGTCATGATTGTCGAGAAAATTCATCCGTATCGCATTAATCGGAAAGGCATTGTTATGTTTTGCGATATAACCACACAGGTTTTCAGCATTGCGTTTACCATTGGCTATGTCCTCAAGCAAATCATTGAGTGCCCAGGCATAAGACATATTAAAAGCACGTTTGTGAAGATCCCGCTCTTCCCATTCGGCTAACCAGAACAATTGTTGGTCAGGATCTAGGCTAGCCCTTGCCTGCTCCCAGAACTCAATAGGCACAAAACCTGCGACATCGCAGCGAAAACCATCAATATGAAACTCATCCAGATAATATTGCATTGCGTTCAGCATGTAATCACGCAATCCCTGTTGCTGGAAATCAAACTCAATAATGTCATCCCAGTCAAACCAGGTGGTAGAACGAAACTGTCCCTGGGGATTTTTCTTATACCAATGGGGGTGTGAGCGAGCGAGCGGGTTATCCCAGGCACTGTGATTGGCAACCCAGTCGATAATCACATACATGCCAAGGCGATGAATCTCATTAATCAGAGCGCGAAAATCTTCCTCGCTGCCAAGCTCATTATTAATTGCGCGGTGATCGCTAATGGCATAAGGGCTGCCTAAACTCCCTTTGCGATGTTGTATGCCGATAGGATGAATTGGCATTAACCAGAGTATCGTTACCCCGAGTGCTTTTAGTCTTGGCAGATGCCTGGCAAAGGCGCGAAAAGACCCTTCTGGGGTGTATTGGCGAATATTTACCTCATAAATGCTGGCATTCAAACTCCAGCTTGGGTGCTCTATTTGGCTGTATGGCGGAAGTGGTACATGGTTAAAAGGTGCGGCCTTCATTACTGCCTCATTATGAGATTAAAAAGAAGATTTGCTGTTTCTAACTTTGGTTAGCATTGGCGATTTTTACAAGTTTCCTGCAAAACCACGTTGATGATTCATTTACCTATTGAAAGCCAGTGCTAAAAGCCTGACAAGTGAATAATATTCAATTCGCGTTGTTACTTGTCTGACACTATTGAAACCGCAAGAAAAACAATGATTTTCTGCTATAACTTAAGTTTATCTATCGCCAATAATGGCAACCTTGCGAACCTGGGAGGAGCAATGACAGGTAATATTTCAACGAAGATTTGTGGATTGGTAATAGTGGCCCTGAGCAGTCCGTTAGTGTTTGCCAATGAAGCCCCTAATGCCCAGGAACGGCAGGAAATCGAAATGCTGTTGGCAGAAGCCGCCGGTAAGATGATTTATCTGACTAAACAGTGCGACAAACCGGTTGATAAAGATAAATTTAAAGAGTTATCCAAACTCAAAGCATTCTCAGAAGGCTATGAAAGTATTGAGGGGATAAGCTGGGAAAACGTTCGCGATGAAGCGAACCAAAATTATGGTGAGCTAAAAGCGAAAGGCCCGAATGGTGAGTTTTGCGAGCAGTATGAAAAAGATATCAAGAATGCTTACCCATTTTTAAAACCATTGTAATAAATAGGGGACGCCAAAACAGAATTTTGGCTTCGGGTACACCGAAAACAAGTTTTCGGTTTCGAGTACGTAAAAATGAAATTTTTACTCAGAGTACGGGCGGGTAGTGCCCTTTGAGTAAAAGCCGCTCTAACCCGCAGTGAAACACGTTTTTCGTTTCACGTACCCGAAACAATGAAGGAGCGCCAAAGCATAACTTTGGCTTCGGGTACGTAAAAATGAGATTTTTACTCCGGGTACGGGCGGATATCGCCCTTCGAGTAAAAACCGCTCTAACCCGCAGTGAAACATGTTTTTCGTTTCACGTACCCGAAGCGACGCTGTCTGTCGCGTACCCAAAACAATGAAGGAGCGCCAAAGCATAACTTTGGCTTCGGGTACGTAAAAATGAGATTTTTACTCAGGGTACGGGCGGATAACGCCCTTCGAGTAAAAACCGTTCTAACCCGCAGTGAAACATGTTTTTCGTTTCACGTACCCGAAACAATGAAGGAGCGCCAAAGCATAACTTTGGCTTCGGGTACGTAAAAATGAGATTTTTACTCAGGGTACGGGCGGACAACGCCCTTCGAGTAAAAAGCCGCTTTAACCCGCAGTGAAACATGTTTTTCGTTTCACGTACCCGAAGCGACGCTGTCTGTCGCGTACCAGCAGGAATATTCATATTCCGTACCCGAAGCGACGTTGTTTGTCGCGTACCCGAAACAATCTCTGATTGCGTATTTACTTTTCCGCGTATTTGCCACATCTTAGTAACAACTATCATCAATAACCGTCATTACCCGTGTATCCCATTGTCACTGAGCGATTAATAATACGTCCCATCACCGAAAATGAAGCCGAATTCATTTTACAATTGTTAAATGACCCTGGCTTTTTAAAATACATCGGGGATAAAAACGTTCGCACTCTGGAGCAGGCAAGAGAGTATATTCGTACGGGGCCGATGCAAAGCTTACTTGATAATGGTTTTGCATTGCATCTAGTGTCGTTAAAAAATGAAGACGGAATAAAAGAGCGCCCTATAGGGGTTTGTGGGCTGCTACAGAGAGATTTTCTCGATGCCCCGGACTTAGGCTTTGCCTTTCTGGAAAATGATACTGGCAATGGATATGGATTTGAGGCGGCCTCAGCAATACTTGAGATTGAATGTCATTATCTGGACGTACAGCATGTGCTGGCATTTACATCAATAGACAACCAGGCCTCACAGCGTCTTCTTAGCAATTTGGGTTTTGTATTTGAGCGCAACATGCCATATCCCGGCGGCGAGGAAGTTGCGCTTTTTAAGACTAACCTTGACTAACTTTTTGTTGAGTCGTTTGAATCTTGTTTTGAATTCACGAGTTCATTGTCGTCTTCCGATTCTGATTTTCTAAAAAAGCCAGTAAATCGGTGCCACCACATTTTCATGGTCGCCAGGCCAAGCGCTATGGATGCGATAATTCCCTGAATAATAATACTACCTGTCCCAGGGTCGAGATAAGCATACGATGGAAAGGATAATAGAATCAGGCTGATACTGGATGTGATAATGGAAAGTTTCATGTCTACTACTCATCAATGACAACGCTAAAACTATAGAAGTAATTTGAAAATCTGCAAAATCTCGATGTTCGATTATATTTTATGGATTGATTTGATTGATCCGGTAATTTATGAATAAACCATTTTCGCCTCATCCGGCATCCTTTCGCGATCCTGCTGGATTTATCTTTATTAGAAACGATGTATTATACCGGCAGATAAATCCTTCCGGTTTAAGCGACTATCAAGGGTTCGTGGATTCGAAATTATATAAAGAATTGACGAATCGTAACTGGCTGATTCCACACCAGGATGTAACGTCAGACTTTGCCTCCGCTGATGAAAGTGTGGTGATAAAACCACAGTTAATCCCCTATGTCAGCTACCCATACGAATGGTGTTTCTCACAATTAAAAGCCGCAGCGTTATTGACCTTAAACATTCAGTTGCTGTCTTTACAGCACGGCTTTAGCCTCAAAGATGCCAGTGCTTATAACGTCCAATTTGTTGATTGCGCACCGTTCTTTATCGATACCTTATCCTTTGCCGCGTATTCCGAGGGGCACTGGCCGGCATACCGGCAATTTTGTCAGCACTTTCTGGCACCCTTACTATTAATCAAGCACACAGATTTTCGTTTAATGTCGCTAGCAAATAATTATATCGACGGTATCCCCCTGGACTTAGCCAGTAAATTATTACCACGGCGAACCTGGCTGAGTTTGTCGGCATTGATGCATATTCATCTGCACGCTAATAGTCAGTCGCGTTATGCCGATGTCCGCGCCAAACCTCTAGCAAAAGTGCAGTCCATGTCGCGACAAAAATTAATCGCCTTGATTGAAAATCTCAAAAACTATGTGGAAACGCTTGAACTTGGGCAACGACAAACTGAGTGGGGGAATTATTATCACAACAATGACTATGATGATGGTCAAGCACAGCAAAAAGGCGACATATTAAAAGGTTTTTGTGAACAGATGACAGCAACGTTGGGGCTGGCAGCGGATATAGGCTCCAATTCTGGATACTATACGAAAATTATCAGCGACAAAGCGCGTCACGTGGTAGCTTTTGATATTGATTTTCAGGCGATTGAATATCTGTATCGCGATGCGAAGGAGACAGGCAACAATATTCTGCCGTTGTTGCTTGATTTGACCAATCCCAGTCCAGCCATAGGCTGGGGTAATGATGAGCGAAGTTCTTTTTTTCAGCGGGCTAATTTCGATACTGTGGTGATGCTGGCAATCATTCATCACCTCGTCATTGGTAATAATGTGCCAATGGCGAAAGTCGCCGAAAGTCTATTTCAAATATGTGATCAATACCTGGTTATTGAATTTGTTGGTAAGCAGGATTCTCAGGTAAAGCGGATGTTGTCGACAAGAGAGGACATTTTCACAGATTACAGTAGTGAATCGTTTGAAAAGCATTTCACTGACTATTTTAGCCTGCGATCGCGAGTCCCTCTGGATAACTCCCAACGCGTTATGTACTTGTTTGAAAAGCCAGCTTCTAACTAGGCGGGTAATATCGACGCAGATGCTCCCTCAACATTAATTCAATATCTGAACGACTTAGATCTTGTTCTGGACATTGATAGTCTGGTTGATGAAGCTGTTCAAATATTTGGTGTTCTGGAGATTGACTCATCAGGTTGAGCGTTAGTATCTTTCCGCAATAAAAAACTGACAGGGTTCCCAGGGAAAAATAGGGTGGTTCCAAAGAGGCTGAAACCTTCCAGTTATAATTATTTATTTTTCGAGTGATACTAGAACCGACCATATAAATGGGAACATGTTCACGTCCCTCAGCGAGCAAGCTTTGCCCTGTCATCCAAGTTGGCTTATCAATATTGAGATAGTCAAGAATCGTCGGTGCGATATCAATTCGTTGTGAAGGTAGCGATTCGGAGCCTGCATGACTACCTCGGGGATAGCGAATCATTAGGGGAAGGTCGTTATTGATTGTATGTTGCCAGCCATGATCACTATTAAAAATCAACATTGTGCTCTCCAATTGGTCGAGTCTAGAAAGTTGTTGATAAACCGCTTTGGCATAACTATCCCATTGATAAATCGCGTTATTATAATGCTCTTCCATCCATTCATGTGGCTGCTTGTTTGAAGCTGTAAATATCGGCTTTTCGTAAAAAAATCGGCTTCCGTGGGGACCGAGAAGATGAACATGTATAAAGTAAGGTTGAGGTGCGTTTTTGATACTGTTAATCAGCGCTTGCATGCGTGGAATATCAGACAAATGCTCCTCGAGCCCCTCTGTCTGGGTTACTAACACAAAAGGATTTTTCCAATCGTTTAAAAAGCTCAAGTGGAGTGCACGATAAATTAACCGTTCCCAGATGCTGTCGATAAACTTAGATGTTTCTTCCTGATGTCGATACATCCAAAGACTGAGTCCATGTCTAGAAAAGATTGGTCTTTCGTTAGCAAAATCGAAGGAATTATATAGGTTTAGATCTTCAGCGTCGATGTAATGACGAACGCTGATATCGATATTGTAGTAACCCAGTTTACTTAAAATAGCAGGCATGTGTTGATATCTATCTAACCCTTTAAAAGCGTCGGGGCGGAAAATTACTTTAGTTTGAGTCGGTAATTTACCCGTCAACAAAGCTCCCACAGACCCTGTGGTTTTCGCGGAATTTGTAAAATGATTGTCATAAATTGCCAGTTCATCGCGAATACTATCAAAAAAAGGCGTCGTTTCTTTATTGTAGCCGTATAGAGACATCTGCTTTGCATTTACGCCATCGGCACTGAAAATAATGATATTCGGGCGTTCGCCCCTGTGTTGTGAAACTGGAACCGGTAACGAGGTTGAAGCGTTTGACGTAAAGTTTTGAGTAAATGTAATCAGGGACAGGATAAATATTGGAATCAGGCTGAACAAAAGCGATTTTCTAACCTTAAGATTAGCATTCAAATAATCCATCATATTGCCGGTTTTCAGATAGAAATAGCCGCATAGTATGATTATCAAACCTAGATACAAAAGCCGATGTAAACTATCTTGCACCGTGTATGAGGCAAAGCTAAACAGGGTGTAAGTATTGTTATCAATAATCAATAAAACAGAGACTGAGCACAGTAGCAAAGGAATCAGTCGAATTGCGACACGATTCAGCAGCTCAGGCAGTTTTAAAAGCAATCCTGCGGTTTTCATTAGCAGTTGGATAAGCAGATAAAGTAAAACGTTTATGATTGTTAGAATTAAAAAACTATTGAGGAGAATCGCGACTTTTTGAAAATTGTCGATGTAGCTGAGAAAAGAAGGTTTAGTTAAGAAAAAAATCCATTCTAAAAATAAAAAAACAAAGGTGCATATCACTATGACGAGCAGGCCGCTCACGGTTCCGCTCTTGTTTGACTTGAGAGGATTTACATTGCTCATATATTATTGGCTCGTTAGATTTGTTTGATGCTGAGGGGGTTCACAAAAATGGATGTCTAAAGATTGGTAATGATGGCACAACATGCTCATTAGTCTCTGTTTGAGAAGTTCGTCCGGAAATTGCGAGTATAAATGCCATTGCTTCTTCTCGATATTAACGATGACCATATCCTTTATGGTTGGAATATATGCCAATTGCCAGTTATCGATATAAACACTACGCTGTTTCTGTTGCGAAAACTCCTTATAAGCCTTGGGTGACATAACTAAATGTCCTTCGTCTGTGACTTCATAGTGCTCCATCGAACGATAAATTATGCTGGTTTCATTGACCTGGCTGGTATCTACGGCTTTGCTGGGCAACGAGGAGTCGACGAATATAGCCCTATTTTCGCTTACTTCAGACTGCGTCATTGGCAATACATGTCCTTGCATCGATTCCGATGCAGCGGGTGAGCTCATATCCAGAGTATTTAGTATACTGGGCATAATGTCGGTAATCGAAAATAGACCATTTAGGGTGACACCAGGGTGAACTGGCTCGCCATTTTTAAAGGCGTTGTAGGCGAGTAAAATTTCCGACTGGGTCTGATCAAGTATATTGGTTCCATGCCCCCAGGAACTGACCCTTAACTCCATAGGAGGCGGCAACTTCGCGGGTTTTAAGGCATCTTTATCTAGGCGAAAGCCGTCGCCATGGTCGGAAAATAGATAAACCAGAGCATTATCAAGGTAGCCTTGACGTTCGAGCTCGGTTATCAGCTGCTCAAATTGGCTATCAAGGCGTTGTAACAAGGATGCATACATAAAATAGGGATAGTTGTTGTTCCAAAGGTCGTTTTTTACCTCGATAAAGTCTTTCGACGTATATGGCCAGTGCAACATACAAAGGTGCAATGCCAAAAAGTTTGGTTTGTCGGGTGACAGTGTGTTAATCACTTCCTCATTAAACATGATCGGGTCGTAGGTTTTTCCCTGCGCTCTGTTGAGATACAGAAATGGAAAAAAATAACGACCAAAAGACAGGTTAGTGAGAATATTGATGATGGGAATATCCGATACGCCGGTGATCAATTGATCGCCGATACCAATTGCCGGGCCTACTACAGTATCGAAACCGTAGTCAGTATCGATATGATTGAAACGCCGTTCGTCCAGCGCATAGATAGTGTGGTATCCGTGTTGTTTTAATAAGTTTAATGGCGCGATGTTTTTATCAACCAAAGTCGGGTGAGGGATGTTAAATCGACCGCCATGCTGATGCGGATATTGGCTTTTCAATAAACTGTGCCAGGCGACAAATGTTCGGGGAAGTGTGGTGTAGCTTCTGTCGTAAATTACCGTATCCTTTAAAAACCGGTTTAGAGTCGGCATTTTGTCTGCAAGGTGCTGGCGAGAATACTGCAAATGGTCGGGACGCAATCCATCGAGACCGATGAGGATAACATCGGGTTGTTCTTTGTCCTTATCCGGGTTGTCGAAAAAAACTGGAGGAGTCAGTAAAAACAAGAAGGCAACACTATAGACAAGGATTTGAATGTTTCGTTGTCGCTTGATTAAACCGAAATAAAATAGGCTTGTCAGCGCTAGCGTCAGAGGCAAGATAAACCACAGGGACGCAAACCCAGTGTTCCTGAAGATACTCAGCAGTGAAGTCGGGTACAAGTAGGAATTCAGAGCTAGCACCAAGAACAAGTGTAACACCACGATAATTAACCAAAATATGGTTCTTTGGTTGTCATTTCTTAGCTTTTCAAACCATGGGGCGCAACTGATTGTAATCAAATAAGCCCAGACAAAATGCAAAGCCAACACCACCACAACAAAGTAAACGAGATCAAAAATGGCGCCAATGGTCAGGTATTCGGCAGCTCTTTCGTGGGCAAGTATATTTAATAATGACAAGCTAGGAATGGGTTGCAGAGCGCTGCGAAAGTCAAACACCAATACCATCGACAGGATCAGTATCGCGACGGAACGAAAATAGGTACGTTTGAGGCTGACCTTATTCATTGTTGGTGTCCTGATTATCGGATTTCAGAACTTTGAGATTGTTACCTGCCTGTTGCTGAGCGAGGTTTTTCACCTTGGAAGCGGGGGGATTGTCGGCTGGCGTCTCTTCATCATCTGCCTCAACAATGAAATTCTGAAAGTTTCGGATCAGAGAATTACCAGGATCGGACTCAGGCCAGTCACCAACCTGCAGATACCGGTTGGCAGATATATTCATTGGTAATTCCTGGTCTTTCAACTCATTTCTGACCGACAGTGCAGAAGCAAAGTAATAGCCCAGAACCAAAACCAACCCCAACAAAATGGCGCTAAGTCCTGCCGTGGAAAGTACCGCTGTTTTTAACCGCTCAACCATACAACTACCTGATAACAACATTCATCAGCTAGACAAGTATAGAGGGTTAATGGCTATTGTCTAAATCCTGATGATGCAGATGGTTTTGTTTACAATTAGGTAGCTGAGGTGAAAAAATTTAAGAAGTCCATATTTGACATACCGTGCCTCACTACCTAGTTTTTGTTAAGCGTTTTTCAGAGTTTCTCTGAATCGGTAGTAACGTAATAGGTTGTGGTTATGCTAACAGGCGATCAAACCGGGGGGATTACTCTGGTTGCTTTTGATAATGCTTTAGCAGAAGTTTTTCAGAGCAAAATGAGCGAGTACTTTCAGGTTAACCTGATAGATACGATGCAGCGGCTCGAAGAATTCAATGGCTCGGTGTCTAGCTTTGCCTATTTGATGAGCCATACCACAAGTGATCACCTTCACAATATCCAGTACTTGTCTGAACGTTATTCCAGCATTCCGATTTTCGTGTTTAGTAATTCCTTGTCCATTCCGCTGTTGCAACACGGCTTACATTGCAACGTCCGGGAAATGTTTTTATTTCCGTTGACAGAGCAGGATATGCAGGTGTTTTTGCGAGAACTGGAAGTTATCGGCGATGTTTGCGTTCGCAAGGCCAAGCAACCGAACCTGGTACCTCTAGCTAATTTGCAGCAATCACCGGCGGCTAGGTATGGCGCCATCGCAGAGTTGCTGGAAGAAATTGAAAAAAACTTTTCTCGCGGCAGTTCACTGCAGGATTTTTGTCACTCTATCCATTTAAGCCAATCGCGGTTGAGCCATTTGTTTAAAGACGTGAGCGGTATCACCTTTAGCCATTATTTAATTTGCAGGAAGTTAGAAGAGGCCGAACGAATACTATCGTCACAACCCATGAGCAGTACCTCGGTGGCTTTTGAATTAGGGTTTTCTAACCCATCGCACTTTTGTCGGGTGTTTAAAGAGCACTTCGGGTTAAGTCCAATGGCGTACTCAGAAAACAATCGAACCATGCGAAATAGCAAAATGTATCTACAATATCTTAGAGTGCGCAGCAGTTTGTTTAACGAATTGGATAATACAGGGACTGGACGAATCAGCGATGCAAAACATGATAAAAACTCAGGGAACCAAGGCGTATCTAAAACTAGCCGCTAGGTTTAAGCTGGCTATTCACCTTTACCTGGCAAGCGCATTGTTGCTGTCATTATCGGCTATTGCGGGTGCGCCACTGTCTGGTATTCACTCGGGCTATAGTCCCTCATTTTCGTCGCCCACCATATTACAACTAAATGATATTGCATTACCTGCAGGCAGTTCATTTTATCTTCATGATAGTGGCATCATCTCCCGTTCTCATTATCAACTAATCCTGCAAAAAACTGGCCGTAGTGCCTTATGGTTTGAGTCTCAGGGGCTGAGTTCGTCAGGAAAGTACTTGTATCGATTGCTCGATGATTTGGGGTGGCTTCAGGAAAAGTCCTGGCAAAACGCCTCTGACACCTATCAGCGGGATATTCTGCTCACCCAAGGTACGTATTTTCTGTTGCAGTCTACCCAGGTAAACAATAACTCGGGCAATGGTCATGAGCTTCCAACCAGCACCTTGATATCAGCTTTTAACAAGCAGCAGGAGCAGGAACTTCTCTATCGAATGCTACCCAGACAATCGCAGTTTTGGCGACTACGAGGGCAATTGCAGGAATTTCGCAAACTTGCTGCTCTTTCCTGGCCAACGTTGGACCATTCATTTACCCCAGAACTGGGCCAGGCACACCCAGAGGTCAGAAAACTTAGGTTTATTCTGGAAAAATATCAGGATCTCGACGTTAAGTATCAAACCCCAACCAGGCAAGATGTTTTTGATTCAGTTGCCATTGAGGCGTTAAAACGGTTTCAGTTACGTCATGGCCTGAAGGCCGATGGCAAGCTGGGACCGAATAGCCATATGGCTTTGGCAATTGCTCCGCAACAGCGGGTTACACAACTTCAGATCAATCTGATGCGTTGGTTGCAGCTACCGCGAAGTTTTCGTGGTAACGAGATTCTGGTTAACATACCCAGTTATCAATTACGGCTTTTAAATAATGGCAGAACCCAGAAAACCATGCGGGTTATAGTCGGTAACAAAGAAAATCCCACCCCAGTGATAACCAGCGCGGTGAACCGCCTGACGGTAAACCCAACCTGGACCCCAACGCCGAAAATTATCAAAGATGATTTACTTGAAGAATATCAGCGTGATTTTCGTTATTTGCAACGCAAAGACTTTCAATTGGTGCGCGGCTATTGGCGCAACAAAGAGATTCGTCAAATCGATTCCCCCGATTATGACTTGCTTAATCTGCCCGATAATTTTCGCTTGGTGCAATCTGCCGGGCGCTCAAATCCCCTCGGCCGTTATCGATTTAACATGCCAAATGGCTACGCCATTTTTCTTCATGATACGCCAGCGAAATGGCACTTTAGTAAACCTTATCGGGCGCTGAGTCACGGTTGCATTCGCTTAGAGGAACCAAGATTTCTTGCCAACGAGCTGCTCAAACAATTGCCGGAACAGAACAAACATAAACAAACCATGCAAAGTGCGCTTCAAGAAAAACACACACAAATGTTGTTTTTAGAGGAGCCTGTACCTGTCTACATTACCTATCACACCGCCTGGATTGATGAACAGGGGGTGATTAACTTTAACCGTGATATTTATGGTTGGGATAATAAGGCAAACCTCATCGCGCAATTTAAGACCATAATTAGCAATCCAGTGATAACCCTTTCCTTGAATAACCTCTAATCTTGATACCGTCCAGTAATACACCAAAATGTTGCTGTACTTCATGCAGGGCAGAGGCTGAGTTGTATTTGCCCTGCAAGATTAACAAGTTGGAGTTATTTCACATGAGAAATCTAAACACCCTATTTACCGATTTTATCGATGATGAAAGCGGTTTGACGACGGTCGAGTATGCGATTGCTGGTGCCCTGGTAGCTGGTACGTTAGTGGTTGCTTTCACTAATTTAGGCGACGCGGTAAGCGGTACTATCAATTGCTTGACCAGCGCAGTTAATGGCGGCAGCACAAACTGTGCCTCGTAAATGAGAGTGCAGCATCAGGTTTAGGAGTGTGAAATGATTGATAAGTTTCTTCTCACCGAGTTAATCGCTATCGCTATTATCTTTAGCATTGCTCTGTATTTTGATCTCAGATATCAACGCATTCCTAATAGCCTGTGTCTGCTCGGCCTGATTACCGGCATTGCGGTACAGTTTGGATTTATGGGCCTTAACGGTGTTGGTTCGGCGCTATTAGGCGCTGGACTGGCATTTATCATTTTGTTTCCTCTTTACATGTTTCGGCTGCTTGGCGCCGGCGATGTGAAACTAATGATTGCTATTGGCGCATTTCTGACCCCCGCAATGCTGGTCTGGTCTTTATTGTATGGTCTTGTTTTTGGGGCCATTAGCTCGATTGGCATCGCCCTGTATAGATTCGGTTTTCGTCGCTGCATAGAACTTGTCGGCCATTACGCAAAATGTTTGTGGTATCGGGTTTACATAAAACCAGACACACCCGGTTTACTGAAAATGCAGATACCGTATGCACCGGCCCTTGCTTTCGGATGGGCTTTTGCGGCATGGCACAATGACAACGTCCAGTGGCTCATTTCTTCGTTACGATATTCGTGGGGGGCATAGGTGATGGGGTTATTTGGCTTTTCACGACAAAACGACTCGCAACCAGAATCTGAGACGCAAGAGGAAGCACTTACCGCTTCACCAGCAGAAAGTGCTGTTCAATTGTCGGTTGAATCATCGCAATTGCCCAAGGAGGCTGATGATACCGAGATTGATGAACCAGATATCACCACTGAGCCTGTGGTTCTGGATGAGGCACATGAAAATTTAGCGCAGGCACGAGTGGTTGAATCACAAGCGTCTTTGCCCGAAGAGGACAACAACCATGGGTTTGCATCCTACGCGCCAAAACCCGGAAGTATTGAAGAAACCGGGCTGCATATTAATTTATTGTTAGAGTTGTTGATCAAGCACATATATCGTTCTGGTGTTAGCGACCTGCAACAACTCTCTAAAGATCTCTGCCTTTCAGGAAGCATTGTTAAAGCCTTGTTGGATGAGGCCAAGCAAAAGGCCTGGGTTGAGAATCCATCGTCCAACGACAATGGTCAGTTTCGTTATTCACTAAGCAATATCGGTACCCTGGAAGCGGAAAAAGCGTTTTTAAAACGTGGTTACTTAGGTCCGGCACCAATACCGCTAGAGCTTTATCAAAAGGTCAGTAAAATCCAGTCGAATCGAACTCAGGTGCTGACTGAAGCTGAGATGCGTGAAGGTTTTGGCGATTTGGTTTTCCCTGATGAGGTTATTAACAGCGTTGGCCCGGCATTGAATTCCACCAAACCGATATTGATATATGGCGGTGCGGGTACTGGTAAAAGTTATTTTTGTCGGCACCTGAATCGATTGTTTGGTGAAACTGTACTGATCCCCTATGCGATTGAAATTAATAACGAAATCATTCAGGTCTTTGACCCTGAACTACATCATGTTAAGGATCAGCACCAGGCGTCTAATGTCGTCAGTGCGTTACGGATTGCGGATGGCTATGATCGTCGTTGGCTAGCTTGTGAGCGACCGTTATTGGTTACCGGCGGTGAGTTGACGCTGTCGATGTTGGAAGTGCAGTTTGATAACGCGTCTCGCTGTTTTCTTCCGCCGATTCAATTAAAAGCCAACAATGGCATATTATTTCTCGACGATTTAGGTCGCCAGCGGGTTACCCCAAAAGAGTTATTTAACCGTTGGATTTTGCCACTTGAAGAACGCCGTGATTTTTTGGCATTGCAGAATGGTCAACATTTCGAAGTACCCTTTGAGTTACTTTTACTGTTCTCCACCAACCTAACGCCTCAGGAACTGATCGATGATGCGTTTTTAAGACGACTCGGCTATAAGATTCAGTTTCAGCCGCTATCCAAAGAATTGTATCAGCAAATCTGGTTTCGCGAATGTGAACGATTTGAATTGAATTGTGATAACCAACAGTTCGATTACCTGATTAACATGTTACACCAACCAAATAATAAACCTTACCTTGCCTGTTACCCTCGCGACATTTTATCAATTGTCAGGGATCAGGTGTTATTTAAAAATTTACCAAATTCAGTGAATAGGGAACTCATCGACTTTGCCTGGCAAAGCTACTTTGTTGCTTAACTCGCTTTATTGGTTAGAAGCCTGGCTTCGAAATTCGATTCTGGAGGTAGTATGAACCGGAATAGTGTGTTGTTTATCCTTCTCTCCGTCATATTTGGCGTTGGTGCTGTTTTTGTAGCTCGTAACTGGCTGGAAGAAAATCAACCTAAAGATGTTGGTGAGAATCAAGTTGCAGTGGTGACCGTTAATGTCGAACTGCCAACAGGGACTATGTTGGAAGATAAATACCTGTCAATGAGGGTGATTCCTAAAAATATGGTGCCCAAAGGCGCTCTTACCGACAAAAAACAGATAAAGGACATGTTGGTAAAGCAAACGCTTTACGCGGGCGATATTGTGCGCGAGCAACGCCTTGTTAAAAAAGGTGAAGGCAGTAGTTTGGCTAGCTTAATTGGTAAAAATAAACGTGCTATTACCTTACGGGTTAACGACGTTGTCGGTGTTGCCGGATTTTTATTACCAGGTAACAAAGTCGATGTATTAAACACGTTTGGCCAGGGTGGCCGTCCTACCACTCAGGTGGTGTTGTCCAACGTTAAAATACTGGCGATTGACCAACGGGCATCTAATGATGAAAACAAACCTCAGGTGGTCCGTGCGGTAACCCTTGAATTGGGTTTGGAACAGGCAGAGACCTTATTAAACTCTAAGAAACGCGGCTCGATTCAGCTGGCGTTAAGAAACCCTAATGACGAGTCGGATTCTATCATCCTTGCGGAACAAAGTGATGCTACTGGTAAGCAATCCGTTGCTCATTCAAGTTCAAATAACGAGCAAGCTGCTGCGGGAACCGAGCAGGTAGCGTTGGCCAGAACCAACACTAGCCCGGCAACATCGAAATCTGCGGCACCAACCAGTTATGTTAATAATAAAGTGGAAGTCATTCGCGGCGTTAAACAACAAACCATTCAGGTTAACAAATAAGAGGTGTGTGATGAACGCAGTAACTCATCGTACAAAACACTGGGTGACCAGGGAAATACCGCTACTACTCGTCGCTTTTAGTCTTTTGGTTTGCGCCAAAGTCAGCGCTGGCGGTTCTATTGAAAATCAGGATCCGACGATAAAGATACCCATCCATAAATCGAAAAATGTGTCAATGGATCAGCCGGTTAAACGGGTGTCTATCGCCAATCCTAAAATTGCCGACATTCTGATTATTTCCAAAGATGAAATTTATGTGGTTGGCAAAAAGCTTGGCACCACGAACGTGATGATTTGGGACGAAAATGACGACATCATCGACGTATATAATCTGGAAGTAACCCATGATCTGGCAACACTTCGAAAACGAATTCATCAGTATCTTCCGGATGAAAAGATAGGTATTGAATCCTCACAGGGGCATCTTGTGCTCAGTGGTGAAGCCTCATCCACCGAAAAAATGGCAATGGCGGTGAAATTCGCAGAAGGTTATGCCACCGCCGCTGGTAGTGGAAAAAGTGGTTCACAAGTATTGAATATGATGTCTGTCGGCGGGGGACACCAGGTTATGCTAGAAGTGACGGTCGCCGAAGTTCAAAGTGAAGTTGCCCGTCGTCTGGACAGCAAAATGTTACTCGCCGTAGATGGCAGTGACGGTACCATAGGTATTACCTCTGGCTCGGATTTTTTAAGTTCTCTGGGGCTTACCCAAGGTATTGATCGCGGTTTGTTTGGATCGTACTTAGATGGTGATTTACTGCTAAATTTTGCCCTCGATATTGCTAAGCAAAACGGTTTAGCAAAAATACTGGCGGAACCGAATATCACGGCATTGAGTGGCCAACAGGCAGACTTCCTATCCGGTGGTGAATTTCCTATTCCGGTTCCGAACCGTGACGGTATTACTATCCAGTATCGAGATTTTGGGGTCGGTGTAAGTTTTGTTCCTACGATTCTCGATTCCGGAAAAATCAATCTCAACCTGCAAGTCCTGGTGAGTGAGTTAAGTTCAACCAATACCGTAGCGATTTCGCCAGACGAAACTAATACTAGTCTTGTTATTCCTTCCATTATCAAACGAACTACATCGACCACGGTTGAATTAGGTGATGGGCAAACCATAGCTATCGGTGGATTGATCAGCGATAACTTTCGTGAAAGCGTTAACAAAATCCCCGGATTAGGTGATATTCCGGTGTTAGGGCAGCTGTTTAGAAGTCAGGAGTTTATCAAAGGCCAATCTGAATTGGTGATCATGGTAACACCGAGATTAGTACGTCCTTTTAATCGTGAGGGGATCAAATTGCCAACCGATGGTTTTGTTGAACCGGGCGATATGGATTTCTACCTGCTTGGGCGCACATCTAGCAGACCGATAAATGAAACCAATGAAAGCAACCCGAATACCAGTGGTGATACCAGTAATCATTCCAGCGAATTGTTATTGGATGACGGCGGAACATCTGCCACCTATGGTCACGAAATATCTACCAATGAGTTTCAGGAGTAATTATGAACAGCTTAGCGATGACAAAACCTTTTATTGCCCTGACCGCCATCTTGTTGGTAGCCGGTTGCAGTGTGGGTCCTGAATACGAATATCGGTTGTCTGGTCATTATGACCAGATTTTGGAACGGCAAATTCTTGATCCGGCTGCTCCGGAAATGAATGCCGGCATTGTTAATTCTTTAGATGGTGACGTTGCCAGTAAGAATATTGAAGCTTATAAAAATAGCATTTATCAGCCTAAAGAAGCGCGAGGTGGTGGCAGTAGCTTTAACTCGGGCAGCGGATCAGCCAGTACTGGCAAAAACTAGCGCCCTTTAGTTTATTAATTTGAAGTGGAGGCTTTATGAAAAATCTTCACAAAAATAACGGTAATATCGTGGTTTTGGCGACTATTTCCTTAGTCGCCATTATCGCAGTAAGCGCATTGGCGCTAGATGGTGGGCATTTGCTATTGAGTAAATCTCGTTTGCAAAATCTCGCCGATGCCGCCGCTTTATCGGCAGCAAAAAGTCGTGATCGCGGCGAAACGATCACTCAGGCAAGGGCAGAAGCAGTGGCCATTTTGACGACCAACCTTGCCCATCAGGAAAATGGCGAGTTGGAATCTTCTTTGCCATTGACCGGTGCTAACACTTCCACCGTACAGGTGACATCTTTGTTGTCAGTCGATTTTTCGGAATCTCCCGATCCCTTTATCAGCTCTACTAGCAGCGATGCAATCTACGCCAAAGTGTCGATTGAAGATGTACCCTTGGATAGCTTTTTTGCGAGAATATTTTCTTTTGCCAAAGACGTCACTGCCACCGCATTGGCTGGCCCAAGTACCGATTTAACTAGCGACAAGTGCACTTCCGATTTAGTGCCGTTGTTAATTTGTGGCGACAAGAGCCAGCCGCCATCAGAAACCGGTGCCTGGGGTTTTAACTATGGTGACCTTACCGTGATGAAAATTGGCTCTAATACCGAGTCCAGGGTAGGACCGGGCAATTTCCAATTGGTTCGACTGCCAGGAAATTCCGGAAAAAATGATGTGCGGGATGCGCTTGCCAATGGTAATAGTTTTTGCTTGGGTGATTTGGATATTAATTCTTTCACGACCGAGACCGGTAATGCGGTCGGTCCGACGGAGGCTTTAGATGCGAGATTTACTGGTTCAGCACAGGGCTTAAAAAGCGTCGACGCCAGAGATTGGAATACCTGTCAGGGGCCGCCAATTGCTTACGATGATACCCAGCCCGATTTGATGGAATCTGGATACTTGAGTAAAGCCTATCGTTTTTCCAGTTATAAAACCGATACCGAAGCAAGCTCTTGTTCATTGCCTGGGTCCCTTGATGTTGTTAAGAGTGGAGGGTTACCTGACCGCCGCCTCTTTAACGTCGTGGTGGTTGAATGTGATGGAGAAACCAATGGCCATAAATTGCTCAGTGTTATTGACTTTATGTGTGTGTTTTTAACGCAACAGGTTCCGAGTGGCAACAAGGGGCAAGGTGGTGGAAACGGACAAAACAGTTATGCCGTTGGTGAAGTGGTTCGGGTATGCCCTTTTGAGGGCGATACCGACGATAACAGCGGTGGCCAACCGGGCACCACACCAAATGGTTCCGGTGCCTATCGCATCGTCCTTTTCCATGTACCTAACAGTAAGGATTCCTAAATGAACCCCCTTACTTCGAAAACAGCAGGGCAAAAGCTAGCGGTAATTTCTTCGGGTCGATTCAAACGTCAACGCGGTATTGCTGCGGTTGAGTTAACCATCGTTTTACCAATATTTTTGTTGTTGATTTTCGCGGTAGCAGAAATTGGTCGCTTTATTTATCAATACAACACCTTAACTAAAGCTGTACGGGATGCCTCCCGTTATCTTGATATTTATGCGACTCCGGGGATTTCTGATGTAATCGATATCACCCCAGCGCTGGAAACGGAAGTGGATAATCTGGTGTTTTATGGCACAACGACCAACAGCGGAAATGAATTACTGCCTGGTTTGAGTGGCAGCACCACAACCATTAGTGTTTCCGGGCAGTTAATTACCTTGTCGGTTAATTACACCTTTCAACCCATGTTTGCCGACGCCATTCCTAATTTTGGTCAAGGCGGTGACATAGGATTAAATTTCCCGGTCAGAGTCAGTTATACATTGAGGGCACAAAGTGGTGGTATTCGTTAAACATAACCGGAAGCGTCAGTCCGGTATTTATAGTGTGGAATTTGCCCTGGTGGCAGTGGTTTTCATGGTTATTTTATTTTTGACCATTGAAGTAGGACGATTGATGTATACCTGGAATATGCTGACGGAAGTTACCCGGCGTGGTGCTCGCCTTGCCACGGTTTGCAACGCTTTGACCAATACCAGCAACACTAATACCGTGGCTCAGCAAACAGGCCTTAGTACCACCGCAACTTTCTCAGGAACCGATCTACTGCCTAATTTAACGGCCAGTAATATCATCATTAACTATCTTGATAGTGCCGGCAATATTACCACCAATGCTGAACAGGTTGCGGCAGTGCAGACCCAGATAACCAACTACCAACACCGATTTATTGTGCCATTTTTCTCAGTCACATTAAATTCTCCGGCGTTAACGACGGATATCCCACGGGAAAGCCTGGGCTTTACCCGCTCGGGCATAACTTCTTGTTAAATGGTGAAATTACAATGAATAAAAACCTGTTCAGAGTTCCAATGATGCAAGAAAGCCTTGAGAGTAAAGCCGAGGTCTCAATGAACTTATCCATTTTGCTTGAGTGTCTGTTGGTTTGTCAGGACGAGGGATTAAGGGCCGAAATATCAGCATTTCTTGGAGGTTTTAATAACCTGGAAGTCGCATCTTCTGTTGATATTTCTAAGAATGAGCCGCAACTTGGCCTGATTATCATTACTTATAGCGGTAATATCGATTTTGTTACCGAGCAGATGGATAAACTCAGTAGTCTGGATAAAGCAATGATTTTGCTTGGAGACGATTTACCACCGGAATTACTGCGCCATGCGGTGCAGTTACAAATCAAAGATTTGGTACCAATTTCAGGGTACCAACATGAGTTAACCCAGACCATTAAAAACATCAGCACGCAATTGGAGTCTCAGGTTAAGCTGGCGCCAATCGTCAGCATCTTAAATGCCAAAGGCGGAAGTGGTGCAACCTTTATATCTCACGGCCTTTCCGATGTTCTGGGCCAACAATCTCCTATGGATATCGTGCTGTTTGATGGCGATTTTCAGCACGCTACCTTGTCAAAAATGTTGGCTCCGGATGCCACATATTTTCTTAATGATGCTATCAATGAATTAGATCATCTGGATGCATTGGCAGTGCGTAACATGATGTCGAAAAACGAAACTCTTCGCATTATGCCAGTGCAACCATTCTCTCACCTCAACCTCAACCAACATGATTACATCCAGAATCTCACCAGATTGTTGGCCAAAGTGCAGATGGGGTATGACCTGATTGTGGCCGATCTGTCCAGGGGGATTGAATCTGTCAATTTGCCAATTCTTGAAGCGTCTCAGGAAATACTGTTGTTGGTGCAACCCGATATTGTAAGCGTCCGCGAGGCCCAGGCTGTGCTTAAATTTTTAATGTCTCAGCTTGGCAAAGGAAAACAGAATATCGTGCTTTTAGTCAATCGTTATGATGAAAAAAACTCACCAATTTCTCTTAAAGAAATTCAACAAACCCTTGGTCTGGATCGTGTTTATGCGGTTCGCAATAATTTTTCCGTGGCCAGTGAGTGTAACGACTTAGGCCGCAATATTGTCAATGTCGATGGCAGTCGTCGGATTGTTGAAGACTTAATTCAACTGGTAAATCAACTGTCCAGTGTGGAGCTCACGGAGCAGGGTCATGATCGGGGCTTTTGGTCGAAAATGTTTAACAAGGTATATAAAGGTTAAGTTATGAATCCAGTGCAACCGAGTAATGATTTTGCGGTATTAAATCCCCAGGACCTTGAAACCAAGCAACAGATTTACGGAAAAATCGTCAAGATGCTTGATTTATCAGTGCTGGAAACTCTCGAAGAAAATCAGGCTGTGCTGCAAATCAAGGAATTATGTCAAAACCTGTTAAATGATGTGCCCAGGCCCTTAAACGTTCACGCCAGAGAAAAAATCACGCAATTAATTATCGATGAGATTCTTGGCCTGGGGCCACTGGAAACTCTGCTTGCCGATCCATCAATTTCGGATATTTTAGTGAATAATCATGATCATATTTACATTGAACGCCAGGGCAAGCTAGAGCGAGTTCCGGTGGCTTTTTATGATGATAAGCATTTACTGAATATTATTGATCGTATCGTTTCTCGAGTGGGTCGTCGCATTGATGAATCATGTCCCATGGTCGATGCTCGCCTCGAAGATGGTTCGCGTATTAATGCCATTATTCCGCCGCTGGCACTCGATGGTCCTTGTTTGTCGATCCGTCGTTTTACCG
This sequence comes from Thalassotalea sp. PS06, assembly GCF_007197775.1. NCBI lineage: Bacteria > Pseudomonadati > Pseudomonadota > Gammaproteobacteria > Alteromonadales > Colwelliaceae > Thalassotalea > Thalassotalea sp. PS06. Next base: position 2,791,322 of record NZ_CP041638.1, on the reverse strand, counting down.
TGGAAAAGCTCACCGCTGCACAATTAGTAGATTATAAAACCATGAATCAAGATATCGGCACCTTCATCAAAGCCATTGTCGAAGGCAAGATGAATGTATTGATTTCCGGTGGTACCGGCAGTGGCAAAACCACGTTACTGAATATTCTTTCCGGATATATCCCTGAGGATGAACGTATCATTACCATAGAAGATTCTGCGGAATTGCAATTGCAACAACCCCATACGGTGCGCCTGGAAACTCGGGTAGCCAATATTGAAGGCAAGGGTGAAATCAAACAGCGTGAACTGGTGATCAACAGCTTGCGGATGCGACCTGATCGCATCGTTGTTGGTGAGGTTCGTGGTGGCGAAGCCATTGATATGCTGACGGCGATGAATACCGGTCACGAAGGAAGTTTAACTACCTTGCACGCCAACAGCCCTCGCGATGCCTTATCGAGAATGGAGAACATGGTATGTATGGCCGGTTTTGATATGCCGGTTGTGAATATTCGCTCGCAAATTGCGTCGGCGATTGACGTGGTTATTCAATTACAGCGTCAGGAAGATGGAAAACGTCGTATCACCAGTGTCCAGGAAATTAATGGCATGGAAGGGGATATTATTACCATGTCCGAAATCTTTAAATTCGAGCGTCGCGGCAGGGATGAACAAGGAAACGTATTAGGTGACTTTAAAGCTACAGGTGTGATCCCTAACTTTAATCATCACCTGCAGGCGCGGGGCATTATTCTTCCCAACTCGATTTATGGGGCGGATTTTGAACTGGCGCGACTTTAATAAAGCGCGACAGGAGGTAACACCATGAGTAACGAATTAATTTTTCTGGTTTTGATATTTGTAACGGTGATTTTCTTATCGCAATCGTTATTTGTGTCTGTCTACAACCCACAACGAGCTAAAACCAAAGAGCTGCGTAAACACCTGGCAGACATGGCCCGTAATCAGGAATTCAAGCATTCAGACCTGTTGCTGGACAACAAAATTAATAAGTTGCCACCGGTATTTCGAGCGATGGAAAGCTGGGGTTTTATTAAGGACCTGACCTATAAAATGGAGCTTGCCAATTATAAGTATCTCGGCCATCAATATTTCTTATTATCATTGTTTTCGGCGCTCGCGGTAACGCCTTTGGTGTGGTACTTCACCCGCGATATTCTGTATGTGCTTATTACCTTTTTGATTATATTTTCGTTGTTTATCGTCAAGCTAAATCGCGATATTAAAAAACGTCTGGAAAAAATTGAAGAAGAGTTTCCCGAGGCCTTAGATGTTCTCAAACGAGGATTACAGGCCGGTTATGCGTTTTCTGAATCGTTAAAGCTAGTATGTGATGAAACCAATGGTGAATTGCGTAGAGAATTTAACTATCTATTCCAATTAATCAATTACGGTACCGATATTAAAACGGCGTTATTGCTGTTTGTGCAACGGGTACCTATCACCTCTGCGATGGCCTTTGCCAGTGCTATCAGTATCCAAAAAGAAACCGGTGGTAATCTGGCGGAAAAAGTGGAAACCCTGGCTCGGGTGATTCGTCAGCGTTTTACCTTTAAGCGACGGGTCAGGACCTTGTCGGCTGAAGGCAGGATGTCCGCCTGGATTTTGGTACTGACGCCATTTGTGTTGTTTGCTTTTATTTACATTAGTACGCCCAGCTATCTAAAAATGCTGATCAGTACTGAAGATGGGATCTCGCTACTCAAGTGGGGCGCTCTGGCGATGATTATCGGCATCGGCTGGATTAATAGATTATTACAGCTGGATGTATAGGAGGAGGCATGGAATATATTAATAGTTTGATTTACAGCGTTACCCAGGATCCACAATTGTCGCAATGGGTGGTTCTCGGTTTGGCTGCAGCAGCAGGTATTACCCTGGCATTGGCAGTGAGTTATTTGTTATCCAGTGTTTTTTCTCCGGCAAAAGCGGAATTAAAGAAAATCCAAAGTGAAGGAATCGGTGCCAATACAGGTGGCGGTTTTAATCAGTCCCTGGAGCATGGATTAGACAAAGTCCCTTTTATCAAAAGCTCATTTGTAGGAGACAGCGACGCCAAGCGCTTGCTGATTCATGCTGGTTTCCACTCTGAAAATGCGCTGAAAATCTACAATGCTTTGAAGTTGTTGTTGCTGCTCATCAGCATTGCTCTTTGTACAGTAGTCCTGAGGTTATTCCCGGACCTGTCATTCATTCTGTCAATTTATGTCATTGCCCTGATTGTCGGTATTGGATACCTACTACCGGGTATTATTCTCACCTACCTGGCCGATAAGCGAATGCAAAGTTTACGAAAGCATTTTCCAGACGCTTTGGATTTACTCGTCGTTTGTTGTGAATCAGGTTTAGGGTTATTGGAATCCTTTCAACGGGTCAGCAACGAATTGAAAATCGCGCATCCGGTGCTGTCTCACGAACTGAATTTAGTCTGTAGCAAAGTTCGGGTCGGTTACTCGCTGCAAGAAGCTCTGCATGAATTTTCAGAACGAACCGGCCTTGAGGATATCCGCGGCCTAAATTCCGTTATCGTGCAAAGCTTAAAACTGGGTACAGGTATTGCCAGTACCTTGAGAATTTATGCCGAAGAATATCGCGATAAACGCATTCAGGAAGCCGAAGAAAAAGCCGCTAAGCTGGCGGTGAAGATGGTTTTCCCAATGATTTTTTGTATCTGGCCAGCGTTTTTTATTGTTGCCGTTGGCCCAGCAATTTTAAAAGTTATGTCGGTTTGGGATGTGGCGTTTTAGGAATCAATAAAATGAAAATACAACGATTTTATATTCTATTGCTAGTGGTAATAGGCCTGCTTTCGGGCTGCGAGACCACGCAACAGCAAACCACTAATCCACAGCCATCTACAAACAGCGAGTTTGCCGGTGAGTCTCAGGCCAATAAAGGCATTAACGTCAACTCCAAAGGCCAGGCAATTGAGCGAGCTGAAGAAGCCAAACGCGGTCGTGATTATGAAAGAGCCCTGTATTACTACATTCAGGCACTCGAGTTCGATCGCCAAGATGCGGATATCTATTTTCAGATTGGTGAGATACACCGTCGTTTACAAAATCTTGAAGTTGCAGAGAAAGCTTATTTAAAAGTCTTGCAGTTTGAGAACGAGCATTTAGGGGCGCACAAGGCGCTGGGCGTTTTATTTATGGTGCAACGGGATTACCTGGAAGCTCAGCGTCATTTGCAAAAGGCCATAAGTTTGGATCAAATTCGACTTCGACAGCAGGCCGAGACTGCCAAACACAACCCTCAGACACAGTTAAAAACCGTGTATCAGTCCCTGGATGACAAGTCACCAATCGAGGCTTATGTTGTTACTGGCGTTATCGAAGATATCCAGGAAAACCACCCTCAGGCGAGAAGCTATTATCAGTTGGCGCTGCAATACAAACCTAAATCTGCGGTTTATCTTTCTAATCTGGGTTACTCGTTTTATTTAACCGGTGATCTGATAATGGCTGAGCGCTATTTTAAACGGGCAATTAATTTTGATTCGACCTTTAAACGGGCCTGGAGTAACCTCGGCTTGGTGTATGCGCGCCAGGGGCAGTACGAAAGGGCGATCAAAACCTTTAAACATATTATGCCGGAACATGATGCCTACAATGATCTTGGTTATTTCTTGATGTTGGAATCGAACCTGCAACTTGCAGAACGTTATTTAAGGAAGGCGATTAACTTATCTCCTACCTATTTCGAAAAGGCTAATTTAAATCTGGAGCAGGTGGAAATGCTGCAACGCGACCAATGGCAGGCGCAACAGTCTCGAAAACTAGGCTCTGAAAATATTCCGGCGGGAAATCAACAGACCGAAGAGAGCGTAAACAGCACATATCGCTGAAAGTTGCATACGAATTCTTAACAGAAATATGACGTAACATCATAAGCCAATATTGCTTTTTTTATAGATTTTGTAATTATCGTCTCTCTTGCGGTTATTGTTAGATAGTTTCTGTTAAAGATGGGATGAAATATTATGAGTGTACAGTTGGTGGCTGAAGGCAAGGAACTGATCACTGAATCTGAACAGGGTTCGGTACATCAACAGGTCATAAATGGTAAGTTAGTCTATCTGACCATTTCTCACAAGTTATGTGAAGCCAAGGTTTCCTTATTCGGTGGGCAGGTCGTCTCCTGGCAACCCAATGGTCACCGTGAAGTTTTCTGGCTTAGCAAAAAAAGTGCATTTGATCAGTCTCGTCCGATTCGCGGGGGTATTCCAATTTGCTGGCCATGGTTTGGTCCATTAGTAAACGAGACCAGCCATGGTTTTGCCCGCAATAGTGACTGGCAGTTAGGCGATATACAATTAAATCCTGATGGTGTGGTTGTGCAGCTAAGTCTTGGTAAAAGTACACATCCTAACTGGCAGGGAACCTTTCAACTGATTCAGACGCTGCAGTTCAGCGATACCTTTAGTCAGGCACTAACAATGAAAAATTTATCGGCTGAGGCGCAAAATTTAAGCTTTGCTTTGCACAGTTATTTTGCTGTGAGCGACCCAGAGCTGGTAACCATTCCATCACTTGCTGACAGTACTTATGAAAACAAGGTGTCAGGATTGAAGCAGTGTCAACAGGTAGGCCAGGCCAGCGGTCTTGGGCCGGTTGATAATATTTATCAAAACAGCAAATCGGCAACGCTTATCGATAAGGGCTGGGGCAGGGCGATAGAGATTAACAAAAGTAATGCCAATCAATGGGTGCTGTGGAACCCTGGGCCAGAGACTGCTGCCGGTATGGCTGATGTTCATCAGCACGGGGAACAGGAATTTGTTTGTCTCGAAGCGGCAAACACGCAATGGTTTGCTCTTGACGCTGGCGCTGAAATTACCGCGAGTCAGGAAATTAAAGTCTATAATCTTTAGCCACTAGCACGCTGGTAAACTAGCTTCTTGCGCACGATATAAAATCGCTCCTAGCATGCAATCGTAGATTGCGCCAAGAGAAAGCAAGAGCTAGGGTGGAAGAGGGAGGTGGAAGACAGTTCTTCTTTCCACTGCGATGCTGGACACTTGCAACGTACACGCGCTTTTAAATACCGTCATTTCCAGCTACGACTGGAAATCAAAGCCTCGGCCTAAGCTTGAGATCTCCTTTTTCAAGGAGATGACGTGGTTAGAGGTTTTTCTTTTTGTGGCGATGGGTACTTAGCTTTTCTTCTACCGAAAATTGCTCCTCGATAACTGCTCCTGCGTTATTCTACCCACATACATCCATGTATTAGTGCGTTATTCTACCTTCGCACATCCATGTCCTCGTGCATTTTCGGCATATAGGTCATCCTTGGCCAAAACCGAAAATTGCATCATAAACCCGTCATTTCCAGCTACGACTGGAAATCAAAGCCTCGGCCTAAGCTTGAGATCTCCTTTTTCAAGGAGATGACGTGGTAAAAAGCTTCCAAGCTTTTTTGATGGTGTCAGAATCTTCTTCCACCTCCCACTTCAAACTTCCCACCGACGAAGTCTCCCTCCTCAAAAGCGATGATGTGTGAATATCATCGCTTAGTTAATTTATTCGCAAATGGTGGTTCAGGAGTTGTTGGGTAAAAGCGGTTTTTAAATAAAACCCTCGGGGAAGCGTCTGAAAAGGACGGCCGTTTTTATCGAACGCTTTGGTTTTTGCCTTGCTGTTAGCCGCTTTTGGTCTGAGTTGTAACACTTGACCATAAGTGCCATTGATTTTTTCCACCTCACCCAGCACTATCATATCCGTCAATTCCTGCCAGTCGGCTTGCATCAGTGCTTCTTCCTGTGGATTTGGCTGCCATAAAAATGGCGTGCAGATAACCCGCTCACCAACGGGAAGCTGGCGTTCTGAAATAATCGGTACCCACAACACTTTCGCCATTTTCTTTTTCACATGACTGGTTTGCCAGGTGACACCGGTTAAGCCAGTGAGCGGCGCGACACTGACAAAGGTTGTTTCCAGCACTTTCGCCTGACGATTAATGGGTAGGGTTTTTAGTTCAATGCCGAGTTCAGGAAAATCCGGTAATGGTTTTGAACCGGCACTGGCACCAAGAGCTTTCTCCAATAACAAGCCAATCCAGCCTTTCTCTTTGTTAAGGTTATCCGGCACTCGCACCTGCAACTGCATCGCTAACTCGCCAAGTGTTAGCCCGGATAAGTTTTGAGCGGTTTGCAGCAATTGGCGTTCGGTTTCTGGGGTTAGCACAGTGTTGTCAGCTTAACTGGTTGAATTGCCTTATTATCGGAAGCTTTGCCAGGTGAGGCAACAAATAAATCCATGCAATATTTGCTCAACGGCAAAGATTGTGGAAGAATCAAGTTATACAACATTTTTTTGAACGGGAGTTCATGTGATTGATGCCGAAGGCTATCGAGCCAATGTCGGCATAGTGATTACAAACGGTAAAGGACAAGTCTTTTGGGCTCGTCGATTCGGCCAGCATTCGTGGCAATACCCACAAGGTGGTGTAGATAAAGGAGAATCGGCCGAACAAACGATGTACCGGGAGTTATACGAGGAAGTTGGATTAAAGCCTCATCAAGTAGAAATAATGGCGAGTACCAAACACTGGTTAAAGTATCGCTTACCAAAACGGTTAATTCGTCATGACAGTAACCCTGTTTGTATTGGACAAAAACAGAAATGGTTTTTGCTGAAACTGATCTGCAAGGACGAGGACGTTAATTTACTTCACTCTTCTCACCCGGAATTTGATGACTGGCGTTGGGTGAGTTATTGGTATCCGGTGCGCCAGGTGGTGTCTTTCAAACGCGAGGTATATCGTCGAGTGATGAAGGAGTTTGCGCCGATTGCATTACCCGCAATGAGACGCGACATTCCCCACCGTAAAGAATCGTCAAGGCGTGATCCAAAACGTCGCCATTACAAGTGATCATTATGTATTGAGAAAGCTGTGTTATCACAGCTTTCTGTTTTTAAGGCTAGGCAAAATTATTCCTTTATATGGAGTGGTTTTTACCAGCCACACAAGGGAATAATTTAACCCACTGATTCTGAATTAGAACGACAGTTGTTATTGTTACTGTAAACTAAGGGAACATATGCTAACCACATTACGACGAATTGTATTAGCGTTTGGGCAGGAGCCAGAGCTCGACTCGGCTTTGCAGACCTTAGTTTCGCAGGTAAAAAGGGCAATGGATACTGAATGTTGTTCGGTGTATCTTGCCAACCAGGAATTACAGCACTTCTTACTTATGGCCTCCGATGGCCTTGCCAAAGATTCTTTGGGCCAGGTTCGAATTGGCTTTAATGAAGGCCTTGTTGGCCTAGTCGGACAGCGGGAAGAGCCGATCAATATTGCTAATGCGCAAGCCCACCCCAGATTTAAGCATGCCCCGGAAGTAAAAGAAGAAGCCTTCAATGCCTTTTTAGGCACGCCCATTATTCACCAACGCCAGGTGCTGGGCGTGATATCGGTGCAACAAACCGAATCCCGTCAGTTCAATGAAAATGAAGAAGCGTTTTTAGTAACCCTTGCCGCCCAGTTGGCGACAACCTTAAGTAGTGCCGAGTCCCGTGGTGTTATCTCGGCAATGTGTAAGCGGGTAGATAAAACTCACATTCGGGCGATTCCCGGTGCCAGTGGTCTGGCTATGGGACATTGCTACGTTAGCCGGCCATTGGCGGATTTACGCCGGGTTACGCCGACAAAACAGGGCAGCAAAGCGAAGCAAAAGAAACGGTTGCGCATTGCCATCGCACGTACCTATCGTGATTTAAGTAAAATGCGTTCACGTATGCAAGGCACTATACCCGGGGAGACGCTGGATATTTTTGATATGTACCAGCAAATGCTCTCGAGCGCCAGTATTGGCGATGATGTGGAAGAGCATATCGATGCCGGCTGGAATGCAGAAAGTGCCCTGAAACTGGTTATTGATGGCTATGTCGTGCAGTTTGAGGCGGTCGATGATCAGTACATTCGAGAACGGGCTGTAGATATCAAAGACTTAGGCAATCGAGTGCTGTTGCATTTACAGGATTATCAGCAAAAGCATACCCGGCTGCCAAAAGACCTGATTTTGGTTGCCCAGGAAGTCACCGCGTCAATGCTGGCGGAATATCAACACAAAAACCTCAAAGCCATCGTTTCGTTATCGGGTTCGATCAATTCTCATGCCGTTATTCTTGCCAGGGCGCTTGGTATCCCGGCAATCACGGGAGTTGGTGATATCCCTCTGACCGGTTTTAGCGAACGATTTGCCATTATCGATGGATACTCGGGAGAAATATTCCTGTCGCCAAGCGCTGAGCAGGAATCTCATTATCGGCGTTTGATGGCTGAAGAGACTGAATTGCAGCAACAAGTCAGAAGCGTAACCGAGTCTGAATCGGTTACCGAAGACGGTACGTCGATCGAATTGTTAATGAATGCCGGTTTGGTGGCTGAGTTTGATCATACAATGAAACATGGCGCGTCAGGGATCGGTCTTTATCGTACCGAAATAGCATTTATGGAACGCAGTAGTTTTCCTTCTGAACAGGAGCAAGTTCAGGCTTATCGAAATGTGTTGACGTCGTTCGTCAGCCAACCAGTGGTCATGCGCACTTTGGATATCGGTGGCGATAAAACCTTACCCTATTTTCCGATTCAGGAGGATAATCCTTTCCTTGGTTGGCGCGGCATCCGTGTTACCTTAGATCATCCGGAAATATTTCTGGTTCAGGTAAGGGCGATGATTCGCGCTAATGTTGACCAGAAGAATTTGCAGATATTGCTGCCGATGATCAGTTCATTGCAGGAAGTGGATGAAGCTTTGCGATTGATTAATCAGGCCTATCAGGAAATTCAGGCCGAACAGGCAAGAATCATCGAAAAACCACAAGTTGGGGCAATGCTGGAAGTACCATCATTGATTTTTCAAATCCCGGAACTGGCGAAACGGGTGGACTTTTTCTCAGTCGGTAGCAATGATTTGACTCAATATTTACTTGCCGTAGACCGCAACAATGGCCGGGTATCTTCGCTTTATGACGCCTATCACCCAGGGGTACTCAGGGCATTAAACCTGATTGCCAAAGAGTCAGCAGCGCACAATATGTCAGTGTCATTGTGTGGGGAACTGGCGGCGGAACCTGGTGGCGCGATTTTACTTTTAGCGATGGGCTACGACAAGCTGAGTATGAACAGTTTTAATATTCCCAGGATTAAATGGGTGATTCGTCACATATCTTATCAACATGCCAGACAGATGCTGGAAACTTGTTTACAATTAGACACGGCAGTTGCCGTTCACCAATATGTTGACAGTCAATTAGATCAGCTCGGCTTTGGTGGTTTTATTCGCGCTGGTAAATAGAGTTTATCGGTTGTGATTTAACTTTTTCAGATAATCAGTTTTCAGATGTTTTTAACAGTTTTTCTTATTTGTATGGCACTCGGCATGATAGTTGGCTTTCTCGCGGGCTTACTTGGCATCGGTGGTGGGCTGATTATTGTGCCGGCATTGGTGTTCGTGTTACCTATGCTAAATATCGAAGGGGAAATTGCTCTGCATATCGCCCTGGCAACCTCTCTCGCTTCTATCGTTGTCACTTCATCAACTGCGGCTTTCAATCATTATAAGATTGGTAACATACCTCTGCCACTGGCAAAAGTACTGATGCCATTTGTCGCGATCGGCGCGGTATTAGGGGCAATTATTGCGGACGAGTTATCGACGAAAGTATTAACCGTATTCTTCTCTAGTTTTGTGATCTTGTTGGCCTGCTACATGTTGCTGTCAATCCGTCAGACTGTGCATCGCTCATTGCCAGGTAAAGGCATATTGCGCGCGGTTGCCTCTTGCACCGGTGTGGTCGGTAGTCTAATGGGGATCAGCGGCGGTGCTGTGATGGTACCGTTTTTAACCTATTGTGGGGTAAATATTCTCAGAGCCATTGGGGTTTCTACAGCCTGTGGTATGATTGTTTCCCTATTCGGTACGGTCGCCTATATCATTGCCGGACTAGGACATGGGAACACCCCAGACTGGAGCATTGGGTATGTATATTTACCAGCGGTTCTCGGGATATCACTGACCTCGACGATTTTGGCCTCATATGGGGTAAGACTGGCGACACGACTACCGGTAAAAACGATAAAAAAAGTATTTGCTGCCTTCTTAATTGTGGTGGCAATCGAAATGATGATTTAACAGGGATTGCATATGAATTTTGCGGCGATTCAATTACCGGAAATTAACCAGGTTATTGTGGAATTTGGTGGGGTGGCTCTGCGTTGGTACGGCATGATGTATTTAGTGGGCTTTGTGCTGGCCTTGCTCATTGCTAACAAGGCTGCCGATCGTAGTAATGGGTTATGGACCCGAGACCAGGTTGGCGACCTGTTATTTTACGGGTTTTTAGGGGTGATTATCGGCGGTCGCGTCGGTTATGTATTTTTCTATCAGTGGGATCACTTTGTTTCCGATCCGCTTTATCTCATTGAAATCTGGCAGGGTGGAATGTCCTTCCATGGTGGCCTTATCGGCGTAATACTGGCGATAGTGTTCTTTGCCCGTGAAGAAAATAAGAAATTCCTCGAAGTAGGAGATTTCGTTGCGCCGCTGGTTCCTCTTGGTCTTGGTGCCGGTCGCATTGGTAACTTCATCAATGCTGAGCTTTGGGGCCGTGAAACTGATGTTCCATGGGCGATGATCTTTCCAAATGATCCTGAACAATTGCCACGTCATCCATCACAACTGTATGAGTTTTTCCTCGAAGGCGTGGTGCTATTCGCTATCATTTACCTGGTTTGTAAAAAGCCACGTCCAACCGGGTTGGCATCGGGATTGTTCCTTGCCGGGTACGGGTTATTCCGGATGTTTATTGAATTCTTCCGTGAACCAGATGCACATTTAGGCTTTGTGCTCTCACAACTTTCCATGGGGCAATTATTATCATTACCTATGGTTGTTGTCGGTATCGGACTTATTATCTGGGCTTTAACTAAATCCAGCGTACCGCAGCAGCCAGTCAGTAAAAAGAAAGTATCTAAAGCTAAGGGGATGGCAAAATGAAGCAGTATTTAGATTTATGTCAGCGTATTCTTGATGAAGGCGAGTGGGTTGAAAATAAGCGTACTGGCAAGCGCTGCCTGACGGTGATTAATGCGGATTTGACCTACGATGTTGCTGGCAACAGATTTCCTTTGATAACCACACGCAAAAGCTTTTATAAAGCCGCGATAGCTGAAATTATTGGTTATATTCGCGGTTATGACAATGCCGCTGATTTTCGCGCCTTAGGCACACCAACCTGGAATGCAAACGCCAATGAGAACAGTGACTGGCTAAATAACCCGCATCGCAAAGGTGAAGATGACATGGGCCGCGTCTATGGTGTTCAGGGACGTTCCTGGCAAAAGCCTGATGGTGGACACGTTGACCAGTTGGCAAAGATTGTCGAAAACCTGAAAAACGGGATTGATGATCGCGGTGAAATCCTAAGCTTTTACAACCCAGGTGAGTTTCATATGGGCTGTTTAAGACCATGTATGCATACTCATAACTTTTCGTTGTTGGGCGATACCTTGTATCTAACCAGCTTCCAGCGCTCGTGTGATGTGCCGCTAGGTTTGAATTTCAACCAGATTCAGGTGTTTACCTTCCTGGCATTGATGGCGCAAATCACCGGTAAGAAGCCTGGTAAGGCTTATCATAAAATCGTTAATGCCCACATATACGAAGATCAGTTGGATTTAATGCGTGATGTACAATTAAAGCGTGACCCGTTCCCGTCGCCGGAGCTAAAAATTAATCCAGATATCAAGTCACTCAAAGATCTTGAAACCTGGGTAACCATGGATGACTTTGAAGTAGTGGGTTATCAACATCACGATCCGATTCAGTATCCATTTTCGGTTTAATAAGCGGAAAATGGAGAAGGTGACAATGGTGACAGACTCAATAACGGTACTGAGTCAGGTGTCAGTTCGAAATAGAATTCGAACGGTGTCAGTCCGGTATTAATATTTTCGGACAGTTGAACAGCTGCTTTTCAATTTAAGCAAAGGCTCATCGTTGTCACCGCGAATGATGTCACCTAAAAACACGATGGTTGGAGTGTTTTATCCACCTGCGCAGCTTAATAAACGGAAATGGAAAAGGTGACAATGGTGACATACTCAGTAACGGTACTGAGTCAGGTGTCAGTTCGAAATAAAATTCGAACGGTGACAGTCCGGTATTAAATATTTTCGGACAGATGAACAGCTGCTTTTCAATTTAAGCAAAGGCTCTTCGTTGTCACCGCGAATGCTGTCACCTAAAAACACGATGGTTGGAGTGTTTTATCCACCTGCGCAGCATACTTCTGCAACAGTAAGACCGTTAACGCTCTTACTTAATTTTCTGGCATAAAAAAACCGGCTATAAAGCCGGTTTTTTCATTCACTTAAAACTTATAATGCTTTGATAGCAGCATTTAAGCGGCTCTTAGCACGAGCAGCTTTGTTTTTGTGAATCAAGCCTTTACCTGCCAAACGGTCAAGGATAGGAGAAGCAGCAGCGAACTCTTTGGTTGCAACTTCTTTATCACCAGCTTCGATTGCAGCGATAACTTTTTTCACGTAGGTGCGCATCATTGAGCGGCGACTTGCATTGTGTTGGCGACGCTTTTCAGCTTGGATAGCGCGCTTCTTAGCAGACTTAGAGTTAGCCAAGGTAAACTCCTAAATATTTAAAATAAGATAGCCATAATTTAAGGCGGTGAAATATGCCTGTTTTTTCTGCTGATGTCAAATGTTTTATGGTATTCATTGATAAATCATTTGATCGCTAAAAATGCACATAGTCGGGTATCCTGACAAGGATTATTCCACAATCATCGCACCACCTGATTTAATGTCGCCATTATAATGGAAAAGCTTGTCAGCTACGAGGGGTGTTACAAAAGAAAAAGGAATGCATTTAGGTTTCAGGTATCAAATGGCGAACGGCCTTAATCTCAGCTTTGAGCACGTTACACTCCTAGCACGCTGGCAAGCCAGCTCCTGGCACACGATTAAAAATCGTTCCTGGCATGCAATCGAAGATTGCGCCTGGAGAAAAGCAAGAGTTATGGTGGAAGAGGGAGGTGGAAGACAGCTTTTCTTTCCACTGCGATGCTGGACACTTCCTAGATACAAGCGCTTTTAACTACCGTCATTTCCTGCCACGACAGGAAATCTAAACTCAAGGCATTTCGTTGTCACCAACGTTAGTTCGTCACCCGAAAACCTGACAGCGAGATGGTTTTCTCACCGAAAATTGCTTCGGCATATAGGCCTTCCCTGGCCAAAACCGACGCAGTCTTCCTCTACAACAGCAATGATACTAGTCCTAGTGTCATTGCTTAGCCTTGTGTTAGCATTATCGACATTAACCACATTTGTGGCTTCAAAGGAATAATAACAGGAGCATAATCGTTTGAGTAAACGATTACTGAAATCAGGCATTATCGTCAGTGCCATGACATTGATATCGCGTGTACTTGGATTGGTTCGGGACATGGTTGTCGCCAATTTTATGGGAACCAATGCCGGCGCCGACGTTTTTTTCTTCGCCAACAAAATCCCCAACTTTTTACGAAAACTATTTGCTGAAGGTGCTTTTGCGCAGGCATTCGTACCAGTGTTAAGTGAGTATCAGGCCAAAGACGATAGTGAAGCTCAAACCAGAGAACTGATTGCCCGGGTTAGTGGTACGCTTGGCGTTATTTTAACGATTGTCACCCTCATCGGTGTGATCGCATCCCCGGTGTTGGTCGCCTTGTTTGGTTTTGGCTGGTTCTTAGATTGGCTAAATGGTGACAGCGGTGGTGAGAAGTTTGAGCTGGCATCGGTATTGTTAAAGATAACGTTTCCTTATCTTTGGTTCATCAGTCTGACAGCATTGTCCGGAGCAATCTTAAACACGTTAGGGAAGTTTGCAGCTGCCGCATTTACGCCGGTATTGTTAAACGTGTGTATTATCCTGGCGGCGATGTTTGGTGCTGATTATTTTGCACAGCCGGCATTTGCTCTGGCCTGGGGGGTCTTTCTTGGGGGCCTGGTACAATTTTTATTCCAGATACCTTTTCTATTGCAGGCCAACTCTCTGGTAAGGCCTCGATGGGGATGGCAACACCCGGGCGTTCAGAAAATACGCAAACTCATCATTCCCGCGCTGTTCGGGGTTTCCGTAACGCAAATTAACCTGCTGTTAGATACCTTGATAGCCAGTTTCTTAATTACCGGCTCTATTAGTTGGCTGTATTACGCAGACCGGTTACTGGAATTTCCACTCGGTTTGTTTGGCATCGGTATCGCCACCGTTATTCTTCCCAGCTTATCCCGGTTACATGCCAACCAGAATCCGCAGGAATTTTCGCAGACCATTTCCTGGGCATTGCGCGTGGTAAGCTTACTCGGCTGGCCGGCATTAGCCGGTTTAATGATCCTAGCGCAGCCGATCATCATGGTTTTGTTCATGCGTGGTGAATTCACTCAGTTTGACGTGCAACAGGTATCATTTGCGCTTTGGGCGTATTTATGCGGCTTACTGAGTTTTATGTTCATTAAGGTACTTGCGCCAGGGTATTACGCCCGCCAGGATACCAAAACTCCGGTAAAAATAGGCATTATCGCTATGGTTGCCAATATGGGCTTTAATCTGGCTCTGGCGCCGATATTTGGCTACGTCGGCCTGGCAATGGCCACGGCGATGTCAGCCACGCTTAACGCGTTCTTGCTGTATCGTGGCCTAAAAACACTCGGGGTCTTTGAGCTCAATAAAGAAACGCTGATGGTGATAGCTAAAATGATAGTGTCAACATTGGCTATGAGCGCGGTGCTTTGGTATTTGACACCGGAATTTGAACATTGGTTGCAGGCGCAATTACTAACGCAAATTTTATGGCTAACCGGACTAATTCTTCTTGGTTGTCTGATTTACGTGCTGTCACTGTTAGTCTGCGGCATGCGACTTCGTCATTTTATCGTTAAAAGCGCATAAATTAGTTGCTTCGAGATGCTGATTATTAACGCACACTGATATATAATTCGTCGGTTTTTAACGCTAATAGTCAAACTCCGGTCCGCAAGCTGAACAAATACGGCATTTGACGGACTTGGTACGAAAGGTCTTACGCCAGGTTAAACTGGCAGCTCAAGGTAAACAGAATAAATGCAGTTGGTTCGAGGCATTCATAACATTCGTAAACGTCATCATGGATGCGTGTTGACGATTGGAAACTTTGATGGCGTCCATTTGGGGCATCAAAGGGTCATTTCTGCGCTTGTCGAAAAAGCCTATCAATTAAATGCTATTCCTGCGGTGATGGTATTTGAACCCCAACCCCAGGAGCTGTTTAACCCCGCGCATGCACCAGCAAGACTTTCGCGCCTACGTGATAAATATCACCTGTTAAACCAGCTTGGCGTAAAGCGATTGATTTGTGTAAATTTCAATAAAGAGTTTGCCAGTCAGAGCGCTGAGGATTTTATCGAGAACCTACTGGTTTCCAAGTTAGGCATTAAACACCTGATCATTGGTGATGATTTTCGCTTTGGCAAAAATCGCCAGGGTGATTTTGCCATGTTAAAGCAAGCCAGTGAGCGATTTAATTTTTCGGTCACCGATACCGCCAGTTATAAACTGGCCGATTGTCGCATCTCCAGTACCGCTATTCGCGATGCCTTGTATCGGGATGATTTAGCAGAAGCGCAGCGCATGTTAGGTCGTCCGTATTCAATAATGGGCAAGGTGGTTCATGGCGATAAACGCGGCCGTAATTTGGGTTTTCCTACCGCCAATGTGTTATTAAAGCGTTGTGTATCGCCGGTGAATGGCGTTTATGCCGTGAAAATTCTAGTTGCCGGCGAAACCTTTTATGGAGTTGCCAATATTGGTTCAAGGCCTACCATTAATGGCGAGAGACAGCAGTTGGAAGTCCATATATTTGAATTTAACCGTGACCTCTATGGTCAACAAATTGAAGTATCCCTGTTGCAGAAGCTGCGACAGGAAGTGCGATTTAATTCCGTCGATGAATTAAGTCTGCAAATTAAAAAAGATAGTGAACAGGCTCGCACGGTTGTGCAAGCCGCGATTAATGCCGAACTGAACGGATAATGAAGTCAATGAGTGATTATAAACATACGTTAAACTTACCTGAAACCGCATTCCCGATGCGTGGTAATTTGCCACAGCGGGAGCCAAAAGTATTAAAAGAGTGGGCTGATAAAGATCTTTATGGCCAGATTCGCCAGGCTAAAAAAGGTAAAAAATCATTCATTTTGCACGACGGTCCTCCGTATGCCAACGGTAATATTCACTTAGGACATGCCGTTAACAAAATTCTTAAAGACATCATCGTTAAAGCGAAAACCTTGTCTGATTTCAACTCACCCTATGTTCCTGGTTGGGACTGTCACGGTTTACCGATTGAACTTGTGGTTGAGAAAAAATTTGGCAAACCAGGCAAAAAATTAAACTCTGCCGAGTTTCGTCAAAAGTGCCGTGAGTATGCGTTAAAGCAAGTCGACGGTCAGCGCCAGGACTTTAAACGTCTTGGTGTGTTTGCTGACTGGGACAAGCCATATCTGACAATGGACTTTGATACCGAAGCCAACATTATCCGTGCGCTAGCTAAAATCACTGAAAACGGTCACCTTCATCAAGGCTTTAAACCTGTGCACTGGTGTACGGACTGTGGTTCGGCACTGGCTGAGGCAGAAGTTGAGTATAAAGATAAAGTATCGCCAGCAATTGATGTGAAATTTACCGCCAGCGACGACGTTGCTGAGAAATTCTCGACACCGAAAGATCATTTAGGTGAAGGTGCTATCGGCATTGTTATCTGGACAACAACTCCTTGGACGCTGCCAGCAAACCGAGCCGTTTCTGTACATCCTGAGTTGCAATACACTTTGGTGCAGGTTGAGGGTGAACAAGGCCCGCAAAGACTCATTCTGGCGACCGACCTGGTTAAAGATTGTATGGACCGCTTTGGTTTTGACAAATACCATGCACTTGGTTTCTGTCTAGGCAAAGACTTAGAAAACGTTCACGTTCAGCATCCGTTCTATGATTTCACGGTACCAATTATTCTTGGTGATCATGTAACGACCGATTCAGGTACCGGTTGTGTTCATACCGCCCCTGGACACGGTGTTGACGATTTTAATGTTGGTAAACAATATGACCTGGAAGTTGCCAACCCGGTAGGCGCGAACGGTGTCTACTTGCCAGATACCGAAATTTTCGCAGGTCAGCACGTATTTAAAGCCAACGATAATGTTATCGAAGTGCTAAAAGACAAAGGTTCGTTGCTACACCATCACGCTTATGAGCACTCTTACCCTCACTGCTGGCGTCATAAAACGCCAATCATTTTCCGTGCAACACCACAATGGTTTATCAGCATGGACCAAAATGGTCTGCGTCAGCAATCATTAGCGGAAATTGACAAAACTCAGTGGATCCCAGATTGGGGGCAAAGCCGAATTGAGAGCATGGTAGAAGGGCGTCCAGACTGGTGTATTTCCCGTCAGCGTACCTGGGGTGTCCCTATTGCCCTGTTTGTTCACAAAGATACCAATGCGCTACACCCGGATTCTGTGGCGTTAATGGAACAGGTCGCACTACGCGTTGAAAAAGAAGGTATTCAGGCCTGGTTTGACTTAGAAGCCGAAGAGTTACTGGGTAGCGAAGCTGCAGATTATATCAAGATCACTGATACCCTTGATGTATGGTTTGATTCCGGCGTATCTCACTACTCGGTTGTTGAAGCCCGTGATGATTTTGACAAGAAAGCCGACCTTTACCTTGAAGGCAGCGATCAACATCGCGGTTGGTTTATGTCATCAATGATGTCATCGGTAGCTATGAATGGCAGTGCTCCGTATTCACAGGTACTGACCCATGGTTTCACCGTCGATGTGAACGGCCACAAGATGTCAAAATCTTTGGGCAACGTTATCACGCCTTCGGAAATCACTAACAAGTTGGGTGCTGACATTCTCCGCTTATGGGTTGCATCGGTTAACTACACCCAGGAAATTACCGTTTCCGATGAGATTTTTAAACGCCAGGCCGATGCCTATCGACGTATCCGTAATACCTCGCGCTTCCTGCTGGCTAATATGAGCGGTTTTGATCCGGCTCAACACATGGTTGCGTTTGATGACATGGTAGCACTGGATCGCTGGGTAGTCGGCAAAGCCGCACAGCTTCAGGATGAAATCATTGAAGCTTATGACAACTATGAGTTTCATGCGGTTGTCCAGAAACTAATGAACTTCTGTACTACTGAGCTAGGTGGTTTCTACCTGGATATCATCAAGGACCGTCAGTACACTGCCAAAGAAGACAGTAACGCTCGTCGTTCATGTCAGACTGCCTTGTATTTGATTGCTGAAGCTATGGTGCGTTGGATGGCTCCGGTGCTTTCGTTTACGGCTCAGGAAATTTGGCAGGCATTGCCAGGTGAGCGTGATGAGTTCGTATTTACCGGCGAATGGTTCACCGGTTTACAGGCGTTACCTGAGTCCACCGAAATGAATAACGAATACTGGCAGACCTTACTGGCGGTAAGAACCGAAGTAAACAAAGCCTTAGAGCAAGCGCGTCGTGACGAAGTGGTTGGTGCAACCTTACAAGCTGATGTTACCCTTTATGCCGATGCTGCATTGGCGTCAAAATTACAGGCAATGGGCGATGAACTGCGTTTTGTATTGATTACCTCGAAAGCTACGGTAAGTGAAGTTGTCGGCGCCCCACAAGATGCACTGGAAACCGAAGTTGATGGTTTGTGGTTAAGTATTAAAGCGTCCTCTGGTAAAAAATGTGAGCGTTGCTGGCACTATACCGATGATGTAGGCACGCATGCCGAGCATTCGGATTTATGTGGTCGCTGTATTACCAATGTGGAAGGCGATGGCGAAACCCGCCAGTTTGCCTAACGTGCGCTAGTTTAGGATAAAAGCAAGATAATGAATTTCAAGGAAACAGGCCTGAAGTGGCTATGGCTTGCGGTACTGATGATCATCGTTGATCAGGTAACCAAGCAATGGGTTGTGGCATCAATGGATTTGTATCAGTCAATCGATATCCTGCCATTTTTTAATCTGACTTATGTGCACAATACTGGCGCAGCGTTCAGCTTTTTAGCGGACGCTGGCGGTTGGCAACGTTGGTTTTTCAGCGCTATTGCCGTGGGTGTGAGCACCTTACTCGTCATTTGGATGGCAAAAGCAAAACCCGAAGAGCGATTAATTTGTATCAGCTATGCCCTGATTATTTCCGGAGCGCTAGGTAACCTAATCGATCGCCTGGCTTTTGGTTATGTTATCGATTTTCTCGATTTTCATCTGGCAGGGCACAGCTGGCCGGCGTTTAATATTGCCGATTCAGCAATTTTCGTTGGCGCGGCATTAATGATTTATGAAGCCTTTACCAACGATGAAGAAGCCGAAAAAAAAAGCGCTAATTAAACGAATTTAAAAAATTGGAGATGGGTATGTCGAGCCGTTGTATTGCTAATGACTCTACCGTATTAATGCATATTACCATGAAGCTGTCCGATGGCTCTGCCGCCGACAGTACTAAGGTAACCAATAAACCGGCGAAAGTGATAATGGGGGATAACAGTTTATCACCCGCATTTGAATCCGAGTTGTTGGGATTGTCTGTTGGCGATAATAAAGAGTTTACCCTCGAGGCCAGAGATGCATTTGGTGAAGTAAACCCAGATAACATTCATTATCTGGATCGCAGTAAATTTAATAGCGAGACACCTGCAGAGGTTGGTAGCATCATAACCTTCAGTCAACCCGGCGGAGACCTACCTGGCATTATCCGGCAAGTGAATGACTTATCCGTTACCGTTGACTTTAACCATCCCCTTGCAGGGCAAGCGATAACATTCGTTGTCGATGTGGTAGAAATCCTTTAATCTGTTGGTGAACGGTTGTTTTAAGAGACCATTATGGAAATTATATTAGCGAACCCCAGAGGGTTTTGTGCCGGTGTCGACCGCGCCATAAGCATTGTTGACCGGGCATTGGATTTATTCGATGCGCCCATTTACGTGCGCCATGAAGTGGTACACAACAAGTTTGTGGTTAATGGCCTAAAACAACGTGGGGCGATTTTTGTCGATGAGTTGGACGAAGTACCAGACGACAACACGGTCATTTTTTCCGCCCATGGTGTATCCAAAGCGGTACGTCAGGAAGCAAAAAATCGTGGGCTAAAAGTATTTGATGCAACCTGTCCGTTAGTCACCAAAGTGCATATGGAAGTAACTCGCGCCTCGCGCAAAAACCATGAATGTGTATTGATTGGTCATGCCGGTCACCCCGAGGTGGAAGGTACGATGGGGCAATACGAGAGCGACGTAGGCGGTATCTATTTAGTTGAATCGGTAGACGATGTAGCAACGCTGGAAGTGAAAAACCCTGATGTGTTGTTTTTCTGTAGCCAGACAACCCTATCTGTTGACGATACCTCGGAAGTTGTCGATGCCTTAAAGGCTAAGTTTCCAAAGATTGAAGGCCCTCGTAAAGACGATATCTGTTATGCAACTCAAAACCGCCAGGATGCGGTACGATCAATCGCCAGCAAAACCGATTTGTTGTTAGTGGTAGGCGCAAAAAATAGTTCGAATTCGAATCGACTGCGTGAACTGGCTGAGAAGATGGGAACGACTTCTTATTTAATTGATGGTGCCGATGATATCGATGTTAATTGGATTGAAGGCATTGAGAAAGTTGGCGTGACTGCTGGTGCATCAGCGCCAGAAATCCTGGTATCTAATGTGGTCAATAAACTCAAAGAGTTTGGTGGTACTGTTGTTATAGAAAACCCTGGTCGCGAAGAAACTACCGTGTTTGCGGTTCCCGCAGAATTGCGTTAACGCCACCGGAGACTCGTACAAAACCTCGCTAAAATGCGGGGTTTTTTAATTTCTGGCGCTTACTTAGTTGGGTAACTAAGTTGTATTATATGTTTTCAAAGGATTGAAACGATGCGCACAAACTTATTCAGACCACTTGGCTTTACGTTAATTGAACTCCTTATCGTCATTGCCATTATCACCGTGTTGGCGACACTAGCTATCCCTAGTTTTAACCGATTATATTTAACCTCATTATCTACGGCAGAGATGTATAAATGGCAGTCGGTATTTAACCAGGGCAAACAAACGGCAATCAGCAACAATAAACGGGTAAAGATATGTCCGAGCAGCGATCAGCGCCAATGTCATCGAAACTGGCATCAAGGAGGAGTATTATTTGCTGATGTTAATCAGGACAATGTCCGCTCCCTGTCTGAAACACTTTTTAAGTTTATCCAGGCCAGCCCCAGGGGCTTCGCCATTAATTGGAATTCGTTTCAAAATAAAGATTACCTGCAGTTTGAACCGACAGGCTTTACCCACAGCCAAAATGGAACCTTGTTAATTTGTTCGGATAATGGACGCCTGTTTCATCGCGCTCTAATCGTAAGTCGCTCAGGGCGTATCAGGCATTCCAGAGATTATAATGGCGACGGTATTCACGAAACCAGTCAAGGGGTTAATATTCCCTGCGGTAATTAGTAGGGAAGTTAAATTAACGCCAGCATTGAGGTGTAGGCGCTGAATTACTGTCTAATGCTAATGTCTCACCATAAGTATCTAAACTAAACGTCCTACACTCGGTATCTTTAGTTTGGGTCGAAATCGCTTCAGCGGTAATTTTAAAGTAGTCTTCACTGTCCTGCGCATGGGTTTTGACTTCCAGACTTAACTGGTATCGACTGGCGGTTTGCTTAGAAAAATTGTCCGGAAGCGTATTTTGATATTCCCCGGTCAATGCCAGCTGTTGCTCCTGCCAAAGGGCAATCTTATATAGTGTTTGCGTTGCTAAGCTTCGATAACTCTTCAGCCAGGCTTTTTGAAAACTAGGCATCAACATGGTTGATAAAATGGCAATAATCATCACAACGACTAACAGTTCGAGTAAAGTAAAAGCGCTGCTTTTATTCATGATTTATCTTCCCTTTATGGCGAGCTTTCTGTGGCTTTTGGTACGGCGTTAAAAGTCCGTTGGTGATAGGTTTGTTGCCGGTAAACCGTTGTCAATTGAATTTCAAATAAATGCTTTGTGATACCTGTAGGGTTAGATGCCTCGCCCAAATAGATCACCAGGAAACTCCCCTGATAAGTGCCTTGCTCAGTTACTTGTGAGACAACCTTGGTGTATGGTTCAGGGTTCAAAACGCTGGCGTGATTGATAAACCCAGGTTCTTCACTTTGTATCTGCTCATTCGATACCCGGGCATTAATCATTTTTGTTATTTTTAACGCGAATGCCTGCTGTATGTGTTCGGTTTTCAACTGAGCCAAAAAGGCACGATTTTGCTGCTGGCTGGATAAGGCCTGAGTAAACATGCTGGCGCATACTAGTGTCAAAATAGTCAACATGATCAGGCTGGTTGCCAATACGAAACCTTTTGTCCTGATGTGGGTAGTTGTTGAATTCGTGTAGATGAGTTTTGTCATGGCGTTAATGTCCAGTAAGTTATGACTGTAATTTTCGATTACCTATGAACTCGATAAGTCAACGGATAAAAACGACGTTTCACGTAAATAACCATCCTGATAATAAAATGAAGCTACTCCCTCAATCCTGCGGTCTTTAGCGATGTTGCTGACTTCACAATCAGAGCGAGCAATCAGCATGATATTGACACCAACAACATGCTGCCAGTTAGCGACAAGTTCAGCATTTACTACCTGCCAGCTGTTGCTAATTTCAGGGGTTCTGGTTATCAGCTCGATTTCCAACTGTTCTATACCGCTAATCAGCTCTTCGGTTCTCGGCAAACCATTCACTACGGTTTGTCGATACAAGGCAGGAATTGATTTGCCATTACAATAGCGACTGGTTTTGGCGATGTAGAAAGACTGGGTCACCAGTTGATAGCTTCTTACATCGTTAACAGGGAATTGGTTTTCCGCAGTGTCGCTATCCTGATAATGAAAAATCTTAGCTTGATTTCGAGACAGGCGAATATAAGGATAATGACTATCAGGCTTGACAGCCTCTTCCTGCAGATATCTGAGTGTCAAAACATCGGAACCTTTGAAAGTCGATGAATTGATGCAGCGGTAATTGCCAAGTGTATTATTCGACACTCGAATAGTATGCGTTGCACGGATGCTCCAATCGATTTGACCGCGGTCGCAATCCATTTGCAGATTAATATCACCGGCTAGCGAGCCACTCATGTCGATGAAAGGTATAAGGCCATGCCAGTATTGAATTTTTTGCAGGTTTGATTTCAATACATGGTTGGCAAATCGCAGGTTTTGTTGCAACTGACTTTGCTGTTGCGTTAGGAAGTGTTGCTTATTTATCGCAACGAATGTATTCACCGTTAACGATAAGATAAACAGGCCTATGACCAGGCAAATCATGGTTTCGACGAGGCTGATACCGGCCATATTCGATTGTAGCTTTGTGTTGGTTATACGCATGGAAATCCCTATCCATAAATATTTGTATTGGCTTTTTTAGTCACTCATCAACAGCATCAATTGACTACAGTGTAATCCCGGGTCACGTGGCAATATGCACTCACTAAGTGGTGATGTTGGCGTTTTTTCCTGCCAGAATACGGTGATTTTCACCTGATCCTGTTGTTCGGTAATGGACAGAGTTACATTGGGAATCTTTTCAATATGGGCGCGAACGGACGCTAGGTCATGGTAGGCGAGCTGGTTATCGTTACAGGTTTGTTGACTGCAATTAATGAATGTCGAATTTGGGTTGTTATTTGCTGCCTGATAGCTACTCAACGCATGATGATTCCTGATAATTGCGGTACTGATATTCATCAACGCCTGTTGAGCGGCAAATTGATATTGCCCCTGTTTTTGGTAAAAGCTACTGGCGAGCTGAAATTTACTAATACCGAGAATACTGATAGCAAACAACATCAACACCACCAGAACTTCAATGAGGCTAAAGCCGCTGTTGTGAGAGGTCTGTTTAGAAGCAATGATTTTCATCGACACATCCGTGTGCTTGTTATTGACGAGTACCAACTGAGACTAGAATAAGTAAGCGTTAAATACCCAATAGTTAAATAAATTTCATTTATCCGTTTTGCCCACTAAAACTTTCGATTGCTTTATCTAACACTCTGAAACTTATTGAGTTATTAACGAGCGAGAGTGTTGTTCTGAAAATCGATATGTTATTGAAAAAACATGGTTTATGTGAAGCAGTCGCTAAAATTCATGAAAAGTTAAGTAAACTGCTTGATACAGACAGATAACGCTTGAGCTTATTGTTGTAAACCGTAACAATAAGTGAGTAATAAGTTGCCAGGGCTTAAGAAATTTTCGTTAGTTTTAGTTGGAATTACCGATAGTTGTTGGTAAATTGATTATTATCATCTTGGTATTCAATAATGGTTAACGTTATCTGAAATGCTGTTAGGGCAGTAAAAACGATAAATAACTTGTGAATTAAGATAGTAAACCCCCCCTCTATACTTTCTGAAGTTTCACTACATGTAATACGTAGAAACCCTGTAGCCACTATGGCTTGGTCTACAAACGAAAATAATTACTCGTGCCCGAATTGATTTCTTTTTAAGGGATCCAGAGGTAAATAATAATGAAAAAAGTACGTGGTATAACCCTCATTGAACTCATCATTTCGATGGCAATCATCGCAATTTTGGCTTTGGTTGCAGCTCCAAGTTTTGTAAAAAACATGGAGAATCGTAATTTAGCCGGAGCGGCAGAAACCTTATATTCTCACCTGCAGCTAGCCAGATCTGAGTCTCTGTTAAGATCAGAAGATGTGGTGTTTTCTGTAGCCGGTATGGATTCAACATCCTGGGCATTTGGTATTAATGAGTTAACGGGCTGCGATCCAACCGTGACCAACAATGCCGCAACTAACGCCTGTGTTCTGCAAATTGATGATGGCGATGGCACCTTTGTTGCTGCCAATGACAATGTACTGCATCAGATTGATGGCGCGGAATTTACTGACGTTACCATGAAGATGCAAGTAATAAGCGGCACTGCGGGCAATTCTATCACCTTTGATCCTGCCCGGGGTACGACAGACGGGGCTCGTCAATACACACTAACCAATGCGTCAGGAAGCAGCGTGCAAATCTCTCTTTCTCTTATTGGCAATGTAAAACTTTGTTCAGATGATTTGCCCGATTACAGGAGCTGCAGTTAATGAAACGAATAGCTAACAATAAGGGCTTCACAATATTAGAGCTATTGATTGGTATGGTAATAGGGGTGACAGTCCTTGCCGGCGCAACCTATGTCTATGTCACCATAGTTTCCAGTAGTGCTTCGACCTTAAAAGCCAGTAAACTCAATACTCAGGTAATGAGTATGATGAGTATCATGGTCAATGACGTTCGCCGCGCTGGCTATTGGTCCACCTTTACCGAAACGCCTTCGTCGAATCCCTTTAGCCAAATTGATAATACTGCCGTAACTGTCTTAGATTCAATGGCTAGTGATACTCCTGTTGCGTTAGGCACAAATGCCGATGGTCAGTGCATCACTTTTTCTTATGATCAGAATGAAAATGGCGTGTTAGATACGGATCTCGAGCATTTCGGTTATCGATTAAATGCCGGCAATATCGAGATACGCACAGCGGGTGCAGTTTCCGATGGTGATAGTTGCGCCAGCGGTACCTGGTCGGCGTTAAGCGATGATGAACTCTACACCATTAATAGACTTTCATTTAATAGTCAGGATTCTGCATGCATAAACACCAGGGAGCCCGACGGTATAGATAATGATGGTGCTGCCGGAATTGATGATGATGATGAACGGGACTGCTATTCGCAGGTTCCAACCGCAGGCAGTGGTGATACCACTGTAGAGACCAGAGATATTCAAATTACTATCTCTGCCTCGTTAAAAAATGACCCAGATGTAACTACGTCGATAACCCAATCGGTGCGGGTCCGTAATGATTGGATAAGAATAAGGTAAATTTGTTATGTGCCGCAGTAATCACACAACAAAGTCCCCCACATATATGAAGAATCAAGCAGGCATGGCTGTGCTCGCCGTATCCGTTGTTTTGGTGATATTGGTGACCCTGGTATCTTTGTTTCTCTCTCGAACCATTTTGTTTGAACAAAAAATGGTGAATAACGATTTCAAATCGAAATCCACATTTGAAAGCGCGGAAGCCGGTTTGGCCATAGCACTTGAATATTTGGCCAATGGTATCGATAGAAACAATGATGGTGTTATTGATTTCGTTTTTGATTCTAATGGCGACGGTATTGGTGACTCGGCTACCGGCGTCGTTGGCCAGGCCAACGTCGTAGTGACCGTCAGTGAAGTAAACGCCGGTGATATTACCTCACTTGCGGTGGTGTCTGAAGCAACCAGCTTGGATGATGCATCCGTTAAAGTTGTTACGACAACAATGCAATCTTTAGATCCCTTGCCTAATCACCCGGACAACCCGCTTACGACCCGTGGTAACCTGGATGTTAATGGTTCAGCTACAGTGCACAACCCTGAAGGTCACAGTACCATCTGGAGCGGCGGAGATGTTGACATAGGATCAAACAACTCAACAGCTACGTATATTGCGGATCCTACGGATTCAGGCTATCCGGGCTGTATGGATATTCCAAGAGCTTGTTCGGAAATTCAGACATCGAACAAGGAAACGGTTGGCCTTGATATTCTTGAGCATGATTCCGATTTGTACAACTTAACCCCTGCCGGAATTTTCGAAAACTTTTTTGGCATGTCTCCAGAGGCTTATAAAGAGCTAATGGCGTCAATGGTTGTAGATCCAAGTAACCCTTCCGAGTCTGTGGGCTGCTCAGCAAATAGCTATGATGCTTGTGTCGCGGGTTCGACAAACGAAGTGATCTGGTTTGAAGGCGATGTCGAAATTAACGGTGGAACTGTCGGATGTCGCTCTTCAGTTAACGGAAGCAATGTTTGTGCAAATGCCGACGAAGCTCCGACCATTTTAATTATTGATGGCAATGCCACCTTTAAAGGCAGCCCTCATTTTTACGGTGTCGTTTTTATTATGGGTGACGCGAGTGCCAGTGGTAATTCAACCTTTCATGGTGCAGTTATTACTGGTGGTAGCCTCAACTCAACAAGTGGTAGTTTAGATATTCATTTTAATACTGGGTTATTAAAGAAAACCCGTGAAAATGGTCCCAGAACCGTCGCCTCAGGCAGCTGGCGCGATTTCTGATTTGGGATAAGGAAGCACGATGAAAAACAATAAAAATAGTTTTGGATTTAGTTTAATCGAGGTATTGATTGCCGTAGCAATCTTATCGGTGGGGCTACTCGGTGTCGCAGTATTTCAGGGTGAACTTATTAACTCAAGTGCCGAGAATAAAGCCCGAGCAGAAGCTCTCGCATTAGCACAGGCTCGCATGGAAGAGATGCGTAATTACACTGATACGGTTAGTGATGTAAGTGAGTTTAATACCCTGTTCACCGCCACGACCGGATTTGCCAATACCTCCTCTCACAATGGTGTGCATGCGGTATTTTCCCGTCAGGAAAGTATTGCTCAGGCGAGTGAGACCAAGCAAATTGCTATTAAAGTGAGCTGGGAAAATGGTACAGGTGTTTCCGAAGAGGTCATTATTCAAAGTGAGCTCGGCTTTAAATCGCCAGCATTAGTCGGGGAATTGGATGACTATGATGCCAATGGTCCTATGGTTCGTTCGGCAACGGGACGAGCAGAGCTTGGTGAAGGTGAGGTTTTGGCGACGGATTCGGTGGATCTGGCAGCCAATGGCGATTTGACCGGTTTATTGGATCGTGGCGACGGCGATTTACGATTAACCAATGGTGATCAAACCGGGGACGATGTGGTTTTAACCCTGAAAGATGCCTGTGAATTAGATACCAATGGTGATCGAACCGATCTCCCTTGCACTGGTTTCGTAGAAATTTCCGGCCGCGTGTACATTGATACCGCAACTCAAAGTAAAGTTGCGCCCGGGGATATCTATGTAAAAGCATCAGATGCTGCCTATTGTCAGCGCTATTACTACGACGGCAGTGGCAAGGTTGCAGTCGTAGACTCTGAAACAACTTCAGCACATATTACCGCTAACAGTGATTACAAATATTATGAATATACCTGTTATCTCGGCGGCGGTTGGCACGGTAACATCGGATTAGTCTTAGAAGGAGGCATTAGCCGTAATGATAAGGTCTGTATGGGTGACCCGACATCAGTAAACCCATGGGAAGATACGGAAATAGCCGGGCGTCGAGTTTACCGGGGTATGGCATATGATTTTACCGATGACACCAATACCACCAAATTAAGAGATGCCAATGGCGACATCATTTATTACTCCATCGGCGTGGCTGATGCACTAATTTTGCCACCAGAAGGTGGTGCTGGCCATGACTTCATACTTTCGGGCATGGGGCCTGGTGACAATGATGGTGACCTTTGCACCAGTGAAGGCATCATGGTTAGAACCGATGCTACCGTGGGGGGGATCCCTGGCGGATTGTTTACAGGCATGCCGAACGATTTCTTTTGTCTGAATACCAACTCCGCTTATGTCGATCAGTTAAAACTTGATACGTTCGGCTACGCGATTGACAACTTCTGCCCATTTGATCCTTCAGATCCGCCGTCAGAGCGTCATATATTGCAAGGTGTTGTTAATTTAACTGCTGATAGCTTCTGGGAAGATAATTTGTATCGAACCGGGGTAAATACATCCGATGGTTTAGGTAATTGCCGGAGAAATTACTGGACGAAAACCGATAATGTATACAGCTTGTATTATGAGTGCGATATTTATGATTGGGGCAATGGTTGGACAGGTTTTGTTCAGATCACACCAGATACATCCGTATTCTCGTGTTCGACGTTAAAGCAAAATTTCGCCGATGTAACAGGCGATCAGACCATTTCTGAGTTTAACTGTGCTAATGACGATACAGGTAAAGGAACGGTTACCATCAAAGGTAATATCACCCAAACGGCGGGTAACGTCGGAGCAATAACAATTTCAGATGCTTCAGGCAGTTGTTTGACTAGCTCCGATGGAAGCAGTTATTCTTGCACTAGTGCGGAATTCGATTCTGTGCTTCAGTGGAGCGGCGATGTGATGTATTCGGCGGCGAAAAACAAGAATCAAGTCTGTATCGGCGCTGTTAGTGGCGCAACACCAACAACAAATATTAGTGGTAAATCTGCGACTATCGGATTCACTAATGTGAATAGTGGTACTATCTACGTGGATATCACCATTGGTGACAACAAAAGTTGTTAGGGAAGGAGACGTTAACAATGAAAAATAATCAAAAGGGCTTCACTCTCATTGAGTTGATGATGGTTGTAGCGATTATCAGTATTCTTAGCATACTGGTATATCCTGCATATCAGGACTCAGTCAGAAAAGCCCGACGCAGTGACGCCCATACAGGCATGATGTCGTTAATGCTGGCGCAGCAGAAAATGCGAGGCAATTGTCCGTTTTATGCACAGGCTTTTGGCAGTGCAAACAGCTGCGGTGTGTCGGGCAGTGCCAGCACGGTAAAAGGCAGTAGCACGAGTCAGGAAGGCTACTATTCTTTTGCATTAAGCAATGCCAGCGGCAATAGCTATACCATTACTGCCTCGGCTCTCGGAGCTCAGGCTAGTGATGCCGGCTGTACTAGCATCACGTTGACCGTAAATGCCAGCAATCCTAAAGGCCTCAAGGCCCCAACAGACTGCTGGTAACAAGCAACCCATTTCTTAAAGGCCCATCTACGGGCCTTTTTTATTGTCTTTACAAATAATCTTTTTTACTTCTTTCTGATAACTTTTAGCTAAGAATCCTTATCTCACCGTTACCGCTCGTTAACGTCTACCGTACCTAACTTTGCCGTGCCTATCTTTGCGGTCAATACAAGCGTCAATACGAGCATTGTTAATAAAATCATTGCGATAGCTGAAGTAACAATGGTAGTCTAAAAAGTAGACAGTGAGCAGTCGTCGTTTTTATCCTAATAAAAATGTAAATGGATCAGCAATTATTCTGAGAGAGTAATTGCAAAATACACTGGATGTAACCCTTATAAAGGGATAGGTAAAATGGCTAATAACCCCCACTTTTTAGTCGCTCAAACACCGCTTTCTGAATCCTTGGGCGACAGAAACGTTTCTCCCATGGCTGTGCTAAATCAACACAGTTTTAAGAAGGGCGTATTTATACGTGGCTTCAGTATTATCGAATTAATGGTTACCTTAGCGATCATTTCATTATTAGCTTTGGTTGCCGTGCCTTCCTTTGTTAAAAGTTTTCAAGCCAGAAACCTGGTGGCAGCTACCGAAGATTTGTACGGTTATCTGCAGCAGGCTCGCGTTGAATCCTTGTCCAGGTCAAAACCTATATATTTGAACTTATCGGGTCTGGGTACCACTGAATGGGCTTATGGCCTGAATCTCGAGTCTACCTGTAACCCTGAAATTGTAAGCAATCAGGAGCCTTTCGCCTGTGTATTAATGGTTGATAATGGTGATGATAATTTTAATGCGGTTGATGACAATGTGCTAAGCCGAATGGATGCCAGCCAGTATCGAGATATCAGTCTCTCTGGCTCTACAGCTTCTGTTTCCTTTGACCCGGTTCGTGGCACCGTCAGTGAAAACCTGGTTATCACGTTTTTCAATGAAGACCAGCAAAGTACAAAAATAACCTTGTCGAGAATCGGCAATATCAGCATCTGTTCGAATCAACTTGCGGATTATCAGGAATGCAAGGGATGAGTATGGGACGCCAACGGGGATTTAGTTTAGTCGACCTTATGTTGTCCATGGTGTTAGGGGTATTTATCCTTGGCGGTGTTGTAAGCGTTTATGTGAGTACTGTTAAATCAAGCTCTGACACGTTGAAATCAAGCAAACTCAATACACAGTTACTGGCCATTATGTCGATAATGAGCAACGACATCCGACGCGCTGGCTACTGGGCAAACTTTGATTCTGATCCAAGCATTAATCCCTTTAATCAAAAAAATGATTCGGCGCTCGAAGTTATTGATAGTCTGGCTGCCAACACCATCATCGCGAGTAATACCAATGCCGGTGGTGAATGTATTGTGTTCTCCTACGATCAAAATGAAAACGGCGTTCTCGACGCCGATAGTGAATATTTTGGTTATCGTTTGCGGTCAGGGGCCGTACAGATGCGCGTCAACGGAACCGTATCTGCTGGTGACGATTGCAGTGATGGTGTCTGGCAGGATGTTAGTGACAGTGATTTATACGTCATTACCTCACTGACCTTTAATCCAAAAAATTCTCAATGTGTCGACTCTAGTGAACCGAATAGGGTCGATGATGATGGTGCAAACGGAGAAGATGATGATGCGGAAGCGGATTGTTATCTGCATATCCCGGCATCAGGCAGTAACGAAACGACGGTAGAAACCCGTGAGATTGAAATCACACTTGCGGCAGTACTTGTAAACGATAGTGACGTATCCATGGAAATTACCCAAAGCGTAAGGGTTCGCAACGATTTGATTAGGGTGAGGTAAGGATGAAAGGATTGTATCTTAAAAAACATAAAAGCAAGCAACGGGGGATGGCGGTGTTAGTCATGTCCATCGTGCTGATGATTTTGGTTTCCATGGTATCTATTTACCTGGCGCGCGCGGTTTTGTTTGAACAGAAAATTGTAAACAACGACTTTCGTGGTAAGGCAACATTCGAAGCTGCTGAAGCGGGTTTAGCGATTGCCTTGGAATACCTTGCCGATGGTATCGATCGAGATAATGATGGCATTATCGATCCGGTTTTTGACAGTAATTCCGATGGCATTGGTGATTCTGCATCTGGGACGGTTGGGACAGCAAACGTGACAGTGTCAGTTACCGATATAACCACTGGTGAACTGTCCTCATTGCGGGTTGTATCTCAGGCCGTCAGTGATGATCAGTCATCAACCAAGACAGTTACTGTCACCATGCAGTCACTAGACCCTTTACCAAACCACCCGGACAACCCTCTCACGACGCGCTCATCACTTGATGTAAATGGTTCTGCCACGATTCATAACCCAGAGGGGCATTCAACGATTTGGAGTGGCGGGGACGTTGATATTGGTTCTAATAACTCAACCGCAACCTATGTTGCTGATCCTACCGACCCAAACTATCCCGCTTGCATGGATGTGCCAAGAGCTTGTCAGGAAATTCAAACCTCAAATAAAGAAACCGTGGGTTTGGACATTCTCGAACATGACAGCGATTTGGCCAACCTCTCACCAGCGGGGATATTTGAAAACTTTTTTGGGATGACGCCGGAAGCTTACAAGGAAATGATGGCTACGGTTATTGTCGATCCCGCAAACCCTGCTGAAACTAGAGAATGCCCCGCCAATACCTATGCAGGCTGTGTGGAAAATGCCATGAACAAGGTTATTTGGTACGAAGGTAATCTTGAGATTAATGGCGGTACCGTTGGTTGCAGAAGTGCTGTCAATGGCTCCAATGTCTGTTCCAGTGCTGACGAGGCACCGTCAATTTTAATCATTAATGGTGATGTTGAATTTAAAGGCTCACCGCATTTTTATGGGGTGGTTTTCATCATGGGAACCGCAAACGCTTCAGGTAATTCCACCTTTCACGGGGCGGTCATATCTGCGGGTTCATTCAATAGCACTTCCGGGAGCCTTGATATTCACTTCAATACAGGCTTGTTGCAAAAAACTCGACAGGGCGGTCCGCGCACGGTCGCAGCTGGTACGTGGAAGGATTTCTAGGAGATAGCATGAAGACTTATAAAGGATTTGGGCTGGTAGAAGTATTAATCGCTCTGGCAATACTCGCGGTGGGATTGCTGGCGGTTGGTATTTTTCACTCCGATGTTATTGAGCAAAGCAATGGTAATAAAGCCAAGGCAGAAGCGATCGCAATCGCCCAGCAACGTATTGAAGAAATGCGTAATTATACCGGACAGGCAAGCGACATCGATGAATTTAATAGCCTATTTACGATAACCACGGGATACACCAATAACAAAACGGTAAATGGCAATAACGCGACATTTACTCGAAGTGAGAGTATCAGCCAAACTGGCGATACCAAAAAAGTTGCACTCATGGTTAGCTGGCAAAATAGCCAGGGGGATACAGAGCAGGTTGTGTTGGAATCGGAACTAGGATTTGGCTCTGCTGCATTGTCTGGCCAACTTGGGATGGATTTAGGCAGTGACCCCTTGGTCCGCTCTGCGACAGGCCGGGCCATCCTTGGTGCCGGCCAGGTAGAAGCGGGCGATACCATTGATATGTCTAGTAACGGAGATATGACTGGTCTTTTAGACAGGGGCGATGGTGATTTACGATTGACCAATGGCGAGGAAGAAGGTTCTGATGTGGTTTTAACCTTGGAAGATGCCTGTGAACTCGACGACAATGAGCAAAGAACAACCTTGCCCTGTACCGGATTTGTTGAAATTTCCGGAAAAGTTTACATCGACACGACCACGCAAAAGTCGCTAAAACCCGGCGAAGTTTACATCAAGGCTTCCGATGCCGCTTATTGTCAGCGCTATTACATGGGCGTAGATGAGTTAGGCAAGGCTAAGCCGGTACAAATTGATGAATCTACAACCACTACCATGCTAACCAGTAATGGTGATTATCATTATTTTGATTACACCTGTTATCTGGGCGGCGGCTGGCACGGTAATATTGGCGTCATGTTAGCAAGTGGTATCAGCCAACGAGATAAAATTTGTCAGGGCGACCCTACCTCATTGAATGCCTTTGAAGATCCAAGAATAGCGGCTCGTCGAGTATATAGAGGCATGGCTTATGCCATGTCAGGTGACAGCCCAATAACCGACTTAAGCGGCGATACCGTTTATTATTCGGTCGGGGTATCTGATGCATTAAAGCTACCGCAACCTGGCGAGGCTTCCCACGATTTTGTAATTTCGGATATGTCACCAGGAAGTAATGAAGGTGAGCTGTGTATTCTGGAAAATATCATGGTTCGAACCGATAGCTATATCGATGGTGAAGCGGGCAAGCTTTTCCAAGGTGTACCCACGGACTTCTTTTGCTTAAACACGGACTCAAGTTTTGTCGATTCCACCAAAATGAATACCTTTGGTTACTCGATGGATGCATATTGCCCATTTGATCCCAGTGACCCCCCATCCAGTCGCCATGAAGTGTCCTTTGTTGCCAATATTGATACCTCGTTTCTAATCGCTAAATTTAGTCCCTACGCCAACACCTCCGATGGCGCAGACAATTGCCGCTTTCAAGGTGTGTCAGCATTAATTGGTGGCTATCAGCTTACCTATACCTGCGATGTTTACGATTGGGGCAATGGTTGGGATGGTTATGTCGAGTTTGCCGATAATGCCGAAGTTTTTCAGTGTGATAGGAACAGACAGGTTTTAACCGGTATTAGCTCAGATTCGATAATAGACAGCTTTAACTGCAAGGCCATTGATTATTCCGTTTATGGTGAGGTAGTGTTCTCCGGTAGCATAACCAAAGACGTGAATTTTGATTTATTGAGCGCGGCATTCTCTGACGTTAGTCTTGGTTCTTGTTCTTTAGCGGCGGATTTTAGCACCTATACCTGTCGTACCAGCCCGATTGATATGAGTACAAGCTTTACGGGCAATTTGGCGATTAAAATAATTTCTGGTGGCGGAGGCAATCAGCCAAAGGTTTGCCTTAACGACATGAGCTCGGTTACCGCGGTTGCCGACGATGTAGTGGTAAATGTCAACAAAGGGGACACAGCAGTCAGCCTAACATCAGTTCCTGCTGGCGAGTACAACTTTGATATGCATGTAATTGCTCATAACGGCAGCTGTACTTAGTGATACAAAATAACGCCACAAAAAAGCCGCATTTGATGCGGCTTTTTCTTTGCTTAACCTGTAAGCGGTTAATCATAGATAGTTGGAATGGGTTGACGCTTGTGTTGGGTTTTTAAATAGATATCGATTAGCTTTTTGCTGACTGAATCGTCAACCGGCTTACCTTCAAGAAAATCATCGATATTGTCGTATGTGAGGCCAAGAGCATCTTCATCCTTTTTACCCGGTTCCAGCTCTTCTAAATCTGCAGTCGGTGCTTTATGGATTAATTTTTCAGGAGCACCCAACGCCGCGGCTAGCTGTCTAACCTGGCGCTTGTTTAAACCGAACAATGGAATTATGTCACAAGCACCATCCCCCCACTTGGTGAAAAAGCCTGTTATGTTTTCAGCGCTGTGATCAGTACCTATCACTAAGCCACCGAGAATGCCTGCCAGATGATATTGCATCACCATTCGGGTTCTGGCTTTGACATTACCTTTGGAAAAATCAAGACGATGGTTATCCGCCGTCAATAATCCGCTTTGCTCTAACACGGTTACCGCTTCTTCATGAATGCCTTCGGCACCTGCCATGATATTAGTGCTCAAGGTTTCACTTGGCTTTATGAAAGACAGTGCTAGCTGGGCATCATCTTCGTCTGCCTGAACGTTGTATGGTAATCGCACAGCGATAAATTTGTAACCACCACCGTGTTCTTCATTTAATTCATTTATCGCAAGTTGCGCTAAGCGTCCACAAGTCGAAGAGTCTATGCCACCGCTAATGCCAAGGAACAGATGTTTCAATCCGGATTTAACTAATTGCTCTTTAATAAAATTGACGCGACGCGTAATTTCAAATTGTACGTCGATTTCGGGCAATACCTTCATTTCATCAATGATTGCCTGGCGATTCATGATAGACCTCAAAACAGCGTTGAAAAAAAGCTAGTTTATCAATGTTATCCGTTGCTGACTACAAGCAGAATACAATTAACGGGCAGAGCAATTAGCAGCGTCATCATTGCCGCTACTTTCAAGATCATTATTCTTACAGGCCTGGATCCATTGTTCGCAATTATCAATGTCATCGGCTTCACATTTCGCAGCGATGCAAAAGCCTTTTGGATCCTGTTCAGTGCATTCAACGATGCGAATGCCAGTGACCATATCTTTATCGAAATTAAAGTCATCCTGTTTGCGATCACTGCTTTGGAAATAACTGCACGAAGCCATAAGGATACACATTGGCAACAGTAAAAAACGCATATGATTCATAGTGAAACCTCTATATCGTAAAAAGGGCCCGGATGTCATTCGAACCCGGTTAGGTTTGTTTAACTAATACTTAGTTTAGGCGAGAATTGCGACAATCCAGGAAAGCTTCTAATACCAATCCCACTAAGTTTGTGCACAACTCAGAGTTAGGGCCGAGGTTCAGTTACAACATAGATTTTATTGATATAGTCATTCTATATTAATGAAATATAGGGCAGTAAATGGGCCTCTCACTAACTCCCTACGGGTGAGTTTTAAAGGCGTTTATCCTGCGTTACTGATTTTGACAATGGAATAACCATTCTCTGCAATCAAAGCCTTGTCTAAAAGCCTTTAAATTCTCACTGAGTGAGCAATAATTTAATGGGATTGGTATAACAGCTTCTAAAGAAAGTCGAAGGTGATCATGATATTCGAACTTTACCTTGGTAACATTTGCGGATAATCTTTAGCAAAAGTATGTTGGCAAATAGCAAGGAACTACGATGAAGAAAATTGAAGCGATTATTAAGCCGTTTAAAATGGATGATGTCAGAGAGGCGCTTGCGGCGGTAAATATTACCGGTATGACGGTTTCTGAAGTGCGCGGATTTGGTCGTCAAAAAGGCCATACAGAATTATACCGCGGTGCAGAGTACATGGTTGATTTTTTGCCTAAGGTAAAACTTGAAATCGTCGTCAGTGAAGAAGATGCACAGCGTTGTATTGAAGCCATTATTGAAACCGCACAAACTGGCAAGATTGGCGATGGTAAAATCTTTGTTACTGATATCGAGCGAGTAATCCGCATTCGTACCGGAGAAGAAGGTCAGTCTGCTATCTAATCGCGAATAGATCGGTTCAGAATAACAAAAAGCCGGCATTGCCGGCTTTTTTACGTTAAGTCTTTAAGTATTACAAACTACTGACGAAAGGATTGTCTGGGTAGTTGAGTGCTAGCACCTGTTTGGCGTTGCGCTCCAGATCCGTCAGACCTAGCTTTTGATAACACTCAATCATAATAACCAATGCATCTTCTACCTGGGCACTTGGCGAGAAATACTCAACAATGTAGCGACCACGATTTGCGGCAGCGGCATATGCCTGACGTTCCATAAAGAAACGAGCGGCGGCAAGTTCGTACTCAGCAAGGCGTGCCTTTATCGCTACCATGCGAGCCCGTGAATCTGCGGCATACTTGCTGTCTGGATACTGAGTCATCACCATTTTAAAGTCTTTGAATGCCTGACGTGCATGGGTCGGATCACGATCGCTGCGATCAATGCCGGCCATTTCCTGGAATAGATTCTCTTCCTGAGACAGGTTGATAAGACCGCGCATATAGTGCACATAGTCGATATTCTGATGTCCCGGGTTTAAGCGGATGAAACGGTCAACTAAGGCGATGCCCTGAGCGGTGTCACCGGTTTTGTAATAGCTGTAAATCAAGTCCAATTGCACCTGGTGCGAAACTGCGCCAAATGGGTAGCGTGAATCGATAGCGGAAAGAATGGGAATCGCTTTTTGATAAAGTCCATTATCTAATGCACTTTTGGCATCCAGATATAGAGCCTGAGCCGATTTGTCTGGTACTTTCTGTACCTCTTTTGGCGCCGAGGAACAACCTGCAACACCTACCACTAATGTTAATAATATTGTTTTTAAAGCTAACTTCTGCATAGGTTGTCTAAGACCCAGTTAAAATAATTATGAAAGCCCGACACAAAGCGGGTAAAATAAAGTTATTGCATTCTAACCCAGCTAATCTGTATTGCACAGTGCTAATTCATAGAGACCTTAATGGCTGAGAAAATA
This sequence comes from Thalassotalea sp. PS06, assembly GCF_007197775.1. Classification (NCBI taxonomy): domain Bacteria; kingdom Pseudomonadati; phylum Pseudomonadota; class Gammaproteobacteria; order Alteromonadales; family Colwelliaceae; genus Thalassotalea; species Thalassotalea sp. PS06. The sequence goes on along the minus strand of NZ_CP041638.1, from coordinate 2,753,422 downwards.
CAACTTCAGGAAACCGTTCCTGAATCCTGTTTAGGTAAACGCTTAGATCAAACAATTGCGCAAATGTTCCCGGAATTTTCAAGATCCCGATTAAAAGATTGGATTTTGGCTGGAAATATCCGGGTAAATGGTGAGGTTACGACCAAGGCCAGAGAAAAAATGTATGGCGGAGAGGTAATTAACCTTGATGCGGAAATTGAAGCTGAGGTACATTTTGAGGCTCAGGATATCGATTTAAATATTGTCTATGAAGACGAACATATTCTGGTCATTAATAAACCTGCAGGCCTGGTTGTCCATCCTGGCGCAGGAAATCCAGATGGTACCGTGCTTAATGCGTTGTTGCATCATAATCCGGATCAGGAAAACCTGCCTCGCGCTGGTATCGTTCATCGCCTTGATAAAGACACCACAGGTTTGATGGTGGTTGCCAAATCTATCGCTGCGCAAACCAATCTGGTTGACGCCCTGCAACACCGCGAAATTACCCGTGAATACGAAGCTATTGCCAATGGCATCATGACCGCTGGTGGTGTGGTTGATGAGCCAATTGGTCGTCATCCGACGAAACGCACTCACATGGCAATTACCATGTCAGGACGCCCTTCGGTAACTCATTATCGTGTAGCGGAAAAATATCGGGTACATACCCGGCTAAGATTGCGCCTTGAAACCGGACGCACGCACCAGATTCGTGTCCACATGGCCCATATTACTCATCCTTTAGTCGGCGATCCTGTTTATGGCGGTCGCCCGCGTCCCCCTAAAAATGCCAGTGAAGAGCTTCGTGATTTACTCCGTAATTTTAAGCGTCAGGCCTTACATGCGGCAATGTTATCCTTGTATCACCCGATTACTGGTGAGCTAATGACCTGGCATGCCCCGGTTCCAGACGACATGCAGGAAATCGCCGATGCATTGCATTTGGACGCGCAGCAAAATAAAGTGGAAGAGTACTAACCCGGCGTTAAAGGAAATGGATTTTGTTTATCAACAATCACAATCTTGAACCGATTTTCTCGATTGCCGAATCTGGTCAGGGGAACATTGTTGCCCATAGTACCACCCGAACCGGCGGCTACAGTCAGTCGCCATTTGACTCGTTAAACTTGGGTGGTCATGTCGGTGATGATAGAGAGAGTGTTGAAAAAAATCGGCAACTGCTTAGCGAAAAATATTTTGGTGACCCCGTCCAATGGTTGAATCAGATCCATGGCGATGAGGTAGTAGAGCTAACGGCATATTCTCAATCACCATTGACGGGGGATGCGGTATATACCCGTCTTCAAAATCAACCAATAGCGATACTGACTGCCGATTGCCTGCCAATTTTGTTAGCCAGTGAAAATGGTGATGAAATTGCCGCTATCCATGCCGGTTGGCGGCCATTGGCTGCGGGCATTGTCGATAAAACTCTGGATAAGTTTGATGGCGCTCCTGAGCATATTCATGCCTGGTTAGGTCCTTGCATTGGTAACCAAAAGTTTGAAGTTGGCGCTGAGGTTCGTAAAGCGTTTCTTCAGGTAAGTCGGGAAAATGATACCTGTTTTAGCGCTGTTGCTGAGGGCAAATTTCTCGCCGATCTGCCGCAATTAGCCATAAACAATTTACAGCGATTGGGTATCCACCGTATCGCGCGAAGTCCTTACTGTACGGTTTCCAATCCTCAGTCTTTCTTCTCCTATCGTCGTGACGGCAAAACCGGGCGGATGGCCTCGGTTATCGCCATAAATGGCTAGCCCGAAGCCTGATGCTTTTCCTGCGACTTTGCAGTTTATCCTCTAAATCCCACCTAAGTTTTTATTAATCTCTCGTTAAAAACTCTTTAATCGCTCTTGAAAAAGTAGCTTTTGGTTCTTATTTAAACATTATCGAATCAATTATCCACAACAAAAATGTGGGTAAAGTAAATCTATTAAGAGGATTGATGAATGCGAGTAGATAAATTAACTCAAAAGTTTCAACAAGCATTGGCCGATGCTCAATCATTGGCCCTTGGCCATGATAATCAGTTCATTGAGCCTAGCCACTTAATGGTGGCTTTGTTAAATCAAAGTGATGGTTCGGTTGCGTCTATTTTAAAGCAATGCCAGGTAGAAGTTTCGGCATTACGCAGCCGACTGAACCAAATGCTTGCTGATCTCCCAAAAGTTGAGGGCAGTGGCGGTGATGTGCAGGTTTCAAATCAGCTTGCAACCCTATTGAACCTTTGTGACAAAGTTGCTCAAAAGCAGCAAGACAAGTTTATCTCGTCCGAGACGTTTTTATTGGCAGCGCTTGAGGACAAAGGTCCGCTGGGCGCCTTGCTTAAGTCGTCAGGTCTTAAAGAAAAACCATTAAAGCAGGCTATCGACCAGGTTCGAGGTGGTCAGAATGTCAATGATCCTAACGCTGAGGACACCCGTCAGGCTCTGGAAAAATATACGGTTAACCTAACAGAGCGCGCAGAACAGGGAAAATTAGACCCCGTCATCGGTCGTGATGAAGAGATCCGTCGCACCGTTCAGGTGCTACAGCGCAGAACTAAAAATAACCCAGTATTAATCGGTCAACCAGGTGTCGGTAAAACAGCGATAGTCGAAGGCCTGGCGCAGCGAATTATCAACGGTGAAGTGCCTGAAGGCCTTAAAAATAAACAGGTGTTGTCATTAGATATGGGGGCATTGATTGCCGGTGCTAAATATCGAGGCGAATTTGAGGAACGTTTAAAAGCGGTTCTAAATGAATTGGCTAAAGAAGAAGGGCAGGTGATCCTGTTCATTGATGAATTGCACACTATGGTTGGTGCGGGTAAAACCGATGGCGCAATGGATGCAGGCAATATGTTAAAACCTGCGTTGGCGCGGGGTGATTTGCACTGTGTCGGTGCCACGACTCTTGACGAATATCGTCAATATATCGAGAAAGATGCGGCGTTAGAGCGACGCTTCCAAAAGGTCCTGGTCGATGAGCCAAGTGTGGAAGATACCATCGCAATTTTGCGTGGATTAAAAGAGCGCTACGAGCTTCATCACAGTGTAGAAATAACCGACCCGGCAATTGTATCGGCTGCAACCCTTTCACACCGATATATCAGCGATCGGCAGTTACCAGATAAAGCCATTGATTTAATCGATGAAGCCGCGTCTAGTATTCGCATGCAGATGGATTCCAAACCGGAAGACTTAGATCGTTTAGAGCGTCGGCTTATCCAATTAAAGCTAGAGCAGAAAGTTGTTGAGAAAGAAACGGATGACGCTTCAAAAAAACGTCTTGAGCTGCTTGAACAGGAGATTAACGAAAACCAGAGTCAATATGACGAGTTGGAACAGGTCTGGAAGAATGAAAAAGCTGCTTTGTACGGCACCCAAAATGTTAAAGCCGAATTAGAACAGGCAAAGTTGGATTTTGAAGTGGCGCAACGCAGCGGTGATTTTGAGCGCATGGCCGAGCTTCAATATGGTGTTATTCCTGACCTAACTAAACAGCTGGAAAGCGCCGAACAAAATCCTGTCGTCGATATGCAGCTTTTGAAAAATAAAGTAACCGATGTTGAAATCGCCCAGGTGTTATCAAAAGCGACGGGAATTCCCGTTGCCAAAATGCTTGAAGGTGAGCGGGACAAGTTACTGCGTATGGAAGAACAAATTCAAAAACGGGTAATAGGTCAAACTCAGGCGGTAACAGCGGTTTCCAACGCCATTCGCCGTTCTCGTGCCGGATTGTCCGATCCGAATAAACCGATTGGCTCTTTTATGTTTTTAGGGCCAACCGGTGTTGGTAAAACCGAGCTAACCAAAGCTTTGGCTAATTTTATGTTTGACAGTGATGATGCACTGGTTCGAATTGATATGTCTGAGTTTATGGAGAAGCACAGTGTCGCCCGTTTGATTGGTGCACCTCCGGGCTATGTTGGTTATGAAGAAGGTGGTTATCTCACCGAAGCGGTTCGTCGTAAGCCTTATTCGGTTATATTGCTGGATGAAATTGAAAAGGCACACCCGGAAGTATTCAATATCTTATTGCAGGTGCTGGATGACGGGCGTTTAACCGATGGTCAGGGCAGAACTGTCGATTTTCGCAATACCGTAATTATTATGACATCTAACATTGGCTCTGATTTAATTCAGGAAATGGCAGCAGAATCTACGTATGAACAATTGCGTTCTACGGTCATGGCCGTTGTAGGTCAGCACTTTAAACCGGAATTCATTAACCGTATCGATGAAACCGTTGTGTTCCACCCATTAACCGCAGAGCAAATCCAGGATATTGCAACCATACAACTAGACTTGCTTGGTAAACGTCTTGAAGAACGCCAATTGAAACTTGAAGTATCTGAATCGGCATTGGCGAAAATAGCGGAGGCAGGGTTTGACCCGGTATTTGGCGCTCGTCCGTTGAAGCGTGCAATTCAACAATATGTTGAAAATCCTCTGGCACAGGAGATCCTGGCTGGTAAGTATATGCCGGGGGCGAGCATAATTGTTGATGTAAATGAAGGTGAACTGTTAATTAGATAAGGACTTATTACAATAAACATCAACTTCGTTTTCAGCTAAACGAACTTGTTGAACTTTTTCCAAAGGGGTTAGAATCCGGGTTTGACCATCTTCTTCGGTGACTTTCACCTTTGGAAAATCTTTTAAAATGCGCAAATTATTTTTCGCATTTTCACATTTCTCTTCTGCTTGACGAGCTAACTTTGCAGAGACGACTTCTGGACTGTCGTTCTGATTAATTTGCTTATCCATCAATGAAGGTTTTTCCTTACCATAAGGAGTATCGATCAACACTTCAGCATATTCATTGTCAATCGGTTCGTGTTGGCTGTAATGAACCTGTCCATTTTTATCTACCCAACGATATACGGTTACTTCTTTAGCAATTACCTGTGTGGAAAATACGCTGAATACTAATAACGACGGGATTAGTTTTTTTACTGTATCCATAGGATGATTTCTTATTTTTAAAGTTAACTATAGGCTAGCCATTGGCTAGTGCTTTCTTTATATCAAACTTTGTCTAATAATTCCAAAATCGTTAATTAAAGGCAACTTTGCGATCATAATGCCAATCACACTAAGTTTGTGCACAACTCAGAGTTAGGGCAGAGGTTCAGTTACAACATAGATTTTATTGATATAGTCATTCTATATTAATGAAATGGTATAAGTTGAATAATCCGTTAACAGGAAGTTAGCTGTGTACAGTTTTTGTTCGAACAAACATTAATTAGTTTTTTTTCTAAAAATAGGTGTTGACGCCGACCGAAAAATACATAGAATGCGCAACCACTTCCACAGGACATGTTTAGTGCAAGTCACTGACTGGCCAGGAGGGGTTTTGAAGCCAAAAACATTTCGAAAGTTAGTTTAAAATTAATTTACGAAAAGCGGTTGACATCAAAACTGGATGGCGTAGAATGCGCATCCTGCTTCGGGCAAGGCCTGCAAGCAAATGAGAGTTAAGCGAATGCGACTTAATTCTCCTTCCTATAAAGGAAGGCATCGAATGAATATTCTTCCATGAATCGATTCGATGTAAGCACATCCATGTGCAGATCTTTAACAATTAGTTATCAAGCAATTTGTGTGGGCACTCAAGTTAAGACAGTTTTACCATATAGCTCGTAAGAGCAATATAAAAGTCTTAATGATTTGTGACACATGAGTCTTTATTAATTTATTTAATATACGTTTATATGTCAGTTACCTCTTGTAGGTAACAAGTGATTCATTGAGCATGGTCCGCAAGGATAACAACTTTTTAATTGAAGAGTTTGATCATGGCTCAGATTGAACGCTGGCGGCAGGCTTAACACATGCAAGTCGAGCGGAAACGAGAAGGTGCTTGCACCTTCGGCGTCGAGCGGCGGACGGGTGAGTAATGCTTGGGAATATGCCTTAAGGTGGGGGACAACAGTTGGAAACGACTGCTAATACCGCATAATGTCTACGGACCAAAGGAGGGGATCTTCGGACCTTTCGCCTTTTGATTAGCCCAAGTGAGATTAGCTAGTTGGTGGGGTAATGGCCTACCAAGGCGACGATCTCTAGCTGGTTTGAGAGGATGATCAGCCACACTGGGACTGAGACACGGCCCAGACTCCTACGGGAGGCAGCAGTGGGGAATATTGCACAATGGGGGAAACCCTGATGCAGCCATGCCGCGTGTGTGAAGAAGGCCTTCGGGTTGTAAAGCACTTTCAGCGAGGAGGAAAGGTTAGTAGCTAATAACTGCTAGCTGTGACGTTACTCGCAGAAGAAGCACCGGCTAACTCCGTGCCAGCAGCCGCGGTAATACGGAGGGTGCGAGCGTTAATCGGAATTACTGGGCGTAAAGCGTGCGTAGGCGGTTGTATAAGCGAGATGTGAAAGCCCCGGGCTTAACCTGGGAACTGCATTTCGAACTGTATGACTAGAGTTTTGTAGAGGGTGGTGGAATTTCCAGTGTAGCGGTGAAATGCGTAGAGATTGGAAGGAACATCAGTGGCGAAGGCGGCCACCTGGACAAAAACTGACGCTGAGGCACGAAAGCGTGGGGAGCAAACAGGATTAGATACCCTGGTAGTCCACGCCGTAAACGATGTCAACTAGCTGTCTGTGGACTTGATCCGTGGGTAGCGCAGCTAACGCACTAAGTTGACCGCCTGGGGAGTACGGCCGCAAGGTTAAAACTCAAATGAATTGACGGGGGCCCGCACAAGCGGTGGAGCATGTGGTTTAATTCGATGCAACGCGAAGAACCTTACCATCCCTTGACATCCAGAGAACTTTCTAGAGATAGATTGGTGCCTTCGGGAACTCTGAGACAGGTGCTGCATGGCTGTCGTCAGCTCGTGTTGTGAAATGTTGGGTTAAGTCCCGCAACGAGCGCAACCCCTATCCTTATTTGCCAGCGCGTCATGGCGGGAACTTTAAGGAGACTGCCGGTGATAAACCGGAGGAAGGTGGGGACGACGTCAAGTCATCATGGCCCTTACGGGATGGGCTACACACGTGCTACAATGGCAGATACAGAGGGCAGCGAGACCGCGAGGTGGAGCGAATCCCACAAAGTCTGTCGTAGTCCGGATTGGAGTCTGCAACTCGACTCCATGAAGTCGGAATCGCTAGTAATCGTGGATCAGAATGCCACGGTGAATACGTTCCCGGGCCTTGTACACACCGCCCGTCACACCATGGGAGTGGGTTGCAAAAGAAGTAGCTAGTTTAACCTTCGGGGGGACGGTTACCACTTTGTGATTCATGACTGGGGTGAAGTCGTAACAAGGTAACCCTAGGGGAACCTGGGGTTGGATCACCTCCTTACCTTAAGTAAAACAACTTTCTTGAGTGTTCACACAAATTGCTTTGATAACGAATAAAGACGATGACCCTGTACGTCAGAATTATGGGGCTATAGCTCAGCTGGGAGAGCGCCTGCCTTGCACGCAGGAGGTCAGCAGTTCGATCCTGCTTAGCTCCACCATTTCACGACTTGCAGTACATAGTAGGTCTGTAGCTCAGCTGGTTAGAGCGCACCCCTGATAAGGGTGAGGTCGGTAGTTCAAGTCTACTCAGACCTACCAATTTCGATTTTCTCTGCGTTGTTTTGCCACTCGTTTATTGAAAAATAAACGTCGCGCCAAAACGCCTTGATAAAACCGAAATTACATTGTCATCAAGAAATTAAAGATAAGAGCTAAGCTTAATTGGCGAGTTTTTATCTTTAGTTTCTATCTTTAGAAACCTGTTCTTTAACAATTTGGAAAGCTGATATTAAACCCGGTGTTTATATTCAACAACTCGTGTCGCGCGAGGTGTTGGTCAAATATAAATACCAAAACGGATAACGTAAGTTATCCGGCTAATAATCTTTATGATTATTAATTCTTACTCAAGTAATCTATTAGATTGCGTTATCTCCATGGATGGGGTGTATCCTGAATTTTGTCTGGAACAAAATCAGGGAAATGTCAGACATACAACAAAGACAACAGTGCACAGAGCACAATAAGCAGTTTCTGCTCGCTGAATTCTGCCGTCTGTCGTCTTGAAGATACTTCTTCGTGAGTTTTCTTTGGGTTGTATGGTTAAGTGACTAAGCGTATGTGGTGGATGCCTTGGCAGTTAGAGGCGATGAAGGACGTGTTAATCTGCGAAAAGCTGAGTTAAGCCGATAAAAGGCGTTATAGGCTCAGATGTCCGAATGGGGAAACCCACCCGTCATCAGGCGGGTATCGTTAAGTGAATTCATAGCTTAACGAGGCGAACCGGGAGAACTGAAACATCTAAGTACCCCGAGGAAAAGAAATCAACCGAGATTTCCTTAGTAGCGGCGAGCGAACGGGAATTAGCCCTTAAGCGGTTTGTAAGTTAGTGGAATGAGCTGGAAAGCTCAGCGATACAGGGTGATAGCCCCGTACACGAAAATGAACTTACCGTGAAATCGAGTAGGTCGGGACACGAGAAATCTTGACTGAATATGGGGGGACCATCCTCCAAGGCTAAATACTCCTAACTGACCGATAGTGAACCAGTACCGTGAGGGAAAGGCGAAAAGAACCCCTGTGAGGGGAGTGAAATAGAACCTGAAACCGCATACGTACAAGCAGTGGAAGCCCCATCATCAAATGGCTTTTATGGGTTCTTTCTGTGAGAAGCTTTGCTTGCTCACTCAAAGACACACCGAAGAAATAGAACCAATTCTGCAACCTAGCAGAGTTAAAGGTTTATTTCGAATAACTCTTTATGGGTTCTTTCTGTGAGAAGCTTTGCTTGCTCACTCAAAGACACACCGAAGAAATAGAACCGATGATGGTTCAAATGACAAGAGTCATTTGAGATGGGGTGACTGCGTACCTTTTGTATAATGGGTCAGCGACTTATGTTCTGTAGCTAGGTTAACCGAATAGGGGAGCCGTAGCGAAAGCGAGTGTTAACTGCGCGTTTAGTTGCAGGGCATAGACCCGAAACCCGGCGATCTACCCATGGGCAGGTTGAAGGTTGAGTAACATCAACTGGAGGACCGAACACACGTATGTTGAAAAATGCGGTGATGACCTGTGGGTCGGAGTGAAAGGCTAATCAAGCCGGGAGATAGCTGGTTCTCCCCGAAATCTATTTAGGTAGAGCCTCGGACGAACACCATTGGGGGTAGAGCACTGTTAAGGCTAGGGGGTCATCCCGACTTACCAACCCTTTGCAAACTCCGAATACCAATGAGTGCTATCCGGGAGACACACTATGGGTGCTAACGTCCATAGTGGAAAGGGAAACAACCCAGACCGCCAGCTAAGGTCCCAAAGTCATAGTTAAGTGGGAAACGATGTGGAAAGGCATAGACAGCTAGGAGGTTGGCTTAGAAGCAGCCACCCTTTAAAGAAAGCGTAATAGCTCACTAGTCGAGTCGGTCTGCGCGGAAGATGTAACGGGGCTAAACTATGCACCGAAGCTGCGGATTGGAGCATATCACTAAAGTTATTTAAGACTTCTGTGTTTTCTTCTTTTTGATAAATGAAGAGAAAACACTCAAGCGTCCCCAAACAGTCGATGGGCTGTGCGGATAGAGATGATTTTAGGATATGCTCCAGTGGTAGGGGAGCGTTCTGTAAGCCGTTGAAGGTGAACTGAGAAGTTTGCTGGAGGTATCAGAAGTGCGAATGCTGACATGAGTAACGATAATGGGGGTGAAAAACCCCCACGCCGAAAGACCAAGGTTTCCTGTCCCATGTTAATCAGGGCAGGGTAAGTCGGCCCCTAAGGCGAGGCGGAAACGCGTAGTCGATGGGAAACAGATTAATATTTCTGTACTTCTTATAATTGCGAAGGAGGGACGGAGCAGGCTAGGCAAGCATGGCGTTGGTTGTCCATGTGAAAGTATGTAGGCTGAAGAATTAGGTAAATCCGGTTCTTCTTAAGGCTGAGATACGAGACGAGGCTCTACGGAGCTGAAGTTGTTGATGCCCTACTTCCAGGAAAAGCTTCTAAGCATCAGATTATAAGGAACCGTACCCCAAACCGACACAGGTGGTTAGGTAGAGAATACTAAGGCGCTTGAGAGAACTCGGGTGAAGGAACTAGGCAAAATAGTACCGTAACTTCGGGAGAAGGTACGCCGGCTAGGGTGATGAGACTTGCTCTCTAAGCCTCGGTCGGTCGAAGTAACCAGGTGGCTGGAACTGTTTATTAAAAACACAGCACTGTGCAAAATCGAAAGATGACGTATACGGTGTGACGCCTGCCCGGTGCCGGAAGGTTAATTGATTGGGTTAGCGCAAGCGAAGCTCATGATCGAAGCCCCGGTAAACGGCGGCCGTAACTATAACGGTCCTAAGGTAGCGAAATTCCTTGTCGGGTAAGTTCCGACCTGCACGAATGGCGTAATCATGGCCACACTGTCTCCACCCGAGACTCAGTGAAATTGAATTTGCGGTTAAGATGCCGTATACCCGCGGCTAGACGGAAAGACCCCGTGAACCTTTACTATAGCTTGACAGTGAACATTGCTCCTACATGTGTAGGATAGGTGGGAGGCTTTGAAACTTTGTCGCCAGATAGAGTGGAGCCAATCTTGAAATACCACCCTTGTATGCGTGATGTTCTAACCTAGGCCCCTAATCGGGGCTGGGGACACTGTCTGGTGGGTAGTTTGACTGGGGCGGTCTCCTCCCAAAGCGTAACGGAGGAGCACGAAGGTTGGCTAAGTACGGTCGGACATCGTACGGTTAGTGCAATGGCATAAGCCAGCTTAACTGCGAGATAGACACATCGAGCAGGTACGAAAGTAGGTCATAGTGATCCGGTGGTTCTGTATGGAAGGGCCATCGCTCAACGGATAAAAGGTACTCCGGGGATAACAGGCTGATACCGCCCAAGAGTTCATATCGACGGCGGTGTTTGGCACCTCGATGTCGGCTCATCACATCCTGGGGCTGAAGTCGGTCCCAAGGGTATGGCTGTTCGCCATTTAAAGTGGTACGCGAGCTGGGTTTAGAACGTCGTGAGACAGTTCGGTCCCTATCTGCCGTGGGCGTTTGAGAATTGAAGAGGGCTGCTCCTAGTACGAGAGGACCGGAGTGGACGAACCTCTGGTGTTCCGGTTGTCACGCCAGTGGCATTGCCGGGTAGCTATGTTCGGAACTGATAACCGCTGAAAGCATCTAAGCGGGAAGCAGGCTTTGAGATGAGTTCTCACTGGAGCTTTAAGCTCCCTAAAGGGTCGTTGGAGACTACAACGTTGATAGGTCAGGTGTGTAAGTGCTGCGAGGCATTGAGCTAACTGATACTAATTGCCCGTGAGGCTTAACCATACAACACCAAAGAAAATTGTGTTGTTTGACATGCTACGCAGTCAAATAGATAGAGTAAGAATTGAAATTAATACAGCTTTTCGAATTAAAGTTAGAAGCGTCTTGATAGCGGAGTAAACAATACTCAGAACGCATCAGGAGGCCCCGTTCGCCAACGGGGCAAAAATCTTCTAGCGTACGATTTTTGTCTAGCGACAATAGCGTTGTGGAACCACCTGATCCCATGCCGAACTCAGAAGTGAAACGCAATAGCGCCGATGGTAGTGTGGGAGTTCCCATGTGAGAGTAGGTCATCGCTAGGCTTCCAATTCAGAAAAGCCCGCTCAGTTGAGCGGGCTTTTTGCGTTTGAGGGAATCTTACGAAGGTGGATAAAATACTCCACTGTGTCGTATTTTGGGTGGAGTCTTACGAGGGTGGAGTAAACACTATTTCAGTCGCGTTTAGGTAGCTTATTCTTCAAAATGCTTTAGATTTTGACTCACTCTTATTCAACAGTAACAAAATACTCCACTGCGTCGTATCTTGGGTGGAGTCTGGCGATGTTGGAGTAAGCACTATGTCAGTCGTGTTTATGTAGCTTATACTTCAAAATCCTTTAGATTTTGACTCCACCTTTGACGATTTCGTCAACTCCACCTTCGAATCGTTTTCTGATTCGACTCCACCTTCAAAATCTTAACGATTTTGACTACCTCTTCAGCAACAGTAACAAGGTAGAACCTTGTTACTTAGCCTGCATACTCATCTCTTTATCCAACACATAAATATTGTATTTAGAGTCTTTGAAATTCTCATCCCAGTCTTCAAAGATCTCCTCAGCTTTTTCCTGGCTACCGAGATGTTTGCTGAGAGCTTCATAGAAAGTTTCTTCAGGTCTCTCCATACCCTTGTAATTGGTATAGGGAATGACTAATCCAATTCCACCTTCGCCACCAATTCGTCTCGACCAGGACCAAAAGTAAGGCCACTTCATCTCTTTGGCATTGTCGCTCAACACTTTTTTACTTTGTTCAATGCTGCTGTCTTTACCGAATTTTCCGTGAAACTCGGTAACGCCAAAATACATGAACTTACTGTTGTCGTCTGGCCAATTACTGTTCTCCATATCAAGCTCATAAAAGTAATGCTCGTATGAAGCAACATATTGGGAAACTTTGTCATTCCAATGTTGGGAAATGTTGTTCTTGTTGGCCCACTCTTTATAGTTGTCCAGGTCGCCCCAGGCTACACAACAGGTTCTGACATGATACTTATTCAGGTGTTTTCCAAGTAAAGGGCGGTAAGTATTCCACTCTCTTGGATCTTCCTTGTCCTGGCGGTATTCAAGGTGGTCTTTGAATGCTTCTTCAAACTTTTCTTCCATCCCCTCGACAGGGACCATTACCCACACTTCAGCAATATTTGTGACGGGTTGTTGCTCAGCGCGAGCCGTTATAGAAAGAGCAAAAAGAAGCGATAAAGCTATCGTCAATTTTGATAGGTTGATTAGATGTTTCATGGTCTCGTCCTAATTTACAGTATTGAGAATCCACAATAACCAAATAGGGGACCTTACCGAACGGCATTAAACACATGAAACTTTGGTTACGTGTATCCCGGTGCTAATTAGTCTAGCAAAGGCTGGTTTTTTGGCTAATTAAGGTGATAAAAACCAGAGACTAATACCAATCAAATTAGTTTGCAGTGATGAAAGGTTACGCTGGTCGTTGAAAATTAGCGGTAAGTTGTTGGTCTTAGTAACCTTTAACAGGCAAAAATAAAGGGCTGTAAAAGCCCTTTATACGCTAACAATGACTAGTGGTCACAGCTGCCTTCGGAATGAACGTGGCCGTGGGCAATTTCATCGGCGGTGGCTTCTCGGATATCCAGTATCTCAACGTCAAATACTAAGTCTAAGCCGGCCAGGGGGTGATTGCCGTCGACAGTGATGGAATCATCCTGAACATCAATGACAATGACCGTTTGTTCACCTTCATCGGTTTGCGCCCTTAACTGCATCCCAACATCTAAGTCTTCGATACCCTGAAATAATTCTTTTGGCACGGTTTGCACAAAACCATCATGGCGTTCGCCATAGGCCTGTTTGGCTTCAACTTCGACGGTAAATTTGTCACCAACCAATTTGTCATTTAGGGCATCTTCTAACCCTGGGATCAGAAACCCGGTTCCCTGAATAAACTCCAGAGGCTGGTGGTCGTAAGAACTATCAATAAGATTTTTCTCACTGTCCATTACGGCATAGTGCATTTTAACTACGGTACTATTTGCAATTTTCATTAAGTTTCCTATTCGTCGGTAAGGTCGTAGGGAAGCGGTATTTGCGTTAACACCGTATCTGCTAGATCTTTGATTCTAAAAATATCATCAACGTCTGTGTCATTGGCCAACACAGCCTGAATATAGAGTTCACCGTTATCAGCCTGGTAAAGGCTAGTAATGTTACCGCCACGGCGCCAGTTGTCGCCAAGTTGTTTTTCCAATAGCGAACTGGAATCGACAAGCTCGTTGGACTGGCCCTGAAGAGTAAACATAGCTCTTTTGTTCTTTCCAAGGTACTTCATCCGGGCAACCGTTTCCTGTCCCATGTAACATCCCTTGGTGAAACTGATACCACCTAAAGCCTGAACATTGAGCATTTGCGGCACGTACTCGCCGATCGCGCTGTCGCTTAAGTGAGGAAAGCCGTTTAGAATTTCCAAAAGGTTCCAGACGCAACCGGAATAAACCGGTAGTTCTAACCTTGTTAAGAATTTATCTAAAGATGCCTCTGGGCCTGCGAGTAGATAGCTATCGTGTCTGCCGGATACATATACCAGAGTCAGATCCTGGTGAGTGATTACAGGCGTTTTCTCAGAAGGTAGGTCGCCGATTTGAGAGGTTAATACGTTAGCGATATCGGTGCCGGCCAGCGCCAATACGCCACACTCACTGATGGCCAGCTCAGCCTTAGCGAATACGGCAAACTTCTGTAACTGAACAAGTGAGGCTTGTGCAGACTCTTTGCTCATTAGCATCATAACTTCGTCGTTATGTTCAAATAGCCTGAACACACTAAATACTTTGCCTTTAGCGTCGCAATGCGCGCCTGATAGAAGCATGCGCTCATTCAAGGTATCCAGATCACAAGTCAATTGTCCTTGCAGATAACTGTACTTTTCGTCACCGGAGACACAAATCGTTGCCATCGAATCCATGCGACAAGCAAAGGCAGTCGGCAAAGCGTCAAATTGCGGTTTGGAGGAGTCTGTTTTCATGTATATCTTAGTATGAGAGCTTATGCAGTAAATAGTGGGGTAAATTATCGCAATTTCAACCTGTGATGATGATTTAATTAACTAATTTCAGGAATAATCGCATTCTTGCTGGTCACAAGTCAGAAGACGTTGATACAATTAGACCGTTAAGTTTATTTCTTCAGAAGGTAATCAGGTTTTATTATGACGTTGGCAAAAAACAAAGCGAGATTGAAATGGGCATGCAGACGCGGCATGTTAGAGCTAGATGTTTTGTTCATGCCTTTTGTTGATGAGGCCTGGGAGTTTCTGGATGACGAACAAAAGCAAGTTTTTGAGCGTTTGTTAGAGTGTGACGACCCCGAGCTTTTTGCCTGGTTTATGGGACACGAAGAGTGCAAAGATGAACAACTTAACGCCATGGTCCAGCTCATCCTCAATCGAGTCAAAGTATAAATTCTCACCTCTGACAACGAGCCGTGTAAGATGGTTGGTTACCACGGTTTTATCCATTTCAGGCATGTGCCTGCTTATAGTCAATCATTGGCTGGTCTTTGATGGATTTTCTATAATCGCAGCCAGTCTGATAATGTTGTCATCATCGGCTGTTTTTTTATGGTTGAAATTCAGTTTTAAGGCCAACAGACGAACCAATCTTCTTTCGCCAATCTTTTATTGTGACAGTCGCGGCAACTTAAGCAATGCCACGCAGCAACGTTGGCGGCTGACTCAAGGATGCATTGTTGCCCCATGGGGGTGTTACCTTTGTTTTAAACCAGAGCAGGGGAGTATTGACTCAGGTCCAACTCATGGGCAATGGTTGTTTATTGATATGCTACCTAAAGCCCAGTATCGGAATCTGTGCCGGATCGTATCATTCGTTCAGCGAAAATAACGGGATTAGTCCGATATTGGCGTTAACACGGTGGCACTGCCATGGTTTAGCGTTTCAGGGTAATCCAGGGTGTAGTGTAATCCACGACTTTCTTTACGTTCCATTGCACTGAGTATCATCAGCTCAGCTACTTGTACCAGGTTTCTCAATTCCAATAGGTTATTACTGACTTTAAAGTGTCGATAGTATTCCTGAATTTCAGTCTGCAACATAGTTACCCGATTTAACGCACGCTGCAGTCGTTTATCGGTCCTGACGATCCCCACGTAATCCCACATGAATAATCTCAGCTCGTGCCAGTTGTGCTGAATGACGACCTCTTCATCGGAATTTGTGACTCGACTCTCATCCCATGCTGGAATGCGGATAATGCTGCTATTGGAATGTAAATTTTCTGTTATGTGCTCGGCTGCGGCGCGGGCAAAAACGATACATTCAAGTAGTGAATTACTTGCCATTCTATTGGCGCCGTGCAATCCCGTATAAGAAACTTCTCCTATTGCATACAGGTTGTCGACATCGGTTTGGCCATGATGATTTATCATTACCCCACCACAGGTGTAATGTGCAGCCGGAACCACAGGAAGCGGCTCGCGGGTCATGTCCATGCCTAACTTTGCGGTTCTCTCATAAATGGTCGGAAAATGATGCTTGATGAATTTTTCCGACTTATGGCTGATATCCAGGTACATGCAATCAGCACCTAGTCGTTTCATTTCGTAATCGATGGCTCTGGCCACGACATCGCGGGGGGCAAGTTCTCCTCGGTGATCAAATTCCGGCATAAAACGGCTGCCGTCGGGTCTTCTTAATATCGCGCCTTCGCCTCTTAACGCCTCGGTAAGTAAAAATGTTCCCGCTTGCGGGTGATAAAGACAAGTAGGATGGAACTGATTAAATTCCATATTGGCTACTCGGCATCCGGCTCGCCATGCCATGGCGATACCGTCGCCGCTGGCAACATCTGGATTGGAGGTATATTGATATACTTTGCTGGCTCCACCGGTAGCCAGAATCACCTTTTTGGCATGGATGGCTTCAACCTTTTCGATATTTCGATTCCAAACATAGGCGCCGATGCATTGTCTGCTCGCTTTGTCATTTTTATTAGATTTGGTGATTAAATCGATAGCATTGCAGCGCTCAAAAATTCGGATGCGAGAATGTTGACGGGCTTTATCGACGAGCGTCGTTTGCACCGCATGCCCGGTCGCATCGGCGGCATGTAAAATGCGCCGATGGCTGTGGCCGCCTTCACGGGTCAGATGATATTCGGTATTGCCACTGGCAGACTGGCGCTGATCAAATTCTACACCTTGATCAATGAGCCATTGCATCGAGGCTTTCGCCTGTTCAGCGGTAAAACGCACCATGTCTTCATCACATATACCACCCCCGGCAACTAAGGTGTCTTGTACGTGCGCTTCAATGGTATCGTTTTCATCGAAAACCGCGGCGATACCGCCTTGAGCATAGTAGGTGGAACCTTCATGAATCGGACCTTTGCTTAAGATAATGACGTCAGCTAACTGCGCCAGGTTTAGCGCCAAAGTGAGTCCTGCGGCACCACTGCCGATAATGAGGACGTCGCAGTTGTGTTGTTGATTCATGATTGCAAGTAATATTATGATGACGAACTGGGTTCGAATTTTAACGTAAAATCAGTGGAATACCAATGTGTAGCTGCTTGAGAGGCGTTAAATTAAGGCTTATATTGATGTTACGGGGAGTTTTTTTCATTCTCTTCATTTTTTTGCGAACTTTTTACGTTCATAGCAGTCATAATTGATGCGTTTGCCGAGAGCTGAGATGTTGTCATCGACCACAGTACGGTGACAGATACAAAGTATAAAGGGGAATTAGCTCTGATGAGCGAACAGAATGTTGACCAGATGTTGGTCGAACAGGTACAGAACGGAGATAAAAACGCTTTCAATTTGTTGGTGCAAAAATATCAGCAAAAAGTGATGAACCTGGTTTCTCGATACGTTAAAAACCAGGCTGACGTTGCGGATGTTACCCAGGAGGCTTTTATTAAAGCGTACCGGGCCATAGGCAGCTTTCGCAGTGAAAGTGCTTTTTATACTTGGTTGTATCGTATAGCGGTGAATACAGCTAAGAACCATCTGTTAGCAGGAAGTCGTAAACCACCAGGTTCGGATATCGAGGTGGAAGATGCGCAGATGTATGATAGTGGGGATGCATTACGGGAAAATGCATCGCCTGAACGGATGATTTTAACGGACGAAATTCGCCAACTAATTTTTAACACCATTGAACAGTTGCCCGAAGAATTACGAACAGCGATTAACCTTCGTGAACTGGATGGATTAAGTTATGAGGAAATAGCCAATATAATGGAGTGTCCCGTCGGTACGGTTAGATCACGTATTTTCCGTGCAAGGGATGCGGTAGATAAGAAAATCAAACCATTATTGCAGCGCTAATTGTGAGTTAAATTATGAGTAACAAAAATAGTGAATCAATATCCGCATTTCTGGATAACTATGATCTCGAAGGTTTATCTGTTGAGGACCTCAAGCAAGATCAACAACAGGTAGAAACCTGGGGACGTTATCACATGATTGGCGATATCATGCGCGGTGAGACCGGCGAATATGTGATGCCGGATTTAGCAAATGATATTGCTGTGGCGATTGCTGCAGAGCCGACGGTATTAGCACCGCAAAAAACGCCTTCCCTAACCAGCAAGGTTAAAGCTAAAGTCATTCAGCTTGCCAAGCCCGCGGGTCAGTTTGCTATCGCTGCCTCTGCTGCCGGGCTCATGGTTCTGGGTGTTCAACAAGCGAATGTTGTTGAAGAGGTACCACTGGTTCCTAGTCAGGTATTCCAGCCAATGCCATTTGGTGGCGTTGCCGACCCGGTGAGTTATAACTTTGAGCCAGCAAGTATTAACCAGCAAAAACAAGAGTTAATCAAAAGACAACAAAAGCTCCAGGCCATTTTGATGGATCACCAAAAACAGATCAAATTGCAAGACAATAGTCCCAAACCAGAACAGGCACAGGAATTACCTGAAAATTGATGAAGTCGGCATTATTTATACTCTTATCGGCAGCTATCAGTTTGCCGGTTCTTGCTCAGCAGTCTGATGAGGCGAAGGCCCCGGAAGCCTCCACCACTCAACCGGCAGAAGCTGAAGGTCCTTTGCAAATGCAGCAACCTACCGCGAAACAGTGGTTGCAACGCTTATCTACATCCCTGAGGGAACTCAATTTCGATACCTCGTTTGTCGTGGTGCGTAACAATCGCGCCGAGCCTTATCGATGGCTGCATGGCGTTGAAAATGGTCGGGAGCTGGAATTAATTTCTTTGCTCAACGGGCCAAGAAAAGAAGCGGTTCGAGTGGATAATACGGTAAGTTACTTTGAGTCAAACCAACAGCCGTACTCGGTGAACACCGACAGTATTAGCGGCCCAATCCCGAGAGCCTTCACCTCTGATATCGATAAGATTTATCAAAGTTATGACCTGGTGGAAGTTGGTAAAAGCCGTATCCTTGGCAGGCCGGCACAGTTAATCCGATTGGTGAGTAAAGACAAACAGCGCTTCGGTTATTGGATTTGGCTGGATATCGAAAGCGGTTTATTACTAAAAGCCGCTATTATCAACAATGAAGGCGAATTGTTGGAACAAATTCAGTTCACCCACCTGACTATCAGTGAAAACTCCAATGAAATGCTCAAGCAATTGCTTGAAGCTGAGTTGCCTGAAACCCATGAAAGCCCCAGTGAAGTAACTCAAGCCCAGCTGAGTTGGCGGGTCAACTGGCTACCTAAAGGCTTTGATATGCTAGAGTCCAATCAACATTACGTAGAACCCATTAATTTACCAGTAGATTTCCTGCTGTTTAATGATGGTTTGGTAGACGTGTCTGTTTATGTCAGCGCCACCGAAGAGGCTCCGCGTAAGTCCTCGGTCAATCAAACCGGAGCAACGGTTCTGCTATCGCAAATTCGTGAAGGCTACGAAATCACTGTGGTAGGAAAAGTCCCTGCCCAGACCGCGGACGCTATTGCCGACTCGATAACCTTCAACTAAATCCGGACTTCAACTAAACCCCCTGTGGTTTAGTTGACGGAGCACGCTTCGTTCCTAGCACATTACATTCCTAGCACGCCTCGCTCCTAGCACGCTTCGCTCCTAGCACGCTTCGCTCCTAGCACGCTTCGTTCCTAGCACGCTTCGCTCCTAGCACATTGCATTCCTGACACGTTTCGCTCCTAGCACATTGCATTCCTAGCACGCTTCGCTCCTAGCACATTGCATTCCTAGCACGCTTCGCTCCTAGCATGTTACACTCCTAGTAACTAGCAGCCAGGCGCAATCTTTGATTGCATGCCAGGAACGATTTTCAATCGTGTGCCAGGAGCTGTTTTTCAGTGTGTTAGTAGTTGTTCTTTAAACCCAAAAGCCTAAAACCGAAATCCCAAAACAGAAAGCGATATGTTAATATCGCTGTTAAAGCCAAACCTCGCGTCATTCCCTGATATTACAGGGAATCTAAGCCATAGGTTTAAGCTGAGATCCCGGCCTTCGCCGGGATGACGAACCGGACTTAAGCCGGATGACGAACCGGACTTAAGCCGGATGACGAACCGGACTTAAGCCGGATGACGAACCGGACTTAAGCCGGATGACAAAGCGGATGACGTTTAATTTTGTTGAAACCACATCCCGAAACCTAACACCAATTCATGAGTTTGTAATGATCGAAGAAACCGCACGCGTCACTCGCATTCAGGGGGACCTTGTTGATGTCGAAAGTGTCGTTAAATCCGGTTGCTCCAGCTGTCAGCAGGTCGATACCTGTGGCAGTGGACAAATCGCAAAGGGTATGAGTACTCGGTATCTGAAACTTACGATTCAATCTTCTCTGCCATTAAATGTTGGCGACGAAGTTGTTATTGCTCTGCCGGAAAACAAATTGTTGTCTGCGGCCATGCAGGTATACATTTTACCGTTAATCGGTTTGTTAATCGGTGGGGCGATAGGGCAGTATTTGTTGGTAGATAAGTGGCAGCTTCATGAACTGTTTGCCCTGCTGTTGGCAGCAGTTGCGAGTCTCTCAGGTTTTTTATTCGCTCGTTACTCTCAAAACCGGCCTGATACTCAAAAAGCGCTGCAGGTGAAAATCCTGAGAAAATGTGACAATTCCCATGCCGCTAACGCAATCGGCGTGAATATCCACAACAAATGATAGCCGCGAGGCGTGAAATTAGCTAAAATCACGCCATTATTGATTTTATTACACTCTACTTAGTTTTCCCTCTATGAAGCATATCCGAAATTTTTCAATCATTGCTCACATCGACCATGGTAAATCCACCCTGTCAGATCGTCTTATCCAATTTTGTGGCGGTTTGTCTGATCGTGAAATGGAAGCTCAGGTTTTGGATTCGATGGATCTTGAACGTGAGCGCGGCATCACCATTAAAGCCCAAAGTGTAACATTGGATTACAAAGCCAAAGATGGCGAGACTTATCAGTTAAACTTTATCGATACGCCGGGTCACGTTGATTTTTCTTATGAAGTATCTCGTTCTCTGGCTGCTTGTGAAGGTGCACTTTTAGTTGTAGATGCAGGTCAGGGGGTTGAAGCCCAGACCCTGGCAAACTGTTACACCGCGATTGAGATGGATTTAGAAGTGGTGCCAATTCTCAACAAGATTGATTTACCACAAGCTGATCCCGACCGTGTCAGTGAAGAAATTGAAGATATTATTGGTATCGACGCCACCGGTGCTGTCCGGTGCTCGGCGAAAACCGGTATCGGTATCGAAGATGTGCTTGAGAGCATTGTTGCCAATGTTCCGCCACCGAAAGGTGAGAAAGATGACAACCTGCAGGCGCTAATCATTGATTCATGGTTTGATAACTACCAGGGCGTTGTATCTTTGGTACGTGTCGTCAATGGTGAGGTAAAAGCTGGCGATAAGATGACGGTAATGTCCACAGGGCAAACACATGTCATTGATAAAGTGGGAATATTTACCCCGAAACAAACCGATACCGGGGTTTTGAAAACGGGTGAAGTAGGGTTTGTTATTGCCGGTATCAAAGAAATTCACGGCGCACCGGTTGGTGATACGTTAACTTTAACGCGTAAACCCGCAGCAGAGCCATTACCGGGTTTTCAAAAGGTAAAACCTCAGGTTTACGCTGGGATTTTCCCAATCAGCTCGGACGATTTTGAAAACTTCCGGGATGCGCTGAATAAACTAAGCTTAAATGATGCGTCGTTGTTCTTCGAACCAGAATCCTCGGGCGCCCTGGGCTTTGGTTTCCGTTGTGGCTTCCTTGGTATGCTGCACATGGAAATTATTCAGGAGCGTTTGGCCCGGGAATATGACTTAGACTTAATCACCACCGCGCCGACGGTAAACTATGAAGTATTGCGCACCGATGGTGAAATATTAACGATTGATAACCCATCTGATTTACCTGCGGTAAATGAAATTTCAGAGATTCGTGAGCCAATCGTTGAAGCACATATTCTTGTGCCACAGGAGCATTTGGGTAACGTTATTACCCTTTGTGTAGAAAAACGCGGTGTGCAAAAAAATATGACCTACCATGGCAATCAGGTAGCCGTTACCTATGAGCTGCCAATGGCGGAAGTGGTGATGGACTTTTTTGATAAGTTGAAATCAACGTCTCGTGGTTATGCATCATTGGATTATAACTTTGTACGATTTGAAGCATCGGATATGGTAAGAACCGATGTATTAATCAATGGCGATCGGGTTGATGCGTTAGCGATGATCACTCACCGTACAAACTCAGTTTCCCGCGGTAGACAACTTGTTGAAAAACTAAAAGAATTAATACATCGGCAGATGTTTGACGTTGCTATCCAGGCAGCCATTGGTAACAATGTTATTGCCCGTACAACGGTCAAACAGCTTCGTAAAAACGTAATCGCCAAATGTTACGGCGGTGACGTAAGTCGTAAGAAGAAACTATTACAGAAACAAAAAGAAGGTAAAAAACGGATGAAGCAGGTAGGAAGCGTCGAAGTACCTCAAGAAGCGTTTTTAGCCGTTTTAAAACTAGGAAAATAACAGGCTATGGCAATGTACTTTTCACTGATTTTGGTAATTGCAACGTTTGTCACGGGTGCCGTCTGGCTTCTGGATAAATTTGTATTTGCGCCAAAAAGACAGTTAAACCTGGCGGCGACTCAGGCGCAATGTGCGCAACCTTTGAGTGCAGAAGCGGAGCGTAAAATTGTCGAACCAAACGGATTTGTCGAAACGTCGGTACAAATATTCCCAGTTATTGCCTTTGTTATGGTCTTGCGCTCATTTATCTATGAGCCCTTTCAGATACCAAGTGGCTCAATGATGCCAAACCTGTTTGACGGTGATTTTATTCTTGTTAATAAATTCAATTATGGCTTGAGAGATCCGGTTACCCGCACCAAATTCTGGGAAAATGGTGCACCAGAGCGCGGTGACGTTGTGGTGTTTAAATACCCAGAAGATGAAAGAATCGACTATATTAAACGCGTAATTGGTGTCCCGGGAGACGTGGTGATTTATCGCAATAAGACTCTTTATATCCAGCCGGCATGTACCGATAAGACTGCAGATTGTCCAGGTGCTGAAAAAGTCTTAAATGATTTCATCGCTAGTGGTGAATATCACCAGCTCGATATGCCACTGACGCGTTATACCGAAAACTTACCCGGACGTGCTCATGAAATCCTGGTTAATAACAATACGTATCAACAAACCCGCCGATTCTATAATCAACCGGGCATGGTTCGCGGTCAGTGGGTGGTTCCTGAAGGCCAGTACTTTGTAATGGGTGACAACCGTGATAATTCTCAAGACAGTCGCTTTTGGGGGTTTGTTCCTGAGGACAATCTGGTTGGTGAAGCGGTTGCCATTTGGATGAGCTTTGATTTCGAGCGAGGCCAGGACAGTTGGTTACCAACCTGGATTCCAACTGGGGTGAGATTTGAACGAATTGGTGGAATCAACTAGTTGACTGGTATCGATAAATTACAACGTTTGAGTAATAAACTGGGATACCAGTTTAATGATAAGAGCCTGTTAACCCAGGCTCTTACCCATCGAAGTGCCAAGGGCAACAATAATGAGCGTCTGGAGTTTCTTGGTGACTCGATTCTTGGCTACATCATCGCCAACGAACTATACCAGCGATTCCCAGGTGCATCAGAAGGCGAACTTACCAGAATGCGTTCCAGCCTTGTAAGAGGCGTAACACTTGCTGAAATTGCCCGAGGGTTTGAACTAGGCGATTACCTGTTGATGGGACCGGGAGAACTGAAAAGTGGTGGATTTCGCCGCGAATCGATATTAGAAGATGCTACAGAAGCCATTATTGGTGCAGTCTACCTTGATTCCGATCTGCGCCAATGTCAGAAGCTAATAGGTCAATGGTTTGCTAAGCGCCTTGATGACATCAAGCCGGGTAAAGCGCAGAAAGACCCTAAGACACGATTGCAGGAATATTTGCAAGGGCGAAAGTTGCCTCTTCCTTGCTATGAAGTTATTGATACTGCCGGCCAGTCCCATAATCAGGAATTTACCGTGAGTTGTCAGGTAACTGGTATCGAACAAACTATTATTAGTAAGGGCACATCTCGTCGCAAAGCAGAGCAGGCGGCGGCACAACAGGCCTTGGAGTTACTAAATGTCTGAACAAACCCCACATTGTGGTCTGGTTGCCTTAGTCGGTCGTCCAAATGTCGGTAAATCGACACTACTAAACGCCTTACTGGGGCAAAAAGTAAGTATAACCTCTCGAAAACCGCAAACTACCCGCCATCGTATTCTGGGTATCTTGACCGAAGATAACAGGCAAGCAGTGTTGGTGGATACTCCAGGTTTGCATTCAGAAGAAAAACGCGCCATTAACCGACTAATGAACCGAGCTGCGAGTAGCTCAATTGCCGAAGTTGAGTTAATTGTTTTTCTGGTTGAAGGTACCCATTGGACCGACGATGACGAGCTGGTGCTCAACAAAATCAAAAAGAGTGGCCGCCCGGTAATATTGGCTATCAACAAGGTAGACAACGTTCAGGATAAAGAAGCGCTGCTGCCTCATCTGCAGACTCTTGGTCAGTTACATGACTTCAAAGATATTATTCCTATCAGTGCTACCAAAGGCGATAATGTCGATGAAATTCGCCAGCGTTGCTTAGAGGCGTTACCTGAGGGAGATTTCTGGTTTCCGGAGGACTATATCACCGATCGTTCTTCTCGATTTATGGCATCGGAAATCATCCGTGAAAAATTAATGCGATTTACCGGTGATGAACTTCCTTACTCAACCACAGTGGAAATCGAGCAGTTTAAAATTGATCAAAGTGGCATTGTTCATATTAACGCTTTGATATTGGTTGAGCGCAATTCACAAAAACGTATGATCATCGGCAACAAGGGCGAAAAACTTAAAGTGATTGGCCGTGAAGCGCGTCGTGATATCGAAAACCTTGTGCAACGACAAGTATTTTTAGAGACCTGGGTGAAAGTCAAATCCGGTTGGGCCGATGATGAAAGAGCGTTACGTAGCTTGGGTTACGGAGACGATTATTCAGGATAAACCATGGGCAGGGACGAGGAATTAGGGTTACAGACTGTTTACTTGCTGCATTCTCGTCCATATCGGGAAAATAGCCTGCTATTGAACCTGCTTTCAGAACAGCATGGGCACATTAGTGCCGTAGCCCGTGCAGGCGCAAACCGCAAGAGCTCTGTTCGCGCCCAGCTCCAACCTTTCTCATTGCTTCAGGTTCAACTTAAAGGCAAAGGCCAGTTGCTGAACTTAACTCAAATTGAAGCTGCGGAACTACCATTACCCCTGACAAAGCAATTCTTGTATAGCGGCTTTTATTTAAATGAGCTTTGTGTTCGCATCCTGCCGCAAAATATCAGCTGTGATGATCTGTTCCGTCATTATCATCACTCATTAATAGCGTTAAATCATCAAAACCCTATTGAACCGGTTTTGCGTAAGTTTGAATTCACTTTGCTAAACGAGCTTGGCCTGAGTCTCGATTTTTCAGTGCTGGATGACGAAAATCAGGTCCAGGAAGGGGACTCTGAGTATTGGTACTTTTTGCCCGAGCAGGGCTTTGTTGCTGCCGATTACCAGAGTCGCACAAATCGATATTCTCGTCAGCACTTATTCGCGATCCGGGATGGTAATTTGCAGGATCCAGACGTACTATTGACCTGCAAGGTACTGATGCGACAGATATTTAAGCCATTGCTAGGCAACAAACCATTACAAAGCCGAAAGTTATTTGCCTATAGCAAATCCTGACTTTGGAACATTGAGAGTAGTAAAACCATGAAAGATATTTTATTGGGTGTAAATGTGGATCACATTGCAACACTTAGACAGGCCAGGGGCACCAGTTACCCAGACCCGGTACATGCGGCATCTGTTGCCGAACACGCTGGCGCTGATGGCATCACGATTCATTTACGCGAAGATCGACGCCATATTAACGACCGCGACGTCGAAGTCATGGCCAGAACTCTGCAAACCAGAATGAACCTGGAAATGGCGGTAACGGAAGAAATGCTCAATATTGCCGCAACCATTAAACCGAAATTTTGCTGTCTGGTTCCAGAGAAACGTGAAGAGTTAACTACTGAGGGCGGATTGGATGTAGCCGGACAACTAGACAAAGTTACCGACGCGGTATCAAGACTCAAAAGCCATGGTACGACGGTAAGCCTTTTCATTGATGCGGATATACAGCAAATAGACGCCGCTAAGTCAGCAGGGGCGCCATTTATTGAGATTCATACCGGTCAGTATGCAGAAGCTGAAACCGAAGCTGAAATGCACGAGGAATTGGCGCGCTTAATCAAAGGAATTGAATACGCAGATTCCATTGGCCTGAAGGTAAATGCTGGTCATGGTTTGCATTACTTCAATGTAAAACCTATCGCCGCGATACCTCAAATTATTGAGCTTAATATTGGCCACGCCATTATTGCTCGCGCCGCTATTGATGGTTTGGACAAAGCGGTGCGTGATATGAAGCAGCTAATGCTCGAAGCGCGAGCGATGGAATTAAATCCGTTTACTGCCGCAAGCGGGCATTAAACTCAAAACGCTAAGCGTTTTGAAGGTTTTAACCAGGGACGGTTTATATGCCGAAAATGCACTAATACATGGAAGTATGTAGGTAGAATAACGCAGGAGCAGTTATCGAGGAGCAATTTTCGGTGGAGTCGACGCAAAGCGTCGAAGGTGGAGTTTACAAAAACCGTAAAAGGTGGAGTCGAATCAAAAGTGATTCGAAGGTGGAGTCGAATCAAAAGTGATTCGAAGGTGGAGTCAAAACAAAAGGCGTTTTGATGGTGGAGTTGAAACAAAAAACGTTTCAAAGGTTTTAACCAGGGACGGTTTATATGCCGAAAATGCAGGAGCAATTTTCGGTGGAGTTTCAGCGAAGCTGAAATGGTGGAGTCGAGACTATTAGTCTCGAGGTAACTTTTCGTCATTTCCAGCTACGACTGGAAATCAAAGTAAAGCACATCGGTAGAGTCCACCATAAATACGACGCTTGGGAGTATTTACTCCACCTTCGGTAGACTCCACCATAAAATTGACGCAGTGGAAATTTTACTCCACCAAATAAGGTGGGAGTGTTACTCCACCTTAATTACGACTTCAGGAGTACATTATGTCCGTTGTTGGCATTGGCAACGATTTAATTGAAATCGCTCGGATTACTGAGATGGCAGACAGAGCCAGGGAGAAACTCTCTAGACGGGTATTAACCGAATCAGAGTTGCATATTTATGGCAGCCATAATTTCCCAGAGAGATTTCTCGCTAAGCGCTGGGCGGCAAAAGAAGCAGCAGCAAAGGCTCTGGGGAAGGGCATTGCTGACGGTGTATCATTCCAGCACTTTGAAGTGACTAACCTGGACAATGGCCAACCACAACTCACCCTTTCTGGCCGCGCATTAGAAATTGCCGAGCAGCTTGGTGCCAATTCCTTTCACATAAGCCTTTCCGATGAACAACATTACGCAATCGCCTTTGTCGTTTTAAGCAAGTGATCAAAACAGAAGACGTTTTAAAGGTGGAGTCGACGCAGAGCGCCGAGGGAGGAGTCGAATCAAAAGTGATTCGAAGGTGGAGTTGAAACAAAAAACGTTTCAAAGGTGGAGTTGAAACAAAAAACGTTTCAAAGGTGGAGTTTACGCATGCGTAAAGGGTGGAGTTTCAGCGAAGCTGAAATGGTGGAGTCGAGACTATTCGTCTCGAGGTTGCTTTTCGCAAACCAACATAACAGCTAGATCCCGGCCTACGCCGGGATGACTCGGAAGGAGACAGTTTTTTGTCAGTGCGTTAGCTGTCACCTAAAAACCGCAAGCGGAGCAGGTTTTATCCACCGACGATAGTCTGCCAACTAGATGTTATGTCATTTCCAGCTACGACTGGAAATCAAAGTACAGCACATCGGTAGAGTCCACCCAAAATGTGACACAGTGGAATATTTTCTCCTCAGAAAATTGCTCCTGCATTTTCTGTTTACCGACCATCCGTGGTCATAACCCTCGTCAGACTCCACCTTACATACGACGCTAGGGAGTATTTACTCCGACTTAGGTAAAAGCTTAATTAGGGTTTTACCTAATTAGGCTTTTACCTAGTTGAGTTTTTCCCATCCAGGCTTTTCGTTATTTCTTCGCTGGCATCGATAAGTTTGTCAATCTCGTCAAACATTTCCAGAAGCTCCGGCTCGATGCTCGCCAGATCCTGCTCACCTAACTGGGTTTCAATTTCCCGGCAAACTTTTTCTAATCTTGGAACACCGTTATAACAACATGCGCCGTTAAGTTTATGGACGGCCTGAATAAAGCCTTGTTGGTCGTTATTTTCCAGATGTTTTTGCAGCGTCGCTTTGGTCTCCGGCAACGATTTTAACAACATCGACAGCATATCTTTGGCAAGTTCCGGTCGATTACCCGAACGCTCGATGGCGAGTGACCAGTCGATGACACTCTTGTACTTACTTATCGGGAATATGTCCTGTGGGGCGACTTCCGGGCGACTATAAACCAGTGCCGGCTCTTCCATTCCGTGCTCATATAAATAGTGCTTTAACAGGGTTTCATCTATCGGCTTGGTCATATAACCAAAGAACCCGGTTTCCAGCATTTTATCTTTTTCGCCCTGCAATGCGTGCGCTGTCACTGCCACTACTGGGGTATCACTATTGAGCGTCGTTAAGCGAATTTTTTCCATGGCGGTGATACCGTCCATGATTGGCATCTGAATATCCATAAAGATAAACGCGAAGCGCTCTTTAGAGGCCAAATCAACAGCTTCTTTACCATTGCTGGCGGTGACAACCGACTCAGCCAGCTCAGACAATAATGTACTGATTAATTTTAAATTGGCCTCATTGTCATCAACAGCGAGAACTTTGATTGCAAGTTTTTTCTGAGGTAGGGCTTTCGGTGAAGACTGCGCTGCAATCTTATCGTCTTTTGATATGAGCTGTGCGAGCTTATTCGCCATCATCGGTTTGCTAAAACAATTGCGTGCCCCAGCAGAGATAAAGGCTTCCGAGAGGTTCACGGCATTGGAGTTAACGGCAACGAAAATGTCTTCAACATATTGATGTAAGTTGTGAACTAATTGCCTTGAATCATCGATGTTGGATTCAAGCAAGTGAATACCTACTACGGCCATATCAAAGGATTGTTCTTCACTGGTTTGCAAAAGCTGTTCGGTGCTGGTTACCACTGCTACCTGCATTTGCCAAAACTTAAGCAATTCGTTAATCGCCAGGCGACAGTGCGGTAGGGGGTCGTAAACTATGACGCTTTTGCCCTTTAAGTCACTCGGGTATGGTTTGCTGTCAATTGGCAGGGGATTAAGTTGGCATTGCCATTCGAACCAGAAAGTCGTTCCCTGATCGGGGCGACTCTCAAAACGAATATCGCCATTCATTTCCTGAGCAAGACGTTTGGAAATAACCAGACCTAACCCCGTACCACCATACATACGGGTAATACTATTGTCAGCCTGGCCAAAGGCTTCAAACAAGTTTTCCTGTTGCTGCGAACTAATTCCAATGCCGGTATCTTTAACCGCAATCACAAGTTGAATATTCGAGTCTTCAAGTATCTTATAATCAATATCAATCTCGATCGAGCCGGTATCGGTAAATTTAATCGCGTTACCTACCAGATTCGTCAGAACCTGTTGAATACGCATCGCATCACCGATAAGAGCATCCGGTAAATTAGGGTTGATACGTACCGAAAAATCCAGGTTCTTGTCGTTGGCGGCTGGCGCCAACAAGGTTACGGCTTCTTCAATCGTGGCGTTAAAAGCAAACGGTATGTTTTCTATGATGAGACGGTTGGAATCAAGTTTCGAGAAATCGAGAATATCATTGATGATAGTAAGCAGACCATTGGCTGAACGTTCAATGGTACTTAAATAATCTCGCTGAGTATTCGATAACGGGGTTTTTAATACCTGACGGGTAAAGCCGATAACGCCGTTTAATGGTGTGCGTAATTCGTGACTCATGTTCGCGAGGAATTCAGATTTAACCCGGCTAGCTTCTAATGCTCGGCGCTTGGCTAAATCGAGTTCGACGTTTTGAATCTCAAATTGCTCAAGGCTTTCTCGTAAATCCGTTGTCGCCTGATCAATGTTTCGGTCTAAATCATTGTGATAATCGCGCAACGAGAAAAACAAAATGTTCAAGCCTTTGCGAAGCTCCTCAAGCTCACCTTTATAATAAGCATCGATTTGCGTGTCGTAGAGGCCGTTGCGCATCCGGTCGATAGCCAGGTTCATTTGTTGTACCGGAATCGCAATCCGGTTAATGAGCCGGTTTGCAAACACACCAGATAACAATACCGACATCAGGATTATCAAAAATGAGACGATATACAGGCTTTGTTCATGCATGGTGATATCGGTTCTGTCTACGACCAGCAGCAGATATCCCAGTAACTGCCTTTCACGCTGCCCATCTACGGTATATTGATTTAAGGTAATTGGTGAGGTGTAAAGGTAGTAATCTTCAAAAGCAACAAACTGAGTGTTAGCAAGGTTGTTGCGTATCTCAGCTGTTAGCAAAACACTGCTATCAACGTCTTGGCGACTAACCGCAACCGTCTCCAGCCGGTCGCTCAATATCAGCATGTTATCGAGTAAATCGTTTTGATTTACCTGTAATTCTTTTAATAACTCATCCAGGAATCGTACGTTATTATTTCTTAGCCCAGACTGAGCGCTGATTTTTAGGGGCTGGGAAATCGCATTAACACGGTAAAACAAGCTGGCTTCGAGATCGGATATTCGTGAAAACGTGAAGAAGCCGGCCAAACTGAGTCCAATTACGGTAGTTGGCAAGATGGTTAATAATATTACCCAATCGCGCAGACTGATTTTAAACATATAGGTACAGAAACCGTGTTAGAATTGTTTTTGTTTAAACTTCTCTCATCATGGCATAACTCGTGCAAAAGTTGTAGTCGAAGCGACACTCGCTTCGACTACAACTTTTGCACGAGAGAGGAATCGAAACGTTAAACGGCATACGTTTATCGTTTCGAAGGTGGAGTCGACGCTGAGCGTCGATGGTAGAGTTGAAACGTAAACGTTTCAAAGGTGGAGTTGCAGCAAAGCTGCAATGAACAGACACAGTCGTTCATCGTTAGAATCCACCATCAATACGACGCTAGGGAGTGTTTACTCCTCAGAAAATTGCTCCTGCATTTTCTGTATACCGACCATCCGTGGTCATAACCATCGTTAGACTCCAACTTAAAATGAGACGCAGCGGAACATTTTACTCCCACTTCGTCAGCTATAAGTCTTTAGCTGACGAACTATCGGAATTCTTATGGTAAAAATTTTTAAATCCCCTAAACGGCAAAACAACACTGAGCAAAAAATTCAAGTCGATATCTTGCGGTTTGATATGAACGGTGACGGTGTTGCCCGCCACGGACAAAAATCTGTATTTGTTGCCGGCGCATTACCTGGCGAAACAGTGGAAGCCAAAGTGGTCTGCGAACAGTCAAAGTTCATCCGGGCGAAGGCTATTAAGGTGAGTAATGCCAATGCTCAGCGCATCACCCCAGATTGTAAGCACTTTTATCAGTGTGGTGGTTGTGATTTCCAGCATATGGATGGTGAGTTGGAACTCAGTGTTAAAAAACAAAAAATCGATGAGGTTTTCAAGAGAAATGCTGGCGCTGAAAATCTACCTTGGCAGCCGCCAGTGGTATCGGAACCCTGGCATTATCGACGCAAGGCGAGGATTGGCGTTCAATACAATCGCTTAAACGAACCGAGCATTGGCTTTCGCCAGAAAAATTCCAAGCATATTACGCCCATTAAATCGTGCCCAACTTTGGTACGCCCCCTCGCGGATGTATTTCCGCCACTACAAAAACTTATCGAACAATTGGCTGGTCGTCAGGTCATAGGCCACGTTGAGGCTTTTTATACTGCCTACGTGACTCTGGTGTTTCGATATCTAGGAAAATTATCCGAAAAAAACCGCCAATCTTTGCGTCAGTTTGGCCTTGAACATGATTACCGGATATTGGTTGTCGATGATCAACAGACCATAGATTTGTCAGCCAATGGCAATTCTCAATTGTCCTATCAAATCGATGATTGCCAATTATACTTTTCGCCAAGGGATTTTATTCAGGTAAATGCAGAACTGAACAAGGCAATGGTGGAGCAGGCGATAGCGTGGTTGTCGTTGGATATGAATGACAGTGTCTTGGACTTATTTTGCGGCCTGGGTAATTTCAGCTTACCCATTGCAAAGCGGGTTAATTCTCTGGTTGGTGTTGAAGGTGTTCAGGAAATGGTAGACAGGGCCACTGCCAACGCCAAGGCGAATGGTGTCAACAATTGTCAGTTTTATCAGGCCGACCTAAACGCCGAAAATCTAGTGTGGCCATGGCAGGAAAACCTTGCTTTTAATAAAGTGTTGTTAGATCCAGCAAGGGCAGGAGCCATTGGTGCGATTAAGCCTATTGCTGAGTTAGGGGTAGATAAGGTACTTTATATTTCTTGCGATGCTGCAACTATGGCTCGGGACAGCCAACTATTGCTAGCATCTGGATACAAACTCGAAAAAATAGCGTTATTAGATATGTTTGCCCAGACCCGCCATGTTGAGACGATGGCGCTCTTTCACAAAACCAACCCCCGGTAGCGGTTTTGTGAAAGGTGGAGTCGACGTATGGCGTCGATGGTGGAGTTGACGTAAAACGTCAATGGTGGAGTTGAAACGGAAAGCGTTTCAAAGGTGGAGTCGAATCAGAAAACGATTCGATGGTGGAGTTGCTGCTCAGCTGCAAAGGAAGTGAACTTAATATCCCAAAACGCGACGCAGTGGAGCGTTTTGCTCCACCTTCGGTAGACTCCACCATAAAATATGACGCAGTGGAATATTTTACTCCACCTTCGTCAGACTCCACCCAAAAGCGCGATATAGGATAGAGAGTGATTTTATTCTTCGTTAGACTCCACCATAAAATATGACGCAGTGGAATATTTTACTCCACCATCGTTAGATTCCCTCTATAAAAAGTTTTTAACCGCTAGGATAAAAACTTAACTAAGGATGTTAAATGGTTTCCGTTAGAAAATCTCACCAAATGACCAGTGCCAGCTTTGAGGCCTGGTTAGAACAGCTCAATCTCTCTGGCGACAAACAAAAGAGTGTTGAGTCTGTCTGGCTTGAGAATCAATCGCTGTACTCCGAAAACCTCGACTGCCAGGTAAAAGCGTTGGAAATGGTTGAGATTTTGTCTGGCCTGAATATGGATAGTGATTCCTTAATCGCCGCCTTATTGGTGCCACTGGTTGAGCATAATCTGATTGACGCTACACAGGTAGAAAATCAATATGGGAAATCCATTCATACCTTAGTCTCCGGTGTTGTGCAGATGGATGCTATCCGCAGTCTACAGCAACCTAGTGGTACTCATTTTGCCAGTGGCCAAATCGACAATCTTCGTAAAATGCTGTTATCCATGGTTGAAGACGTGCGGGCCGTGGTAATTAAGCTAGCGGAAAGAATATGTAACTTGCGTGAGATCAAAGAAAGCGATGAAGAAACGCGAGTCATTGCTGCCCGTGAAACCCAAAGTATCTATGCACCATTGGCGAATCGCCTGGGGATTGGACAACTGAAATGGGAGCTGGAAGATATTTCATTTCGCTATTTGCACCCAAACACTTACATGCGTATCGCTAAACTTCTTGATGAAAAGCGCTTGGACAGGGAGCAATACGTAAGCGACTTTGTCGATTATATTCAGCAGAAATTAAAACAGATGCACATCTCGGGTGAGGTCTATGGCCGCCCAAAACATATCTTCAGTATCTGGAAGAAGATGCAGAAAAAGGGCCTCGATTTTGAACAGCTTTACGATGTCAGGGCGGTAAGGGTTGTAGTCGATAAACTGCAGGACTGCTATGGTGCCTTGGGCGTTGTGCATACCAGCTGGAAACATTTACCGAGCGAATTTGACGACTATGTTGCAACCCCAAAACCTAACGGTTATCAATCCATTCATACCGTAGTATTGGGGCCAGAAGGAAAGTCTGTTGAAGTACAGATCCGAACCAGGCAAATGCACGATGATGCTGAGCTTGGTGTCGCCGCCCACTGGCGGTACAAAGAAGGCAGTGGTCAGGGTAAAGGAAGTTTTGACGATAAGATCAACTGGCTTCGCAAACTGCTGAAATGGCAGGAAGATGTTGTCGAATCCGATGAGCTGGTTGAAGAATTGCGCAATGAGGTTTTCGAAGACCGAATTTACGTATTTACACCCAATGGCGATGTCATCGATTTACCTAATGGGTCAACGCCTCTGGATTTTGCTTATTACATCCACTCAAATGTCGGCCATTGCTGTATTGGCGCCAAGATCTCGGGACGAATCGTTCCCTTTACTTATAAGCTGAATACCGGAGAGCAGGTTGAAATCCTTACCTCGAAGCAACCTAATCCGAGTCGGGATTGGTTGAACCCAAGCCTTGGTTATATCCACACTGCGAGGGCAAGGTCTAAGGTACAGCACTTCTTTAAATTGCTGGATAAAGATAAAAACATTTCTCAAGGTAAAGAACAGTTGGAAAGCCAGCTGCAGAAATTTGAAGATTTGGAACTCGATTACGCGCCGGTGTTGAAGCGTTTTAATGTGCTGTCCTTAGAGGATTTGCACGCAGCTATCGGTGCCGGTCATGTAAAAGTTGCGCAGGTCATTAATCAATTACAGGGGCAATGGCAAAAGCAGCAACCTCAGGAAGAAGTCGATCCTAAACTTATTATCAAAGGTTCCTCAGAGAAGCGGCAAACCGACAAAAACGGCATTACCGTTTCCGGTGTCGGGAATTTGTTAACTCATATGGCCAAGTGTTGTCAGCCAGTACCTGGTGATACCATCACTGGATTTATTACTCAGGGGCGGGGGATATCCATACATCGCAGCGATTGTGAGCAGTTACTTAACGCTGAAAAACAAAATCCTGAGCGTATTGTTGATGTGCAATGGGGGGATGATCAAAAAACCGGTTATCAGGTTTCTGTACAAATTATTACCGGTGAAAGGCAGGGGTTATTGCGGGATGTTACGACCATCATTGCCAATGAAAAAATAAACGTTCTTGATATGTCCTCGAAGAATGACCAAAAACTTCATCAAAATGTGATGACCTTCAAACTTGAGCTGGCTAACACCTCGGTTTTAGATCGTTTAATTAATAAAATAATGCAATTAGACGATGTGGTCAGAGTCGATCGCATTCGTCAGTAAGGATGGAATATGTTGTCATCGCCCGGGAGTGTTGAAAAGCTCATTTGGATCATGAAATCGTTACGGGATCCTGACGAGGGTTGTCCCTGGGACCAAAAGCAAAGCTTTGCCACGATTGTGCCATACACGCTCGAAGAAGCTTACGAAGTTGCAGAAGCCATAGAAAACCAAGACTTCGAAGAGCTTGAAAAGGAGCTCGGCGATCTCTTGTTTCAGGTGATATTTTACGCTCAGCTTGGTAAAGAGCAGGAGTTATTTGATTTCGATTCTGTCGTTGAAAAAATCTGTGAAAAACTGGTTCGTCGCCATCCCCATGTTTTTGCCGATAACCAATTTGCCGATGAAGCCGCGATAAAAGCCAATTGGGAAGCAGAAAAAGCCAAAGAGCGGCAGCAAAAAACTGCGCAATCACAATTAAGCATGCTGGCCGATATACCACGCAGCCTGCCGGCGCTATCGCAAGCTGCAAAAATTCAAAAACGTTGCGCCCACGTTGGTTTTGATTGGGACAATATTGCAGACGTATTTGATAAGGTTCGTGAAGAATGTGATGAAATCTCAGCAGAGTTAAATGCGAAAGATGTAAACCAGCAGGCTTTATCGGAAGAAATAGGCGATTTACTGTTTGCTGTTGTAAATCTCGCTCGCCATGCAAAGCTGGACCCGGAACAAACCTTACGACAGGCAAACCAAAAATTCACTCGCCGTTTTCAGTCGATTGAAAACCATTTCTTTAATACCAATACGGATATCACCCATGCCAGCCTCGAAGAGCTGGAAAGGCTTTGGCAACAAGCAAAACTTAATGGCTATTAAGTTTTGCGGGTGGAGTCAAGGCGTAGCCTTGAAGGTGGAGTTGACGTAAACCGTCAATGGTGGAGTCAAGATGGAAGCCATCTTGATGGTGGAGTCGAGACCAGCCGTCTCGAGGTAGGTTTTCGTCATTTCCAGCTACGACTGAAAATCAAAATCAAAACCATATCAGAGCAAAGCTAACGCCTTGCTCTGGGTTAGAGAGGTAAGCTTCGCTGGTGGAGTCAAGATGGAAAACATCTTGATGGTGGAGTCGAGACCAGCCGTCTCGAGGTAGGTTTTCGTCATTTCCAGCTACGACTGGAAATCAAAATCAAAACCATATCAGAGCAAAGCTAACGCCTTGCTCTGGGTTAGAGAGGTAAGCTTCGCTGGTGGAGTCAAGATGGAAGCCATCTTGAGGGTGGAGTCGAGACCAGCCGTCTCGAGGTAGGTTTTCGTCATTTCCAGCCACGACTGGAAATCAAAATCAAAACCATATCAGAGCAAAGCTAACGCCTTGCTCTGGGTTAGAGAGGTAAGCTTCGCTGGTGGAGTCAAGATGGAAAACATCTTGATGGTGGATTTGACGTAATACGTCAATGGTGGAGTTGCAGCAAAGCTGCAATGGAATGAGTTATCCTAAAACGTGACCTAGAGGAACGTTTTACTCCACCTTCGTTTGACTCCACCATAAAACACGACGCAGAGGAGTGTTTGACTCCACCATAAAACACGACGCAGAGGAGTGTTTGACTCCGACTTCGCAGAATCCCTCCATTACCAGATGCAAAGCGCTAGCTTTGCATCTGTAACAATTCTTTCATTCCCCAGTCATCCAACCGTCACAAACTCACTTTAAAGTGGCAGCGATTTTTCTAATCAGCCCCAGAGGTCAATTATGTTGCAACACCGAACACGTACTTCATTGATTCGTAAACGCAGTGCCGCTCATAAAGTTTACGTGCCATCGTCGGCTCGCGAAAATCAGTATCTTCTTATCGAAATCAAGCCTGATGATTTGATTGCTAAGTTTCGCAGCGATTTTCCCCAAGCTTCAGCTGAGCAACTTTATCAGTCATTAAGCAGTGTATTCTTTCAGCTTTGCGCTCAGCATAAGGTTGAAAATGCCAGTTTTATAGCCCAGGACAAATTGGTTCGGGTCATGTATTCACCAGAGCAGCAGGTCGTGGAAACCAAGCAGCAATTGCTGTTTCTTTATAATCCGGTGGCGCACTATGGTCGCCAACACTTTTATGATGGTGACACGTGGGCGAAAAAAATACAGTTATTGTTTTTAGCAACAGGCGATACGATTCGCGAGCATGCGCCAGAGTTTCATATACAAATCACCCAACTTGTGACGGAATTTGTAACAACACAAGGTTTGCAATCAGCGAGTATTAAAGTAAAAGACTTTCAGCATTTAACCTATGATGTGTTCGCGCCACACAAAGGCGATAAAAAAACACTAACTCATGGGTTTCGACCGATTAGCAAACGATACCAGCAACAACAGCTGATCCTTCCAGCTAAGCGTCAAGCCATGACCTTTGCAGTTGCCAGTTTGCCGGTTACCAATGCGTTGTTAAGTCAATGTGAAATTGATGCCAATGCCGTCGATCCTTACAATCCTTTGTATACCATGGTCGCTGATAAATTCACTAAGCTGGCACGCCAATATAATCTTAATCATTTGGCAATGGTTGCTAATGGCAAGATGCCTATTATTCGTCAAAGTGATGAGGATTTTGTGGTTCCCGATGGTGAGCTGTTAAACCTTGGTTTTAATACAATGGCGATAAATGGTCTGTTAGTTAGCCAATGGGATGCAAGTAAGCTGGTGGATACCATTCGTTTAGTATTTATCGCTAGTGATCATAATTGTACCCATAGAGGTTATGGCCGCTTTGTAAACCAGCTTTCGGAAGTTTTGGCCAAGCTGACAACCCAGTTAGGTTACAGCAAGGAAAAAGATGCGATTACCTTGCGGATTCATCAGCATTTGATGCACCAGCTTCCAGAGCAAGGCTAACGCCTCGCTCTGGGTTAGAGAGGTAAGCTGCGCTGGTGGAGTCAAGATGGAAAACATCTTGAGGGTGGAGTCGAATCAGAAAACGATTCGATGGTGGAGTAGAGACTAGTCGTCTCGAGGTGGGTTTCCGTCATTTCCAGCTACGACTGGAAATCAAAGCCAAGTTCATCGTTAGAGTCCACCTTAAATACGACGCTAGGGAGTATTTACTCCACCCTCGTCAGACTCCACCATAAAATATGACGCAGTGGAATATTTTACTCCTCCTTAAAACTCGATGTAGCGACGTGTTTTAATTAACTTTCGCCATTTAGCGTGCAGACAATCCTTCTCGCACCACCATGATTACGGTGCTCGCACAAGTAGATGCCTTGCCAGGTGCCCATAGCTAACCGGCCATTTTCAATAGGGACCATTAACTGGCAACCCAGAATTGAACTCTTAATATGAGCAGGCATATCATCCGAACCTTCATAATCGTGCAGGTAATAAGGCTGATTTTCCGGTACGAACTGATTAAAATGGCTCTCCATATCCATACGCACCGTCGGATCTGCATTTTCATTTATGGTTAAGGAAGCCGACGTATGCTGAATAAACAATTGCATAAAGCCAACGCGAAAATCCGAAAGCGCCGAAATTTTCGAGGTGATCTCATCGGTTACCAAGTGAAAGCCCCTGGATTTAGGCTGCAATTGAATCGTTTGTTGATGCCACATAAAAATTATCC
This sequence comes from Thalassotalea sp. PS06, assembly GCF_007197775.1. Classification (NCBI taxonomy): domain Bacteria; kingdom Pseudomonadati; phylum Pseudomonadota; class Gammaproteobacteria; order Alteromonadales; family Colwelliaceae; genus Thalassotalea; species Thalassotalea sp. PS06. Next base: position 2,714,618 of record NZ_CP041638.1, on the reverse strand, counting down.
CGATCATTAAAATAGGAGAATAATACGTCATTTTTATTCTCCTATTAAAGAGGGATAATATACTCCATTGCGTCGTATATTGGGTGGCGTCTACCGATGTTGGAGAAAATTCTCCCAGCCTTCGAATTTTTGGTGGAGACTGACGAAGAATCTTGCTTTGATTTCCAGTCGTGGCTGGAAATGACGAAAACCTACCTCGAGACGACTCGTCTCGACTCCACCCTTGACGTTTTACGTCAACTCCACCCTTGACGTTTTACGTCAACTCCACCATTGACGCTTTGCGTCGACTCCACCCTTGACGTTTTACGTCAACTCCACCCTTGACGTTTTACGTCAACTCCACCATTGACGCTTTGCGTCAACTCCACCCTTGACGTTTTACGTCAACTCCACCTTCAAGACGTCTTCTGTCTTGACTCCACCTTCTTAATCAACCCTATTATCATTCGATCTATAAGCTCGGCTTCTTGTCTATAATTTTTTACAGAATGAAAATCTAGATAACCTATTCGCTCGCCAATTATTAACTGGGTCTTAAGCTCTGCAAGGCTGCCTTTCGCGATATACAAATACTTCTTTTTGTCATTTATAGTCGGTTTCTCTATGCCTTCAGCTATATTGCTGGCGATAGACAAACTACTTCTGGTTATTTGATCGCGAAAGCCAAAATCGGTTATCGATGCCGTTAATTTAAAAATTTGAACCGCTAGGTCACAACTCTTTTGCCAAACCACAAGCTTTTCATGAAACATAAGTATTCTCCTTATCTTCCTAAGCTTAAACTGATTGCTATAAAACGAATTTGAAGTGAAATAATTTTGCTCCAGACTTCGCTTTTCCTGACTTTAATAAAACAGATCCGGATACGTAAAATTCTCCCAGCCTTCGAATTTCGGGTGGAGTCTGACGAAGAATCTTGCTTTGATTTCCAGTCGTGGCTGGAAATGACTAAAACCTACCTCGAGACGACTCGTCTCGACTCCACCATTGACGCTTTGCGTCAACTCCACCCTTGACGTTTTACGTCAACTCCACCATTGACGTTTTACGTCAACTCCACCTTCAAGACGTTTTGCGTATTGACTCCACCCTTGACGTTTTACGTCAACTCCACCTTCAAGACGTTTTGCGTATTGACTCCACCCTTGACGTTTTACGTCAACTCCACCTTCAAGACGTTTTGCGTCTTGACTCCACCTCGGGATTTAAAGAATCAAAACACCGCTAATAAATGATAGGGATTTGATACATAAAATCCCGATAATAACTGATAGGGTTTTGATAAAGAAAATCCCGTTGTTGTCCCGCCGAGCTTTTGCTACAATGCTTTCCCGTCCTGCTACACTGTTAGCACAACTACTTTACTGTTTTTCCTTACATCTGGGTTTCACATGACAACAAGATATATTTTTGTAACTGGTGGGGTGGTTTCATCCCTGGGCAAGGGTATTGCTGCAGCCTCAATGGCGGCGATACTGGAAGCACGTGGTTTGAAGGTAACCATGCTAAAACTTGACCCATATATCAATGTTGATCCAGGTACGATGAGCCCGATTCAACATGGTGAAGTGTTCGTTACCAATGACGGCGCCGAAACCGATTTGGATTTGGGTCACTATGAGCGTTTTATTCGCACCAAAATGACCAAGCGTAACAACTTCACTACGGGCCGTATCTATCAGGATATCTTGGCTCGTGAACGTCGCGGTGAATTTTTAGGTGCAACCATTCAGGTAATTCCACACATCACTAACGATATCAAACGTCGCGTTATCGAAGGCGCTGAAGGTTTTGATGTTGCTATGGTTGAAATCGGTGGTACGGTTGGTGATATCGAATCACAGCCTTTCTTAGAAGCCATTCGTCAATTAGGTGTTGAACTGGGACGTGAGCGTGCCATGTATATGCACCTTACCTTAGTGCCTTATCTGAAAGCTTCGGGTGAAATTAAAACCAAGCCTACCCAGCACTCGGTTAAAGAGTTGCGTTCGATTGGTATTTTCCCTGACATTCTGGTTTGTCGCAGCGAAGGCGTTATTCCTGCAAACGAACGCGCGAAAATTGCCTTATTCACCAACGTTGAAGAGCGTGCGGTGGTATCGATGCGCGATGTCGACAGCATCTACAAAATCCCGGCATTGTTAAAATCACAAGGCACTGACGAGCTAGTTGTTAAGCGTTTCGGTATTGACGCGCCAGAGGCTGATTTGCACGAGTGGGAACAGGTTCTTTATCAGGAAGCCAATCCAAAGGGCGAAGTAACCATTGGTATGGTTGGTAAATACATTGAATTACCCGATGCCTACAAGTCAGTTAACGAAGCTTTAAAGCATGCCGGCCTGAAGAATCAGTTGTCGGTAAACATCCAGTATATTGATTCACAAAGCGTTGAAAGCAAAGGCGAACAAGCGCTTGCAGGCGTTGACGCTATCCTGGTACCGGGTGGTTTTGGTGAGCGTGGTGTTGAGGGTAAAATTTTAACGGCCCAATATGCCCGTGAGAATAACATTCCTTATTTCGGTATTTGTTTAGGGATGCAGGTAGCACTTATCGAGTACGCTCGAAATGTAGCCAAACTTAACGATGCTCACTCAACCGAATTTAATGCTGAAACACCATATCCGGTTGTTGGCCTGATTGAAGAGTGGCTTGACGAAGAAGGTCAGGTTGAGACCCGTGACGAAAACTCCGATTTAGGTGGTACCATGCGTCTTGGCTCACAGCAGTGTCATTTAATTGCAGGGACTAAGGCTGCTTCCATCTACGGTGGTGAAAGTATTTTTGAACGTCATCGCCACCGCTATGAAGTGAATAACAATTACCGTCAGCAATTAAGTGATGCCGGTCTGGTATTCTCAGGTTTATCCGCAGATAAAAAGCTTGTTGAGATGATTGAATTGCCAGAGCACCCTTGGTATGTCGCAGGTCAGTTCCACCCAGAGTTCAATTCGACACCACGGGATGGTCACCCATTGTTCGAAAGCTTCGTAGCTGCAGCGTTTGAACATCAGAAAAACCAGCAAAAATAATAAGTTCAAAGCGAGCCGTAGCTAAGGATGTTAGCTACGGCTTTTTTATTAAAATAAAGAGGTTGATATGTCAGAGATAGTTAAAGTGATCGCTCGCGAGGTAATGGACTCTCGCGGTAATCCAACGGTAGAAGCAGATGTACGTTTAGCATCTGGTGCTTTTGGTCGTGCTTGTGCGCCTTCTGGTGCTTCTACTGGTTCTCGTGAAGCGTTAGAATTACGCGATGGTGATAAAAGCCGTTACTTAGGTAAAGGCGTTCTTAAAGCCGTCGCCGCCGTGAATGAGAAAATTGCCCTAGCACTAATCGGTAAAAATGCTTTAGAACAAGCTCAAATCGATCAAATCATGATTGATTTAGATGGTACTGAGAACAAAGAAAACTTTGGTGCGAATGCGATTTTGGCGGTATCTTTGGCGGTTGCCAAAGCAGCCTCAGCTGCCAAAGGTGTGGAACTATACGAACACATCGCTGATCTCAATGGTACGCCTGGCGTTTACAGCTTGCCGGTACCTATGATGAACATTATCAATGGTGGTGAGCATGCGGACAACAACGTTGATATTCAGGAATTCATGATCCAACCGGTTGGTGCTCCGAACTTCTCTGAAGCATTGCGTATGGGTGCTGAAGTATTCCATGCCCTGAAAAAAGTGCTTTCCGCAAAAGGCCTGAATACAGCCGTTGGCGATGAAGGTGGTTTTGCCCCTGACTTAGAATCCAATGCCGATGCCCTGGCGGTAATTAAAGAAGCGATTGCGGCTGCAGGTTATGAGTTAGACAAAGACATCACCTTAGCGATGGATTGTGCGGCGTCAGAATTTTATGATGCTGAGAACAAAATCTACGACTTAAAAGGCGAAGGCAAAAAATTCACCTCGAATGAATTCTCTGACTTTTTAGGTGAGCTTTGTAAGCAATACCCAATTGTTTCTATTGAAGACGGTCTGGACGAGTCAGATTGGGATGGCTTCAAATACCAAACACAATTGCTTGGCGATAAAGTACAAATCGTTGGTGATGACTTGTTTGTTACAAACACTAAAATCTTAAAGCGTGGTATTGAGAACGGTATCGGTAACTCAATCTTGATCAAATTCAACCAAATCGGTTCTTTAACGGAAACCCTGAATGCGATCAAAATGGCGAAAGATGCAGGCTTTACCGCCGTTATCTCACATCGCAGTGGTGAAACCGAAGATGCGACTATCGCTGATTTAGCGGTAGGTACTGCAGCGGGTCAAATCAAGACCGGTTCTCTGTGTCGCTCAGATCGCGTTGCTAAGTACAACCAGCTATTACGTATCGAAGAGTTCCTTGGCGATAAAGCGGTTTATAATGGCCGCTCGGAAATTAAGGGCCAATAACTTTAAAAAGCTCCTTCGGGAGCTTTTTTGCTTTTAGAGGGAGGCTTCGCAGGTGGAGTCAAAACTGAATATGTTTTGAAGGTGGAGTTGACGCGCAGCGTCAAGGGTGGAGTTTCAGCAAAGCTGAAAAGCTTAACCCGTCATTTCCAGCTACGACTGGAAATCAAAGCCAAAACCTAATCCTGAGATCTCCAGTTACCCGGAGATGACGAAGCGAGGCTCACTTCCACCTTCCACTTCCACCTTCCTCTTCCTCCCGTCATTTCCAGCCACGACTGGAAATCAAAGCCAAAACCAAAACCTTAACCATCAGAGTATCTCCGGATACAAATCGCGCCAATCAGGGTTAGAGCTTCCTATCAATTCATCTTTCCAGGCTCGGGACCATTTTTTTAGCTGCTTTTCCCGTGAAATAGCATTGACCATATCGTCGAAAAGCTCGAAGTAAACCAATTTAGACAAACTATATTTACTGGCAAAACCTGCAACCAGTTTCTCTCTGTGTTGGTATATGCGCTGCGGTAAGTTGCTAGTAACACCGATATATACGACAGTGTTTTCTTTGTTAGTGACTATATAAATTGCAGGTTGTTTCATCAGAGAAATCCATTTCTATGACTGATTAGAAAAGTGTAGACCTTGATTCCCTGTCGTGGCAGGGAATGACTCAAACGCTCTATGCCCTTCCATCCAATTTAAGACGACGCACCCGCTCTATGAGCTCCCAGCACGCCACTAACATAGCAGCGGCTTACTCAATTCTCGAAACCTCTTTTTGTGTCGCCAAATCCATTGTTGACGCTGATTTTCAATTTCACTACCCAGGAGTCGTCTCGACTTTACCATCCAAACGATTCGTTTATTACGCTGGCTTTTTTTAGGGAACTTATGTTTAATTAATAAACAACCAATAATAACGGATAGCAAGGAGCATTGCTGGTTCAGGCAACTCTCACGGAAAATGGAACAAGACTCTTTTTGGCAAGGGGCTGGATCCCACCCTCAATTTCATCAGCTTTGCCACGCTTTATATGAGCGTGAAGTTGACAAGTTGTCTGCTTTGGAAACTAGCAGCGTTGCACCTATTCAAGCCAAGCTAAAAAGTCTCAGCCATTACATATCGAGAACAGCCCATGCGCTCTTAGCCTCTGACGCACCAATTCAGGTTGATTGTCAAAATGCAAGTTGGTCAGCAAAACAATCCACTAAGATACCCATAAATGATCAAACCCCAGATACCGTCGCTAGTTGGTTTCAAACGAAAACACTGTCACTGGGATTAGTTGTGCCTGTGTATCAACAAGCACAAGGTATAGAATTTATTTTCCTCGATTGCATCGATAAAATTGACCTTGAGGCTAATACCATACGCTGTAATTTTTCAGGTCGGTTCCAGCTGACCAGTTCCGGAATCGAAAATAAGTATGGCTATCAGCTTTTAAAACCGAACCGCAAAGTAATGCTTGCCGCATGCAGTGGACATCGATGGGTTGCAGGTAAAAAATCTAACCCCAGATCTCTTGATTTAAGAGAGCTATTGTTGTCTTCACAAATTAATTGGAAGAATTTTCAAAAGCCTTTGCCGCCGGCGGAGAAGTTTTAAAAAGCTCCCGTCGGGAGCTTTTATCTTTTTAGAGGGACGCTTCGCAGGTGGAGTCAAAACAGAATACGATTTGAAGGTGGAGTCGACGCTGAGCGTCGATGGTGGAGTTTACGCAAAGCGTAAAAGGTGGAGTTGCAGCAAAGCTGCAAGGGTTTTAACCAGGGACGGTTTATATGCCGAAAATGCACTAATACATGGAAGTATGTAGGTAGAATAACGCACTAATACATGGAAGTATGTAGGTAGAATAACGCAGGAGCAGTTATCGAGGAGCAGTTATCGAGGAGCGGTTATCGAGGAGCAGTTATCGAGGAGCAGTTATCGAGGAGCAGTTATCGAGGAGCAATTTTTGGTGGAGTTTCAGCGAAGCTGAAATGGTGGAGTCAAAATAAAATTTTGAAGGTGGAGTTGACGCAAAGCGTCAATGGTGGAGTCGAGACGAGTCGTCTCGAGGTAGGTTTTCGTCATTTCCAGCTACGACTGGAAATCAAAGCCGTAACCTAAGCACGAGATCTTCAGTGACCCGAATATGGTCAAGGATGACCGGTATGCAGAAAATGCAGGAGCGATTTTCTGTGATGACGGTAATTAAACTGCGTAACATAAAGTCGCTTTTCGTCATTTCCAGCTACGACTGGAAATCAAAGCCATAACCTAATCCTGAGATCTCCAGTTACCCGGAGATGACGAAGCGAGGCTCACTTCCACCTTCCACTTCCACCTTCCTCCCGTCATTTCCAGCTACGACTGGAAATCAAAGCCAAAACCTAATCCTGAGATCTCCAGTTACCCGGAGATGACGAAGCGAGGCTCACTTCCACCTTCCACCTTCCTCTTCCACTTCCAACTCGTCATTTCCAGCTACGACTGGAAATCAAAGCCAAAACCTAATCCTGAGATCTCCAGTTACCCGGAGATGACGAAGCGAGGCTCACTTCCACCTCCCACTTCCACCTTCCTCTTCCACTTCCAACTCGTCATTTCCAGCTACGACTGGAAATCAAAGCCAAGTGCATCGTTAGAGTCCACCATAAATACGACGCTAGGGAGTATTTACTCCACCATTGACGCTGTTCGTCAACTCCACCTTCGAAACATCTTTGGTTTCGACTCCACCTCCGAAACATCTTTGGTTTCGACTCCACCTGCGAAACATCTTTGGTTTCGACTCCACCTTCGAAACATCTTTGGTTTCGACTCCACCTCCGAAACATCTTTGGTTTCGACTCCACCTCCGAAACATCTTTGGTTTCGACTCCACCTTCGAAACATCTTTGGTTTCGACTCCACCTTCGAAACATCTTTGGTTTCGACTCCACCTCCGAAACATCTTTGGCTTCGACTCCACCTCCGAAACATCTTTGGTTTCGACTCCCCCTATACAGCTCTGCTGTAAAACCCATTCCGTTTTACGGGCGAAGTTGCTATTATCTCCTTAACTCCGTTAACGGCCCGTATCTTCATGAAAATCATCAATGCCATTCTCATCATTCTTGTGCTGTTACTGCAGTACCGGCTGTGGTTTGGTAAAAATAGTATCGGTGATTACATTGCTCTTGAAGAGAGGGTGGTTCATCAAACAGAACAAAATCAAAAACTGCAGCAACGAAATAAGCTGGTTTATGCGGATATTGATGATTTAAAAAATGGCCTGGAAGCCATCGAAGAGAATGCCCGTAACGAACTTGGCATGATCAAAGAGGGCGAAGTCTTCTTCCGGGTGATCCCTAAAGAGAACTAAAGGTCATTGGGGTCAGGTCTTGACCCCAATACTTCTTAATGAGAACGAATCGTGATCGATAAAGACGATAATCTTCAGGTTCCGGTAGTGGTTCCTGCCGCGGGTATTGGTAAACGCATGGCCAGCGATATCCCCAAACAATACCTAACTCTGGCTGGAAAAACGATTCTCGAACATACCGTTGAACGTTTGTTAGCCCATCCAAATGTTTCCAAGGTCATTGTCGCCTTAAATAGCGAAGATACCTTCTTCAACAAATTACCCCTAAATGATAATCCTGATGTGATTACCGTAACTGGCGGCAGCGAACGATGTGATTCGGTTTTAGCCGGTTTAAAGCAAGTTAAGGATAGTCCCGTTGCCATGGTTCATGACGCCGCTCGGCCTTGCCTGACCCATGAAGACATCAGCCAGTTAATCAATCATTACCAGCAAACGGGACGTGGCGCTATTTTAGCATCTCGGGTAAGAGATACGATGAAACGCACCAATGCCGACAATCAAATATCTCACAGCGAGTCGCGAGACAATCTTTGGCATGCTTTAACCCCACAACTTTTTGCAACTGGCTTGCTCATCGAAGCGCTTGAAAAAGCCCTTGCGGCGAAACAAACCATTACCGATGAAGCTTCGGCAATGGAATATTGCAATCATCCCGCCGATGTTGTTGTGGGTCGGGCGGATAATATCAAAGTCACCCAGCCGGAAGATTTGGATTTGGCTCAATTCATCCTCAAACAACAGCAAAGGACAGTGGAATGAACATGCGAATAGGACACGGTTTTGACGTTCACAAGTTTGGCGGAGAAGGCCCGGTTACCCTTGCCGGTGTGAAAATTAATTTTGATCAGGGTTTCGTTGCCCATTCCGACGGTGATGTCGCCATTCACGCGCTTTGCGATGCTATCCTTGGGGCATTGTGCCTTGGCGATATCGGTAACCATTTCCCTGATACCGACGCAGATTACGAAAATATCGATTCACGCATTTTGCTGCGCCACGTGGTCGGCCTGATGCAACAAAAATCCTTTCAAATCGGCAATGTCGATATCACCATTGTCGCTCAGGCGCCAAAAATCGCACCACATTTATTAGCGATGCGACAAGTGCTTGCAGAAGACTTGCTCACCGATATTGATAACGTCAATGTCAAAGCAACGACCACCGAAAAGCTCGGCTATGTTGGCCGCAAAGAAGGTGTGAGTGTGCACGCCGTAGTCCTGTTATCGGGTGCGAGCGCCGGACGCCGGGCACTTCGAAGAGCGATAAGGTAAATTGCCTGGTAAACCATTATGAATAATGAATTAGCGTATCTATATCAAAAACCACAATCCACGGGTGTTATCCGTACCAATCCTGAAGACTTTAAGGTTTTCGAAGTACTGCCGTTTACGTTCAGTGGAGAAGGTGAGCACCTGGTATTACATATTCGCAAAACCGGCGCCAATACCACATTTGTCGCCCGGCAATTGGCCCGTTACTTTAAGGTAAAAGATGCCTTGGTTTCATACGCCGGTATGAAGGATAGAAATGCAGTAACAGAGCAATATTTCAGTATTCATTTACCGGGTAAGCCTGACGATGATATCAGCGATTTGAAGATTGAAGGTGTCGAGGTTCTGGCAAAATATCGTCACAATAAAAAACTGAAAACCGGCGCCCTTTCAGGAAATCGCTTTGAATTAGTGATCCGCAATGTTACCGATGTCGATGACATCTACCGACACTGGATACACATTTGTAAAACCGGAGTACCAAATTACTTTGGCGAACAGCGATTCGGAATCAATGGTAATAATTTAGACCGGGCAAAAGACATGTTTGCCGGCGCCAAAGTAAAAGATAAGAAAAAACGCGGTTTTTATTTATCTGCAGTTCGCTCTTATTTATTTAACCAGGTATTGAATCAACGCATCGAACAGGGCTTATTCAGTCATTTAGATGTTGGCGATGTGATGATGATGGCGGGTAGTCAGTCGGTGTTTATCATTGACGAGTTAAACGATGATATTCAGGATAGATTTAACCGCAAAGATATTGATTTAACTGCGCCGATGTGGGGCAGGGGCAGATTAATGACTGAGGGCGCAGCCGCAGAACGTGAGCAGAATTTAGCAAGGTGTTTTCCGGATTTGTGCGAAGGCTTAGAAGCTTTTGGTTTGCAGCAGGAGCGTCGTCGTATTCGACTGATGCCCACCGATGCCGACATTCAAACTGCGAACGATAATGTGAAGTTAAGCTTTTTCTTGCCGGCTGGTAGTTTTGCTACCACGGTTTTGCGAGAGTTAGTTGACTATCAAGATGCGAGTGAGCTTAAAAGGACAGAGAATCATGTTGAAAATTCTGGTCAGTAATGATGATGGCGTAAATGCCAGGGGCATTGCCGTTCTCAATGATGAGTTGAGTAAATTTGCCAATACCATGGTCATTGCGCCCGACAGGAATTGTTCCGGTGCCAGTAACTCGCTTACCTTAGTAAACCCGTTACGAGCCGAAACCCATAGCAATGGCTTTATTGCCGTCAATGGGACGCCAACGGATTCCGTGCACGTGGGAATATCGCAACTATTCGATGGAACGCCAGACTTAGTTGTTGCCGGCATCAATCACGGCGCCAACCTTGGTGATGATGTATTGTATTCTGGCACGGTAGCTGCTGCTACCGAAGGACGACACATGGGCCTACCGGCAATTGCCGTGTCTCTGGCGGGCAACGAACATTTTGAAACGGCAGCCATTGTTGCCGCAAAGTTTATCAAACGCCTTGGTGAGCACCCATTAAATAGCGATCAAATAATCAATATCAATGTACCAGATGTGCCGATATCAGAATTGAAAGGCATTAAGGTTACCAGGCTAGGACATCGCCATCGTGCTGAATCGATGACCAAAACATTGGACCCGTGGAATCGCGATATTTATTGGTATGGCTCTTTAGGGGCTGGCCTTGATTGCGCGGAAGGAACCGATTTTTATGCGATTGAGCGAGGCTACGCGTCGATTACGCCATTAACGGTTGATATGACAGCGTATCGAAGTTTGATGCCAATGACCGAATGGGTAAATGAATTAAAACTATGAGTCGAAGTTCCTCATTAGGCGGTAAATCCCAACGTTCAGGATTAATTCTCGCCAAACAATTGCAAGCCAGTGGTATTACGAGTACCAAAGTACTTGAAGCCATTGCAAATTGCCCTCGTCATTTATTTGTGCCTGAGATATTGGCGCATAAAGCGTATGATAATACCGCGTTGCCTATCGGCCAGGGGCAGACCATATCGCAACCTTATATTGTCGCCCGAATGACAGAGTTAATCTTGAGCGACAATAACGACCAGGTACTTGAAGTTGGCACCGGCTCTGGCTATCAAACCGCGATTTTGGCGCAAATATTTGCTAAGGTATTTTCCGTTGAACGGATAAAATCTTTGCAATGGCAGGCAAAACGGCGGCTGCGAAACCTCGACCTACATAATGTCTCGATGAAACATGGTGATGGCTGGAAGGGCTGGGCAAACAAAGGGCCCTATAAAGCCATTATTGTTACCGCAGCCCCTGACGACGTTCCGCCACAATTGCTTGAGCAACTCGATGATGGCGGAAAAATGATTATTCCGGTCGGTCAGGATCACCAGATATTGAGACTGATCACCCGTAACAACAATAATTTTCAACAACAAATGATAGAGGCGGTTAGATTTGTACCGCTTGTTCCCGGAGAACTGCTTTGAAAATCTTTACCGCCCTATACGATTGGACTTTAAAGTGGGCCGAACACAAATTCGCCCCTGCGGTATTATCTGCTATTACCTTCGCTGAATCGGTGTTTTTTCCAATTCCACCGGATGTGTTACTTGCCCCTATGGTCTTGGCAAAACCTCATCGCGCATGGCGATTAGCGACAATTACAACCATTTCGTCAGTGATCGGAGGAGTAGTCGGGTATTTTCTCGGTTATCTGATGTTTGAACCGCTTATTCAACCGCTTTTAATAGAATTTAACTACATGGATAAGTTTCAAAGAGCGATGGACTGGTTTGAACAATATGGCGTATGGGTAGTTTTTCTCGCTGGCTTTTCGCCAATCCCCTATAAAGTGTTTACGTTATCTGCAGGATTCCTGCAAATGATGTTCCTGCCGTTCCTGATTGCTTCGGCGGTAGGGCGTGGAATGCGCTTCTTTTTGGTCGCGGGTTTAATTGCCTGGGGCGGTGCAAAAATGGAAGCTAAGTTGCGTAAAAGTATTGATGTTATCGGCTGGAGCGTTGTCGCGCTTGTTGTGATACTTTATTTTATGATGCGCTAAACGCTACAATAGAAAATATAAAGACTAATAAATTCAAATTAATATGTTGTCAGTGTGAGAGTCATTGTGTTGCTGAAAAAGGAAATTACTGCACTGTTGCTCGGCGTTACGTTTTTACTTAGCGCCTGTGCTGAGCGAATTCGACCCGCAGAAGTGGTGAGCATCGGTGGTTCCAAACCGACGTTGCAAAAAGAAAAAAACACCTTGTCCGGCTCAACCCATAAAGTACTAGCCGGAGAGACCCTTTACTCTATTGCCTGGCGCTCAGGAAGCGATGTAGAAACCCTTGCGGCCCTCAATAATTTATCTGCGCCTTATCGAATATTCCCTGGTCAGACCTTATCCTTGGTCGCCAGTAAACCCTCCTCAAAGCGAGCTGCAGCAAAGAAAAGCACAACTAATAAGGCAAAAAATAAAACTGCCTCAAAAAAACCACAAAAATCTCAAACAAAAGTTGTTGCAAATCAAAAATCAGAGGAGTATGTTAAAAAAAGTGACGAAAAAATAACCAATGTGAAAGTCCCGTCTATCAACTCCAAAGTTGATTCCTGGCTCTGGCCAGCGGCAGGAAAAGTCATCTCTGGTTTTTCGAGCGCGAAGCAAGGCAACAAAGGCATTAGTATTGCCGGCGTTAAGGGGCAGGAAATTAAAGCATCAGCCGATGGCTTGATTGTCTATTCCGGAAATGCCTTGCGAGGATATGGAAACCTAATAATTATAAAACACAATGACGATTACCTAAGTGCTTATGCGCATAACGACACCTTGTTGGTTCAGGAACAGCAAAACGTCAGGGCAGGGCAGGTAATCGCCAAAATGGGTAGCACGGGTACAGATAAAACCATGCTACATTTTGAAATTCGATTTCGGGGCAAGTCGGTGAATCCAGCCAGGTATTTACCGAAGCGTTAATAAAAAAACAGAGGCAAGCAGTGAATAAAACCTAGACAAATTACGATTAGTATTGGGAGATATTGATGAGTAAGAGTAAAAGCAACGAAGCGGTAGTTGAAGCAGTAGCCGAAACTGAAACCAACAAACTCAAGGAAGAGAAGATAACTCCAGAAGATTCTGGCGCTAATTTAGATGCAACGCAATTGTATCTGAGTGAGATTGGCTTTTCACCTTTATTGTCAGCCGAGGAAGAGGTTTACTTTTCCCGCAAAGCGCTGAAAGGTTGCCAGGCATCTCGAGCCAGGATGATCGAGAGTAACTTGCGACTGGTTGTCAAAATCGCCCGACGATACAATAATCGTGGTTTACCCCTTCTTGACCTAATCGAAGAAGGAAACTTAGGTTTGATCCGAGCCGTCGAAAAATTCGACCCTGAACGCGGATTTAGATTCTCCACCTACGCCACCTGGTGGATTCGTCAAACCATCGAACGTGCCATTATGAACCAAACCCGCACGATTCGACTTCCCATCCATGTTGTCAAAGAACTCAATGTTTACCTGCGTGCGGCACGTGAACTGGTGCAAAAACTTGACCATGAGCCAACCGCTGAAGAAATCGCAACCAAACTCGATGTGCCCGTTGCTGATGTCTCGAAAATGCTCAAATTAAATGAACGCATCACTTCAGTAGATACGCCGTTTGCCGGCGATTCTGAAAAAGCCTTATTGGATGTGCTCGCGGATGAGAAAAGCCAGGGGCCAGAATCCGATCTGCAAGATAGCGATATCAAAGAAAACATCGTGCACTGGTTGAACGAGTTGAACTCGAAACAGCGCGAAGTCCTTGCTCGTCGCTTTGGCCTGTTAGGCTATGAACCAGCCACCCTCGAAGATGTGGGCCTGGAAATTGGCTTAACACGCGAACGCGTACGCCAGATTCAAGTAGAAGCACTGAAGCGCCTGCGCGATATTCTGTCTGCGCAAAATCTCAGTATCGAGGCGCTCTTCCAAGGCTAAGGAAGAACCAAGTTTAAAAACCGGCTGATGCCGGTTTTTTGCTTTTTAGGGTACGCCAATAAACGGCATTGGCTCCGGGTACACAAAATCAAGATTTTGTTTCGGGTACGTAAAAATAGGATTTTTACTCCGGGTACGGGCAAACTACGCCCTTCGAGTGAAAGGGTACGCCAATAAACAGCATTGGCTTCGGGTACACAAAATCAAGATTTTGTTTCGAGTACGTAAAAATGAGATTTTTACTCCGGGTACGGGCAAACTACGCCCTTCGAGTGAAAGGGTACGCCAATAAACAGCATTGGCTCCGGGTACACAAAATCAAGATTTTGTTTCGGGTACGTAAAAATAGGATTTTTACTTCGGGTACGGGCAAACTGCGCCCTTCGAGTTAAGAGCCGCTCTAACCCGTAGCGATGCTTTTCATCGCGTACCCGGAACAATCTCCGATTGTGTACCCAACAAAGCTCGCTCTAACCCGCAGCTGCGTTTTTCCGCAGCGTACCCGAAATGAATCTTTGATTCATGTACTCGAAGAGGCGCTGTTCGCCTCGTACCCGAAACAATCTCCGATTGTGTACCCAATAAAGCTCGCTCTAACCCGTAGCGATGCTTTTCATCGCGTACCCGGAATAAACCTTGGTTTATGTACCCGAAGTGAAACGCGTTTTCGTTTCACGTACCCGGAACAATCTTCGATTGTGTTCCCAATAAAGCTCGCTCTAACCCGAAGCTGCGTTTTTCTGCAGCGTACCCGAAATGAACTTTTGGTTCATGTACCCGCAGTGACGTTGATTGTCACGTACCCGGAACAATTTTCAATTGTGTACCCACGCGAAGTGTCGCCGAATCAACAAGTTGACCTTCGGTGACGCTTCGCGCAAAAATTTTTCTCCCTTCCCCCTTTGTATCCACTGTTTTTTCCGGTAATCTATAACGACAGTCGAAACATCGAATCCAACCTGTTTTTGGTTGTTTTTCCATCATGGTTGATGGTTAAATAGGCGATGTCGCCTCTTGAAAAATCTAAGAGGCAATACGGCAATAAAAATAGTTAATTAATGAGGGTGTGTGCAACACGCCTTTTGCTGAGTGCAGTATGTCTAACGCAGTAAATTCGACACAGAAGTGGTACGTAATTACTTCAAAACCCAGGGATGAGCGTAGAGCGTTCGACAACCTGGTAAGTCAGGGGGTTGAAGTTTTCTATCCCAAGATTTCTGCAGTAAAAAAACGACAGGGAGTTAAGTCGGTTTCCGTTGAACCTCTTTTTCCAAACTACCTTTTCGTAAAACTGGATTCAGTGAATGCCAATTTTAATGCAATTCGCTCCACCCGCGGGGTGGCGAATTTTGTTCGTTTTGGTGCCAATATGGCTACCGTAAACGAACCGTTAATTGAACAATTAAAACAAGATACGGAAATAACCGGCGATTCAGACCAGCTACCAACCTTAGCTGACCTAGAAAATTATCACCGGGGTGATGCGCTAATTGTCACCAATGGCCCGTTCAAGGGCTTATCCGCAATATATAAATCGTCAGATGGCCTCGAACGTTCAATCATTCTATTGAACATGCTCGGCCAACAGAACGAAGTCGTGGTTTCCAATCAGGACATAGATAAAGAGGATTGATTGGAACCACGACTAGTACGCCAATAAAAAACATTGGCTTCGAGAACACCGAAAGTAAATTTCGGTTTCGGGTACGTAAAAATAAGATTTTTACTCCGGGTACGAGACAGACAACGTCTCTTCGAGCAAAAGCAATTTACCCGAAGCTGATTTATCAGCGTACCCGGAATGAATCTTCGATTCATGTACCCGAAGCGAAACAGTTTTATCGTTTCGCGTACTCGGAGGGGCGCGGTTTGCCCCGCACTTAGAAAAAATTCGAAGTTCTTAAAAATTTCGAATCAAAATTTTTAATCACCGAATTTTTTGCCTTTAGGAGCCAAACCTAAGGGCGGAAGCGTGCCTAAAACGCAACCATGGGGTCAGATCTTTAGCTCTGACCCCATCGTTGCGAAAGTATGCAACAAACAGCGTTGCGCCGAGTACGCGATAAACAGCATCGCTCCGAGAACGTAACAAACAACGTTACTCCGGGTACGAGACAAACAGCGTCTCTTCGAGTTAAAGCGCTCTAACCCGGAATGAATCTCCGATTCATGTACTCGAAGTGAAACATGTTTTTCGTTTCACGTACCCGAAACAAAATTTTTAATTTTGTGTACCCGAAATGAATCTCTGATTCATGTACCCAAAAAAATCAAATGATTTTGTGTACCCGGAATGAATCTCTGATTCATGTACCCGAAGTGAAACATGTTTTTCGTTTCACGTACTCGAAACAAAATTTTTAATTTTGTGTACCCGAAACAATCCTCGATTGTGTACCTAAAAACAAGAAACTATTATGTCTACTACCCCCAATAAAACAGCACCTGTCTCTGACAGCGATGAAATTGATTTATCCCGCCTATTTGGCTTACTGCTGGAGAAAAAACTCTTCATTGTTGCGGTAACCGCCATCTTTACCTTCATCGGTATCGCGTATGCGTTACTTGCCACGCCGGTATACAAAGCTGATGCCCTTATTCAAATTGAGCAAAAGAGCGCAGGTCTTCCTGGTCTTGATGATCTAGGTGAGATGTTTGCTACCGATAGTGAAGCGGTTACCGAAATCGAACTGTTAAAATCGCGCATGGTAATGGGTAAAGTGGTTGATGATTTAAAACTGACCAATGTGGTAACACCGAACTATTTAGGCAGTGTTGGCGAGTTCTTTGCCCGTCGTTATAGCAAAATATCTGATGATGATTTCAATCAACCTTGGTTAGCAAATTTAACGTCAGATAAATACGCCTGGGGCGGCGAAGTTATCAATGTCGCGAACTTTTCTGTACCGAGAAACCTTGAAGGCAAGGGCTTTATTGTTACAAACCTCGGGGATGGTGAGTATCAGTTATCATTGGCGGATAATGCGGAAAAAGTATTGCTAAAAGGGCGCGTTAACCAGCTGGCAGTTAGTGAGGGCTTACGCGGCGGCGATATTCGTCTGCTTATCACTGACTTGTTAGCCCTTAAAGGAACTCAGTTTAATCTAACCAAGCAAGCACGAAGTGATGCCATTAAAGATTTACAGTCAGGTTTAAGCGTATCGGAAAAGGGCAAGAGTTCAGGTATCTTATTCCTGACGATGGAAGGTACCAATAAAGCGAAAACGGAATTAATCCTTGATGCCATCACCCACTCCTATGTGCTGCAAAATGTTGAGCGCATGTCTGCGGAAGTGCAAAACTCCATCCGTTTTTTAGAGCAGGAACTTCCCCAGGTTAAAAAGCAGTTAGAAACCGCAGAGGGTTTACTCAACAACTTCCGCCTGGAAAACCAATCTGTTGACCTTTCATTAGAAACCCAATCAATTCTTAATCAAATTGTCGATATCGATACCCGTATCCATGAATTGTCGTTCAAAGAAACGGAAATCTCCCAGCGCTATACGAAAGAACATCCAAGTTATGTATCGCTAATTAAGAAAAAAGAAGATTTATTAGCGCAAAAGCAGTCCTTGGCCAATAGCGTTAAAAACTTACCTTCCACGCAACAACAAATTCTTCGCTTAACCCGCGATGTTGAAGTCAATCAACAAATATATTTATCTCTTCTTAACAATGTTCAACAGCTTAATGTTGCCAAAGCAGGCACGGTAGGCAATGTTCGCGTTGTTGACCAGGCACAGGTTGCCAAGCATCCGGTAAAACCTAAGAAATCATTGATTGTTGTACTGGCTACTATGCTCGGCGGTATGTTTGCCGTGGCTATTGTATTGCTAAAAGCGGCATTTAATCGCGCAATTTCCAATCCCCGCGATTTCGAAGATATCGGCCTTACTCTATATGCCACTATTCCGGTGAGTGAAGTGCAGGATGCGTTTAATAAAAAGCGGGAGCGCGTTAGCAAACTAAAAGCAAAATTAAATAAATATCGACCTAGTTCCAAGAAAGCTAAGTCCGAGAGCAAAATCGATTTTGGCACCAATCGTCGTAAAGATCATGAGTTGCTATTAGCTAAAGAACATCCTACAGATTTAGCTGTTGAAGCTATCCGAAGCCTCCGCACATCTTTGCATTTCGCCATGCTTGAAGCGAAAAACAACGTAGTGATGATCTCCGGTGCTAGCCCGGAAGTAGGTAAATCCTTCGTCAGTGCTAACCTGGCAACGGTTATCGCTCAAAGTGGTCAAAAGGTGTTGATTGTCGATGCCGATATGCGCCGTGGCTATCTGCAGAAAATGTTCGATTTGTTATGGGATACCGGCCTGTCCGATTTACTTTCTAATAAAGCAATTTTTGAGGATGTGATTAAGTCTACCGATGTAGAAAATCTGGACATCGTCACTCGTGGTGCTATCCCGCCTAATCCATCAGAATTACTAATGGGTAAAAACTTTGAAGAGTTCGTACATCGAGCTTCTAAAGAATACGACTTGGTGCTTATTGATACACCACCAATTATGGCAGTAACCGATCCTGCGGTTGTGGGCAACCATGCCGGTACCTCTTTTATGCTTACCCGTTATGAAGTAAGCACCTTAAAAGAAATCGGCGCAGCACTTGAGCGATTTGAACTTAATGGCGTTGATATCAAAGGCGTGATCTTTAATGCGATGGAAGCAAAATCCAGCTCGTATTACTCAGATTACGGTTATTATCAGTACGAATATAAAAAAGCAATCGATATTTCCCAATAGAAATACTGCTGCTTTGTTTTCAGGAAGGGGAAGAGATTTTATTGTATATAGTTACAAGACGACGTAATTACTACTAGTACTAGGTTTATGCTAACGTTGTATTAAACTTTTCGAGTAGAAGAACAATACTGTTTTAGCCTTACTAAACTACTGACCAAAAGTAGATACTTCCCAATATTGTCCGGTAGAATTTAATGCCGGAATTTCTAACTGAAAATCTCCATTACCGACTCATTTTACATTATTACGCCTAATCTCTAAACTTTTAACTAACAAAAAGTCGTACGTTTAATTTAAACAGTATTATGTCGTAAGGTGCGATAAATATTAAAGATTAATAAGTAACCAACTGTAGGGTATTAAAGTACGAGGCTAATTAATATTTGACCTGCCTACAACTTCTGTTGTTTTAAAATAAAACTCATCTTACTGGAGAAAGCTTATAAGAATCGCTTGATCTTCTTTTTTAGACGTCGGCAAACGTCGTTTGGGATTTCTTGATATATTAATTAAATACTGAATGCATTATCTTTATAAGAGAAATTAATTAGTGCTCAACGGTCAAAGGCAAATTTCAAAAAGTGCAAGCCGAATTGACACAGAATAGATTTGAATTTTGTCCGCACCAACCCAATAAATACTTTGCCTTTGCTATCATCCTTTTTATGACTGTTTTACTCGATTTTTCATCAGTTTATTAAAAGCAGAACCTACCAGTATGGTAAGAATTTAAAGTAAAAATATTAGTTATGTTGATATCTTGAATATGACATGAGTCAATTCAAGAGGGATATATAAAGATTGCCATTTAGGAATAAATAGTCACCATACGATGGATACATTAAAAACAAAAATCCAACATAATCTTAAAATAACCCTTTCTGATAAAAACTTTTCTGAACTGTTGAGTGGAAGCTTTTTGACTTTTGGCTCAAAAATTCTCGCTTTGGCATTTAGCTTTGCAGTAAATATTATTATAGCAAGATACTATGGTGCGGAGATAATTGGAATTATTGCGATCATAGTGTCGTTTTTAGCGTTCGCAACAATGTTGTCTTCGGTAGGGTTGAGCACGTCAATATTGAGGTTGATACCTGAGCAGTTAGCTACTCGGACGTTACATGATGTAAAGAAAATCATTTTTAAATCATTCGCTATAGTTATCTTCGCTTCTAGCGCAGTTTCCATTTTACTTTGGTTTAACATTGAACTCATTGCTAATTATATACCTAACGGAGAAGCTTTAACTGAATGGTTTCATATAGCAATTTTCTTTATTTTGCTATCTAGTCTTTTCAATCTAAATCAATCAATCATTCGAGCTTTGAAGGAAGTTAAGTTATTTGCAGCTATACAAACTGTTCAGCCTTTAATAAATCTAGTTCTACTAGTTTTAGTTACGAGTTTTTTTTGGAACGTTAATAATCCTGTATATATATTTTTTTGTTCTATTGCATTTGGATTTATTTTAACTTCTATTTTAATCGTCACGAGTTTAGCTAAAAAAACTGACTATGGCGAAAAGAACATTGGAAATTCTCCATACACAGTTATCCAGATAATTTCGATTTCTTGGCCAATGTTTATGACAAACGGGATGTCTGTTGTAGTTTTAAATACTGATACTTTAATGCTTGGTGCATTGGCAGGAACCAAAGATGCTGGCATTTATGCGGTAGTAATGAAGTTAGGTATGTTATTAACTTTCGTTTTAACATCTATAAACATGGTTGTCGCTCCAAAATTCTCAGAACTCTATTTTTCATCGCGACTGGAAGATTTGAAAGCTTTAGCGCAAAAGTCATCTCAGCTTATTTTTTATACTACATTGCCAATAATAATTACTTTTTTCCTGTTTGGAAAATACTTGTTGGGTGTGTTTGGTGAAGAGTTTGTAACGGGCTATTATGCCTTGCTTATAATTGCCGTGAGTCAACTAATAAATTCAACTTGTGGTTCTGTTGGATATTTTTTAAATATGACTGGTAACCAAAAGATATTTAATTCTATCGTTTGTTGTGGTGCGTTAATAAATGTTTTTTTAAATTATTTATTGATTCCGCCATACGGCATAGAAGGGGCCGCCGTCGCAAGTTTAGTTAGTACTATATTTTGGAATGTTATTTCAACAGTTGTAATTTATAAAAGATTCAATATTTTTATTGGATATAGGCCCAGAAGGTTAATTTAAAATGAATACTCCCTCTAAGGTACAAAAATTGTTATTTCGTAAGGTAAAAAGCTTTTTAAAGTTAGGGAGCGACCCCGATTTTTTCATTCTAGGAGCTCAAAAAGCAGGAACCACTTCTTTGTTCAAATACATTGAGCAAGCCGGAGTTAATTTTAAACCTCCTAGACAAAAAGAATTATATTTTTACACAGAAAATTACTCCCGTGGTAAGGGCTATTACAGGTCAGCATTCCCTTTTTGGAAAGGCAGAAATAGTGTTTCAGGTGAAGCAACCCCAGATTATTTGTTCCATCATAAAGTTCCAGAGCATTTAGCCCAACATCATCCGGAAGCAAAACTAGTCATTTTATTAAGAGATCCTATTGATAGAGCTTTTTCACAATATAATCACCAGAATTTTACTAACAAAACTTCAGCGTACGATCCTCTTGATTTTAGTCGAGCTATTCGCACGGAAAGTGAACGCTACCAGGTCCACCATGAGTCTCCTTTCTTCTACGAATACAAGTACTTTTCGTATAAAGCTCGTGGATTATATGAAGAACAAATAATCAGGTATAAAAAACTGTTCAATGAGGAACAACTGTTATTTTTAGATATATCCGACTTGAAAAATGAGTTGAAGATTAAAGAGGTATTTGACTTCCTTGGGATAACTATCGATACCAAGAAACTTAACCTCAATGAGAAGTATAACTCCAATAAGACATTCAAAATGCTAGATCAAGATAGAGCGTATCTCCTAGAATTTTATAAAGGAAAATTTCAAAGCTTAGAAACTCTAACCGGACGTTCTTTCCCTTGGTTAAGTCCCTATTTGAAGTAATGGTCCATCACATCTCCAATATTTAAAGGTTTTAAATGATTCGTCGAAATAATTCAATTTTTAGGAGATATTTTAGATCACTTTCATTAGTATCACCTTTCTCAATCGTTCGTGATTTAAAAATAAAGTGGCAATCTGATTATCCATACCGAGCATATACAAAGAAATATGAATGTATTTTTATTCATATACCTAAAACAGCAGGTACTAGCATACTTAATGCTTTACAAGGCAAAAAAGTAAATCGAGACCACTGTAGTTTTCACGAATACTCTAGGAGTGATGTTATAAAGTACAGCGAATTCTTTAAGTTTACATTCGTTAGAAATCCTTACGATAGGGCAGTTTCAACTTACGAATATTTAAAGAGAGGTGGTAATCAAATTGGCGGTTTATATTTTAAAGAACTTATAAATAAGCATTATCCTACATTTGAAATGTTTGTGTTGGATTATTTAGATAAAGAACAAATACAACTTCATAAATTATTTAAACCTCAATACCTATTTATTTATGATCATAAATTAGAGTGTCAAGTCGATGAGATTTTTTATTTTGAAAATATAGAAGAATCGTATTCGCATATTTCTCAAGTGTTGAAACTTAATGTTCCTTTGAAGTGTGAGAATAAAGTTGTCAGGGAACATTATTTGTCATATTACAAAAATAGACAGGTGGTTGAAAAAATTAATTATTTATATTCTAAGGATTTTGACCTTTTTGGATATGATAAAATTTAAAGGATAACTTATCGTGTTTAAAAAATTGATCAACTTTTGCCAGAAGTTTATTGCTTCCGTAAATACTGCAGAGCGAATAGAAAGAACTTTTGAACTAAAAATTAGGGCAAATCACTTATTGAATTCGACGTTAAATTCAAAAGGTATGATAACACGTGATTTAAGTGATAGTGAAACCCCCACTGTAGTAAGTCTTACTACTTACAGTAAACGTATTCATGAAGTGCATTTAACTATCGAATCGATATCAGAACAGACCATAAAGCCTCATAGGGTAGTACTTTGGTTAGATGAGGAAGAATTTACGTTTGAACAATTACCAATATTGATTCGAAAGCAAGTTGAAAGGGGGCTTGAAATAAGGTTTTGTAAAAACCTTAGATCATATAAAAAATTGATACCCTCTCTTCAGTCGTTTCCTGATTCCAATTTGATTCTTATAGATGATGATATTTTGTACCCTCATGATCTAATTGAATTGCTATTAATTGAACATGAAAAGTTCCCAGGTGTTATTGTGGGACATAGAGCTCATAAAGTTACGTTCGATAGTCAAGGTAATATCAAACCTTATAGGCACTGGGGTATGGAGTCATCGTCGCATGAAGTGGATAGGACCACGTTTATTACGACGGGAGGGGGAACTTTTGTTCCTAGAGGGGTAATCGACCCTTCTGATATTAATATTGAAATGGTACTGGAACTTTGCCCTAATGCCGATGATATTTGGTTTAAAGCGTTTTGCTTGAAGCATAATATACCATGCAAGAAAGTAAAGGACGATAGAGATTTTAGAACAAGGTTTATATCTGTAGAATCGGTGCAAGATATTGGTTTAAAAAACGAGAATTACTTCGAGAGTGGAAATGATCTCCAGTTAGTTAATATTTTTGATTATTTTCGAATAAAGAATAATTACAACACCTTTATAAATAATAATGAATAAAAACAAAGTAACGGTATACATACCTACACACAGAAGGCCGAAACTGCTAAAACGAGCTATCGAGTCCGTGTTGAAGCAGAGTTATAAAGATATAGAATTAATCGTTGTCTCCGACGGACTAGATCCAGAAACAGATAAGTTAATGGATAATTATTTAATTCGATATCCTAATTTGATTTATTTGAAGTATGATAAACCTAAAGGGGCTTGTGTCGCTAGAAACTTAGCTATTAATAAAGCTAGTGGTTTTTTTATTACTGGGTTAGATGATGATGATTATTTTACCGAAGATAGAATAGAGTTTCTAGTAAGTAAATGGGAAGATAAGTATTCATTCATTTGTACGAAGTCAATTTTTGAAAAACGTTTAGATAGTGTCTTCTATGCACTTTTCTCAAAATTAAATAAAGATTTGATTTTTGGTCATAAAGATTTGATCAAGTTTAATTGCGTTGGAAATCAAGTGTTTACTAAGGCTTCTCGCTTAAAGTCCGAGCTATTTGACGAACGCTTACCTGCTCTTCAAGATTGGGAATTATGGATTAGGTTGATAAAAGCAAAAGGGTTAGCAAAGCGATTTAGGCATAGAACACAAGTTAAAGATTTTGATCATGGGTTTTCTCGAATAAGTAATTTCGAGCGAAGAGTTAGGGGGCTGAGTATTGTAAAAGATAAACATAGTATTAATAACAATGAAATAGAACTGATAAAAACTCTTTGGAAAATGGAATATAACATGCAGATTTCTATGCATGAATACCTAAAGTTGTTGAAAGGCGGGCCCTTTTGGCCAGTATTGAAAATGAGTTTACGAGAAGTAAAGAAGTTAGCCCAAAGCCTGAATTTAAGTAACCATAATTAGTCGCCCTTAGACAATGCTAAAAATTACAACATACGGGTTTACATCGACAGCGTTTTTAATGTTAATTTTAATGCGGCCTTCAACAGGGCTACTCGGTGATTACTCCTATCTGATGAATGGATTTATCGCATTATCGGCATCGGTATTGTGTGTTTATCTCATCATTAAAGATCAAAAATTTCGTTGTTCTCGAGCATATCTTTACTTTATTTTGATCAGTGTTGTCGGCGATATATTGAACTTAGGACTAAATGTTAGTTTTAGTGAATATGTAAGATTGTTTTCAATTCTCTCTTTTCAAGTTTTAGCCATCAATTTTATTACTAACTATCAATCTTTCTCGCTAGCTAAAATTACTTTTCTAGGCTCTCTTATTCCTTTAGGTTTTGGTTTTTTTCAATTGGCTGTTGGAGACTATTACAATTTTTACGAAACTAGAGGTGGAACCGATGTTAGTTCGCATGCAATTAGGTCGATTTTTGTTCATCCAAATGCGTTCGGTGTGTACTTGGTTGCGATTTTTTCTTTGTTGTTTAGTTATGCCCTGTTTGTTAAGCCGCAAAGGAAATTTTTCTATATAGCGATTGGGGCATTACTATTCGCTGTAGTTTTAACCAAGGCTAGAGTTGCTTACGTCGGTATTGCCTCGATTGTTTTGTTCTATCTCACATTTAAATATGGGAAAAAAAATATAATCCTTTGGGTCATAGCACTAATAGTAGTGATTATGGCCTCTTCTCTTTTCTACGAGGAAGTAATATCTTCAGGCAAGGGAATTCGCTCAATAATGTGGAGGCTAGATTTATGGCATCGTCTATTTTCAATGGTGGAATTGAAGGATTACTTATTTGGGGCTGGGAGCGATGCTTCGACCTATTATATAACTCAGAAATTGAATATAGCCTATGTTAGCGAGCCACATAATGATTACCTAAGAGTGTTTATTAACGCTGGAGTTTTTGGCTTGATTTTTTATTTCGCGCCCGCTTTCATTCTTATTTTTAGGTGTTTAACGAAAAGAGTTTGCTCGGGTAAAATAATGATAGCTAGGTTTTTAGGGGGAAGTTTGTCGGCAGCTTTCGTTGTTATGTCAATAACAGACAATATTTATTCAGATACCAATTTTCAGATTGTATTTTGGGGAATTGTCGTAATATCTAGTTTTTACGATTTTCAACATAAAATTTTGAGTAGGAAATTATAGTGGTTCAAAAAAACAAACAACTACTTCTAATATTTTTAGACGGGTTAAAGCCAGAGAGTTTATCTGAAATGCCTTTCTTAAATTCATTTCGAACGAAGGGCAGAATTAAGGGCGAATATGGTTACAGTATAGCTTGTCATGGGAGCATGTATTCTGGGGTGCATACAAAAGATCATGGCTTGTGGTTTGTGTGGTTTAAAAATAAGTTTGGAGGACCATTTTCGATATTTAATTCTTTCAATAATAGGTTCTTTTCTAGTTTTTTAATCTATAAACTTTTGATACATAAACTGGTATCGATGACTGTTGGGCGATTTAATACATCGTTTTTTGGAATACCGAGGTTTGTTCATGTAAATAATAAAATGATTTCTATGTTAGATGTTATTGAAAAACGTAATTATGACGAACCTGACTATCTAACTTTAGTTCCCAGCTTATTTGACTATTTTCGAAAGAATACGGTTTCTTACACCGTTGTTGGTATGGACAAGAGTTTCAAGGAAGAAAGTGAGATTTTAAATCGTTTTAGTGAGCATCGAAAAGAAGATGTAACTTACTGGTTTTTAGGTGATGTAGACCATTTTTCACATAAGTACACGCAAGAATCTTCGGAGGCGAAGAGAAAGCTTCGTGCACTTGATGCACTTCTAAAAAATAAATACGAAGAGTTAGTATCGACCGTAGGCTCGGTGGACCTTATCGTGTGGAGCGACCACGGACACATAACAGTAAAAGAAAGAGTAGACCTTTATAGTGTTTTCAAGCAAGAAAACCTATCGTTGACCCGTTATGATCACGTTATCGATGGCACTTTTGCGCGTTTCTGGGTCAAATCCAAAGAAGAAGAGCAAGAGATCCTTTCGGTATTTAATAAACACTTGGCAGGTTTATTTGAAGTTTTAGACGAACAGAAGTTAAAAGATCATAACTTGTACCAAACTGATGAAAAATATGGCAATTTAATTATCGCTTTATTACCAGGTTCGATATTTACTAAAACAATTTGGGGGTGGTCAAAAGGAAATAACTCAATGCATGGTTATAACCCTAATTATCCAGAGTGTGATGGCGTAATTATATCTAATTTAAATTTAGATTTAGATAACTGTCGTTTAGTGGATATAACTCCTACGGTTTTAAACTATGTTGGTATTAAAGTGCCTGGCTTCATGGATGGAAAGAGTTTGTTAGATGAATAAGTATACGGTCGGGCCCCCTCCAAAAGAGGTTGCTCTTCTGCTTACCCAAGAGTTGTATAGCCTAAACACTGTAATTGGGTTATTTTACGCTGGTTCAGCAGCGTTAGACGAGTTGTTATATACACAAGAAAGAAAGTTAATAAGTGATATCGAGATTGGGGTTTATATAAGTAGTTTTAAGCAGTTCAGGAAAATAAAAAGCATAGAGAAGAAGTTAAGAAAAAAATTTTCTTTTGATATCGAGCTGTTTTGCGTTAGTAAAAACCGCTATGAGTTGGGCACAGTACAAAATGGCTCAAGAATTAAGTCTCATGTTAATCTATTAATGTTTGATATTTATAATTCCGCAAAATGGATTTTTATGAAAGAGGAAGCCCATCCCCCAGGAGAGTTTTTAGATTCTCGTAATATAGATCTATGGGAGGCTGTGAAATTAGTTCTGAATCGGTATGGTGAATCTTTACAGTATTTTGAAGACTTAAGCGAACTTTCTTCGTTAAATGAACAACAATATAGATGGGTTACTAAGTGTTACTTGGCTGTTGGGGATGCCTTTCTAATATCGAAGGGAATGTATGTTAGTGGTTATCGGAATAGGGCAAAATGCTGGGAACAACTAAAGAATGACAATATTTCCTCTAACTTAAATATTCCCAATATTTTAAGTGCTTACCGAGTAAGGTTAGACAATTCGGGAGTGTTTTTTAATGGAAGTTCTGAAAGTTTTGTAGAAGATATTAAAAATGCGATAATTCTAATTTTAAATGTCAATAAAGATACGTTTTATAAAAATTATAGAGTGATTTTGGCGGAACATCATAAAGCTAGAAGAGTTATGTTTCACAATCGTTTTATGGATTTTTTTGTAATTTTGCGATCGATTATATTCAGGCTACAAGAAAAAAAGTTATCCCGAATCCTATATTACCGATTAAAAAAAGCAGAGTTTTGAGCTGTTGGCATACATCTGCTTGGTAGAGAACTTATTGAATGTAAGTAGAAGTGGCAAAGAAAAGCTTGTAATTGGAAGGAGTGTGAGTCCTATATTATATTGGAGAGTATTTTGTGCGTAAGGTAGTTCACATAGTAAACGGGGATTTTTATGGAGGGGCGGAAAAAGTTCAAGAGCTTCTCTCTTTGGAGTTAACTAACTACGATTATTTATTGAAATTCATCACGTTGAAAAATGGGCATTTTATGAAGAATTTTAAAGGTGATAAAGATAATATTGTTCCGTTTGGTTTGAAAGGCCTCTTTGACTTTAAAAATCTAATAAAAATTAGAAAATATGTTCGACTTAGTAATACTCAGATAATTCACTGTCATACTCCACGGTCATTGCTGGTGGGAGTATTATGTACAGCCTTTAGTGATAAAAACTTATTTATCACTTGCATAGCCCGACCATTCGATGCGGCAATTCTCGCATAAAAAATTATTTAAATGTTGCTTCAGAGGTTTTCTCAGGATTTTTTTGTGACAGAGTAATCTGTGTATCGTCATCAATATTTGATTATGCAAAACCCTTTTTCAACAGTGATAAGCTAATCCAAGTTAATAATGGTGTTCCTGAATATAAGTTAAATCTAAGTAGAAATTATTCAGTAACTAATAATAATTTTAATATTTGTTGTGTTGGGCTTTTCAGAGAGCGAAAAGGTATTCTTAACTTAGTTAAAGCAATCAAAAAGAGTAATGTAAATTGTAATCTAAATCTAGTTGGTAGATTTGTAGAAGAATCGTATAGAAAAGAGGTTCTAAATGAATGCAGGAGCTCCAATATACAAGTTAATTTACTAGGGTTTCGAGATAGTGTCCAAGAAGAGATGTTGAAAAATGATTTATTCATTCTTCCAAGTTTGCCTGGTGAAGGGCTGCCAATGGTTTTGTTGGAAGCAATGTCTGTTGGGATGCCTATAATTTGTACGAATGTTGAAGGTGTATCTGAGACTCTTCAGAATAATGTTTCAGCTTTAATTGTTGAGCACTCCTCTATTGATTCCTTATCTAAAGCTATTATTAGAATGCACGATGACGAACTACTTCGAGAAAATTTAGGGATGTGTTCTAGGAACAAATTTGAAAATGAGTTTTCTAGTACAGCCATGACAAAGAGGGTAAGTAGTATTTATGATGAATTCCACGCAGCGTAATCAGATATTTGGGCTAAAGCTCCACCAACAACACAACATGAATAATCTGGTAAATTTAATTGAAAATCATGAACATCAAAAATACAACTATCTTGTAACGCCTAACGTTGACCACGTGTTAAGGATAAAGGGAGGTACGAATTCTCAGTTTCACAGGGCATATGATGGCGCCGATTACGTCGTATGTGATAGTAGAATTTTGAAATTGGTCTCAAAACTATACAAGCATCCTATCAAACATGTAATTCCTGGTAGTGACTTAACTAAGCTTTTATTTGAAAATAGCTTGTCTAAAAAACGAGTCATGGTTATTGGTGGGCAAAATGATGATGTCGAAACACTTTACAACTTATTTAATGTAAAACATATAAGTTTATATTCTCCTCCTTTTGGTTTTATCGAAATAGATAACGAAGTAGAAAAATGCATTAACGCAATTGAAAATGAAAATCCAGATATTGTTTTTCTTGCCGTAGGCTCGCCAAGACAAGAAGTTTTAGCCATGAAATTAAAGGAAACCCATTTTCGAGGTTTCGCGCTTTGTGTTGGAGCTTCAATTGACTTTCTCGTGGGAAGGCAAAAAAGGGCTCCCCAAATTGTACAATTACTTCATTTGGAGTGGCTTTATAGAATGTTATCTCAGCCCAAAAGATTACTGGGTAGATATTTAAAATCTTTTATACCATTAACAAAACTGATTATTGATGATTTTCAAAATGGAAAATTACGAAAGTATAGATAAAGTGAAGTTTATTAGTGTTACCGGGGCCTCTGGCTCAGGGAAATCTACTTTTGCAAGGAAATTGTGTGATAGTATCAATAGTTATTGGGGAATTGGTACTGCAAGCGTAATTAGCGAGGATGAATATTACAAGTGCCTCAAAGATTTAGAGCCAGTGCAAGTCGGTTCTTATAATTTTGATAATCCATTGTCTATAGAACATGATAAGTTGTTAAGTGACTTGGAACAATTGGAAAAAAAACTTTCCATTAAAATTAATGAGTACTGCTTTAGTAGTCATTCCAAATTGGATACATTTAAATATATTGACCCAACAAAAATTGTTATTGTTGAAGGGTTGTTTTTATTAACGAATGAGCACCTTAAAACAAAATTTTCTTTAAACATATTTATAGATACACCAATTGATATTTGCCTTCTCCGGAGAATTGAAAGAGATTTAAAAGCGCGAGGGCGCGATATCCAATCTATATCAAATCAATATCGACATACAGTTAGAAATGCACTTTTTGAGTTCATCTTACCAACTAGGCAAGAAGCAGATGTACGCATAGATACCTCCAAATCTCATAACAACATTGTTAGGTTATTAACTTCTAGCATATTAACCGATGCATTTGTGAGTTAATCTTATCCAAAATAAAAAGTAATAAGAGTTATTATGATTAAACCCGTAATTATGGCAGGTGGCAATGGTAGCCGCTTGTGGCCAATGAGTCGTAAACTTTTTCCAAAGCAATTTTTAAAAATTGCTTCCGACTTTACTATGGTTCAGGAGACCGTAAAGCGTCTGGATGGTTTAGTTGCGTTTGAACCAATTACCATTTGTAATGAAGAACATAGATTTATTGTCGCGGAGCAGTTACGTGAAATTGATCAGTTAGGGCAAATCGTTCTTGAACCAGTAGGCCGAAACACAGCTCCCGCCATCGCTTTGGCTGCATTGTCGGAGATAAAGCAAGGTAACGATCCTGTGTTGTTGGTTCTGGCAGCAGATCATGTAATCGGCGATATTAATAAGTTTCAAACTGTCGTAAATATTGGTTTGGAACAGGCCGAAACAGGGAAGCTTGTTACTTTTGGTATCGTACCTACTCATGCTGAAACTGGGTATGGATACATAAGGAAGGGGGAAGTGGTAAGTGGTGAGGTGGAAGACTCTGACTCTACCTTGACCAATAGCCTTGAAGCTAATGCCCTTGACGCCTTTTCTGTCGATTGCTTTGTTGAAAAACCTGATTTGGCAACTGCTGAGACATATCTAGCTTCCGGCGAGTATCTGTGGAATAGCGGTATGTTCATGTTTAAGGCAAGTCGTTATATTGAGGAGTTAGGAAAGTTTCGACCAGATATTCTAGAAGCTTGTGAAGAATCTCTGAAAGATACGTCTAGTGATATGGACTTTATCCGTGTCGATAAAAGTGCTTTTGAATCATGTCCAGATGAATCCGTAGACTATGCCGTTATGGAACCTCTTTGTGCGGCTGAGGGCTCCGATTCAGCGGTTTTAGTGCCACTTGATGCAGCTTGGAATGACATTGGTAGTTTCTCTGCGATTTGGGATATGTCTGATAAAGATGAGAACGGCAATGTTCACCAAGGTGACGTATTAGGTCATGAGTCTAAAAACAACCTTGTTATTGCTGAAAATAAATTGGTTGCAACGGTAGGTTTGGAGAATACCGTAGTCGTGCAAACCAAAGATGCGGTTTTAGTTGCGGATAAAAGTAAAGTTCAGGATGTTAAAAAAATCGTTGAACTGATTAACCTAAAGGGCAGAACCGAAGCGGATTTGCACCGTCAGGTCTATCGTCCTTGGGGACATTATGATTCCATTGATTTTGGTTCTCGCGATCAGGTAAAACGCATCACGGTAAAGCCTGGTGAAAAATTATCGATACAAATGCATCATCATCGTGCCGAACATTGGATAGTTGTATCTGGTACCGCAAAAGTTACTAATGGTGATGAAGTATTCCTGCTAACTGAAAATCAGTCGACTTATATTCCTGCCGGCGTCGTTCACGCATTGGAAAACCCTGGAGTTTTACCTTTAGAATTAATTGAAGTTCAAAGCGGAAGCTATCTCGGCGAAGATGATATTGTAAGGTTTGAGGATCGTTACGGGCGCGTATAGGCGCGAGGAACGTTAAAGGAGCGAGGACCTTTGGTTCAAGGAATCAAGGATTAAGGACTGTGGTTCAAGGAATCAAGGACTGAGGTTCAAGGAATCAAGGGCTGAGGTTCAAGGAATCAAGGTGTCAAGGCATAAGGTCCGGAGACTTTGTAATTTTAACTGTTATTTACTCAAAGGCTGCGGTTTAGAGCCCGGCAACACGAATACTGTTACTTTATCAGACTAAGAAAGCTAAACTTTTAGTCTATTGTTACTTGGCTTGGTTCATGGAGGAACCATGAAGTTTGAACAGTTAAACGTGTGGCAGCGCTCCTTAGCGCTTTCAAAAGAAGTATACCTGCATTTCAAATCATGTCCTGATTATGGTTTCAAAGATCAGATCACACGCTCTAGTTTATCCATACCTTCGAATATTGCCGAAGGTCATGAAAGACAATCAACGAAAGAATTGATTCGTTTTTTGATGTATTCCCGAGGTTCATGCGGCGAACTGCGAACCCAAATTTATTTAGGTATTGAAATAGATTATATCGATTCAAGTGTTGGCCAGCGTTGGATTGATGAGAGTATCGAAATTTCAAAAATGATAACTGGCCTGATTAAATATAGAAAAGAAAATTTCAATGAATGACAACACACTTGACACCTTGAAGGCAGATAAGCCTCTTGACTCCTTGACACCTACTTCCCTTACTTGTTTCAAAGCATACGACATACGCGGAAAGTTGGGCGAAGAATTAAATGAAGACATCGCTTACGCGATCGGTCGTGCCTTTGCTCTTGAAATTAAACCAAAAACTGTGGTGGTTGGTGGTGATATTCGACTGACTTCAGAGATACTTAAACTGGCATTGGCAAAAGGGCTGCAAGACCAGGGGGTCGATGTCATCGATCTCGGAATGACAGGTACGGAAGAAATCTATTTTGCTACCAGGCATCTAGGGGTTGATGGTGGAATTGAAGTTACCGCATCCCATAATCCTTTAGATTACAATGGGATGAAATTCGTAAGGGAAGACTCTAAGCCGATATCAGGGGATAGCGGTTTGCGCGCGATCCAACAAACCGCAGAAAAAGTGGTGAGTGGTGAGATGAAAGGTCCTTCTGCTGACATTCGTGGTAAATATATCACTCGTAACTTAAAAGCGGAATATGCGCAGCATATGCTGGAGTTCATCGATCCGAAAAAGCTTAAGCCGTTAAAGCTGGTTGTAAATTCGGGAAATGGTGCTGCCGGGCCTGCACTGGATGCTATAGAAAATGCGCTAAATAGCGCTGGAGCAAGCATCGAATTTATCAAGGTCCACCACAAGCCGGATGGGAAATTTCCGAATGGTATTCCTAATCCATTGCTACCGGAATGTCGTGAAGATACCGCTAAAGCTGTTATCGAACATGGTGCGGATATGGGCATTGCATGGGATGGAGACTTTGATCGCTGTTTTCTTTTCGATGAGGAGGGAGAGTTCATTGAAGGCTACTATATTGTTGGCCTCCTTGCCGAAGCATTCCTCCAACAGGAATCAAGGAATCAAGGCGTCAAAGAGAAAATCATTCACGACCCAAGGTTAACCTGGAATACCATTGATTTGGTGGAAACTGCAGGTGGAGAAGCGATTCAGAGTAAAACTGGACACGCCTTTATCAAGGAACGCATGCGCTCGGAAAATGCAATATATGGTGGTGAAATGAGCGCTCATCATTATTTTAGAGATTTTGGCTATTGCGATTCGGGGATGATCCCCTGGCTGTTGGTTGCAGAGCTATTGTCGGTAAAAGGCGTTGCTCTGTCATCGCTAATTTCTGAGCGTATTGCTGCCTATCCATCTTCGGGTGAGATTAACTCTAAACTGGAAAGTCCTAAGCAAGCGATTCAACGAGTGCGAGCTGAGTATGAACCGGACGCAGTCTTGGTGGACGAAACTGACGGGATCTCAATGGCTTTTAAAGTAGGTGAAACTGAATGGCGGTTTAACCTACGATCATCAAATACAGAGCCAGTGGTGCGTTTAAACGTTGAATCAAAGGGTGATGTAACCTTAATGCAGAACAAAAAGCAGCAAATTCTTGAGCTTTTAAGAGCATAGTCTCAAATAGAAAAGGATCATTTGAATGAAGAAAATTGCAGTAGCCGGTACCGGGTATGTTGGATTATCTAATGCACTATTGCTCGCTCAACATAATGACGTGGTTGCGGTTGATATTGTTCCCAGAAAGGTGGAACTGTTAAATGATAGGCTGTCGCCTATTGTCGATGATGAAATAGAACAGTTTCTGGCAACTGAAAACTTAAATTTTAGAGCTACGTTAGATAAACGATTGGCCTATGAAAGTGCCGATTTTGTTATTATCGCAACACCCACGGATTATGATCCTGAAACTAATTACTTTAATACAGACTCCGTTGAGGCCGTAATAAAAGATGTGATCAATATTAACCCAGATGCGGTGATTATTATAAAGTCTACGGTACCTGTTGGTTATACTCAGCGTATTAGTAAAGCGTTGAATACCTCAAATATATTGTTTTCTCCTGAATTTTTGAGAGAGGGTAAGGCTCTTTATGATAACCTTCATCCGTCCCGCATTATTGTTGGTGAAAAAACGGAACGCGCTAAACAGTTTGCTAGGTTGTTAATTCAGGGAGCAACAAAAAAAGACGTTGATACGTTGTTTGTCGATTCCACGGAAGCAGAAGCCGTCAAGCTTTTTTCAAATACTTATTTGGCGATGCGCGTAGCCTATTTTAATGAATTAGACTCTTACGCAGAAGCGCATTGTTTGGATACTCGTTCGATCATTGAAGGGGTGAGTTTAGATCCAAGAATAGGTAGTCACTACAACAATCCGTCCTTTGGTTATGGCGGTTATTGCTTGCCAAAAGATACCAAGCAATTGTTAGCAAATTATCAGAATGTGCCTAATAATATGATCCAAGCCATTGTCGATGCCAATAGAACACGTAAGGATTTTATTGCTGATTCTATCATTGCAAGAAGTCCCAAAGTTGTGGGTATCTATCGCTTAATCATGAAAGCTCATTCTGATAACTTTCGTGCATCGTCAATACAGGGCATCATGAAACGTATTAAGGCGAGGGGTATTGATGTAATTGTATATGAGCCAGTATTAAAGCAAACCGAATTTTTCAATTCCCCTGTGATTACGAATATTGATTCTTTTAAGCAGCAAGCCGACGTTATTGTTTCAAACCGAATGGCCGATGAGCTGTTCGATGTTGCAGACAAGGTTTACACTCGCGATTTGTTTGGATCGGATTAGGAAAATAGGGGGCGAGGGGCTTATGGCTTCAAGGAATCAAGTTACGTATCAAGGGGCAGCATCGTTCCATCTTATTCCTTACCAGTTTGACTCCTGATCATCTCTTGTTCTAGCCTGTTATTTTTTATATTGTAGTTGTGAGATAGCAAAAAGAAGTAGTATTTATGAAGCATGGTATTCTTCAAAGTCACTCGACACTCGTAACCTTCTGTAATCACCTGTTAGATATCTTATCGATCCCACTTAGCTTTGTATTGGCGACATACCTAACCAATCAATTAAGTTTCGATTTGCGCTTTATGTTAAGCGCGGCAGTTGCGGCAATCGTATTTCAGTTTATAGCCAGTTTTAGAGGCCTATACTTATCGATGCGAGGTGAGAGCATTGCCACAGAAATATTCAAGTGTGGTAAATATTGGTTAGTCAGTTTCGCAATAGGGTTCAGCTGTTTTTATGCATTGGTCGAATCTTCGGTCATGTATGATAAAGCCATGTTGTTCTGGTTCTTTCTGCAATTAGGTTACTTTGCGTTGTCTCGATTTAGTTTACGAGAATTTCTTCGATTTATGCGCCGTAAAGGCTATAACCAGCGTAATGTGGTTATTGTTGGCGCAGGGGAAACCGGTAGGAAGCTGGCAGATAACATTATTACCTCGCCAAGTTTGGGCTTAAAAGTAGCGGCTTTTTATGATGATGTGCGAACAGGAGCTATGCAGATTTCGGGGGAAACCCTTGAGATTGTAGGAAATTCACAGGATCTTATCGACGATGCTAAGCGCGTTAAAATCGACAGAGTGTATATCGCTTTATCAATGCGTCATGACGCATTTATCAAAAAAATTGTTGCCGAACTTGCCGATACAACCTGCTCAGTACTTTTTGTACCTGATATGTTTTCGTTTGAATTGTTAAATTCTCGTATGGGGCATTTAAACGGAATGCCCATTATCTCAATTTATGATACGCCAATGGAAGGCGGCAATCGGGTGGTAAAACGCATTTCCGATATTGTCCTGTCAGCAATTATCTTAATGCTGGTTTCTCCAATTTTATTGTTGATCAGTGCTGCGATAAAATGGACATCTCCTGGCCCAGTATTTTTCAGACAAAACCGTTACGGAATGGATGGCAAAGCCATTCAGGTTTGGAAGTTTCGTTCGATGAAAATCCATCAAAACGGTGCCATCGGAGATAATGGCAATAAAGTCGTGCAGGCATCAAAGGGCGATTCGAGAATAACCCCGCTGGGAGCGTTTTTACGCCGCACCTCGTTGGATGAATTACCACAATTTATCAATGTGCTGCAGGGAAGTATGTCAATTGTAGGCCCCAGGCCCCATGCAGTAGCGCACAATGAAGAGTACCGACAACTAATTGACGGATACATGCTTCGTCATAAAGTGAAACCCGGTATTACCGGTTGGGCACAAATTAATGGTTGGCGTGGTGAAACCGACACCCTAGATAAGATGCAAAAACGAATAGATTTCGATCTTGATTATATCAATAACTGGTCAATTTACTGGGACCTGAAAATTATCGTAATGACAATTTTTAAAGGATTTGTGAATAAGAATGCGTACTGACGTGCGATGACGAGGGGTGAGGAATAAAAGAAACTCAGGGTCACATCAACGAAATGTCAGCTAGAAGGTGAAAGTGGTGAAGTATTAAATTACTTTCTTGTTTTGAATAAAAAACCAGCTCAATTGAGCTGGTTTTTCTTTTACGGTAGTGCATCTAAGCGGAAGCAAGCAATCCTTTTATCTTACCCCTCTACACTATACTTACTTTATATCCGTTTGACTTTTTCTACGAGCTATTAATATTCCAGTTAAACCGCTCAAGAAAAGAAGAAGGTTACCTGGCTCTGGAATACTTTGAGGAGGAAGAAGTTCATTGCTGATCCACACTGAACCTAAATAAAGTTCTCCAGAAACTACGCTCATGGGATACGTATCTGTTGTGCCCAAGTATGTGAACATAGGGCTATTATTGTCAATTGTAACGAATTGTCCGGGAACTTTTTCTACGATGGACTCCATAATTCCGCCTTCATTCTCGTGTCCTACAAACAACAAGGTCATGTCATCAACATTGAATGGTGAGCCATCTAATGTAAAAGTAAAAGTAATCCCTTCACCGACATTTATGTTGTCATCTGAGTTGTTGTTACAATCATCGGTTTTACAGACCCCTAAACCAGAACCGGCATCTAACCAATGAAAATCCCCTCCAATTGTTGTAAACGTAACATCAAAACCCGATATACCTAGTAAGTCTTCGAACGTGAATACACCCGGAACCGGCCCTTCATCCTCTTCAGCGGTTTCCGTAAAATCCAAAAGTTTAATCAATTCTGCGTTAGCAAAGGTCGGTAAAGCAAGTAAAGTTGAGAGTAACCCAACTTTTAAAAGGTCGGTAAATTTCTTCATGTGTTGGCTCCAAAATGAGTGTGCATTTACTACAAGTTATTCTTACTAGAGCAGAAACGAATACTCTTACTACGAAACTATGCGTATCAATGCATAAATCACGCCAACGACATTACCTCATTTAAAAAAGTACTCTAATTCAGGGGATTAGGAACAGCCTTGATTTCTTGTAAATTTTGCAATTTCGTAGATTTGTAAAAAAAACTGACAGCGAAAAAAAGTTGTGAATACTATGCTTCTAGGGTTTTTATTAGAGAGCAGTCATTGTAATATTTAGACCCAATCGCTAATGTCTAGCGTAAATTACTCATTACAATTACTTTAAGGCAGTTATAAATGGAATTTCGGAACGACATAAACGGACTTAGAGCAGTAGCCGTTTTATCCGTATTACTTTTTCATTTTGGAGTGTTTGGGTTCCAAGGAGGCTTTATCGGTGTAGATATTTTCTTTGTTATTAGCGGCTATTTAATGACAAGGATTATTTTTCATCGGCAGACTCGAAATGAGTTATCACTCACGAACTTCTATACTGACAGAGCGATTAGAATAATACCGGCTTTGACAGCGATGTGTGCGATTGTAGTTGTGGGGTGTTATTTTCTTCTGCTACCGAGTGAATATAAAACGTTAAGCGAGCATGTCATAGCGAGCTTGGGGTTTGTTTCAAATATTACATACTGGCGTGAAAGTGGTTATTTTGACTTAGCTTCACATTCTAAGTGGTTATTGCACACCTGGTCGTTGTCTGTGGAATGGCAGTTTTATATCCTTTACCCGGTGGTATTGATTATCGCGTTTAGGTGCTTGTCAAAAAATAATATTAAAATCCTAGTAGTCATTGGCTTTTTAATATCTCTCGGATTGTCGTTTTGGTTGACGAATAAGTCGGCCAATTCAGCGTTTTATTTGTTACCCTCTAGGGCATGGCAAATGCTCCTCGGCGGGTTAGTATTTCTATACCCTCTCAAACAGCTAATTATTTGGAGTAAGAGCCTAAATTTCTTGGGGTTAGTGGGATTAGGGCTGAGTATTTATTTATTCTCTGGAAATGATGCTTGGCCTGGGTATGGGGCTTTGTTACCGACAATATCTACTGCGCTCATAATCTGGGCGAATCGTCAAGATAGCGTATTCACCAATAACTTTGGCTCTGCTTGGTTGGGTAAAATATCATATTCTGTATATCTTTGGCACTGGCCAATCGTTGTATTTTTAACTTACCAGAATTTAGATTCAGTTATCTGGATTATGATGGGTATTGTAGCGTCATTTGTACTGGGATATTTTTCGTGGAAATATATTGAGTGCAATTCGAAGTTAATTAAAAGAAATTTATCAGATAAAAGTTTTCCCGGGCTTCATCAATTGGGACGCCTATTTGGCTTAGTTTCCCCTGTGTTATTGGTCAGCATAATCGTAAATTATAATGACGGAATGCCAAACCGTTTTGATGAAGCGGTATTTCTGGCTGAAACTCAGGCTAATGACCGAAATCCAAGAACCAGTGAATGCCTTGTTTTAAGGGGGGTTACTCCTTCTGATTGTTTATACGGCGTCGGAACAGACATTAAATTAATTGTTTTGGGTGATTCCCATGCAAATTCAATGGTTACAGCCATAGAGTCAGCAATGTTAAGATATACGAGTGGCCAAATTCTTTTCATTGGCTATTCTGCTTGCTCAACAATCCCAGGTATAAAACGCAGAGATATTCCTGATTCACAATGCGGGGAATTTGTCGATAATCAAATTGAAAGGCTCAACCGCGAATATCCTGAGGTTCCTATTGTTATTGTAAATAGACCATCTGTTGCACTATTTAATCAAACAAACCCCATGAAAATTAGGCTAGATGGTCCTTTGGTATACTTTAATGAGCCTTATAATGATCATATTCAAATTTTATATGACGAATTTGAAGCGCACTTTAATATGGCAATTAAGAGATTATCAACAAATCGAGAGCTTTACATCGTCAAAGCGGTTCCTGAATATTCGGTAGATATCCCCCAGAGTTACGCTCGCGAACTAAAATCAGGTATCAAAGAAACATCACTGTTTATTACGAAGCATGAATACGGCCAGCGTAACGCATTTATGCATGGTTTATATGAAAACGCAGCGGAAACATTTAATGTTAACTTGTTAGATCCGTCCGAATATTTGTGTGATGACACCAGCTGTTTCGCAGTGAAACAAGGTGTTCCACTGTATTATGATGATAACCACTTAAATGAAACCGGTAATAAAGTATTAATCCCCATGTTCGAAAAAATTTGGGTAGATATCAATCAAGATACAAAAGGCATTTCTCAAGGCAATTAAAAAATCACGAGTATTAAACTACGTGGTCAAGTCTTGAACCGTGCAATAAGCTCAACTTTAGGGTTGGGCTTTTTTCGATTATAGGGCGCAGCAAAGAGGAAATTGTTTAACGAGAGTTAAGGCTTTGATTTCCAGTCGTGGCTGGAAATGACGGGGTGGATATACGGGGTCAAGTCTTGAACCGTGCATGAAAGAGTGAGGTGTCAGATTGGATTCTGTGATTCCAATCAGGTGTCAAACGCGACACAAGAGTCGCGTTAGGTGTCTGTCTAAAATTAAAATTTTTGACAGGTGTCAATGGGAAGCCATAACTATGCGTTTTCGATGTTCGAAATTCCATTTCGAATTGTCGCTTTGGGAGAGCCTTAGTTCTCAGTTGATTACGAGACCAGACAAAACTCGGGGTCAAGTCTTGAACCGTGCAGGAAGCTCAACTTTATGGGTGGGCTTTTTCATTTTCACTGGGTAATTTTTATTAGTTCATTTGTAGCGTCTGTTTTGCACCTAGGCTTCAGCTCGTTTCGCTCACTGTAAACTGTTTGCTATTTCTTACTTCCGACAACGTAATCAATAAACTCGGTATCGTAAGATATGCCTTGGGGATGCCGAGGATCGCCTGACTCGGTAAACCCTAACACTTTGACCGGTTTTCCTGAATCAATAAGCAGTTTGAGCACATTTTCCAGTCTATAGCGCAATGCCGTTATTAACTTCTCCTTGGAACCCCAACAGGGAACAAGTATGTCGGCTTGTTCGATGATTTTTTCAAGGTAGTGATCATTCTCCGGGCCTATCGGATCGTGTACATGTGAAAGCTTTTTTACATCGGTTGAGCGATACCCAAAACAATTCCCCACCAGTATTTTCTTCGCACCATATCTTCTCGCAAATGCCTGCCAATTCTTTAAAGTATTGTCATCGGTCGTTGCATCCGCCGTTGACGGGTTCATGCCGATATACGCGATAACCGTTTTACCATTAGGATCTATTTGCCGATCTAATAGATAACGATAATCGCCACACGATGAAATCGTCGCATCCCCAGATACCCGCTCCTGAACACTAACTTGTACGTCAGTAGGTATCCCAAACAATCTGTCCCATATAACCGTCATCGTTTTCGTATCCGGCTTTCTGATCTCGTAGTAACTTCCCACTTCCAGATAATCTAAGCCGGTAAAGATATTTTTGTGCGACTGACTAACCGCAACGGTGCCATTATCATGCAGCGTTAGCAAGCCACTCACCCCGTCCATCCGGAATTTGGTTTGTTTTACTTTTCGAGTACAGGTGACAGCCATAACCATACGCCTTTAAGTTTCCGCTTGATGTTGAATTATAGGCGCGATTCTACGGTCACTGAATTAACCACTCAAGCAATAGAGCCAATATGGGGATGTCAGATTTTTTAACAGTTGTTTAGCCTTTCTCATATTTTTCTTTGTTGTTCTTCTCGCCAATACCTGCCAATTTTAGAAAGTGCTGTCATTGGTTGTCGTATCCGAAGTTGATAGTCGTCAATTTAAATTGGTTGCAGTGCTAAGGTCTTGCTAACCGATATCGCATTAAAACCCGACTATAGTTACTTAGCAGAATCCTTGATTAAACAGACGATACATACTGGGTGCGCCATGATATATGCCATCATCGGGATAATTGTTGCGGTATTCTCATTAAAACTCCTGTTCTATATACTAATGTGGCTTATGGAAGTACAAATATTCCCTACGGTCATTTTTGATAATGAAAAACCCAAGGGGTCGCTTTCAACGTTGTTAGAGCTCTTGGCAGTGGCCTCGGTGTTTAGTTTTGGATATTTTCTCTTTTATAAGGGCATGTGGGGGGAGATCGTTGCCCTATCTGAGTACGAGGATGAATCCAAGTCATTGGTTGTCGTATCCGAAGTTGATAGTCGTCAATTTAAATTGGTTGCAGTGCTAAGGTCTTGCTAACCGATATCGCATTAAAACCCGACTATAGTTACTTAGCAGAATCCTTGATTAAACAGACGATACATACTGGGTGCGCCATGATATATGCCATCATCGGGATAATTGTTGCGGTATTCTCATTAAAACTCCTGTTCTATATACTAATGTGGCTTATGGAAGTACAAATATTCCCTACGGTCATTTTTGATAATGAAAAACCCAAGGGGTCGCTTTCAACGTTGTTAGAGCTCTTGGCAGTGGCCTCGGTGTTTAGTTTTGGATATTTTCTCTTTTATAAGGGCATGTGGGGGGAGATCGTTGCCCTATCTGAGTACGAGGATGAATCCAATTTTAGTTTCTGGCTAATGTTATCTTTCGCAAGCTATTTTGCTGCCCGGCTGTTCAGCTATTTATCGAAACTTTCGGCGAAACATTATCAAAGTACAAAAGATAATTAAGTGTATGGGTAACACGTTATCCTTGCAGGGGCGGATATTCCCGAGATATTACCGGCGCTGATGGAAGGGGGCGAACCTTAATCCTTAATTATCCACCATTGACGTTTTCTGTCAGTTCCATCCTTAGCCAGCTATTTGCAAACGTTAAGGCTTAGCCCATTTTTAATTCTGCTCTTAAAAATCGACTTTCGTCTCAAACTCCTGACAATCAGGTACTTTATCTGGATAGTCTTTACAGGCAGATAATGCACTTTCTAATCTCTGAGTATCGTTAACCTGATAGGCTGCAAGGATTTCTTCTAATAGAAATATTTCGTCATTGTTAAAAGTGTCTTTCGCGGAATCAACAAATTTAATGACGTTGTTATAATCTTTCCTGACTTTATAGACCTCAATGGCTTTGCGATAAGTATCCACGCTTGCAAATGACCATTCATTGATGTTCAGTAGGTGTTGCTCAGCAAGTTTGGGATTGTTTATATACTGATAGTAATTGAACAACGCTTCGCTAAGTCCAGGCTGATTATGTATATCAGATTGCAATAGCTGATCGACGAAGGCTTTAGCCTGTTCAGGTTTATCATCCGCTAAAAAAACATTAATGTTGCGGGCTGCCCGATAAGATATCTGCAATTCTCGAATAAAGTCAGCATTGCGAATTTGTTCCCAGGAGTCGTTATCAACCCGTCG
Source organism: Thalassotalea sp. PS06 (assembly GCF_007197775.1). NCBI lineage: Bacteria > Pseudomonadati > Pseudomonadota > Gammaproteobacteria > Alteromonadales > Colwelliaceae > Thalassotalea > Thalassotalea sp. PS06. The sequence continues at coordinate 2,671,776 of NZ_CP041638.1, read as the reverse complement.
TCTAAGGTGCTGAGCGTGCTCTCGCTTTACATAATGACGTAGCGCTAACTCTCTTTTTATCGGATCTTCATGAGTTTCTTTAAACCAATCTGTAACCGTATTGGCTGCAGCTCCCAGCAGTTGCTCTTTGGTACTGTCAATTTCGGTTTGCATGGTCCCAATATCCAAAGTTTCAATAGCATTTCCCATGGCGGATAGCTTTAGGTTGTATAACTGCTCTAAGTGACCCTGCTTGGTTTTTTGAATGCTGTCCAAGCGTTGCAAGCACGTTCTACTGGCTCGTGGTGAATAGCCTGCCTGAGTTGCTAGATCCATGCCCAGTAAGTCTGCTTCCTCTTCTTGTTTTCTTCCCCAAGCTGTACTCCAGATATCATTAGAAAAAGTATTGATCAAGTTCGCATAATAAGACGCTTTTTCAATATTTTTCTGACCTTGTTGTGTAGGTTCATATTTGAGCTCTGTCCCCGAAGATGTATCAATTAACTCACTGTCTTTGAGGATGTTTGCCTTTTGCACTAAAAACGCCAGGGTATCGACCTGTTCCTGTTGTTCTTCAAACGACTCTGCCCGTGCATGATGATTTAGAAATAAATGACTCAATTCATGAGCCAACATCATCGCCACTTCGTCATCACTTTCTGCATTGAAAATAAAGCCGATAGGCACCAAAATATTACCACGTGCGTCCACCGCGACTGAGTAATCAAAACTGTTCGTGATAATCACATTGGTTTTCGCTGATGAGTCGGACCAGGCGTTGGCTAATTTGTTGGCGATAGCTTGAACGTAACGCTGTAAGGTTGGTGCCTCTACAATAGTGTGACGACGAACATGGGAAGTTGGGATTTTTTCACCGGAATAGCTTAACGCCAGGTTAGGATCCTGAACGTCTAGGTTTTTAGTTCGATGCGCTTGAATATGCGGTTGATCAATTAGTTTTCCCTGAAAGTCATTATAAGATTCATTTCCAACCAGATTGGTCAAAGCGCCTTTGGCACCCTCGAGTGTTTTGCAAGAGGCAATATTCAGGGTAACAGTGATAAGCAATAAAGTATGGAGTTTAATCACAAGACTCCCCATAACCTAATAGGCCTGCTTGTTTACTATCGTCTTTTTCTGATTTAGGGTTTTCAGGGCATGGAATAATCACGCCTTTCTTTAAATTTAATTCTAAATCATAGGTATCAATCCAAACTGGCTGCTGTGTTACCGTCTCGACTTGCAGTAAATCGTTTTCAACGTCAAATGCTAAGATTTTGAGATCTTCGGGGTCTTTCGGTAAGTCATCTAGGTTAACTTCTCCGGTAGGAATGCCTTTTTCATCATAGGTAAGAAAAACATCGTTCAAGTACTCAAGTGCTTTTAATTTCTCTTGCGCCAAGAGCGAGTGGCATACGAGTAAACCTAGACTCAACAAGAGTGTTCTAAACATAAATCCTCCTCTGGGAAATTAACCCTGCTCAGGGTTAGAGAACACCATCGGTTTAAACAAAAACTCTATCGTTAACGATATCGACAACAATAATAGACCAATAAAGTTTATCGTTCCGTAATTCGTAAAAATCATGAAGCAAACGGTAATAAATAGGATCAGTAAAATGGTTAATATCATCGGGTATGCACGGTGTTTTTTCAGCGTTTTCCAACGTAAGTCATTAAAGATTATCCAATGAACCGCTTCTTCCTGAGGATCAGAAATTGCATGGCCTATGTTCACGGAATTATTTGGACTTTTTTCCTCGGGACTACCTTTGCGACTTCCTTGAGAGCTTTCGTTACTAGGGACTACAGAATTCATTTTGCTATTGCCTTCGTAGTTTTCGTCGCTGTTTCGTTGATGTAATATTCGTTTTTTAAAATACCAAATATACAGTACCAGTAGTATTTCGAAGATCTCTAACACGTTATATTGATAAAATACTTCAGGAGCCATTCTGGTGTAATTTTCACGATAAGAGATCAGATTATCCAGCGCCATAGCATGATAGAAAACGCCGGCAATTTTTCCGTGTACAGGAGAATGAACCAGATCTTTGGCCCCATCAATACTTGCTCCTATCAACACAATTTTATTGGTTAATGCTTTTTTTAAGCTTTTTTTCACTTGCTCATCTCTACTCAATAGTAGAGATGCCGGAATGGTCAGCGTGTACGGACAATTCTGGATGAACTTATCTTCTTGAAAACGCCAAAACATATCGGAGATGAATAAATTGGTTAACGAATTTGTAATGGACTCTTTTGGTTTGCAATTTGACGTTTTAGTAAAGTACTGTTGTTTATCGGAGAAGTTGAATCCCCATTGAACATGCAATGGCTGTTGAAAATAGAAAGGATCGAAATTACACCCGAAGTTCTTACAGTATTCTTGATACAAAATAAAGGCTGCCGTTTTTTGATTACCTTTTAGTAACGGGTATTGATTTTTGTACCCTGACCAGGCTACCAGTCCCTTGTAAGGGTAATTATTTAAAAATTGAGACGTACTGTTTGCACTATCGAGGTCTGCGAGAAAGGTCTTAATATTAAATTTCGAATGGTAGTCACGAAAAAGCGCATTCAATTTATAAAGCTCATCGCCTTCCTCACTGCGATCTTGAGCAAAAATTAAATCGATAAACAACGCTTGTGGCTTAAGACTCAGGGCTCTTCGGTACAAGACCGCTTGCTGTTGATAACTAAGCGGCCAAGTTTCGTTCGTGTTACGTAAAAACTCATCATCAATGAATATAACCACAACATTATGTTGGCCATAATTTGAGTAGTAAACGGACTTAATTCGGTCGATAAAATTGGACGACGCTTGATTTGTAGCAGTGACGAGCCCTAGAGGATCGAGCAAAATAATCGCCACTAAGCACAGTGTTTTTAGCGGAGACATTATTTTACTATAATTCAGGGCTGAAAATTTAATCTTGGTATCCTCAATTAACAAAATATAACAATAGTGTAGCTATCTGATATTTCAATTTGATATTGTGTTCAAACGCCTTGAACCGTGCTACTTACATCATCTCTTTATCGAAGAACCTACTCGCTTAGAATCATTGAACAATATCTGGATTCGAACTTAATTCTTTTCATGTTAATATCACAAAGTCCCACCGATTTATGTAAATGGAAGCTGTAATGAACGGAATTGATAGTCAGAAAACTTACCGTGGCAAAATAAAAAACTGGAATGAAGATAAAGGCTTTGGCTTTGTTAACGTCGATGAATTACCAAGAGATGTGTTTCTCCATATTAGCCTGTTAAAACACATGAGCCGCGAGCCAAAGCAAGGCGACTATGTACACGTTACAGTAATTGAGGACGCGGGAGGAAAGCTTAGAGCTTCTTCCGGGCGCATAGAAGGGGTGATGGCGAAATCTACAAAGCCTCAGGGCATTCAACATAAGCGACCTACGCGACATAGGCGCAGTTACTCGGGTAAGTCAGATAGTAGATTCGCCCGCACTGTGCGTTCAATCATTTTTCTGGCGTTAGTATTTGTCGCAATCGATGCCTATCAGCTTTATATAGGCGGCAGCACAACGACAATTAGCGATGAGCCAAGCCAAATTGAACAGCAATTGGCAGTATCGCAGGACACTCAACCCGCAAAACCACGACAAGCTCAGCGCTCAATATTTGATGAACCGGAATTTACGTGCGATGGTCGCCAGCATTGCTCACAAATGCGCTCTTATGAAGAAGCGTTATTCTTTATCCGCCATTGCCCGAATACCAAGATGGATGGTGATCATGATGGTAAGCCCTGTGAAAACGATTCCCGTTGGTGATTCTTCAATAGCATGTGGGGTCAAAACTGAGGGGGCAAGTCTTGACCGTGCATGAAAGAGTGAGGTGTCAGATTGGATTCTGTGATTCCAATCAGGTGTCAAACGCGATAAATGAATCGCGTTAGGTGGCAGTTTAGAATTTAAATTATAAATTCAGGTGGCAGACTGCAGACTACGGAAATCTTGGCAAGTATGCTCTTTCTGAATTCTGTTGTCTGTGCACTGTGCACTGTGCACTTCGAGATTTAACGCGAATAGTTAAATCTCGCGACATGGTGGGGGTCAGATCTTGAACCGTGCATGAATCGAAGATTCATTTCGGGTTAAAACGGTTAACTTCGTTAATACCTTCGGATTTGGCTTTGATTTCCAGTCGTGGCTGGAAATGACGGGGGGAAGCGGAAGGTGGAAGGTGGAAGTGGAAGGTGGAAGTGAGTCTCGCGTCGTCATCTCCGGGTAACTGGAGATCTCAGGATTTAGTCTTGGCTTTGATTTCCAGTCGTGGCTGGAAATGACGGGGGAAGTGGAAGGTGGAAGGTGGAAGGTGGAAGTGGAAGGTGGAAGAGAGCGTCGCTTCGTCATCTCCGGGTAACTGGAGATCTCAGGGGTTGGTCTTGGCTTTGATTTCCAGTCGTGGCTGGAAATGACGGGAGGAAGTGGGAGGTGGAAGTGTCTAGCTTCGCTGGTGGTAGTATGCGTGCGCCTCAAGGCAAGGTGTCGCGGGTGACTAAAGGTGCCAACGAATAGCCTTGGTTTGCGTTATCGTTGTTCGAAACTCAAATTCGACCTTTTTAAGCTATGTCATCCCAGTGCCGACAGGGATCTTAAATGGATGCCGGGTGCTTGGGCTTTGCACTAATATTTACAAGGAGAATTTGTAGGTGTATATTTGCACCAATGCTGCACCAATGCTGCACCTATCGCGAGCTGGTTTAGGAGGGGATATTATGGCAAGGCAAAGTATTACGTTAACGGAACCAAATGATGAATGGCTAAAGTCTCAGGTTTCTGCTCACCACGAGTACAGCAATAAAAGCGAACTTATCAATGATTTGATTCGGCAAGCTCGCCGCGCCGATATGATAAATCAAAAGCTAGCTTTATCCGAAGCGAGCGGCTCGGTTGAACAATCCAAAGAAGATATATTGAAAGAGTTTAAGGCAAAGCTTAAGTAAATGTATAAATACGAATTAACTGAAAACGCCAAGGAAGACCTTTTTCGTATCTATCGTTTTGGCTTTGAAGAGTTTGGTGAAACGTTAGCCGATAATTACTACCACAGTTTATTCGACGCCTTTGAAAAAATTGCAGCAGACCCTTTTGCTTACCCAACGGTTGATCATATCCGACCCGGATATCGGCGATTTATACATCAGCCGGATAGTATCTATTTTCGGATTGTCAGTGATAAAATCATAATAACCGCCATTATAGGTCGACAAAACTATGATATGTGGCTGTAAAGCTGAATTCTCGGGATTTTGCTCGAGAATTCAGACGACAGATGGCGGATTAGGCGCTCTTCTCGTCATCACAGAAAATTGCTCCTCGATAACTGCTCCTGCGTTATTCTACCTAAATACATCCGTGTATTAGTGCGTTATTCTACCTAGATACTTCCATCCATGTATTAGTGCATTTTCTGCATACCGGTCATCCTTGACCATATTCGGGAAACTGAAGATCTCAGAATTAGGTTATGGCTTTGATTTCCAGTCGAGGCTGGAAATGACGGGAGGAAGTGGAGGGTGGAAGTGGAAGTGGAAGGTGGAAGTGGAAGGTGGAAGTGGAAGGTGGAAGTGGAAGGTGGAAGGTGGAAGTGAGCCTCGCTTCGTCATCTCCGGGTAACTGGAGATCTCAGGACTTGGTCTTGGCTTTGATTTCCAGTCGTGGCTGGAAATGACGGGGGAGGCTGTGTCAGCTCGAAATGGAAGACTTTCGAGCAGGTGTCAACGAATAGCCTTAGCTAGTAAAGCTAAGCGTTGTCGTCGTTCGAAATTGCATTTCGAATTGTCACCGAGCAGAATCTTGATTTTGCTTTGTCACCTGTCCGGTATCAGCGTTACCGGGCTGACACCTGACGCAGTGTTTTCTGCTGCGTCTGTCACCTTGGCGTAGCGTCGTTAATTGCGTCTGTCACCTTGACGCAACGCCGTTCACTGCGTCTGTCACCTTGACGCAACGCCGTTCACTGCGTCTGTCACCCTGCAGAATTTTGATACAAACGTTCGTTAAATTCTGCCCTAAACACCTTTTCTTATATCAAATTCACAAAAAACACTTGCACAAATTTCAAAAGAATTTAACGTATTAGGCGAGTCTAGGAGTTTATACCAATCACACTAAGTTTGTGCACAACTCAGAGTTAGGGCAGAGGTTCAGTTACAACATAGATTTTATTGATATAGTCAATCTATATTAATGAAATCTAGGGCCGTAAATGGGCCTCTGATAAACTCCCTACGGGTGAGTTTTAAAGGCGTTTATCCTGCGTTACTGATTTTGACAATGGAACGACCATTCTCTGCAATCAAAGCCTTGTCTAAAAGCCTTTAAATTCTCACTGAGTGAGCAATAATTTAATGTGATTGGTATTATTAGCTCCAAATCGTTCAAAGCAAAGCCCCCATTTGTTTATCGTCTTATCTCTGTGAGGTAAGAAACCCAGGAAGGTAAAAAATGAGAGCTCTTGTCCCCGTGTTTTCTGCAAAGCATTATTCAATCGTGGCTGTTGCAACGATGGTTGCTTTATCCGGTTGCAAATCAACCCCCAAAAATGATAATCAAATTCCCGTCTCCTTAACTGTATCTGCTGTCAAGAATGCCACTGAATCATCCGTATCCCTTGATGATGTTTTAGAATATGACAGGCCTATCTCCTACTCGATTAACCTAGATAACCCGATTTTTCATACGGAAACCATCGACATTGTTGGCAGTTCTCAGGTTATTCAGGGTAAGGATAAAAATACACCTAAATTTATCGCAACCGAAGTGGCCAGTAGCTGGCATTATTGGATGGTTAAGCAGGCGCAGACGTTGTTTGTTGATTCTGTGATTGATGGCGACTTGGAATCCTTATACCAGCCAAATAAGGTTGATAATGTCGACGTCTTAGATTTAGGCAGCAAGCCGTATAAAGAGCAAGATGTACTTGTTGAACTATTTGAAAAATACAGCGCAGACGTTGACGTTAATGTTGTTAAAAAAGTTCACCAGCAATGCATTAAAAGCGTTGGCAGAAGTTCATTAAAAGACTTATCGAATGCTGAAGTACAGGCTTTTTATCGGAATTGCTCACATGTCATTAAAAGAGCATTACCTGGCGTGTTTATTCCGGAAATTGAATACCATCCAGCGAATAATGCGTATCCCTACAATGACCTTACGATTAAACAGCATGTGGTGTATCAGGGGGAAACCTTTGACGGTGCGTTTTTAACTCACCTAAAAGGCGATTTTAGCAAACAGATTCAACATGATTTGCGTAACCCCGATGTAAATCAGGTATTGGTTTCATTGCCAAATAGCGAGAATGCGTTAACCAACCAACGTCTTTATGATGACGAATATTTTCATCGTATTGGTAACTCTCATGAGCTAGATACCTACTCGTTAGAAACCTTGTTTAACAAACGAGGGCTGGCAGGTATGTTTCATATAGATGTGGCTAACGTGGCGAGTGCGGGGCAGAACAATGAAAGTAAGTCATTAACTACCGATAGTTTGAACACAGCGAGTTCGAAAACCTTGCTCCGTCCATTATCAGCAATGTGTAATATCGATCCTTCTGTATACCATATGGCAAATACTGGTGCTTATTCCAGGTTTCAGTTTGATTGTTATTCTCAGCCGAAGCTAATTCCGGAACAAGAATGGCAGGGCGAAGATAAGTACCAGACTTATGTTTACGAAAAAAATCAGGAAGTCCGACAGGCTGTGCTTGGCGATGCCAATCGATACCCTGGCGTAATTCGCTCAAAAGCCACCTACCTTAGGTTTGATGACAAAGCGATAGCAACATCAAGCAATGCATCACTGCGTCAAACTCTGATAGCATTTGATATCGGAGCAAGTGGTAGTTATCACTACAAAAAAGTTGATGAAAACTTTCCCGTGTTAGCCAATACATCTGAACCCGGAAATACCTCTATTTTCGCCTTGGAGCTTCTCAAACGCCTGCCGCCAAACGCTCATGTTGCCTGGATAGATTCAAGCTCAATCAAAACCTCTAAATTATCCAGTTATGTGTATCACCATGGGTTTTTGTGGGAGTTTCCGCTGAAGACGTTTGAAGGAGTAATCGAGCTTTAATCGGACAGCGCGGACGGTTAATCTTTGTATCAGCGCTCAATGATTAAAAGGTGTCAGCGAGGAGCCTCAGGGAGGTGGTGTCAGCTCGAAATGAGAGACTTTTGAGCGGGTGTCAGCTCGAAATGAGAGACTTTTGAGCGGGTGTCAGCTCGAAATGAGAGACTTTCTAGCGGGTGTCAAACGCGACATGTAAGTCGCGTTAGGTGTCAGTTTAAAATTAAAATTTTAAACAGGTGTCAACGAAGAGCCTAAAACTTGTCATCCCGGTGTCGGCCGGGATCTCGCTATTCTCGGCGCAATCTTCGATTGCATGCCAGGAGCTGATTTATTGGCGCGCCAGATAATGAAAAATACCAGAAGTGCAGTACGTAGGCGGGATTTAGCAGCGGCTAGTTGCTTCGTACCCTTTTGAAGTTGATTTGGGTGTGGCGTGTTGCTGCATTTGTGGCGTTACGCTACAATGACTGTCGTAACAGGAGAATGATTATGGCAACAGCAAGTATTAGACTCGATACGGAATTAGTAGAAAAAGCCGCTATTATGGCGAAAGCACTGAATAGAACTACGCCCAAACAAATTGAACACTGGGCAAAGATTGGCGAAATTATGGAAGATAATCCCGATCTTCCCTACGAATTTGTAAAGCAAGCTATTATCGCAAAAGCGGAGAAAGAAGCTGGCAAATTAGAGGAATACGACTTTGGCTAAGATATCCAAAGTTTTACAAACGGCAAGTTTTAAAAAATCGGTAAAAAAGCTTCAGCAAAATCAAAAATCTGATCTCGATAACGCGATTAGGGCTTTAATTGAAAACCCGCAGCTAGGTGATAAAAAGAAAGGAGACCTTTCTTTTATGCGCGTCTATAAATTCAAAATGGCCAAACAATTAACGCTCTTGGGCTATAGCTATGAGGACGGCTCGATTGTACTAGAGCTGTTGGCAATTGGCACGCACGAGAATTTTTATCGGGATGTGAAGAGGTAAGAAAAACAGCGTCTTGGCTAAGTCTTGAATTCAATACTTCGAGATTTTGCTCGAGAACTTAAATCTCGTAAAGGCAGACTGCAGATGGCAGACTGCGGATATCTTGGCAAGTAGGCCTGAGTTAAGGCGGCAGAGGGCAGACGACGGATTAGGCGCTCTTCTCGTCATCTCCGGGTAACTGGAGATCTCAGAATTAGGTTATGGCTTTGATTTCCAGTCGTAGCTGGAAATGACGGAGACTCTGGTTTAGGTGGAAGGTGGAAGAGTCTAGCTTCGCTGGTGGGAGTATGAGCTGTGCCTCGCGATTCGACCGGCTTTCTCGGCACAATCTTCGATTGCATGCCAGAAGCGGACTTATCAGTGTGCTAGAAACGCAATGTGCTTTTGTTGTCTTCCACCTCACACTTCCACCATAACTCTCGCTTCTCTGGGCGCAATCTTTGATTGCATGCCAGGAGCTGATTTATCAGCGTGCTAGCAGTGAAACGTGCTAGGAACGCAGTGTGCTTTTGTTGTCTCCCACCTTGCTCTATTGTGGCGCACCTGATAACTTCAGTGGCGCCAGTTTATCTCTGAGTTGTTCCATAAACGCCGTTCCTGGATCGCTTTTCTCCGTGCGATAGTTGGGGTCCGTTTCTTTAAACAAGGGGTGGTCTCTGAATTGATTCGCTTCCTGGTGGCCAATTAGGTATTCCACTTCCGGGTATTTGTTTTTCAGGTATTTGATCAACTCGATATTGGCATTTAATTGTGCGTCGGTCAGTGGCGTGTTCTCATCGCCACCAACATTTTCTATGCCAAACGCACAATAGTTCAGGCCGATGACGTGACGGGCAAACGTGGTTTCCTCGGGTAATATTTGGTAGATGGTACCGTCCCTGTCTACCACAAATTGTGAAGAAACGTTTAAGGAACTTGCGCCGGTTATTGCCACCCGAAAATCGGGCAGTTTCGGCTCGTTAAAAGCTCGCATGGTGCCTTCCAGGGTGGGAATAACGGTATAGTGAACGACAATCATTTTCGGGTCGATAACGGCTTTGTCGGTGTCGATATCGTGACGTTCTTTCAGGTATTGCAGAGATAACTGTTCTCGCTCCTGATCGAAAATGACCGGTTTTTTGACAATGTTAATGTCCGGTGATGCAGAGCAGCCCGAAACTGGTAACAGGAGTACCCCCAAGATAGCGGCGATGATAATTTGCTTTTGCATAATGACTCCTATTCGCCAAGTAGCTTATCTTGCGTTAACGAACAGTAGTTTTTATCAACGCACGCAAGCTCTGCGGTTTTACCCAGAAATACCGGGTGGTTATAAAAACCGTGACCAATTTTCGGGTAGTAGTAGACGGGGATGTCAACGCGTTTGGCGTAGTTTTCCAGTACGGTCTTAAAAATTAAGCGCTCTTCGTCTTTAGCATCAATGCTGTGAAATTGCCCAAAAACCACACCGGCGGCATTTAAATTGTCGGCATATTCCAGATGATGCAACATCCGGTCAATTTTTCGATAGCCTTCGTTAACATCTTCAAGAACTAAAATCTTGCCAGTTAAGTCCGCCTCAAAGCGAGTACCGATAGTGGCCTGGAACAAGGTTAGATTGCCGCCTCTTAGCTCACCAGATACTCCCGATTTTGCCGCGTCGTTCAATGGCAACAGCCGATCATAATACACACCTTCGTATAGAGATTGATGCAATCTGGCGATACTCTCCCTGGCGTTTGAGGTGTATTCTTTTTCCGGGACGACAGGCTCTTCAGACATATCTTCAATTTCACGGTTATAAGCTGCGACGATGCCGTGCACCGATGGCCAACCCACACTATTATTTAAAAAATGATGGATGGCCGTGACATCACTGTAACCGATGATAGGTTTGCCAGGTTGCTGTTTTAATTCTTCCTTATATTGTTCTAGCGCCGGTAATAAATTCAAGGCGCCAGCGCCTCCTCGAATAAACCACACCAGGTCGCTATCTGGTGCCTTAATTGCGTTAATTAATGAAGCAACACGGTTTTCGTCGACGTTCACATACCCCAGGTCGGATATGGTTTGATCGAAATAGCGAGTGTTAACCTTCATTCCCAACCGTTCCAGTTTTTCTTTAAGCGACTCGACTTTGGTTTCATCAAACGAACTGGAGATTGAAATCAAATCCACGGTTAACGGCTTGTAGGGTTTTACTGCTTTTTTTTCTGCATTGCTGGAACAGCTTGTTAGCAGCAAAAGCGGGGCTACTAATGCGGTGAGTATTGCTAGTTTCATGTTAACACCCTGAGTCTAAGTGAGTTATAAAGTATTCTTTTGGTACTTATATTTGGAATATTTTATTTATAACATCTTTATGATTAAATGTGTGCACTTATCCGGTAAATGAGCAACAGGTTTGGTTGATATGAGACGATTGATAGCAGCAGTAATAGGGTTACTGTGTTTAAGTGGTTGCGCGGCAAACTCAGCAAAAGCCCCTAGCACAGCAAAAGCACCTAGCACAGCAAAGGCCCCTGCAAAAGCGGTTACAGCAAACACTCAAATTGGCGCGGCTGACTCGGTTGCTGCGCTAAAAAGCCAATATCAACAGCTAAAACAAGACAGTTTCGATAAACACACCATTTATCCCAACGATATTTATCCGCTGATCACCGCGTTGCAGCAGAACTCTCGCTTTAAAGTGTCTGAAGCGGGTAAATCTTTTTTGGAAAAGCCGATTTACCACATTATGGTGGGAGAGGGCGATCGACACGTTTTTATGTGGTCGCAAATGCACGGGGATGAACCAACGGCTACCGCCAGCGTGTTTGATTTAATCAACTATATTGATGCGCCGGAAAATCAGCAGTGGTACCAGAGCTGGAAGGACGAATTAACCATTCATATTGTGCCTATGGTAAATCCCGATGGCGCGGAGCTAGAATCTCGTTTTAACGCCCAGGGTATTGATATTAACCGCGATGCAAAGCGTCTGCAGACACCTGAAGGAAGACTGTTACTGAAGTTAGCCAAAGCCATTAAACCAGAATTTGGTTTTAATTTGCATGACCAGAATCGCTTTTATACCGCAGGTGATACTGCCAATCCTGCAACCATCTCGTTGTTAGCCCCGGCATTCAATGAAGCAAAAGCGCTTAATGATGCGCGTCGAAATGCGATGAAATTAATTGGCCTTTTAAACGAAACTATTCAACAACAGATACCCGGCAATGTTGGCCGCTACGATGATGCCTACTCCTATCGCTCTTTCGGTGATTTATTTTCTGGCCTGGACATTGCCACTACCCTGATTGAGTCTGGCGGGCACCATGATGATCCAAACCGACAAGTGGCACGGTGGTTAACCTTTCTGATGTTGGTTCAATCCATTGATGCGATTGCCGAAAAGCAATACGAGAGCGAATCTCTGGCGAAATATGAGTCGATTCCGATGAATAGAAGCCGCGGTATTGTTGATGTGTTGATTAAGAATGTATCCGTGGATTCGGATCAGGAGAGCATAGGTAGTTTGGAAAGTGAGGGTTACCTTGTTGATATCAGCCTGAACTTAGGCCGAACGTTTGACAGAGCGAATATTTCTGAAATAGGTGATATTAGCCACGGCAATGGCTTTGCAACGTTTGATATGTCGGGCTATCAACTAATGCCGATAAAAGGATATGAAGTTAGTGAAGCCTTTACTTTAACGACAGCCAAATACCGGCAACTGCTATCACAGGGATTGAGTTATTTTATTGATGAGAACCAGCTATTGGAAATCGCGACGGATTTACCGGTAGTCAAAACCAAGCAGGCGTTGCCAGAAATTCCTCAAAGATACAAACCGGTTAGCTTTTTGTTTAGTAAAGAAGGAAAAATCGCGGTCGCGATAATTAACGGGCAGAAAATCGCGCTTTAAGCGAGCGTTGTCGCAGCCGCGCTAAGTGTCAGCTCGAAATGAAAAGCATTCGAGCAGGTGTCCCACGCGACATGACAGTCGCGTTCGGTGTCAGTTTAAAATTAGAATTTTAAACAGGTGTCAACGATGAGCCTCAACCAGGGTTGTCTTCGTTCGAAATTTCATTTCGAACTGTCACCGAGCAGTATTGTCATCTTCAGTACCTGAAAATCCTGCGTTGTCACCGTCACCGCATTTTTTGCGGTGATTGTCATCGAAGTGGAAAGGGCAGACGGTGCTTAGTACTTCCACGTAACTCGTCACCAAGCAGGATTTCTATTTTCAGTTCTGGCAAATCCTGCGTTGTCACCGTCACCGCGTTTTCTGCGGTGCTTTTATCTTCCTTATTAGCCTTGTAAGCATAAAGTCTATTGCTTCAACGTCTTTTTTCACTTCCTGTGAAAATATGGCGCTCAGGTAGTTTGCTTTTTCACCAATTATTATTTGTGTTTTTACTTCTGCAAGTGAGCCTTTCGAAATATACAGAAACTTTACTTTATCTTTCATCGTCGGTTTTTCTATACCTTCAGCGATATTGCTAGGAACGGACAATCCGGAACGATTTAATTGATCGCGAAAGCTCCAATTCTTTATCTTTTCGGTTTCGATAAGTATTTTCACAGATAACTCGCAACTTCGCTGCCATACATCTAGTTTTTCGTGATACATGCTTTCGGCCTGACTTAAATTAATTCGTTGCTTACACTATGGCTAACCGAACCCGGAAATACAGAAATAGATAATGTGCCCTAGAATACAAGAGGTTTGGATTGGTATCCGGAGTAAAAAAGATGGAGAGTAGGGGGCGGTGTCAGCTCGAAATGGAAGTATTACAAGGGGGTCAGCTCGAAATGAAAGGGTGGCCGCAGTGTTAGCTCGAAAGCCTTTCAATTCGAGCAGGTGTCAAACGCGACTTGTGAGTCGCTTTAGGTGTCTGTTTAAAATTGAAATTTTAAACAGGTGTCAACGAAGAGCCTCAACTAGCTTTGTCATCGTCACCGCGTTTTCTGTGTGATTGTCACCGGAGTGGGAATGGCAAGCGATACTCAGCACTTCCACGTAACTCGTCACCTTGGAGGATTTTTACCTTCAGTCTCAGCAAATCCTGCGTTGTCACCGTCACCGCGTTTTCTGCGGTGATTGTCACCGGAGTGGGAATGGCAAGCGATGCTTAGCACTTCCACGTGACTCGTCACCAAGCAGGACTTTTATCTTCAGTTCTGGCAAATCCTGCTTTGTCATCGTCACCGCGTTTTCTGTGTGATTGTCACCGGAGTGGGAATGGCAAGCGATACTCAGCACTTCCACGTAACTCGTCACCTTGGAGGATTTTTACCTTCAGTCTCAGCAAATCCTGCAATTTGGACTACCCTTATCCCATCTAAAAGTGTCATTATTTGTTTGGGAGTTCAATTATGAAACAACTCATTATCATTGCCGTTGCCTTCTTTTGTTTAACCGGTTTTATGACCGAGGAAGAAAACGAGAAAGAGCGCGAGCGTATTTGGTGTGAAAACGTCCAGGAAAACCCTGAGGTTTTTGAAAAAGAAGCCAAATCCATGGAATACAAAGTCAAGTGTGAAATTGGCAAAGAAAAATTTTGCGCAGACTTAAAAGCTAAATCTAAAGGCGATTGGTCAAGCCGTGAGGCAGCAGCTTACGGCGAATACTGCGTATTCTAATATGTGTTTTGTAAGAGAAGAACAATCCAGGTAGCACTTCAAGGGCTAGTGCACCTGGATTCCTAAACCTGTCGCATTCTGGGTAGGCGCTTTTAACCCGCAGTAACATGTTCCATGTTACGTACCCGAAATAACATTTTAATGTTATGTACCCGAAGCCGTACCCGAAGCAATGTTTTACATTGCGTACCCGAAGTAACGCCCTGCGTTACGTACCTTTCAGGCGTGAAAACAGGCAGCGCCGCTTCACGCCGTTAACAAATACTTTTTATCGTCAAATCTAAAATATTTTGCTTTTCAATTTGTTGTTTTCAAACCAATATTTGATCGAATTCAATGGTGAATTTAGCTGAGGAATACAATGAACAGCAATGACTATGATGATGTCTTAGACACTGATCTGGAAGGTGACGATACCTACCTTGAAACAGGCTTGGCAGGATACGAGATAGCGTATGGTAGTAAAAATAAGCAAGCGTTAAAGCGCGTTGCCAGAAACAAATTGAAAATTAAACGCAAACTGGATTCTTTATTAGAAAAGAGGCAGTTGGATAGAGAGTTAAGCTCATTTTATTACGATATGGAGCTTTGACGGTTTTTCGTTGACCAGGAACATAACATGAAAACAATAAAGTTATAAATACCAAGTCCAATAAGTGTTTTCCCACTCAGTGAGAATTTAAAGGCTTTTAGGCAAAGTTTTGATTGCAGAGAATGGTCGCTCCATTGTCAAAATTTGCCAAAATCAGCAACACAGGATAAGCGCCTTTAAAACTCACCCAAAGGGAGTTTATCAGAGGCCCATTTCCGGCCCCAGATTTCGTTAATATAGAGTGACTATATCAATGAAATCTATGTTGCAAATGAACCTCTGCCCTAACTCTGAGTTGTGCACAAACTCAATGGAATTGGTATTAGCGTATTGCTAGCGGTAAGTTTGCCAACCATGGCTCAGGAAAATTATGAACAGGAATTTACCGAAGAGGCACCTATCAGTTTTATTGAATCGGTTTGAGGGCCTGTTGACCTTTTACAGCCGAATTTTGTTCAATAAAGGCGTGTTAATTACTAATAGTGGTAAAAAACAATTAAGTTCTTTTGACAACCCGACGATTGAATTCTTCGAACAGCGTTTGTTTTGAATCTGACCGGCGTTTTTTCAATTTACCGTACAATGAGTACGCTAAACAGAAAAAGCCTTGTTCATACCCCAAACAATTCGCTGCAAAAATGACCGTGAAAGAGCAACAACCCCTGAAAACCTGCAAAATTTATGCGGAAGAAGATGGCGTTACACCTGATGAGATGACGACTTATCTTCTTGAATGCGTCAATGATGATATGGAAATGAGTGGTTATAAACATTTGACTAAGCTGCCAACTAAAACTGCGGAGTAAGGGCGCGGGCTGTTGTGAATCCACAAACCCTGACAGGTGCCTATACACGCGTGGCGTCTGGTATCCCCTTGAAGCATGACATCGGGGCAGAATAAAAAACTGCCCCGTTGTTATTTAATGAAGCCAGGATTAATCGTTAGAAAAATTATTTTATTTTAATTTATTTGCTTTTTTTAAATGTTTTTTATTAACTTACAGTCAGACACAAATAAAAAGACAGGTAAATTATGACGGTAATAAAAAATATTTTGCTAAATGAAAAGTTATTAACAGCAGAACTTAAAAAATTAACGGTTGATGAAAAAATACAGGCAAAAAAAGTATTGACCACTGTCGCTAATAAACTAAAACTCCCGTCACAGAAATTATTGAAGGCGCTTAAAAGCGAAGGCTTTGAATTTGCCGATTTGGTGGGTGCCAGTATCCCAAAACCAAAGCCCGTTGCCAAAAAGCGAGCACCGCGCAAACTTGTTCTGGAAAACCAGAGTTTTGCGATCATTGATGAAAAAAATAAAGAATTGGCACATGCTGTCGGTCGCGGAGTTACGTCTTATAAAGACAAAGGCTTTAACGTGGTTAAATATGGTGAGCTTTCTTCAGAACTTCAAAAGGTCGCCAAGTCTTTATTGAACTAAAACGGTAAATTTTTCCGAGTTATCTGGAAAATCTGTTACCGTCAAAGCAAGTTCAACTTAGGTTGTTGGTAGTCAAGATCCGGGTATCTGTGATTTTGCGACGATGACTCGTTACCAATTCATCAAAAAAATATGAAGATTCTGTCTACAGGGGGCTTAAATAGCCCCTTTTTTGTGCAACCTCACCGTTCAAAACAGAAACTTGCTTTGAATCATTTGTGGAGACCCAGGCACTTCTCCCATGTTTATATAGAGTTAAAAAAAATCAAGCGTTATTCCGGTTATTCTTGCGTAAATAAGTATTAATTCCAGTAGCAATTAACTAATAGCTTTCATATAATTACCTTCGTTTTAGAGTATGGACTCAACTTTTACTCAGCGGCGTCCAATAATAATAATTAGCCAGTTAGTAACGTGAATGTACCTCGTTTGGTTGTGAAATCGCCTTTTGAGGTTATGTAGATAACGCTGGAAACCGATTGGGAAAGTCACCGTCTTGTGAAGCAAAAGGTGGCTAAGAGCTTGTTAAAGATACAGTTTTTATCTTTTGGCTTTTGACATGGATATGGTCGATTTATTACTTAAGGCTAAGCCTTTGTAATTACGTTTTCCAACCTGCAGATTGTAGTGATACAGCAGTTTTAATGCGGATGTTGTTTCTGATAGGAAACCATCGCAACAAAATTTCCTGTTCTAAAACCAGGTATTGTAGGAGGGAGCGCTAATCTCACCCCAAAGTGTGCAACAGTTTTTGTTGTCACTCATACCATAAACATAAAAATTGGTAGTGTCTCTGTTAAGGCAGGGAACAATTTTGTTATGCCCGAGTTATTGAATTCGAGTTTTAAGAAAGATGCGAAGTCAGCTTAGATTTTTAAGTGATGTTAGCTCTCTAGCTAGCAGCTTGAATGTCATTGCCTAGTATTGACTCTCGAAATGAGCACAACTCCAACTACAACAAATCGCTTATTCGCAACATGCCGCGAAAGGCTGATACCAAATTAAAAGCGGATTATTTGCTTTTGGGAGCGAGACCTAAGGGCGGAAGCGTGTTAAAAGTATCTATCCTGCAGTATAAAATTGACTGCATCACAGTTAAATTGAACTCAATGTCGTCTATGTAAGTGTGAATATCCATCTTGCAGGCCATTGAGGTTTTAGAAAATTAAGGCAGTTATCGCCTGTACAGCAATAAAACAATTAGAAAAAGACATTGCACTATGAAGAAGAATAAAGCGAACAGATTGAAAGTGAATAATAAAGTAAAAGCGTTAACCATTTGTTTACTAACCGCCTCTATTTCGGCTTGTACAATTACGCCGGGCGGCCATGTTAGCCAAATTGACAGAAACGATGCGGAAAAATCGTTTGATGTAGCCGAACAGATAAACGCTATGTTGGTAACACCAGAGGTGATCAATCAACTGCGTGTGAGCAAGCCTGAAGCAAAAATCAATCCGCAACTCGAAGCGAAAGTACAAGAGTACAGCTATATCATTGGTCATGGTGACGTCTTAAACATCACCGTATGGGATCACCCAGAATTAACCATTCCTGCCGGTCAGTTCCGCTCAGCCGGAGAGGCTGGAAATGTGGTTCATGCCGACGGCTCCATTTTTTATCCATACATTGGTAAAGTCAAAGTTGCCGGGTTAAGCGTTACTGAAGTTCGTGATTTAGTTACTGAACGCTTGAGTCGCTACATTGAAAAACCACAAATTGATGTTTCCGTTGCTGCATTTCGTTCGCAACGAACCTTTGTTACCGGTGAAGTTAAGCAACCTGCTGTATTGCCTATCACCAATGTTCCGATGACGCTTCTTGATGCACTCAACAGCACCGGTGGTCTGGGTCCAAATGCCGACTGGCGTTCAGTTGTACTGACTACCTCTGGCACCTCTGGGGTAAAAGAGGAAGTACTTGATTTATATGCTTTATATCAACAGGGTGATATGAGTCAAAATCGCTTGCTGAACCACAACGATATCATTCATGTACCAAGAAATGACGCATTAAAAGTGTTTGTAATGGGCGATGTTGAGCAGCCGATCACCCAGCGCATTGATCGTGAAGGTCTGACCCTGGCAGAAGCGCTTAATAATACTGGCGGTATGAACGAAGGCACTGCCGATGCCAGTGGTATTTTTGTCCTTAGAGCCTCAGACGAGCCTGGCAAGTTAGTCGACGTTTACCAACTTGATGCAACAAATAGTGCGGCGTTGATTTTAAGCACTCAGTTTGAGTTGCAGCCAATGGATATTGTCTATGTCACGTCCGCACCGATTGCTCGTTGGAATCGCGTGATGTTGCAATTGTTACCAACCTTTACCGCGTTGCGTAACTTAAGTGATGGTTACGATCGCTTTCGGGATTAACTAAGGCCGTAAAGGGAAATCATGTTTAATAATATTCTCGTTGTCTGCGTTGGTAATATTTGTCGAAGCCCGGCGGCTCAAAATATCCTGCGTCAACAATTACCGGAGAAGCATATCCATTCTGCCGGACTCGGCGCTCTGGTTGGGCATGATATTGAAGAAAATATGGCTGCTTTGCTTGAACAAGATGGTTATGAGCACAATGGCCATCAGGCCAGGCAGATAAATGAACAATTGGTGGCGTCTGCCGATTTAATTTTGGTGATGGAGCAACGCCATCTAAGTTCTATTCGTTCGAAATTTCCAACCGCCTCTGGCAAGACCATGTTACTGGGAAAATGGAACGGCGATGAAGAGGTGCCGGATCCTTACAGGCGAAGTCAGGAGATATTTGAGATCTCCTACGGACTCATCGCCAAACATTGTCAGCAGTGGCAAGACAAGCTGGCAACACCTAAGTAGTTTAAACAAAGGTTACATTAAAAGACCACTAAGGATTAGGTGGTAACTGATATAGGCGTTATGCCTTTGAGTGATTAAATAAGGAAATAGGAAGACATTATGCAAAATGCACATTATGAAAATCAGAACCTGGAGCGCAATGCCGAAGACGCATTGATTCTGGCGCAGCAAACCATGATTGAACAAGGGCGCCAGGTTCAACGCATGGCTAATGGTCTGGGCGATGCATTTATTCAGGCTCTGAATTTAATGTTTAATTGTACCGGCCGGGTTGTAATCTCCGGTATGGGGAAATCAGGTATTATTGGCCAAAAAATTGCGGCGACTTTTGCTTCAACCGGAACGCCTTCTTTTTTTATTCACCCTGGCGAAGCTTTCCACGGTGACCTTGGTATGTTGCGCCCCAAGGATGTGGTAATTCTTATCACCAATAGCGGCGAAACTGACGAAGTCTTAAAATTGATGCCTTCCCTGCAAGCTTTTGGCAACAAGATTATTGGTATTACCGGAAATCTAAACAGTACCCTTGCCAAAAACTCGGATATCGCGCTTGAAATTCAAATTGAAAAAGAGGTGTGTCCAAACGAGTTGGCACCGACAACTTCCACGACTGCTACCTTGGTTTTAGGCGATGCAATGGCGATTGGTTTAATGCATATGCGTGATTTCCAACCTCAGGATTTTGCCCGCTTTCATCCCGGTGGTAGCCTGGGACGGCGTTTACTTACCCGTGTAAAAGATGTGATGCACAAAGAAAATCTGCCATTTATTCCCAAAAATGATCCGATGAAGCATGCGATTATGGTAATGACCAAATCACAACATGGTGTCGCTATCGTTTGCGATGAAGGCAAGTTGGCGGGGGTTATTACCGATGGTGATTTACGCCGTGCGTTAGTGTCTGGCGAAGACATGAATACGATTGTTGCCAGTGACATTATGTCGACCAACCCGATAACCATCAGTGAAGACGCCAAGGTTATCGAGGCAGAAGAGCTAATGCGAGACAGCCAGATAAAACAAATTTTGGTGGTCGATGGCGACGGCAATGTGTCTGGCTTATTCAACTTTTATCAGTAATTAACTAATCCATTAACCTCAACTATGTCGTTACCCCAAAGATCGTCCTGGCAAATCATGTGTGACAGTATTCACGCTTTAATGTTGCGTGAAGTGAAAACTCGATTTGGTAGCAATCGACTCGGTTATTTTTGGGCTATTGCTGAGCCCTTTGCGCAAGCAACAATCATGGCGGCAATGTTTACTGCTATTGGTCGCAATAGCCTATCCGGTGTACCAGTGGCGATGTTTCTTATCTCTGGCATCTTGCCGTTTAAGATGTTTTCTAAGCTTATGCCGCAACTTGCGGCGTCGGTGTCGGCAAATAAAGGGTTGCTAGGGTACCGCCAGGTAGAACCAATAGACCCGTTAATAACGCGATTTATCATTGAAATGGTCACCTTTGTCATTGTTTATGCGATAACCGTTTCGGTATTAGCGTGGATCGGTTTTGAGGTAATGCCGGAAAATTTCAGTGCGTTAGTCTTGATCACTTGTTTATTAAGTCTATTAGCTTTAGGGCTTGGGCTACTGCTTTGCAGCGCGACAATTTACTGGGAAGACACACCAAAAATTGTTTCCATACTGATGATGCCAATGTTCTTAATTTCAGGGATCTTTTTTTCAGCAACTATGATCCCGTCGCAATATTGGTTTTTATTTGACTGGAACCCGATATTTCACGTTATTGAATTAAGCCGCGACGCTTACTTTCAGTCCTACACAACCCCTGTGGGGGATTGGAAATACGTCTGTTTTGTGGTGCTCTGCTGTTTGGCTGCCGGTTTAATGACTTTCCAAATCAATCGATTGAAGTTCATTACCGCATGATCAAATTAGAAAATTTAAACAAATATTATCGAACCAAAAACGGCCGTCATTACGTCTTTAAAGATGTAAATATTGAATTGCCCACCGACAGAAGCATTGCGGTTTTAGGCCCCAATGGCGCGGGTAAATCGACCTTAATTCGGATGATGGGTGGAGCGGATATGCCAAGCTCAGGAAGAATCATTTCTGATAAGAATATCTCCTGGCCCCTGGGATTAAAAGGTGGCTTGCAAGGCTCTATGACAGGACGTGAGAATGTTAGGTTCGTCGCTCGTATCCATGGCTACAAAGATACCAAACAAATTGAACAGCAAGTGGCGGATTTTGCCGAAATTGGCAAATATTTTGACGAGCCAGTTAAAACCTATTCAAACGGCATGCGCTCAAAAATAACCTTTGGCCTTACTATGGGCTTCGATTTTAACTTTGATGTACTGCTTATTGACGAATTAAGCGCCGTTGGCGACGCGGCTTTTAAACAAAAAAGTACCGCATTGTTAAAAGAAAAATATGAGACAACCAAGATTATTATGGTCCATCACTCAATCGCTGAATTAAAGAAATTTTGTGACTCTGGCGTTGTGGTTAAAAACCAAAACCTGGTCTTCCATGAAAATTTAAATGCAGCTATTGCTGACTACAGAAAAACTTATGTCAACTAATACTAAAATAAAGCAAAAGCCGGAAGCTAGTTTAAACCGGAAAGTGCGCAAGTTAAAAAACAATCCCAAGTTGTTTATCGCGGATTCAAAAGTCTACACCAACACCAGGCAAACACTACTGACGACCTGGACAAAACTAGGTTCATTTGCCCTTGTATTGTTGGCATCAGTATTAATCATTGCTTATTACATGGTTGTTGCTTCCCCCAGATTTGTCAGCGAATCGCAATTTGTGGTGAAAGAGGCGGGGTCCAGCGATATGGTTCTCGGTGGGTTAGCGGCACTGGGCGGCAGTTCACCGTCGATGCGAGATGCTTTGATCTTAAAAGCCTTTATTGAAAGCCGGGAAATGGCTATCTTGCTCGACAAAAAAGTACAGCTTAAGGCGCACTACGAGAATGAAAATTGGGACTTTTTCTCCAGACTCAAAAGCAACAGTAGTAACGAAGAATATATAAAATACTATCAGGAA
Organism: Thalassotalea sp. PS06; assembly: GCF_007197775.1. NCBI lineage: Bacteria > Pseudomonadati > Pseudomonadota > Gammaproteobacteria > Alteromonadales > Colwelliaceae > Thalassotalea > Thalassotalea sp. PS06. Next base: position 2,649,193 of record NZ_CP041638.1, on the reverse strand, counting down.
CACGTGAGTGTTTATCACGATGAAATGTCCGATGCGTTGAAAATCGAAGTGCAAACTTTCAATCCTGAGTATTCCCTGCAAGTTACTCAAACCTTGCTTGAAGCCAGCGAAGCATTTATCAATCAGCTCAGCGATAAAATGGTTCAGCAGCAATTATCCTACGCCCAACAAGAAGTGGAACGTGCCTACGCGAAAATGTCGGAACAGCAATCGTTACTTATCGAATTTCAGGATACCCACGAAACCTTCAGTCCAGAAGTTAAAGGCGGCGCTCTGGTGCAAGCGATTAATCAGCTCGAAGGCGAAATTATCAAGCAAGAGGCCGAATTAAAAGCGTTGTCGGTTGTGATGCGTGAGGATTCCGTCGATGTGTTGTCGAAACAAACGCAAATTGATTCTCTCAAAGCGCAGGTTGCGCAAGAGCAGGAAAAGCTAACATCAAAAGATCAGGGGTCGCTTAACAAAGTGAATCGTGAGTTTAAAGAACTGCAGCTAAAAAATGAATTAGCGGCCGAGCTTTACACCTCAACTCTGGTTAACTTGGAAAAGGTTCGCGCCGAAGCCTACCAGGATGTGAAACATTTATTGGTTATTGAATTTCCGGCTTTGGCTGAGGATCAAAAATATCCACGTCGTTTATACAGCATTTTTACTTGGTTTCTGGTTTTACTATTAACCTATGCCGTCGGGAAAATGGTATTCACCATTATTAAGGAACATAAAGAATAATGAAAAGCTATGTACCTATTTTACTTTTATTATTGATATCAAACTTGGCGTATTCCGCTGTCACTATCAATAAGGAAATTAGTGATGAGTCTCAGCAAACCATCGATAAAAGTGCGGTGTCGCAAAAATATGGTGGCTGGGTATTTAATGGTGGATTCAAAGAAACCTCCTTTTCTGCAATTAACCCAAATTATTTGATTAGCCAGGGCGATACCTTATTGGTTCAGCTCTGGGGTGGCGTAAATTTTCAGTCCGAGCTTATCGTTGACCCAAGAGGCAATATTTTTATTCCTAAAGTAGGTCCAATTAAAGTTTTGGGCGTGAGCAATGGAGAGCTCAATACGGTTGTTAACAACAGTGTTAAACGCGTATACAAGAGCAATGTTGAAGCCTATGTCAGCTTAATATCCAGTCAGAAAGTGAAAGTGTTTCTTTCCGGCTTAGTAGTAAATCCTGGCCTGTATGAAGGGCAAAGCGCGGATAGTATCTTACGATTTATCGATTTAGCCGGTGGTATTCGCGAAGATATCGGCAGCATGCGCCACATTGAAGTTAAGCGTAATAATCAAAGCAAATATCAGATTGACTTGTATCAGTTTCTACAGCGCGGTGAGATGCCGGCGATGCAATTACAAGATGGTGATGTGATATTCGTTGGCTCTAAACAAGGTGAAGTCGCTATTGAAGGCGAAGTTGGCTTTGAAGGTGTTTATGAGTTAAAAAACGCCAAAGCTAACTTACAGCAAATCATAAATGCCGTTGTTGCTAACGATAAAGCAACCCACATTACTATCATCGCTCCCGAGCAAACCAATACATCCGATTCGGTAAAACAGATATTAGCCAAACAATATCCGTTGATTTCAACCAATCTACAGGAGATTGACGTTGATGCTGGCGCTTTGATTAAAGTTTCTTCTCAGGTTCGTCCAACCAGTATTAGTGTCGATTTGCTTGGTGAGCACAATAGCGAGTATGAAATGGTACTGCCATGGGGCGCCACCCTGGCGGATTTGATTGCCAAGGTAGAATTTAACCAACAGTCCAATCAAGACGCGATTCAATTATTCAGAAGGTCGGTAGCCGTTCGTCAAAAGGATATGTTGAATGCATCGTTGAGTTCACTCGAGCAAACCGTGTTAACCACTCGCTCTCAATCCACCGAGGCAGCAGTACTAAGGGAAGCGGAAGCGTCCATTATTCTCGAATGGATTGAAAAAGCACGCCAAGTAGAACCTAAAGGGCAGGTGCTTTTGTCCGATGGTTATGAACCAGAAAAAATTGTCCTTCAACAAGGCGATAAGATTGTTATACCAGCCAAAAAGAACCTGGTTATGGTTCATGGTGAAGTACTATTTCCTACCGCTATCGCTTATAAAGGCGAGATGACCATCAAAGATATCGTGGGCAAAGCGGGTGGTGCTACTGCCGACTGGGATGATTTAAATATCCTGCTACAAAAACCTAACGGTGATTTTGTAAAAATTACCGGAAGCGATATCAAAGATCGCTCTTTGATTATGCCTGGCGATGAAGTCTTTGTGCTGGCCAAGCCAGATATGAAAGAGTGGCAATTAACCAAAGATGTGTTTCAGGTTATCTATCAAATCGCACTTTCTGCCGCCGTTGTTGTCGGTCTTTAATTAACCAAATAACTCAAAAAATCATTAAATTACTTTTTATTTTCAGGGAACTATCATGATTAATTTAGTGCACTCCGCTACTAAAACATCACGAAAGGGGATTATTCTTGCGGGTGGCTCAGGTACTCGTTTATACCCTTTGACGAAATCTGTCAGCAAGCAATTAATGCCGGTTTATGACAAACCGATGATCTATTATCCGCTATCAACACTGATGCTCGCGGGCATTACTGAAGTGCTTATTATCAGTACGCCGGATGACAAGGAAGACTTCGAGGAGTTGCTTGGTGATGGTTCTGATTGGGGAATTACTATTGAGTATGCAGTGCAACCAAGCCCTGATGGTTTAGCACAAGCGTTCATCATAGGTGAGGAATTTATCGGTGATTCTCCAGTATGTTTGATTCTCGGTGATAACCTGTTCTTTGGTCACGATATGTCCAAAGATATGTTATCTGCAGCCAGTGATGAAGAGGTTGGCGCAACGGTATTTGGTTATCATGTGCAAGAGCCTTCAGCATATGGTGTGGTTGAGTTTGATGAAACCGGAAAAGCGATTTCAATCGAAGAAAAGCCAGACGTACCCAAATCTAATTATGCGGTTCCAGGATTATATTTTTATGATAATCGTGTTGTTGAATTTGCAAAACAGGTAAAACCATCGCCACGAGGTGAGCTGGAAATTACCGATATCAACAATGCCTATTTATCCGAAGGTACACTGCGCGTACAAACCTTGAGCCGCGGCACTGCCTGGCTGGATACCGGTACTCATGATTCACTGCTCGATGCCGGGCATTTCATCGCCACCATTGAGAAGCGTCAGGGACTAAAAGTATGTTGTCCTGAAGAAATCGCTTACCGATTAGGCTTGATCAGCGGTGAGCAATTATACGTGCTGGCGGACAAAATGAAGAAAAATGGCTATGGCCAATATTTGTTCTCAGTGCTAAAAGCCCAAGAGTCGAAAGCGGGCCAATTAAACGCAGCGTTGAAGGTAGCAAATCAATGAAGTTAATTGATACCGCAATTGAAGACGTAAAAATCATTGAACCTCAAGTGTTTGGTGATGAGCGTGGTTTTTTCATGGAAACGTATCGCGCAAGCATCATCGACGAACTGACCGGCGGCAAGCCGTTCGTTCAGGATAACCATTCTAAATCTTCGCAAGGAATTCTTCGTGGATTGCATTACCAAATGCAGTCAACCCAGGGAAAGCTCGTGCGCGTAGTACAGGGTGAAGTTTTTGACGTGGCGGTAGATATGCGTAAAGATTCTCCGACCTTTGGAAAGTGGGTTGGAGAAATTTTGTCAGCTGAAAATAAACGCCAGCTTTGGGTCCCTGAAGGATTTGCTCATGGTTTTTATGTGATGAGTGAGACGGCTGAGTTTGTATACAAATGCACGGATTATTATGCGCCTGAGCACGATCGCTCATTGAAATGGGATGATCCAACCGTTGCTATCCAATGGCCACTGGTAAACGGTGAACAGCCGTTGCTGTCTGCGAAAGATGAAGCAGGTAAATCCTTCGAGGACGCTGATAAGTTTTAACATGAAAGTTTTAATTACCGGAAAAAATGGACAACTCGGTTCGGAGCTTCAGGCTATCTGCCCTGATAATGTAGAAGCTTTGTTTACAGGTTCGAGTGAACTAGATATCTCTGACAGCGGTGCTGTAGAAGCGTTACTTACAGAGTTTAAACCTGATGTAGTTATCAATCCTGCGGCATACACTGCGGTAGATAACGCAGAAACCGATCAGCAAACGGCGTTTAAGGTAAATGCGCAAGGGCCAAAAAATTTAGCATTAGCCTGTAAGAAAATTGGCGCAAATCTGATACACATATCGACAGATTTTGTATTTGACGGTTCGCAGAATACTCCTTATCAGCCTGACTCAAAAACAAACCCAGTCAGCGTTTATGGCGCGTCAAAACTTGAAGGTGAAAAAGCCGTTAGTGAAATCTTAGGTGCTAACGCGACGATTATTCGCACGGCGTGGGTATATAGTCGCTTTGGCAATAATTTCGTCAAAACCATGATACGTTTGATGCAGGAAAAACCTCAGCTTGGTATCGTTTCCGATCAAATAGGTACCCCGACGTCCGCAGAGAATTTAGCAAAAGCCATTTGGGCACTCACGCCTCAGTTGGTCAATATTGAAAGCAGCAAAACCAATGATGAAAGCAAAGCAATAATTTTCCATTGGAGCGATTTAGGCACCTGTAGCTGGTATGATTTTGCCGTATCTATTCAAGAACTTGGGCTAAAATATGGCTTGTTGGAACAAGAAATACCCGTTGCTCCGATTATGGCCAGCCAATACCCAACGCCGGCTAAAAGACCGTCTTACAGTGTCTTAGATACCAGTGCACTTCGCGAACAACTTGATTTTAGCGGCATTCACTGGCGTAAAGCGCTGGATAACGTAATTGCTTCGTTAACCAAATAATTTTAACCCTCCTACAGGAGCCAGGTAGCTTTTCATAACCGCCCAGAGTTATAAAAGTTTTTCTCCTTGTAGCCCCCAAAAATGAGAATAAAGATGAGAAATATATTAGTAACAGGTGGTGCCGGATTTATTGGCGCTAACTTTGTTTTATATTGGCTTGAAGCTAACCCTAGCGATAAGGTAGTTGTGCTTGATGCGCTGACCTATGCGGGCAACAGAGCTAACCTTGCGAGCGTAGAAGACCATGAACACTTTAACTTTGTACAGGGTGATATCTGTAATACCGACCTTGTCGAAAGTTTACTTAAAGAACACAGTATTGACACCATTGTTCACTTTGCAGCAGAAAGTCATGTCGATCGTTCAATCACCGGCCCGGATGCATTTATTGAAACCAACATTATTGGTACATACAGCTTACTAAAAGCGGGTAAAAAAGTTTGGATTGATGAGCCGAAGGCCAATGGTAATGACGTCATTCCACACCGTTTCCACCACGTTTCTACCGATGAAGTCTACGGTACCTTATCACCTACGGATCCGGCATTTACCGAAGATACGCAATATGCGCCAAATTCTCCATACTCGGCATCAAAAGCTGCCAGTGACCACTTGGTTCGCGCGTACCATCATACTTATGGAATGGAAGTTACCACCAGTAACTGTTCAAACAACTATGGTCCGTTCCACTTTCCAGAAAAGCTTATTCCATTAGTTATCACTAACATTCTTCATGATAAAGCCTTACCTATTTACGGTGATGGCCAGCAAATCCGCGACTGGTTATATGTAACTGACCACGCCCGTGGTATCGAAAAAGTATTGAATCAAGGGCGTTTAGGTGAGTGTTACAACATTGGTGGCATCAATGAATGGGCTAATATCGATATCGTCAAACTTATCTGTGAATTAATGGATGAAGCGTTTTCAAAAGACCCAAGCCTTGCAGAGAAGTATCCGTTAGCAACAAAAGCGATTGCATCTAATTCTGCTGAGCTTATTACTTATGTTGAAGACCGAGCGGGTCATGACCGTCGCTATGCAATAAACCCGGAAAAATCCAATAACGAATTGGGCTATCAGCCGGTGGAAAGCTTTGAGACAGGTATCCGTAAAACCGTTGAATGGTATTTGACTAATGATTCTTGGTGGCAAGAACTATTGCGCAATGGTTAATAAACAAATGTTGATTGAAAAAATAAAAAATAAAGCAAAAAGAAAAACAAAAAAGAAAAAACTGCGTTGTCAGTTTGATGGTTTTGATAATGGCTTTTTAATTGGTTGGGTTCCTGCTTTTGTTGAATCTATTGATATTTTTATTCAAGGTAAAAAGGTAGCAACAGGGAAATGTGATCAGCCCAGAGATGATGTGAAAGAGGCTCTGGGTATCGATGCTAAAGGATTCAGAGTGCTTCTGGATGGCCATGAATTAGAACAACATTGGTCATATTTACCTGAGCTAAATATCACCATTGAGGCTATTGAACACCCCAGAGTTAAGGTTGAAAAAACAATCTCATTAACTGATTTAGTTGATAACATAGAGTTTTTGAATCAAAGACCAACTAGAGATTTAAAAGTACTAATAGAGAAATCTCTATTGTGGAATGAAAGCTACTACTTCACACAATTGAACGGTGATAGGGCGTTACCAAAAAATCCGATAAAGGATTACATTTTATTTGGTAGTAAGATGCGACTAGATCCGTCCTCTCACTTTTCAACAAACTATTACTTAGACCAGGTTAAAGAAGATAAGGGGCAGATTGATAATAGCCTTGTCCATTACTTGACGTACGGTGAGTTAAATGGTTTCAAGCCAAACCCTTATTTTGATCCGTTGTCTTATCGCAAACTCAATTCAGATCTCGACGAGTGGCAACACAGTTTATTGGCACACTATGCTGTATGTGGTCAATCTGAGGGACGAGTGTATAACGACACAACAAACTTTCCTGTAGTTACTAAAGAAATTATAAAGCATGTTGAAAAAGAGTTTCCTTATCCTAGAAAAGCGTCGACTCAAGATTCATTTGGTCATTGTGAATATGTAATATGGGGCAAAAATTATGCCTTTATCGTTGGTTGGTATATTGGAGAAAACCCACTCTTAAAGTTAAGTTTATCTGTTGATGATAGCTCTTACATGTTGACAGAAGAATCAGTTCACGTAGAGGTGTTCAGGCCAGACGTTAAAAATGCTTTTTCAGAAAAGAATGTTTCTGACTTTAGTGGGTTTTTAGCGACAGTAAAGATTAAAGAATCGGTTAGTCCCGTTAACCAGTCCAGAGCTTTGTTTGTTCATTTGATTGATGAAAATGGCTCAATATCAGTACCTGTTCAATCACTGTTTTTATCTGAAGATGATAAAGTGGAAAATTGTGCGAGAGTATTAAATTGTTGGGATCCTCAAAATACACAACATCAGAAAAAAGCTTCGGACGTTATTCTTCCAATTATTCAAGATATTTATCCCGTCAATCACTCGGTATGGGCTAAGCGCGTAGATTTTGGTTCACAGGTAGAGGAACCTAAAGCGTCCGTAATTATTCCGTTGTATGGTCGATATGACTTTATGCGCTATCAATTATCTAACTTTGCTAGGTTTAACGGCTTAGATAGTTTTGAAGTTATTTATGTCGTTGACGATCCGTCAATTGTTAAGGCGGTAGAAGAACTTGCTGTTGTATTGCATAAAACATTCGAATTTTCTTTTAGCGTTGTTTTCCTGGAGAAAAATGTTGGTTATGGGCAGGCAAACAATATCGGTGTCAATTTCGCGAATAGTGACAATTTAATATTGTTAAACTCGGATGTAATTCCTAAAGATGGAAGTTGGGCCAAGGAGTTAGTTCATCAACTAAATACCTTACCTGATGCGGGAATAGTCGGGGCACGTTTGCTCTTCGAAGATGAGTCGATCCAACATGATGGTATGGCTCCGATGACTTTGGAACAATTCCCAGGGTTACTTTTCAATGATCATCCCAAGAAAGGCTTTCCTCTAACATTGGTTAACAACTCTGAAAAAGCGGAGGTTTGTCCTTTAGTTACTGCGGCTTGTGTTGCACTTAAAAAAGAAACTTTTGAATCGTTACAGGGCTTTGACCAAAGCTTTGTTCTTGGCGACTTTGAGGATTCTGATTTATGTCTGAGAGCATTGGAGAATGGCAAAAAAAATTACATATGTAGGCATGTAAAGTTGAATCATTTAGAACGATTGTCACAAAACATTATTGATACGGGTGGTTGGAAACACAAATTAACGTTGTTAAATGCCAATACTTATAGCCAACGTTGGTCGAAAACGTTGCAAGATCTTTACCCAGACCACACGAAAGGGCTTACCAATGCATAAAGTATTATTTTTGAGTCATGGCCATCCAGAATTGAACAAAGGTGGGGCCGAAGTTGCAAGCTGGAACTTATTTGAGGCACTGAAAGAAGCTGGACATGAATGCCTGTACGTTGCTCGTAATGATGCAAAATCGCATGGCGGCTCTACATTTTCAATTCGTAGTGAGGAAGAAGTCATTTTCCATACAGGAATGACTGATTGGTTTTGTTTAAGCTCCAGTAATACCAAGCATTTGTTCGATGATTTCGGTCAGCTTGTGCAATCATTTGAGCCAACGGTAATTCATATACATCATTACGCACATATTGGAATCGAAGTGCTAGCCGCAGCCAGAAAGGCGGCACCGAATGCGAAGATTATCTTCACCATACATGAGTTTATGGCGATGTGTTTACACAATGGGCAAATGGTTAAGACGGAAAGCCTTAAGCTTTGTTATAAAGCTACTCATTCAGACTGTGCACGTTGCTTCCCACAGCACTCACCAGCAGACTTTTTTCTTCGGAAAAGTTATATCCTTGATCAATTTAGTTATGTTGATGAATTCGTATCACCTAGTCAATTTTTAGCAGAACGCTATGTTGATTGGGGTTTACCGCAGGAAAAAGTACATGTAATTGAAAATGTTCTTCCTGAAATTTCTGCTATCCCGCCCAGAAAGTTAAAAAAGGGAGAAAAAAGAGGGCGCTTTGCGTTTTTCGGTCAGGTAAACCCATATAAAGGTATCGATATTCTGTTAGACGCATTTTCAAAGCTTCCTGAAGATATCAAGGACATGGTTTCTTTAGATATTCATGGCGCAAGCCTAGAGCACCAGAGTGGTGAATTTCAGGAGAAAGTTGCAAAACAGCTAGAGGATCTTGGTGAATTGGTTACCATGCGAGGCTCCTACGAATCTCATCAATTGCCGAACTTAATGGCGGAATGCGATTGGGTTATTATCCCATCCATTTGGTGGGAGAATTCGCCCGTTGTGATTCAGGAAGCAATTGCTTACGGTAGGCCGTTAATCGGTTCTAATATCGGAGGAATGAAAGAGAAAATTGAAGGTATAGCCGGTTTAACTTTTGATGCCAGGAGTTCAGTTTCACTAGCTTCCATGATCGAAACCGCACTTGATAATGAGGTTTTTGAACATAACCAGTCTCAGCTATCTAGAGTTGATGTGGTAAGTCAGCATTTGGATATTTTGAATGTATCTGCGTGAAGAACTCGATTTTTGAATCTTATGGTTTAAAACGAAAAGTGACTTACTAGTTAATAAGTTCCTCTGTTTCGATATGGCGTTTAAGGATAATGTTTTATTCAGAGCAAGCCGATTTGTTGAAATGAAACTTATTAAAAAATTAAAATAAAATGAGGAATCATAATTTGCAATATAATAGCGAAGAAATGAAAACCGAATATGAAAAGGTCGTTTCTTATTTAAAAGACAGTGGGCCTAACCTATTCAAAGGGGTTAGAAGCGACAAGCCTCTAATAATAAATACGCATATCAATGCAAGATTTATCAAATTAAGATTACAGGCAAAAGATAGCTTCCAATTGGACTCTATAAAAATCATTGATAAAAATGGGCAGAATGTTAGCTCAGGTGGAAATACTATTATAAGTTCATTTTTCAATGATTTAGAGAAATATGATGGTCGAAACTTTCTTGCTAGAACGGGTGACGGTGGTTGTGGTTTTCACACTAAAAATGAAGATAACCCCTGGCTAGTTATTGATTTAAAAGATAAGTATTCAGTCGAGCAAATCATTATTAATAACAGAGATGACAACTTTTATAAAAGAGCATTGAGCCTTTGTGTGGAATCATCAGGTGATTTAACTAATTGGACGACCATCTATGATAATTGGCAATATATAAAGCAATATAAAAACGGTCAACGTAGCGAATTTGAAAATTGCTTGCTTTACGCCAGTTCATTTTGTTTTGATAAAACTAAACCATTTGTAGATAAATTGAAAAAACTAGGGAGAGATACTGAGGCTTTAGTTGCTGTTGATTATATAAATAAGATAGTTAGTGAAGAAGGAATTGCGATCGGTCCTCACGGCTTCACAGAAACTTTTGGATTAGCTAGCGTCGAACGAAAAGAGCAAGTTTATTCAGAGCTCTCTAAATTACTGCATCTATTGAATGAAAAGTTTCAGGTACCGGCGTTTGTGTCTTCTGGAACTTTGCTCGGGATAGTGAGAGATGGTCAATTAATTGCTCATGATGATGACTTAGATATTTGTTATATCAGCCAAGAGGTAGAAAAGTCCGAGATTTTAAGAGAGCGAGAAGAAATTGTCGACTTTCTCGATCGTAATGGATATCAAGTCAAAAACTCTAACGTTGCCCACTTATGGTGCCGATCACCAAGCGGGATAATGGTCGATATATTTACAGGTTTCATTGAAGAGGGTTTTTGTAGCATGAATCCTTTCTCAAAAAAAGATTAAGGCGGAAAAAGTCATCCCTGTTCAGGCCATATCTTCAAATAACGTAAAGCTTTATTTGCCTGCTGATCCTGATGCAGTATTGAATGCAAATTATGGCGGGAATTGGTCTGTCCCCGATCCTCTTTGGCGTTTTGATTGGTCAAAAGCCGAACGCGATTTTAAATTTTTATATTTTGGGAATTAGAATGAAAACAGTAATTACTTTCGGAACATTTGACGTATTTCATGTAGGGCATGTCAACCTTCTGCAGCGCGCTGCAACATATGGAGATAGGCTAATCGTGGGCGTTTCTACAGACGAATTGAATTTTTCCAAAAAAGGCCGGAACCCTGTTTACAACCAAGATGATCGAATGAAAATTATTAATGGACTCAGGTACGTAAATCTATGTTTTGAAGAATACTCATTAGAGAAAAAAAGAGAGTATATCGAATATTATGGCGCAGATATTTTAGTAATGGGCGATGACTGGAAAGGAAAGTTCGATTACTTATCCGACATTTGTGAGGTCGTTTACCTGGAGCGGACACCGTCAGTATCAACAACGGAAATTATTGAGGTAATAACCTCGCGTTAGAGGTTTTATTTCAAATTCTAACCTTTGCAAGGCCTATATCATCTATGCTGCACCTTTCCTTGGATTCTTTCTAGTCTTATTAATCCTACAAATGAAATTATCAAAAATCATACACAATACGTGCCTTCTAATAGATCGTCGTTCTAAAACCTCTATTTATGAGACTGCAAATGTTAAACGGACTGCTAACTGTTTGGAGTGGAATAACACTGACCCTCAATGTTATATTCAAACTAGCAATATTTGCCCTCCACAGGTTTTACATGTTGGAGGTCAGAGTCTCACACTCGGTAATAAATGTTGTCAAAGCTCTATGTCGATTATGGTAAGGGTTTTAGTGAGTCAAATGCGATCAATTTGCCTATCAAAGGAATTGGTTGTTTCAAGCGAGTTTGCTTTTTGAGCGCCCAATTAAAGGATTAAGGTGGGATCCTTCCGAAACTCCAGGAAGTGCGTTTGGTTTGGAGATAAGGCTGAGAAAAATCACTCACAGATTGCAAGAACAAGGATCCTGAGAAAGCTTGAAGTTAAATTTGGCAATACTTTACGGCACTTTATTTAGTAGTGAATCGACAACGTGTTTATTAAATAAATATGACAAGTTATTCGATTTAAAGTCAAATCATGTTGCATCTTATGATGCTTGGATAAACTCTATAGAACCTGCGCTCTGGAGCAAGGGTATTTCAAAAGCTGGTGTAAATGAAAGTCCTTCCCTCTATTTTCGATTTTAGTCCCTACGTACAACACTAAACCTCAGTTTTGGATGAGTGCATTCGCTCTGTTTTAGACCAAACATGCGACAATTGGCAATTGGTTATAGCAGACGATGCATCTACATGTATAGATACGCATGCGTGTTTGAAGAAGTGGCAAATCTTGATGATTCAAGGATCAGTATTATTTTCGAGAGGATAATGGGCATATTTCAGCAGCAAGTAATTCGGCTTTGGCTTACGCTAAAGGAGAGTACATCGTGTTGTTGGATCATGATGATCTCTTATCCCCTCATGCACTGAATGAAGTGGCGTTGAAGATAGAATCTAATACGAATTTGAAATTAATTTACTCTGACGAAGACAAGGTAGATGAAGATGGCAAGCGCTCATCTCCGCATTTTAAGTCTAGTTGGAATCCGGATTTACTCTATTCCCAAAACTATGTTTCTCACCTGGGCGTATATAAGCGGGAAATTGTAAATAAAATAGGCGGCTTTAGGCTCGGCTATGAAGGCAGCCAAGATTTTGATTTGCTGTTGAGGTTTACAAGAGAGATCACAGAATCCGAAATTGCCCATATTCCGAAAGTGCTGTATCACTGGCGTGCCATTGAAGGTTCGACTGCATTGGACGAAGGCGAGAAGAGTTATACCACAGAAGCTGGAATCCGAGCGCTTCGAGATCACTTTGCCGCGATGAACGAGAAAGTACTGATCGAGTCGGGTAAATATCCTAATACTTATAAAACTTCTTGGGTCATGGACTCCGAACCTTTGGTAAGTTTAATTATTCCGACATACAATGGTTATGAAATAACGAAACAAGCCATTGATTCAATATTAGAAAAAACCACATACAAAAATTACGAGATATTGTTAATCGACAATAATTCCGACGATGAAGTCGCGTTAAGCTACTTTGACGACATTAGTAATCATCCCCAAGTTACCCTTTTAAAATACCCATTTCCATTTAACTATTCTGCAATAAATAATTTTGCTGCTGGTTATGCAAATGGAGAAATTATTGGTCTGATTAATAATGATGTCGAAGTTATCAATGGCGATTGGTTAACACAAATGGTTAGTCATGCAGTAAGAGATGAAATAGGCTGCGTCGGTGCAAAGCTTTATTACAGCAATGATACTATACAGCATGCGGGGGTCATTTGCGGCATAGGTGGTGTAGCGGGGCATTCTCATAAATATTTCGAGAGAGATGACCCTGGCTATTTCTCTCGACTTAATTTAAACCAAAACTTATCCGCTGTAACGGCGGCGTGTATGTTAGTCAAGAAGCCGATATTTGAACAAGTAGGTGGGTTGAATGAACATGACCTTACAGTGGCTTTTAACGATGTTGATTTTTGTTTGAAGGTTAAACGAGCTGGCTACCGAAATTTATGGACACCATATGCTGAGCTTTATCATCATGAATCTATCAGTCGAGGTGCAGAAGATAGCCCTGAGAAGATTAAACGGTTTAATGAAGAAGCACGACATATGAAGTCAACATGGCCTAAAGAGCTGGCAAATGATCCATTTTATAGCCCCAACCTTACTAAGAATAAAGAGAATTTTGAAATAAATGGCTAACATCGTTGTAAAAAAATTGCCAAATAACCTTGATAGGATTTTGTTTCATGTAGATTCAGAAACCGTTGAGAAAAAAAACAAACTTTGTGGTTGGATAATTGATATGGATTCTGAAATTAATAGGGTTTTTTATAGTTCAAAAAACGGTAAAACTATTTCGGAAATACACTTGTGTTTCCCCAGACCTAAACTGGGTGAGAGCTTTCCTGATATAGAAAATTCTGGCAATTCCGGTTTTGAAATAGATCACTCTAATTTTAAGGCTGAAGAAAAATATAATATCAAGATTCAATTGCATTCGGGCCAAACGATTTCTCTTGCGGAGATTTCTACAGTAAATTCGATTTTATATGTTCACATACCAAAAACAGCCGGTTCTACGATTAACAATATCATGGAAGAGTTATTGGGACATTCTGCAGTATTGAAACATGTGGAATCGAAGTCTAATTGGAAGGATGAGCTTCAAAATCGTAACATTTCATTTTGTCTGGCCATCTAGTTTATGAAAACTTTAAAAAACACGCTGACATAGGCTGCTTTAAAAAAGCTGTAACATTACGAGAGCCATATGCTCATGTTATCTCCCATTTAGCTTGGGTACGAGCGCTAGGGGAGCCGGAAAACGCAGACAGATACATGCAGCATCCGGAATACATTCGAATCATTGCCGATAAAATGAAACAGTTCGATTTATCCAACGCATCAGAAATTACTAAGATGCTCAATTCGTTTGAGCCACGGGAATATCACCTGTTTGACAATGTTCAAACTCGTTACCTTCGTAAAAATACCTCAAAACCTCAGATTTCAAAAAGCGATGTTGATGAGGCTATAGAAAACCTCAAAGAGTTTGACGTGATCGGCTTTGACAAAAATATCAATCAATTTTTAACGTCTATCTTGAATCATTTTGGGCTAGTTTATACGCCTACAACAAATCGAGTCGATAATGCCCTTAACCATAAATTTGGGTTGGAAGCTTCCGATGAAAGCATTTGTGAGGCTCTCAAACCTTTGGTTGTCCATGATCTAGCGCTTTATCAGTATTTAGAAACAAATCATTTTTATGCTAACTAATTTATTTTCAAGAGAGCGTGACAAAAGAGTCTTTCCACAACTATTCATTCACGTTGGACCTGGTAAAACGGGCACTTCCGTAATTCAGAATTGGTGTAGTAAAAATACTAAATTTCTAGAAAAAAAGGGGTACTACTATCCAGAGCACAATTTGGATGAAAATGGGATTAGTTCAGGCCATGCGGGCCTGCTAGGAACTGTAATTGATGGTAAATGGACGTTAAGCTCATCTAAAATAAATAAATTTAAAGGTGATATATCTCGGCTTCGTAATAAGAAAATTATTTTGTCTTCTGAGGCTTTTTGGCGTCACTTAGACAAGTTAATTGAGTATTTTCCAGGCGCCCAATTTATATTTTACATTCGCTCCCCGCTAGAATTCTTTGAGTCCGGTTATAACCAGAATGTAAAACGTTCCAGGTTAATGAAGCCAATAGCTGATCGTTACCATTCATTTAGTGCAAGACCTTATGGCGCAGAGTTCCTGACCAAGGCGGTACGAGATTATCGGCTGGAGAACTTTATTATCAGGTTGTACTCCAGAGACTTATTTGCAGGTGGAAACATCCTGCACGACTTTTTTGAAATATTTAATATTTCAAAGTTACCGAATTTAACGGTTGGTGATGTTAATCCTTCTTATTGTTTTGAAGCATTAGAATTCAAACGATTAATCAACCATTACCATTTATCTGCAGCCAATGATATTAAATTGGATAAGTTGCTTCAGAGTTATCAGGGGGGGGTTACAGACTACTCAATCGTTGACCCAGAGACCTATGAAGCATTTAAAATACAAGTTGTGGATACACTCGTCCCGCTTCTTGAACAGTGTAAAATTCCTGAAAGTTCGGCTAAAGGGTTTCTGGATCAGATAAAAACTAAGAAGCAAAAGGCATACTTTAAGCAGAATCTTAGCGATGATGCTCGAAATTCGATACTCCAATACCTGTCTGAACATGACAACGATTTAGCTGCATTACTGCGAATGAAACTTAAATGCAAACCGGGCGATGAGGCAGATTCATCAGTAACTGAGAAAGTGCAACTCGGGAAAGGAGTTCCTAAAACCGCGCATCGTTTATTAGATTCTTTAACAGAGATTTATGGGAACGACATCGCTTCAGCCGAGCTCTACCGAGATTTATCGTGTTGTTTCGAACATGAAAATCTTGGCTTAGCTCAGATCCTCATGGAAAACGCGGCTAAGTTGAGACCCACAGGACCATTTATCAATTCGAAACTTAGCTATCTGAACAAGCTCCTGGATGAGAGCGGGAGTTAATAACTTTAACGCCTAAAACTTTTCACAACTTTTGAGTCGCGGAAGAATTCGCGAGGTGAACGCAACAGCTTTTTAGCTTTTCTTGATATTGTACTGGGCTTAGCGGGCTTATCTAAAAGGCTAATGGTGGTTGCTCTGTTTTTTAACAAAGTATTAATCTCAATTGAGACATCGCAGATCTTTAACGATGTTCCTAATTTATTGGTCAATGGCTCTGGAATTAACACTTGAGATTGTCCAAATGCTTCATCAACGAAATTGGCATGTTTGAAATCAGTATCTGTCGGGTTTAGCAATTTTCCAGGCCATCTTGGGCCAAACCAGGCGCTCATAAGGTAATGATGTAACCGCGCATATTTTTCGGAAAGTTTAATTGTTACGATTTCAGAGCCTGCTTCTGATAACCCTAAACTCTGCAACCTTTGTTCTTCTTTGCGATGAACTGCTTTTAGAGCACGGTCTTCAGCATCAGCACAGGCCGTTTGATAGCTAGCTTCATCTGTCATCTGCTCGAGGGCGGCTAGCCATTCTTGGTCAGTGCTACAAAGCATCAAGCCTTTATTTTTGAAGCGAGATATATCGTCGATAGGTGAGCAGATTGCCGGAACCCCGAGCAAACCACTTTCCCAAAATTTTAAACCACTTTTACACTGGTTAAATACATTGTCTTCAAGTGGGGCCAAAGTTAACCAACTCGTTGCAATTAAATCCGGTAGCTCCTCAAACGCTACGTAACCTCTGCGTACAAATTGCCCTTGCGGAAACGCGGATTCGTCGACACTCATATCACCAATAACTTCGAGTGTGACGTCAGGATGTCTTATTAGAAATGTCGAGAGCGGTGAAGCAATCCGCTGAAAATCGTGACTGTGGTGACTGGTGCCAGGCAAATAACGAATGATTTTCTCGGCAAATTTGCTTTGTACACTGGTCTTTTCAACCTGGTTTACCCATCTTAGCGGAAGCATATTAAAGATGACATCAATGTTTTCAGCGGAGTGGTTGAGCGCATTGACTGTATTTTCAAGTTGGTTTTTTAATGGTTGGGTTGAAACCCAAAAATTAGCAAACAGCTTTAGCGCTTTTTGGTAGGAATGAACTTGCTTCAGGCATTGATTTGCCGACATTTTTCCTGACAACACTGCCGGGCTTTGCTCGACGGAATCGGTACAGAATAATAAATCATCGTAATCGGCAACCGTATAGATGCCGGCTCCTGATAATTTCTGGACAAATGATTTGAGCTTTCTTGAATACTGCGGGCGATGGAAAACAACGTGGGAATAATCGCTCAGTTCAATAGCCTTGTGCTGGCTAAAGTGAATAACATCGGCCTTTACGCCACTTGCATTGATAAACTCCGCAGGAAAAATACATCGATAACGAGCGGAGGCGTCGTTATAGAAGAAGTCACCGCGTTTTGAGTGACTAATAAAAAGAAATCGAACCATGCAAGCCGTCTGGGATCGTCTACAGAGAGTTTCGTATTATAGGTTTTGAGAGGCGAGAATGTACAGTCTGAATAGCAAATGTTTTGCGGCAATGGTATTCACTCAGGCAAAACTTAACAACCTGATAACAAAGCTTTTTATGCATCAGGGTTTAATTTGAACGATTGCTTAGATATAATCACGATGCTTTTCGTAAGCTTGGTGTTTTTCGTCAATACCTGAATCGTATTCCCCCAATTACAATGTCGAAAAAGCCTGATATCCAACTTCTTTGCATTTTGCATTTTGCTTTTTGCGGAGCATAGTTTTTAACCTTCAACTGATTTTATTCATGACAATTTACACAAGCTCAAAAGGACTGGCAAAACGAAAGCAGCTTATCGAAGCAGTGTTTGGCATGCCGCTGGAAATCTTCCGCAGTAATAAATGCCTGGCAGGTGATGACGTTTTTGTCGGTTGGGGCTTAAAGGCCAATACTGAAAATGTTCGTAAGCAAGCGTCATTAGCCAAAGCCCCTTTTTGGGCATTGGAAGATGGGTTTATCGGCTATACAGGCCACCCGTCAAAATCAGGAATTGCTGTTTCCATTATCAAAGATGTGGCCGGCATGTACTACGATGCCAGTCAGGAATCTGATCTAGAAAACTTGATAAAAGCCAGAAGCTATAACGGCTCGACAGAAAGAGCCAAACCGTTAATCGGTGCGATTATCCGCAATGGGGTAACCAAGTACAATTGCTATGATTCATTGGCATTGCCACCAGCTATTGCGCAGCGGCTTGATGCCATTAAAGGGAAAAAAATTCTTTTAATTGATCAGGTTGCCGGCGACCTGTCGGTACAAGGTGCGTTGGCCAGCGACGCTGATTTTTTAACAATGCTTGAGGCAGCAAAGCGCGATAACCCTGAGGCAACTCTAATTCTTCGTGCTCACCCTGATACCCGTTTAGGTAAGAAAAAAGGCATTTTGGCACGTCAGAACCTCGATAATGTTATGGTTATTAGTGAAGCCTGCCATCCCCATGCTCTGTTAGGGGCTGTAGACGAAGTCTATACGGTCTCCTCGCAAATGGGCTTTGAAGCATTGCTACTGAACAAACCGGTACACTGTTTCGGTATGCCGTTCTATGCTGGGTGGGGGCTTACAAACGATACTAAACAATGTAAGAGAAGGAACATCAAAGTTTCTCTTGAACAGCTTGTATCCGCCGCTTTAATTGATTACCCACGTTATTTCAATCCGATAAGTGGTAAGCCTTGTGAAGTAGAAGAAATCGTTGCGTTGATCGGCACGCAATTGCAACGCGATGCTATGTCGCTGTCAATGCAATTACAACCAAGGCCAAAGTATTCCACCATCTATTTGGTGGGGTTTTCGTTTTGGAAGCGGGCGTTCATTAAGACATTTTTTAAACACCACGCTGACAAACTTAAGTTTGTTTCCCGACCGGTAACGCAACTTAACGACGGTGAACAAAATGCGGTTTGGG
This sequence comes from Thalassotalea sp. PS06, assembly GCF_007197775.1. Taxonomy (NCBI): domain Bacteria; kingdom Pseudomonadati; phylum Pseudomonadota; class Gammaproteobacteria; order Alteromonadales; family Colwelliaceae; genus Thalassotalea; species Thalassotalea sp. PS06. Next base: position 2,630,359 of record NZ_CP041638.1, on the reverse strand, counting down.
GTAATAAATATCCGGAATTAAACTGCTGTATCCGCATCGAAGATGGGTTTATACGCTCTTCAGGACTAGGCTCAAATTTGTGCCGACCATCGTCTTTAGCTATTGATTTTAATGGGATTTATTTCAACAGCACGCGTCCGAGTGATTTAGAACACAGTTTAAACTCCTATCCTTTTGAAGCTGCCCACGCATTGCGCGGCGAGAAGTTGATAGAATTGCTTAATGCGACCGGCGTAAGTAAATATAATGTTGGCAGCCATGAAGATTTTCTCCCGCCGCAAGGAAAGCGTAAGATCCTGCTCGTTGTCGGGCAGGTAGAAGGGGACGCATCCCTATTGACAGGAAGTCCTCGAATTCAATCTAACGAACAACTTCTTTGCTCGGTAAGAGAAAAAAATCCTGATGCCTTTATCATTTATAAACCGCATCCTGACGTTGTCGCTGGGAATAGGGGCGGTGATATCAGCTCTGAGTGTCGCAATCACTGTGTCGACCAGGAAGTGTCGAAATTAACTTTAAATAAGTTATTTCCACACATAGATGAACTTCATACTATGACCTCTCTGAGCGGATTCGAGGCTTTGATCAGAGGCGTTAAAGTGGTGACCTGGGGCCAGCCATTTTATTCCGGTTGGGGGTTAACTGAGGATCATTGCCAACCGCAACGACGAGAACGAAGTATATCCCTTGCCGAGTTGGTTTACGCTACGTTGGTTATCTACCCCCGTTATATAGACTGGCCTACAGGCCTGTTTTCCTCCCCAGAACTGGCGATCGCCGGATTGGCCGAGCAAGGCTCAACGGCCATTAATCGAGACAGTTTCTGGCAACGAATTAAAACTAAATGTATTTACCTTTGGCATACGTTTAATTGACGTTGGATTATCCAATTTTTATGAAACATATTTTATTTTTACAAAGCCCTTTAGGTACGTTTTTCAAGCATCTGGCGCAGCATTTTTCCAGTCAGCAACATTGTACCTACAAGATTAACCTTAATGGTGGCGACAGAGTGTACGCCTGGGCCGATAAAGTTTACGACTATACGGGCCTGGCAAAGGACTGGAGTGATTACCTTAATGCCTTTTATAAAGAGCACAAAATCACCGATATTGTCGTGTACGGCGATTGTCGCTATTACCATAGTGTGGCTATTTCTTTAGCCAAAGCCTGCGGCATTAAAGTATGGTGCTTCGAAGAAGGGTATTTACGAGCTGGCTTTGTGACATTGGAAGAAAATGGTTGCAATGCCAATTCTGAATTAGATCTAGACCTTGTCAAAATCAATAATACTGACGCCAAAACTGTAAAGAGCACCGCAAACGTTGGGCCGACATTTAAAAAACGTCTTTGGTATGGTTTTCGTTATTATGTTGAATATCAAAGACAGAACAAATCTTTCATCAACTACATCCATCATCGCCCCTGGACGAGCTGGCAGGAATGTTTTTTTTGGTTGAGTAACTTCCGGCAAAAGTGGAGTTCAATGTTGGTTGATAGGCTAACTAAACGAAAACTCATCAGCAAACATCGCGGAAATATTTATCTGTTACCATTGCAGGTTCGAGTTGATTTTCAATTAAGACAACACTCTCCTTTCGCTTCGGTTGAAGAGGTGATTAAACAGGTAATTCATTCGTTTGCGACGAATTCTGAGAAAGACAAGGTTCTGGTAATTAAGCACCACCCTCAAGACAGAGGCTTTATTAGTTACCAAAAACTCATCAAGGGATTAACCAGCTTTTACAAGTTGGAAGGCAGGGTTTTTTATGTTCACGAACTCAACCTTCCAAAAGTTTACCCGTATTTGCGTGGGGTAGTAACGGTCAATTCAACGGTTGGATTATCTTCGTTATTACACAGTATCCCGACTATAGCTCTGGGGAGCGCGTTGTATGATCTCCCCGGAACCACATTCCAGGGCAGTTTAGATGATTTCTGGAAATCCAGCTATCGGGTTAATTCCAAGTTTTTTGCAAAGTTTCATACTTATTTGATGCAAGAAACTCAGTTGTCCGGAGATTTTTATACCGAACGGCAGCAATTATTAACATTATGCTATCAAAAAATGTGTCGTACTAATGACGACATAAAAACGGTACAAAAAATCGCTTAAATGCTTAGCTTGGCCGGTTAATACCAATCCCACTAAGTTTGTGCACAACTCAGAGTTAGGGCAGAGGTTCAGTTACAACATAGATTTCATTGATATAGTCATTCTATATTAATGAAATATAGGGCCTTAAATGGGCCTCTCACTAACTCCCTACGGGTGAGTTTTAAAGGCGTTTATCCTGCGTTACTGATTTTGGCTAATTTTGAAATAATGGAACGACCATTCTCTGCAATCAAAGCCTTGTCTAAAAGCCTTTAAATTCTCACTGAGTGAGCGATAATTTAATGTGATTGGTATAACATACCGGTCAACTAATCCCTTGTCTTTCCTGATAATTTATTTGCTATCTGCTTTTCCATATCCTACCTTTTTTAATATCGGATCTGATATTTCTTTTCATTTAATTTTTGGTGCATTTCTTTGCCGATAAAAGGACCAACGGCACCGAGCGTTACCTGCAGTTTTCATTTATGGGTTAGTCCTCTTAGTGGCTTACTCCCAGGAGATTGCTTGTGGGAAAAATTCGTCAATATTATTCGCTTCGTACCACCATCACTTGTTTCAGCCTCTTTGTTTGCTCGGGAGCAGCGGCGCTCGACCACAATGTTAGCCTTTCCTATTCATATCCAAGCGCGGTTCAAAACATTGATATCGAAAAAGTTGAATTAACCTATTCAACGTCCGATTACTCGATTTCAGAGTATCTGCCGATTTACTTGTATCCCCTGTTGAATATTGGCCAACTGCAAACATCAGGGGGGGATGGCGAAATTCTCGGGGCGGGCGGTGGAGTCAATTATTACCTAAATTATTCATTACGACTATTTGGAGAAGGCGGGGTGTACTGGTTGTCAAACTACGAGTTTGGGGAACCTGGCGTTGCGTTTAAAGACTATGGTGGGCCTATCCAATTTTATTACAAAGTAGGCTCGAGCTTTGCTTTAAGTAAAGATATAGAAGTTGGGCTTGCCTATCAGCATATGTCTAACGCCAACAGATACGATATCAATCCTGCGTTGAATTCTATCCAATTGAGTTTTCAATATTCATTTTAAGGACAACCGATAAAGCAATAACCCAAATTGGTTAATCGATTTTTTGTGAACTAGGCTTTTGATAAATGTTTTATCGAAAAGTAAACATAATTCCATGTGATGGAATCAGGCTGTAAGCACCCGGAGTTTTGCTTAGGAAGGTTAAATATGAAAATAGCCGTTGCGGGATTGGGATTTGTTGGATTGTCTAATGCTTTATTGTTGGCGCAGAATAATACTGTGGTCGGTTATGACATCGACCACACAAGGGTTGATCTATTAAATGACAAAATAAGTCCTTTTGCAGACAAGGAAATCAGGACGTATTTAACGAAAGATGACGTTTGTTTTAGTGCAACAACGAATGCTGTTGATGCTTTTTCTAGAGCCAATTTCGTTATCGTAGCTACGCCGACCGATTATGACCCGTCTTGTAATTTTTTCGATACGTCTTCCGTAGAATCTATTGTCGAGAAAATTTATTCCATAAATCAACAAGCCATTATTGTAATAAAGTCGACAGTACCCGTCGGTTTCACTGAAAAACTAAAAGAAAAGCTGGGTAGTAACGATATCTTCTTTTCTCCTGAGTTTTTACGAGAAGGGCGGGCATTGTTTGATAACCTGTATCCCTCGAGAATAATCATCGGAGAACAATCTGATAGAGCGGAGTTTTTCGCAAGCCTTTTGCTAGAAGGTGCGATAAAAGAAGATATCCCGGTCCTATATACAAACTCTACAGAAGCAGAAGCAGTCAAATTGTTTGCTAACACCTATTTAGCAATGAGAGTTGCATACTTTAACGAACTGGATTCCTATGCAGAATCTTTAAGCTTAAACTCTCGCCAAATAATTAGGGGAGTATGCTTGGACCCAAGAATTGGAGATCATTACAATAATCCTTCTTTTGGGTATGGTGGATATTGTTTGCCCAAAGACACGAAGCAATTGCTGGCGAACTACGAGCACGTACCTAATAACATCATAAGAGCTATTGTTGACGCGAATTCTACCCGAAAAGACTTTATCGCTGACTCCATCATAAAAAAATCTCCAAAGGTTGTCGGCGTTTACCGATTAATTATGAAAACAGGTTCAGACAATTTTCGTTCGTCTTCAATACAGGGAATCATGAAGCGAATTAAAGCAAAAGGTATTGAAGTTATTGTTTACGAGCCGGCATTAATGGATGAAGAGTTTTTTCATTCAGAAGTTGTCAATGACTTAGACGCCTTTATCAGAAAATCTGATATTGTGCTGGCAAACAGGATGCATCAAGATTTGCTGTGTTGCGATGAAAAAGTTTATACGAGAGATTTATTTGGGTTGGATTAGTGAGGCATATCCCATAGGCGTGTAAATTCAATCAGAAAATAATTTTCTTCAGAGAAAAAACTAGATAATTTAGCGTCATTGCTTTAATGTTCAGTTGAGTAATAACGTCATTACATATGAAGGCTGTGGGCATCGCCAGCAGTTCCATAAACTCTTGGCCAGGTTATAGTTCAGGTCTAATTTGGCGTTAAGCGCAAACTGTTAGGTAATCGATTATGAATAATAAAATTAAATCAATGGTATCACTAATTGTGGCATCGTTTTTTTTCATGCTTTCAACACAAGCTTCGGCCGCAGAAGGACCTCAGGTTAGAGTCGCCAGCGAGTTTATAAATATCCACCTTGGACCAGCAAGTGAAACGCCAATCTTTTATGTTGCCGAGAAAGATGAATGGATGGTTTTGACCAACCGTCGCACGGGTTGGTTTAAAGTACAAACAGAAAGTGGCTTGGAAGGGTGGATTGCGGAATCTTCATTGGCTTCTACGCTCGATGAAGAAGGGAACCCCGTCAGTTATAACCCTTCGTTAGTGAAAAATTTTATTACCAATTTATCTAAATAACTGATTATAATTAAAAGAGATTTTGCAAGCCCCCCGCTTGTTGGCTTTTTATCATTAATGTATAGTGACGTGAATAGCGTATTATTCACGGCACTTCGAATATAAGCCGTATCGTTACTATTAAAGCTTTACTAAGAACACGAATAACAGGAGCAAATTTCAGTGGATACCTTTAAAAGCAGATTTATCCAGCTTTCACTAATTTTAGTGCTTTCGGTCACAACCATGACAAAAGCCATTGCTGAGGAAGACGTCGAAACGACGGTAATCGACCCGGTAATAGGTCAGCCGACTATTGAAATGCATTCCAAAGATTTTGAAATTTCAGGCTTCCTGGGTTTGGCTGGTGTTGACCAGGTAACTACTAATGGTCTAGTCGGGCTGCGCTTTGCTTTCCATATCACCGAAAATATTTTTGCTGAGGCCTCTTACAGTGTATCAGGGCATGCTAACAGTGTTACCTATTACGATGCAGTGATGGGGTATCAGTTTCCGGGGCAATTATTCTTAACTCAAAACTATCGATACAATACTGCTACCTATTTAGTCTTCGGTGGCGGTAAGTCCGATTTTGAAAATCGCCCTGGAGCTCACAACACTGTCGTTGGTGGCGGTGGCTACCGGATTATGATTACTGATGACTTAAATGTACGCTTTGACTTACGCGGCCATGTACACCATCAAATTGAAGGTGATCGAGATAAATGGGCAATTGACTTTGAAGCCGCGGTCGGTCTTGGCTATTATTTTTAAACGAGTGTCATTTTTTTAGAGATTTCTAAACAACTGTAAGCTGTTGTAAAAAATGGAAATGCATTAACCGCTCTATAAAAACAGGAGTTTTTGGTTAAAAGCACGGTTGTTTTAAATGGGTCGATAGTGTTACGTTAAGCTATATACGCTATTGCTAATAACAAACCGTTTAATTCGTGAACAGGTTAACCGATGAAATACAATAATAAAAAAATGGCAATGCTGTTGTTGCTTGTGTTGCCGTTTTTAGCACCCTTTAAGGCATTTTCCCAATCCGAAAATGAATCCCAAACGACCAACAAACCGTTGGAAGTTCTCAAACCGCAAATTGTCGATTTAAGCACGGAACTTCGCCTGCTCGAAGAAAAGTTGCTTTATCCTGACGTTGAACAAATTTCCATTTATTTGTCATTTAATACCCGAGAGCAGTTCCTCATTGAAAATTTAAAAATTAAACTGGATGGCGAAGTGATTTCATCAGGCCAGTACGAATCCCGACAAATCAATGCGTTAAATAAAGGTGGAATCCAGCGTGTATTTTTAGGGAATATTTCTCCGGGCGATCACACGCTAGTTGCTTTCTTTACTGGTGTTGACGGCTATAATAAACCTTATAAGCGTGCCGCAAGTCTGGATTTCAACAAAGGTAGTACTGCCAAAGCGATTGAGCTGAAAGTGTCTTATTCGACTCAATCCTTACAGCCGATCTTTGAAGTTGTTGAAAGATAACAAGCGTTTACGAGCATACCAATGAGAAATCAGCAGTATTCAAAATCGAGAGCGGACACTCCACGCAAAATTAAGCAGTTTTTGACCCAAGGGTGTTTACATAGCCGAAAAGATAATCTGTTATCTAACGGCGATTCCTTTTCCCTGTCTAAATGTGCCAGACAAGTGGGCTTTGTCCTATTGTCTGCAATATCAGCCTCCACCATGTCTTTCCAGGTGGCAGCTGATCAAGAAGGCACTACCGTTGCTGAACAATTGCAAGAGCACAAAGTTCGCACCAATCAATTAGATTTATCCACGTCTCTTGCAGCCTACGAATATTACCAAGGTAATTATTTTGACGCGCTGACTGAGCTGAGCCTCGGTAAAAAAGAGTTAGGTGAGGCCGTTACCGCCAATGGTGAACTCTTTGCTGCAGGCTTGAATCTCCATTTCGACATCAATAGTGATGCTGCTCGTAAATTTGAGGAATCGTTAAATGCGATTGAAGATCCTCAGTATCGTGATAGCGCCTGGTTCCTGTTAGCGAAAAGCTTTGCTTCCAAACAAAACGTTAACGGTGCTACACAAGCCCTTTCGAAAGTAGGTGATAATTTACCAGATTACATGCTGGATGATTATTACTACCTGCTCGCGCAAATGCATATTGCTAATGGCAAAATGGATCAGGTGGGGCAGGCCCGTCTCAATATCCCGGCCGAATCTGTTTACCATTGCTATATCACATTTAACGAAGCGGTTAAGTGGGTTGAACTTGGCGACCTTGATCAGGCCATCAAGCATTTCAAGCAAACTGTCGCCCTGGCAAAACAGCTTCCTGTTTCTGACGAAAGTGAAGCGTTAAGCGACCGCGCCAATGTCGCGATGGGTTACCTTTATATCCAGCAAGGTATGAACGACCAGGCAGTAGCGTCGTTCAAAGAGGTGACTCAGAATAATCTCGATACCCATTCCGCAATGTTAGGCTATGGCTGGGCCATGGCTAACAAGAATGAGTACTATGCAGCCATTGCAATATGGCAACAATTAACCGGCCAGACGTTACAGTCTCCTTTCGTTCGAGAAGCATTTATTGCCGTCGCGTATGGCTACGAACAACTCGACGATCTGCAATCAGCGCATACGGCTTTTAATAACGCCCTTCAACACTTTAACCAACAACAGGCCATTACCATTGGCGCTTTGAATATGGTGAAAAGTGAAGCGTTTTTCGATTCGGTTGTGCAACACAGTATTGATGTGGCAGAAGCAAACAAACGTCGTGGCCTCAAGGGGGCGGATGTCTCCCTAACCTTGCCGCCACAATTGCACAGCGCGCAACTCGCTGCGAGTAAATCGTTTCAGAATAAGCTAAAAGATTTACAAGACGTCAATGCAATCATTACCCAACTTCTTGAATGGCAATCACGGGCTGATGCCTTAGCGGAGGGCTATTACGGTACGCTAACCGAAGATTTGGATATGTCCTTTGAGGCCGAGCAACAAGTTAATCAGCAACGCATCCAAACGTTTATGACAAGCTTGGTGCAGCATAGTGATAGTCTTAACTCCCAATGGCAAACTCACCAGGGGCGTATTTATCAAGACAGCAAAGTCGAAGCTAAACAAACAAAGCTACTCGAAGATTTAGCTCGTTATCGTCAGTTAACCGAATCGTTTGAGAACCAGGTCGGTGTTGATAAAGAGTCTGAAGAATATAAACAGGATCTTCAGCGCTTGAATCGAATCGGTGGTGTATTGTTATGGCAACTCGGTGATTATTTTCTCGATAATCAGGGTGCTAGTGACAAATTTGATACGGTTATAGCCGCTGGACGTTATCAGGAAGCCAGTGCAACTGAGTTAACGCCAATTAATAACCTGCGAGCAAAACTGCAAGGTAAACTGAATGATGCGCTTCTGGTTCGTTCAGAAATTACCCGGGATATGCAAACTCAGTTACAAACGAGTTTGACCACACAATTACAAGATATCGATCATTATGTGCAACAGGCACAACTGGCTATTGTCCGCCTGCAAAACGCCGGTTTCCAACAAGATAATGAGTTTAACGATACGAACTCAGGTGGAGGTCAGGAATAATGAACAAAAGCCTATTAGCTCTTACTGTATCCGCTGTATTGCTAAGTGCCTGTACCAGCTATAACGAAGAAGACGCTAGAATCGCTGATGCGAGAGAGCGTCGTTCGACGTTAGCTGAGCTGGATTTACAACCTTCACCATTAGTGAAAATGGAATTGCCGAAGTTAGAAGCCAGTGATCTGAAATCGGCGTTTCATGATGTATTGAAACTCGACATCCCCGAAGATATTAAAGCCAATATTCGTCAGCGCCTGGCGATATTGGAGCTTCTTGAAGCCGAAGAAGCCCAGTTAAATGGTGGCCCTGGCAATCAATATTACAATGAAGCCATTGCCGCCTTGAATGATATGATCGACCAAAACCCAGGTGGTGTTGGTAATGACCGTTTACTGTATCAACTTGCTAAAGCTTATGACCTGCAGGGCCAACAGCAACAAAGCTTTAACACCATTGAGCGTTTGATTGAGGAACATCCTGGCAACCCTTATATGCTGGAACTGGAATTCAGACGCGCTGAAATTCTGTTTTCTCAACAACGCTATAGTGACGCATTAAAGAGCTACACCGAAGTTGTTGCGAATCATGAAAATAATCCGTTTTATCATATCGGCCTGTATATGCAGGGTTGGTCTTTATACAAGATGGAAGCCGATGACCAGGCATTAGTATCTTTTACCCGATTACTTGACGCTTTGATTATCGCCGAATTTGATAATATCTGGAGCATCGATGAAATGGCGTTGTTAATCCCGAAGGGTGATCAACAGCTACTTCGCGAAACCTTTGAAGTCATGACCCTTATCTTCTCGTATAGTCCGGAAGGTGGTGGTGATTCAATTGCCGCTCATTACGACCGTTTAGGTGAGCGTCCATATACTTACCTAAATTACCAGGCGCTCGGTGATTTTTATCTTGAGAAGCAGCGCTACACCGACTCTGTCGATGTTTACGACGAGTTTGTTAAACGTAATCCAAATCATCCGGGCTCAGTTTGGTTTTCGAAACTGAAAATGGATGCATTAGTTCTGGGTAATTTCCCTACCCAACTGATGGAGGAGAAGCTCAAATTCGCTGCGGCTTACGAATTAAATTCGCCATACTGGAACGATAAGTCTGAAATTAACAAACAGAAAATCACCCCTGTGCTGATGGATTTGTTGCAGGAAATTGCGCAAAACGCCCATGCTGAAGCGCAGGCCAAGAGACGCATTGTTTCCGCAGCATCGAGCCCAAGCAATCAACAGCTTGAAGAGATGGAACAAGCCTATCAGCAGACAGCTCGATGGTATCAATTATTCCTGTCAAACTTTCCGGGCCATGAGCGTTCAAACGAAATCATGTTCTACCTTGCCGAAAGTTATTATGAAACTGAGCAATATCGTCTGGCGGCTAAATATTTTGAGAAAGTTGCTTACCAGCAAGAAGACGATCCGAACGGTGCTGAAGCCGCTTATGCCCTGATTCTTAGTCAGGAAAAACTGCTGGCGCAGTTACGCTCAGCTCCGGCGATTTCTGAAAATAATATTTTGCTGCAGGAATTTAAAGCGCAGTTTATCCTGCATTATGGCAATGATCCTCGTTCCACCATGGTTCAGAACGACATTATTCAGGAGTTCTTCCGTGAGGGTGAATACGAGAAAGCCTTATTGTATGCCAACAATGCGCTGGAAAATGATCCTCGATTAACGTTGGAAGAGCGCATTTCAGCCCTGCTGGTAATTGGTCACAGCCAATTTGCCATGGAAGATTATAAAGATGCGGAACTGACTTACGAGCGCTTGCTGGTTAAGTACGATCACAATAAAAAACGCTATAGCGATATCAATGACAGACTAGCGGCAAGTATTTATCGCCAGGCGGAAGTGGCCATTGCCCAGCAACAGTTGCAGCAAGCTGTCGATCACTTTGCGAGAATTATTCGTAAAACCCCAGATTCACCAATTCGCTTAAATGCACAATACGATATGGCCACGTACCTGTTGGAAATGGAATCCTGGAACAAAGCCATTGATCAGTTACATGAATTCAGAGTTCTGTATCCTAACCATCGCTTGTCTAAAGAACTGTTAACTAAGTTAGCATTTGCTTACCAGCAGACTGAACAATGGGAACAGGCTGCTAACTATCTGAAGATGATTTGGGCGGAAAAACCACAGAGTGAAGAAACTCGCGAAATGCTATGGTTGGCCGCTGAAACCTATGAAAAAGCCGGTAACCGTTATCAGGCATTACGCTCCTATCGCGTATACGCACACACCTACCCGCAACCATTTTCTGTAAATATGGAAGCGCAGTACAAGATGAGCGAATTTTATCGTGAAAACGGTGATAATGAGAAACGTGAATTCTGGCTGAAGAAACTTATTGCCTCTGACAGCAAAGCCGGTGAAGACAGAAGTAACCGCTCCAAATACCTTGCTGCGATGGCATCCATTACCTTCGCTGAACAGGCCATGGATAAGTTCACTCAGACCAAGCTTACTCTGCCATTGGCGAATAGCCTTAAAAAGAAAAGAGCCTTGCTTGATACGGCATTAGCGGAGTACAACAAAACCTTATCTTACGGTGTCGCGGATTTTACCACTCAGGCTAATTTTCAAATTGGTGCGATTTACAATCAGCTGGCGAGTGATTTAATGAATTCGCAACGCCCGCAAGGATTAGATGAACTAGAGCTTGAGCAATACGATATCTTGTTAGAAGAGCAGGCGTTCCCATTCGAAGATAAAGCCATCGCAATTCATGAACAAAACGTTCAGCGTAGCTGGAATGGTATGTATAACGAATGGATTCAGGAAAGTTTCACTGCATTAAGTAAGTTATTGCCAGGTCGTTACGATAAGCAGGAAGTGATTGTAGAGGTTGTTGATGAATTTTACTAAATCCCAAAATCGTAGCTATTCCATTCGTCACTGGCTACTCTTATGCTCCCTACCTTTTGTTATGGTTGGTTGTGCGATGAGCCCTGAAGAGGAAGCTGCTCTTCTTGCCGAGCAACAACGACTTGAAGAAGAAGCTCGCCAGGCGAAGTTAAACGACGGTAAAAGTGAAGAATACCTGCGTTTGATTGCACTCCCTAACAAGTACAAGCAAAGCGCGGTACAGGTGCAACCGCCATTGTCTCAGGAGATCAAAGCGGCGATGGCTAAAGTGGATGGTGGTGAAATTACTGATGGCAGAAAAGCCTTGGAAAAAATCTCCATCAATCACCCAAACCTTTCAGGAATTAAACTGAAGTTAGGTGATATTGCGCTTAAAGATAACAACCTGAAACTTGCACAGGTATATTATCGACAAGCCATTAGTGCTAATGAGTTCAATTATTTCGCCCATAACAGACTGGGCACAGTACTAAGAAAACTCGGCCAATTTGAGGCAGCTAAAGCCCATTACCTGGCAGCTATAGACAGTTGGCCTGCTTTTGCTCCTGCGCACCACAACTTAGGTATTCTTCTGGATATTTATCTTGGAGATAAAGCTGGTGCAATTCAGCATTATCAAACCTATCAGGTTCTTACCGATAGCAAGAACCGCAAAGTGAATGGTTGGATTGCTGATAGTTCTGCGCAATTATCAGCCTTGCAGAAGGGAAACAATAATGGCTAAGTTGATAACTACAAACATAAGGCCAATTGCTTTATTAATTGTTACAGCCCTTGTCAGTACTGGCAGTTATGCGCAGGAAGAGGCTGAAGCGAACGAATCAACCGATGATGTGGTAGAGCAAACACCTACAACATCATCAAATACTTCGGTTACTACCACCCCCACTAGTAGTGGCTTTATTACCTTGGAAACGACAATTGTTGGAAACAAGGAGCAACCTAAAGTTTTGTCTATTGTACCATGGCAAAACCCGGAGCAAGCCGGCACGCTTTCTACCGAAATCACCAGCCAAATCGAGCAGGTGTTTCGTCCGTTAGATGCCGAGACTCTGAATCGGGAAATCGTGTACTTTAAGCAGAGCCAACAATAATAAAAATGGACTTTAGCGGTCGTTAGTCCGCTTTTTTAATAAATCAAAAAATTAACGTATTTGTCAGTGCGTTATGGTGTATTTTCAGATAACAGAACAAAAAGGTGAGGACCTATGTTTGAGACAATTATTCGATTCTTCCAGGAAGGGGGTACCTTCATGTTTCCTATTGCGGTGGTACTGGCAATAGGACTTGCAATTGCACTGGAGCGTGCAATTTATCTAAGCCGAGCATCTCGTCTAAATGGCAAGGCGCTTAAATCTATCCAACCATTATTAATGCGCAAAGACTTCGAATCTATTGGCCGTATTTCTGACAAATCAGCTATCACAAGTATTTTCTCTGCCGGTGTAAACCGCATGAAAGACACTACCGATCGCGGTGAGATCGAATACGCGATGGAAGAGGGCGTGATGGAAGTTGTGCCTCGTTTAGAGAAACGCACTTCTTATTTAGCCACATTAGCTAACATAGCAACTCTATTAGGTCTACTTGGTACCATTATCGGTCTAATCGCAGCATTCTCTGCAGTAGCTTCTGCAGATCCGGCAGAGAAGGCATCGTTACTATCAGAGTCAATCTCTGTTGCGATGAACACAACGGCATTCGGTCTGATTTCCGCAATTCCATTGTTGTTGCTTCACTCGGTATTGCAAACCAAAACTACTGAGATTGTTGATAACCTGGAAATGGCTGGTGTCAAATTCCTAAACATCATCAGTAAAGATAAAGCGGCTAAGCAAAACGCACAATAAGGCGGGCCTTACTAATGCTAAGAAAGCCCCGAATTAAGCGCGAGGATGCTGAACTAGACATTACATCATTTATGAATTTGATGATTGTTCTGGTGCCGGTGCTTTTGATGATGATGGTATTTTCCCATATTACCGTTCTGGATCTTAAGCTGCCGGATTTAGCAGATCCCGCCCAGCAGACGGAGCAAAATGACGAAGAGGTGAAAAACCTGGAAATTATGGTTCGACAAGATGCCATAGAGGTTTATTACCCGCAGTCTTATTTGCTCAAGTATATTCCTTCCAATGAGGAAGGGTATGATTATGAAACTTTAGTGGCGACGCTCAAGCAAGTGAAACAATTATTGGCAAAACAAGGTATCGAAAAACGCGATTTATCCCTGTTGTTAGAGCCAGATATTGACTATCAGACCATCGTAACCCTTATGGACAAATCTCGCTCCTACAAGGCTGTTGTTGTCGCGTCTGTTGTTGATGCCGAGTTATTTCCGGATATTTCCCTTGGTGATGCGCCAATGCTAAAAAATCCTGAGTTAGTCACTCAAGGTGTAGCTGCAGCCGGAGGTAATGAATAATGAAACAGTCATTACGTGCCAAACGCATGCAACGTCATCACGAGAGAAACTCGAAAGTATCAAAACTAAGCCTTGTTTCTTTGATGGATATATTCACAATTTTGGTTTTCTTCCTGATGGTGAATGCATCTGATGTGCAAGTATTGCAAACCAATAAACAGTTGGAATTGCCTGAGTCTGTTTCTGAGGAAGCTGCTGAGGAAAATCTGTTAATTATGGTTAATGCCAATAATGTGATTCTTCAAGGCCGACAAATTATTACTGTAGAGGAATTGATGGCGCTGGAAGGCGTTATTGTTGAATCTTTAAATGATGAGTTGGAATATCAGAAAAATCGCAAGCAACTGACAGAAGACGAGCTGGAAAACGGATTATCCATCAACATTATGGCGGATAAAACGGTTCCTTATGCGTTATTGAAAAAAGTAATGCAAACCTCAGCTTCTGCGGGCTATACCAATATTTCTCTGGCAGTAGAGCAGGTATATGCCAATACAGATGCGTTGCTTGAAGAGGCTCAGGCCGCAGAAACCGGGGAGGCAGGACAGTAGTGAGCAGTCAAAAAAATCCTGTGCTGATCCACTGGCGACTAGGGGAAGACAACAAAACCTTTAACCGTATTACCGGAGTTATGCTCGCCCTGACTCTGATCTTTACGTTGATCGTATCGTTGATCACCCTGCCGGAGCAGACCCGGGAAGAAAAGGAAAAGATTCCTCCGCAGTTGGTACGGATCATGGAGCGAAAGGTAGAAGTTGTTCCTCCTAAGATAGAGCCAGTTCCAGAATTGCAGGCGGAGGCTGAACCAGAGCCGGAGCCTGAACCAGAGCCTGAAGAGCCAAAACCAGAGCCGGAACCAGAGCCAAAACCTGAACCTAAGCCAGAAGTGGTGAAGGACGATAAGGTTAAAAAAGCTCAGGAGAAAGCAAAGAATTCTGGTCTTTTAGCTCTGTCTGATGAGTTAAGCGAAATGCGTGATCAGTTAGACATGGGTAATCTGCAAAGCGAAAACCTAACTAACGAAGGTGGTAACGCAGAGCAGACACAGCGCGTGATTCTGGCAGGTAAAACCAAAGGCACATCCGGTGGTGTAAGTAACGCAACGCTATCTACAGACGTAGGTGAGGGTGCGCAACTTGCCGGCCGAAGCAGCACTGAATTTACTGCGAAAGTGATGCCTACGGGTGGTAATGCCGCTGTAGCAGCACAGAGTGAATCAGAGATGTTATCTGGTGCGCGTACCACGGAATCAATTCGCCGTACGTTCGACAAGAACAAAGGTGCGTTATATGCGATTTATCGCCGTGCATTACGCTCTGAACCCGGTTTACAAGGTAAAGTTACGGTTAACTTGATCATTCAACCTGACGGTACAGTAACTCTGGCAGATATTGCTTCGAGTGAAATTGATCTTGATGAGTTCAAACGCAAGCTGCTTGCACGTATCAAGTTGATAAACTTTGGCCCGGAAGACGTAAACGAAACGAAACTATCGTACACGTTTAACTTCTTACCGTTCTAGAGCGGATGATTACATTAAAAAACCGGCTTAATCGCCGGTTTTTTTATGCCAATGAAAAGTACACAATCGAAGATTGTTCCGGGTACGAGACAGAAAACGTCTCTTCGGGTACACAATCGAAGATTGTTCCGGGTACGCGGCAAAAAAGCGCCGCTCCGGGTAACGAGCACTTTCACTCGGAGTAACTCGTTGAGTTACGTACCCGGAGTGAAATTTTCAATTTCACGTGCTCGAAGGGTGTTTTTTACCCGTACTCGGAGCGGAACCATGTTCCGCGTGCTTAAAATTGGAGATTATTACGGGTTCTAGACGGACCATAACTCGGAGTGAATCTTGATTCACGTACCCGGAGCAACGATTTAGGTTGCGTTCTCGAAGCCAATATCTTTTATTGGCGTACCCGAAATAAAATCTCTGATTTTATGTTCCAGAGCTTCGCGTCAGAATGCCGCCAACCGCTGAATCACCCAAAACATCGCCAGAGATCCGCAAAAGTAGCCTACGACAAACCGCAGCTTATCTAAGGTTAAGGTTTTCATCATAAGCCTTAACAGAAGGAAACCTGCAAATAATGCTCCCACAAACAATAACTGGCCAATTTCTACGCCAACATTAAAGCTCAGCAACGCCTGCCAGGCTTCGTCCTCGGGTAACCCGATATCGCTTAACACCGACGCAAAGCCAAAACCGTGTAGCAGGCCAAAACTCGAAGAAACGGCCACTGGATACTTCAGGGTTATGCTATTTTGTTTGTTTTTCAAAATTTCCCAGGCGAGCAATACGATACTCAACGCAATAACAGCTTCAACCGGGGCGATAGGAACATAAACAGTGCCAGTACTGGCGAGAATAAGGGTGATGGAGTGAGCAATTGTGAAACCAGTAATGGTAAGCAACAACTTTTTACCTGTGCGGGAAATGTAAATTAAGCAGGCGACAAATAACAAATGATCTAAACCAATTAAAATGTGCTCAATACCCAGAACCATGTAGGTCACGAAGGTATTCTGTGTTTTTTGTTCATCGCTCAGCTTATAGCTTTGTAGGTCAGCATTTAATACGTCAGTAATAACTCGCCCTTGAGCGTCAATAATGCGAAGCAGCACGTCGGCAGAATTGTCCCTGAGCCCTAAAATGGTTATTTCCAAACCAGACAAGCCAGGACGTTCAAATTTCCAGCTGGTAATGTATGCCTGACGTATAAACTGACCGCTGACTAAACCAAGTTGACGGCTATTTTCATCGAGTTGCACATCAAGCTTCAACCTGGCGCCATCCCTTGCCGGAACCTTAAATACCGCTTCGAAGGTACTATTATTTAGTTGTTGAATCGTTAACGATGCAGGGCGCATGTCATCGGCGCTGGCGACTTGTGCATAGATAGTAATCAATAATGTGAAGATGAATAGCCGCATCAATAGTCTCCGGCAACTAAGGTTGGTCTGCTTACCTTAATGTCATAGCGACTTAGTAATTCTTCCTCAAAAGCTTGTTGCTGCTCGAGGTTTTTCTGGTATCGCCAGTCGGCCAGCACTTTATCTTTCACGACGGCAAAGTCGGGTAGGTTACCTGATTCTACGTCATTGATATATACGAAATGCAAGCCATATCCAGAACGAATGGGACCGGTCCACTGCTTAAACGGTTGCACCGATAACGCTTGGGCAAAATCATTGCCAAATTGTCTGGCTATATGGCTTTTCCTTTGCTTCTGTAAAACTTTGGGCAACAACGATGAGGAGCCTTCCGGTTCAAGTCCTTTATTGATTCGGTTTTGCTGTTGCTCCACCCAAATACTGATGTTCTTTTGTGGTACGTCATGACTCATAAATACCTGAGAAAAACTGAATGCACCCTGCTGTTGATACTTTTTCTGGTGCTCGACAAAAAAGCGCTTAAGCTCTTCGTCTGAGGGCGGCGATGCTCCAGCGATATCCTGGATCATGAACTCCATTTTTTGCCTCAGCCTTTTGCGGATAACTCCATCATTACTGTCCAACCCCAAACTTCTTGCTTCCCGGGCGTAGATCTCATCCATCACATAATTGCTTATCAGGTTGTCCATTTCTTCCTGGGTCGGTGTGCGCTGCCAGACTTTTACAAAACGTTGATGTAGTTGTTCAACCCGACCTTCGCTGACGACGATAGTATTTACATCTTCAGGAGCCTGCGGATTCAACGCCTCAAAAATGACAAACAAAGCAATGGCGATAGCAATGAAATGGGATAATGGGTCTCGGAGTATTGTTTTTATCATAATCTTCAAATTGTCTTAGCAAGTTGTTACTCAATTCAGTGCCCTTGTTTAAAGGGCACTCACGGGTCGAAAAACGGGTTAATTGGGGGTATACCAAATTGGCGAGCTATACACCCTCTCCTGGATGGTAGCCGGCTGATTGGTTTCCTTGTAGTCGATACCTAGCTTGATAGCATCTAACAATGAATATCTCGGGGTGGGGATCTCCAGGGCGCGTACGTAATAGAAACTATGTTGAGCAGGATTAAAATTCGGATCTTCCCAGGCTACTGTAAATTGCTGAGCACCTATGCTGTTCTCGTATTTGCCGGTTTTTAGATCAACCGTATTGCCAACTTCTTTTGTACATCGACCTTCTTCATTGATTGAACGACCGTCAGACACGGCAATATCATAAATACGCTCTCTGGCTTCGCCCTTTTCATCCAGCCATCCTTTGACAATTTGCATACGGTCCAGATTGGCGCCATCGGGCGCTTTCAGAACCGATGCCATAAAGGTGGGAGATTTGTCGCTCTGCGGAGTTAAGTCGCCTCCCATGGGGACGCCGTTCTGATAACCTTGCTTAACGAGAGATTGAGGGTCTAAATTATCACTATCAAAGTCATAACCAGCAAAAAATCTTAATGTGATTCGGGGTCCTGACGTGGCGTAGACTTCTTTACGTTTAAAAGCTGCAACAATCTCTTCTCGAGTATTTTCTTTCGCCCACACTGCAGCGTATCCTGCAGCGGCCATATCCCAACCCTTTGAACTTCCTAATCCAGTTGGCTTGTTTCTGATTTCAGGTTTCGAGTCATGCTGACCTTTTCCGGCAAAGTTATTCTCTTCTGCCGCGGCAATGCCAGTATGTGCATCGGTGCTGCCGATCATTCCTACTTTATATGGGTTAACGCCAAGCTGTGATTGAAATTCTAACCCACGTAATAAACCGGAACGTACGTAATCGGCTTTGTCCGGCTCTGCTAAAGAACCGTCCGGCGTAAGCACAAAGGTGTAGGTTTCAAAATCGGCAAATTCATCATTTGGCGATAAATCAGGATGAGTTTCAGAGTCACCTTTTATTTGCGTGACTTCAACCACAGGTTCCCATTTTGATCGAGCTTGAGAATAGGATTTATCAACCGGTTTGCCATTATTTCTTTCGGTTGGAAACATGCGATTACGGCTGATGTTGGGGTTGTGTGGGATGGCTACAAAGGTTGCACCGGTGGCTTTAGACGTTGAATCTAACCACTCCCATAAATCTTCAGGATCGTCACTCTCAAAAGTGCTGTATGGAAGATATTTTTTCGCGACATCACCATCTTGCGATTGGAAAACGACCCGATGCAAATTGGCGCCTTTAGTATTCGAAGTCCATTCCCAACCAATAATCGCTGAAAAATTACCGGGGTCATTGTGTTTTTCCGCTTCACTAATGTAACGCTCCCATGCCGTTCTTCGCTTTTCTCCTGCATGTAAATCCATCGCCATCTCTTTAGCCGTCAGCCCTAATTTGTTTTCTTTGCCATCATTAGCGTTCTGCAGCTCATAATAAACCTCGAGCAACTCTTCTTCTGACTTCGAGCCTCCAAGTTTCAGGAACGCCTTGCCAGATTTGGTTTCGGCCAGTAAAGGTAAGTTTTCATCGAATAGTAGCGGCATATTGCCCAGCATTTCAGCATGATCGGCAATGACGAGAAAATCTAATGGAGTATTAATTTGCCATTGTTCGCCTGTTGTGGGATTTGTGATTTTTTCTCCTTTTGCGTAACGATATGCAGTTTCAGGAGTTGAACTTGGCGTCCCAAAAAGATAAACGTCAAACGAATTGCCGGTATGGTTATGGGTATCACCAAAATAGACGTTGGCTGGATAATCACTATCTTTTGCAATTGCACTTTGCTGACAAGCGACCAGTATAGCGACAAAGATGGCGTTTAATGGTGTGGAAATTTTCATAGGTAGCTCTATTAATTCAGAATTATCTAGAGTATAGTTCAACATCTAACGTGAATTTTTTCGCCACAAACAGGTGGCCCCATCACATTCTTGTCAATTTTACGCCTCCATACTCAATTCCAGCCAACTCAGACAGTTCTTTGTTCCAGCTGGCAATATCGTACTTATTAAACTGATTAAGGTGATTGTGACCGCAAGCCCGCGCCATGATTTTCATAAGCTCAGTGGATGCCGTGAAAAATCGGGCGAGTTGTTCGGCTCCAGTTTCAACATCTAGGCGTTTGGTGAGTTCTGGATCTTGGGTGGCAATACCTGCGGGACAGTTATTCAGGTTGCACATTCTGGCACCTACACAGCCAATTGCCTGCATCGCAGAATTTGCCAGGGCAATACCATCGGCGCCCAGTGCCAGGGCTTTTACAAAATCACTGGGGGTGCGCAGCCCACCGGTAACAATTAGGGTGACTTTGTCACTGGCGCCAATTTTATCGAGTATGTGTCTGGCTCTGGCTAATGCCGGGATCGTCGGTACACTGATATGGTCTCTAAACAGTGCCGGTGCCGCGCCGGTACCACCACCCCGGCCATCCAGAATGATGTAATCGGCGCTGGCTTCGACAGCAAACTTAATATCGGCTTCGATATGGTTGGCACTTAATTTGAAACCAATGGGGATGCCACCAGTAATTTCCCTAACGTGGTTGGCAAAGGCTTTAAAATCATCGACGGTGTGTAAATCTTTAAACGTTGCCGGCGATATGGCATCGGTGCCCGCTTCGATACCACGAACACGGGCAATTGATTCGGTATTTTTGTCCGCGGGTAAGTGGCCACCGGTACCGGTTTTCGCTGCCTGGCCACCCTTAAAGTGAAATGCCTGGACCTTCTTAAGTTTTTCTTCATCGTAGCCAAAACCCGCACTGGCATATTCGTAGAAGTATCGGTCATTATTTCTTTGTTCGTCCGGCAGCATGCCGCCCTCGCCAGAGCATATTCCGGTTTCAGCAAGCTGTGCGCCTTTAGCTAGCGCAACTTTGGCATTTTCCGATAGAGAACCAAAACTCATATCTGACACGAATAGCGGAATGGACAAGCGCAGTGGTTTTTTTGCCTGTTTGCCGATAACCAGTTCGGTCTCTACATTGGCATCATCAAGCAAAGGCTTTTTCGCAAGCTGGGCAACCATGATTTGTATATCATCCCACTTCGGTAATTGCGATTTTGGAACCCCCATGGCCACCATAGGCCCGTGGTGGCCGGTTTTGGTTAAGCCATGCTTAGCTAACTCATGAATATAAGCAACCGTAGGCTCTTCTGGGGTGGGTTTCGCTTTGGGTTGTTTTTGTTCAGAAGCATCAAGGGAAGTGAGTGAACTACTGATATCAGTGCCCTCAGACTTTGCAGGTTTGCCTATGTCATCGTCACTATATTGTTTATGAGTGCCGTCGCAGAAAGGCAGGTTTGACGATTGTTTGCACTGGCATAGATAAGCGGTTTTATCTTTATCGACCCCCACCTTTATCGGCGTAATATCTGTCGATGCGTGGGAACCATCGCAATATGGTTGGTTCGCCGATAAACCACAAGCGCAAAAATACACGTCTTTTTCCGTGGTTAATGAAACTTTAGCAGGGACAATATTGGCGATAACAGGTTTGGTCATAGGAAATCCTTTGCTTGGCGTTTTATACAGTATAGATAAATTTTCTTACCATTTAGCAGTTAACAAGCATCGCCGTTTTGCCTTAGAATTCATGAAATAAATCTTTACGTATTAATGCTTTAAGGAATGCAAAAATCATGTTGAAATCAAATGCGAACACAATCGTTATCACAGGGGCAAATCGAGGGATCGGATTAGCGATGACGGGTATTTTTGCGCATCGCAATAATCGTGTTTTTGCGGTTTGTAGAAAGCCATCGGCAGAACTTATGAAACTGAGCAATGAATACGATGTTGAGATAATTCAAGATATTGATGTTGCTAACGAAGACGATGTGATGGTACTTAAAGAGCGTTTATCTGAAATTGATATTGATCTGTTGATCAACAATGCCGGTATTTTAAGAGACGAGTCGTTGCAAGACTTTAACCCTAAGCAAATTGAACAACAGTTTCGGGTAAATGCATTAGCGCCATTGATGATTTGTCAGGCATTGCAGGCAAATTTAAGCGAAGGAAGCAAGATAGCTCTTATTACTTCAAGAATGGGCTCTATCGCCGATAACACATCCGGTGGACGTTATGGATACCGAATGTCAAAGGCGGCTTTGAATATTGCCGGCATGTCTTTAGCAAAAGACTTATATACTAAAGGTATAGCGGTTGGTATCTATCATCCTGGATATGTGCAGACGGATATGGTCAACGGGCGCGGTGATATTTCTGCTGAGGTCGCCGCCGAGCGGTTGGTCGGTCTGATGGATGAGCTAAACCTAGAAGGCAGCGGAGTATTCAGACACTCCAATGGAGAAGTTTTACCCTGGTAGTGATCCAGAAAACAGTTACGGACAGGAACATGATGAAAGTATTGGATACAGGTAAGTTGTTAGTCGCGGGTTCGGCAATGGCGATTGCCGGCGGTGCGCAGGCGGAATCGATAAGTTTGAAATCGCAAACCATATCGGCGCCATTTTCTATTTCTCAGGATCCTATCCGCGGGAATTTTCTACCCAACCCCGGCAAAGAAATTATTTTAATTGGTGAAAATGACGGGCAAGGACAATTGGCGATTTTTGCCGTCGATGAACGCTCTGGCGAATATGAGCTTTTTCGCCACCTACCCATAGATAGTCAATTCTTTTCTTTTGATACCGATGCGCAATTAAAACTTCAGCAAGGCGTTGCAGCAGCGGATAAATCGGCTCTCAACCGCCTGTACTTTTTAACCTCTGATCAAGTTGTTGAATTACGTCCTGAAGACGCTTCTCAACCTTATCACCCAAAACTTGATGTCAAATCCATCGTCATTAAGGATTCATCGAACTATTTAAAACGCGCTAATTTCGTTAAGCACCTGAATCGGGATAATCATCCGGATTTTGCACTGACCGATTTTAAAGGCATCAATTTATACGTTTCCACTCAAGCAAATGAGGACAAGGCAAGCGAGGACGGCAAAGCCCAAGTGTCATACGTTAATCAGCAAATCCCAGTTACGCCGATTGTTGAAGTTTTTGAAAGTAGCGTTAGCTATACCCAGAGAAAGTGGTTTTTGACCGACATGAACCAGGATGGCAAGGTAGATATTAACTGGGTTAATGATGGCGACTTGTTGGTTCATTACGCCAAAGATAACGCTGAATTTTCTCTGGAGCCAACTGTGGTTTCGATCAATTCGCAGATCTCCGGGCAAAACTGGTGGGATACCCGTAATGCTGATGGCTCGAATCTGGATCAAAGTAACCTGGATCACAAAAACCTTGAGCGCATGGAAGATATCAACGGCGATGGTATCACCGACCTGATAGTTCGCCATAGCACCAGCTCAGGCGTTCTTGATAGAAGCAACGATTACCAGGTGTATTTGGGGCAGGTAAAGAATAACCAGGTTGTTTATTCCGAGCAGCCGAATACGGTTCTGGCAAGCGACGGAACCGTGGGTGATATCGAATTTGTCGATTTAAATCGTGACGCGCGTCAGGAAGTTTTAATGTCTTCCTTTGATATATCTGTATCCCAGATCATCGGTGCTTTACTCAGCGGTAGTGTCGATCAGGATGTGCTGATTTATGTTCAGGACAGTCAGTCAGGCTTGTTCAAGCAAAGCATTAGTAAGGAAGTCGAACTTACCTTTAGTTTATCTACCGGAAAGAGCGGCGCCCCTGTGGTGAAGCTTGCGGACCTTAATGGTGATGGCTACAAAGAACTGATCCTCAGCGCTGATGAGGATAAGTTGAAAATCTACGCTGGCGTCAATGGTGATCAATACATTGCCAGTAAAGCGCAGAAGTTTTCTCTACCATTGCCAAAAAATGGCGTTTTGTTAAGCTCAGATGATTTGAACCTGGATGGCAAAGAAGAGTTACTCGTCCGTTATGGCGATGAGGACGCTGAGCAATATCATGACGACTTGCTGATTGTTAGTGCGAAATAGATGAATTTTAGATGGCAGACTGCAGACGACAGATTGCGGATATCTTGGCAAGTATGTTTTCATTTAGACGGCAGACAACAGATGACAGACTGCGGATATCTTGGCAAGTATGTTTTCATTTAGACGGCAGACAACAGATGACAGACTGCGGATATCTTGGCAAGTATGCTTTCAGTTAGATGGTAGACTGTAGACAGCGGACAGTCGACAGCGGACAGCGGAAATCTTGGAAAGTTTGCTCTTTACTTTAGTCTGTTGTCTGTGCACTGTTTCCTTGTTTTGTTAATTTCATGCCGACTATCAATGATAACAACTTGCAACGCATTTGGATCCTGGTGACGCTCGTTCCACCGGGTAAAGTGGTGAGCTATGGTCAGCTAGCAGATTTAGCAGGATTGCCTGGTCGCGCGAGGTTGGCTGGTAGAGCCTTAAAACTGGCACCCAAAGCGCACAATTTACCTTGGCATCGCGTGTTAAATAGTCAGGGTAAAATATCCCTCCCCAAAGGCTCTGATGGTTATCAAGAACAGGTTAAACGATTGCAGGAAGAGGGCGTTGTCGTGCTTAGCGGTAAAGTTAAGCTAGCCGAATTTCAATGGCAACCGGATCTCGGTGAGTTATTAGCACTTCCGTTTTAAAAACACTTCGAGATTTTGAATGAGAGCCAAAATCTCTGGACGGCAGACAGCGGATGGCAGACTGCGGAAATCTTGGCAAGTGAGCTTTTTCTGAATTCTGTCGTCTGTGCACTGTGCACTGGGAGTTTCAAAAATCTGCGTTAGCTGATTTTGAAATCCCCGCCTTTTTTGTCTACATTTCTATATGTATTTCATAATGTTGTAACAAAGTTGTCATAAAACTTCACAAGGTTGTACTTGCCGTGGCGGTGAGTCTTCTGCCTGTACCCGCTGATTATTTACTTGTGAATCTATCAAACATACACAGAGGAACGATTCCATGTTGAAGAAACTACTGCTCGTGGCGGGCTCTATCATTTGCGCCACTACACTGACTTTAACGTCTGCTAGTGCTGAAGAAGGCAAGCGTTATGATGAAAGCGTTAAATGGAAAAACATTGTGCAAATTACCTATAAAATAGGTAAACGGGACGCTGCATTAAAAATCATCAGTGATTACTATAAAAAGGCCTCGGAAAAAGCCAAAACACCAATGCCAGAAGTAGTTATGGAGATGCATACCGGCGATTACGATTTGCTCGTGGTTTGGCATATGGAGAACGGCGTTGAGGACATGACCTGGGAGCAAAACCCTAATGGTATGGCCTGGCGCAAAGCCTTAAATGAAATCGCCGGCTCAGAAGAAAAAGCTCAGGAAATCCTGGATAACTACGCCAGCTACATCGATCACGCTGAAAATCAGATTGCGATTGTAAGATAAAGGCAATGAACCGTTGAAGTTTCCCTTAAAGGTTCAATCTTTAAAAGGTGTCAGCTTGAAATGGAAAGCTTTCAAGCGGTGTCAAAAGCGACATGTGAGTCGCTTTAGGTGTCAATGAAGAGCCAAAACCTACTTGTCTCTCGATGTTAATCTGTCACCTTGAACCTGACAACGAAAAGGTTCTGTCTCTCGACGCTAGTCTGTTTTCTTTTACAGAACCAAACAACGTTTGGTTCTGAGCTACCTTTGCTTCGCCTTAGTGCCAATAATCTTAAACGCTGGTGTGCCCCGAACCAGAGTATCCCTGGCGAACTCAGTCTGACAATTGGGACATATTCCTGGTTGCTGGGTATTATCCTCAATAATCCTTTCTTTAAAGCACTTAATCAGGGCACCAGTGCCACCTTTTTTGTATTTGAACAATAGCTGATTGCAGTTACTGCATATCACTTTTACGGTTTTGGTTGGCAGTCTTTTATTCGGTTTAGCCATAAGAAATTAGCGTTCAGAAGTCAAACGATAGAATTCAGAAAATTAGTTGTTGGATGATAACAGATTTGACAGGTAAAGAGGTGTCAGCTTGAAATGGACAACTTTCAAGCAGGTGTCAAATTAGGGTTTAACCGTTTCTTTAACTTATCAACGGTTAAAGGTGTCAGCTTGAAATGGACAACTTTCAAGCAGGTGTCAAATTAGGGTTTAACCGTTTCTTTAACTTATCAACGGTTAAAGGTGTCAGCTTGAAATGGACAACTTTCAAGCAGGTGTCAAAATCCGCATACAACGCGAATTTAAGGTGACAACGAAGAGCCTAAATCTATTGCTCTTTCGACAACGTCCTCACCCCATAACCGCTTGGCAAGCGCAACTCCACCGACGAAGTCTCCACCTCTCAACCGCCCAGCAGGCGAAGTAGTCACCCTTAGAGCAATTGTTCACCGACAATTGTTCGCCAATCATTCTTATCCCCGTACAGCAGAATTTTTTACGAACAAAGTTTGGCCATTCCCTGTGCTTATTTCGATTGCTTCACCGTCAATGAATTGCTCAGGCAATTAAACATGGCACGCTCCATCATAAAGGCTCTGGCCTTTTTGGGTTCTGCAGCGGTTTCCATAAACATCTGCTGGCGTTTTTCCTGAATATTGGGGTCGGTGGATTCCATCAGCTTTTTATTTTCGATGGTATGCTTTTGCACAAACTCTACTGCCAGGTCTTTACGTTGTCGGTCATAAAGAGCAAATAGAGCGTTATGATCCGCTTGGTTGTGAATGATATCCACTAATTTAATGGGATTGGTATTATTCGACAGTTTTCGTTTGAGCTAGTGTGCCGCTAACCCCAGTGCAAAGCGCAACAACGCCACTATGGCTGGCAACCTTACCCGATGAGGGGGCAAATGGTGGTTTCTGTCGCAACCAGCAAGAGTATCCGTGGTGATTGGCGTCATTTTGTTTTTAACAAAATGACTAAGGGCGACATTCGATTTCTTTCGAATACTGACTAATCGTTAGAAATCGAAAGGGTGACGGTCCGATAAAATCAGACCGCTGACAGTCCAAAATTAGAAATTTCGGACGCTGACAGACATCGAAAAACGATGCCTGCGGACAATGCAGAATGGAAGGCAAATTCTGCATAAGCTGTTTGTAAAAAGCTTTCAATGTAAAATAAATGTACGATAAATGGTAAATCAGCGAATCACATGTTAGACTTCACCTCGTTAAAATGTTCTACCCGATAATCGATCATCGCTTCTACGTCTTAGTTTAAAGTTAGTCACTATTTGTTTCTCTCCTTAATCATTGTTTAAAGCTATTCGCTTAAGTTAGTTCTTTTTTAGCAACATGCGTAACTTACGCACATTGATAATTTTATTTAATAGGAGAGTTTTATGTCTAAAACTACAGGTACTGTAAAGTGGTTCAACGAAACTAAAGGTTTTGGTTTTATTACACCAACTGATGGCAGCAAAGATGTGTTCGTACACTTTCGTTCAATCGTTTCCGATGGTTTCAAAAGCCTTGCGGAAGGTCAGCAGGTTGAATTTGTTGTAGAACAAGGTCAAAAAGGCCCACAAGCGGCTAACGTGACTGTTATCTAACAGACGAATTTAATGACAAGCTTGACGAACGTTAAGCTTGTCATCTATTTGCAATAATTGCTTCTTATACTCAATTAGAGGTACACAATTTATTTTATAAGGAAATGAATGCGCTTTTTAATCGGCAATTCAAATTGTTATTATCGAAACCCACCAATATCAGAAGTTGCGGTAAATAAGAACACTGTCACTTTCAACGATACTGACGGCAAACAAAAACTTAGATTCAATTCACCAGCTCAAAGAACACTTTTTATAAAGTGGCTTTTATCTTAAGCTTTTAAATCCCTCGTTCATTGCAACATAGTAGCTATCAATCAATAGCCTATCCAATTTAACGCTGCATAGTTAAATCAATCCACATGAATGACTGATCACTCAGCATATATTTGAAAAGGTAAATTTTTCAATTTATTGAATCGAATATTATGACTGGGTCAATTAAATAGCTCGTTTCTTCATATTTGCCCATGCAGAAATGCCCGCGAGGCAATTCTGACTAGATCACATATTTAAGAGGGGTGCTATCGTATATAATGAAACGGTATTTTTACTCATCTTTTTTAAGGCGCTATTTTGTCTAATTCAACTTCATCGATGCCCGATAACTCTTGTTTCTCACAGCTCTCCCTAAAGCCAGAATTAATGTCAAATTTAGCGACCCTGGGTTATGAGCAAATGACACCCGTTCAGGCAAAAAGTCTGCCTCAGGTGTTAAATGGCAAAGATGTCATCGCACAAGCGAAAACCGGTTCCGGAAAGACAGCGGCTTTCGGATTGGGGTTGCTGCAAAATTTGCGAGTGAAACGATTTCGTATTCAGGCAATGGTGTTATGCCCAACACGAGAACTTGCCGATCAAGTCGCTAAAGAAGTCAGAAAACTCGCCCGTGGCATTCACAACATTAAAGTATTGACCTTATGTGGCGGCGTACCCATGGGCCCACAAATTGGCTCTTTGGAGCATGGTGCTCATATTATCGTCGGAACACCGGGACGAATTTTAGATCACTTAGAAAGAGGCCGAATCAGTCTCGAGGAATTAAATACCCTGGTTCTGGATGAAGCAGATAAAATGCTTGATATGGGGTTTCAGCCCGCGATTGATGCATTGGTTGCAGCAGCGCCTGTTAGTCGTCAAAGTTTATTGTTCAGTGCTACGTTTCCCGAACAAATTCAGAGTGTTGCAAGTAAAATACTGAAAGAACCTGTGATGGTAAAAGTAGACGGCAGTGAAAATCACAGTTCAATAAGCCAATATTTCTACCGTGCGGATAATCAACAGCACAAGCTCGAAATAACCAAAGCTTTGTTACTCGAACGTAAGCCCGAGTCCTGCGTTATATTTTGCAATACTAAGCAAGCGAGCTTTGAAGTAGCGGATTACCTTGCTGATTTCGGCTTTTCCTCGCTGGTATTAAATGGAGATTTAGAACAAAAGCAGCGCGAACAAACTTTAGTCCGTTTTGCCAATAAAAGTGTTTCCATTTTAGTCGCCACCGATGTGGCTGCCCGCGGGTTGGACGTAGATAAGCTCGATGCGGTAATAAACTACGATATCGCTCATGATCCGGACACCCACGTACACCGTGCAGGACGAACTGGTCGTGCTGGTGAGCAAGGTTATGCGTGTAGCCTTTATTTAGACCGAGACGCACAGAAGCTAATCAGCATTGAAGAGTATCAAAATATCACCATAACGGATTCTGAATTACCAGCACTGAATGCATCGCAACCAGTCTATAAACCAACAATGGTAACGCTGAGAATTGACGGCGGGAAAAAACAAAAAGTTCGCCCTGGAGATATTTTAGGAGCGTTGACCGGCAAAGGTGGTATCAACGGACAAGCGGTAGGGAAAATCAATGTATTTGATTTTTGCGCCTATGTTGCGGTTCAAAAGTCTGTCGCCAACGATGCGTTAAAAAAGTTAGAAACAGGAAAACTCAAAGGCCGGACATTCAGAGTCTGGAAGGTTTCACAATAGTGACGTTGCGAAGCTTTGTGCTGGTCCTTACTTTCCGATAAGTTAGCTGAGCGGCTAGCGGCCGAAAAGCGAATGATAGACTTTCTCCTACCAAATAATTAACAAAATCCTCTTGGGTTTTTCATTTTTATCCCCAAATAAATAATTGTGGCACGTTGTCTTGTAAAGAAACCAGGCCACGTTAATTGTTTTTATTGTATGTTGCTTCAATCGGAGGATATATTATGAACTCAGTTGATTTAACCCCATTATACCGCAGTAGTATCGGTTTTGACCGTTTAGCGTCATTGCTTGATAGCGCATTAACATCGGATGCAACGCCAAGCGGTTACCCTCCTTACAATATCGAAATTATCGATGATAATCGTTATGCAATAACCCTTGCGGTAGCAGGCTTTTCACATGATGAGCTTGATATACAGGTTGAAAAAGGCGTACTTACGGTGCGTGGCAGTCAACGTAGTAAGGATGAACGTGAATATCTTTACCACGGTATTGCCAATCGAACCTTTGAGCGTAAATTCAACTTAGCTGATTATGTCGAAGTTACTCATGCTGATCTTTCCAACGGTCTATTAACCATAGATTTAGTGAAAGAGATCCCTGAGGCGATGAAACCAAAGTCAATTGCGATTAACACAAAAGCGCAAGCGATTGAACATAAAGCTGATGGTGAAAAAGTAACAAAGGCTGATAAAGCGGCTTAGGGCGTTGTTTGGGGGGATTTATTCCCCCCAATTTATCGCCCCCATTAATGCACCAATCATAGTCGTGTTGTTTATAGGATCAAAAAATAAGGACAAATAACTTGAATCAGTAAATTTTGCCCATATCAAAAAATCGAACTCGTTTTGTACTTTGTTTTCGGGAATTTTCCCTGCAACCATGGAGACATTTAACAATGTATTTTTCGAACCTTTCAAACGTACCGTTCAAGGGTGCATGTGCAATTAATGCAACGCAACGTTTAATCACCATAAAAACTAACATTCAGTAAACGTGGGGACTACCATGCTTGATGTGAGACATTTGACTCGCAGCTATGGCAGTTTTATCACTGTAGATGATGTGAGTTTTTCAATTAAAAAAGGCGAGATTATTGGTCTTTTAGGACATAACGGAGCGGGTAAAACCACCATTATGAAAATAGTCAGTGGCTATTTAGAAGCTGACGACGGAGACGTTTCCCTCGACGGCATTTCGCTTGGGAAAAATGCCGAATTACTGCAACAACACTTAGGCTATTTACCAGAAAGTCTGCCCCTTTATCCTGATATGACTGTTGCCGAGCATTTAGACTATGCTGCTGATTTAAAAGGGTTCAACGGAAAACAAAAAAATAGCAGAAATTCAATTCGTGGCTTAGGCAATTTAAGTCTACACAAGCACGTTATTTTGAACTTATTTTATATTGCTTATAGTGAGGATATATCATGACTTCAATTTACACACAGACCATTAAAGCACTAATTATTTCACTAGTCATTACGGTTAGTATCGGGCTATCGGCTTTTTCTATCGTTACCGAAAGTAAAGAAAGTACCAACTTCCAGGCAAAGACAAGCGTGAAGAGCGATGGTAAAAACCAGGTTTTTCAACCCAAATCTCAGTTTGAGAAAAAATTACATCGAGATCTCAGTATGTTAATGCCTTGGCACAAACAGTTTAATCCGCGTTTTCTTAGCTCTGTGCTAACAGATAACTCGAACAAGCAAGGAGGCCGGCATGACAACTGATCTAACACCTGTGCTACAAAGTACGGGCAGCTTCGAAGCGTATTTATCCTTTGTAAACCGTCAACCCGTCGTCGATGAACAGCAAGAAAGGGCATTGTTTGAAGACTACCAGCAACGAAATGATTTAGAGGCCGCACAAAGGCTTATCCTCTCACATTTAAGGCTTGTTGCTTATATTGCTCAAAGCTACAAAGGCTACGGACTACCTTTGGATGACCTGGTTCAAGAGGGCACCATAGGTTTGATGAAGTCGGTAAAAAAATTCAATTTAGACTTTGGCGTGAGGTTGTCTAGCTTTGCTGTGCATTACATTAAAGCAGAAATTCAAGAATATGTCATAAGGAACTGGCGTTTAGTAAAAGCGACCACAACTAAGGCAAAACGAAAGCTATTTTTTAACTTACGTAAACTAAAGTCGAGCACACATTGGTTAACTTACAAAGAAAAAAATGAAATTGCTGAGCAATTGCAAGTCTCTGAAGGCGATGTTGCTGACATGGAAGTGCAACTCTCACATTCAGACTTTTACCTCAATTCGTCAGTGAAAGGCGAAGGTGATGAACACGTACATTCAGATATCATTCTAGAAGATAAGTCCGAACCTTTTGCAGCAAAATTAATACAGCAAGATTTTAATATAAAAGTATTCAAGCAAGCCAAATTACTTATAGAAGAGCTAGATGAGCGCTCAAGGGATATTATTGAAAACAGATGGTTAGCAAAAGAAAAATTAACGCAAAAATATTTTTCTGAAAAATATGGCGTTTCCCAAGAACGAATTAGACAAATAGAAGCAACGGCGCTGGCAAGAATAAGGAAAAAATTAGCGATGCTGAATAATTGAAATATTGAAGAATAGTCGGTGAAATATCGACAGCACGTTAAATTTATCGATTCTCTAGCGATAAAATCCAGCGGTCTTTGGTCGCTGGGTAGTTCACTTGAAAGCACCCTTGAAATGAAACGGAGTTAATATGGGGAACGACAAAGGGGGTGCTCTCTCCCCCTCGAGCCTTGCGCTCATCGTCAGTTTGGTGGCTTAGGGTCTGGTTTACGCAATGGTGTTGCGTCCATTAGCCATCAGGGCCAACAATCCGCTATTATGGATGCCACATTGGAATTTCGTGCATACAGAGAGAGATAGATGCGTTATTTAGCGGTCGATGAAACACAGCAACTTACTTTTTCAGAAACAGAGCAACCCGTTATCGATGACGATGAGTGTCTGATCCAGGTTCTGGCAATTGGCATAAATCGTGCGGATTTACTGCAAAAAGCTGGCAAATATCCAGCACCGAAAGGGGAGTCGGAGATTCTCGGGATTGAAGTATCTGGCACCTTGGCACAAATTGGAAGTCATGTTGAAAACTGGCAGGCAGGGCAATCGGTTTATGCATTGGTTCCGGGCGGCGGTTATGCCGAATTTGTGAAGGTGAAAGCGTCACATCTGATGGCGCTGCCCGAAAACAAAACCCCAACCCAAGGTGCTGCGATTGCGGAAACCTTTCTAACCGCCTATCAGAGCCTGTTCGCCATCGCCAACCTCCAAGAAGGTGAGAAAGTATTGATACATGCCGGCGCTTCAGGTGTGGGTTGTGCAGCGATTCAACTGGCTAAAGCGAAAGGTTGCTTTGTTGCAACCACCGTGGGCAGTGATGATAAAGCACAGGCGTGTAAAGCCCTTGGCGCGGATATCGCCATTAATTACAAACAACAGGATTTTGCTGCCTGGGCAAAGGAAAATCGTTATCAGTTTGATGTCATAGTTGATGTGGTGGCCGGCGAGTATGTCGCTAAAAACATCAATGTGGCAGCACTTGATTGTCGTATTGTTATTTTGGCAATTCTTGGCGGACGTTTTAGTCAGGACTTTGATATGGCGAAGATGCTTGGTAAGCGGATAAGTTTGTTTGCATCAACGCTGCGTAATCGCAGCGATGATTATAAAGCCGAGTTGGTAGGCCGGTTTGAGCAGGATTTTGGTAAGGCTATTGCCGATGGTTCATTAACGCCAATAATCGATAGCGTTTATTCCTGGCAGCAAGCAAATCAGGCCCATGAAAAAATGGCCAATAATGCCAATATCGGTAAGCTGGTACTTTCAGTCGATTAGACGCCTTCGATATCGGCAAATAAATCCCGTTTATTAAAAGCAGCGGTTAACAAGCGACTGAAACTTTTGTCACCGGTAAACTCATAACCTTGCTTCCGGATTTGCTGGCGCTTAAGGCACCATCAAGCAATCATCGGGTTACGGTTTCAACGTTATCGCCAAGAATCTTGAAGATTTTCTTGGCTTTTTACCATTCCGGCGAGCTGGTATCGTAATCGCCAATTAATATGTCTGTAACCAACTGCTAGCTGCTTTTATCCTATTGCCATAATGATGTATCAACAATTCATTTGTTGCGTTTTGAACTATAGCAATCCCTGTGTTAGCCGATGTGCAAGGGCGGTAGCTGTTTGAAATGTATGCGAAATCGGTGGTCAAAACTCGATAGGGTTATTATTCCAATCGAGGTAACTAAGCTGACCATCAAAATCGACGGATTGAACAATATCTAAAAGTTGCGATGCGACAAATTTCGGGGTGAAGAGTTTGCCCGCAGGTACATTGGCCTGGAAAGGTTTGGACAGGTGGGTATCCGTTGTTCCGGGGTGAAAGGCGATGAGTTTGACCTTTTTAAACCGCCGCGAAAATTCAACCGAAACGGTTTTCAAAAGCATATTCAGTGCGGCCTTAGAGGCGCGGTAACTGTACCAGCCGCCAAGGCGGTTGTCGTTGATGCTACCGACCCTGGCGCTAAAACACACGACTTTGCAGGGGTGGTTGGTGGCGAATAAAGGGATCAGGTTTTGCAGCCAAAGTAAGGGAAGCATGGCGTTGCTCTGGAGCACATGACTTAAGGCCGCAGGGGACACATCCTCAAGTTTTTTTTCCGGGAAAAAATCAGTGTGTGAACCTTGGTTGACGAAATTGCCATGCAAAACACCATTGCAAATGAATACAGCGTCGATGTGCATCCCGGTCGCTACAATGTTTGAGCAAATCGCTTCAATGCTCTGTTCTGAATAATCCGATTGCCAGTCGGACACCGTGGATGCCCCTGATTGAGTTTGAGGAATCTCAGGCAGGGAAGAGCGAGAAACTCGCAATAATGCATGGTTTCCCGGTTGCTCCAGAATTTGCTCTGCAATAGCGTGAGCGATGGCGCTATTGGCGCCAATGATTAATGCATTCGTCATGGGTTACCCGGATAACAGCTGGCGAAAGAGCCCTGTTCATGGCCTTTTGTTCAGATCAGCACATTGATCGCAATTTAACCGTTCCTGACCAGTTAACCATCGGGAAATTTTAAAGCGGTTCTTCGCAAATACCAAGTAGGCTTTATCGGCGGCTTTGTCGACTAAAGGCCACCGTAGTGGGGCAACGCGCCACTTCTCACCAACCAGTGTCCAGGCACGGTAGGTGACGTCTAATCCAAGTAATATCTCCCCCCTATCATCTTCGCCGTGCAGGATAGCCTTAGCTTTCTCTAAATCAATGTGGGGATAACGCTCGTTAAAATCGACTCGGTTGATATCGACAAAATAAATGAGGTTATCGACATTCTTACGCTGCAATGACCGCATTTCCTGCAAGCACAATGGACATTGCCCATCGTAGAAAATTTTCAACTTCATCCTAAGCTCCTTGACCGAAATGAGGGAACAAAATCAGGCCGGCTAATAACAAGTGTAATGCACTAACTATTAGGGTCAGCAATTTACGCATCGAAAAGTAGTCAGGGTAAATCTCAGCGTAGTTTTCAAGTGTCGCTTCGTGTTTAAAGATAAGCAGGTATGCGATAAGCAACAAGGTAACGGCGATCAGGGTCGAATTCATTAACAGACAGACGAAAGCAATCAAGGAGATGACGTTGGATGTAATGAGCTCTTTGTCGTAGACCGCCTCACCATTGTTTTTGAGGCTATTGGCCCAAAGTGTACCGGCCAGAAAACTCAAAATGACTGCGCTGTAGAGTACGAATAATGTGTCGCCGGTAAGATTAAAAATACTGGTATCGAATGCATAGAGGCCGACCCCAAAAACAAAGGGTAGCAGCCCTGCGTATCCGAGACGTTTGTAGGTGGGCATAATCTGCCTCCTGTTTACCTGTGCAATTGTAGTTTGAAACTCATAAAAGAATACGCATGGCAGGTAGGGTTTGATCACAAACTTATTGGCATAAAAGGATATGTGTACTGTAACAGCAGAGCTGAACCTTGCTGTGCATGAATGAACTGCATTTTATCCAGCTACGCTATTTACCTCTGCAACAGTATCGAGGCGAAAGCCTCGATACTTAACTGTTGACCCCTTCACGAACCCAACGCTGCCATTGCAAACCTTTGCCTTGCAGAAGACGTTTTAAGCTGCGATAAAGTGCCTGAAACTCGATAACATCAACCAGATAATACAAAATCCAGGCTATTGGTGCGAAAAGCCACAAATTAAGGAAGTGCTTGCGATCGTGGTGGCAAAGCAGCTGGATATAGGTCATAAAGGTGATCAGGCCAATAAGGAGCATCAGCGGCGCATAATTGTCGCTGTATATGCTGTAACCGAAAAAAGCGGTGATAAGAAACGCTTCAATCAACAGAATGAATTCACCATACACAGCGATTGGTAATGTAAGTAATGTCAGATATTTATGGTGCTTTTTGCTATTGCTAAAAAACATATCACGATATCTCATCAAGGTTTGAAAGCGGCCAAATTTCCATCTTAGTCTTTGATTACACCAGCCTTTAAAATCCGATGGCGCTTCCGTGTAGGTCAATGCATCGGCTGCATATCGCGTTTGGAAACCAAGTGACAAAATTCGCAATGAAATTTCGATATCTTCGGTAATGATATCTGTGTCGAAACCGCCAAGGCGAGTAAGAATATCACGACGGTAGCTGGCCGCCGCACCGCCGATAATAAATACAGAATTGAATACCGAGTCGGCACGGCGGAAGAAGAAACCGCATAGGTATTCGAGCTGTTGAACCATGCTAATGAGTTTACGTTTGTTGCCGATAACCACATTGCCTGCAACCGCGCCAACTTTCGGAGAATTAAATTGTTTGACGGTATTTTTAATCGCATCTGGTGCCATTAAACAATCGCCATCAATGGTCATTACGATGTCTTTTGTTGCCAGCCTTAAACCTTTATTTAAAGCTCGTGCCTTACCTCCATTAGTCAGAGATAAATATTTGATTTCAGGTTTAAATTGAGATTTTAAAAATCGTCTTGAAGAAAACTTTGTCAGGTAATTTTCAACTAATTCTTCGGTTTCGTCTGTTGAACCATCGTTAATAACGATGATTTGTAAATCTGGGTATTGGTTGCTGACCACGGACTCTATTGTGCCAATGATGCCTTTGGCTTCGTTATATGCGGGGATCAGAACCGATACACCCAATGGATTAGCGCTTTTGGCTTCTTTATCGATTTTTAATTGACGGAAGAAATACAGTGGTAATGCAAACAATTGGATTAAGTACTTTACCAATATTGGTAAAAGTAGCAGGAAAATGCCAATTCTTGTGGCTTCCAAATCAGCGTAAAATTGTGGATCTGAATGAAGGTGGAGCCAGATAAAGCCGCCTGTTAACAGGTAGCCGAAACAGATAAGAGCTAACTTGCCCCAGATCGAAGAAGACATAATACAATCGCTTTATTATTGTTAATGATTCTCAGTTTAAGAGTTTATTTTTAATCGAACTCGTAAGCTAATGGGGGGCATTACTGTGGATAGTATGTCAGCAATAAAGGCAGGATAAAATGATTATTTTGTAATTTAACGTAATCGCCTTCACTCTAACTATCTAATTAATATAGGTCTTTTTACTGGTAAATTGCAATCGTTATATTTGATCTTGTTATTCAGGGGATAACGAAAAAGAAAAGACCCGCATTGCGGGCCTTTTCAACGACAGAAACTTAAGGGAGAAAATTCGTCGTTTTTGAGTTAGCTGGTTTTACCTTCTAACAAGCTTTTGCCGTTAATGGCAATCTTGCGAGGTTTCAGCGCTTCCGGAATTTCACGTTCCAGGTCAATGTGCAACAGGCCATTTTCCATGTGCGCAGAAACGACTTTAACGTGATCTGCTAACTGGAATTTACGCTCGAAATTGCGCTCAGCAATGCCCTGATATAAAAAATTTCGCTTGGCATCGTCTTCATTGGCTTGTTTGGTACCAGTGATCGTTAATGAGTTTTCTTTGGATTCAATATCCAACTCAGATTCAACAAAACCGGCAACGGCCATTGAGATGCGGTATTTATCATCGGCGATAGATTCGATGTTGTATGGTGGATAAGCAGGCTGTTTTTCAGCTCGAGTAGCTTTGTCCATTAAGGAGGCTAAGTGCTCAGCACCGATGAAAGAACGATATAGTGGAGCAAAATCTGTAGAAATAGTACGCATAGTCATATCCTATTTATAGCAATATGTTAATTTGATGTGCCTTTCATAAAGAACAGGCGGTTTATATGTAGACCCATTATGGCGACTACAGTTATTTATATGGGGCAGAGAAAAATCGATTCAAGGGATTCATTGAATTTTTTTAAATTTTTTTATCGAGAAATCACAAAAGAGGTTGTTGAGAATTGCAAGGTATTGAATCTGTTCTAAATTTTTGGTTTGGTAAAATTAAAGACGAATTGGCCTCAGGTGACCAGGGAAAACTTTGGTATGCGGCAACGCCTGAGCAGGACAAAGAGATAAAGGTTAAATTTGAAACCTTGCTTGAACAGGCAGCATCTGGTCAATTTGATGAATGGCAACTACAACCAAGAGGCTCTTTGGCGTTAATCATTTTACTCGATCAAATGTCTCGCAATATATACCGAGGAACCGCGAAAGCATTTGCTTTCGATAATCTTGCCCTTAACTATTGTCTGGAAGGAATAGACAGAGGCTATGACCAGTCGCTGTGTCTGATTGAGAAATGCTTTTATTATCATCCGCTGGAGCACTGTGAATCATTGGCGATGCAAAACCTTTGTCTCATCAAGTTCAATGAATTAGAAGACGAGTATTTTCAGCCTCAGCATCTGGATGTTATTCAAAACGCGTTAGATTTTGCCAAACAACATGCGGATATTATCGAGAAATTTGGCCGCTTTCCCCATCGCAATACCGTACTTAACCGGGTGTCGTCCTCAGAAGAACTGGATTATCTGCAGACCGCAAAACGATTTGGGCAATAACAAGGCAAAGACTACAGTGCACAGAGGGCAGAATTCAGAAAGAGCATACTTGCCAAGATATCCGTAGTCTGCCATCTGTCGTCCCGAGATTTTGATTCTCGGTCAAAATCTTGAAGTGCACAGTGCACAGACAGCAGAAATCAGAAAAAGCAAACTTGTCAAGATAACCGCAGTCTTCCGTCTAAATTAAAGCCTACTTGCCAAGATGTCCGCTGTCTGCCATCTGCATTCTGTTCACTTCTTGGTGTTACTTCACCATCATTAACGCGGTATCGTAGTCTGGCTCTTTTGAGATATCTTTGACCAGCTCTTTATAAGCGACTTTACCATTCTTATCGATGATCAAAATGGCGCGTGTAAGAAGCCCCATATCTTTGATAAGTAGCCCGTATTTATTACCAAAATCACGCCATACGGAATCGGATAACACCATGATTTTGTTCACTTTCTCTTGAGTGCAAAAGCGTTTTTGCGCAAATGGTAAATCATTGGAAATGGTCAATAGAACCACATCGCTTGGTAAACCACCTACCTCATTATTGAATCGTTTAGTCTGAGTTGAACAAACGCCAGTATCTAAACTTGGAACCACGGAAATCATTACCGTTTTGTCGGCAAAATCGCTTAACGAAACTTTCTCAAATCTCTCGTTAACCACGGAGAATTGCGGTGCATCATCGCCGACATTGATTGGTTCACCCAGTAAGGTGATAGGCTTGCCACTGGCGGTGACCACATTGGTGGTTGCAGTGCCCGGCATTGTCGTTGCGGTTGAACCAGCAGACGGAGCTGTATTTGCCGTGACAGTGAAGGACGTGACAAGTCCTAATGTTATTAATAAATGTTTCATTGCTAGGGGCTATTCCTTATCTAACCTTTGTTATTGTTATGTTAACGTTTTTACGCTGGGGCTAGAAGTTAAAATTCGACTTTTTTACCCGCCACCCAGGTCTCATTAACCTTGGTTTTCCAGATTTTTTGTTTGGAAATGGCAAAGATATCCTGATCGACCAAAATGAAATCGGCTTGTTTTTCTGGTTCCAGTGAGCCCAGGTAGGTTTCCTGATGTCCCGCATAAGCCGCATCTAAGGTGAAGCTTTTGAAAGCCTGTGACATCGTCATCGCCTGTTCTGGATACCAGCCGCCTTTGGGCATATTTTCCTTATCCTGACGGGTTAATGATGCATGCAAGCCAAAGAATGGGTTCGGAGATTCTACCGGAAAATCAGAACCGGCGGCGATAATGACCTCTTTATCGAGCAAGGTTTTCCAGGCATAGGCGCCTTTAATACGCTCAGAACCGAGGCGATCTTCCGCCATGTTTTTGTCAGAGGTGGCATGGGTCGCCTGCATCGAAGCAATGATATTCATTTCGGCGAAACGGTCAAAATCACTCATCTGCAGCACCTGAGCATGCTCGATACGATGGCGCAGTTTTTCGGTTTTGGTTTGTTTGATTGAGGTTTGGTAATTATCCAGAACTATCTTGTTAGCATTATCACCGATGGCATGGATATTAACCTGAAATCCAGATTGCATGGCATGGTTGATGATGTCATTTAACGCCTTGTTTTCATGTAACAATAAGCCACGATGATTAGGCATATCCGAATAGTCTTCTATCAAAGCTGCACCGCGACTTCCCAGGGCACCATCAGCAGAAATTTTAACGCTGTTAATTTGCAACATTTTGTCGTCACTTAATTGATTACCCTGCGCCAGAATGTCTTTCCAACCTGGATCGGTGACATCGACCATAGCGTTAACACGAATTGGCATCGCCTGCTTTTTTACCAGGCTTTGATAGGCGGTGATGTTGTCAGCACGAATACCTGCGTCATGGACCGAAGTAAGGCCTTGAGAGGCGAGATCTTTCATGCTTTTGATCAGCGCGGTTTCCATATCTTCCTGAGTAAGAGCCGGGATTTTTTCAAACACCAAATCCATGGCATTATCGACCAATACTCCAGTTGGTTGATTGTTTTCGCCGCGGATAATTTGGCCGCCATCGATTTCTTTGGTTTCACTGTTGATACCGGCGAGTTCCAGAGCTTTTGAGTTTACCCAAAGCGCATGGCCATCTACACGAGACAATACTACCGGCGTATCCGGGAAAGCTTTATCAAGACTACTTGCGGTAGGGAATTCATTACTCGGCCATTGCACCTGATTCCAACCACGGCCCTGAATCCATTTGCTATCCGGATTTTTCTTAGCAAAATCGATAACCCGTTGCACCGAATCCTGTTCCGATGGCGAACCCATTAAATCAACTCGCATCAAGCTGAGACCATAACCAAGCACGTGGCCGTGGGCATCGATAAGTCCTGGCAACATCACCTGACCTTCACCGTCGATGATGGTTACGTCAGCTTTTGCTTCGATGGTGTCGGTAAGTTTGTAGATACGATCTACCTTGTCATTGGTAAATTGCAAAGCTTTGAAGGTCATCAATTCACCATCGGTGAAGGTGTAACCTTTTACATTGTTAATAAGGGTGGTCTGTGCCAGCACTGGTAGCGAGGTTAGCGCCGATAGTGTCATCGCGGCAACAAAGGGACGTAAAGAATAAGTCATAGCGTTTCTTATGGTTGTTAATGTGATGTTATCTTAGCAACGAATTTTGCCATGAGCCAGAGGTTAGGAATGGGAGACGACCGTTTGCATTGCGCGTAATACCAATTCCATTGAGTGGGAATACACATAGAGGAATTAGTATTACAACATTCAAGCCCTGTTCAATCTATCTCGCAGTTTTGTAAAAAAAACGGTAATGAGCAAAAACGCGAAGATTAGACTGACGAGGATGCGTTCAATCAAATAGCCCCACTGGCTAAATGGCGTTTCACCCTGAGTAAGAAATACGTCTGTGCTCAGCGTGGTTTGTACAAATTGCGGAATCGAAGCGGCGATATCACCATTGTGATCAATAACCGCGGTAATTCCATTATTGGTTGCACGAAGCATCGGGCGACCGAACTCAATGGCACGCATTCTGGCGATATCCAGGTGTTGATGAGGACCATGGGAGTCGCCAAACCAGGCGTCATTACTTACCGTTAATAGCAGGTCAGTTGAGTTATCGACATTGGCTGCCGTTTGTTGCGCAAACGCCACTTCAAAACAAATTAGCGGCGCGATGTTAAAGCCATCGGCAACCAGGTTGGTTTGCACATAATCGCCACGCTGAAAGGAAGACATGGGTAAATCAAATAATGGCGCAATTTTCTTCATCACCGCCTGAAACGGCACGAATTCTCCTATCGGCAATAAGTGATGTTTGTTATAGCGATTAGCGTTGCGGAAATAGTAATCCCCCTGTCCGGAATCTCCATTTTTGTTACCTAGAACTATCAGGGAGTTAAAGAAACTCCTGGTATCAACTTCAAAACTAATAATACCGGTTATTAAAGCGGCATTGTGTTCGCCGGCTAAGGCATCAACTTGTTGCAGGTAAGGCTGGGCTAATGGCTCCACCCTGGGGATCGCCGCTTCCGGCCAGATAATGATATCGTGGTTCTGGTATAACTCTTTTGTATCTGCGATGTATTGCTTGATAATGATGTCTTCTCTGTCTTTATCCCATCGCAATGATTGCTCAATATTACCTTGCACCATAGCAATGGCGACAGGTTTATCCGATACGGTTACCCAGGTTGGAATTGTTGCCAACAGCGTTGCAATAATCAGCCCTGCTAATAAGGAAGCGTTGAGTATTCGTTTTTGACCGACAATCAAATAGAAAAGCGCAACACATCCGAGCAGGAGGAGGGAGGAGAGCAGCGTTTCTCCGACCACTGGGACTAAGCTGATAAACGGTGAATCAATTTGACTGTAACCCAAAGATAACCAGGGGAATCCCGTTAATAATCTTGCTCTTAAGAACTCTGTGGCGAACCAGATTAACGGGAGTAACAGCAGATAATGGTTGTTAAAAAGCGATAGGTTTCTAAAACCAACGGTTATCCGGGCAGCAAGCCCGGGGAAGATTGCCAGGTAAGCACAAAGCAATAGCATTAACAGCAAAGAGGCGACAAGTGGCATACCGCCAAATTGCTCAATGCTGACATGAACCCAGGAAATGCCGGCTGCGAACCAACCCAAACCAAAACTGAATCCACGCCACCAGGCTTGATTACCTGTTGCGGTGTGAATTTGTCGGATGAATATCAGTAAACAGAGCCAGGCAACGGGCCATAGGGAAAACGGTGCATAGGAGAGCACCATGAGTAATCCAGCGATAA
Source organism: Thalassotalea sp. PS06 (assembly GCF_007197775.1). Lineage (NCBI taxonomy): Bacteria > Pseudomonadati > Pseudomonadota > Gammaproteobacteria > Alteromonadales > Colwelliaceae > Thalassotalea > Thalassotalea sp. PS06. The sequence goes on along the minus strand of NZ_CP041638.1, from coordinate 2,587,903 downwards.
AACTGATTGCCAGATTATATTTAGGAGATTGAAATAAACTCAAGCTAGTGTTCCATCATTTCGCTTTATGAAAATTGGGGGCAGATCTTGAATTTTGCATTTTATGCAGGTTTAACAACCGGCCCCCCAATTCATAGGAGAAAGTTCTATCGCTCGTCAACCAAACGACCGTTAATTTCATGGTCTTTTGGAATGGTAACCTGAAGTTGCTGAATACGCCGTTTGTCTGCAGAGACAACTTTAAAGTCAAAGCCATTGATGTCGATGCTTTCGCCGCGCAGTGGCATATGGCCAAAACGATGCATCACCGTACCGCCTATGGTATCGGCTTCTTCTTCATCGAAATCACAATTAAAGTATTCGTTGAAGTCATCCAAATCGGTGAGCGCTTTTACGTGGTAAACATTACCCGCCAAACGTCGAATTTCGCGCTCTAGCATATCGTCATGCTCATCTTCGATTTCGCCAACAATTAGCTCAAGGATATCTTCAATGGTTACCAGGCCAGAAACACCACCGTATTCGTCAACCACAACCGCCATATGATAGCGTTGCTGGCGAAATTCTTTTAATAGTGGCTCTACGCGTTTACTTTCCGGAATAATAATTGCCGGACGAATGATGTCTTTTAAGGCGCAGCTACTTGCGTCTTTAGTGAATCCATAGGCCAGCAAATCCTTAGCCAGTAACACACCTTCGATGTGATCGATATCGTCATTGATAACAGGAAAGCGAGAGTGTGCAGACTCTAGCACGATTGGCAGGAATTCCTCTACCGATTGCTGGATATCGACGGTTACCATGTGAGAGCGCGGGATCATAATGTCTCGAACGCGCATATCGGATACTTCCAATACGCCTTCCAGCATTTGTTTGGTAGCGGGTTTGATCAACTCACGGTCTTGAGCATCTTGTAATACTTCGACTAATTCTTCTTTATTTTGCGGCTCTCCGGTAAATGCTTGAACAATTTTTTCCATAAAGGACTTCGAAGAGCCGTGGCTAGAGTGCGGGTTGTCGTCGCTCATAGAGCAGTATTTTCACCTTAGTTATTTAATCTTTTGACCAATCGTCTGTCACGTTTAGTCGGTTATATAGGGGTTATTAATATTTAACGATGCCAATAGCTTAACCTCCAAAGCTTCCATTTCTTCGGCATCAACCTCTCTTATATGATCATAACCTAATAAATGCAAGCATCCGTGGATGATCATATGGGCCCAATGGGCGGTAAGTGGTTTGTTCTGTTCACTGGCTTCGGCTTTGACAACATCGGCACAAATTACCAAATCTCCAAGTAAGCTCAGTTCAACGCCGTCTGGGGCCTCAAACGGAAATGACAGGACATTGGTTGGTTTGTTTTTGTCTCGATATTGGTGATTTAGCTGTTGAGATTCATCGCTATCAACGATGCGAATCGTTAATTCCGCATCTTTTGAGTAAATACTTAATGCGGTATCCACCCAAAGTTGCATATTTTCAGCGGAAGGTAACCCGGATTCATCGCTACAGGCTATCTGAATATCCAATGTATTAATTGATGTAGTCAAAGTGTTCGCTTCTGTGATTTTAAGGAACTTAATTCGGCGGGAGAAATCGTGCCTAGGGTAGCGACGCCTTCAGATACAACCAGGCTTCGCACCCAGGACATATAAGTAGATTCAGTATTGCCGAAAAAGTTCCAGACTTTAGCCATTAAATTTTTTCTATCTCAGAATTAACGCCCGAATTAATCGGCGCCGTTATCTTCTGGCGCTTTTTTAGTGTTATTCGCGCTTGTTGCTTGATTCGCCCCTTGCTGCTTTCGCATGTCATGTCTTTCATAAGCTTCGACAATGCGAGCAACGACGGCATGACGGACAACGTCTTTAGACTGGAAAAAGTTAAAGCTTACGCCTTTGATGTTGTCCAGCACCTCGATAGCATGACGTAACCCTGATCGTTGTCCGCGCGGCAAATCCACCTGAGTAATATCGCCGGTGATAACTGCTTTAGAATTAAAACCGATACGGGTCAGGAACATTTTCATCTGTTCAACCGTGGTGTTTTGACTCTCATCAAGAATAATAAAGGCATCATTTAAGGTACGGCCGCGCATGTAGGCTAGCGGTGCTACTTCAATCACATTGCGTTCGATGAGCTTTTCAACCTTTTCAAAGCCAAGCATCTCGAACAGGGCGTCATATAAAGGACGTAAATAAGGGTCAACTTTCTGTGACAAATCGCCAGGCAGGAACCCCAGCTTTTCACCGGCTTCTACCGCAGGGCGAGTCAACAGAATGCGGCGTACTTCCTGACGCTCAAGAGCATCAACGGCACAGGCAACAGCAAGGTAGGTTTTACCGGTACCGGCAACACCAACACCAAAACTGATATCATTAGTCAGGACGTTTTGAACATAGGTTTTTTGATTCTCGTTACGTGGCTTGATTAATCCGCGCTTGGTTTTAATCGTCACCATTTTGTCGTAATCGGCATCGACATCGGTACCTTGCTCGAGAATATTCACCTCATGGATAGCCAGGTGCAGCATTTCCGGGGTGATGTTCCCGGTCTTACCTTTGACTTCGGCGGTTTCTATGTATAGATCCTTTAATAATTTAGCCACAGCATTGCTATGTGCGTCATTGCCGTGGATCTTAAACGAGTTACCGCGATAACCAATCTCTACCCCTAACAAGCGCTCAATTTTGCGCAGGTTTTCATCCAGAGGACCGCAAAGGTTTGCGATTCTGGTGTTATCCATGGGATCCAATGTTACTTCTAAACTGGTTTTCATTATCGTTAAACCATTTATCCTTTTGCCTATGGAGTATAGGTTTCAACACCTAAACTGTCAGCCGAATTGTCCGGGGCAACCTGATGGTGCTGGTTAGCCAGGATATCAGCCGGTGAATGGGCAATACGAAGACCCATTTCATCCTCGGTACGGACTAATTTGCCACGCAACGAGTTGCTGTATACGTCGGTGATTTCCACATCAACGAACTGGCCAATGACGGTGTGAGGCGCTTCGAAGTTAACGATACGGTTGTTTTCGGTGCGACCACGTAGCTCCATTGGGTTCTTTTTAGAAGGGCCTTCAACCAGGATACGTTGTTCGGTGCCCAGCATTTTGCGAGCAATAGACAGAGCCTGAGTATTGATACGATCTTGCAAAATCTGTAGACGTTGCTTCTTGGTTTGTTCAGTCACATCATCAACCGCATCCGCGGCCGGTGTTCCCGGGCGAGCACTGTAAATAAAACTGAAACTGATATCGAAATCGATGGCTTTGATAAGGTTCATCGTAGCTTCAAAATCATCGTTGGTTTCACCTGGGTAGCCAATGATAAAATCTGATGACATGCAGATATCCGGGCGAACTTTACGCAAGCGACGGATTTTACTTTTGTACTCAATGGCGGTGTGACCACGTTTCATCATGTTCAGAATACGGTCGCTACCGCTTTGCACTGGCAGGTGCAAATGGCTAACCAGCTCAGGAACATCGGCATAGGCATCGATAATATCATCGGTGAATTCAACCGGGTGCGATGTGGTGTAACGAATACGATCGATACCATCAATGGTTGCCACTAGACGCAATAAATCAGAGAAACGGCAAATGCTGCCATCGTGGGTTTCACCACGGTAAGCATTTACGTTTTGACCAAGTAGGTTAACTTCGCGAACGCCTTGTTCCGCAAGTTGAGCGATTTCATAAAGTACGTCATCGAGTGGACGGGAAACTTCTTCACCACGGGTATACGGCACAACACAGAACGTACAATATTTACTGCAACCTTCCATGATTGAAACGAATGCCGTTGGGCCTTCAGCTTTTGGTTCTGGTAGGCGATCGAATTTTTCGATTTCCGGGAAACTGACATCAACAACGTGATTGTGCTCACCGGTAACCTGTTGGATCATTTCTGGTAAACGATGCAAAGTTTGTGGACCAAATACAATATCAACAAATGGCGCACGTTGACGGATAGCATCACCTTCCTGAGACGCTACACAACCACCAACACCGATGATTAAATCAGGGTTGTCCGCTTTTAAGTTTTTCCAACGACCTAATTGGTGGAATACTTTTTCCTGAGCTTTCTCACGAATCGAGCAGGTGTTTAGTAGTAATACATCTGCCTCTTCCGCTTCTTTTGCTTCAACAAAACCATGGGTTGAATCTAACAGGTCAGCCATTTTTTGCGAGTCGTACTCGTTCATCTGGCAGCCCCAGGTTTTAATAAACAGCTTTTTGGTCATGTACGTTTGCCTAAATATCGTTAACACTCAAAGTATACTCGGGTTGGGGTCAGATCTTGAATTTTGCACAATTCATGCTCTGCCCCCCAATCTGTACACCCTGTTTCTGCGGGTGAGGGCTTATTTATACTGGCGTTCATGGAATCTATTTGTAACGCCAATCGCCCTTGAGTGTGGTCAAAATAAAAAAGGAGCATATTTTACTCTTTCTTGTGACGCCACGCCACTGTCTGGCTGTTATTAATTTGTAAAGTTGAGGGCCTGGAAGTCAGGAGATAGGCAGATAGAAAAAAGGCAAGAAACAGTGAGCTGTTATTCTTGCCTTAATTTATTGCTGGTTATTGGAGCGATAAACTCACAATTATTCAGCGGCATTGTCAGAATCTTTCCAGGTTTCACCACGGGCTAATTGCTGATCAAACTGGCTTGTTTCCTGACCAATGTCGGCAATAGTCTTGCGAGCCTGCTCATAGATGTCCAGCCGCCCCTGATAATTTAGATATTGCAGGGTGTGCTGTGTTTTCTGGGCGATCAAATCGGCTTTTTGCGTATACATTACGGTATAAACGTCAGTAACCGAAACTGCATTTTCAGGTTTTTCGTCATTGGCTTGTGAAGGAAGCGATACCATCAGGGCCGTCGATAACAAAGTCATAGCTAAAGTTTTCATCATTTTTTCCTAAAAGTTTTTAAATTTGTCAGCTCTTAAGATAGATAATGTTAAAAAAAGGTTGCGCGACGCTTGTAAGCATTTGTGTCGAAAACCGCGTTATTAATTACTTTGTTACATACTCTCTAAGATCAGTATTTTATCGTGCATTTCTGGTGGTTTATCGTACAGCTTGTTAACGCTATGATTCTTAGACATAAATCGCAATTTACTGGGATATTTGTTTTCCCAGAAAATGCGCTGGTATCAAGCTAGTGTTGTCCATTACAATCAATATTAGAATTGCAAAAAACGTGTTAAAAGGGTTAAAGGCTCGATGGAAAAGTTTGACTGTCTGGTTATTGGTGGCGGTATGGTTGGCGCAACAACCGCGGTTGCGCTTGCTGACCTTGGGCTGAAAATTGCTCTTGTGGACACCCATAGACCAGATAGTAATTTGCTGGATAACCCCGGGGATTATGATCAACAGCAAGATTACAACTTGCGAGTCTCCGCCGTTTCACTTGGCTCAGAGCAGCTATTACGCAGTTTACGCATCTGGCAACAAGTGCAGTTATGGCGGGTGACGCCATATCGTCGCCTCGCGGTTTGGGAGCAGGGGCTAAGCTATGCGGAATTTCACTGTGATCAGATTAAACAATCTCACCTTGGCCACATGGTGGAAAATCACCTGATACAAGCGGCGGCCTGGCTGCAAATCAAAGCAAGAAGCAACATTAAAGTATTCGCCCCGCAAAAATTATCCAAGATTGAAAACCGTGAGGATGGGATAACTGCGACTTTGGGTGATATCACCATTGAAAGCGAAATACTGGTTGGCGCAGATGGTGGAAATTCCATGGTCAGAAATTTGGCCAAGATAGGTACCAGCGGTTGGGATTACCAGCATTCTGCAATGCTGATTAATGTAAAAACCGAACAGGATCAGCAAGACATTACCTGGCAACATTTTGTAAACGGTGCGCCGGTAGCGTTCCTGCCTTTAAGTGGAAATCGAGCCTCTTTGGTTTGGTACGACAAACCACAAACCATCAACGAATTGGTCAACTTATCGAGTAGCCAATTACAACAGCGGATTATCGAACACTTTCCAAAGCGCTTGGGAAATATTGAAGTGATTGATAAAGGCGCATTCCCATTGATTCGTCGCCACGCCAATCAATATGTGAAAAATCGAGTGGTACTGGTTGGTGATGCCGCCCATTCAATTAATCCGTTGGCGGGGCAGGGGGTGAACATGGGGTTTAAAGATGTGCACGCATTGCAGGAAGTTATTGCCAAAGCCATTGGCTCTGGCGAACATTATGCGGATGCCTCGGTATTAAGGCGATACGAGAAGCAACGTCGCAACGATAACCTTTTGATGATGACGACGATGGATTTGATTTACCGGGGATTTAAACAACCTGCAGGACCAATCAAACTATTGCGTAACCTGGGTTTGTTCGGTGCACAGCGAATGGGTCCTATTAAGGACAAAGTTCTGGCATACGCCTGCGGTTTATAGATCTTGGTAGATCATGGGGGCAGAATTGTTGAACGTCATTCAACGATTCTGGCCTAAAGATTTAAAGCCTGAAACGAAAAAACCTCCGAAGTTAATCTCGTTAGAAATTACCTTCGGAGGTTTTAATGGTGCGGGAGGAGAGACTTGAACTCTCACATCCTGAGGATACTGGAACCTAAATCCAGCGCGTCTACCAATTCCGCCACTCCCGCGAACGATGTGCATTATAGGGAAGGCAGTTTAAAGCGCAAGCGTTTTTTTCAGAAAATTTAAAAAAATAGTTTGTTTGCTTATTTTGTAGACGGATTGTGTTTTTTAACGGCGATTAGCCCTGATTCTTAATAGCTCTCGAATTTTTCGCACGCCCAGATTAACTCATCTCGGTTCTATCTGTTAAGCTTTTGGTTTTTATAAATGCGAAGATTGCAGTGGTGTTTACCTCTACGCTGATATGTGAATAGCTAATGCGTAGAATTTTTGCGTAAGGTTTAGTTGGGTTTGGTTGGGTTTGGTTGGAGGATGAATCCAGGAAAGTAAGACCGGGCACAATCAAACAGCATATAAAGACCACCCGGTATTGGTATTAGTTAGCTCGGAAGAATTACGACTCTTCTTTTAATTCTTCCTGCGTTTCCTGTTCCGGTGCTTCCTTGATGGCAAAGAACATTAGTGCACCGACAACAATCGCTCCAAGGCGAATTGCCCAACCTGTTGTATCACCCCAGTTATCAACCCACATCAGGATTTTTAACTCGTAACCAACCAGGTTCAATAATAGCGATGCAATACCTGCAATCATCAAGTACAAACCGACTTGCTTCATAACTTTTTCCTTATTCTATTTATTATTTTTTGTTTTTATTTTTTATAACTATCTGATTAAAACCAGATAATCTAATAATACCAATCCCATTAAATTATTGCTCACTCAGTGAGAATTTAAAGGCTTTTAGACAAGGCTTTGATTGCAGAGAATGGTTATTCCATTGTCAAAATCAGTAACGCAGGATAAACGCCTTTAAAACTCACCCGTAGGGAGTTAGTGAGAGGCCCATTTCCTGCCCTATATTTCATTAATATAGAATGACTATATCAATAAAATCTATGTTGTAAATGAACCTCGGCCCTAACTCTGAGTTGTGCACAAACTTAGTGGGATTGGTATAACCATACAGGAAATGAGGGATAGAAATAAAGCAGCGTTAGCTTGATGCAGACAGATGTGATTGGATGCTAACCTGCCCTAACCGAGAGAAAATCTAGGATACGAAACAATTTTATAGCGTAAAAAAATTTAAATTTTCTTAAACGAAAATGAAGAATTACGGACAAATTAATAAGATATTTTTAAGAGGAGAGAAAAAGTTGGCTGGGGTACGAGGATTTGAACCTCGGAATGACGGGATCAAAACCCGCTGCCTTACCGCTTGGCTATACCCCAACTCAGGGACTTTCTACATTGATTGCTTTGATACGCACCACTTAGGAAAAGTGGCTGGGGTACGAGGATTTGAACCTCGGAATGACGGGATCAAAACCCGCTGCCTTACCGCTTGGCTATACCCCAACAATGTAAATGGTGCGGGAGGAGAGACTTGAACTCTCACATCCTGAGGATACTGGAACCTAAATCCAGCGCGTCTACCAATTCCGCCACTCCCGCGAGGATGGTGGCTACGGCGGGACTCGAACCTGCGACCCCATCATTATGAGTGATGTGCTCTAACCAGCTGAGCTACGTAGCCTTCCAAACACTTGTCTGAGTTGCCTCAAGCAAGTGCGGCGTATTATGCAAATCTGCCTTGAGGTCGTCAACTGTTTTTTCGAAAAAATTGCGACTTTTTGTTTGTTTGCTCAAAGTCTCGCCAAATCGTTGCAATTCTGTCCGGAACTTAATAAAAAAGCCCGTAAAAAGGGCTTTTTTATTATAACGGTCTATTAACACCTAAGCTTCATATCGGGTTATTTAGCAATACTCGCAGTTAAATCAAATGAGCGTTTTCGGCTCATTAAATAAAATGCCGCGGGTACAAAATAAAATGATAACAGGGTTGTTAGTACCGTTCCGCCGGCAATGGCAATAGCAAATGGTGGCCAGAAACCGCCGCCAGCCAATATTAACGGCAGGAATCCACCAACGGTTGTTATCGTTGTCGAGCTGATATGGCGGGTACAGCTTAATACTCCATGAATAATCGCGTCTTCTTCGCCAACAATTGCATTCTCATCGGCTTTTAGCTCGGCAAGAATAACAATGGCTGAGTTGATTGCTAAGCCCATCAGGCCTAATAAGCCGATAATTACCGTAAAGCCGAACGGATAGTTAAAGACAAACACACTCAGTAAACCCAGACCCATCGACATAAAAGCTGAGATAAATATGATCGACGACACCCGAAATGAATTGAAAGACAGCACGACAACGGTAATCAACAGCGTTAATATAATGCCAACACTACCGAGTAACTTACCTACGGCTTTATCACGGGCATCTGATTCACCACCAATTTCCAGGGTGTAGCCGGTAGGCACTGTTATTTCATCAGCATCAATTTTGGCTCTGACTTTATCAAGCACCACTGAAGGCAATATTCCTGCTCTTAAATATCCTTCGATAACATTAACTCGTTTACCATCGCGATGTGGGATCGCTCCACGAGACGGTTTAATATCCACCTCGGATATCGCCGCTAGTGGAATGAACTCGCCGGTCGTCGCATTAATGATTGGGAAGTTGGCGAGGTTATTGACGCCCTGACGGTATTCGTCGCCTGCTCGCACTCGCACGCCAATCGATTCGGTGGCTTCAATAATCGAGCCTTGAGTGCGGCCCTGCAATCCAACTTCTAACTGGCTCGCTAAAGAGCTTAATGTCAGTTGCAAGGTACTTACCGAATCTTCATCGGCTTTTAACCAGGCCTTTGGTGTACCGGCTAATAAGGTAGAACGGGTGTGGATCACATCTTCGGTTTCTGAAAATATGCGTCGCAGATCATTACCCAGCACCTGCAGGGTGTCGAGATTTGGCCCATAAATACGAATTTCGATAGGGGCATTAAATGGTGGGCCTTGTTCAAGCTTGCGCACTAATATCTGCGCCTGTGGAAATTCATCATCGAGTTGGCGCTGCAATTGCGGTATCAATCGATTGGCGGCTTTAAAGTCTTTGGCGGTGATCATCGCCTGAGCATAATTTTGCATGCCATCTTTGGCGGCGATCAGATTGTAATAAAACGCCGGAGCACTTTTACCGATAAACCAACGGACCTCATCGATATCCTGTTCGGCCTGCAAAGACTCAGAAATCTTTTGAGTTAACGACTGAGTTGCATAGATACTGTTTTGCGGCGGCAGGAATACTTCAATATGGAACATATCCCGATCAGAAGGTGGGAAGAATTGTTCCGACAAACTGCCAGCAGCAATAAACCCGGCAATGGGTAAACTAAACACCAGCGCAATAATGGTTTTTGGATACTGTAAGGTTAGTTTCAAACTGTTGGTAAAGGATTGCTCAAGCGCGGGCAGACCCAGGCCTTGATTGTACCAATGATTCGATTGCTTACCTTTTACAAAACGCCCAGACAATCCCGATACTATGGTGTGAGAAATCAGGTAAGAGCCAATCAGAGAGAAAATAACGCTTAAGGCAATACCACTAATAAACTCACCGGCATCACCTGGCATCAGTACTATCGGCATAAAGGCAAGAATCGTGGTTAAGGTAGAACCTAATAAAGGTAACCAAAGATGACGAACCGATTGCAATACCGCTTGCAGGCCATTAATGCCCCGTTGTTTGCGTTGCTGGATGCTGTCGGTCATCACGATAGCATTATCTACCATGATACCCAGGGCAACCACCAGGCCGGTAACCGACATCTGGTGAATCGGCAGGCCATAGAAGTTCATAACCGTTAAAGTGAATAACACGGTTAATGGTAGGGATATCACCACAATGATTGCCGAGCGCCAACCCAGGGTAATAAACAAGACGACGGCAATAATAATAAAGCCGAGGAAAATGTTATCAACAAGGTCACTAAGTCTGGCTTCGGTGTAGGTGTTTTGATCAAACAGGACTTGCAAAGACATACTGGCAGGCAGTATTTGTGAGAACTGCTCGACGCGTTCGTCAACCCGTTTACTCCAGTGATCGACACGAATACCACGGATCATGCGAGTTGCGACAACCAAAGCTGGTTTGCCATTAACAATAGCAATTTCGCTCAGAGGTTGTTTTAACTGCCTGGAAACGCGAGCAACATCGGACACACGCATTATCTGGTTGTTGTCACTGCGCAGCGGAATATTTCTTACCCGCTGCAGGTTATCCAGAGCCCCGACAACCTCGATTTGTAATTGGTTGTTGTCATTAAACAACTTACCTGCCGGGATTTTTACATCAGCAGCGACAATTGCCTGAGCCACTTGCTCGGCGGAAATGTTGGCTAAGGCGGCTTTTTGCTGATCGAGCTCGACCAAAATCTCTTCATCATTAATACCATGAATGTCGACGATATCGGTACCTGACACTAACCTGAGCTGACTTTGTAATTCTTTGGCATAGCGCCCCATGCTGATGAGATCTGGCTCGGCGTTGGCGTCATCTATTTGCCAGTTTAAGGCTAGTAAACGGGTATAAGCGAAACTGCGCTCCTCATCGAAACGGGGAGGCATGGCATCAGCGGGCAATTGCGGTTCGATATCGGCGAGCAAATCACGAATTCGTGAAAAAATCGGGGTTGAATCTGTGACATATCCTTCCAGTTTTACCTGAATAACGGAAATTTCAGGACGTGATGTCGAGGCCAGATATTCAATCTCCGAAAGAATCTGTAATTTTTGCTCAATTTTTTCAGTGACCAGGGCTTCAACGCGTTCGGCGCTGGCACCGGGAAACTGGGTGATCACCAGACCAAAACGGTTTTCCATTGCCGGATCTTCAGAGCGGGGAAGGGCTGATAAGGATGCCAGACCGGCAACGATCAATAAGATAATCAGCAAGGCCATTAATCGGCCATTGCGAACAAACATTTCTATCATGGCGCTGTCACCGAACTCGCTTCGTTTTCAACACGGACGATTTGCCCGGCAACCAGACGTTGCAAACCGTTTTTGACGATTTTGGTATCGTCATTAAGGGACGAGCGAATAAAAGCACCGTCTTTATTTACATAGAGGATTTCTACTGTGTGGGTTTGTAAGGTATACAGCTTTGCTTGTTCAGTTGGCTCAAGGGTGTATACGTTCCATACGCCGCGCACACCATCAGTGATCGCAGATAACGGTACCCAAAACCCATCGGCTTTAATATATTCTTTGTAATCCAGATAGCCTAACTGGTTGTTATAAACACGGATGTCATCAGGTAATAAAAAGCGCAACTGCACGGTTCGGCTAAATGGGCTGATATCGGAGTTGGCAGACACATTATCGACAGTAATGATTTGCTCATTGATTAATAATTGGTGCTCTGTTTGATTCTCGATATTACGAGCCAAATCCTGCGGTACGCCGACTTTAAGCTCATTCTGGTCACCTTGTTGCAATTCAAAGGCCATCACCTGAGGCGAGACAAGTTCACCTTTATTAATCAGGCGCTTGTTAATCGTGCCGGCGAAAGGTGCGGTAATTGCTGTGCGGTTTAACTGATAGTTTTTAGCATCAATGTTGGCCTGGATCTGACGTTGGCTAGCGTTTAAAACCTGTTGTTCGGCCAGTAATTCGTCGCGACTCTGATCAGATGTGTATCCTTGTTCGATCAGCGCATTGATACGATTAAGGTTTGCTTCATTTAATACCTGTTGTGCCTGGACCTGAGATAGCTGGGCGGTCAGTTGCGACAATTCTATGTTTAATAATTCCTGATCTAAGGTGGCTAGCGTTTGTCCTTGTTCAACTTTATTACCCTCGAAGGCGAGAATTTGATCGACCCTACCGGAAACCTCGAACATCAGCTTTGCTGACTGCTTCGAGCGTATGGTACCGGCAAATTTTCGCTCTACATGATAGCCGTCCTGAGCAGACAGGGTCACCGTCTCTACTTTGTGATGATAAGCTTGTTTACTGGCACTGGCGTCTGGTATATCCAGTTCATTGCAAGCACTGAGTGCGATCAGGGTGGGCGAGATCATCAATAAAGTCGCTAATCTTTTTGTTGAAAGCTGCTTGCTCAAGTTAACGGCGACGTGATGAGCAATTTTAAAGGTGTTGGCAATCATAATGGTTAAAGTACGGCAAGTAATACTAGACGGTTCAGTCTAGTTTAGATATTTTAAACTGGACTGTCTAGTCTGATTTGTTACAATTTATAAGTAACTAATCACAAAAATTTAAAACATGATCACAAAGTATCGACCTTAGGTTACAGTGTGATTGCTGTTTTTTTAAGATGGGAGAGAGTAGTGGCAATTCCTAAAGTCAGAAGCAAAAGTGAAGAAAAACGTCAGCAAATCTATGATGCCGCGTCGAAATTGTTTTGTGATAATGGTTTTGCAGCTACCAGCATGGATCTTGTTGCCAAGAATGCCGGCGTATCCAAGCAAACGGTATACAGTCATTTTGGTAGTAAAGATGAATTGTTTGTCGCTACTATTACCGCCCGTTGTGAAGAGTTTCTATCCACGTCAACCGCAAGTCCAAAAGATAGCGATCCGTATACCACACTGTGCCAGTATGCAGAACATTTCCTGGCATTATTGTTATCGCCGGAAGCACTTGCCATTCACCGTATTTGCATCAATGAATCAACTAGTTACCCGCATGTATCAAGATTGTTCTATAAAGCCGGCCCGGAGCGGGTTATCGCTGAGGTTCGCGACATATTAGCGGAGTATAAGCAACAAAATATCCTTGCAATCGACGATATCCACACCGCCGCTACTCAGTTTCTTTCGGTGATTAAAGGTGAGATCTGGATGCACAAAGAATACAACATTGAAAAACCTATCAGCATGGATAAGGTGACCTTGTATATCCAAAATACAGTTAGGCATTTTCTTGTCGGTTACGGCTATCATCCAGCCTGATAATCGGAAACGGACTCGAAATTTTCTACTTGGTGGCTTCTGCGGTTGAGTCGCGAACTAGCAAGGTTGGCGTGAACTGCTGACAAATATCCGGTGCTTTTTGCTTGCGAATTTCACTGATTAACAAGGTTGTGGCGTTTTGCGCGATGGTTTGGTTCGGCTGATCGGCGGTGGTGATTTTTGGCCAGGTCTGACGGGAGAATGGACTGTTCTCAAAACCAACAATGGATAAATCCTGCGGAATCGCCACATTGGCCAGTCTTGATGCGAATAACGCGCCCGCAGCTATCTCGTCGTTACAGGAAAATATCGCTGTCGGTTTGGTTGTTCGTTTCAGTAATTCTGTCGCTCCAGCAACACCAGAATCAAAAGAATACTCACCATCGATAATCAAACTCTCATCAATGTCGATTTGATGTTTGCTTAAAGCTTCTTTGTAACCTTCGATACGTTCAAACGTCGATTTATGCTCTTTGCCACCGCTGATAAAACCAATTTCACTGTGGCCCAATGCAATCAAATGCTCGGTGATTGAAAATGCCGCATCAAAGTCATTAACCATAATGCAGGGAGAGATACCGTCTGGGGCATCATGACCAGAAAAGATTCTGACAAAATTTACGCCAAGTTCTTTTAAGCGTTCGATGACCGAAGGCATTTCCGAAAATGGTGGTGTTAGCACAACACCAGAGATCCTCGAATGACGGATCATATCGGTGATTTCATCGAGAATATGCTCGGCTTTGGAATTACATGGGTGGATCACCAACTCAAAATTTTGTTTTCGACATTCCTGCAAAATACCATTTTGCATGTCGATCACATAATAAGCGTTTGGGTTGTCATAAATGAAAGCGATACTAAATGACTTACTACCAGCAAGATTTCGGGCGGCAGCATTTGGTTGATAGTTTAACTCGCGAACGGCGGCTTCAACTTTTTCCTTAGTAGCGGCGCGGACCGAAGGTTCTTTATTAATTACTCGCGACACGGTTTTAATGGAAACCCCGGCGTGGCGGGCAACATCATTAATGGTTACCTTCATGGTCACTTTTCCTTGCTATTTAATCAATGCCTTTACAATCAGGACGAGTATATTGCCTGATTGTGATTGCCGTCACTATAAGCCATTTTTAATGAGAATCAAAACCTTGTATTTGCCATATTGAAACCAGAACCATTGTTGAATTCTGTGTACAAAAACGAAAGTGAGATTGAACCCTTTCATCAGTCACAACAAAGTTAATAAAATTTAAGTAACTGATATTGTAGTTTTTTTGTTTTTTAAGTGGGTTTTACTGACGATAATCCCGCCACTTTTATTACATTTAAAAAAAATCTTTTCAAAATTGTAATTTCCGTGTATGGTTTTACTAAGCCTTATGACAGCGTTGTCATTTGTAAGGAGCGAATGTGGGGAATAGGGATGAACCATATCGATTCAAAAAAGTGCCGATCCATAGGGTGAAAAAATAAAAAATATATAAGGAACAAGAAGATGTCGTCATTCAAATTCCAAAAGCGTCTGCTCGCCAGCAGTATCGCTATGGTCCTTACTGGTGCTAGCGCATCAGCTGTGGCTGCCGAAGAAATCGCAGATAACCAGGATATGGAGGTTATCGAGGTAACAGGTATCCGGGGAAGCCAACAGAAAAACTTAAACGCCAAGCGTTTTTCTAATGCAATCGTTGATGTTATTACCGCTGAAGATATCGGTAAATTTCCAGACAAAAACGTTGCAGAATCCTTACAACGTATCCCAGGTGTAACTATTCAGCGTCAGTTCGGTGAGGGTGCTGCGGTATCTATCCGTGGTGCTGGCCAGGATTTGACGTTGACCACTTTAAACGGTCAAAACGTTGCATCAACGGGTTGGTTCGTTCTTGAGCCGGCTAAACGTAGTTTCAACTATGAATTACTTCCTTCTGAATTGGTTGGTGACTTAGAAGTTTATAAATCTTCTCGCGCTGATTTAGCTGAAGGTGGTGTCGGTGGTACGGTTGTTGTTAATACGCGTAAGCCATTAGACCTTGACCCGCTATCAGTATACGGTTCTGTAGAAGCGTCTTATCAGACAGATTCCGAAGAAACAGACCCACAGTTTTCAGGCTTAGTAAGCTGGAAAAACGAGAGCGAGACTTTCGGTGCTTTGGTGTCTGCCGTTGCTCAAGATCGCTCTTTACAACGTCAGGGTAACGAAGCGTTCTGGGAATGGGGTGCAGGTCCAGTTGCTTTTGAACAAGAGCGTCAGCGCTCTGCCTTAAACGCAACGTTCCAATTTGCGCCAAGCGATAGCTGGGATATTGTTGTTAACTACATCGACATGAAGATGGAAGCGGACAACACCAACTATGCATTGTGGTTGACTCAGGCGGATACGTCATGGGGCGATAGTAGCAATACGACCTGGTTAGGTCAGACAGCTGACAATCAGGGTACGCAAATCGCAGGTCCATTGAACGTAGCTTTCTATCAGATGCGTCCACGTGAAGCGACGATGAACTCAGATGTTCTAGATTTAACCGTTAACTACAGCGGCGATGGCTACAGCTTCAAACTTCAGCTTGGTGATACCAATTCGACCGGTGGTACCGATTTCGAGATGGTTCTAGATGATGGTTTAGTACCTTCAATCGCTAGTGGTACTTATGACTTTACTGGTGGTAACCAGACCTGGAACCTACCTGCTGGTTTCGATATGGCAACCTACGATCCAGGCGTACTTAACATGGGTACGGGTCCAAACTTTAACCGCACGCCGAAAACTGACGAAGAGAGCTATATTCAGGGCGATCTGACGTTTGATGTTGAGTGGGGTGTAATCGGTTCAGTTAAGACGGGTCTTAAGTATGCTGAACATCAAACGACATCACGTCGTTTCGAATACGTTCAAAGTGATGACTTCGTAAACGGTTTTGATACGGCAAGCCTTCAGGCCGGTACTATCGATGTTGGCGCTGGCAACTACCAAATCAAAAAATTCGATGCCAATGAGTTAAAGCGTCTTGCCAAAGCAAGCATTGTTGGTGAGAACGAAGATCTTGGCGCATACAGTGAAATTGAAGAAGAAAACTTCGCCGCTTATGTAATGGCTGAGTTTGCTGGTGATAACTTCAGTGGTGACTTCGGTGTTCGTTATGTGACAACCGATGCAAAATCTATTTACTTCTTAGAAGGCGAGCAAACCAGCTCAAGTTCTGATTATTCTGAAGTACTACCTAGCTTCAACCTTAAGTATGACCTATCGAACGAGTTAATCCTTCGTGCATCTGCTTCACGTGCTATGGCTCGTCCACAGTATGTTGATATGTATGTTAACCCGAATGTTGTCGGTACTAACGATGATACACCAAACAACCAGTTCTGGATTGTTGGTAACATCGGCCTTAAGCCGTTTACTTCAAACGCGTTTGACTTAGGTTTAGAGTACTACTTCAACGATTCTTCACTTGTTGCAGCCACTATTTTCTACAAGCAGGTTGATAACTTCGTAACCTTCACTAACCGTTCTGCAAGTGCCGATGAAATCCCATTCCCACTGCCGCCGGAAGAGGCTGCTGTTGGTTGGACGGTGCAAGAAAAGTCTAACGGTAAGGACGCTACCCTTCAGGGTATCGAACTTCAGTATCAACAGGACTTTGGCAATGGTTTTGGTGCATTAGTTAACTATACCTACACCGATTCTGATACTGACGAAGATACATTTACCGATATGAACCCGTTCCTGAGCGACAGCTCTGAGCACGCGTACAACGCCACGGGTTATTTCGAAAATGATTTAGTATCGGTTCGTTTGGCTTACAACTGGCGTAGTTCGTACATGCTGCGTGAGTCTGGTTCATACGGTAACCGTTTGCACGATGACTTCGGTACGCTTGATTTGAGTGCAGTATGGCATGTAACGGATTATCTTGACCTTAAGTTGGATGTTAACAACATTACCGAAGAAGGCTCTAAGCAATTCGGTAATAACAACTACCCAACTTCATACAGTGGTTTTGCTAATGGCTTCCCTCTGTATGAGTATGAGATGGCCAGACGTATCAACTTGGGCGCAAGTTTCCGCTTCTAAGTTGTTAATAGCTTGATAAAAAGGGGAGGTTTCTCCCCTTTTTTATCAAAAAAAGTGTTTTTTCGCTTGTCTTGGCTTTTATTCCCGGTTTAGTCTATGACCCTAATAAAAAGTAAGGCCTACATTTAGGGAGAAGTTAAATGAGCCAGCAAAACGTACAGCCGTTAAACAAGAACGTACACGGCAAAACAAAACTTAAAGCACAAAAGAATTTCAAACAGGTTGAAGCACAACATTTAGTTCCTCTGGTAGTTCATGAATTTTCCCGCGCGAGCGCCGAGTTCCCGGTAGTATTTGTTAAGAACTCTGATAATGGCACATTTCAGCCTGTAGCACTTTTCGGTCTTAAGCCAGGTGAAAACCTGTTTACTGCCGGCGAATACTGGGGTGGTACTTATGTACCGGCTGCAGTGACACACTTTCCATTAGCATTAGTTCCAGAGTCACAAGACTCCGATAACTACATGGTAATCATTGCTACTGACAATGAGGTAGTAAATGAAGAAGAAGGTCAGGCACTATTCGAAGAGAATGGTGATGAGACCGAATACTTAGCTAAGCGCAAAGAGGCGATGGCTTCGTATCTTGAACATTCGCACATTACTCGTATGTTCACTAAGGAATTAGCCGATAAAGATTTGCTGGTACAGCAAAACCTTGAAATCGATTTAAATGGCGAGAAAATCGCAATTAACGGTTTATATCTGGTTAATGAGAAAAAACTAAATGAATTAAGCGATGAAGAATACCTGGAACTTCGTAAGCGCGGATTCTTAGGGCCAGTTTTTGCGCACCTAAACTCCATGCACCAGGTTCACCGTTTGGTTCAGAAGAAAGCTCAATTGGCCGCTGAGACTGCGTAAACCTCAGCGCTCGAGCTTTCCTGAACAGGTTAGTCGAGCCCTATGAATCAAAATGCAGTTCGATCCATCACTATCGTTGGTGGTGGATCATCTGGTTGGATGACCGCGTTATATTTAAACCGGTTATACAACCACCAACAATCGCACGTGGCGATTCGCCTGATCGAAAGTAAAGATGTCGGAATTCTCGGCGTCGGCGAAGCTACCGTCCATTCTATTCGTTTCTTTTTCGCAGCAATGGGACTCGATGAGTCGGAACTGTTACGAGAAACCAATGCTACCTTGAAAACTGGCATTATGTTTAACAACTGGATGCAACCAGTTGATGGGCAAATACATCAGTATTACCACCCGTTTGAGCACCAGGCTCTGGGTAATATTTTAGATATCTCTACTAGCTGGTTATTACGTTCCAGGCACCTGTTTGAGCGCTATGACCAAGGGGTATCGTTATCCGCACATCTGATGCAGGAAAATCATTGTCCGAAAATGCCGGACTCAAAACCCTTTGAAGGTATTACCCCTTATGGTTATCACCTAGATGCCTCTGAAATGGCGAGATTTCTGCGCCGAAAAGCCGTTCAAGCCGGTGTTGAGCATGTTGAAGCTCTTGTTAATGAGGTGAAAGTTGAACAGGGCAATGTCAAAGCGGTAGTTACCGATAAAGGTGAATTTAGCAGTGATTTGTTTATTGATTGTAGCGGCTTTAAGGGCTTGCTGATTGAAGCATTAAAGCAGGACAATTGGCAGTCATTTACCGATGAATTGCCATGCGATAAAGCTGTTGCCATGCAGGTCGCATACAAAGACGGGCAGACTCCGAGAAGCTATACCACGGCAACGGCGCTTAGTAATGGCTGGGCCTGGGAAATCGATCTGACCAGCCGACGTGGCAGCGGTTATGTGTATGATTCCAGGTACCTTGATAAAGCGGAGGCAGAGCACGAACTTCGTGAGCATTTAGGCAGTGATGTCGAAGTGTTGAAGACTCTACATCTTGATATGAAAGTGGGTTGTCGCAAAGAGTTCTGGGTTGGCAATTGTATCGCTATCGGCTTAAGTGGTGGCTTTATTGAACCGCTGGAATCTACCGGTCTGCATCTGATTAACATTGGCGCCAAGTTATTATCGACGCATATCAGCTCGACGCAAACGGCGCAGGCAACCCGGGATTCTTATAATCGCTTGATGAATGGCGTCTATGACGACCTCAAGCGCTTTATCGTGCTGCATTATTGCCTGACCGATAGAGACGATACCGAGTTTTGGCAAAATGCCCAGCGAAGCGTTGATTACTGTCCGTTGTTAAAACAACAACTGCAAGCCTGGCAGCATAAAACCTGTGAGTACATGGACTTGGCTGGTGGTTATGCAACGACGTTCACTGACGAGAATTATCGATTCATTCTTTATGGTATGGGCCATTATCCGGATCTTCACATACCTTATGATGAAGCAAGCTGTGATCAGATTTTCCAGCGCCTTAATTTTATGAGTCAGCGGGCGTTACAGGTCACCATGTCGCACCAGGATTTTCTTGAGTCCGTGCAGGGTGCAGTGCAGGACATTAGCACTCCTGAGCAAGCGGTATAGATGGTGAATAGCTTGAAACATTCATCTTCGACAACAGCGCAAGAACAGTCGCATGCAACCATTGACAAGATAGTCATTGTCGGTGGTGGCACTGCAGGCTGGCTTGCGGCAAATCATCTTGCCAGTCAGCTTAAACCCGCACCTGAACAGGGAATGGATATCACCGTTATCGACTCTGATGACATTCCTGGTATTGGTGTCGGCGAGGGCACGGTTCCGATGATCCGACAGAGTCTGCAAGCGTTTGGCATTGATGAGGCCAAATTTATTCGCGAATGCGATGTTACCTTCAAACAAGGCATAAAGTTTATTGATTGGTTGGACACTCCCCGTACCGGCCAGTCATCCTATTATCACCATTTGTTCGATTATCCATTGGTGAGTGAAATTCCGGATTTAACCGCGTATTGGTTAAATATCCCGGTTGAACAACGCCCTTCATACACGGATTTTGTCGCCTTCCAGGGTAAGGTCTGTGATTTGGGGCTGGCACCAAAGCAAATTACTTCACCGCAATATCAAGGTAACTGTCAGTATGCCTATCACCTTGATGCGGCGAAATTTACCCGGTTGCTGCAATCCCATGCGATGGAGCATTTCGGGGTAAAACTGATTAAAGCCAATGTTATTGATGTCGACATTAACGACAGTGGTGAAATCAATGGATTAAAAACCGATCATGCCGGTATGGTGAAAGCGGATTTCTTCGTGGATTGCTCCGGTTTTCATTCTATTTTATTGGGCAAAGCACTGGGCGTCGATTTTGTTGACAAGCAGCAAACCTTGTTTGCCGATAAAGCATTAGCGGTGCAGGTGCCATATACCCAAACCAACGAGCCGATTCCAAGTTTTACTAAAGCAACGGCTAAGACCGCTGGTTGGATTTGGGATATAGGCCTGACAGCTCGTCGCGGATGCGGCTATGTCTATTCCAGTGCGCATACTAATGAGGCGGATGCTGAAAATACGTTTCGGGAATATCTTGGCGCTGAGCATAAAAATGCCGAGCTGCGCCAGATTGATATGAAAGTCGGATACCGCGACAAATTCTGGCATAAAAACTGTGTTGCTATTGGCTTGTCCCAGGGTTTCGTGGAACCTCTTGAAGCAACAGGGCTGTTGGTATTTGATGTTACCGCGAAAATGCTCGCTCAACAGTTTCCAGCCAATAAAGCGTTAATGCCTTTGGTGGCTGAACAGTTTAATCGCAACGTTCAACAAAGCTGGGAGCGGGTAATTGATTTTATCAAGTTACATTATTTCCTTTCCCGCCGCGACGACAGTGAATTTTGGTTGGATAACCGCAACTTCGAAAGCCTGAGCAGCACCCTGCAAGAACGAATACAACGCTGGCGATGGCAGTTACCGAGCGCCTACGATTTCAGCAGTGGCTACGAAATTTTTAATCTCGAAAATTATCTGTATGTCCTTTATGGCATGGAGTTCGAAACCGACCTGCGCCAGAGCCAGTATCGGTATCATCAGCAAGATAGGGTGCAACAACTCCAGCAACAGCTCCTTCAACACTCTCAGCAATTGGCAAACCTTTTACCCGAGCACCGCCAGCTGCTTGACAAGATCCAGCAATTTGGCCTGCAGCGCCAATAACAAAACAATTATTAGGGCAGTGGCGACATTGCCTTATAAAGAATAACCAGGAAACAGGAACCATAACAATGAAAAATCCTTTGGTGATTTCCCTCTTAAGCATGGCTTTATTAAGCGCATGTAATAGTGAACCTGAGCAGTCAAATAAAGACGCTGAGGTATCGATGGCGACATTGAATCAATCCGCACTGGATGGCTTTGCCAAGTCGTTAAAAGTAGAATTTGAACTGGTAACGAATGTCGCTGACGATAAGTGTGATAAAGCCAAACATGACGGTTTGTGTTATCAGGGGCGTATACATTTTACTGCTCAACAAGACTTTCCTTATCGTGACTGGGCGATATATTTTTCTTTGATAAATCCGGTGCAAACTCACTCAGAAGGTGAGTTTGCTATTACTCATGTAAATGGTGACTTACACAAAATATCTTTGTCCGATACTTTTAAGGGCTTTAAGGCTGGAGAAACCAAATCTTTAGATTTTCGCGCCGATTTCTGGAGTCTGGCGGAAACGGATTTGATCCCGAACTATATCCTCACCGTCGATGAAACCAGCGAACTTTTACAAAGCGCTAACTGGCAGCCGCGGGTTATTGAAAGCACCCGTACTCAGATTGATCCGGAAACGGGATTAGAGATTGCTCCATTTGTCCAGGAATATACGAAAGTCCGCGAACAGTTTAAACGCACTGATACCGATGAGACGGTATGGGCTACCGCCAACGTACTATTCGAGCGCAATGCTAATAAGCCGAAAAGCGATACGGATCTAAGCTCAGCGATTATTCCAACCCCGCACACGGTAATTGTCGATGATAGTGGTAATAGCATTGATCTAAGTGCAGGCATCAAAGTTGTTTTTAACAATGTTAGTGAAGAGTCGGTCGCAACTGCGCTTTCGCGCCTGGCTAGCCTGGGGGTAGCGCAATCAGATTCAGGCATCAATGTTGAATTGCAGATCGCTGGAGATACTGATCAGTTTGCTGGTGGCTATCAACTGGATATCGCGAAGAACGAGATCCGTATTAAAGCGGCGGATGAAATTGGTGTGTTTTATGGCCTGCAATCCATTGCCGCGCTCATTGGTGTCGACGACTTAACGGTACCTGAAATGCAGGTTATCGATAAACCCCATTATGACTTTCGCGGTATGTTTGTCGATGTGTCTCGTAATTTCCATTCCCAGCAGTTTCTTTTTGACTTAATCGATCAAATGGCTGCCTACAAACTTAACAAGCTGCATCTTCACCTTGCCGACGATGAAGGCTGGCGCCTGGAGATCCCAGGTCTTGAAGAGTTGACAGAAATTGGTTCAAAGCGCTGTTTCGACTTATCAGAGAAAACTTGTTTATTGCCGCAGTTAGGCGCTGGCGTAGATGTTAATAGTCCAGTTAATGGTTTCTTCAGCGTTGAGCAATATCAGCAGATTCTGAAATACGCTGGCGAGCGTCATATTCAGGTGATCCCGTCATTGGATATGCCGGGTCATTCGCGCGCGGCTATTGTTTCGATGAAACGTCGCTATGACAAATATATGCAGGCCGGTGAGCTGGAAAAAGCGCATCAGTACATGCTACATGATCCTGAAGATACCACTGTGTATTCATCCGTGCAGTACTATAACGATAATACCATCAATGCCTGTATGGATTCTTCCTATGCCTTTATTGGTAAGGTTATGGATGAAGTAAAAGCCATGCATAGCGATGCTGGATATCCGCTAACCCGTTACCATATCGGTGCAGATGAGACTGCGGGTGCCTGGGTTGAATCGCCAAAGTGTAAAAGCTTTATCGAGCAACATGATGATTTGCAAAAAGCCGAAGATTTAGTGGGTTACTTCATTGAACGAGTGGCGAAAATTCTTGCTGAGCGTGATATTGAAGTTGCCGGCTGGAGCGATGGTATGAGCCATACTCAGGTCGAGAATATGCCGCAGGTGGTTCAAGCTAATGCCTGGGGCGTGTTGTTCTGGCAAGGTCATCAGGCTGCACATAACCTGGTTAATCAAGGCTGGGAAGTTGTGGTTTCCAGTCCGGATGTAATGTACTTTGATTTTCCATATGAGCCGGACCCGAAAGAGCACGGCTATTACTGGGCATCGCGCCATATTAATACTGAAAAAATCTTCAGCTTTATGCCGGACAACCTGCCAGCTCATGCCGAGTATTGGTTGGATCGCGAAGACAAACCTTATCAATCTGACGATACCTTAACCAAAGACGAGCAGGGTAATATTCAGCATGGTCCACTACACAAGGATAAAAATTTTGTTGGTATCCAAGGACAATTGTGGAGCGAAAACACCCGCAATGACGACTTGGCTGAATATAAGATTTTCCCAAGATTGTTAGCTCTCGCTGAGCGTGCCTGGCATTCGCCGCAATGGGCTTTGCCTTATGACCACGAGGGACAGGTATATGATCAAAGCAGCAATAAGATCAGCGCTGAGAAACATCAGCAGCGTCAGCAAGCATGGGCGAGTTTTGCCGATACCGTTGCCAATAAAGAGTTTGCCAAATTGGACCTTGCCAATATCCACTATCGTATTCCGACGGTAGGCGCGAAAGTGGAAGATGGTAAACTTTATATCAATTCTGCCTACCCAGGATTGCCTTTGCAGTACCGACAGGGAAATTCAAATTGGCTGGACTATACTGCCCCGGTAGACGTGGCATCGGATGAAATCTGGGTACGTGCGAAGGCACCAACGTCAGAGCGAGCTGGTCGGGCGTTAAAGGTGCGATAATCCTCCTAACTACATGATTTAATTGAGATGTCAAAAAACTTGAAATAAATAATGACAGCGTTGTCATTTGTCGGTAGACTTATTTTAATTTGATAAATTATTAACAGGCAGCTCTGGATTAGGCTGCCCTGGTTGTAAGCAGAGGCTGAGATGCACATAGGTCATCAACAACTCTATTTAGGTATCGACGGCGGCGGTAGTAAATGCAAAGCCGTGATAGTCGATGCTGAAATGCAATGCCTGGGAGAAGGTATTGCTGGAGCAGCAAACCCATTTCATAGTGTTGATAACGCGCAACAATCGATTGTCGATGCAGCGTTATTGGCGCTTGCTGATGCAGGTTTAGAACAATCCCAAATTAACCAGTTAATCGCTGGTGTTGGTTTGGCGGGGGTTAACATTCCCAAATATTTTGATTTGATGAATGCCTGGCAGCATCCGTTTAAGGAAATGCACCTGGCAACCGATCTGCATATTGCCTGTCTCGGCGCTCACAATGGCGATAATGGCGCCATTATGATTTGTGGTACAGGTTCTGTAGGGTATGTCAGTTGTAATGGTGACTCGCTCATTGTTGGCGGCCATGGATTTCCGCAGGGCGATACCTGTTCCGGTGCCTGGTTGGGATTACAAGCCGTACAAAAAGTGTTACTCGCTGCCGATGATTTAGGAGCGCAGACAACCCTGACCAAAAGGATCTACCGAGCCCTTGGGTGCTTAGATTCTAATGATTTAGTCAGTTGCCTGTCAGGGCAGGGCGCCACCTACTATGCTCGTTTGGCGATTCATGTTTTCGATGCGGCAGATGAAGGCGATTTAGTCGCTCAGCAGATACTGGCCCAAGCCAGCAACTATTTTACCGCCGTTTTTAATAAACTCATGGCCAAAGAACCGGCCCGGATCTCCCTGATCGGTGGCTTGCAAGTTCGGTTAAAGGACTGGCTTGCCACCGACATCTTTAGTCAATTTAGCGAACCAATGCAGGCACCTGAAATCGGTGCGGTATTGTTCGCCAGACAACAGTCTAAATAAGTTTATGTGTTAGCAGGATTATATCGATTATGACAACCTTAATGGAAAAAGAAGCTCGTCAGGCACCAAAAGTTATTGCTGAGCAGTTGCAGGTTAATGCAAAAGTCGCCGCCAGAATTGGTGAAAAGCTTAATCAGTTTGACCCTAAGATGGTGATGATTATCGGA
The DNA here is from genome assembly GCF_007197775.1 of Thalassotalea sp. PS06. Classification (NCBI taxonomy): domain Bacteria; kingdom Pseudomonadati; phylum Pseudomonadota; class Gammaproteobacteria; order Alteromonadales; family Colwelliaceae; genus Thalassotalea; species Thalassotalea sp. PS06. The sequence continues at coordinate 2,562,359 of NZ_CP041638.1, read as the reverse complement.
CGTGGCTCTTCCGATCATGCTGGCGTGTTTGGTAAGTATTTGTTTGAAATCGAAGTGGGAATACCAACGTTTGCGGCAGCACCTTCTGTTGCCAGTGTTTATGGCAAAACGCTGAAACTCGATAAAGCCCTAGCGATTGTTATTTCACAATCTGGTCGCAGCCCTGACATCTTGTCTCAGGCACAAATGGCGAAAGATGCTGGCGCATACACGATTGCTCTGGTTAATGATGAAAGCTCACCACTCGCTGAGCTTGTCGATGATGTTCTGCCATTGAAAGCTGGCCCGGAAAATTCGGTTGCGGCGACAAAAAGTTATCTGGCAACATTATCTGCGTTATTGCAGTTGGCAGCTAATTGGGGTAAAAACGAAGAATTAATCAATGCCTTGCAAACATTGCCTGAGGGTTTACAACAAGCGGTAGACAGTGATGTACAGCTAACCGCTCAATCTCTAACCGACACTCGCAACCTGGTGGTTCTTGGTCGTGGGTTAGGATTCGCGGTTAGTAAAGAAATCGCGCTGAAACTTAAAGAGGTTTGCTCTATTCACGCTGAAGCCTTTTCCAGTGCAGAATTTCTTCACGGCCCAGTAACACTGGTTGCTCAGCAACTCGATATTATCGATTGCCATGTGAACGATGAATCCGCCCAGGCCCACAAAGAGCAGGTTGTTGAAGTAACCAATCGTGGCGCTGATATGATCCACCTAAATCAGGTGGTTAACGATATTCATCCACGACTAGCACCACTGTTAGTTCTCCAGAGATTTTATCTCGATGTTGAAAAAGTGGCGTTGGCTAAAGGTTTTAATCCTGATGAACCGCAAGGACTTAAGAAAGTAACACGGACTCTATAATATGCAGCAACTACTTCAGGTCAGCTCGTTTTTTGATGGCGAAACACTACATAAAAATTGTGTAGTTGAATTGCTTGACGGGCGGGTTATCCATGCTGAAGCGATTTCTGGTCATCACCCTCATGCCGAACAAATTCAGGGGCTGATGGCGCCTGGTCTTATCGATGTTCAGGTTAACGGTGGTGGTGGCGTGCTGTTAAATGTTGCGCCAAGCACGCAAACGCTCGATGTAATGTTTAAAGCCCATGCCCAATATGGCACCACGGCGATGTTACCAACACTGATCACCGATGACGTTGCAGTGATGGAGAAAACCGCCGACGTCATTAGTGAGGCGATTGCCAATAAACAAGCCGGCATTATCGGTGTACATTTTGAAGGGCCGCATTTATCGGTACCTAAAAAAGGTGTTCACAATGCTAGTTTTATTCGTCCGGTTAGCGAGCGTGAAATGGCAGTGTTCTGTCGTCAGGATTTAGGCCGTGTGGTTGTAACCCTGGCGCCCGAGAATGTTGCCGTTGAAGATATTAAGCGCCTGGTTGATGCGGGTGTTCATGTTTGTTTAGGACACTCAAATGCAGATTATGAAACCGTAGCTAAGGCATTGGCAGCAGGAGCCTCCGGATTCACACATTTGTTCAATGCGATGTCGGCGTTTCAATCACGAGAGCCGGGCATGGTTGGTGCTGCGCTATTAGATGATAACAGTTGGTGTGGGTTAATTGTTGATGGGCACCACGTCCACTATGACTCGGCAAAGCTTGCTATCAAAGCCAAGCAACAGGGCAAAATTATGCTAGTTACTGACGCCATGTCACCGGTTGGCAGTAACGAAGACAGTTTTGAATTGCTCGGGGCAACCGTTATCCGCGATGGCGACAGATTGAATGCTACAACCGGCGAATTAGCCGGTTCATGTCTGGATATGGCGATGGCGGTGAAAAATACCGTTGAAAAACTGCAACAGCCGCTGGAAGAAGCCCTTAGAATGGCGTCATTGTATCCGGCGCAGTTTTTGAAAATCGATAAGGCTTATGGCCATTTAAAAACCGGTGCGGTCGCAGATTTTGTCATCTTCGATGATGAGCTTAATGTCAGACAAACCTGGGTTAATGGGGCGCGTATCGTTTAACGCGCCTTTGTTTTATCACCAATAACAAAAACAACATCAACAAAACAATAGTTGGGGAATTATGCAACAAACAGAAGGTGCTAATATGGCTTCGACCATAACACAACAATCAAAAAGTAGTTTCGTGCCCATGGCTATCGTCGCCGGGCTGTTTTTCATTTTAGGCTTTGCGACCTGGTTAAATGGTTCCTTGATGCCATACCTGAAGCAAATCCTGCAATTAACGCCCTTTCAAGCGTCATTGATCCTGTTTTCTTTTTATATCGCGGTAACGTTTACTGCGTTGCCATCGGCCTGGGTGATCCGTAAGGTCGGATACAAGACCGGTATGGCACTTGGTATGGTAGGTATGATGATTGCCGGCCTGCTGTTCATTCCCGCAGCGAAAACTCAAATCTTCGGTTTGTTCTTATTTGCACAACTGGTAATGGGGGCAGGGCAAACCTTACTGCAGACTGCGGTTAACCCTTATGTCGTTCGCATTGGTCCAGAGGAATCAGCGGCTGCTCGCGTAAGTGTTATGGGAATTTTAAACAAGAGTGCCGGGGTGGTGGCGCCGATGGTGTTCACAGCGCTGATATTAGATAGCTTTAAAGACAGAGTTGGTACTGATCTTACGCAAATTCAAATTGAAGAAATGGCCAACGGTTTAGTATTACCTTATTTGGGTATGGCCCTATTCATTGGTTTCCTGGCGTTGCTTGTTAAGAAATCTCCTTTACCGGAATTAGACAAAGAAGACGATGTTGATACTGGGGATACCAATCGTTTAAAAGACGTCGTTGCTCATCCGAATCTGGTTTTAGGTGTTGCCGCACTATTTTTCTATGTAGCCGTTGAAGTTATCGCCGGAGATACAATTGGTACTTATGCGTTGTCGCTAGGTATAGAAAACTATGCGGTAATGACGTCATACACCATGGCTTGTATGGTCCTGGGTTACATTATCGGTATTATCACCATCCCAAGGTTTTTATCGCAACCAACGGCACTCATGATTTCCGCTATATTAGGTGTGATCTTAACGGTGTTAATTGTTGTTGCCGATAATGATTCATTTGTTTTGGCAAATGCGTTACTTGTACCGTTTGGTGGTGCAATGTTGCCCGATAGTCTGCTGCTTATCGCGTTACTAGGTCTTGCCAACGCCATTGTATGGCCAGCGGTTTGGCCGTTGGCATTGTCAGGCTTAGGTAAGCTTACCAGTATCGGCTCTGCGCTTTTGGTGATGGGGATCGCCGGTGGTGCTTTTGGTCCGCTATTCTGGGGACTGGCAAGCTCCTCGGACGCAGGTCAGCAAGGCGCGTATCTGGTGATGCTTCCTTGTTATCTCTTCATTCTATTTTATGCAGTAAAAGGCTATAAAATTAAAAGCTGGAAATAGTTCCATTAATTCAATTCCTTACAAAACCCCGAAGTAATGCTTCGGGGTTTTTCTTTTTTGTGCCATATCTCGGCAAATTTCATAATTTTTCTATACTTATACTTACATTTAGACTTACGTAAAGTCCGCTTTTCAGCGCTAAATTCGCTGGAATCGGGCTCTTGTTGACTGTTTTTCGAAAAGATGAACGGAATATAACAATAATCGACAGGATGCAAACCATGTCAAAATCGAGTATTTCCATAATAAGTTTATTGAGCCTGTTTGGCCTTGGCTTAGTTGCCTGCAAACCGGCACCACAACAAGCCCCCGATGTGGAGGTTATTGTTCAAGAGGTAAAATCGTTTCCTTATCGGGGAAGTGCGATTTTTGTTGGCCGATTAAATGCGTCAAGTGATGTCAAAATTCAGGCCCGGGTGAAGGCCAAGATTGAATCGATAAACTTTTCCGAAGGTAAGGAAATCAAGTCAGGTAGCGTGTTATTCAAGCTCAATGATGACGAATTGCAGGCGCAACGGGCGCAAAGTGAAGCTGAAGTTTCACGCGCGCGGTCAGCGTTGAGCGCCGCTGACAAAAACTATCGTCGCGGTCAGGAGCTAGCGCCTGATGGTTATATTTCCAGTTCAGAGCTTGATGCCCTGGAGGCAAAATTCCAGGAAGCGCAGTCGGCTTTGGCTGCCGCAGAAGCAAAACTGGATAATGCTAAAGTAGATTTAAGTTATGCAACTATCGAGGCGCCCATATCCGGTAAGATCGGACGCAGTATATACAGTGTCGGTGATATCGTCAGTCCGGAATCCGGAGAGTTGACGACAATTGTGGCTACCAATGTCATGGAAGTGCCATTTTTTGTCAGTGAAAAAGTTTATTGGCGTATGGCGAAAAAATTTAACGAAGCCAAAGCGCAGATGCCGCGTGCCCAGCGTCGCGATGAGGCGATTGTAAAAATTGCTCTGGAAAAGGACGATATTTATCCCCACGAAGGCAAAATCACCTTTGTCTCTAATCGTGTCGACCCGAAAACAGGAACCATGGAAGTTCGCGCCACCATTCCCAACCCCGATGGAATTTTAAAACCCGGTCAGTATGTGAATGTCATTGTTGAAGAACCCAAGCAAACACCAACCGTGATGATTCCGCAAAGTGCAGTACAGTCTGACCAGCAGGGGGATTTTGTGATGGTGGTTGACGAAAAGCAGGAAGTTAGCCGGCAAAATGTCAGTCTGGGCGAACGGGTTGACGTTATGGTCATTGTCAATCAAGGGGTGAAAGATGGTGATACCGTGGTGATTCAAGGTATACAGAGGATTCGCAGTGGTCAGAAAGTGAAGCCGGTCCAGGCTGATGCTCCGACCACCCCTGAGCAAGAGGGCTGATTATGTTTAGCCAAACCTTTATCAGGCGCCCTAAACTTGCTCTGGTAATCGCCATCGTCATGAGTTTGGTTGGTATTATTTCCGCTGCGATTCTGCCCATTGCCGAATACCCATCTGTCGCTCCGCCCCAGGTAGTCGTTAGTGCTTTTTATACCGGTGCCTCGGCATCGGTTGTTAAGGAAAAAGTTGCCCAGCCGATTGAAGAGGTAGTAAATGGGGTTGAGGGGATGATTTACATGTCATCCAAAAGTGCCAATGACGGCAGTTACCGCCTTACCGTGACATTTGCCATCGGTATTGACCCCGATTTGGCGCTCGTGCGGGTGCAAAACCAGGTAGCCATGGCCGAGCCAAAGCTTCCTCAGGATATCCGCCTGGTTGGCGTGACCGTTAAAAAACAATCTCCGGATATGTTGTTTCTGGTTAATGTCTTTTCTGAAACTGAGGATTTCGACCGGGTATTTATTTCCAACTACGTGAAAATTAATCTTCTGAATCAACTGAAGCGGGTCGATGGTGTTTCCGAAGCTATGATCATGGGCGAGGCGAACTACTCGATGCGGATCTGGCTCGACCCACAGAAAATGGCATCACTTCGAGTAACCGCCAATGATATTCGTAGTGCGTTAAATGAACAGAACATTCAGGTAGCTGCCGGTAAAGTTGGTGCCCCGCCGTATAACACAGACATTCAAACTCAATATACCCTGCAAGCCAAAGGTACATTGACTGAGGTCGAAGAATTTTCCAACATCGTCATTCGTTCCCGAGCCGATGGCTCATTTGTGTATCTTAAAGATGTGGCGGAAATCGAGCTTGGACAAGAAGATTATTCCGTCGTGACGCAGGTGGACGGTAAATCAGCGAGCACGGTCGCTCTTTACCTGTTACCCGGGGCAAACGCAATAGCCACCGGGGATAGCGTGAAGGCTATGATGGAAGATATTTCAAAAGACTTTCCTGAGGGCATCAAATATTCCATCGGTTACGACACAACTCGTTATATCAGTACTTCAATTGCTAAAGTTCAGGTTTCTTTGTATCAGGCGGTTGGTCTGGTGATCATTATCACCTTTATATTTTTGGGAAACTGGCGCTCTGCTATCGTCCCTTCTATCGCCATCCCGGTATCTCTGATCGCCTCATTTGGGGTCTTGCTGTTGATGAATATGTCGATAAATACCATTACCTTGTTCGGGTTAATACTGGCAATCGGGGTTGTGGTCGATGATGCCATTCTCGTGGTGGAAAATACCCAGCGACATCTAACCGATTCCGATATGACGCCTGAAGAAGCGGTTACGTTAACCATGAAAGAAGTAACGGGGCCGATATTGGCGACTACACTGGTATTGTTGGCAGTATTTGTCCCTGTTGCGCTGTTACCGGGATTAACCGGTATTATGTATCGACAATTTGCGGTAACTATCTGTGTTGCAGTATTGTTCAGTTCACTCAATGCTCTTACCCTAAGTCCTGCATTGTGTCGATTATTATTGAAGAGCAATACCAAAGAGGCTGGCTGGTATAAAAAATTCAACCATTGGTTTGACGGTATTCGCAATCGCTATTCCGCCTCAGTAGCATTTCTGATCCGCAAAGCGGTTGCCGTATCTCTGGGTATGCTGGTTTTATTTGCAGTTCTGGGGTGGGGATTTTTGCGTACGCCAACAGGCTTTGTTCCATCCGAGGACAAGGGGATATTTATCGTCGCGGTGCAACTACCAGATGCTAGCTCATTGGGGCGCACCCAAAAGGTTCTTGATAGGTTAACCAAGGATTTGCTCCAGGATACCCGAATCGAAAGCGTTACTTCGGTGGCAGGATATTCAATTCTGAACGCGGCTGCGCAAAGTAATGCCGGCTCGCTATTTATCGTATTAAAGCCCTGGGAGCAAAGGGTACAGGAAGAAGATGTGGTATTTGCCGTCACTCAGAGCGTCAATGCATTGGCGTTTGAAACCATTCCCGAAGCGCAGGTGGTTGCAATCGCGCCGCCTTCGGTTCCAGGAATGGGCGCCGTCGGTGGCCTTGAATTTATTATTCAGGATACATTGGCAAGACCATCCAGCGACTTTGCGCAGGTTATTAATGACTTTGTTGTCGAGGGGAATCAGATTCCCGCACTGACAAACGTTTACAGTACCTTCCGAGCCAACGTGCCTCAATACCTGATCGATGTTGATCGAATCAAAGCCAAGGCGCTTGGTATTGATATCGACAGTATTTTTTCCACACTGCAGGCTCAGCTTGGATCGCAATATGTTAATGATTTCACAAAGTTTGGTCAGACATATAAAGTAATCATGCAAGCGAAACCCGAGTATCGAGGAACCATTTCTGACATTCAACTTTTGTTCGTTCGCAACAACGATGGTGAGATGATACCGCTCAACACTTTTTCACAGATTGATCCCATCCACGGCCCTGACATCAGCGACCGGTACAATTTATATAATTCCGTGACTGTACGGGCGGAAGCCAGCCCCGGTTTTAGTTCTGGCGATGGTATCAAAGCGATGGAGCAACTGGCTCTGGACGTCTTGCCTTCGGGTTATCAGTCGGAATGGACTGGGATGACGTATCAGGAAATAGAAGCAGGTAACATGGCTATCTATGCTTATGCACTGGCATTGGTGTTTATTTACCTCTTTCTGGTTGGTCAGTATGAAAGCTGGTCAATTCCTACCGCTATTATTCTGGTTGTGCCTATGGCGATTGCCGGCGCTCTGTTGGCGCTTAACGTAACCGGAATTGCGCTGAACCTTTTCGCACAGGTTGGTTTGATACTGTTGATAGGGATGGCAGCGAAAAATGCAATTTTGATTGTCGAGTTTGCCCGTCATCAGCGTGAAGAAGAAGGTAAATCCATTACTGAAGCTGCTGGTATTGCTGCCAACCTGCGTTTTCGAGCTGTGTGTATGACCGGTGTGTCATTTATTGTTGGTATTTTGCCTTTGGTAGTTGCAACGGGAGCCGGGATGTTCAGTCAGCGTTCGCTCGGGGTCACCGTATTCGGTGGTATGTTTGTAGCCCTGGTGTTCGGTACTATGGTGATTCCAGTGTGTTACGTGATCGTTCAAAGCTTACGGGAAAAAGTAAAAGGTAAATTGGCCGCTGAATAAAAAAAGGCTTAATGCAACGAAAGTTGTATTAAGCCAAAGGAAGGAGTAATTAGCAATGGTTGGAAAAGACGTTATTTATGTGTCGGCTTTTCCATCGACACATTACGGGGTGGAACAGATTCGTATTAGGTATATTCTTCGATATGGGTAATCTTGATATCGTTACCGACCATAGCAACAATACCTTCCACCCACACATATTTGTCTAACTCTTTCGAGCGATATCGAACAATAAATTTGGCTTCACGATTCCCCAAAAACTCTGAGGAAACATAGGATACATCGGTACCGATTCTGAATTTGCTCTTATGACCTTTGCGCAGGTAATCGATGTATTCTTCACGGTTGTAATTCAGTACAAAACCATAACCATTCGAGCCCTGAGTGACTTTTACGTTGAGCTGTGGCGCTAATATTTTTTGCAATAGTTCAACGGCTTCGGTTTTGTGAAATTCGACGAACTGCTGAGCTACGTTAGCAATTTTGTCTTCGGTTAGAGAAGTCGCCGCATTGGCAGAAAGTGGTAAGCCTAAAAGAAGGAGTGTGGTGAAAAATAATTTTTTCATGGCTGTTTAACCTTTCCATATTTAACGTGCAAAATTTCGATTCCAGATTCACATTTGGTAAATCCATTTCTGCACTGATTTAACATGGGGGCTAATCAGCTATGAATTTAACATACCTCAAAATTTCCTTGGCGCAAACACTTTTTTTGCATTTAAGTTAATTTTTTAACCTAATTTTTACAAAATACCATGTCCTTGGTTTAAATTTAGCCAGTTAAGTGATACTAATAATTTCAAGCATTTATAAAAAAATCATCATGCCTTCATGAGATTCAAGGAGCCCCCATGCAAATTGGTGTACCCAGTGAAACGTTAGCTGGTGAAAATCGTGTTGCGGTTTCGCCAAAATCCATTCAATCAATAACCAAGCTTGGTTACCAGGTCGTTGTCGAAACAGGCGCGGGAGACAAATCCAGCTTTAATGATAAAGGTTATATTGAGGCGGGCGCGACAATTGGTTCCAGGAAAGACGTTTTGGCAAGTGATTTGGTACTTAAGGTAAACGCCCCTGATCTCAAAGAGGTTGGCGAATTTAAACCTGAAAGTCATTTGATTAGTTTCATATCACCGGCGCAACAAACGGAATTGGTAGAAGCGCTGGCGGCGCAAAAAGTCAATACTCTGGCCATGGATATGGTACCGAGAATGACTCGTTCTCAGTCTCTGGATGCGTTAAGTTCGATGGCAAATATTGCCGGTTATCGTGCCATTGTTGAGGCCACCAATGAATTTGGCCGATTTTTAACGGGGCAAATTACTGCCGCAGGTAATATAGAACCTGCAAAAGTGCTGGTAATTGGTGCTGGTGTTGCCGGACTGGCGGCGATTGGCACGGCTGGCAGTTTAGGGGCAATTGTTCGTGCTTTTGATACTCGAGAAGAAGTAAAGGAACAGATTGTCAGTATGGGCGCCGAATTTCTGGAATTGGATTTTGAGGAAGATTCCGATTCCTCCGATGGATATGCCAAGGAAATGAGTCAGGCGTTTATCGATGCGGAAATGGCGTTATTCGCCGAACAAGCAAAAGATGTTGATATTATTGTTACTACGGCAATGATACCCGGTAAAAAGGCTCCGATATTGTTGACCAAAGATATGGTGGAATCCATGAAGCCTGGTAGTGTCATCGTCGATTTGGCGGCGCCAGGTGGTGGTAATTGTGAATTAACCAAACCAGGTAAACTAATTGAACATCAACAGGTTAAAGTTATCGGTTATACCGATTTAGTGTCCAGGCTTCCTAATCAGTCGAGTCAGTTATATGCCAACAATGTGGCAAATCTATTGACTCTGTTGACGCCGAACAAGGATGGCGAATTAGCGTTGGATTTTGAAGATGTGGTGATTCGCAATATGACCGTCGTTAAAGATGGCGAGATCACCTTTCCGCCACCACCGATAAAAGTCTCTGCAGCGCCACAACCTAAAGAGAAAGAGCCGGAGCCTCAGGTTGAAACTGAAGAGCCGGACAAAGCCTCAAACAAAGCCAACAAAATACTTATGTTGGGATTGTCTGCATTAGTGTTTTTATGGATTGCTGATGTCGCTCCACCAGATTTCTTGTCTCACTTTACTGTCTTTGTATTGTCCTGTGTAGTTGGTTATCACTTGGTTTGGAACGTAACCCATGCACTGCACACACCTTTAATGAGTGTTACCAATGCCATTTCCGGCATCATCATCGTGGGTGCCCTGTTGCAAATAGGCTCAGGCTCATTGCTAATAGATGTACTGGCGGGTTTCGCCATTTTAATCGCCACCATCAATATCGTCGGTGGGTTCTTTGTAACCCAGCGAATGTTAAAAATGTTTCGCAAGTAGGAGAGTATGATGTCTGAAGGAATGATTGGAGCAGCTTATATTCTTGCCGCCTTGTGTTTTATTATGAGCCTGGCCGGGCTGAGTAAGCAGGAATCCGCGCAGTCTGGTAACTGGTTTGGTATCGTTGGCATGGCGATAGCTTTGATAGCAACGCTTGCCGCCGCAAACGTTTCGGCGCTATGGGTGATCCTTGTCTGTATGTTTATCGGTGCCATGATAGGTTTGCACCTGGCGAAAAAGGTTGAGATGACAGAAATGCCAGAGCTCGTGGCCATCTTGCATAGCTTTGTTGGCCTGGCTGCGGTACTTGTCGGTTATAACAGCTTTTTCGAACACACCTCACATTTAAGAGGGGTAGAGCTAAATATCCATCTGGTTGAAGTATTTTTAGGGGTATTTATTGGGGCGGTAACCTTTACCGGATCCGTTGTTGCGTTTGCGAAATTACGCGGGTTAATCAATAGTGCAGCATTGATGCTACCGCATCGCCATAAAATGAATCTGGTAGCGGGAATTATCTGTTTTGTATTGATGGTTTATTTTGTCAGCGCCGAAGGTGCATTTGGACCATTATGGCTAATGACCATCATCGCCCTGGTATTTGGTTGGCACCTGGTCGCTTCAATTGGCGGCGCGGATATGCCAGTTGTGGTTTCGATGCTCAACTCCTATTCAGGATGGGCCGCGGCAGCCGCAGGTTTCATGTTAGGTAACGATCTGTTGATAATCACTGGTGCGCTTGTTGGCTCGTCAGGTGCGATCCTTTCCTACATCATGTGCAAAGCGATGAATCGCTCTTTTATTAGCGTTATTGCCGGTGGCTTTGGTACTGAAGTGATTGTTGATGCCGATACCGATTATGGGGATTATATTGAAACCAATGCCCAGGCGGTGGCCGACAGTTTAAGTGCGGCAAAATCTGTGATTATTACCCCGGGCTATGGCATGGCGGTAGCCCAGGCACAGTATCCGGTGTATGAAATGACTCAGGCATTGAAAAACAAAGGTGTGAATGTCCGCTTCGCGATTCATCCGGTAGCAGGGCGCCTGCCAGGGCACATGAATGTACTCTTAGCAGAAGCAAAAGTTCCATATGACATCGTTTTGGGCATGGAAGAAATTAATGACGATTTTGCAGATACCGATGTGGTATTGGTAATTGGTGCGAACGATACGGTAAACCCGGCAGCGAGCGAAGATCCGAATAGTCCGATCGCTGGTATGCCAGTATTAGAAGTCTGGCACGCGAAACAGGTCATCGTCTTTAAACGCTCAATGAACACCGGTTATGCCGGGGTACAAAATCCATTGTTCTTTAAAGATAATACGCAAATGTTATTTGGCGATGCAAAAGCCAGCGTTGATGCGATAAACCAAGCGCTCTAAACCTTAATTTTATGATGATAAAGGCTGATGCCCAAAGTGGTATTATACTTTCGGCAAATAGAGATTTAAAAAAGGATTAATCCATGCAAATTGCGAAAAATACAGTCGTTCAGTTTCATTATGTTCTTAAAAATGAAGATGGCACGGTAATGGAAGATTCAAATGGCGGTGATCCTGTCGCCTTGCTTGTTGGCCACAATAATATGATCAAAGGCGTAGAAGATGCGCTGATCGACAAACAGCAAGGGGATACGTTTGCAGTGACCGTAGAACCGGAAAATGGATACGGTGAATATTTGCAGGATGCAGTACAACGCATTCCTGCCAAGCATTTACAAGGTGCGAGTACCTGGAAACCGGGAATGGTTGGGGTGGTGAATACCGAGCACGGACAGCGTCAGGTAACTGTAGTGAAAGTAGGTAAGTTTATGATCACGGTTGATACCAATCACCCACTTGCTGGTCAGACACTACAATTCGATATTGAAATTGTTGGCGTTCGTGAAGCCGAAGAAGAAGAAATTTCTCATGGCCATGCCCACGGTGTTGGTGGTCATCAGCATTAATGACTCCCAGTGAATTTGACGGTTGGCAAGTGCTTACCGCGATCTCACAAATTCGTTGAATTGAAAAAATCTAAGGCTATATGGTCTTAGATTTTTTTTTGGTTTGTGATATTAATAGGTTAATTATCCCGAACTCAATGCAGAATTGTATAAATTAGGTGTTGAGTCAGAAGTAAGGAAAATCAATGACTAATAACAATAAATATAAATCCTTAGCACTTCCAGCTATCGCTCTTACCTTCTTATCGCAAGCCATGTTCAGTAGCTTGGCCTGGGCTGAAAACATTAAAGTTATTCATGCCGGTGAGCTATTGGCAGTGCCAGGGAAAACGGTACAAAAACGTCAGTCGGTTGTCATTAAGGATAATAAGATCGTTGAAGTCGTATCCGGTTATGTTTCCGGTAAAGATTATGGTGCCGATGTCGAAGTGATAGACTTAAAAAATGAGTTTGTGATGCCAGGTATGATGGATATGCATGTCCACATTCAGGGGGAGTTAGGACCAAATAGTGCCAAAGAGACACTACAGATGTCATCTGAACTGGCGGGAATGCGCAGCGTTCATTTTGCCAATAAAACCCTGCATGCCGGTTTCACCACGGTTCGCGATTTAGGTGCCGATCCGCAGCAGTTATACGCGTTACGTGATGCGATTGCGAATGGCTGGGTAGATGGCCCTCGCATCATTGCTTCTGGTGGCGTCTCCGTAACCGGCGGTCATGGTGATGTTGACGGAATGCGTCATGACCTGATGGATAAATATACGTCGAAAACCATCTGTGACGGTCCTTATGATTGTCGCCGCGCGACACGCCGCGCGATTAAGTTTGGCGCTGATGTGATAAAGATTACGTCAACCGGCGGCGTACTTTCTGACACCAATACCGGTACCGGTCAGCAGATGGCAGATGACGAGCTTAAAGAGGTTGTTGAAGCTGCCCACGCCCTTGGCCGCAAAGTTGCCAGCCACGCCCATGCTGCTGAAGGTATTAACGCGGCATTGCGAGCTGGAGTCGATAGCATTGAGCACGGTAGTTATGCCGATGAAGACAGTATTGAACTGTTTTTAGATAATGATGCGTATCTGGTTCCAACCTTACTTGCCGGTGATACGGTTCTGAAAATGGCGCAAAACAGTGACTTTATGTCGCCAGCAATTAAGGCGAAAGCAGAACGTGTAGGCGCTGATATGCTGAAAAACTTCACTAATGCTTATGAGGAAGGCGTAAAGATTGCGTTTGGTACCGACTCTGGTGTTTCAAAGCATGGTAATAATGCTCAGGAAGCGGTATTGATGCATGAAGCAGGGATGACGCCAATGGACATCATTATTTCCGCGACCGTTAATGCTGCAGATTTGATTGATGCCAACGAAACCTTAGGTACACTGGAAAGCGGTAAATATGCCGATATCATAGCCCTGGATGACAACCCTTTACAGGATATTAATCAGTTGCTTTCTGTAAAGTTTGTAATGAAAGACGGTGTCGTTCACAAGCAATAATTTGTCGCTCAAATCATCTTGATATAGAGGTGTTATCATATTGGTAACACCTCTATGTATTTAACAAACGATTATTATGAACTTATCAGCCAGGTTTTTTACTTCGATCAGCGATATTCCAAGAGACCACTGGCAACAGCTTTTCAAAAACCATTCCCTTTTTATTCAATATCAATATCTACTGAGCCTTGAGCAAAGCCAGTGTGTCAGCGCTGACACCGGGTGGATTGCTAACCATTTAATTATTTACGATCAAGAAACGCCAATAGCAGGTTTGCCTCTTTATGTGAAAATGCATTCCTACGGCGAGTATATGTTTGATTGGAATTGGGCGGCAGCATACCAGCAAAGACAAATGGAATATTATCCGAAACTGTTATCGGCCATCCCATTTACACCGGTATCCGGAACGCGCCTGGCTTTCGCTGAAAATACCAAACTTAGTCGGAATCTGATTATCGAAACTTTGATTGAAGTGCTAAAGCAGCGACTTGATGCTTTTGACGCCAGCAACTTTCAATGTTTGTTTATCGACAAAGATAGCAGCGATGAGTTAGAGCAGTATCAGGTAGTTCAGCGAAATGATGTTTTATTTCAATGGTTTAATCAAGATTATAAAACCTTTGATGACTTTCTCGGAAAATTAACAGCGCGCAAGCGTAAGAGCATTAAGAAAGAGCGTAAAGTGCTGTCTCAGCAACAGCTAAAATATCAGTGGATTGAAAACGCCGAGATAACACCAACTCACTGGCAGTTATTCTACCAGTGTTATCGTCAAACCTACCTAAAGCGCTCTGGTCATCAAGGGTATTTGAATCTACAGTTTTTTCAGTCTTTGTCGGAGAATTTAGCCGAAAACTGTCGCCTTTTGATGGTAAGCAAAGACGGTCAGACTATTGCCAGCGCGTTATTCTTTGAACATGCCGGCACTTTATATGGACGTTATTGGGGAGCGTTAGCACAGATCCCCGGGCTCCATTTCGAGGTCTGCTATTATCAGGGAATCGAATATTGCATTGAGCACGGATTGCAAAAATTTGACGCTGGTGTGCAGGGAGAGCATAAGTTGAATCGCGGTTTCGTCCCTGTGCTCAGTTATGGCAACTACTTGCTTGCCGAATCCCCTTTTAAAGCGGCGATAGAAGATGTTATCAAGCGAGAAAATAACCACTATCGCCATCTTCTGGATTCAGGAGCATTAGATACTGCCTATCGAAAAGAGGATTAGCCAGAACTCCGGTGACTAACTTTTGCCGATGCTCTGCGATTTTTTATTGGTTAAACCAACACCGGTAAGAATGAGTCCTGCTCCCAATACCATCCACAGAGTCAATTGCTCATCCAGTAACAACATACCCCAGAAAATACCAAATACCGGGATTAAATAGGTTACCGAGATGGCTTTAGCCGGTCCCAATTGTTCTAGCAAGCGGAAATAGAGAATATATGCCAGAGCGGTACAGACCACACCCAGAATGATGGTTGCAATCCAGGTTTGGTTGCTGATTTCCTGATAAGGCCCCATTTCCAGCCAAAGCGGGATCGCTAATGGGATCAACACCAAAGCGGCAAATAATTGACTGCCGGCAGCGATGGCGATTGCCGATACACCCTTTAAGTAACGTTTGGTAAAACAGGCTGCGTACCCATAGAGTAAGGTGGCTCCTAAGGCGGCGAAAAGTGCCAACGCCGTGCTATCAAAGGATAAACTTCCTTTGCTGGCGAATAGCACAAGTACCCCGATGAAACCGAGTAACAAGCCTAATGCCTGGTACCAGTTGAGCTTTTCCTTAAGCCATAGATAAGCGATGATGGCGGTGAATATTGGTGCTGTGGAATTTAATACCGAGGTAAGGCCCGCGCTTAGCGTTAAGGTGGCAAAGGCAAACAATACAAAGGGAATGGCAGTATTGGTCATCCCGACAACAAATATCGGCCAGCCATGTTGACGAACCTGACGTTGCTTATTCATATGAATCAAGAAGGGTAAAAGCGTGATAAAGCCAATTACTGTGCGCAAGGTGATCAAAACTACCGGACCTAATTCCGGCGCCGAAACCCGCATCAATAGAAAAGAGCCACCCCAAATTGCGGCCAGTAATATCAATTCTAATAAGTGTCTTGGGTTCATAGGTTGTGCTTGCTGTGGCGACGATATCGAAAATTAGGGTCTATTTAGCCCAGAATTAGGGAGAAAAACCAAGTTTTTCTTGATTTTAAACCATACAATTTTTATAACCCCTCTATCTTTTGTATTCACAACCCAGTTTTCGACATGTCCATTACCATAGATACTCTGCAACGTACGCTGAAAGTTATCGATTCCAGTAAGTTATTTCAGGGCGTTGTAATTGCGGTGATTGTTATATCCGCTTTATTAATCGGTGCCAAAACCCATGATTTACCGAAACATTTGGTAGATTTAATTGGTATCCTAGACGTCAGTATTACGGTATTTTTTGCCATAGAAATTGTCATTCGCTTTCTCGCCACAGAGCAAAAATCTCAGTTTTTCAAAAAGGGCTGGAACATATTCGATACCATTATCGTCATCGGCTCCCTGATCCCGGATGGTGGTTCCGGTGTACTACTGGCGCGTTTACTTCGTGTTTTCCGAGTATTACGACTGGTATCCATGGTACCGGAGCTGCGCATGCTGATAAATGCGCTGCTTAAAGCGATTCCACAAATGGGTTACATCGCCCTGCTAATGTTTGTTATTTTCTATATATATGCCGCCATTGGCAGCATTATCTTCCATGATATCAATGAGTTTTTATGGGGAGATGTTTCAGTATCATTACTGACGCTGTTCCGGGTTGCGACCTTTGAAGACTGGACCGATGTAATGTATGAAACCATGGCAGTTTACCCGTTAAGCTGGATTTATTACCTGACGTTTATTTTCCTGACGGCGTTTATTTTCCTCAATATGATGGTAGGAACCGTACTGGAAGTGATGAGTGCCGAGCATGAGCAGCAACGTGCCTCAAGCCATGGTGAAAGTGCTGAAGAGGGGGAGCCCGCGTCCCGTGCTCAGGTGGATGCTTTGCAAGAGCAGATAGCTCAATTACAACAAATGCTCGAGCGCCAGCAAAAAAACAGTGGCTAAGATATAACCCGTCTATGCTTTAGGCGGGGTAACAAATTGAAATAGTGAAACACAAATAATAATAAAAACTAACCGTTGAATGAAAACTAAGGAAGTATTGTGATACATGACGTAGTCGCTTTTTTGAATAATATTGTCTGGGGCTATGTCCTCATTTATATGCTGGTGCTGGCGGGTATCTGGTTTACGGTGCGCTTGAAAGCGATTCAGTTTCGTCATTTCTTCCATATGTTTTCGGTAATGCGCCATAGCCGCACGGGCGACAATACCAGTATTTCCTCATTTCAGGCCCTGTGTACCACACTGGCAGCGCGAGTGGGTACCGGTAACTTGATGGGGGTAGCGGTGGCTATCTCATTGGGGGGGGCTGGCGCCGTGTTCTGGATGTGGGTTATCGCTCTTGTCGGCATGGCAACCTCATTTGCTGAAAGTACTCTGGCGCAACTTTATAAAGAAAAAGACAGCCTGGGCAGCTTTCGCGGTGGGCCGGCTTATTACATGCGCAAAGGCCTTAAAAGCCCAGCAATGGCGCTGATCTTTTCAATTTGTCTGTTCTTTGGTTATGGATTTGTATTTGGCGCCGTTCAGGCCAATTCAATCAGTGACGCCTTTAATGGCTCTTACGGCATTGACCCTGTTTATACGGGCATCGTTATCACCATATTAACCGCGGTAATTGTTGTTGGTGGTTTGAAGAATATTGCTCGTTTTGCAGAGTTGGCTGTACCTTTCATGGGTGTTGCCTATGTAATCGTTGCCCTTATTGTAATTGGCATGAACCTCAGTATTGTTCCTGGCATTTTTGCCGATATTGTCGGTTCGGCATTTGGCCTAAGGGAAGCGGGTTCTGGATTGGTTGGCGCCGCGATTATGCAAGGGGTAAAACGTGGACTTTACTCCAACGAAGCCGGTATGGGTAGTGCGCCAAATGCGGCCGCTGCGGCAACGCCTTATCCACCGCATCCGGTCTCCCAAGGCTATGTGCAGATGCTCGGCGTATTTATGGATACCATAGTGTTGTGTACCTGTACTGCGTTAATTATCCTGATGTCCGGCATACCTCTTGGACAAGAATTCGGCATTCAGTTAACGCAGCAGGCACTGGTTAATCAGGTGGGAAGCTGGGGCAGTGATTTTATCTCCATTGCTATTTTATTCTTCGGTTTTACGTCTATCGTTGCCAACTATGCCTACGCAGAGAATAGCCTTAGCTTTATTGGCCTTAATAACAAACTCGGTAAGTTGTTTTTCAACATCGTGTTTTTAATAATGATATTTTATGGTTCAGTTGCGACGCTCGGGGAAGTTATTGCGATGGCGGATCTTGGCGTTGGCTTGATGACCATTGTTAACGTCACGGCGATCGTGCTGCTGACCAAATCTCTGGTGTTTGTGGCTAAAGATTATAATCAGCAATTGGATTCGGGTAAGGTTCCCGAGTTTAAAGTGAAGGAAGAGCAGGAGCAGGAAATGCGCCTGACTCAGAAAATCTGGCGTTAGTTATACCAACCCACATATTTGAGTAGATTGGTATTATCATTAGGGGGTTGGCCCTGATTTTTGCTATTATCGCCGGCACATTTTAGCACTAAGGTAAATTCATGAGTTTTGATGCTATCGGTCTGCCGGAACCATTGCTGCAGGCCGTAAAATCAGCAGGTTATAAAAACCTCACGCCGATTCAACAAAAAGGTATTTCTGCGATACGTTCGGGTCAGGACGTATTGGCTAGTGCGCAAACCGGTACCGGTAAGACTGCCGCGTTTTCGATTCCAATTATTGAGTCGTTGATCAAATCAGGAGCATCCCGGGGAAGTGGCGTTAAAGCCTTAATACTGGCGCCAACTCGCGAGCTGGCGAAACAGGTTAAAGAAAATATTGAGCAGTATTGCCAATTTACCCAGCTAACCACCACTTTGGTTTATGGTGGCGTTGGTAATAGTGAACAACAAAAACGACTTGAACAGGGCTGTGATATTGTAGTCGCAACCCCGGGGCGGGTATTAGAACACATTCAAAATCGTTCGCTGAGATTGAATCAACTTAAGTTTGTTGTGCTTGATGAGGCAGACAGAATGCTGGATATGGGCTTTTTGAAACCGATTGAAGAAATTTTGTCTGGCATTAAGCAACCGCATCAAACCTTGCTATTTTCTGCAACATTTTCCAATAAAGTTAAAAACCTGGCAAAACAAATTCTGCAAAATCCAAGGATCATTGAAACCGCCAGGCAAAACGCGACGGCTAAGAAAGTCCGTCAGTTTGTTTACCCGGTTCAGGAGAGTCGCAAGCGGGAAATGTTGTCTGAGTTAATTGGCCGCAATAACTGGCATCAGGTTATGGTGTTTGCTGGTACGCGAGACAGCGCCAATGAATTGGCAAAAGAGCTAAAGTTAGATGGTATCAAAGCCGTGTTATGTCACGGTGAAAAATCACAAGGTGCCCGAAACAAGGCATTGCAAGAATTCACCGAAGGTAAAGCTCGGGTTATGGTTGCCACCGATGTTGCCGCTCGTGGCATCGATATACCGGATTTAGAATATGTGGTGAATTATCACTTGCCGTTCCTGGCTGAAGATTATGTGCATCGCATCGGCCGCACCGGGCGTGCTGGTAAATCTGGCACGGCGATTTCTCTGGTATCGCCAAAAGACCACCGATTCCTCGGCGATATCGAAGCGCTTATCGAGCAGAAGATCGAACGTGTTGCACTTCCCGGTTATGAATTTGACTTAAATCCCGAGCTAGAGAAACAGCAGGCTACGAAAGAGAAAAAGGCGGTAGCAAAAAATCGTTATCAACAAATCCGGGATAAAAATCGCTCCCTCGAGAAAAAGCGCGCAGGTTCTGCCAATAAAGGTAAAGCTAAGCGCAAAAGCCGTCATTCCAGTCGCTGATTGAATACATTGATAGATTGTAACGATGAATAATGATAATCGCCGCCGGGCAAAAACCACTTTACTTTCTCATATAGACAGCGATGAGTTCTATCATGGTGAAAAGCATTCTTGCGATCGCGACCAAGAGCTATCAAGCCCTGCGGTAAATAATCCTGGGGTTTTGCCTATTGAGGTGCCTTTTGAGTATCGCCATTGCTGCTGGTTTTGCAAAGAACCAGCAGGGCGAGTGTTTAACCATAAGCCTGAATCAAACGCTGATAGCAACACTAACTCTGAGGGTATGGCTATTCCAACGTGTCATGAGTGTGCAACTCTGGCGGCCAAACATCGGAAACTAGCAATCGCTAAAGTTCGCGAAAAAGTTAAAAGTGGGTTGCGGAAGATTTATCGCAAAGATTTAGCGATTGGCGTTAACTGGACCAAAGAAGAACTGGAAAACAGTGGCTTTGAGGGCGGCAATTTTGAAGGGTTCGCTCGTAGCGCCTGGTTTATGTTTGAGATTGCCCGCGACCGGGTAAACTTCAAGGGCTGGCCGTTACAGGTAAGCGGTTGTGAAGTGTCTTTGGACGAACAGGTATCGTTTCATTTTGACGGCACCGACTTTACCGATGTTTCAGAAGCGATTGAGTTTTATTCAAAAACCTATCGCTTGGATTCCGTTTTTTTGAGCAAGTCGGTTTACAGCCTGACCCCAGAGCGTTTTGGTGATGCTCTGCGTCTTGCTCGTATCTGCGAGGATTTTAGCGCTTCAGAGAAAAACGAAGCGCTATCAAGGCTAATCGAAAGTCTTGGTAATGCCAACGCTATTGGTGAATAACGATTCGCGGATCAAATCCTTCCGCACACCCTTCGACTTTGACGTCATAATCCCAGGTGCCTTTATTTTTTACTTTGCAATCAATCACCCCTTCATCAGAAGTTACCAGGGTGCTTGAGCAACCATCGTCTTTGTTTTTTTCTTTAAATGGGGTTAATTCCAACTCGAAATCATCGTTTGGATTAACCGGTAAATCCGCAGCTGACGTTACTGGATGGAAGTGCAAGGTGTATTTGTATTTACTATCCGCTTTCCAGATAATCTTTTTATCTTTCACTGAACAAATACAGTCCTTCACATTTTTGCAGGGGTTCTTATCCAACTTGTTACAGTTGTTATCTTCCGGGTCTGCTAGGGTGACGGTTAACGCGCAACTGGTTACCGGATCGATATCAATAACCAATGTTTGATCATTTTGTTTCGCTTGAGCAATGCTCATCGGTAAAAGTATGACGGACAGTGCGACAATAAATGTTTTTCGAGCTACTTGTACAAGGGTGTTCATAGTAGGTTCCTGGGGTTAAATTTAATGTTCCAGAAGCAAGGCTCCGGTTCAGGTCATTCCCCAGAATAACTGCAGTGATATTAGGTCCCTGTGATGGGGGGAGCGTCATTGTTAAATAACCTGATAAGTTCTTCTTTATAGTCTAAAAATTGCGGATCCGCTAATATCATTTTCGGGTCTACTCCCATCGACACTGCCTTGTTTAGCATGCTTTTCATTTGCACATTGGAGAGGCAGTTTTTTGCGACGATGGCCATATCATAAAAAACCTGAGGATCCTGATGCTCAGTTTGCAGTACCGAATTTTGATAATCCGCGGCCATTTGACATTGGTTTAATTCCGAATGATATCGGGAGATCTGCGCTTTCAGGTTTATATCATTAGGGTTTATCTTTTCATTTTGTTTCGCTAAGTTCAGGGCTTTGTTATAAGCATTCTGGGCTTTTGGAATGTCAGAGCCCTGATATCGAATTGCATCGGCAAGATTGCCCCAATAAGTGTAGTTATCCGGCGCATGATGTAGCGCTTTTTCATAGTTTGTTGCAGCCACGTCGAACTCTTGCAGATAGAAATAATTGGTCGCCAAATTCGAGAATGCCAGAGCGCTTGGTTCTAATTCAATAGCCTTATTTAGTGCCACCACCGCTTCGTCCAACTGCCATAACATCATGTGCGAAGCCCCTAAAGCGTTGTAAGAACTAACCATATCATCTTTAAGTAAATTGACCTTTTTAAACTGGATAATGGCTTCTTTAAAATTGCCGGTAGTAAACAAAAATGCGCCGTACTCATAATAGTTGTACCAAAAGCCTGGTTCCGACTGGATAGCTTTGCGGTAAAACTGCCGGGCTTTTACAGGTTCTTCCAAATGCTTGTATGTAGTCGCTAAATCGCACATGGCTTCGGAATTGTTTTCGTCAACATGCAGCGCTTCTTCAAACTGTTCCTTGGCATGATGATATTCGCCATTTGTCAGATAAAGCTTTCCCAGAGCCAGATGCAATTCGCTGCTCACTTGTTTGTAATTAGCCGTCAGCTCACAGGATTGCTTGGCTTTTTGGTATTCACTGATGGTTTGACTAAAGGTGTACATTTTCAGGTTAGTTTTACATAGCGCAGCCGCGGCGAGTACAAACTGATTGTCGAGAGATAAGGCTTTAGTGAAGTGTTTTTCCGCGGTTTTTAAACTGGATATGCTGCTATCGTCCTGGTAGGCAGCTTTACCCTGCAGATAGGCATCATAGGCGGCGAAATTCTCTGTAGGTCGGTTTAGCGATTCGTTTTCCTGAGAGCTACCGGTAATTAATAACAATAAAGCATTCTGGACTTTCCTGAATAGCTCCTCATTAAGCGCCAGTAGTTGGTTTTTGTTGCCTGACAGTTTATCTTGCCAGAGTTGAAATCCGGTTTCGGTATCAATTAATCGACTGGTGATTTCCAGGGTTTCCTGATCATAGGAAATGGTTCCTTCTATCAAATACCTGGCTTTTAGTTGCAGTTTTATCGCATTGATATCACTATTTTGCGGCATCGAATTGGTTGAGCGCAGCGAGGTTACTTTGATTTGAGGTGACGAAGACAGATAGCTGATCAGCTCTTCCTGAATGGTTGCCGGGTAGTATGATGTTTCGTCTGAATGTTGTGAATCTGAAAATGGAAAAACCGCGACAGCATTACTATTTACGCCTGAGGAACCGTCCATTGTTGTTCCGGGGTTCGATACCTGTTCATCAATCTTTTCTACCAGGTGACTGGAAATCAAAAAAATCACTCCTAAAGCACCAAACACGAAAATTGAATCAAAGATGAATTGTTTTATCAGGGTTACTTTTGTTGCCTTGGCTTTTGCTAATCGTTTACGTGCATCAATTTCACTAAACCAATAATAAATAATGACGATGATAAAGCCGATAACGAGTCCCAGAGTGGCGACCTTTAACCCCCAGTCGGGAAATTCGAAAATCGGAAAAATAATGGCGAAGGCTTGCAGCATGATCCACGAAAACAGGATGTAAGCAGCGCTGACTTTAAATAGTCTGCTGCTTTTTATCATCGCCCATGAGAGCTTGAAAGGACCAGGGGAAGGTAACCCTAAATGGTCAGCATCGCTGTTTTCAAGCAGGGTTGGTGTAACTTTTAGTCGGTAACCTTTGCGCGGAATGGTCTGGATCATGATTGGGCATTCTTTCGGATCCCCTAATACCTGCCGGATTTCACTGATGGTATGAGATACCGTGCTTTTTGATGCCTTACTGCTGGCCCAGACAACCCCAAGTATTTGTTCGTATGTTACGACGATATCTGGCCGGGAAGCCAGCAACACTAATACCTCCATAGCTTTAGGGGCCAGGTGAAATCGTTCTGTTTCCCGAATGACGATGCCAAGATCGGGTTTAACTAACACTTCATGAAGGAAGAATCCCTGATGTAACTGCTTGTCTAACTCCGAATCAATCTCTAAGATGGAAGTCTTTCTATTTGAAATGTCGATGTTTTTTTCGTGTTTGTCCATAGGTTGTGGGACGAACCAGGAAAAATCTCGCCGTATAAAATTAACAATGTTTCGATTTACATAGATACTTATACCAAATCCATTAAATTTTTGCACAACTCAGAGTTAGGGCAAAGGTTCATTTACAACATAGATTTCATTGATATAGTCATTCTATATTACTGAAATCTAGGGCCTTAAATGGGCCTTTGATAAACTCCCTACGGGTGAGTTTTAAAGGCGTTTATCCTTCGTTACTGATTTTGACAATGGAATAACCATTTTCTGCAATCAAAGCCTTGTCTAAAAGCCTTTAAATTCTCACTGAGTGAGAAAACACTTAGTGGACTTGGTATTAGTATGGAATGGGATCGTTACCTTCGCTAGCTATGTGACAGGATTATTGTCAGGCATGGCCTTCAATTCAAAAGGGTTCTAAGTGGGCAACTTTTATCAGGTTCTTGCAATCTTAGTGGCGGCAGTCGTTGTCGTCTGGTTATTCAGGCGGTGGCGTTTGCCCGCGATCCTGGCCTATCTGGTTGCTGGTACTTTAATTGGTGAACATGGTCTGAATATTACCGGTGATGAATCAGACTATGAGCATATTGCTGAACTCGGCATTGTATTTTTGTTGTTTACTCTTGGACTTGAATTTTCACTTCCAAAACTTTTAGCAATGCGCCACCTGGTAACCGATGTCGGTTGCAAGCAGGTTGGTTTAACTTTGCTTATCGTCATTGTGCTGGCGTTACTCTTTGGATTCTCCCTGCCAACCGCATTTGTCATTGGTGGTGTGGTGGCATTATCTTCGACAGCAATCGTGATTCGTCAACTGTCTGAATCCGGCTCGATTAAACGCCGTTCTGGGCAGATATCCGTTGCCGTTTTGCTCTGTCAGGATATTGCCGTTGTCCCTTTTTTAATTTTAATTCCGTTGCTGGGCGAGGGCGCCGACTGGGGTGTGCTTAGTGCGTTATTTCTGGCACTGGTAAAGGGCTTATTTGTCGTCGCTGTGTTGTTGTTTGCAGGTCGTTGGTTATTGCCTCGTATCTTCAACGTCGTGGCTCAGGTTCGCACCGATGAGCTTTTTGTATTAACAACCTTGCTGGTAACCTTGCTGGCTGCAGCGCTGACGCAGTTTTTCGGGTTATCGATGGCCCTCGGGGCTTTTCTTGCGGGAATGATGCTTGGTGAAAGCCAATATAAATATCAGCTTGAAGCCGATATTCGCCCATTTAGGGATATTCTACTTGGATTATTTTTCGTCACCGTAGGCATGAAGCTCGATTGGCAGGCATTATTGCAATCACCCGGCAGTATAGCCTTAGTGTTACTTTTATCATTATTGATAAAGATTTCCGTCATCCGCATACTCGGTGTTCGGGCGGGCGAGTCTGCCAAAGACTCCTGGGCAGCAGGTTTTATGTTGGCGCAGATGGGGGAGTTTAGTTTCGTACTGATAGCAATGGCAGCAAATAACGGCGTATTTAGTACTGAGTTAACCTCGATATTGCTTGGTGCAGGCATACTATCGATGGCGATAACGCCATTTATGATCACCCATGCAAGAAGCTGGGCGGTAAAACTGACGGTAGAGAATCATCAGGCTCAGGATAATGAAGAACTGACTCAGCCGCAGCAAGAAATGAGTGAACATGTAGTTATTTGCGGTTTTGGTAGGGTTGGTCAGACGGTTAGTCGGTTCCTGAAACAGGAGAATATCAATTTTATCGCGATCGATATTGATCCGGTGCGGGTTACTGAAGCTCGAGAAGCAGGTGAAAATGTGCTCTTTGGTTCAGCACGCCAGGCGGAAGTTTTGCATGCAGCCAATATCGAGCAGGCAAAATTGGTGGTAGTTTCCTACGGTGAACCAGAGCAATCTTTTGATGTAGTGCAAAAAGTGCGGTCGTTGTCAGAGCATGTGCAGATTTTGGTTCGAACACGTAATGATGATGCCTTGACAAAACTCCAGGAAGCCGGAGCGACCGAAGTGGTTCCTGAATCACTGGAGGGCAGCTTAATGCTGGTTTCTCAGGTGTTAAATTTAAGTGGCGTGCCGTTTTCGAGAATTGTCCGTCAAATTCGTGCGGAAAGGAAAAATCATTATAATCGCCTGCATGGTTTTTATCCTGGTGTCGATACCGATATGAGTGCAGGTGCCATTGAACGGCTTGAGTTTGTTCACGCGACACTGCTGAACGATGATGCTTTTGCTACCGGCAAGCGCATTGATACACTCAAACTGAGTGAAAAACGGGTAGAAATATTAGCAATTCGCCGCCGCGGTCAGGAGATCCCTCACCCTCCTGGTGATGAGGTTTTGATGGCCCAGGATACTTTAGTATTGCAAGGTAAGCCAAGACGAGTTGAAAGGGTGGAGAGATTTTTGCAAAAAGGAGAATAGCGCTGGTTTTCTTCGCTTAGTTTAATGAGTTCATAGGGATAAAAATTCGCGAATTTGCTGTTCCTTTTCCATTGCATCCTGATAGCCCACCTGTATCAGTTTTTTGCAGTAATCTTGTTCAAACAAAATATAAGAGGTTAAACTCGACTCTGAATCCTGCGTCGCCCCCATAAAACGTAACAATAACCTTAAAGGCCAGTTCAATTCACCATAATGTTGCTGTGCTATCCGATTGAAATTTTTGCTTGGATTTATCAACAAGGTATCGATGGGGCGCAACTCTGATTGCAGTTCTCGCTTACTTTTATCAATGAGTTCAACGGTACGATTTACCCGTTTTAATCGTTCCAGATCACTATTCAATGTTTCCGCAAATACCGTATCCATTAAATGGCCGGCAACCGTTGCGACTGATGGAGGGTAATTTTTTTGCTGATTAATGATGTGATTATACAGCTCGGATTCTTCTTCGGGTTGTTCAACACCTACCATAAAGATACGTTCAGCACCGAGATGAATCGGCGGGCTCAATGGCGACAATTGGTTTACAGAGCCATCACCATAATGTTTTTGATTGATTCTAATGGGCGGAAATATCAAAGGAATCGAGGAAGACGCCATCAAGTGTTCGGTATTGAGCTGGCATTGAACCCCGCGCCTTTTTGCCCGCTGCCAGGGTTCAATGGATTTATCGGCCTGATAGAAGCTGATTGAATCGCCGCAGGAGTAGCTTGATGCGGTTATCGCAATCGAAGACAGGTAGTCGTTTAAAATGTTGATATCAATGCGCTTGAAGTCGACGACTTCATTGAGTAAATCTCGAAGCGGCGCATTGTTTAGCAGGCTATATGACTTAGGGGTCGCGTATTGGGCACCAAAGTTACTGAGAAAACCGGCGATGATGTTACCGAACACTTTCCCGGCGGTGCTGTGATAAATATGAGAGGTGTGTAAGTTTTTCCAGACCCATTCTAATTTGCGAACACCGAGATGAAAGCAGGATGCATAACAGGCAATGGTTGTAGCATTAATGGCTCCTGCAGAGGTACCGCAGATGATGGGAAAAGGAATGCCATGGTTTCTCGGCATGTAACTGGCAATGGCCTTTAACACACCGACCTGATAAGCAGCCCTGGCGCCACCACCAGTTAGCATCAGTGCGGTTTTACATCCTTTGTAACTTTTTTTGTTTACCATTTATTCTTTGTTCAATTTCAACATCGTCCTTTATCTATTATTGTGCTTTTGCACGGAATGTGTAAAGGGAATGACCGGTAATTTTTAATAACAGCTAAGCGTTATTGAAAAACAAAGTATGGTTAAAATAATTGCGCCTTTTAGTGGACAAAGATTTAAGGCTTATCACTAATACCAATCCCATTAAATTATTGCTCACTCAGTGAGAATTTAAAGGCTTTTAGACAAGGCTTTGATTGCAGAGAATGGTCACTCCATTGTCAAAATCAGTAACGCAGGATAAATGCCTTTAAAACTCACCCGTAGGGAGTTAGTGAGAGGCCCATTTACTGCCCTATATTTCATTAATATAGAATGACTATATCAACGAAATCTATGTTGTAACTGAACCTCTGCCCTAACTCTGAGTTGTGCACAAACTTAGTGGGATTGGTATAAATCGCTTCATTTTAGTCGGTGCAAGGGCGTAGTTTAACGCATAAATATCGACGTCAGTGGCAGTCATTGCATCGCTGGATCAGTTTGTTAGTAAATCTTGTTACCCCAACTTAATTTACTTCTCAAAACATTGAAATAATCATGATCAAGCGGGTGAACCAATCTTAAGGTTTGCTCGCATTTTTTAATGATGATCTCATCACCCGGCATAACCGCAAGAATCACATGACCATCGCAACTGACTTGTAAGTCTTCCGAATTATTGGTGGCAACAACAAGTTTTAATACCGAATCGCCATCTACGACAATCGGTCTTGATGTCAGGGTGTGCGGGAACATTGGCACTAGGGTAAGCGCGTTTAGATTTGGGGTTAATATCGAACCACCCGCTGACATGCTATAAGCCGTAGAGCCTGTTGGTGTTGAAATGATCAAGCCATCGGAACGCTGAGAGAACATAAATACATCATCAAGATAGACTTCAAATTCCATCATCGATGCAACTTTACCCGGGTGAAGTACTGCTTCGTTTACCGCACTATTGGCACTTTTTAATTTGCCGTGGCGGTAAACTTCCGCCTGAATTAAGAATCGATGCTCGGTTTTCGATCGTCCCTGGAGGATTTCCTGTAACGGATCGAATAGGTTATCTGGAGAGATATCGGTCAGAAATCCAAGGTTACCTCGGTTTACACCAACGACGGCAATGTTATAGCGCGCCAGAACCCTTGCAGCACCAAGCATATAACCGTCACCACCAACAACAATGGCAAGGTCTGCCAATTCACCTATCTCGGTAATGTCGCGAGCTTGCTTAGAAGCCAGTTCGATTTGTCGGGCAACGGTATTTTCCACCAGTACCTGATAACCTTTATCGGATAAAAAGGTTAATAGAGACTTTATTGTCGCCAGGGCGCCACTGTGATCGGGTTTGCCAATCAGGCCGATGGTTTTGTATTGTTGTGTCATGTTATTTCAGCGTATTTTTGCCCGTAACTTGCGGGCTTTTAACAATAATTATTCTAATAGTGGCAGTGTCGCATAAAAATTTCCCAAGTAATACCAATCCCATTAAATTTTTGCCCAACTGAGAGTTAGGGCTTAGGTTGAGATTCAGCATAGATTTCATTGATATCGTCGTTCTATTTTAGTGGGATTGGTATAAAGAAAGATTTTTCTTATCGTTAAGGCTTGATCCTATTTTTTCAATCCCCATAATTACCAGCAATACAGGTTTTATTGGAGTTATCAATGACGACTGAGTCAAAAAATCACGGCGAAGAGACTGTGAAAGCACAAGCTGAAATGGAAGAGAACACCGAGCAACAAGCTGCCGAGGAAGTGGTTGCAGAAACCGCTGAGCAAGCGGTTGAAGGTGAAGTGGTAGAAGAGCAGGTAGTTGCAGAGCTTAGTGAAGAGCAGCAAAAGATTGCTGAGTTAGAGCAAAAGCTTGCAGCAGCACAAGCGACTATCGATGGTCAGAAAGACTCTGTGATCCGTGCCAAAGCTGAAGTTGATAACATTCGTCGTCGTTCCGCTCAGGAAGTTGATAAAGCTAAAAAATTTGCTTTAGAAAAATTTGCCGGTGAATTATTAGTCGTTGTCGATAACCTTGAACGTGGTCTTGAAAATATCGATAAAGACGATGAATCAAATAAAGCGATGATTGAAGGTATCGAATTAACGCTGCAAAGCTTGTTAGCAGCTTTGGATAAGTTTGGCGTTAACGTGGTCGACCCGAAAGACCAACCCTTTAACCCGGAATTACATCAGGCAATGTCAATGCAGCCAGTTGAAGGTGTTGACGCAAATACTGTGATCGCAGTCATGCAAAAAGGTTATGAGCTAAATGGCCGTTTATTGCGCCCAGCCATGGTAATGGTTTCTAAATAGTCTATTACCCGGAAACTTAAAAAGGCAGATCTTCGGATCTGCTTTTTTTTATCCGCACTTTCTCGAAATCGGATTCCATGAACTAATATTGGTTATACCAAGGCTTATAATAAGTAAATTAGACAGTTAAGTAACTTATTAATACCCTTGCTATTATTTCAATAAGTTAATTTTTTACGGGGGAAATTGAGGTCTATGGAGCCAAAGGCGACCATCTTAATCGTCGATGATAACCCGGAAAATATTGACGTTCTCAATGGTATTTTAAAACAACATTATCGAGTAAAAGCGGCATTGTCGGGGCAGTTGGCGTTAAAAATCGTCGCCGGACCCGATAAACCGGATTTAATTCTTCTTGATATCATGATGCCAGGTATGGATGGTCATGAAGTCTGTCGCCTGCTCAAAGCCAATCCTCTTACCGTCGATATTCCGGTGATTTTTATTACCGCAAAAACGGCTATTGAAGATGAACAGGTGGGGCTGGAGCTAGGCGCTGTCGATTACATTAGTAAGCCGGTTAGTGTGCCGATTGTTTTGGCTCGGGTGAAAACCCATTTGTCCTTGTATAACCAGCAGCGTGAACTTGAACTGAAAGTTAAAGAGCGCACCCGGGAAATCGAACAGACCCGGCGTGAGATCATTGACCGCCTCGGACGAGCAGCGGAATACAAGGATAATGAAACCGGAATGCATGTTATTCGCATGAGTCGTTATTCCAAGCTTTTAGCGGAGCAAATTAATGCGCCGGATAATTGGGTCGACATTCTTTATAACGCCGCACCAATGCATGATGTCGGAAAAATCGGCATTCCTGATAAAATTCTGCTCAAACCCGGAAAGCTCAATGATGAAGAGTGGCAGGAAATGCAGCGCCACGTCCAATATGGCGCTGACATTATCGGTAAGCACTCCTCAGAATTATTGCAGATGGCGCGCGAGATAGCTCTGTACCATCATGAAAAATTTGATGGCAGCGGGTACCCCCATGGCACGATAGGCGAGGATATTCCTCTAAGTGCGAGAATTGTTGCTATCGCCGATGTCTTTGATGCTTTGACCTCAGAACGTCCCTACAAAGAAGCCTGGCCATTAGATAAAACCTTTGAATATCTGCAGAATCAGGCGGGTAAGCATTTTGACCCGGAATTAGTGCCTCAGTTTATTGCCTGTGAACAACAAATTCTAGAAATTATGGAGCGTTTTGCTGACCGCAAAAGTGAAGAGAGCCAGCAAGTCTCGTCCTCTTAATCAACGACCGAATCCTCTTAGAAACCCTCAATATTGATAAATCCGCAATTTTTTTAAGGGATTTACCACTTTTTTTCATTTTTTTTCATTCTTCCCGTTGAAAAATAAATAGCCGTCCCCCACTAAAAGAAGTATCAAATTTTTTATCATATTTTATGTTTTTCGGAGATCCTCAAGATGGGCAAAATTATAGGTATTGACCTAGGGACTACTAACTCATGTGTTGCTGTACTAGACGGCGACAAAGTTCGTGTCATTGAGAACGCAGAAGGCGATCGCACGACTCCTTCAATTATTGCTTACACGGCAGAAGGTGAAACCTTAGTTGGTCAGCCAGCTAAGCGTCAGGCAGTGACTAACCCTGAAAATACACTATTCGCGATCAAGCGTTTGATCGGTCGTCGTTTTGAAGACAAAGAAGTTCAGCGTGATATCGGCATCATGCCTTTTGGTATCATAAAAGCCGACAACGGTGATGCCTGGGTTGAAGCAAAAGGTGAGCAAATGGCGCCACCACAGGTTTCTGCTGAAGTTCTTAAGAAAATGAAGAAAACGGCTGAAGACTTCTTAGGTGAAGAAGTTACTGAAGCGGTTATCACAGTACCTGCTTATTTTAACGATTCTCAGCGCCAAGCTACGAAAGATGCTGGTCGTATCGCAGGTTTAGATGTTAAGCGTATTATCAATGAGCCAACCGCTGCGGCTCTTGCTTACGGTATGGATAAGCAACAGGGTGACCGTGTTGTTGCGGTATATGACCTTGGTGGTGGTACGTTCGATATCTCTATCATCGAGATTGATGAAGTTGAAGGCGAGCACACCTTTGAAGTACTTGCGACTAATGGTGACACTCACTTAGGTGGTGAAGACTTCGATAACCGTCTAATCAACTACCTTGTTGAAGAATTCAAGAAAGAGCAGGGCATGGATCTAACTAAAGACCCACTGGCAATGCAACGTCTGAAAGAAGCGGCAGAGAAAGCTAAATGTGAGCTATCTTCAGCACAACAGACCGACGTAAACTTACCGTACATTACGGCTGATGCTTCAGGTCCTAAGCACATGAACATCAAAGTAACCCGCGCTAAGCTTGAGTCTTTGGTTGAAGACATGGTTAAAGCAACCCTTGAGCCATTAAAAATCGCTCTACAGGATGCTGATTTATCCACCTCTGACGTTACTGACATTATCTTGGTTGGTGGTCAGACTCGTATGCCTCTTGTTCAAAAAGCAGTTACCGATTTCTTCGGTAAAGAGCCACGCAAAGACGTTAACCCTGATGAAGCAGTAGCTTCGGGTGCTGCGGTTCAGGCAGGCGTTCTTTCTGGTGACGTTACTGACGTACTTCTACTTGACGTTACGCCACTATCTCTTGGTATTGAAACCATGGGTGGTGTGATGACTAAAGTTATCGAGAAAAACACCACGATTCCTACTAAGCAATCTCAGGTGTTCTCAACGGCTGAAGACAACCAGGCGGCGGTAACGGTACACGTTGTTCAGGGTGAGCGTAAGCAAGCATCATTGAACAAGTCTCTTGGTCAGTTCAACCTTGAAGGTATTGACCCAGCGCCTCGTGGTATGCCACAAATCGAAGTGACTTTCGACATCGATGCTGATGGTATCCTGCACGTAACGGCGAAAGACAAGAACACAGGTAAAGAGCAGAAGATCACTATTAAAGCCTCTTCAGGTCTGTCTGATGATGAAGTAGAGCAAATGGTACGTGATGCGGAAGCCAATGCTGATGCCGATGCCAAGTTCGAAGAGCTGGTAACGGCTCGTAACCAGGCTGATGGTCTTGTCCATGCGACGCGCAAGCAGGTTGAAGAAGCCGGTGATGACTTGCCAGCTGAAGATAAAGACAAAATTGAAGCGGCAGTAAAAGAGCTTGAAGATGTAATCAAAGGCGAAGACAAAGAAGCCATCGATGCTAAATCGCAAGCGGTTATCGAAGCATCTGCAAAATTAATGGAAATCGCTCAGGCAAAAGCTCAGGCACAGGGCGCTGAAGCTCCACAGGCTGATGCAGAGCAGGCACAACCAGCAGAAGACGTCGTTGACGCTGAGTTTGAAGAAGTTAAAGACGATAAGAAGTAATTGATATAATTCACTTATCCAGCGCCTGGAATGAATTCAGGCGCTACTTTTAGCCAATGAAATAAAGCGCTCTATTGTTTAGCGCTTTATTTGTTTTAACCAATAAGCAGTACAAAGACTATGGCAAAAACTGATTATTACGAAGTGCTGGGTGTCGCCAAGGATGCATCTGAGCGCGATATTAAAAAGGCCTATAAACGCCTTGCAATGAAATTCCATCCGGATCGCACCAAAGGCGATAAGGAAAAGGAAGAGCAATTTAAAAAGGTTAAAGAAGCCTACGAAGTGCTTAATGACAGTCAAAAGCGTGCGGCTTATGACCAATATGGTCATGCCGCGTTTGAACAAGGTCAGGGCCCCGGTGGCTTTGGTGGTGGCGCTGATTTTGGCGATATCTTTGGCGATGTATTCGGCGATATTTTCGGTGGCGGTCGTGGTCGCGGGGGCCAGTCTCGCGCCCGTCGCGGTGCAGATTTACGTTATAACCTTGACATGTCTTTGGAAGAAGCGGTTAAAGGTAAAACCGTTGAACTTCAGGTCCCTACTTACGTAAGTTGTGAGCCTTGTGACGGTAGCGGTGCTAAGTCTGGTTCTTCGGCATCAACCTGTCCAACCTGTCATGGTCATGGTCAGGTGCAAATGCGTCAGGGGTTATTCGCGGTGCAGCAAACCTGTCCAACCTGTTCAGGTAGCGGTAAGGTGATTAAAGACCCTTGTAACTCTTGTCACGGTGAAGGTCGAGTTAAAAAGACTAAGACACTTTCGGCAAAAATTCCAGCTGGCGTTGATACCGGCGATCGCATTCGCTTAACTGGCGAAGGTGAAGCAGGCGAGCATGGCGCGCCTCCGGGTGATTTATACGTTCAGGTTAATGTTCGCGACCATAATATTTTTGTTCGTGACGATAACCACTTGTACTGTGAAGTACCGATTGGTTTTACAACCGCAGCGTTAGGCGGTGAGATTGAAGTGCCGACTTTAGAAGGTAAAGTCAAACTGAAGATCCCTAAAGAAACGCAAACCGGCAAGATGTTCCGTTTACGTGGAAAAGGGGTGAAATCGGTACGCAGTTCCATTACCGGTGATTTGATGTGTAAAGTTGTGGTGGAAACCCCGGTTAACTTAACATCAGAGCAGCGGGAATTGCTGGAAAAACTCGAAGAGAGTATGGGCACAGGTAAAGATGCTGCCCGATATCGTCCAAAGGAGCAGGGCTTTTTTGACGGTGTGAAGAATTTTTTCGACAGTTTAAAATAAGTTAAAAGCAGGCTCCGGCCTGCTTTTTTGCACAGGGATGTGCTTAGTCGAGATATTGCCTCCATGATATCTCGACATTCAATACATCCCTGTATCTTTCCTCCCGCACCATGGATGGTTACCTACAAGGATGTAGATATATCGATTGTGTCTGGAACTGACAATCGATTCAAGGGAGGGTTTGCACATGGACATACTTAGTCGAGATATTGCCTCCATGATATATCGACATATAGTAAATCCCTTTACTAATCCTTACGAGCCATGGACGGTGCTAGTAAGGGTTTGCACAAGTGCTGGATATCCATTTTAGCTACGTGGCAATATTTGTGTCAGAAGAGAACGTATGGCCAGATTAAAACAAACCTACCCACAAGACGGATTTTTTGGCATTGGCATTGTTAACCAAAAAGATCCGGAAAATATTGGCACCCTGTGGCGCAGCGCATATATTCTCGGTGCTTCATTTATTTTCACGCTCGGCAGCAAATATAAAAAGCAAACCTCAGATGTGGTTAATGCCTGGCAAAAAATCCCATTATTTCATTATCAGGATATTGACGATTTAATCGCTCATCTGCCCTATGATACGCAGCTTGTTGGTGTAGAATTGGACGATAAAGCCGTCGATATTGGTAAATTTCAACATCCTCACCGTTGTGTGTATTTGCTCGGCAATGAGCAGTCAGGGCTCACTCGTGAGGTTATGGATAAATGCCATCGCCTGATTAAACTGCCTGGTGACTATAGTCTTAATGTCTCGGTGGCGGGTTCTATCGTCCTTTATGATAGGTTAAACAAAATCTAACATAACTTTTAAGTGCTAATGCTAAGCAGGTTTTGCCCCGATTTAAATTTCTGGGTATGATAAGTCTATTAAATTTTTCGTACATTGTAATAAAACACCATAGAGAGTGAGTTTATGTCCGTAATTAAAAAACATTTTTCCATGCTCATCGCTGGGAGTATGTTGTCTTTATCTCTTTCAGCACCAGTTTTGGCCGATTATGATGACGCCGTATATCATATGAATCGTGGCGAGTTTACGTTAGCGATTGAAGAGCTAAAGCCTTTGGTTATGTTAGGTTACCCACCAGCGCTTTATCAGCAGGGGGTGTTGTATGAAAATGGTTTTGGTGTTCAGAAAAATCAGCAAAAAGCGTTTAAGTTATATGAACGAGCTGCCGGCAGAAGTGTTCCCGAAGCACAATTTGCTGTTGCGCAAATGTACAGTGAAGGACGTGGCACAGAAAAAAACCTGAAAAAAGCGTTTATTTATACCAAGCGAGCAGCTGAAAAAGATTTGGTTGCCGCCCAGTTTAATCTTGGTGTTATGTTCCAAAATGGTACGGGTACCTCCCAGAGCTATCACAACGCCGCGATTTGGTATGAGCAGGCCGCAAAACGTAATTATGCGCTGGCACAATTTAACCTCGCTTTACTTTATTACGATGGATTAGGCGTTACCAAAGACATCGAAATGTCTTACATATGGAATCGCGTTGCCGCCTACAATGGTTACAAACCGGCTGAGCAAAGTATGGCTATGGATGCAAAGGAATTATCTCGAGAGCAAATCAAACGAAGCCGGGAACGAGCGGAAGAGCTTTACTTAGAAATCTCTCCGAAAGAAGAAGAGCTTTTCAACCCTTACCAATAATTCTTGCCAAAAACCTTGTCGATTCCCATTGCTCTTGCAGAGCAATGGGAGCAACTCCTATCACCAAATGCGGCCGCTATACTTATACCAATCAACATTAATTGCTGATTGCACAGCAATTTTTCGAAAGGGAATATTTCTCTGGTTAATTCACCTAATATTGTTGATATAAAGTAAGTAAAGTGAATTGGTATTAATCTCATGAACAGCGCTTTATCTTGCACGTTATGAAAATTCTGCATCTCGTGCGCCATGCGAAATCAAGCTGGGAAAATTCTGGTTTAGATGATATTGAACGTCCTTTGAATGAAAGGGGGCAGGGTGATTGTCAATTAATGGCGCCTGTTCTTATGGATATAGGTTGCTGCTTTTCAAACGTCTATTGTTCTAATGCCAGTCGCGCCAAACAAACGTTACAGCGTATTAGTGAACATCAGTTTGAACCGGGCATGGAAAGGATCATAAGCGCTGAACAGCTTGCGGATACGACATTAGAACGGGACTTGTATACCTTTAATTGGTCTGAGGTTCTGGATTTTTGCCAGGCACTACCCGAAAACCTTTCTGAGGTTACTCTGGTTGGTCACAATCCAGCTTTCACTGAGCTGCAGAATTATCTATCCATCGACCAAATAGAACATCTGCCTACCTGTGCCTACGTGCGACTTGAATGCGCCGTTAATAACTGGCTGGATCTAACGGCAAGTTGTGCAAGGACTCGTTATTTCATTACCCCAAAAATGCTCAAGCAAGGCAGGGAAATACGTCCATTCGCGGTGGCGTAAACAGCAATTGTCGACAGAAGTCAGGCACTGGAATTAGGCGCTAAAATTTGGCATGACGGGGCTGCGACTGTGCTCAAATACCAACGAGGTTTCAACATTAGTCACTTCCTCTCTGGATGTAATGGCTTCAAAGACGAAACGGCGCAGATGCTCGGTATCTTTTACGGACATATGGATATAGAAGTCGAAGGCACCACCCATATGAAACATACTGACGATTTCTGGCAATTTTAGTAATTGGTCACGAAGATCGTTGACGATTTGTTCCGAGTAAGGCTGTAATTGAATGGCGGCAATTGCCTGGATATTACCACCCAGGGTCTGGTAATTGACATCGATTACAGAGTTACGAATGACTCCGGCAGACTTCATTCGTTTGACTCTTTCCAGACAGGTGGACGCGGCAATACCAATCTTTGCTGCAAGCTCTTTGTTGGTGATATCGGCATCTTTGTATAGCAAGGTGAGGATTTGCTGATCGACCTCATCGAGTTTCTTCATCGCAGGTTCCATTTCGTCTGATAGTGCGCTAATCGTATTAGGGTTAAATAATAACTGATAAGGGGTTGGCCTTTAAAGGGTTTTATTTTGTGAGCTAATACCAATCCCACTAAGTTTTTGCACAGCTCAGAGTTAATGCAGCGGTTCATTTACAACAGAGATTTCATTGATATGGTCATTTTATATTAATGAAGCTATGCCATTGAGATAGCGCCCGGCAACGGCTAAAATAGCCGCACTTTCAATCATCCTAAAACGCTTTTAAGGCACAGATGCAGCACGATATTAACGATTTGATTGCCATCTTCAACAATGAGTTTTCATTGTCTGAGAATACCCGCTTGATTCGCGGTGACGACGAGCCGGTATATCTGCCTGCTGATGAGCAAACCTGTTACCATCGTGTTATCTTTGCCCATGGTTTTTATGCCAGCGGTTTACATGAAATCGCCCATTGGTGTATCGCCGGTAAAGAACGTCGGTTGCTGGAGGACTTTGGTTACTGGTACGCCCCGGATGGTCGTAATGCCCAGCAACAGGCGGCATTTGAGAAAGTGGAAATTAAACCTCAGGCTATTGAATGGGCATTTTGTGTCGCCGCTGGGTTTAAGTTTAATGTCTCGGTCGATAACTTGAGTGGTATCGAGGTCGATCGGGATGCATTCAGGTCATCTGTTCATGCGCAGGTAGAGCAATATCTGCACTCGGGATTCCCACCACGGGCACAGCAGTTTATTACCGCGCTGCAAAAATTCTATGACCGGGATGAAAAATTAAAAATTGAGCATTTTGCTCTAAATAGCAACAAAAAGGCCGGTGAAGTGTTGGAAAAATCGTCGCTAATACCTAAATGCGATGGTGCAGTTACTTCATCACTGGAGACACCTTGTTATGTTTAAATTAGGCTTTTTGGTCAATCCAATTGCTGGAATTGGTGGCAGTGTCGCGTTTAAAGGCAGCGATGGCGAGGATATTGCCAAACAAGCAAAAGCGTTAGGCGCAGAACCGAAATCAAACCTTCGTGCCAAGCTGGCTTTAGAGGTGTTAGTTCCCTATAAAGACAAGATAACCATCTATACCGGCAATGGTGATATGGGTGAAGAGACCGCTCGCTCACTTGGCTTTACGGTTGAGGTTGTTCATCACTACCAAGGTGATAATTCCACCGCTTTGGATACCGAAGCCCTTGTCGAAGCTTTGCAACAACAGCAAGTAGATTTATTACTGTTTGCCGGTGGTGATGGTACGGCTCGTAATGTTTGTGCAAAAGTACAAGGGTTTTTCCCTGTGCTTGGGATCCCCGCCGGAGTTAAGATCCACTCTGGTGTCTATGCGTTAACGCCAACTGCTGCAGGACGAGTGGTTGAGGAAATGGTGAATAATGAGCTGGTAAGCTTTTTAGAAGCCGATGTCATGGATATTGACGAAACCGCATTTCGTCAGGGTATTGTTAAAGCCAGACGTTATGGTGAGATGCAGATACCCAGTCATTTGCAATATATTCAGGCGGTAAAATCCGGTGGTAAAGAAACTGATGAATTAGTCTTGATGGATATTGCCGCGCATATTATTGAGCAAATGGATGAAGAGCTTTTCGTGATGGGCTCGGGTTCTACGGTTGCGGCAATTATGCAGGAAATGGCTTTGGATAATACCTTGCTTGGCGTTGATTTGGTGCAGGAGCAGGATTTAGTGGCTCAAGATGTCACTGAGCATATGCTTTACAGTGCGCTGCATGAAGCCAAAGAGCAGGGGCAGGATGTCAAATTGGTGATTACCGTTATTGGCGGCCAGGGGCATATTCTTGGCCGTGGTAATCAGCAATTGAGCCCACGAATCATTCGTACCATTGGTAAAGACAATATTTTTATCGTTGCCACTAAGCGTAAGTTACAGGCCCTGGATCACCGTCCATTGATTGTTGATAGTGGCGATCCAACCCTCGATGCCGAGCTAAGCGGTTACTTGCCAGTGATAACCGGTTTCCATGATCAGGTTTTATATCCTGTCGCCAGCCCGGGCTTATTACACGCCTGATATTAATTTTATTTCGAAGTAAGAATTCCTATGTTAGACAATGTAAAAACCTTAGAACAGCTATGTGATTATTTTGACGGTCTGATTGAGCTCGACGACGCCGATCTTTTATTTGCCAGCAGTTATGTACGAGGGTTCATTATGATTGCCGCCGCAGCTTTTGGCGGCGATGAGCAGGTGTTATCTGCAGAATTGGCAGACCAGGTAAGTAATGACCTGCACAATGCCAGAACCGAATTAACGCCGCAGGACAAGGTGATTGTCGAGAACTTCTGGCAGCAAATCCAGCCTTGCTTTTCGTAAGCTCATCAGTGCATTATCTTTGCTACAACAGAATAAAAAGAGAGTTGAACATGACTAAATTAAAAAGCCTGAGTTACCTGTTATTGTGCTTTGTATTGAGCGCATGTGCGTCGATGGGAGATGGCAGCAAACAGGAAAAACAGCAAAAGATCCTGTCAATGAAAAACCAGGTTTTAACCCAGCTTTTCAAAGAAAAGCCTCACAGCCGCAAAGTGGTAGAAGGCGCTAAAGGCTACGGTGTATTTAGCAACGCCAATATCAATTTATTATTGGTTTCTGCCGGCACTGGTTATGGTGTCGTTAAAAATATGTCAACTCAGCAACATACCTACATGAATATGGCTGAAGGTGGTGTTGGTCTTGGTATGGGCGCTAAAGATTATCGTATTGTTATGGTTTTCCATACGCAAAAAGCCATGAACCATTTTGTTGAAAATGGCTGGACCTTTGGCGGTAACGCTGATGCTGCAGCCGTGGCTTCAGATAAAGGCGCTTCCATTGAAGGCGAGGCTTATTTTGGTGATGTTACCGTTTATACTTTCACGGAAAGTGGCCTGGCGCTACAAGCCACCGTCAAAGGTACCAAGTTTTGGGTCGATTCCGAACTAAACTAAGTGCATGCCTGCTCAACTACGAAACGCGATTGCGAATTAAATCGCGGATAATAAACCGGTTAGGGGAGAGCTGAAACAATTGCTCGGCGCTAACCGGATAGGCTTCATTAACCAATTCGCAGGCGAGGATCTCGCCAAGCAAAGGCGCACTGCATAAGCCCCGTGCGCCCATCCCCGTCATAATATAAAGCCCGTCAATTACAGGCGGCGACTGCTCAAACCGCCAGTTTTTATCCTTGCTCAAATGTTGATAGGTTTGCTTATGCCCTTCGACATCGGGCATGGCACCAACCACAGGCAGGTGATCCGGCGTACAACAACGTAATCTCGCTTTCGCTCCTTTAACGTCATCGATATTCCAGTTACCAATGTTACCGAGAAGTCGGGTCAGAGTTTCCAGGTTATACGCATCATCTGCGTCCCGCGTCGATGTATCACTATCCCTTTTATCAAAGGTAGCGCCAATACAATGTAAGTCGTTTACCGCGGGTGTGAGATAACCTTTGTGACAAATAACGGCTTTTAAATTTTCGCTGGCAGTGGTTGTCTGAATTTGGCTTACCTGACCTCTGACTATCGATAAAGGCAAGGCATCGGCAATATCTAAACTCAAGGTATCAGCGCCTGTGCATAAAACTAACGTCTGGATTTGCTTTAGGCCTTTATTGGTATTTAACAAAAATCTACCATTGACCATTTTCTCGATAGACTCCACCTGAGTGTTGTATTTAACTTTGCATTGACCGATTTGCTGAGCGGCAGCAAATATCGCTTTAACCAGCTCTGGAGGAGACACCCAACCGGCCTTTGGTATCCATAATCCAGGGTGATTAATCGCCATGCCAGAAATCGCATTTGCCTGTTCAGCATCGATAACCGAAATTAATGTTTGTGGCCATACCGGCTTGTTTTTAAAAATTTCTAATCGCTGCTCTAATGCCTTTTTGTAAGCAACTTCAATCAAACCATCAAAACCATGGGTATATTCAAACCCTTGGGATAACAAGTCCTGATAAAACTTTATCGCGTAGTCAAAGCCCGCCTGATAAAACTCGCTGATTTCATCTTTTTGTTGATGTAACAGCGGATAAATAGCGCCGATAGCGTTGGCGGAAGCGCCTTGAGCCAGTTCTTTATCCTGGCAAAACACATTGACTTTAATGCCGCGCTTAACGAGCGAGTATGCAGCACAGGCACTGGCAAGCCCGCCACCGACAATAGTGACATGCTGAGGTTTATTCGGTGATACCCGGCATTTATAACCATTTAAGTTATCTTCTTTAGGAAACCCGGTATAGGTTGCCACCAGAGTTTGGGATTTATATTGCTGATGTTTCTTTCGGGTAACGGCAAATCCTTGTTCCTGCAGGCCGCGGCGGACGATACCGGCAACAGTAAAGGTTGCTAAACTGGTGCCGGGTTTTGATAAGCGCCCAAGTTGCATAAACAGGCCTTTGTGCCACATCTTTGGGTTTTTCTTTGGCGCAAAGCCATCGAGAAACCAGGCATTTACATAATCAAATTTGTCTGGCTCAATGCTCGCGAATGCGGCGGTGGCATCCTGTAAGTGAATCATTAATTTCACCTTGTTTTCGAGCATATTGATGGTCAGGATTTTGTCGATGCTGTTCGATTGCGGGTTTTCTAAGTGACCATTATCCAACTGGAGTTTACTCAATTGATACTGGGGTAAAAACTCATCGGTAAAATCTTTGAACTCAGGCCATAGGGCTAATGCTTTCGCTAAATCTTGCTCCGTCATCGGATACTTTTCAGTCGTAATGAACTGCAGTTGCCAGTGAGGTTCATGGACTTTGGAAAATTCGACAAATCGTTGTAATGTCAGAAAAAAGTTCAGACCCGTGCCAAAACCCGTTTCACCAATTACAAATGGTGAGTCGGTTGTGCCATTTTGTTGTTGATATTCGAGCCACTGGTTATCTAAATCATTGCCTTCGATGAACACTTGTATACTTTGTGAGCAGCCGTCCTGATAATCGAAATAAATATCATCGAACAGACTTGAATAGGGCAGGCCGTTGTTGTCAAATTCAATCTGTGCAGTTTCGATATCAGAATTTCCGGAGCTTTGAGAATTGATTTTTTGCTCGCTGGGTTTGGGTTTGCTCAAGGTTGTGCTTTCTCCGCAAGTGGGTTAGCTAACGAATTGTCAGGACAGCGAATTTTACCTCGTCAATGCAGTGCTCACCAGAGGTTTTACAAAACCTTCTCTTGACACCGCTGCTATTGGGCGTACAGTCGTACACTGGATAGACCAGATTTTTCGATATTCATAGTATCATAGCCGACAATTAACAGATGAAAATGGTTAAATAAGAATGAAACGAGTAGTGATTACAGGTATGGGCATTGTGTCCAGTATCGGCAATAACGCAGAAGAAGTTTTAAATTCATTGAAGAATGGCAAGAGTGGTATCAGCCGTTCAGAAAGCTTTGAAGAAATGGGATTGCGCTCTCAGGTTTGGGGTAAGCCAAACATTGACGTTGCCGAGCATATCGATCGTAAAGTAATGCGCTTTATGGGTGATGCCGCAGGTTATGCGTACATCGCCATGGAAGAAGCCATTAAAGATGCCAAGCTGACCGACGATCAGGTATCTAATTACCGTACTGGTCTGGTAGCAGGCTCTGGCGGTGCATCATCAGCAAACGTGATTAAGTCTACGGATACCTTGCGTGAGAAAGGCGTAAAACGAGTTGGTCCTTACGCGGTGCCAAAAACCATGTCGAGCACCTGTTCAGCATGTCTGGCAACACCATTTAAAATTCTTGGTGTTAACTATTCAATCAGCTCTGCCTGTGCAACCTCTGCACATTGTATTGGTCACGCCGCTGAGCTTATCCAGTTAGGCAAGCAAGATATCGTATTTGCTGGTGGTGGTGAAGAGGTCGATTGGTCTCTAGCTATGATGTTTGATGGCATGGGCGCACTTTCAACCAAATACAATGAAACGCCTGAAAAAGCGTCTCGTACCTATGATGCAAACCGCGATGGTTTCGTTATTTCTGGTGGCGGCGGTATGGTTGTTGTTGAAGAGTTAGAACACGCTTTAGCCCGTGGTGCTCACATCTATGCTGAAATCGTTGGTTACGGTGCAACCTCTGACGGTTACGACATGGTAGCGCCAAGCGGTGAAGGTGCGATTCGTTGTATGCAACAAGCGATGCACGGCGTTGACGGTAAAGTTGATTATCTAAACACTCACGGTACATCAACACCTGTAGGTGATGTAAAAGAGCTAGGCGCGATTCAGGAAGTATTTGGTACTGACTCACCAATGATCAGCGCCACTAAAGCAATGACAGGTCACGCCCTTGGCGCTGCAGGTGTTCACGAAGCGATTTACACCATGTTAATGATGGAGCACGGATTTGTAGCGCCTTCAGTAAATATTGAGACCCTTGATGAGCAAGCTCAAGGCCTTGATATCGTCACTGAAGCCAAACCTGCTGAGATCAATTTAGCCATGTCTAACAGCTTCGGTTTTGGTGGTACAAACTCGACATTGGTGATGAAAAAATATCAGTAATGTGATAAGTTAAAACCCAATATTTAAGAAGCCAAGTTCAACTTGGCTTTTTTTTTGGGAAAATCAACGGACTGGCTCAGATGGCAGAATCTGAAGCTTTGTTTCATTAATTTTCTAACGTTGCCAGCAATGAATTTGCGCAACGCATTTTGAAGTCTGATTGCAAACTTAATTCAACGTTTAAGCAACAAACTGCAAGTATGGTTGAATGGTTTTTAATCAAGTGAATGTTTTTTCGTTCAAACAATAACATCAGTGCTTGAACGTCAAGTGTCTCCATCGACACTTGTATAAAAAGAAAAATTGGAAGGCAAATAATGAAAATCTGGCCCTTAATTATGTCCACTTGCTTGTTGACGGCATGTGGAGGCGGCTCTGGTGGTGGAGAAAGCAAAACAACGCCACCTGTTACTCCTGAACCTGAACCCCTGGTAATCACCGAGGATAATTATGATGAAATAGTTATTCAATCGGTCCTTGGCTATGAAGCGGCAATGGATATTTCCCGTTTGCTTGAGTCTGAGTTACTTTGGGTATTGAACCAATATGATTCAATACTAAAACGAGATTGTGCCAACGGTGGAAGTGTTCAATGGGCATTTAACTCGCGTCAGTATGACTCGGGCTCCGCGACTTTTACCTATGATAATTGCGTCAATAAAGATGCAAACTCAGCATCCTCTGTCTTTAACGGGCAGGTGCGAATTGATTACCAAATCATCGAAAGACAGGCTGAATTAACGGAATTAGTTGAGCAGCAAAAACTTACTAAGATAAAAACTTCTGACGTAAATCATTATAAGATTAACGTTTCATCAAGTGATTTCTCATTTCGTGAGTTTGAAGGTCTGTTAACGGCTCATGTTAATTTTGATTTCAGCACAGATGTTGAACAGACGTGGCTCGCAGATTCTGAAGACCAATTGAGTTTTAAATCGAGAAATATCGATATTTCTTTGATTGATGTAAAAGTTACCAACTTTTTTGATTTTAACATCAGTGATGCAGCCTTAACGCAATCACAAAACTTTATTCTCAATGATGAGCCTGTATATTCCGCAGAGTTCAGTGGAACCTTTGAAAACGTAGCTGAAGATATCAAAGGTGAACTGACCGCTGAGATGACAGTGCCTGCGCAATCAGACTCTTATTACAATTTGCTTGATGAAATAACGGGCAATTTAGTTTTGAGCACAGAGGACGGGCAGCGACTTGCTACGTTTATAAGCAAGTACAATTCTACCTCGATAGCATTAGATTACTCCTCTATCGCAGGTATTTCGACAGGTGATTTATTCGAGGAAAATCTGTTAGAGCTTTTGTCTAACCAGTCACTGTTTGAGCAATCCAACCGATATACGCATTCTGCGAT
Organism: Thalassotalea sp. PS06; assembly: GCF_007197775.1. Classification (NCBI taxonomy): domain Bacteria; kingdom Pseudomonadati; phylum Pseudomonadota; class Gammaproteobacteria; order Alteromonadales; family Colwelliaceae; genus Thalassotalea; species Thalassotalea sp. PS06. Next base: position 2,517,448 of record NZ_CP041638.1, on the reverse strand, counting down.
TATTGATATCTCGCCTGACGTTTATGAAAAATTATCAAATGGCGAGGAAATAACGTTAACGTTTAACCATGGTGTCGAGGTCAACTCACCATTATCGGATGGTGCATTAGCGGATTACAGCGTCGTAAAAGATCAAAACAAGATGACCCTAACGCCGTTGACCAATATTGAAGACGGTTTGCATCGCTACTCGTTGTATTATTCCAACTCGCCGGGTAATCCTCAGTCTTTAGACTTTTTATTCGGTATTCCAGGAGAAATTAAGCACTACGATATCAATATCGGTGAACTTATCACTTATTCTCAAGAGCAAGTGACGTCTGCCGTGCAGACATATTCAAATAAGGCACAATTTCAGGCTTTTGTTCCAAATACCCGCGAGATATTGAGAAAAGACGATTTGTATGCACCATTCATTCAGCTTTGTAAATTTGAACCTGAAAATAGAATCTATGCGCTTGGGCAAAACCAAAGCCAGGATCAGTTACTAGAGTTCGATTTGGATAATCTGCGATTGATCAACATTCATGAATTGGGCGTTGAGTACCAAGAGCTTGAATGTCAGCAGACAAAAATCGTGTTGAAAACGGTTGCCAGCCGCGATAATGATTATTCAGTCCGATATGGCATGTTTGATATTGAGGACGATTTTCATTATCCACTAGCTAAGCTCAACGACGAATTTATCGATTATCAAGTTATTTCCAATGCAATCAATCCGCTCGATAGCAAAGCAATGATCCAGCACATCATCAATCGAGATGGTGAAGGTCTATTGCGAGTGATTGATTTCTCCGGAGACGCATTGCAGATAGATACTCTATCGGGAGTCTTACCTTATACCAATCGATACCCTGAATACTTAGTTTATGTTAACAAGAATGCAAAACACCTGTATTGGGGAAGCTTTGTTTACAATCTGGAAACCTATGAGCAGGTATTTGATTTTGAATCGTTAAATGCTGGCGAAAAAATTGAATTTAGTGATGCAACACTAGGGGTGGTGGTAACCAATCATGCCGTTTATGATGCGTCTGACTTCTCCGTTATCCAGCGACTTCCTGAGCTACCGCGAGGGACCTGGCAGACTGGCTCTGACAATCAGCTTATTCGCAAGTTAGATGACAGAACCTTATACGTTGTCAGTTTAGAAGCGCAGCCAGCAACTTAAACGCTATGAATTAGTGTTTTGTTAAATTTTAAAGCCAGGATTAACCTGGCTTTTTTGTGTTTGCTATTTAATTAGGTTTTGATATTAATCTATTGATCAGTCTGTGGTTGTTCGTTTTTTATAGAGTGGTTGGGTTGTTTAAATGATAGTTTGATTAAAGCGATACTATTGGGTAACTTATCTACTCGGCCAACGGCTGGTTAGAGCGATCTGGACTCATTGAACCTCCCGTTATCTCTTTACTTTCTACCGTCATCCCGCACTTGATGTGGGACCTCCTATCGCGTGCTGTGATCCTATTTATTTCAACTTCTTAACTAAAGAACTAAGTAAACAAGTCTCAGTACACCGAAAGGGGATCCCGTGTCGGAGCACGGGATGACGGAGTATATAAACGGGATAGCGTATGACTCTTGCTGGCACTTCAGAGACGTTCGGCTCTAGCCAAGATTCCCTGTAGTTTCAGGGAATGACAAAAGGCTTTTTGCTTTTACTCGAAGCGACGTTTTGTGTCGCGGGTACAGAATTTCGGTTCCAGACAAATTCTGCATACCAACGTCCATGTCGGTAACCCGGAACAATCTTTGATTGTGTGCTCGGAGTGGCATTTTCTGCCACGTACCCGGAGTATCGTTTGCGATACGTACTCAGGGAGTTTTAACTCCCGCTTGTGGCACATCAGAGACGTTCGGCTCTAGCCAAGATTCCCTGTAGTATCAGGGAATGACAAAAGGCTTTTTGCTTTTACTCGAAGCGACGTTTTGTGTCGCGGGTACAGAATTTCGGTTCCAGACAAATTCTGCATACCAACGTCCATGTCGGTAACCCGGAACAATCTCTGATTGTGTACTCGAAGTGACGTTTTCCGTCACGTACCCGGAGTATCGTTTACGATACGTACTAAGGGAGTTTTAACTCCCTTGTTAAAACGCAACAACCTGCCCTTGAGCCGGGATTTCACAGTGGATTCCTAGTGACTGCCAAATCTTGTCACTTAAGGTATCCAATGCATCAGCTTCGCCATGCACCAATATCACACGAGGGTCAGGCTTAAAGTTTGCCAGCCAATCGATTAGCTCTTGCTGCCCGGCATGAGCGGAAAAGCCCCCCAGGGTTTCAATGCTAGCGTTAACCTGTAAATCTTCACCAAAGAGTTTGATGTTTTTGACGCCATCAACAATGGCCCGTCCGGGCGTTCCCTGAGCCTGATAGCCGACGAATATCATGGTATTACGCTTATCCCAAATGCGATGCTTAATATGGTGAGTGATACGTCCACCAGAGCACATGCCGCTGCCGGCGATGATAATGGCATGGTTTTTAATGTTGTTGATTGCCATTGAATGTTCAGGTTCCTGAGTCAGATGCAACGAAGATATAAAATTTTTTAGTAAGGTTGCATCACCATCGGATAAAGATTGCACGCCCTCACAATCGAGGGTGGTTAGCCAATGATCGTAAATGTGGGTAACTTCAATGGCCATCGGACTATCAAGAAATATGGTCCAGTTATCCAAGGCTTGTTTTTGCTGCAGTTTGCCCAGATACAGCAATAATTCCTGGGTACGACCAACCGCAAAGGCCGGAAGTAACGCATTGCCATTTCGTTGGTATGCGTCATGAAGTATTTGCTCGAACTGGCTCAGGGTATCATTCAGGTCGCGATGATTTCGATCGCCGTACGTTCCTTCCATCATCACCAGGTCGGCTTTATCCAGAACCTTAGGATCGTTCATTAGCAAGGTTCCCTGCTTACCAAGATCGCCACTGTAAACCAGGGTTTTGATTTTGTCGCGTTCGTTAATAGTTATCCGAGTGATGGCCGAACCGAGAATATGACCGGCATCAAACAGGCAGACACTGATGGTGGGCGTTATAGCAAAAGGATCCTGAAAGGCTTTGGGCCGGCAGAGATCGATTACGGCTTTAATGTCTTCGATACTGTAATTTTCGGTTAGCAATGGTTTGCCTTGTCGTTGGTTTTTACGGTTGATGCGCTTTAAATCGTTTTGATAGAGGCTATAGGCATCAAACAACATAACAGGCAGAAGTTGCGCGGTTGCCGGGGTGCAATAAATAGCTCCGCTAAAACCCTGATGAACCAGAGCGGGCAGCCGGCCACTGTGATCAAGATGTGCGTGGGAAAGTATCACCGCGTCAATCGTTGCTGGATTGAAATCGAACGCTTGTGATTCAAGGTGTCGCCTGCTGCGGTTACCCTGGTGTAATCCACAATCAAGCAGGATGGAATGATCACTTGCTCGCAATAGATGGCATGAACCGGTAACTTCCTGGGCCGCGCCATAACAGGTAATAGTCGCCAAATGATGCTCCTGTAACTTAGTGGAATTGATATTGAAACCGACTTAATTGAAACCACAATCAAACTATAGCCTATGGATTTTTGTTCAAAGTCTTGCCATTTGCCTTTATTTGATTGTGTTAACCGAAAAGGGCCATCATTCGGTTATTTCTCATATAAATTTACTATCAAAATATTTGCCTGATTCGCTTAGGTTTTATTGGCTAACGGGCCAATGCGGGGTAAACTGAATGTTAATGAGTTAATCCCTAAGAAGTGATATAACCCTGGTCTAAATGGTCGTTGTTACCGCTTGTCCAGCGTTTTTGCTATGAATATTTATTTTGATGAAAACATTCCTTTTGCCAACGAGTTTTTCGCAGGCTTTGGCAACTTAAAATCATTCTCAGGTCGAGATGTGAAAGCCGCAGATATTGCTGATGCCGATGTCTTGCTGGTTCGCTCTATTACCCGGGTTGATGAAAACTTATTAAAGGAAAATGAGCGTATCCAATTTGTCGGTACCGCAACCATAGGCGTCGATCACATTGATACCGAGTATCTATTGAGTCGAAATATTAGTTTCTCATCGGCGCCAGGTTGTAATGCGATATCGGTTGGGGAATACGTGATTAGTTCGCTACTGGTTATTTGTCAGCGCAAGCAGGCAAACATTGCCGATTTCACCGTAGGGATTATCGGGGCAGGTAATACCGGTTCTGCTGTCGCCAGAAAACTGGCAGCGATGAATATCCCTTATAAGCTTTACGATCCGTTACTGGCCGAAACGGATGAGCGGGAATTTTCCGAGTTTGCTGATATTCTCAAGTGTGATGCGATTTCCCTGCATGTACCGTTAACTCGCGATGGTGAATATCCGACTTATCATCTGTTTGATGAAAAAGTTTTGTCACAGTTATCTGCTGAGCAAATCCTACTAAATGCCTGTCGTGGAGAGGTTATTGATAATCAGGCATTGCTGGCACAAAAGCTTGCCGGGCAGGGGCCACAACTGGTTTTGGATGTTTGGGAAAATGAACCAGATGTGCTGCTCGAATTGATCGAGTACTGTCAGATAGCAACGGCGCATATTGCCGGATATAGCTTAGAAGGAAAATCTCGTGGAACTGAAATGCTTTATCAGGCATTATGTCAGCTTACACAATTAGAGCCAAAGCTCGAATTACGGCAGTTTATGCCCGCCGGAGAATTTATTGTGCGAATGGAGCAAACCCCAATCGCCAGTGAACAGGCAAGGATGGAAGAAATATATCGACGCGTGTTTCAGGTTTATGATGTGCGCCGCGATGATCAGATTTTCCGCCAACAGCTGTTGAAAAAAGGCTTTGATGCGATTCGTAAAAACTACCCGGTCAGACGGGAGTTCAGTGCGTTAGAATTATCAGCCCGGGATTCTTTAGTACCAGATATGCTAGGGGCTCTGGGTTTTACGATACAAGAGTAATGAATAACAACTAAGTATGGAAAACAACATGGGACAAAAATTTGATGTCGTTGTTCTTGGAGCAACAGGGTTAGTCGGTAAGCACATGATGGAAATTCTTGAAGAGAGAAAATTTCCAGTAAACAACCTTTATCCGTTGGCGAGTAGCCGCAGCGCTGGTGAAATGGTTGAGTTTAACGGCGAAAGCGTCGAAGTGCTTGATGCAGACACCTTCGATTTTTCCCAGGCTCAAATCGCCTTCTTTTCAGCCGGTGGCTCCACATCTGAAAAATTTGCGCCGATTGCCGCTGATGCCGGTTGTGTTGTTATTGATAACACCTCACAGTTTCGTTACGACGATGATATCCCGCTTGTGGTTCCAGAAGTTAACCCTCAGGCTTTAGCGGATTATCGCAACCGCAATATTATCGCCAATCCAAACTGCTCAACCATTCAGATGATGGTGGCTCTTAAACCAATTTATGATGCCGTAGGTATCGACCGTATTAATGTTTCAACATACCAGTCAGTATCGGGCGCTGGTAAAACCGCGATTGAAGAGCTGGCGAAGCAATGCGCTGACTTATTATCAGGTAAGCCAGTAGAAGCGAAAGCGTTTTCTCGTCAGATCGCGTTTAATGTTATCCCACAAATCGATTCATTCGAAGATAACGGTTATACCCGTGAAGAGATGAAGATGGTTTGGGAAACCAAGAAAATTCTTGGTGATGAAAATGTTTTGGTAAATCCTACCGCTGTTCGTGTACCGGTATTTTATGGTCACGGTGAAGCCTTACACATTGAAACCACTCAGCAAACGTCGGCTGAAGAAGTTAAAGCGCTGTTGGCACAGGCTCCTGGAGTCGTGGTTTGTGAAAATGATGAAGATTTCCCAACTCAAGTTGGCAACGCCAGTGGTAAAGATGAGACTTTCGTGGGCCGTATTCGCGAAGATATTTCGCATCCAAATGGTATCAATATGTGGATCGTTGCTGATAACGTTCGTAAGGGTGCTGCTACCAACTCAGTTCAGATTGCGGAATTGTTGATTGCAGAGTACCTGGGATAATCGCTAACACCACAATTATTGCAATTGATAAAGCCAGTGCAATCCATTTGCTCTGGCTTTTTTGGTGGTATTGAACAAGTTATCGCCAATTGGTCAGAGAAAGTCACGCTAACTTATTGACAGCGCTAGTATCTCGCAACGATCTGGGATATATTATCGGGTGATAACAAAAAGTCGCGCTAATCCAATCGGTTTAAATTATTTTGATAAACGTGAGAAGGAAGGACCTGATTCATGACTATTTATCGCACATCTAAATTTAAATCCTCACTCATTCCTGGGTTAATAGCCGCTTTGTTAGTTGCTCCAGCTGGCACTGCTCTGGCGCAACAAGCTGATAACACTGCGACTGAACAGGATATATTTGTTGGGGACAACCTGTCTACTTATGGGCCTATTAAGGCTTCAGATACCTTGTGGAAGATTGCTAACGCCTATCGTCCCGATGATTCTGTTACCAATTATCAGGTAATGGTGGCTCTGTTTAAAACCAATCCTAATGCGTTTGTAAATAACGATATAAATTTTTTAATACAAGGACAGTATTTGAGAATTCCTACGTTAGCGCAGATCAATGAGGTTGTGCCTTTCCACCGTCAAAACGACAGTGATGATAGCCTAACTAAAATTAATCAGGCAATTGCCAGTAATGTCAAACCTGAAGCAGGTAAGCAGGGTTTACCGGTCACCCCGGTTAGCGCAGAGTCGACCACGCAACAACCCCAAACCTTACCTGAAACCGATTCTAAGCAATTGCTTGTGGAAACCGAGCCATCTGTACAAGTGTCGCAAGTTCACAAAACTATTGACACCAATGTCGCTTCCAATGAAGAAGTACAAAGCACAGCACAAGGCGTAGCTGAGCCGACGATGGCTAGCGCGGAGACAGAATCTTTGCCCGTTCAAAGCCTAAAACTTGAAGGTGTCAGTGAGCCGGAATCAGAATCCGAAGCTCAGGTTTCTAACCGTGAAGTTGAAGAGAGCCTGGCAGCCGTTGGCGTTAAGCTTGACGACTTGCAGTATGAGCTTGAGCGTTCCAAACAGAATCAGGCGGAACTGGACAAAAAACTGGAAGAGCAAAATGCTCTGTTGTTACAAGCTAAGAAGCGCGAACAGAAGTTAATGGCTGAACAGGCTGCGCTGAAAAAACAAAATGATGGCTTGTTTAACAGCCCAATCGCTTATTGGTCGGTAATCGGCTTAATGTTTGTCTTGGTAATCGTATTAAGCGTACTGGTACAAAGGCGCCGCCGTGTTGAAAAAGAATTGTTGGCTTTGAAACCACAACTATCTGAAAAGCAGCAGGTTAAGCAACCGGCGAACAAGGCTAATTCCAGACAGAATATGCCACAGACAAACGAGAAGTCTAAACCGGCAAAAGATAAAAAAGCTAACCTTGCAAAAGCCGAAGACAGCTCTGTATTGCAACCTTCGAGTGTACTATTCAATGCCAAGGTATCGGATATTGAGCCAGCTAAAAAACAAAAGCCGGCAACCAGCAAAACAGCGCTGCAAGGCAACGACAAAGCTCCTGATGCAATTGCTCAGGCGTTTGCAAAAGTAGATTTGAAAGATTCGCACGTTGAACCGCAAGCGCTGGTAAGTGAAGCCGACTTATTGGCTAACCTGGTGAAAAACCAAGCCAACGACACCTTAGATAATGATCTCAACATGGATCATATTATTGATGATATGGTTGATGAGGAAACTAAGGCAAAACCTGCGAAGTTGCATTCAGATACACAGTCGCCAGGCGAGATTGATTTATCATCTGCTCAGCTTAAAGAAATTGAAGATTTTGACGATGTCGAATTCGACAAGCTGTTAGAAGAAATTTCTAACGAATCTCAACATCTGGTGGTTGACTCAAAAAGCCAGGAAGCGACTGCTGAAATCGAACCGGTTAGTACCTTTCAAGCAGTGGCACAGGAGCCGCAAAATTTCGTAGAAATTGACGAGCTAATCGCGGACTCAGAATCATCAACACAAGATCCAGAGCCTTATCAGGAAGGTAAAATAGACGTTGGCTTGGATGAGTTCCCAGAGTTTACTCAAAACGTCAACCCGGTTAATGTCGATGATGATAAGCATGGTGTTAATGCCAAACTTGATTTAGCTCAGGTTTATATCGAGATCGGTGATGAAGATAATGCTGCGGTTATTCTTAAGAATGTGATGAAGCTTGGTAATTCAAGCCAACAGCAACAAGCTCAACAGTTGCTGTACTCTCTGAAATCATAATCTTTGATTTACTTTTGCAATAAAATACCGGCTTAGGCCGGTATTTTTTTATCGATTAACCATAATAAATGTACGATAATGCGCACCGAAATTGACGGAGGGCAAAATGCGGTTTGCATTGGGTATAGAATATGATGGCAGTCGTTATCACGGCTGGCAGCGTCAAAACGACGTAATGAGCGTTCAGGGCGAAATTGAAAAAGCCTTATCTAAAATTGTGAACAAACCTACAGAAGTCGTCTGTGCCGGGCGCACGGATACGGGTGTTCATGGTACCAATCAGGTTGTTCATTTTGATTCTCCCTATGATCGTGGTTCCGCTGCCTGGACGCTAGGCATGAATACCTTAATGCCCAAGGATATTGCCGTTCGTTGGAGTCATCCCGTTGCCGAAGAATTCCATGCTCGTTTCAGTGCGACGGCACGCCGTTATCGTTACATTATTTACAATGGTATTTACCGTCCGGCAATTTTTGCCAAAGGCTTAAGTTTCTGTCATCAGCCTTTAGATGAAAAGCTCATGCATGAAGCGGCACAGCAATTGGTTGGGCAGCATGATTTTACCTCTTTTCGGACGGTTCACTGTCAGGCCCATTCTCCATTGCGCACCATCATTCATTGCGATGTATCTCGCCAGGGCAACTATGTCATTATCGATATTAAGGCGAATGCATTTTTACATCATATGGTACGTAATATCGCTGGTAGTTTGATGCGTGTAGGGCGCAAGTTAGAAGAAGTAAGCTGGATTAGCGAAGTGTTATATTTAAAAAATCGCTGCAAAGCCGGGATGACCGCACCCGCTAATGGCCTGTATTTTGTGGATGTCGATTATCCTGAATCCTTTCAATTACCTAAATCTCCTTTAGGGCCGCTTTTTTTGAATAATGAAATTTAACGAAATTAGCGGAAGTTTAGGGTATTTTTTAATCAGTTGACCGCTATAATAACAAAAGATCGCGACAACGCTGACCAGTTTTTTCTGTAGTTCGCTGGCAAAAGTATGGTTTAATTGGCGTTTATTAAAGATTAATGGTTCCCCTGTTGAATTTTGAACGGGAGAACAACGAGAACGGGTTGTTCATCTAGCCCCTAGTAACCAAAAATAGGCATAAATTACCCATGAGCTGGATTGAAAAAATTCTACCGAAAGCAAAAACGTCGACTGCCAGTAAAGCCAATATTCCTGAAGGCGTCTGGAGCAAGTGTACTTCGTGTAATGCGGTTTTATATAAAGTTGAGCTAGAGCGTCAACTTGGTGTGTGTCCTAAATGTGATCACCACATGCGTTTACCGGCGAGAAAGCGTCTGGAAGCATTTCTTGATGCAGGTGAAAAAGTCGAAATTGGTGCTGAGCTAGAGCCACAGGATAAATTAAAGTTCAAAGATTCGAAACGGTATAAAGACCGCATCTCGGCGGCGCAAAAGGCGACTGGCGAGAAAGACGCCATTATCGTTATGAAAGGCGAACTGGGCGGCATGCCGGTTGTTGTCGCTGCTTTTGAATTTGCTTTCCTGGGTGGTTCTATGGCTTCCGTTGTCGGTGCACGCTTTGTCCAGGCTGCTGAAATCTGTTTAAAAGAAAACTTACCGTTGATTTGTTTCTCGGCCAGTGGCGGTGCTCGAATGCAAGAGGCATTGATGTCGCTTATGCAAATGGCAAAAACCAGTGCTGCGCTTGCTAAAATGAGTGAGAAAGGCTTACCTTACGTGTCGGTGCTGACGGATCCGACTATGGGTGGTGTTAGTGCAAGTTTGGCAATGCTAGGCGATATTAACGTTGCTGAACCGAAAGCCTTGATTGGTTTTGCCGGGCCTCGAGTTATTGAGCAGACGGTAAGAGAAAAACTTCCTGAAGGTTTCCAACGTTCAGAATTCCTACTTGAGCATGGTGCGATTGACCTTATTGTTGATCGTCGCGAAATGCGTCCACGTTTAGCGCGCTTGATTGCCAAGTTCATGGGGAAGGATGAACCACAAATCAGCTAACGCCATTAGCGGTAGGGCATTGAATAATTAGCGAATATCAGTTTAAACGTAACTCGCTTGTATTTATTTGGTGTCATATTGGTAAGTGAATCGGGTATAATTCCTTGTAATCGCCCCTTGGGGACTGCAAGAAATATTTCGAACAGAACACTTACTTACCGTGATTGGTGTTAAAAACATGACAAAAAAAATGAATAGCCACTTATCTTTAAATACCTTAGATGAGTGGCTTTTTTATTTAGAATCCATTCATCCGGTTGAGATCGATATGACCTTAGACCGGATCCTAGTGGTAAAAGAGCGACTAAATATCGCATTTGCCGATAAAAAAGTTATCACCGTTGGTGGTACGAACGGTAAGGGCACCACCTGCGCCTTTATTGAGAATGCATTGATAGCATCTGGGTATAAGGTCGCCGTATACTCTTCTCCTCATATTGAGCGTTTTAATGAACGTTTACGCGTCAATAAGGCATTAATAGATGATCAGTCGTTAATCGATGCATTCAGAGAAATTGAAAACCAACGTCGGGAAATTTCTCTGAGTTACTATGAATACACAACACTAGCAGCCCTGATGATTTGCCAGCAACGGGATATCAATTATGTGATTCTTGAAGTCGGTTTAGGAGGGCGCCTTGACGCCACCAATATTATTGATGCTGATGTTTCAGTAATCACCAGTATCGATTTAGATCATCAACAGTTTTTGGGAAACGACAGAGCCAGTATCGGTTTGGAAAAAGCGGGTATTTGTCGTACCAATCGCCCAGCCGTGATTGGTGAGCCGAATTTGCCAGAACCGGTAAAAGGCTATCTAAGTGAACTGCAAAGTATCAATTATTATCGCAATGACGCGTTTTTCGCCGAAGACAACGAAACGGAGCCTGGACACTGGCACTGGCATTTCGACAATGTACGATTAACTAACCTGGTTCCCCCAAATATCCCTCGAGACAATGTGGCAACGGCCTTGATGGTGCTGTCATTAATCAGTGATGATGTGACCAGAACATTGACCACGGAAAATGTAAATCAGTGGATTTCGCAAACCAAGGTTCCGGGCCGAACCGAAATTGTCGCGCGTCATCCCGATGTTATGCTCGATGTTGCCCATAATCCGCACGCGGCAAGACACCTAGCCAAAGTTATTGCCAGTAAGAATTACCAGCGAGTACACGCCGTGGTAGGTATGTTGGCGGATAAAGATATTGATTCGACATTAGCAGCCATCAAAGATCAGATAGATGATTGGTACCCGGTGAGCCTTGGTGTTGGTCGAGCCGCAGACGCTCAAGTCTTGGTCGAAGCCCTGGCAAAATTAAAGGTAAACACTATTGGCTTTGACAAAGTATCGGATGGCTTTAAAATAGCAAAAGATAATGCTAATAAAAATGACATGATTTTGGTGTTTGGATCTTTTTTTACCGTCGCTGAATTCAAAAAGTCATGTCTCTAAGGAGCCCCTTTGTCTACGCCGTTTCAAAACAGACTAGTAGGTACCATCATAGTTGCAGCCGCTGCAGTAATCTTTTTGCCTGAGTTCCTCGATGGTGAAAAGAAAGCATATCAATCCCAGTTTGAAGAAATTCCTCAATCTCCCGATGCCCTGAATGTGGTCGCCATTCCTGCGATGAATGAACAGGCGCTGATTGCCAAGGCAAAACCCGAACCTTTAGCGAATGAGGTGGCGTTAGATGACGAACCGGTATTCGAATCCGGTAACCCGGCAAAAACGCCAACAGCGATAATCGAAGAGCCCGATGAGGCGGAGCCGGTAACTCAGGCTCAGGCGGCAAAGCCTGAAAATGGTGCCAGTAAGGTTGCCAAGATTGAAGCAAAACCGAAATCTAGTGCTAAGGCCTCTGGCTGGGTTATCCAGTTAGGGAGCTTTCGTCATAAGAATAATGTTCAGCAATTGCAGGACAAGCTAAAAGATGCAGGCTATACGGTATTCACCCGGCCAGTAAAAACCCAGGGTGGTACCTTAACGAAAGTATTTATTGGTCCTGCCGTAAATCGCAGCATGTTGGAAGCCGAACTTTCAAAATTACATAAGTTAACCGGCGTTCAGGGGCGAATCGCAAAGTTTGAACCGCTCGGTTAGATTTCCATGCCCGCTAGATTGAAATGATACTTGCGGGCAACGACGACTCAGACAAAATGTTAACCTGATAGTGAAGCATTTTGTTTACATAAAATTGCCATAAATGATTAGTATGTAAAGCACGGATTCTGTTAGAATGCGCCGCGTAACGAATAGGATGACGACAAATGGTTTGGGTTGACTACCTGATTTTGATAGTGATTGGGATGTCCATGCTTATCAGCCTGGTAAGAGGGTTTGTTAAGGAAGCTGTCTCATTAGTAATCTGGGTATGTGCGTTTTTTGTTGCCAGTACATTTTATCAGCAACTTGCCGCATATCTAGTCAATATCCAGGATGATGTATTACGAAACGCAGCCGCAATAGGCATATTATTTGTTGCAACCTTAATACTCGGCGCCATGATAAATTACATTATCGGGCAGCTGGTAGATAAAACGGGATTAACGGGAACGGATCGGGTACTTGGCTTAGTATTTGGTGGTTTGCGAGGCGCATTGGTCGTCAGTGCAGCCTTGTTCTTTCTGGATGTATTTACGCCCGCACCGTCTTCACAGTGGTGGCAGGACTCCATGTTAATTCCCGAATTTAGGGTAGTGATAGAGTGGTTTTTTGCGTACGTTGAATCCTCTTCAAGCTTCCTATCTTAGCTAGATATTTTCGGAGAATATATTTCATGTGTGGTATTGTTGGCATTGTTGGCCATTCGCCCGTTAGCCAAGCTTTATATGATGGTTTAACCGTTATTCAACATCGAGGGCAGGATGCTGCCGGTATTGTGACGATAAGTGACAATACATTTCGACTTCGCAAAGCTAATGGCCTGGTAAAAGACGTATTCCATACCCGCCATATGCTGCGTCTGCAAGGTGATATCGGTATTGGCCACGTTCGCTACCCAACCGCCGGTACTTCAAGCTCCTCTGAAGCTCAACCTTTTTACGCTAACTCTCCCTACGGTATTTCCCTCGCTCACAACGGTAACCTTACCAACGCCGACGAACTGAAGTCCTGGTTATTCAACAAAGCTCGTCGTCATGTGAACACCACATCAGACTCCGAACTGCTTTTAAATATTTTTGCCCATGAATTACAACAGGCGAAGAACCTAGAGTTAACCGCAGAAGATATCTTCCAGGCGGTAAGCCAGGTTCATAACCTGGTTCGTGGCGCGTATGCTACTGTGGCATTGATTATTGGTCATGGTATGGTGGCGTTTCGTGATCCAAACGGTATCCGCCCACTGGTCTTCGGTAAGCGTGAAACCGAGAACGGCATGGAGTACATGGTTGCTTCAGAATCGGTCGCACTTGATGCCTGTGATTTTGAGTTTATTCGTGATGTCGCTCCTGGCGAAGCTATCTACATTACCGAAGACGGTCAGCTATTCTCCAGTCAGTGTGCGCAAAACCCTACATACAACCCATGTATTTTTGAGTTCGTATATTTTGCTCGCCCAGATTCAACCATCGACAAAATGTCCGTCTATGCCTCTCGCGTAGAAATGGGAACGGCTCTGGGTAAGAAGATTGCCCGTGAATGGGACGATTTAGATATTGATGTTGTAATTCCGATCCCGGAAACGTCGAATGATATCGCCCTACAAATTGCCCATCAGCTAGGGATTCCTTACCGTCAGGGTTTTGTTAAGAACCGTTATGTTGGCCGTACCTTTATTATGCCGGGTCAGGCAGAGCGCAAGAAATCAGTTAAGCGTAAATTGAATGCGATTTCTCAGGAATTTAAAGGCAAGAATGTATTGCTGGTAGATGACTCTATTGTTCGCGGAACCACATCAGAACAAATCATTGAGATGGCTCGTAATGCTGGTGCCAAGAAAGTGTACTTCGCATCTGCGGCTCCTGAAGTTCGCTTTCCTAACGTGTACGGTATTGATATGCCGTCAGCGACTGAGCTGATTGCCCATGGTCGCGAGCTGGAAGATATTTGTGAGCTAATTGGCGCTGACAAGCTAATTTTCCAGGATCTGAAAGATTTGGTTGCTGCTGTTGGTAAAGGTAACAAAGACATTAAAGCCTTCGAAACATCGGTATTCAATGGCAGCTACATTACTAACGACATTGATCACAGCTACCTAGAGAAGCTGGATGCGATGCGAAATAATGAGAGCAAAGAGCAATCGGATAAAGAAGCCGATTCCATCTTAGACCTTCATAATGAAGGTAGTGATTAAGTCTCAAACTAATCAATAAAAAAGGCGCCTGAAGGCGCCTTTTTTGTCATTAGTTTCGAGTGTTAGCCTGTGAACTCAGGCCCAAACCCCAGTGTCCACATCATTGCTGTTGCAGCCAGGACGCACACTAACAGCACCAAGCCGCAAGTGACTACTGAGCTTGCATAAATGAAGCCTTTCTCTTCAGGTATGTGCATCAGAATAGGCGTGCCAGAATATAGCAGATAAACCGAGTATGCGATCGCTATCATTCCGGCGATAGAAAACACCCAAAGTACAGGATAAAGCGCTGCAACACCCACCATTAGTACAGGCGTTGACGCATAAGCTGCCAACTCTAACGATTGAGAGATGTTAGGTTTGGCATCAAAGGTTTTCGCCATCCAGTGAATCAGGTAGGTTAATGCCGCCATAGATACAATGATCGCGCAGTACATAGACACTGCTAGTAACAGGGCGCTGGATTTTGTCAGCATTATCGGATCGCCAGCGCCGATGCGCCAACCAATGTGAGCTGCGGCGAAGTAACCACAAATTGAAGGTATTAAAGCTACGATTAAGATATGTGCCATGCTGTATGCAATACCTTCATGGCGTGAATCAATTTCGTTCCATTCTTGTCTTGGGTGGGCGTACAATCCCCAGATATGATTTAGGATCATTATTTTCTTCCTCTTTCGCTATCCCCAGATAAGCATCAACTACTCATGCTCGCTATTTTGCCTTTATTGTTATGGTTTTATTCTTGTTTTAAGAAGGCATAGTTATATTTATGTAGTATGTGCAACAAATAATCAAGACTTGTTTAAAAAATACGCGATAAAACTGTTTTAGATCAAGATTGACAGGGGAAACAGGGGGGGATAACCGGTTAACAAAAGAAACCGCCTAATATTCAATATCTTTTGATTCTGGTTACTTTCATATATTCAATCTCCATTCCGGCAATCTGCTCTGTGGCGGAGTAATAGGTAATATTAACGTTTTGACCGTTCAAGCTCTGGTACATCTGTTTACGACGATATTTAAATGGTACCGAATAGCCACAAATCATAATCGTGTTTAGATACCACTCTCCGTCTTCTCGCTGAACGTGGGAGGTAACTTTGACACCGTCTAATTGATTGAGAGCGTTATGCTTGTTCAGCAGTTGTTTAACTTGTTTGTTCATAGAATCTCTTAAGTTTAAAAAAAAAGCGCCATCAGGCGCTTTTTCAGTTTCGCTTGTTAGCGAATTTTTTTCAGAAAATTTAGCTTCCACTCTTTGTATGGTGCAAAACGCATTGGCAAATCCGCCATAAATGGACGTTTCAATACTGACTTTAGATGCGAGAAATTATCAAATCCTGATTTTCCAGAGTATTGACCCATACCGCTCGGTCCTGTTCCACCAAATGGCAAATCAGGCACAGCGTTGAACATTACTACGTCATTAATACATTGGCTACCGGCACTAATTTCCTGTTGCCACTGTAATTTCTGCTCTTTATCTTTGGTAAAAATATACGCAGATAATGGTTTGTCTCGCTCAACTACAAACTTTTTAGCGCTGGCGAAATCCTCGATACAGACAATTGGTAGAATCGGTCCGAAGATTTCTTCAGTCATGACTTTTGAATCCATTTCCGGATTGACCACGATAGTCGGTTCTATGTAACAATCTTCGATGGAGTAATTACCGCCATGAACAATTTCTCCCGAATCGAGATAACTAGCTAAACGCTCGGTATGACGCGGGTTGATAATTTTTCCGTAGCTCTTACTTAATTGTGGGTTGTCGCCGAACATAGACTTAACCTCTTTGGTTAATGCTTCTACCAGAGGTTTAACCATGTATTTATGGGTTAGTACATAATCCGGAGCGATACAGGTTTGGCCGGCGTTCATCCATTTACCCCAGGCTAAACGCTGGGCGGTTATCTTGATATTGGTGCTCTGATCTATGTATACAGGGCTTTTACCACCAAGTTCTAACGTAACTGGAGTCAAATGCTTAGAAGCGGCAGCCATCACGATTCGACCAACGTGGCCGTTGCCGGTATACATGATGTGATCGAATCGCAATTCAAGAAGCGCAGTGGATTCATCGATACCACCTTCGACAACGGTAACCGCCTCTTTATCCAGATATAAAGGAATGATGGTAGCCAAAAGTTTTGATACGTTGACAGCCATCTCAGAAGGCTTGACGATTGCACAGTTACCAGCGGCAATAACCGCGACTAACGGTGCTAACACGAGCTGAAGAGGGTAGTTCCATGCTCCCATGATAAGTACGCTGCCGACAGGCTCAGGAACGATATAAGAGGAACCTGGTTGGGCAACGACCGGGGTAGAAACTTTTCGTGGTTTCGCCCATTTTTTCAGATGTTTGATCGTATGATCGACATCGCCGGTTACATAAGAGATTTCTGTGATCCAGGATTCCTGCTCAGGTTTTCCTAAATCTTTGTCTAATGCGTGAATGATCTCGGCTTCATGGTTTATCACCATTGCCTTGATTTGCTGTAATTGCTCTTTTCGCCAGTTTAAATCGCGAGTAACATTGGTTTGAAAATATCGACGTTGGGCGTCGAGAATGTCTTGATAGTTCAAAATAAACGTCCTGGATAACTATTTGTAAGTCTTGATTTTATGATTAATCACAGGAGAGGTTGTGGGGGTGGTCGCCGCTTAAGTTTAGGTTTTTAACCCCATCACCCAGCTCAGTTGACGTTTGACCAGCATCCTGATTTCACTCATCTTAACGCTTTGTGGGGGCAAAGGTAAATACATATACTGAATTCGCGTAAACGCTATCATCATTAATTCTGCGTTAATGCTCGGGTCTATCCGGTTAAAGTAACGACACAATTTAATAAATGGTTGTTTTAGCTGCAGAATGTGAGAAAACGCAATGCCTTTCAATTCTTCAGAGTACATCATTTCAGTAAAAAATATTTGTTCAACAGCCAAACCTGTTGGACGGTTAATAATATTGTCATACATGTGGCGAGAGGCAATATCACTAAGTTGCTCGCACAAAAGTTTACGGACACTAACCTTGCGCCGCTCTGCCGCGGTATAACTTTCGATTAAAGAAAAGCCTCTTAACCACTGCCCAGAGTTTTCTGCAACAAACCGCTCAGCGCTCAGCTGAATCGCTTCACTAATCAGTTGCCTGATATCAACGAAATAGTAGGTGGTCAGAGATAGCTGAATTTGAGCCTGATGGGCTACAGCTCTGTGGGTTGTGCCTTTTATTCCTGACTGCGCGATAACTTCAATTGCAGCGTCGAGTATTTTCTGTCGGGTTTGCTCGCCCTTCGGGCTTTTCTTCAAACTTGTCCTTGCCATAAATATCACTTCCTTGTCATTTAACGTATGGTTTTTGGCGGTTTGTAAGCACTAGCTTAATCCCCATCAGATTTGTAGGCAATTGATTTTTTTCAATATCCACAGAGGCCGGATCAGTGAAAACCCTACAATAGCTATGGTTTATTTAAAAGTCAGTTATATCAACTTTGCCCCTTTGGAATATTAAGGTTTTATGAAGCTTTTATTACGCTTTTGTTACCAGCCAGGGGGTCAGCAAAACGTCATTCTGTTTAGGTCAATGGATTTAAAGGCTGCAGGTGATATGTTACGAAAACGATACAATAAACCCCATTTATATTTTTAAAATATTTATAAATTACATGGAGATAGATTGTTTCATTCATTACTATCAAATTGCAGTTGATTATTTTTCATTCAATTAGAGAGATACCCATGTCAGTAACAAAAATAACGAAAAAACATTTCGCAGTAAGTCTTACCCTTGGAACCTCGTTAATTGCATTTGCCGGTTTAGCAAGTGTTCCAGATCAACTTCCAGAACAATTACAACCGGATTTTAATGTCCTGGTTGAGCCCGAAAACTACAGTATTGACCCGTACTCTGGATTCGTCTTCAGAGAAAAGGAAATTGCTGATCTACCTCGCGTCATCCAGCAGATTTTTACCGGTTATACCAACTCGGTTAGCGGTGGTATCATTACTTACAACTTTCCAGAAGGTAAGCGCCTGACGGGTTTGTATAACAACCCTAATTACGGATTCACTGCCGGGGATGGACTAAGCGGTTTTTCCGAGGCGCAAAAACAAAGTGCGCGCAAAAGCATAGAATTGTGGGACGATTTAATTGCACCTACGTTCGTAGAAAAGGGCGCTCAGGGCGCAGACATTCAGTTTGCGAATAGCTTCGATCCAGGTCAGGCCTATGCTTACTATCCTGAATATGGTTTCACCAAAGCCAAGGGCTATAAATTTTTCAGCGATATTTTTGTCGCATCTCCAGAGAGGAACTGGACCAATGCCTGGTTGAGCTTTGGCGGGTACGGCAGTACTACTTTAATCCATGAAATAGGTCATACGCTCGGTTTGAGTCATCCAGGCGCATACAATGGCGCAGGTGCGACAAATTACGTAAGCCAGGCCGAATATGCGCAGGATAGTAATCAGTATTCACTGATGTCTTACTGGGGCGATGAAGAAACCTCAAACCAACCATTTTCCTTTGGTATCGTTGATTGGAGTACTGGTTTTTATAACTATCCTCATACGCCTATGGTTCACGATATTGTCTCCATTCAAGCGGCTTATGGTCCTGATCTAACCACTCGTGCAGATGATACGGTTTATGGCTGGAACTCAACGGCCGGCAATGAGGTTTATGATTTTTCTAAAAACCTGTTCCCTATCGTGACGATTTATGATGCTGGAGGTATAGATACCATCGACATGTCCGGGGCGAATGCCAGCGTCTTTATCGATTTGAACCAAGGCCAGTTTAGTTCTGGCGCTTCGGCGGTACCGAGTGAAGATGTTATCAACAGCCGCCGTCAGTTAATGCGAGATGCGGGGTTTGTGGGCCTTGCTAATGTAGCTCCGGGCACAAGTGCTTTCTGGCAGGGTCTCACTACCTCTGCTCATCAAGGCTACTTAGCATTTGAAACCGGCGTTAGTGGTTTAGGTGTAACATCCCACGATAACATTGCTATCGCATACGGTACCGTTATCGAGAATGCCACCGGCTCTGGCGAACGTGATTACCTCAAGGGTAACAGCGCCGCTAATGTGCTAACCGGTAATGGTGGTGATGATGTCCTTAATGGCTTAGCAGGTGCTGATACCTACGTTGGCGGAGAAGGGTTCGATACTTTTGTATTTTCAGTAATTGAATCCGGTGATAGGGTCTCGGACTTCGCTACCGGTGAAGACTTTATCGATTTGCGTGCAACGGGTGCAAACTTTGTTTATATCGCCGACGCCGCATTTAGTAATGTTGCGGGGGAATTGCGTTATGCAGATGGTCTTCTTCAAGGAGATGTTAATGGCGATGGCGTAGCGGATTTATCAATCGATTTAGACGACGCTGTGCTGAATGCTGGCGATCTGATCCTCTAATTTCGATGCCAATAGGCGGGAAAGCTTTTGTGGCTGTTCCCGCCTTTTTTCGTCTCTTACTACGCATCTTAACGGTAACAATTTTACGCATCATTATTCCTGTCCCTGTGTTAAAATCTGCGACCTTGTTAAAACCCAACCTCTTGTCAGTAAATTAGCATGTCGAGTGAAAACCTGTTAGCGCCAATTTTATCTTTTTTGCAATGTGAAACACCGGACGCCTGGATTGAAAAAGCCAGGCAACCAGAACAGTTAGATTTATTGCTTACCGACCACATGATTTGTGAGCTTAAAGCTGCGCAAACAGCAATGTGGCTGATTCGTAAGTATGCGGTGGATAAGGAAAGTGGCGATGAATTATTAAACTGGTTGCAACCCTATGAGAAGTTTATTTACCGGAAAGAGGGGGATCTGCAAAGTTTGTCGCAGAAGTTAAAATTTTCGAAGGCGATTGTACCTAAATCCGATTCAGGCATAGGTAATGAGCTTGTCGATAAAATGGTGTTGCTGATCAAAGAAGAGTTGCATCATTTTTATCAAGTATTAGAGATCATGGAAAACCGCGGTATCGTTTATGAAAACATTACGGCTGGACGCTACGCCAAAGGATTAATCAGCCATGTTAAAACCCACGAACCGGAAACCTTGGTCGATAAACTGATTTGTGGTGCGTATATCGAAGCCAGATCCTGTGAGCGTTTCGCAAAGCTGGCGCCACACCTGGATGATGAATTGAATAAGTTTTATGTGTCTTTACTTCGCTCCGAAGCCAGACATTACCAGGATTACCTCAAGCTTGCCGAGCAGGTTGCAGGTAAAGATATCAGCGAACGTATCGCTTATTTTGGACAAATAGAAGCCGAATTGATTAATACTCCTGATAGTGAATTTCGTTTTCATAGCGGACTCCCGGCTTAAAAACCTGCCGCGGCGATTTGCGCAACCTGATACTGGGGCTTATATTTTTACTAAGCCCCTTTTTGTTTCCTGCAGTATGGAAAAATAACCCAGGAACCAGGTCAATGCGATTCGCTAATATTTCTCGTGGCTTTTTAGCCACCACGTGTCTGTTGCTCTTCGCCTGTGAGAGCACTTCTGAAACACCGCAAGCGGTGTCTGAGCCGCAAGTAAATACGAGTAGCTCGATGGTAAAACCAACCACTGCAATCGAGGCTGATGCATCGATGCCAGCGGTCAGTGAAACCGAACGATTAAACCTCTGGTTCGAAGAAAAGTATGAGCAACAACTGCAGATGAGTCCGCTGCTACTGACTCGTATTGGCCGCAAAGATCAATATGACAAAGTCGATGATTTCTCCAAACAAGCCATGGAACAACAGTTAAGTTGGTATGCGAATACGGTCGATGAATTAAAAACTCATTTTGATTATGAAGCGTTAACACCCGAAGCTCAGGTTTCTTATGATATATGGGTCTACCAATTCCAGTTAGCCAGAGACCGCTTACTGTATTTCAATAACGAATTTGTTTTTACTCAATTACATGGTATTCAAACTACCTTACCTCAGGTACTGATTAATTTTCATCGCGTAGATAACAAGGCGGATATGGAAGCCTATATCAAGCGAATTCTGGCCATGGCCGATCAGCTCAATACCTTACTTGCCATTGCTAAAGAAAAATCCGAGGCTGGCTATCGCCCTCCTAAGTTTGCTTATCAAGGAGCGATTCGCCAAATTAACAATATCATTCGTGGCGAACCGTTTCATCAAGGTGCAGACTCGCCACTTTGGGTTGATATCAAAGCGAAAGTCACCGCCTTGCAAACCTCCGGGCAAATAAGTGCGGCTGAGGCCCAAAGTTTAAGGTTTAATGCCCGTAAGGCTCTAACTCGAGATTTATATTCCGCTTATCGTAATATTACTGCCTGGATGCAACGGGATATGCGTCTGGCCGCAGTCAATCCAACCGGCGCCTCGCGTTTTACTGATGGTTATGCCTATTACGAATATCGACTAAGGCTTGCAACCAACAGTGATTATAGTGCTGATGATATCCACCAAATTGGCCTCGATGAGGTAGATAGAATCACCGAAGAAATGATAGATATTAAAGACTCTGTGGGGTTTAGCGGCAATCTAAGCGAGTTCTTCCAGTATCTGCAAGACGACTTTCGTTTTTATTATCCCAATACCGATGAAGGAAGAGCCGAATATCTGCAGCAAACCGAGGCGAATCTCGAATTTATTGAATCGCGTCTAGAGCAATATTTTGCCACCTTGCCGAAAACCAAATTGCAGGTAAAACGTGTTGAGTCATATCGTGAACAGGATGGTGGCGCACCGCATTACTTTCCCGGTACACCCGATGGCAGCAGACCGGGGGTTTATTACACCCACATGTCGGATATGTCAGCCTTACACAAAAATGATATGCAATCGATAGCGTTTCATGAAGGCAGCCCGGGACATCATATGCAAATATCTATTGCCCAGGAATTAACAAGTTTACCGACGTTTCGTACCCAGGCGCAATTTGATGCCTACATCGAAGGTTGGGCGTTGTATGCCGAGTATCTTGCCAAAGAAATGGGGGCTTATGAGGACCCATATGCAGATTTTGGCCGGTTAACCACAGAGATGTGGCGAGCAGTCAGGTTGGTTGTTGATACCGGTTTGCATTCCAAAGAATGGACGGAACAACAAGCCGTAGATTATTTTATGCAGCATACGCCGTTGTCAGAGGATGTGATCCGCTCCGAGGTCAGACGCTATTTAGTTTACCCTGGACAGGCAACGGCCTATAAGATTGGTATGATGAAAATCCAGTCGTTGCGTAAACTTGCCGAAGCAGAGCTTGAAGATGATTTTGATATTCGCCAGTTTCATGAAGCGGTATTAACCAGTGGGGCGTTACCCTTGCATCTGTTGGAGAAAAATATCGACTTTTGGATTGAGAGCAATTTTGTTGGTGGAACACCTGTGGTTGTGAAATAGGCGTGTGTGTTCAAGGTTAGGTAGGAACAAACGGTTGATTTAACAATTCCATCTGGCCATCTTCGACTTTTAACCAGGCACCTTGTTCATACCAGTCACCGAGAACGATTCGAGTGGCTGGTTTTCCTTGAACGTCAAAATTATGGACTGCAGGTCGATGGGTGTGACCGTGGATCAGCAGGTCGCACTGACTGTCTGCCAGTACTTTTTCTACTTCTGATTGGGTAACATCCATGATTTCCTGTGACTTCTTTGACGTCGACATCGCGCTTTTGGTTCGATAGTTTTGAGCAATTTTACGACGCAGTGCTAACGGTAGTCTGGTCATAAAGCCTTGCCACCACCAAGTACGGGATTTCGCCCGAAACTTTTGATAATCAATATCCCGGGTACACAGGGTATCACCATGCATAATTAGTGCTGGCTTGCCATCAAGTTCGATAAGTTGTGTATCCGGTAATAAGGTCATACCGCATTGTTCGGCATATTTTTTACCTAATAGGAAATCACGGTTTCCCTGGATAAAGAAAATCTCAGTACCAGAGTCGCTTAAGCTTTTAAGCGCGGTCGCCACAGAAGAGGAGAGGGGGGTTACATTATCGTCGCCAACCCAGTATTCAAACAGGTCGCCAAGGATGTATAGTTGATCAGCTTTGCTGGCGGTATTTTTTAAGAATTCGAAAAAACAGGCCGAGATATCGGCCCGTTCATCACTTAAATGCAAGTCAGCAATAAAGTAAATCAATCTGGACAAGATTAAGCGACTTCCACTGACTCTACGATGATTTCTTCTTTAGGTACGTCATCGTGGAAACCGAAGCGACCGGTTTCGACTAAGGTCATTTTGTCGACAACGTCCATGCCTTCAACAACCTGGCCAAATACACAATAACCCCAACCTTGCACGGATTCGTTTTTAAAATCTAAGAAACCGTTATCGACAAGGTTAATGAAAAACTGTGCAGACGCTGAATGAGGATCCTGAGTTCGCGCCATTGCTAATGTACCGCGCTTATTGCTCAGACCATTATTGGCTTCATTTTCAATCGCTGTGCGTGTCGTTTTCTCGTCCATGCCGGATTCGAAACCACCACCCTGAGCCATAAAACCTTTGATTACACGATGAAAAATAGTGCCGTTATAGAAACCTTCCTGACAGTATTGCTTGAAGTTCTCTGCCGTTTTAGGGGCATTTTCAAAATCCAGTTCGATTTTAATGTCGCCTAAATTGGTCTTAAATGTGATCATAATTTGTTCCTGTTTTGGGAAACATACTTAAATAGATAAGAGCTGAATTGTACTCAGGCTTTGCTATAAGTACAAGAACACCGGGATATTAAGGGGTTATAGCTTGTAATTGCCGGGCGGTTGCTTTTCGTTGAATGGCCACAGCCCCTTTAGTTATGTCAGGGCTTAATGTACAATTGCCGCCATTATTTTCCCCGTATTTTTTATTCAATCGAGAACGATAAATGTTACACGTATACAATACCCTAAGTCGTAAAAAGGAAGAGTTTAAACCTATCACACCAGGAAAGGTGGGTATGTATGTGTGCGGTATTACCATTTATGACCATTGTCATATCGGTCATGCGCGAACCTATGTTGCATTTGATGTTATCGCACGATATTTGCGCCACCTCGGATATGATCTGACCCACGTTCGTAACATCACCGACGTTGATGATAAAATCATCAAGCGTGCTGCAGAAAATAACGAAAGCTGTAATAGTCTGACCGAGCGCATGACTGCTGATATGTACGCTGATCTTGATGCCTTAAACGTAGAGCGTCCGGATATCGCGCCCAAGGTTACCACGCATATGCCGGAAATCATTGCCCTTGTTGAGCGCTTGATTGAGCGCAAGCATGCTTATGTTGCCAGTAATGGTGATGTGATGTTTGATGTCAGCTCTTATGCTGATTACGGCAAGCTCAGCATGCAAAACCTGGAAATGTTGCAGGCGGGCTCTCGTGTTGATGTCGATGAAGCAAAACGTGATCCTTTGGATTTTGTTTTGTGGAAAATGGCCAAACCTGGTGAACCATCCTGGTCTTCGCCATGGGGCGAGGGGCGCCCTGGTTGGCACATAGAATGTTCAGCGATGAATTCCAAGCACCTTGGTGAGCACTTTGACATCCATGGCGGTGGCAGCGATTTACAGTTCCCACACCATGAAAATGAAATCGCTCAGTCTTGCTGTGCTTATGACACGCCATATGTGAACTATTGGCTGCATGGCGGTATGGTGCAGGTAAACAAAGAGAAAATGTCAAAATCACTGGGCAACTTTTTTACCTTACGCAGTGTGCTTGAGCAGTATGACGCGGAATCCGTCCGATACTTCCTGGTTTCGAGCCATTATCGGAGCCAGCTAAATTACTCTCAGGAAAACCTTGCGCAGGCAAGAGCTAGTTTAGAGCGTATTTACACCGCTTTGCGAGATATAACCCCTGCCAAAGTTTCTCTTGCTGGAAACGAGTATGTGGCTCGCTTTGAAGCAGCGATGAATGATGATTTCAACACGCCGGAAGCTTTACCCGTTCTATTCGAACTTGCTAAAGAAGTGAATCGTCTAAAGTCCGATGATGCGCAAAGGGCCAGTGAGTTAGCTTATATCCTGGTAACGTTAGGGGCGGTGATTGGCATTGCACAATCGGAGCCTGAAGCATTTTTGCAGGGGGCGGCTAATGATGATGCTGATAGCGAATTAATTGAGCAATTAATTGCGCAGCGTAATCAGGCACGTGCTGACAAAGATTGGGCAAAAGCTGATCAAGCTCGCGACAAGCTTAAACAGATGAATGTGGTTCTGGAAGATAGTGCAGGCAAAACCACCTGGCGTCGTGGTTAATTAAGCAAGCATAAAAAAAGCCGGAAAATCCCGGCTTTTTTTATGACCAATAACTAGCGGATTAACTCTCGCTAAATTCTTCGCAGGCGATCAAGGTATTTTCAATCAGGCTGGCTACCGTCATTGGGCCAACACCCCCAGGAACCGGAGTAATAAAGGCCGCTTTATCTTTAGCAATGTCAAATTCGACATCGCCAACCAATTTACCGGTAGATAACCGGTTGATACCTACATCGATGACAATAGCACCTTCTTTGACCCAGTCTCCCGGAATAAATTCAGGCTTTCCTACAGCAACAACGACCAAGTCAGCTTCGCGTACCTTTTGCTCTAAATTTTTAGTAAAACGGTGAGTTGTAGTGGTAGTGCAACCTGCAAGTAACAGTTCCAGAGTCATAGGGCGACCAACAATATTGGATGCGCCGATAATCAGGGCGTTTAGCCCATGTGGCTTAACACCCGTAGATTCAATAAGCGTCATAATGCCTTTTGGCGTACATGGACGCAGGCCTGGCTGGCGCAAAGCGAGTTTACCCACATTGAACGGATGGAAACCGTCGACATCTTTTTTCGGGTTGATGCGCTCAATGATTAAATTTGCATCTAAACCTTCAGGTAAAGGTAGCTGAACCAGAATACCGTCAATTTCAGGATCCTGATTTAACTGGTCAATAACATCTAACAGTTCCTGTTGAGACGTAGTTTCCGGCAAATCAAAAGATTTAGAAACAAAACCAACTTCTTCACAAGCGCGGCGTTTAGAGCCAACATAAACTTCCGATGCAGGATCATTACCAACAAGGACCACGGCTAAGCCCGGCGCTCGCTTGTTATTGTTTACTCTTTCTTCAACACTGGCCTTCACCGTTTGGCGAATTTGCGCAGCAATCTGTTTTCCATCTATAAGGGTCGCTGACATTGAATTTAAAACTCTGGTAACTGGAATAAAAAGTTGCCGCTATTTTCCCACATATCCGGGCATTGTTGTAGAGGCATATAAAGCAAAAATAGAAAATGATCCGTGACAGGCTCGAATCGTATAGAATAGTAATTGATCAAAAATAACGGTAGCGAAAGCCGCATTTTAATCGTTTTTGCGAAAATGCTTTAAAATTGAGCGAACAGTCATAAAATCTAAAAAAATGTTTGACGACCTTATCTCGCATAGGTAATATGCGCATCCGTTGAAGCACGACAGTGTTTTAAGTGTCGGTGATTAGCGCAGCTTGGTAGCGCACTTGGTTTGGGTCCAAGGGGTCGCAAGTTCGAATCTTGCATCACCGACCACTCTTCTTATCTTTGATAAGATTTTGTTAGCGTTTGATTTCTTTAATCGCTAGAATAACCTGTAAGGTAGTTTTGCGCCCTTAGCTCAGCTGGATAGAGCAACGCCCTTCTAAGGCGTGGGTCGTAGGTTCGACTCCTACAGGGCGTGCCATACCGTGGTGGCTGTAGCTCAGTTGGTAGAGCCCCGGATTGTGATTCCGGTTGTCGTGGGTTCAAGTCCCATCAGCCACCCCATCTTGTCGGTGATTAGCGCAGCTTGGTAGCGCACTTGGTTTGGGTCCAAGGGGTCGCAAGTTCGAATCTTGCATCACCGACCATCTTTCTTCCCTGTTAAATGTGTACGCAATCGCTGCAGAACCATTCGAACACGTGTTTTTCCAGCAATTTGTTATTATACCAATCCCATTAAATTATTGCTCACTCAGTGAGAATTTAAAGGCTTTTAGACAAGGCTTTGATTGCAGAGAATGGTTATTCCATTGTCAAAATCAATAACGCAGAATAAATGCCTTTAAAACTCACCCGTAGGGAGTTAGTGAGAGGCCCATTTACTGCCCTATATTTCATTAATATAGAATGACTATATCAATAAAATCTATGTTGTAACTGAACCTCGGCCCTAACTCTGAGTTGTGCACAAACTTAATGGGATTGGTATTAGTTTGCAACCTCTGGCAGGCGTTTGTTAACTATTGCCCAAAAGCTGTTTACTCTTCTCTGTAGCCTCGCTATAATCCCGCGTCACATAATTTTAATCTTGTTGGTACTTGGAATTTCCAACTATTAGCACTAAGCATCTTTCATGGAATTTTAATTGTCGGTTCAGGCGATTACTTAAGACCAAAAAGATGGATGAAATGGCGTCGAAAACGTCAGAATTTGAGGTATGTAAATGCAAGTTTCAGTTGAGACTACTCAAGGTTTAGAGCGTAAATTATCAATTTCTGTTCCAGCCGAGACAGTAGATGTAGAAGTTAAGAATCGTTTGCGTCAAATCGCAAAGACTCAAAAAATTAACGGTTTCCGCCCTGGTAAAGTGCCACCTTCTGTGATCCAGAAGCGCTATGGTAAGTCGGTTCGTCAGGAAGTTGCTGGCGAATTAATGCAGCGTCACTTCGTTGAAGCTATTGTTGCGGAAAAATTAAACCCAGCTGGTCGTCCTGCATTTGTTGCCAAGAGCAACGAAGAAGGTAAAGAGCTAGAGTTTGAAGCGACGTTTGAAATCTACCCAGAAGTAGCGCTTTCAGGTCTGGACAAAATCAAGGTTGAGAAACCGCAAGTTGAAGTAACTGACGAAGATTTAGATGAAATGTTTGTTACGTTACAAAACCAGCACAAAACCTGGAAAGAAAACAAGCGTAAGACCAAAAAGGGCGACAAGCTTAATATCGACTTCAACGGTCGTGTAGACGGCGAAGAGTTCGAAGGTGGTAAAGCTGAAGGTTTCGAACTAGAGCTTGGTTCAAACCGCATGATCCCTGGTTTTGAAAAAGCTATCACAGGCATGAAAGTCGGTGAAGAACAAACTATCACTGTAACTTTCCCTGAAGATTACCACGCAGAAAACCTGAAAGGTAAAGAAGCTGAGTTCGACATTAAAGTAAACAAGACGGAAGGTCCTGTATTACCAAAAGTTGATGATGAGTTCGCAAAACTATTTGGTGTTGAAGAAGGTGGTGTTGAAGCTCTTCGTGAAGAAGTACGCAAGAACATGGAGCGTGAATTAACTCAGGCAGTAAAAGCTAAAGTTAAAGAGCAAATCCTTGATGGTCTTGTAGAGAACAACGAAGTTGAAATTCCTAAAGCTTTAATCGATCAGGAAGTTGACGTATTGCGTCAGCAGGCTATGCAACGTTTTGGTGGTCAAATTGATCCGAAAAACATGCCACAGCTTCCAGCTGAAATGTTTACTGAGCAAGCAAAACGCCGCGTAGCGGTTGGTTTACTGCTAGGCGAAGTAATCAAAGTTAACGAGATGAAAGTAGATGATGAGAAAGTGAAAGCACTTATCGAGTCTGCAGCATCTGCTTACGAAGATCCTCAGGAAGTTGTTGATTACTACATGAACAACCAGGAAATGCTTCAGCAAATGCAACATGTTGCAATGGAAGAGCAAGCAGTAGAATTACTTCTTGATCAAGCAGATGTGACTGAAAAAGAAACAGCTTTTTCCGAAATCATGAATCCAAAGGCTTAATCACTGATTAGTGATTGACTTTGCTTCAAGCAATAGCTTAAATGGCTTATATGAGTGCATATAAGCCATTTTTTATTTTATAAGGATGATCATTGTTTACTTCTAACTTCAAACCCGGTGATATTGAAAGCGCATTGGTACCTATGGTGGTTGAACAAACTGCTAAAGGTGAGCGTTCCTACGATATTTATTCACGCCTCTTAAAAGAGCGTGTCATATTTCTTTGTGGTCAGGTAGAAGAACATATGGCGAACCTGATCGTGGCGCAGTTATTGTTCCTTGAATCAGAGAGCCCTGAAAAGGATATTTATCTCTATATTAATTCTCCTGGTGGCAGCGTGACTGCAGGCATGGCTATCTATGACACGATGAATTTCATTAAACCCAATGTAAGCACGGTTTGTATGGGACAGGCTGCTAGTATGGGCGCGTTCCTGTTATCGGCGGGTGAAAAGGGTAAACGTTATTGCCTTCCCAATTCACGGGTAATGATCCACCAGCCACTAGGTGGATTCCAGGGGCAGGCATCCGACTTTGAAATACATGCAAAAGAAATCCTGTCTATTAAGGAACGCTTGAATCGTTTACTGGCCGAGCATACTGGCCAGCCATACGAGAAAGTTGCTGAAGACACCGACCGTGATAACTTTTTGAGCGCTGACGATGCGGTTGAATACGGATTGGTAGACAGCATCCTAAAACAACGCTAACCCCAGTGTTTAGCATTGAGATTTACGTAATCTGTGAAATACTTATACATAGCGATTGTTGAGTAGTCGCCAATTGGCAGTCAACATTAACGACGAGGTACTGACCGTATGACCGATGGTATTAAAGGTAGCGGTGATAACGAAAAATTATTGTATTGTTCCTTCTGTGGAAAAAGCCAGCATGAAGTTCGCAAATTGATTGCGGGCCCGTCCGTATTCGTATGTGATGAGTGTGTTGAGCTTTGTAACGATATTATCCGAGAAGAAATCAAAGAAATTTCGCCGAAAGCTGATACTGAAAAGCTTCCAACTCCTATCGAGATCCGTGAGCATCTGGACGAATATGTTATCGGTCAGGATCACGCTAAAAAGGTACTCTCCGTAGCGGTTTACAATCATTACAAGCGCTTGAAAAACGGTGACGTCCATAATGGCGTTGAGCTGGGCAAGAGTAACATTCTGTTAATCGGTCCTACCGGCAGCGGTAAGACATTGCTGGCTGAAACGCTAGCGCGGTTGTTAGACGTTCCATTTACGATGGCCGATGCGACCACCCTGACAGAGGCAGGTTATGTTGGCGAAGACGTTGAAAATATCATCCAGAAGCTTTTGCAAAAATGCGACTACGATGTCGAGAAGGCGCAACGTGGTATTGTCTACATTGACGAGATTGATAAGATTTCCCGCAAATCTGACAACCCATCTATCACTCGTGACGTTTCCGGTGAAGGTGTTCAACAGGCACTTCTGAAGCTCGTTGAAGGAACCATCGCTGCAGTTCCTCCTCAAGGTGGACGTAAGCATCCGCAGCAGGAATTCCTGCAGGTAGATACTTCAAAAATTCTATTCGTGTGCGGTGGCGCTTTTGCTGGCCTGGATAAAGTCATCGAGCAACGATTGTTAACTGGTACCGGGATTGGTTTCGGTGCTGAAGTCAAAGGCGAAGATCAGAAGAAATCTCTTACCGAACGCTTTCAGGAAGTGGAGCCGGAAGATTTAGTGAAATACGGTCTGATTCCAGAGTTCATAGGTCGTTTACCTGTGGTTGCAACCCTAAGCGAGTTGGACGAGGATGCGTTGATCCAAATTCTTCAAGAGCCTAAGAATGCGCTTACCAAACAGTTCACCGCTTTATTTGATATGGAAGGTGTAGAACTGGAATTTAGGCCCGATGCATTGAAAGCGATTGCCAATAAAGCCATGGTCCGTAAAACCGGGGCTCGAGGATTACGCTCTATCGTTGAAGGTGTGTTGCTAGATACCATGTACGATTTACCGTCCAGTCAGGATGCCACTAAAGTTGTGGTTGATGAAGCGGTTATTAAAGGCGAGAGCAAGCCGCTGGTAATCTATCAGTCTGCTAAAGAGCAGCAGGCAAATGCCGAATAAACGGTGAAAAAGTTTGACGTAAAGGCCTCCAGTTTGGAGGCTTTTTTGTTGATACGAAACGATAAAATGAGATTATCATCTTGTTGCGGCAATTATTTTTATTAACACGTTGAAACTCCTGTCCCTATCCCCATATACTCATTAGAGCCTAATTAAATCCGCTCACTGAGGTAGTTTTCATTCCATACCTCCATTCAAGTTGAGTGTGGTAATCACTTATTCCAAGAGATATTCATGACAAAAGAGCATTCAGGACAGATTGAAACCCCCGTATTAGCCCTGCGCGATGTCGTAGTTTACCCACAAATGGTTATTCCATTATTTGTTGGACGAGAAAAATCGATTCGTTGTCTTGAGCAGGCAATGGATACGGATAAAAGAGTATTTTTAGTAGCGCAGAAAGATGCCAGCGTCGATGATCCAAGTCCTGATGACTTGTATCAAATTGGTACCGTCGCAACGATTTTGCAGATGTTGAAACTGCCTGACGGCACCGTCAAAGTATTGGTTGAAGGCATTCAGCGTGCAACCATCGACGATTTTGTCGAAACCGAACAATCCTTTATTGCCAATGTCAGCTTTATCGCGTCAACTCAGGTAGACGAACAGAATTTCGAAGTTCTGGTTCGATCTGCGGTTTCTCAGTTTGAAGGCTACGTTAAATTAAACAAAAAGATCCCGCCTGAAGTATTAACTTCGGTTTCAGGTATTGAAGACGCCGAGCAATTGGCAGATACCATGGCCGCACATATGCCATTAAAGCTTGAAGATAAACAGCATGTTCTGGAAATCGTAAGCGTCAACGAACGTATCGAATATTTAATGGCGTTGATGGAAGGCGAAATTGATTTGCTGCAAGTCGAGAAGAAGATTCGTTCTCGAGTGAAAAAGCAAATGGAGAAAAGCCAGCGCGAGTATTACCTGAATGAACAAATGAAAGCGATTCAGAAAGAACTTGGCGACATGGATGAAGTGCCTGATGAAGGCGAGCAATTAGCGAAAAAGATTGAAGAAGCACAAATGCCTGCTGAAGCTAAGGAAAAGACCTTGGCTGAATTGCAAAAACTGAAAATGATGTCGCCAATGTCGGCAGAAGCTACCGTTGTGCGAAGCTATATTGACTGGATGATCAATGTACCCTGGAAAAAGCGTAGTAAGCTTAAGCGTAACCTTAAACTTGCAGAAGAAGTACTTGAACAAGATCATTACGGCCTTGAGAAAGTCAAAGAACGAATTATTGAATATCTAGCGGTACAGCAGCGTGTTAGCCAGTTAAAAGGACCGATTCTTTGTTTGGTGGGGCCTCCTGGTGTTGGTAAAACCTCATTAGGTCAGTCAATTGCTAAATCCACCGGTCGAAAATATGTGCGTATGGCGTTAGGTGGCGTTCGCGACGAAGCGGAAATTCGCGGTCATCGCCGCACTTATATTGGTTCGTTACCTGGAAAACTGATTCAGAAAATGGCAAAAGCTGGCGTTAAGAATCCGTTGTTCCTATTGGACGAAATCGACAAAATGTCGTCGGATATGCGCGGCGATCCGGCATCTGCATTACTTGAAGTGTTGGATCCGGAGCAGAATAATAACTTTAACGATCACTATCTCGAAGTTGATTACGATTTGTCAGACGTGATGTTTGTTGCTACGTCTAATAGCATGAACATCCCGGGGCCATTACTCGATAGGATGGAAGTTATTCGTCTGTCAGGTTACACCGAAGATGAAAAGCTAAATATTGCCCGTCGTCATTTGTTATCTAAGCAAATTAAACGTAATGGCTTGAAAGATAAAGAAATTGAAATCGACGATAGCGCCATTATTGGTATTATCCGCTTCTATACCCGTGAAGCGGGTGTACGTGGATTAGAGCGCGAAATATCTAAACTTTGTCGCAAAGCGGTGAAGAAGATCTTACTGAACGATGACATTAAGACGGTTGCAATAAATCAGGACAACCTTGAGGAGTTCCTTGGCGTACAACGTTTCGACTATGGTAAAGCCGAAGATGAAAACCGAATTGGTCAGGTAACTGGTTTAGCCTGGACGGAAGTTGGCGGGGAATTACTCACGATTGAAGCTGCCTCAGTGCCTGGTAAAGGAAAGTTAACTTACACCGGTTCTCTTGGCGATGTTATGAAAGAGTCGATTCAGGCGGCAATGACAGTGGTGAGAAGCCGTACCGATAAACTCCGTATTAATGAAGACTTTAACGAAAAACGCGATATTCATGTGCATGTGCCTGAAGGGGCAACACCGAAAGATGGTCCAAGCGCCGGTATCGGTATGTGTACAGCATTAGTATCGAGTTTAACCGGAAACCCGGTGAAAGCCGATGTGGCGATGACGGGTGAGATAACTCTTCGTGGTGAAGTACTAGCGATTGGTGGACTAAAAGAAAAACTGCTTGCCGCGCATCGTGGTGGCATTAAAACCGTGGTTATTCCTAAGGATAATGAGCGCGATTTGAAGGAAATTCCGGATAATGTGAAGGTTGATTTATCGATTCACCCGGTAAAATGGATCGATGAAGTATTAGGTTTGGCGCTCGCTGAGCCAGTAGAAAAGTGGTCTGCAGGCGAGTAAACGGCGAATTTTTGTTAATAAAATCCCTTTTTTCGTACTTTTTGTAAAAAAAATTGAATTTAGGGGTTTTCAAACAATAAAAAAGTGGTAGTCTGGAAATCGACGCCACGCTATCCCCCGACAAAGCTTAGTGAAGCAAGGGATTAGCTGTTTGTTCATAAGATTTTTAGTAAAATTTTATTTTTGGAACCTGGGGCTTGCTTTAAAAAAAAATGCCTGATATAAAATCCTCAGAGCGTTTTTAACAAGCTCCGTATAATAACAAATAAAGGGGAAGACATTGTGAATAAGTCTCAACTAATCGAGAAAATTGCAGCGGGTGCTGATATTTCTAAAGCTGCTGCAGGTCGTGCGCTAGATTCTTTTATCGACGCGGTATCTGACGAGTTAAAAGCTGGTGAGCAAGTTGCTCTAGTTGGTTTCGGTACATTCTCTGTACGTGACCGTGCTGCTCGTACTGGCCGTAATCCTCAAACTGGTGCTACCATTGAGATTGCTGCAGCTAAAATCCCATCTTTCAAAGCGGGTAAAGCTCTTAAAGATGCAGTAAACTAAGATTAGTTTCCTGAATTACGAAAAAGCTGGCTTATGCCAGCTTTTTTTATGCCTGATGGAAAGTTATTCGCTCCGATCAACATTAAGTACTGTAATGTTACTTCAAAATTCTCGTTATAGTTTTTAACTTGTTGTTTTAATTTGATAATACTAATCACTGACACAAAGTAAGGTCAACGAAACCGTTAACCTTTTTTTAACTTCAATTATTCATAAATTTACAAATTTGATGGATATTTTTGAATGTTAATTAGCCAGTAACTGCGACCTGGAATTGCGAGATATTTTTTTTAATATTCACTAGGAGCAAAGGGGCGCTTTTGCTACAATCAGGCGATAAATTTTTAAGGTCCTGTTTTAAAAAGAGACACTCATGTTAGAAAGAATTAGAGAAGGCTCAAAGGGAGTTACTGCTAAAGTTATTCTTGGTTTGGTAATTGCTACCTTTGTTTTTGCTGGTGTAGGAAGTTATACCCAAAGCGTCGATACTTCGTTAGCAACGGTTAATGGTGAAGAAATTAGTCAACAAGCGTTCCAGGAAGCATATCGCGTGCAACGTAATCGATTACAAAACCAGTTTGGTGAAATGTTCGCTACTCTGGAAGCCAACGATGCGTACATGGCGAACCTGAGAGAAAGCGTATTGGAGCAACTGATCGATGAAGAACTGTTAGACCAGAATGCCGAACAATTGAAAATGCGTATCGGCGATGCGCAGATCAAGCAGCTTATTGTAGACATGCCTGAATTCCAGTTAGATGGACAATTCGATAATGCACGTTTTCAGGCGTTGATTCAGCAAAGTGGTTTTTACGATGCTTCTTCATTTAGCCGTTACCTCAACGAACGACGCGTCCGTCAACAACTGGTTGAAAGTATCAGTGCAACAGAGTTTGCGCTTCCGTATCAGCAGGAACTAGCGGTTAAACTTCTTAATCAGACTCGTGATATTCGTTATGCGGTTCTTTCAACAGAAGGGATGAAGCAAGGTATCGATGTTACTGATCAGGAAGTTGAAGAATTCTATCAGGCTAACCAGGGCCGTTTCGCGACCCCTGAAATGATCAAGCTTGAGTATGTAGAGCTTAATATTGAAGACTTAGCGAACGATATTTCGGTAACCGAAGAGCAAGCTGCTGAATATTATGAAGAAAACAAATCTTCTTATACGAAACAGGAACGTCGCCGTGTTGCTCATATCTTAATTGAGTTTGGTGAAGACAAGGCTGCTGCTCAAGCCAAGGCTGAAGAAGTGCTTGCTAAAGCTAAAGCTGGCGATGACTTCGCGGCTCTGGCGTTAGAGTATTCTGCGGATACATTCAGCGCCGAAAATGGTGGTGATTTGGATTGGCAGACCCAAGGGTCTATGGACGAAGCTTCAATGGGTGATGCGTTATTTGCCGTTACCTCTGAAAGCCCTGTAGCCGACTTGGTTGAAACCGATTATGGTTTCCATATCATCAAGATGACCGACATTGAAGAGCAACAGATCAAGCCTTTTGAAGAAGCAAAAGAAGAGATTCTTGCGACTATCAAAAACGATCAAGCCCTTGAACGCTTTTATGAGCAACAGTCGACTATGGGTGAGTTAAGCTTTGAAATCTCTGATTCTTTGGCAGATGTTGCTGAGGCACTAAATACCGAAGTCAAAACTACAGATTGGTTAACTCGCTCGGGTAACTTACCACCATTTAACGCTCCTGATGTGATGAGCATTGCTTTCTCTGCTGAGTTAAAGGATGAAGGTTTGAACTCTGAAGTGATTGAAGTAGCTCCTGAACAACAAGCCCTGGTTATCCGTGTTGCTGATTATCAAGATGCTGATACTAAGCCACTGTCTGAAGTAAGAGCTGAAATTAACCAGCAATTAATTCAGGAAAAAGCAACTGAAATCGCTCGTAATAAAGCCGATGAACTGGTCGATATTATCAAAGCAGGTGAAAGTGCCGAAGCGGGTCTTAGTGCATTAAATGCTGAATTTGTAGAACATGCTGCACTGTCACGACGCGATGCTACTGTTGAAGGCGCCATTGTACAAAGTGCATTCAGCTTACCGCAACCTCAAGAGTCTGCTTTGTCTGCTGGTAGCGTTGAACTTGCCAACGGAGATTACGCGGTATTGCAAATTGTTGCCGTTAATGAAGGTGCTGTTGATGAGATGGATGCAAACCTTGCCCAGCAACAACAGATGATGTTGGCACAATCGGCGTTTGCGACGTACCTAGAGCAATTGAAAGCGAATGCGGAAGTTGTTCGCAGGCTTTCTAAAGCCGACCCTGGTTTATTCTAAAATAACGCCAGAGAATATCGAATAAGGCCGCTTCAAGCGGCCTTTTTTATTTCTGCCAAATTCAAATGCTTTCACCTTACCAGGCTAACCCGCTGGCAAAGTTGGTTTTTTCCAAACTGTACTATACTTGCGGGGTAAAAATTTAATAAACGTTGTTTTATCGTTGTTTTCATATCCCGATGTTTGGAGTTGTAATATGAAATTGATTAACGTTTTCAGGATTAGCCTTTTAACGCTGTTGGTCGTATTCAGCTCCTCAAGTTTCGCGGAGCTCGTGGAACTTGTCGACTTTAAAAAGTTGGCAAAACAGCGAACCATCAATGCTAATTCGCAAAACTTCTCATTATCCCTGGACGTAATTGAGCCAGGACTTAGCCTGACTATAGATAACCCTGCAAACTTTAGTGAATTGCTCGACCCGGACAACGGACTGCTTGTCTGTCGGGGCAATCGTGGTTGTGGCGCCGAACCTCAGGATATCCTTGGAATCGGTGAGTTTCTGCAGTTTACCTTCACCTACAAGGGGCAGCCCGTAGATTTCAATGGACTGCAATATAAAGTCGAGCAAACAGGAGAGGGAGGTACCCTGTATGTTGTCAGTAACGATGGTAAAGGTAACGAACTCGGAATTGATACCTATCTGGAAGTTAATTTCGATTATTCCGGAGTGGAACGTGAAGGCGAAATATTTATTACCTCGATCTTTACTCGAGTCCCCGATGGCAGTGGAGGAGATTTAACTGGACCTACAGGCCCGGGGGGAGAAAACGGTAGTGGTCCTGATGAAACCGGGCCACCAACGCAAAAGATTCCGGAGCCGGGCAGTTTGTTCTTACTGGCCTGTGGAATAATATTGACCCTGAAACGTCGCTGGTTATAACGCGATTACATAAAACATTATTGTTTGTAGTTAAACTAGCTTTGCGGCTTCGATCACCTGTTGTCGAAGCCAGATGTGGCTGGGCTCATGATGAATTAATGGGCTCCAGATCATTTTAATCTCAATATCGGGGATAGCAAAGGGCGGCTTTTCTACTCTGTAATTTGGTCGATGAGCATAGATATTTGCGGCCTTACTAGGTAAGGTAGCAACCAAGTTGTCGTCGTGCGCAAGTTGCATGGCAACCTGATAGTTGCGGGTGAATAATTTTATATCGCGCTTTTGATCAATGCTCGCCAAAGCTTCGTCTACCCAACCAAGTTTTTGAACATCCTTTGGGTTCATGCCAACGCCAACACCGAATCCAGTTTTCGAAACCCAGACATGTTTGGCCCGCAGGTAACCTTCTAGTGTCAAAGGATTAGGCAGTGGGTTGTCACTATGGGTGAGGCAGGAAAAACTGTCTTGCCACAGCACTTTCTGGTGAAACGATTGTGGCAATTTCTCGAAGTGGTTAATGGCCATATCAATTTTTCCATTTTCAACATCGACAAAATCGACGTCGCTAGGGGTCATGATATCCAGAGTGATGCCCGGTGCTTGTTCATTAACTAATCGCAACAGAGGTGGAAGTAGCGTTGAAGCGGCATAATCGCTTGCCATGATTCGGAATAATCGATGGCTGGCTTGCGGGTTGAAGCTATCCACTTTTTGCAGGGCATCGGTTAAATCATGAAGGATTTTTTTTAATTTCGGAGCCAGCTTACGAGCTTTTTCGGTTGGCTGCATACCATCAGAGGTTCTTACCAATACCGGATCATGTAACAACAATCGTAGTCTTTTCAGGTTACTACTCATTGCCGGCTGGGTAATATTCAATTGCGCGGCTGCACGACTGACGTTTTTTTCACGTAAAAGCACGTCAAACGCTACGAGTAGATTGAGATCAATATTCGCTAGATTCATAGCTCTACCTTACTCGTAGGATGAGGAATTATTAAATACTGTATACCAGAGTCAGTGAGGTTTCAGTACGGGTTTTCTGAATGTTTCCTGTTACCTTACTGTTGTAGTCGACGGTAAAGGCAAATTTCAATGCCAGTGCATCCACTAGTTGTGTACTGAAAGCACTGATCGATTTGTATTTGCTACTTTCACCACTTTTGGGAGCAATTTCGGCACTAACAATTTGTTTAAACTGGATCGATTCGAATACCCGGGTTTCATAGGTAGCAGCGGTACGAACGATAAACGCTTTCTGGGTTTTGCTATCTCCTGGTTCTGGAGTGTTGAGCTCATCAATCTTATAACCCGGACCTATCTCAGCGTCGAAATAGGAAATGTCATCTTCGAACCAACGGCGACCCCAACCAGCAGCAACTGAACTTTGATATTCGTAACCATTAAACCTGTCATCTTCATATGAAGCGAAGCCAAACCCGTAGTTCTTACCACCTCTTTCGAAGGTGTAGTTACTTTGAATGGTCGAAGTCCATTTCTGATCTGTGGTTTCGTAATCGGATTCGTTGGTTTCTGAATCTTGCTGTTCGGTTTTGCGAATAAACAAATCAAGACGAACATTGGTACGTAGCTTGCCTCGTTCGTGATCTAAGTCTAGCCCTGTTTTTGCAAATGCTGAGTTACGAGAATCGGTTTTGAAAAATGCGCCGATCTCAAAAGCACCTGAATAAGATGAAGGGATGTTATTACACTCGGGAAGGGCAATATATTTTTCCGGTGGAATTTCATCGGTAAAGTTGTAGCAGGTGGGCTCTTTCTCATCATACAATGCGCGAACAAGTGCCTCATTTGCCTCAGAAATATCCTCTGCCTCCTGGGCAGCTAGCAATGGAAAAGAGAAGGCACAAAGGCCAACAAAGGTTATTATTCTGTTCATAGCCTTAACTGATGGTGTTGCATCAGCCTTGTTATTATTAGTGGGTTATGGGGCATTATACTGAAAAAAAAGGGGCCGTTGTCAATTAATTGACAACGACCCCGAGTTATTTTTAGCGAATATTGGTCAGAAGTTAATGTTTACTTACTTAACCAGAGCTTTCAGTTGCCCCTGGGCATATTTGACAGCCATATCATCGAGTGAAATTGGCTTAATCTTATCTGCCTGACCGGCGGTGTTAAACGCTTCATAACGAGCTTTACAGATTTCGTACATCGCCTGAGTACTTACCGTCAGGTATTTACGAGGATCGAATTCTGCCGGATTCTCTGCAAGAAAACGACGGATAGCGCCAGTGGAGGCAAGGCGTAAATCGGTATCGATATTTACCTTGCGTACACCGTTTTTGATACCTTCCTGAATTTGCTCAACCGGAACACCGTAAGTTTCAGGAATCGCACCACCAAATTCGTTAATTACCGCTAACCAGTCTTGAGGAACCGACGAGGAACCATGCATAACCAGGTGAGTGTTAGGGATGCGACGGTTTATTTCTTTAATTCGGTCGATCGCCAGAATGTCGCCTGTAGGCGGGCGAGTAAACTTATAGGCACCGTGTGAGGTACCACAGGCAATCGCTAATGCATCCACTTGCGTTTTGGCAACAAAGTCAGCCGCTTCTTCTGGGTCCGTCAGCAACTGATCGTGGCTTAAAACACCCTCGGCGCCAACACCGTCTTCTTCTCCAGCCATGCCAGTTTCTAAGGAACCAAGACAACCTAATTCACCTTCAACACTTACGCCACAGGCATGAGCCATAGCGACCGTTTCCTGAGTTACACGAAGGTTATATTCATAACTGGAAGGCGTTTTTCCATCATCCATCAGGGAACCGTCCATCATCACTGAAGAAAAGCCCAGTTGTATTGAACGCTGACAAACCGCTGGAGAAGTACCGTGATCCTGGTGCATAACCACTGGGATCTCTGGAAACTCTTCGATTGCCGCTTGAATTAAGTGACGAAGGAATGGGGCACCTGCGTATTTACGAGCACCTGCAGATGCTTGCAATATTGCCGGGCTGTTGGTGTCTTTTGCGGCCATCATGATGGCGCGAACCTGCTCCAGGTTGTTGACGTTAAACGCGGGGATACCGTAATCATGCTCAGCCGCATGATCCAGCATTTGCCGCATTGAAATTAAAGGCATTGAAATTCTCCTGCAATAATAAAGGGCGGCCAGACCGCCAGTAGTTTTTCTTTTGTTTTCGCCGCGCTGTTATTGTTGTTGTGATGCGCGTTCTTCAAGGATGGCAACTGCGGGTAACTTCTTACCTTCCAGGAATTCTAGAAAGGCACCACCACCGGTTGAAATATATGAAACTTTATCGGCGATACCATATTTGTCGACGGCAGCTAATGTGTCACCACCACCGGCTATGGAAAATGCCTTAGAGTTTGCGATTGCTTTGGCGACAACTTCAGTGCCGTTACCAAATTGATCAAATTCAAAAACGCCAACAGGACCATTCCAGACAATCGTGCCTGCATTTTCCAGGATGTTAGCTAAAGTATTGGCCGAATCCGGGCCAATATCAAAAATCATATCTTCGTTGTTTACATCAGAAACTGATTTGGTAATGGCAGTTGCTGATTCTGAGAATTCATTACCAACAACAACATCAGTTGGAATAGGAATATCACCGCCGGCTTGCTGTGCGGCATTTGATAAGCGTTTTGCTTCATCGATTAAGTCTTCTTCATATAACGACTTACCTACGCCATGGCCCTGTGAGGCAATGAAGGTGTTGGCGATACCGCCACCAACGATTAACTGATCAACGATACCTGACAACGAGTCAAGAACGGTTAGTTTTGTCGATACTTTAGAACCACCGACGATCGCTACCATCGGGCGGGCTGGGTTATCTAATGCCTGACTTAACGCCGATAATTCGTTAGCCAGAAGAGGACCTGCACACGCAACTGGTGCATATTCAGCGACACCGTATGTGCTGGCCTGCGCTCGGTGAGCCGTGCCGAAAGCATCCATGACAAATACATCACATAAGGCGGCTAACTGTTTGGCCAACTCTGGGGAGTTTTTCTTTTCGCCGCTATTAAAGCGTACATTTTCAAACAAAAGGACTTCATTATCCTGTTGTTCCACACCATTTAGATAATCGGAGATCAAACGCACCGGAGTGCCTAGAGCATCTTGCAGATATTCAGCAACGGGTTGCATTGAAAACTGTGCATCATACTCGCCTTCGACAGGACGGCCTAAGTGAGACATCACCATGACTTTTGCGCCTTTTTCAAGGGCTAGCTTTATTGTCGGCAGAGCGGCCTTTAATCGGGCATCGGAAGTAATTTGACCATCTTTGATCGGTACATTTAAATCTTCGCGGATCAATACCCGCTGGTTTGCTAAGTCAAGTTCAGTCATTTTGATGACAGACATGATTTTTCTCCATTAAGCTACAAATTTTGAAAGTACCGCTGACCAATCAAAAGATTTCACAGGATTAATCGGCAGTGTTGAATATCGCGAATGTGGTATCCAGCATTCGATTCGCAAACCCCCATTCGTTGTCACACCAAACCAGTAATTTAACCAATCGATTGTGACTTACACGGGTTTGATTGCCGTCGATGATGCAGGAATGAGGGTCATGATTGAAGTCCGATGACACCAAGGGTTCCGTGGTAAAACTCAGGATACCCTGCAATTTTCCGTGCTGAGCTTCTGACAATGCCTTATTTACCTTTTCGATATCTACATCTGTGGTTAAGGTCACGCTCAAATCCATGGCGGTAACATTAACCGTGGGTACACGCACTGCGATGGCTTCGAATCGGCCAGCAAATTTTGGCAAGATTCTTTCAATTCCTGCGGCCAACTTAGTATTGACGGGAATTATCGACTGGCTGGCGGCACGGGCAAGGCGCAAATCATCGTGGTAAGCATCGATAACCTGTTGGTCGTGCATCGATGAGTGGATGGTTGTTATGGTTCCTTTTTGAACGCCGAAGATATCGTCAAGCACCTGAATAACCGGAATAATACAGTTAGTGGTACAAGAGCCATTAGAGATAATCTGATCTTCACCAGTCAGGGTATCGTGGTTAATCCCATAGATAATGGTTTTATCGACATCATTATATGCAGGTTGGGAATAAAGAACCTTTTTGGCGCCCTGTTCAATGTGTTTTAGCGCTTCATGTTTGCCCTGATAAATACCCGTACAATCAAGCACAATGTCGACGTCTAGTTCACCCCATGGCAAGGATGAAATATCGGGTTGATGGATTAGGGCAATTGCGTCAGAGCCAACATTGAGGTATCCATGGGAAAGAGACACGTCATAGCCGAAGCGTCCGTGATTGGTATCGTATTTTAGTAGGTGGGCAATGCCTTCCGGTTTTGCCAGCTCGTTAATGGCGACAATGCGAAATTGGCCATTACGGCCCGATTCATATAAAGCCCGTAATATTGAACGTCCGATACGGCCGAAGCCATTGATAGCAATTTTTATTGTCATAATTTAAAGGCCTTGAAAAGACCTTTCGAGTTAAGAATGAAAACTTTATCTATTGGTGCTGCGATAGCATCCATGCAAATATTGATGAACTATAGACGAGCAAAATAATAATGCCTATTATCGCAACCAACTCTGACATTTAGATTTTAAATTCAGAGCCATTTGAAAAACCGGGGTATTTTCCCTTACCTTGGGGTCTGGTGCAATGAAATAATGTAGATTTTTTTCATCTATCCCTGACAGTTCTCGATATAGAGTCTCTGGTTAGTCCAGATTCTTTACGGGTTGGCTCAGGCTATTTAAGGGATATCAGTAAGTTAACTGGTTTTGTAGTTAATTTTGAAAGTTTTCGTTTTTTATGTGTAAGTAAAGGTGTTCGACCCGAGAGGAGGGTAAGTGGCTATAGCATTAATTATTCAGGGGCGAGATGTTGAAGCGCTCCGGTTGGGGTTGAGTCAGTGCTTGCCAGCAACAGACATAAGGATTTGGCCTGAACTTGGCGAACTTCAGGATATTGAATTTGTTGTCGCCTGGAAGTGTCCGGAAAACTTACTTTCGAAGTTACCAAACCTCAAGGCTGTTTGCTCTTTAGGGGCAGGTGTGGATGGATTGTTGGGGCTATCCGACTTACCGGATGTACCATTATGTCGAATTGTTGAAGATGATTTAGCCAGGCAGATGAGTGACTATGTCCTGGCACAGATTCTTAACTATCAATACCAATTTAATACTTACCAACAACAGCAATTTAATTGCTACTGGCAGGAGCAGGAAAGTGTAGCTGTTGAGCGGGTTTTGATTCTTGGGGTAGGCGAATTAGGGCACCGCGTGGCTAGGGATCTGTTAGCTCACGGCTATCAGGTAGAAGGCTGGAGTAGAACGCCCAAATCTAACAGGGACTATCCATGCTTTGCTGGTGAGAATGCTATGCTGCAATGCGTTACTCGTGCTGATTGTGTTGTCAGTTTGTTGCCGGCAACAAAAGCAACCAATGATTTGTTTGCTGCCGAGTTTTTCGCGGCAATGAAAAAACATGCGGTTTTTATCAATGTCGGGCGTGGAAATACGGTGGTAGAGAAAGATTTAATAACAGCGCTTGAAGCTGGGATAATTGGCGGTGCGTGTCTTGATGTATTTAAAACCGAACCGCTACCTCATGACCATCCATTTTGGCGAACTGATAAGCTGATTGTCACTCCTCATATTGCCGCGGTTACTAAGCAGGAAAATATCGTTGAGCAAATTGTCTGTCATTATGAAAATATCGCTAAAAACCAACCGCTTAAGTTTGTTGTC
The DNA here is from genome assembly GCF_007197775.1 of Thalassotalea sp. PS06. Classification (NCBI taxonomy): domain Bacteria; kingdom Pseudomonadati; phylum Pseudomonadota; class Gammaproteobacteria; order Alteromonadales; family Colwelliaceae; genus Thalassotalea; species Thalassotalea sp. PS06. The sequence goes on along the minus strand of NZ_CP041638.1, from coordinate 2,473,064 downwards.
GATAAAGAAAAGGGCTACTAATATCGATGAAAATTTAATTGTTAAAAAGTGTAACTAGTAGAAAAAATTATTTTTGCAAACTTTTTTTGCAGTTTTATGACAATTGGCCTTGTATCCCATAGTTAAAAGCGATAAATTGAACGGGCTAATAAATAATTTATCGACTTTTGAAGGCAACAGATTATGAACAAATCGTCTTTAAGGGAAGTCAAGCTGAGTACTGTGTTTATCGCAGTATTGGTACTAGGGGTTTCTGCAATGTTTACCTCTTCGAATGCCTCTCAGAATACGGAAGTTAACCTTGTAACAGAACAACAATAAGAAATTTTAGTTAATTTCTCTGAACCTCGCTTTGCGAGGTTTTTTTTATACAGGGATGTATTTATCCTCCCGTACCATGGATGGTAGCAAGGGAGGGTTTGCACGAAGGCATCAACAATAAAGGGTTTGCACTTATACACTCCTGCTCTGTGGATAATAGCAAGGAAGGGGATGCACATGGTTTTACGTAAACCAAAAATCCACCAAAGCCTGGCTCGTACAGAGAAATAGTTAAATTAATTCGCTCTTAACATCAGAACGATAGAAACTTGATACCGGATGGCGTCCCCTACAGGAATCGTATTTATTCTTTAACTATTTGATTTGATTTGTTTTTGTGTGGGCGTGGGGTTGGTTGGTGTATCTAAAGGTGTACCTAACTGCGTTTAATGGGGTCGCAAATCAGTGTTAGGTTTTCTTTTTTATAGCGTCTAGATAACTCTTTTATAGCGTGCGGAAACACCCTTTTTAGTGGGGAATAATACCCTACTATGATTTTCAAATAATTAAAAGCGGATTGAATTGGCTTTCTACCTTCCTTAATATAGATTCGCATTTAACCAAAATTATCAAAGGAATATTAATGAATAAAGCATGGAAGAAATTCGTCCCCTCATTAAGTTGTCTGTTAACCCTGTTCGCCTGTGGTTCGGGCGGTGAGGCTAAAAAAGAATCTCCTGTTGTTGAACCTCCCGTTACCTCAACTCCTGAACCGGAAACAGTGCCAATTTATGGCTATTACCAGCTGGAAACTGAAAATCCGTCTCAGAATCGCTATTTGCTTTTGTCTGAGACTGAATCATATATCTGGGATGTTGCTAAGCAAGAGCCTTCACCAAGTGAATTGATGTGTAAAACTGGAGAAACTTTAGAGCACTTTTCTGAACAAACAACTAGGCAAACTTTGAATTTCAATTGTGTTGGAGAAAACTTCTCTTTATTAGATTTAGTAATAGAACTGGAGAATTCCAAAGTTACTTTTGAATTAAATCAGTCAGTAGTAGTCGATGGCATTACGTATCAAAAGCTGGCGGTTGAGAAAGACTTGTCAGAATTAACAGGGTTCGCTGAAGAATCTTTGTTTGATGCGCCGTCTGGTTATTATCTTAATGAAGTCAGGGATGATATTAATACGTCGAGGTATATGTATGCCAAACCTAGCAACCTTTTATTCGAAGTAAGTATTTATACACGCAACTGGGAAGATGATGGGGCATGTGTAGGTAGTGAACAATATGTATTGGAGGATTTTTCAGTAGTTGAGGATGGCGGGTATAAGCAAAAGGCTTTAATACCTTTCTCACTAACAACTAAAAGACTTGATCAAAGCGGACTCTGCGATGGAAAAACTTTGCCATTGCCATCGACACAAGAGCCAATTAATTTCACTTCATTTAGCCTAAATGACGATAGTTACGTAATTATCGCGGAACAACAAGATTTTATTACGATAGGTAAGGTCTCGCTTACTGAGTAAGGTCTCTAGTGGCCTATTGAGTCGCTTTACGCAACCCATGTAGGCCACTATACCCATTTCTTTGAAGCATTCGAAATAAACTCTTTCTAGTCCATTTATTGCCTGTACTGGAATAAACCCTGCTTTCATTCAATAAATCAATCATGAATTGATACGATTTAGGATGCCAGTATCCCAACATCGCTTCAATAATCATATTGATAACTTTCTTGTTATGTGCCGCTTGTTCAATTCGTCTCAAAATCAACCCCTTATGCCATTTAAAGCTATTATCTCAACTTTTCAGTAAGAAGGGGAGCGCTAAGCAATTAAACCGCTTAAATTGAATTTAGAAGCTGTCTGTTGTTTTCTGCTGTGATCGGATGGTGTATCCAATGTTCATCAAACAGGTGGTTATTGAACAATAAGCTATCAATCTCTTCTAGTGCCCTTAAATCTGACAATGAAAGTTGACTGGTTAGTTGTTTGGCTAATAGCTGGATGTAGTCCTTTTCTATGATTAACATTCCTTGTTACTTTATGGTTATCTAATCAAAATGATTGGAATTAGCAAAAATATCCATTAATTTAACTTGAAATAATTTTGACTATATAACAAGGAAGTTGAATATGTTCTCCACAATATTGTCTTTTTTTAAAAGCACAAATAATCCTAAAAACAGCAAATCACCAAAAAATGCTCAACGCTCGGGCACTAAAAAGCTCAAGGGTTTGTCTTCTTCCGAATTACTGAAGGAAGCTGCTCAATTAAAAAAGAAAAAAAGATAGAAGAAGCTATCGAAGTACTTGAGGTTGCGCTGGATTCATCAACAGAAGATTCTGAATTACTTTTCATTAAGGACTATTTGCGCCTGCCGATGTATCTACAGTTGGCAGGGCGTTCTGATGAGGGTTGGGTAAAGTTAAACAATTTAGAATTTGAATTTAGCGACGTTTTTTCGCAAGTGGATATAGCAAATCAACAAAGAGTTTTCTTACAAAAAGAAAAGAACTTTCGGAAAGCGTTGGTTTTTTCACTTTGGACAATTTGTAAAGAAGTCCAACGCGATCTTGATAATTGTGGGCATTCCAATGATATGGCCGACTTTTTAAGTGATGAAGGGATTGATTTTGGCAATTCTAATGTCCCAGTGTCGACCACGAGAAATGGAACTGAAAATTTTGATTCTGCTTACAATATATTTCAAGAAAGAATATTAGAAAGAAGCACAGTAACAGGTTTGGAAAAACTGCTGTTAAGAGATGTAAAAAAAGCCAAGATCGAACACGCTCTAACCGTTATATCAACTAACTTATGTCATTACATTAGGTCTAGCCAACAATATAAACTTAACGAAGTTAGAGATCTTTTAGAACAATCGATTAATGAAAGTTCAATTAGCAACCCAGTAAGTGAAACCGTATAGCATGAACGATTTGGATAGGCTGGCACTAGAGTTTTTTAAACTATTTTCAAGTTACGAAGCTTGGATGAAAGAAAATGGATATGTTTCCGAGGGAAGATGGCAAACAATTCGACTGGATTGGCAACGAACTATTGATGAAAAGCTCTGTCATATCTTTGCTATAGCTGAAGCAGAAATAGGTGAGTCGATAGCAATATTGATCCACCGCTCTCCGAAAAAGCAAGTTATTGTAAATAGAGTAATCAAATGGGAAGAAGTTACTTACGAATCAATCGATGCTAGAAATTTATTTGACTCTATAAGAAGAGTACGAAATAACTTATTTCATGGTGGGAAATACGCTGGGGAATGGAGGCGCCCTGATAGGGTTCGAGAGTTGCTGGCAAGCAGTGTTGAGGTTCTTTCATACTTTCAGCGAGGTCTGAGGTAACAGCTTGCTAGTACCATAGTTCTTAGTTTGTTTTGCTTTGTACCCTTTGCCTCTCGCTTTAGCTAAGTAAGATAAGCGCCATATTGCGGCCTGAATCGATTCATAATCGCCTCTTTTGATATTGTAATAGCAGTTGTCGGGAATAAACGCTGACGTGTCTATTTGGCTTGCTATAGCAAGTATTTTCTTGATTAGTTCTTGAGGGTAATTGATTTTGTGACCATTTAGGAAAAGGGCGAAATGATAATGCTGATTTTTGGCTGTTTCTAACTCTCTAGCCCAAGCATAGCCAACACGTTTCAATTCATATTTTCTCTTCAACCACTTTTTCAATCTTCGCAAAAAGACTTCAATTATTTTATTGTCATCGGTGTATTTGTATAACCGGAGATCAAATCTCAATACGTGGACTTTGCTATGGTGCGTCAGCATTACATCAAGCTGGTAAATCATCGAAACCAGCATAGGCTTGAATAGGCCAGACTTTTGGGAGTTAACCCACCAGGTCTTTCCATTGATTGTTAATGCTTTGTCTTTGGTTATGTATGTCATAGAAAGCGAGAGGATATTAATAAATACCTAGCCGAGAGTGAATAACCGCTAACCTTCCATAACCGACGCTACATCGACTCTTTAATGATGAACACTGTAGATTCTAGGGTCATAAACCTAAATATAGAGTCCAGTAAAAGTCAGGTGCTGATAAATGTCACTTTCAGGGTTCGTGGTTACTAACCTTGCTGGCGTATACAAGTCGCCAATAAAAGTTATAATGAAATGACTAGGGGCGGGTCGCCAAACTTCACCCCTAGTGCTTACAGGTTAGCCGCTAAGACTTATTTCTTGGCGGCTTTCTTTTTCCAATATTCGGCTCTGTGCTTAAACGACATGAAGCAGACGTCAACCAAATACTTAGGGGTTTCACCAGAAAAGGGACACCTAACTTGCCTATGTTCAACAATAAAGTTAATACCTTTTTTCTTTAAGTGAGAGATGATTGAGTGAAGGTTCCCTATGCCAATGTAGCGAGCATTTCGTGTATTAAACTTGTATCCATCGACTAGAACCCTCTCAACATACTCTGTTTGTTTTTCAAAGGACTTGGGAGTCGGTAGGCCTAACTCCGCACACTTGTCGGCGAAAATCATTGTCTTAAGCATCGTGATATCCTCCAAGCTTTGTACGGCTAGCTTCTTGCTTACGTATAAGTGAGCGAATTTCTTCATTGCTAAAGCCGTTTGCCATAGCTATTAATACTTCTTGGATTTCATGCTCGATGAAGCCGACCGCACGAAAACCCAAAGATATAGGTTTTGGTATAAGGCCCTCCTTTATTCTGTTGTAAATTGTTGATTTTGAGAGGCCGGTAAGAGCTATGACCTCATTGCGTCGAATGATTTTTGAAAATGTTTTGCTCATTGCTTAATCCTCCTTACTGGTTAGCAATGAGTGTTATTGTCCTCTGATGTTTTGGCATTAACGACCGTACATGCCAAAGTTTATTTGTTTTTTATTTTGGCGTACTTTTTGTCTAGAGTTCTGGGCGCAATTTCTTTACCGAAAGCTTTTGAACAAAATTTTGTGGTCAACTCCCACCTTTTCTGAGCGGTGTATTTGATTTCAGTGTCAGGATTTATTTTGTTTTCCTCAAAGTACCTAAAGCATTCCTGAAGCTCATGCTCTGTTAGCTTGGCGGGCTTCTTGAAGTTTTTTGAAGTATGCGTACCTTTGTTTAAGGTCGGCTCAAGAGTTGATATTAAAAAGTTAGAATAACTTTGTACCAACCTAAGTGCTTGAGTGGTAGCATTTTCATGTTTACCTTGCCTCAACGAATCTCTACAACAATGAATTTCAAATAAACACAATCCCGCCTGCCTCGCACCTATAATATGTTGGTATTTATTACGCAGTTGGAGAGAAAGGGTTATATCGTCTCCTGGGTTTTCTACCCATTCGGTAGGTATATTTTTCTCAGAACAAAATTCAAAAACTTTAGATTTGAATTGATCTAGCCAAGCGTCAGGATCATAAGTCTCATTTATTTCATTTATGGCTTGTTTAGTTTCGCGCGAAGTAGGGTCTAACTTTTTCTGTTCATGTAGGAATATAGACTTGTTTTTATAGCCGCTTCCATATCTATTTCTCGTCACAGTAATATCTTGATCGCTTTTAATTGAAAGCTTTCTTTTATCCATTAGCAGCGCACTCCAGTGAGCAAGAGTTACTTATGTGTGACGACCACCACTTCATCAACTGGCGTCTTCTTTCAATATATTCAGCTCGGTTGTATGCCTTGCGAACTTGATTCTTGTCTTGGTGTGCGAGTGCGGATTCTATTAAATCTGAATCAAATCCTTGTTCATTTAATATGGTGCTGGCGAGAGACCTTAAACCATGGGAGACTAGCCTTCCTTTAAACCCCATACGCTTCAAAGCCATATTCGCAGTTTCTGAATTTGTCGGCTTTCTAGGGTTTCCATGAGAAGGAAATATATGCTCTCTATGGCCGCTGATGGGCTTTAACCTTTCAAGTAGAAATAAGGTTTCATCGGTTAACGGAACAATATGCTCTTTCTTCATTTTCATTCTTTCGGCAGGTATCATCCAAAGCTTCTTGTTAAAATCAATTTCTTCCCACCTTGCGCCAGCAGCTTCACTAGGGCGACTCATGGTATGTAATTGCCACTCTATTAAACATCGAGTAACTATTTTTATGCTGGCGTAGCTAATGGCCTTCATTAGTTCGGGAAGCTCTTTGGGCTTTAAAGTTGGGTGGTGCTTCACCACTGGACTGTCAAATGCGGCTTTTATTCCTGTTAAGGGGTTGGCGTGTAGGTATCCCACATTAACCGCATAGTTCATTACTTCGTTCAGGCGTTGACATAGTCGCCTTGCTAATTCCGCACTAGATTTCGCCTGAACGGGTTTGATCGTTTCTATTGTTTTTGGAGCGGTTATTTTAGTAATTGGGTATTCACCGAGATCTGTAAGTATATGAGTCTCGATGGAGTTCCAGATTCTGGTAGCAGTAATAGGTGATACTTTTTTCTTTTTAACTTCAAACCATTCTTTAGCGACAGCACGCAAAGTGGTTAATAGGGCGTTTCTTTGAGATGCTTTTTCACTATCCCTATGTTCTTTTGGGTCAATATCCTGGGCTAGTAGCTCCTTGGCGGTCTGCCGCTTTTTTCTCGCTTCAGCTAGTGAGAGAGAAGGGTATTTGCCAAAGCTGATATTTGCTCGCTTGCGAGTGTAAGGGCGATAATAGTTGAATACCCAAAGTTTACTCCCTGTTGGTTTAACTCTCAGCAAAAGGCCTTCGCCATCAAATAAACAATATTCTTTTTCTTTGGATTTGGCGCTCTTTATCTCTGAATCTGTCAGGGGGGTTGTGATTTTTGCCATTTAGGTACACTGGTTTGCTTTTGTTGTTTCGGTGTATCTATAAATGTACTATAAAACTTGTCCGGCAAAAAGCGTTCTTGGCTTTTTTTGGAATATGAATATATTGTTTTTATTGGGTTTCGCTTGGTTTTCGGATGTTTGTAAAACCTTACTGAGCGTCAGGATGGCGTCCCCTACAGGAATCGAACCTGTATCTAAGACTTAGGAGGTCCTTGTTTTATCCATTAAACTAAGGGGACTCAACTATTGAATATATCAAAAAAAACAAAGGTGTAAATATATCCAGAGCAGCATGCAATGGTATATGGATTTCAACCCCTTTAGCTTTTATACCTCTCTCGCAATTTAATTCATCGTTTCATCTAATTTAAATCTTCAATGATTGTTCTAAGAATGATTGCTATCGATCCTCAATAAATTAGAGCGGCAAAAACGAGCGGCAGATTATTGCCGCTTGCTAATAGTTTGCTGTTATCTAGAGGTTTGAACCAACATTTTTGTCTTGTTTTGCATTAGTCCGCCAAGCCCGCACTTAGAGTATTTGTTTGATAATTGCTCGGTTTGGCGGTTTAGTGAGCTTTTGGAAGGTGGTTTGTCGCTATTTGGTTGTTTTTGGCACGTAAATTGTATGAAAAGTGCCGGTGGTTTTGATTTTAATCATTGTCAGTGATTGCCGGTCAACATGATGGCTTTTGAGTGGATAACAAGACATTAAATCATAACCGTTTTTAATCAATAACATGACAAGGCAGGATGCCAATAGATGGCGAGAATTGAACCTTCATACATTACATCGTTTACCCAGGTTGTCAGAATCGATGACCTGTTGGCACGTGTATTACCTTCTCCAAGAATAGAAGTAGAAGATGATCCTCTGGATCTAAAATCCGGCGTCGCCCAGATGCTGGCAGACACAGGTGGGCGCTTAAATGAAGTGCGCGGCTTGTCGGGTTCTGTTGCCGGATTAGGCGGGAAGAGATTTTCTTCATCCAATATGGCCTTGCAAGCCAGTGCCCTGATAGGACGATCGTTATTGGTCAAGCAGCACATCGTTGAACTCGAAAACGCCAAAGAAGTACAAGGCCACATCGAATTGCCATCGAAAGGGCGACACGTGTTGGTGTACGTGCAAAGTAAGCAGGGAGAAATTGTAAAGATTATTCCTTTGGGGGATATGCCAAAGGGCAATGCTTTTTTCCGTTGGCAGGGAGACAATCGACATGGGATGCCGGTAGCACCTGGTACCTACCGATTTATCGTTTCCGCGATATTAGGCTCTGGATTAGCATCTTTGCCTGTGAGTACCTTCTTAAAAATAGTCCGTGTTGCAACCGAACCTGAACAACAACAGCTAGAATTAGTACTCGAGAACGGCGCCAGAATTTCTTACTCACCAGGCTTATTGTTACTTGAAGAGAACGTCTAACTAAATCACCTAAAAATATATTTCTTTTGCTGCTGATATATTTACCCTATCATTGTAGGCTCAGTGCTGCGTAAAGCGATTTGAGTTTGCATCTGTTTGCATGAACTTTTATTCTTGAATCGTAAGATAATAATAAAGATAAGCAGGGGTACCTATGTCTGGTGCGAAGCCGGATTTACAGCAAGCCAATGGCCAACTAGATTCAACGAGCGTGAACACGGATAATACAGACCCTCTCGGTTCCGTGGATTTATCCGCGCTTTTGCTTGAATCAAATCAACTAAACCAATTGTTCGATATTATGCCTGCTGGCGTAGTGATCATTGACGGCGATGGTAAAGTGGTTAAGGCCAATAAAGCAGCCCTTGAATTGTTAAATTGTGAATTGGTAGCACGTAGCTGGATAGATGTTATTGCTACCGTATTTCAACCACGGGCAGACGATGGTCACGAAGTCTCGTTAAAAGACGGCCGTCGGGTAAAATTAGATATATCTTCATTTGACTCCCAGTCGGGACAACTTATTCAAATCACTGATCTGACTGAAACACGTGTTCTTCAGGAAAAAATTAGCCAAATGCAGCGACTGTCTTCACTCGGCAGAATGGTTTCCACGCTGGCGCATCAAATCCGCACACCACTATCATCGGCGATGCTGTATTGCGCGAACCTGAAATCGTCGAATATCACTCCAGCAAAACAGTCATTGTTTCAGGAAAAGTTACACGCCCGACTGCAAGAGTTGGAGCAACAGGTCAATGACATGCTTTTATATGCCAAGAGCGGCGGTAAGCAAGTTGTTGAAGTTGTTGAAGTGACCACCATAGTTGATGAAGCGATTGCTGGCGTAGAAGTTCAGCTCGAAGAAGCTGATGCCACCTGTGATATTCACTATGCGCCGCATCATGGAGAGCCATTAAAGATACTCGCCAATAAAAGTGCCCTGGAAGGAGCGCTACAAAACCTGGTTCAAAATGCCTTAGAAGTGATTGATGATGAACCACATATCGATATTCATATCGAAGCCCAGGGAGATTGGATTTTGCTGCGGGTGAAAGATAATGGCGATGGTATTGTTAGTGAAGATAGAGAAAAGATATTTGAGCCATTTTACACCTCAAAAATGCAGGGCACAGGCTTGGGGCTGGCGGTTGTTAAATCCGTAGCCAAGGCTCACCACGGTGATGTAGAGCTTAGCGCTAGTGAGCAGGGCGGTGCCGAATTTTGTCTGAAACTTCCTCAATTTAAGACAGAGCACGAACAAATAGAAAAGTAATTAAGGTAAGGAAATGACACAGAATCTGGTGTTAGTGGTAGAAGATGATCCCGGCCTGAGAGAGGCGGTTGTTGATACCCTAATGTTGTCCGATTATCTCTGCATTGAAGCCGATAGTGGTGAAGCTGCACTGCTTATGCTGAAGCAGCATAAAGTGGATATTGTGGTTACAGATGTTCAGATGGGCGGCATGTCTGGATTAGACTTATTGCGCAGCATAAAATTAAATTATCCCGAACTCCCTGTCCTCATAATGACCGCATATGCCACCATTGATGATGCGGTGCAGGCTATGAAGGATGGCGCCTGCAACTATATGGCCAAACCTTTCGCGCCAGAGGTATTGGTTAATTTGATTAGCCAGTATCTGCCGGTTCACCAACAATCAAAAGATCAACCGGTGGCTGAAGATGATAAAAGTGTAAAACTGTTATCTCTGGCAAGAAAAGTCGCGGCTTCTGACGCTTCGGTTATGGTATTGGGACCCAGTGGCTCAGGTAAAGAAGTACTATCACAATATATTCATAATCAGTCTGGCCGTTCTGAACAGCCTTTCATCGCCATTAATTGTGCCGCGATCCCAGAGAATATGCTTGAAGCTACCTTATTTGGCTATGAAAAAGGTGCCTTCACTGGGGCGGTTAACGCCTGCCCGGGTAAGTTTGAACAGGCGCAAAATGGTACCATTTTGCTTGATGAAATTACCGAGATGGATTTAGCTCTGCAGGCGAAGATTCTTCGGGTAATTCAGGAGCGCCAGGTAGAGCGTCTCGGTAGCAGGAAAACCATTAGCCTCGATGTTCGTGTTATTGCCACCTCAAACCGGGATTTAAAACAAGCGGTGAGTGAAGGGGTTTTTCGCGAGGATTTATATTACCGACTCAATGTTTTTCCTCTGACGTGGCCACCTCTATTCGAGCGCCCCAACGATATCATTCCTTTAACGGAACACCTGTTAGCGAAATATCATCCCCAGGAGCCGGTCGAAATCTCTGATTCGGCTCGACATAAGTTACTCGGGTACAATTGGCCCGGGAATGTCAGGGAACTGGATAATATCGTCCAGCGAGCCTTGATTTTAAATCAGGACAATATCATCAGAGCCGATGATTTGATGATCGAAGATCTGAGTGTCAATGACTCCTTCGAGGCCGGATTAATCGCCAATGATCTGCATCAGGCACCGAAAGCGGATTTAGAATCCGGGCTTAAACAACAGGAATTTCAAATAATCCTTGATGCTCTGGAAACCTGTAATGGTTCTCGCAAAGATGTCGCTGAGCGCTTGGGTGTCAGTGCTCGTACCTTACGTTATAAGCTGGCGAAAATGCGTGAGCATGGTATTGAGTTCTAACTCTTATCGTAATCGTTGACGTTTAATTTTGTAAGTTTTTTGCCGGAACTACTATCTAGCTAATCAAGAAGCGGGTTATAATTCGCCCCTAATAGAGTTTTTGTATGTATTTCAGGCGACTAGGATGAACTTCTCCTCATTACCTTTTTCCAGATTTATTGTCGTTATTGTTGCACTGGGTCTAAGTGCCTGTTCAACGACCAATTCTCAAGACGACGAGTATTCCGATCCTTTGGAGCCGGTCAACCGTGCAATATGGACGTTTAACTGGGATTATGCCGATAAATACGTGCTAAAACCCGCATCTCAGACATATGTCACCTATGTTCCGCAACCGATGCGCACCGGCGTCTACAATGCTGTCCTTAATATTAACGAGCCGTTTAGCGCCGTAAACAGTCTATTGCAGTTAAAAGTTAATCGAGCGGCTCAGACAACCGGTCGTTTTGTTCTCAACTCCACCATAGGCTTATTTGGTTTGTTTGACGTTGCTCAGTATGCAGGCTTAACCAGACAAGAAGAGCAGTTTGGTGAGGTACTCGGATATTACGGGGTTGAAGATGGACCGTTCCTGATGTTACCTCTGTTCGGACCAAGCTCGGTTCGCGATGGCACTGGGGACATCGTCGACAGCCTGTATTGGCCTATGGCGGTAATCGATTTTTGGCCAAACGTCGCTCGTTATATGATTATTGGCCTCGAGACTCGGGCGCAGCTCGAAGAGCAGGAAGTCCTGTTAGAAGATTCAGCGGATCCATATGAGTTTGTAAAACAGGTTTATTTCCAGAATATTACGTTCCGGTTATATGACGGCAACCCGCCTTTGGTTATTGACGAAGAAGAAGAAGCCGAACTGGATGAAGATCTGGAAGACTTGTTAGAAGAGTTTTAGAAATACTGGTGCCCTGCATTCAGTCGGGCCCATCTTTCATCCACTCACGTTATTCGTCTTCCTGCTGGCGTTTGAAATCTCTGATGGCTTTATCAATATACTGGTTTGCAAAGTATAAAGAGAAGGGCCTCAATACGATAAAATATCCCACCATGACAAATACCAAGGGCAAAATAAACATCCACGAATCTACCTTTGCTAGCATCATGAAAGGAGGGATCAGGATGGCAAGCTTGATCAGGTTAAGAACGAATTTTTGAGTCGGTTTAATCTTATTGCCAGCAATCTCGATGATTTGCTGGCGCTCGTGTAAATTAAACTCACTTAACGATTCAATTTGATGACTAGAAAAATAGAATTTCATAAGAACAATTAATCTTTATAGGTTGTCCGACCGACCACTGTGATTGCGTTTAGCTTGCCTTTTAACCAGTTTCGTTCATTTGCAACTGACATCATCATTAAAAAGCCAACATACTCAGTGCTTTGAGCTAGACTTTGGGTTGTTTCAGTATTGAAAAAGAAGGCCATTCTAGCAAATAAACCTGAGCTTTACTAAACGAGACAGCAATTTCATCCTCAATAACAGCTTTATTTCCGGGTATGCAAACAAATCGATACCTAATTGACAAAGCTTTTGCTAAAATTGCCGACAATTTTTTTACAGACAGGTTGATAAAAATGAACGTAATTGAAGGATCTTTTGCAGCGCAGGGTAAAAAATTCGCTATTGTTGTATCTCGCTTTAACAGTTTTATTGTTGAAAGCTTACTAGAAGGTGCTATTGATGCGTTGAAGCGTCAGGGTCAGGTAAATGATGATGACATTACCGTTGTTCGTGTACCTGGTGCTTACGAACTTCCGGTAGCCGCAAAACGTTTAGCGAAAAAAGGCGATTTTGATGCCATTATTGCCATCGGTGCTGTGATTCGTGGTGGTACACCACACTTCGATTTCGTTGCCGGCGAATGTAACAAAGGACTGGCTCAGGTAGCGATGGAATTCGATACTCCTGTAGCGTTTGGCGTTATCACCACAGATTCCATTGAGCAAGCCATCGAACGTGCTGGTACCAAAGCTGGTAATAAAGGCGCGGAAGCAGCCTTGAGCGCTATCGAAATGGTTAACGTTCTTGAACAACTATAGGCGGTACATTAGTGAAACCATCTCCACGACGTAAAGCCAGAGAGATTGCCGTACAGGCAGTATACTCCTGGCAGCTGACCAACAACGATATCAGTGAAATCGAAGCTAACTTTCTTGCCGATAATGCTAAACGTCGCTTAGATACCGACTATTTTTCTGCATTATTGCGCGGTGTAGCTGCGAACGTTTCTGAAATTGATGAAGCGATTCGACCTCATGTGGATCGTCCATTGGAAGATATCGACCATGTTGAAAAAGCCATTTTACGCGTAGCCGTATATGAATTAAGCCAGGGTGACGTGCCTTATAAGGTCGTGATCAATGAAGCGATTGAGCTGGCCAAGGCATTTGCTGCCGATGACAGCCATAAGTTCGTTAATGGTGTTTTAGATAAAGCGGTTAAAACCATCAGAGCATAAGGCAACTCTTATTCCATGAAAGAGTTTGAAGTAATTAAGGAATTCTTTACGGCTCAGCCTGTGAATCGTAAAGATGTAGCCATGGGGATCGGTGACGACTGTGCGCTGATCCAGGCTAACGACAACAAATATATTGCCATCACGACCGATACTCTGGTCAGTGGTGTGCATTTCCCAGACGATACCCCGGCGCGAGCTATTGGCCATAAAGCGGTTGCGGTAAATCTTAGCGATCTAGCCGCCATGGGTGCTGAACCCTGCTGGATCAGTGTCGCGGTTACCTTGCCTAAGGTTGATACCGAATGGTTGGCTGAATTTACGGCGGGTATGTTTGAGTTAACCGAATATTTTAATGTGCAGTTGATTGGTGGTGATACCACCAGTGGACCTCTGAGTATTACCATAACAGCGCAGGGAACCGTTCCTAAAGGTAAAGCATTATGCCGCAGCAGCGCTGCGAATGGCGATTGGGTGTATGTTACCGGGGAAGTGGGTGAGGCCGGATTAGCCTTACAAGCCATTCGAGAGCAGGTCTCGTTGTCGCCTCGGGAGTTTCAACATGCGATGGATGCGCTTAACTATCCCAAGCCGCAAGTGTTAGCCGGACAAATCATACGAGAGTATGCTTCTGCGGCGATTGATATCTCCGATGGTGTATTGGCGGATTTAACCCACCTATGCAAAGCGTCAGGCCTTGGCGTTAACCTGGATGTTAAGGATATTCCTATTGCTCCGGTCTTAGTCGACCGTCTTGGCGATGAGGGTGCTGCTCGCTTGGCGTTGACGGCTGGTGATGACTATCAACTGATCTTTACGGTATCTGATACTAACAGAGTGGCCTTAGAAACTGAGCTTAAGCATGCCAATATTAAGATTTCCTGTATTGGCCAAATGAACACCTCTCAGGAAATTAATATTACTCGCGGCAAAGATCCTTTGTCATTTTCAGAGTCTGGCTTCGAGCATTTCAGTTAATTATGTCCACCCAACCTTTGCCGGCACATCGCCTGTTTAAACTCTCCAATCCCATTCATCTCCTGGCGGTGGGCTTTGGCTCTGGCCTTGCCCCAAAAGCCCCGGGTACCTTTGGTACAGCGGTCGCAGTGCCTTTGTTTTTACTTTGCGCACAGTTACCGCTGAGCTATTTAATCGGTTTGACGATAATTATGGCACTAGCGGGTATTTATATTTGCGATAAAGCTGCAAAAGATGCCGGTGTTCATGACCATGGCGCTATCGTCTGGGATGAGATCGTTGGTTTTTTTATCTGCATGCTAGGTATTAGTGTCAATTGGATGACATTGCTTGTCGGCTTCATTCTGTTTCGTTTTTTCGACATCGTAAAACCCTGGCCTATCAGGCTTATTGATAGGAAAGTCCGTGGTGGCTTTGGTATTATGCTTGATGATGTCATTGCTGGCTTGATGGCGTTATTGATAATGCATTTAATTTTCTAACAGCAAATAATGATTGCAAGGGGCTATATCGGCCCTTTTATTTTTCTTCTCTGAACGCTTTTAATACCCTACCTCATACTATTCACTACGCTACCTGTCCCTAAGTTACTGTGCTTGTTTTTCTTCCACCGTTACAGCGAGCATCAGCCCTCTTGGAAAGGGGTATGTAATTTGACGTGTTGAAAGCTAACGTTTGGGTAACGCCTTATCAGAAGGCGAGACGGGGGCTTAGTGAATAGAGTTAACAGTGATGGCTTTAAGGATCAATGGAACTCAATAAAAAAGGCAGCCGTAGCTGCCTTTTATCATCAGTAAACTGAACGACTATTCTCTATCGTCTGCAATTTTCAACTCTTCTTCCACTTTTTCAGTGAAAGATTGCGGTTGTGAGTCTTCCGCACCATGCATCCAATCAACCAACTTATCACTGATAAACCACAAGATAATACCCGCGACGAATGCCATGATAGCTACCCCGGCGAATGCTTGTAGTGGACCTGTTTCACCAACCATCTGGCCAACCCAGGCAGCAAGGTAGTTACCCACACCTGAGAAGAAGAACCACATACCCATCAATAGTGATGTGTATTTAAGTGGTGCTAGTTTTGTCACCATAGATAATCCAATTGGTGATAAACAAAGTTCACCCATAGTGTGGAAAAGGTAAGCCAGCACCAGCCAGATCACATGGGCTTTTGCGGTGTCAGAGCCACCAATTTGTAAAGCAGCCATCACCATTGAGATGAAGCCGAGTCCCAGGAAGAACATCCCCAGGGCGAATTTTCTTGGCGAATTTGGTTCCGCATCTCCCATCTTAAGCCAGGTAGCGGCGAAGATAGGGGCAAGTATGATTACGAAAATTGGGTTAACGGTTTGCAACCAGGAAGCTGGCATTTCCCAACCAAAGAACACAAGGTCAGTTTTGTATTTAGCAAACAGGTTCATCGAGCCCGCAGCTTGCTCAAAACCCAACCAGAAAATGATGGTAAAGAAGCTCATGATCAGAACAACTTTCACGCGGTCACGCTCTTCAGGTGTAAGTGGCTTTTTCGAAGCTTCAGTTGAACCTTTATTTTGTTTTGCAGATGGCTCGACACCAACGTTACCAAGATATTTGTTAGACAGGGCAAGTTGTAACAAAACACCAAGCAACATACCAACACCAGCGGTTAGGAAACCATATTGGTAATTGATTTTTTCACC
Organism: Thalassotalea sp. PS06; assembly: GCF_007197775.1. Lineage (NCBI taxonomy): Bacteria > Pseudomonadati > Pseudomonadota > Gammaproteobacteria > Alteromonadales > Colwelliaceae > Thalassotalea > Thalassotalea sp. PS06. The sequence continues at coordinate 2,456,852 of NZ_CP041638.1, read as the reverse complement.
AATGGTACCTACTACCAGATAACCAAGGATAGACCCTAAGTTGATGCCCATATAGAAAATGGTGAATGCCGCATCACGGCGCTTGTCGCCTTCATCATATAGGTCGCCAACCATGGTGGAAATATTTGGCTTGAAAAAACCATTACCGATGATCAGGAAAGTAAGGCCAATCCAGAGAAAGGTAACTTCCATACCTTCGATCATTGCGTGCGGTGTACCTAGCGCAAATTGGCCAAGCATCATACTGATACCACCGACAATGATAGATTTACGCTGACCCCAAACATTATCGGCCATCCAACCACCGATAACCGGCGTTACGTATACGAAGAAGGCGTATATACCGAGGATTCCAAGAGCTTTAGACTGGATTGCGGTATTGAATAACTTTTCCGCATTGTCCGCATTTGGATCGATACCAAAATACGCCATATCCCAGCCAAAACTGCTGGCAAAGGCTACGAGGTATAGAACAAAAATACCACGCATCCCATAGTAGCTCATACGTTCCCACATCTCTGTACCAAACAGAAGGAACAAGCCTTTCGGATGACCTAATAAGGTATCCGTTTTTACATTAGACATCAAAACTTCCTTAAATTGCTGAATACCAATTCCACTAAGTGTTTTCCCACTCAGTGAGAATTTAAAGGCTTTTAGGCAAGGCTTTGATGGCGGAGAATGGTCTCTCCATTGTCAAAATCAATAACGCAGTATAACGCCTTTAAAACTCACCCGTAGGGAGTTTATCAGAAGCCCATTTCCGGCCCTATATTTCATTAATATAGAATGGCTATATCAATGAAATCTATGTTGTAACTGAACCTCTGCCCTAACTCTGAGTTGCGCAAAAATTTAATGGAATTGCTATGAGTTTATTTTTTTGCCATTCGTTTATACCTATCGCCCCTGCTAAATGCAAGATGTTCTGTTTTTATGCAGTTTACTTGGACAATTATTCACCGTAAATTCAGCCCCAAGTATAGAGCCTTACTGGCATTGAGGCAGTGTAATTGCGTCAATAATCCTGCGGCTTAAATTCGTCTGGTTGTTTTGTGTATAAAGAAAAGTCTGCGTAATGTTGATAACACTATGTTTATTCGAGAGTTGATCGATAGGTTGCTAATCTGATTGCCGCTTTGCTTAGAAAAAAGTCAGGCAATTTTTTTCTAATTTGTGGTTTGTTGAATATACTGAAGCGAGTTATGCAAAAAATTTGTTCAGATGTTAGCGATAGATGGAGCTTGCTTGGAGCTAGTTTCTGTCCATTTTGAATCCATCGTTAATACCCGGTGAGTGATCAGGACGCAGTCATCAGGTTAAAGAAGTTTGAGCGACATTTATGCCTGAGTGGTTGACCGTTAGTTTTCAGGTCCTGACATCATTTATCATTGCATTCGCTGCAATCAAGGTGCTGAATCCTGTTGCACAGGATATCGGCTTGGTTGACAGACCCAGCGCCCGTAAACTTCATCAGGGTAACATTCCTCTTATCGGTGGTTTGTCGGTCTTCACTGCGGTACTCTTCGCGGCCGTGATTTGGTTACCCAATACTCAAGAGCTTCGTCTGTACCTGATAGCATCGGCGATGACGGTGTTTATTGGTGTGCTCGATGATAAATATGACTTGAGTGTCAGAATTCGCTTGGTGGGGCAGGTCATTATTGCCAGCCTGATGATTTACGGTGTCGGTGCTTATATTAGCAACCTGGGCGATCTATTTTATCTCGGCGATATCGATATTGGCTGGCTCGGCATTCCATTTACCTACTTCGTAATCATTGTTGCTATCAATGCTTTTAACATGATTGATGGTATTGATGGTTTGATTGGTGCACTCAGTATCAACACCTTTACTGCCATCGCCATTCTGTTTTTGCTATCTGATCAGAGTAACTATCTGAGTGTAGCGTTGATCATGGCAACCGCGCTGCTGCCTTTTTTACTATTCAATTTAAAACTCGGTCGACACATGCAGTCGAAAATTTTTATGGGCGACTCGGGGAGTATGTTTATTGGTTTGAGTGTCGTGTGGTTGCTGGCATGTGGTACTCAAGGAGATGATAAGGCATTTAGTCCGGCCACTGCGCTGTGGTTAACCGCGTTACCACTGATGGATATGCTTTCCATTGTCATTCGACGCTTAAGACAGGGGTTGTCACCACTAAAACCGGACCGTGACCATATCCATCATATATTGATGCGACTGGGTAATAGCCCCCGTAAAACGTTAGCTATCATTACCGCAGCAGCAGTCTTCATGTCGATGATAGGTATCGCTGGAGAATTTCTGCAAATACCTCAAAGTATTATGTTTGCTCTGTTTATCGCTATTTTTGCGGCTTATCACTGGGCCCTGACAGATACCCTGGTGTTAAAACAGTTTTTACGCGACCCGCAACAGGACAAACCTCAATATCATGAGGAAATTTAACTCGAATTATCACAGAGCGTATTGACCGTTGCTAGCGGAACTTTGTTCAATAGAAGCCATTTATTGTAAAGTTATTGAAATCAACAGCACGGTAAATAAAACCTTGCTCAAAAAATTTTGTCTGGAACCATTTTCACTTCAACCCGAAGTGTGAGGTACATAGAAGTATTTTAAATATCGCAAACAATTCGCTGCAAAATTGACTTCGAAAGATCAACACGCTCTAGATGAACTAAAATAGAAAGTTAACTTGATATAAAAATCATAATTTCTAATAGGTTAATGTTGGCGAGCTACCAAAAATACCAAATCAGCGGTCACCACTTCATTTACTTGCTCAAAGGTAGAGTCCTTTGCAGGCTGGGTAATCTCAGGCTGTTTATTGTTAACTCCCTATTTATTTTGTCTTTTACTATGCCATTTACGGTGCAGGGTTCGACAGTTTGGAATGGTGCGTCATCATCGCCTGCGGTGGTTACAGAATTGGCAACAGAGGATGAATTCAGAAACTATCGGCAACGCACTTTCATCAACAGTCCGAAATTATCTGATACCGAGTTAGTTTTACCTTTCGGATATACCTTATTTCATCGTCAAAATGAGATTGAATCAAACTCCGCCATTCAGGAGCAGTATATTCTTCGCAGAGGTGATGTAATCAGTATTTGGATATGGGGAGCATTCGAGTATCAGCAACAACATAAAGTCGATTCCCAGGGACAAATTTTTATTGAGCAATTAGGGCCGGTGAAGGTGGCAGGTGTTTCCGTGGCGGATCTGAGCGGTTACCTGAAAACAAAGCTGAGTAAAGTTTACCATCGTGGTGTCGAAATCTATGCAAACCTGCAATCCGTAGCACCAATACCCTTGTTGGTGAGCGGCTACGTTAATGCGCCAGGTCAATATTTAGGCTCCAGTGGCGATGGACTCTTGTATTACCTGAGCCGCGCCAGGGGTATCGATATTCGTCAGGGTAGCTTCAGAAACATCCAGATACAGCGTTCGGGTAAAGTCATCGCCAGTATTGATTTATATCCCTTCCTTAAAACCGGAACTTTGCCAGATATACCATTAAAAGATTTTGATGTGATTTTTGTGCCGCAATCAAAAATAAAAGTTACCGCAATATTGCCGGGCAAATTACCATTAACCTATGAATTGCTTCGCCAGCCCTATACAGGCGGCGAGTTGCTGTCCCTGCTTAACGTTCCAAAGTACATTGTGCAGGTAAAACTAACCACCCAATCGTCATCCGGTACCGTCGAGCAAACCTATTCGCTGGAAGAATTTAATACCTTGACCCTTAAAGATGGAGATAATGTCAGGCTTTCGTCGAAAATGCAGACCTCACTAAGTAAAGCTGCCGAGCCTGTAACGCCATCAACCCCTCTCATTGCGGAGCGCAACGATGGCTGAGGTTAAAACACGCAGCACCTACCAAATCTGGTTAGATGTTGTATTCGCCATTTTTATCCGCGAAATTCGCAGCAAATTTGATGATAAAGTGGGGATTAGCTGGGCGGTTATTCAGCCTGTGTCTTTTATCTTTATTCTGTCATTCATTCGTGGTCGGATGGATGGTGGATTGACCCATACTATGCCCACATTTATGTTCATGATGTATGGCATGTTAATGATTCAGTTATTCCTGTCGACGTTATCATCAACGGCAAATTCGATACATCGAAATAAAGCCTTATTTTCTTTTCGTCAGGTACAGCCCCTAAGTGCCGTTGTTGCCAATGCCCTATTTGAAATCCTCGTAAAAGCGGCAGTGATATTTGTGCTTTGGCTGGCGGTATATTTCTTAGGGATAGAAATGCGCCTCGACGACCCATTAACGGTATTGCTGATGTTATTCAATGTCTGGATGATCGCCACCAGTCTCGGATTAATCATGGCGCTGGCGAAAGAGTTCATCGTTGAAGTCGACAAAATTCGCAACCTGATAACGAGACCGATGTTTTTTATTTCCGGGGTGTTCTTCAGCCTCAAAGATATATCAGAACAATATTGGCCTTTCTTAAACTGGAACCCATTATTGCACTGTATTGAATTATCCCGCCAGGCGGCATACACAGGTTATCAGGCAGAAGGGGTTTCCCTAACCTACGTAAACTTAACGACCCTGATATTGGTGTTTTCCGCACTTATTTTCTATCAACTCAGTTGGCGACAGGTGGTAAGCCGATGATTGAATTAGCCAACGTCAGTAAATATTACCCATCGAAGCTGGGGCGTCAGTATGTGTTTAATAATCTCAGCTTTACCATACCTGGGGGTCATAACATTGCATTACTGGGCAAAAATGGTGCCGGTAAATCTACGTTATTTCGCCTGTTGGCGGGAAGCGAGTACCCAAACCAGGGGCTGATCAGAACCTCTTATAATATTTCCTGGCCCGTAGCTTTAGCAACTGGCGTGCATCCGAAGATGACAGGACGTGAGAACACAAGGTTTATTGGTCGGGTTAATGGCGTTGAGGATTTACAGCGTTACGAAGAAAAAGTGAAGCGATTTGCTGAGCTTAGGCAAAAGTATGATCTACCGGTCAGAACTTACTCTTCAGGGATGCGCTCGCGCCTGGCTTTTGCCTGTTGTATCGCCATTGATTTTGATATTTACCTGATAGATGAAGCCATATCGGTTGGCGATCCAAAATTTCGGCGAAAAACCAAAGAGGCGTTATTACACAAGAGCAAAACGTCCAACGTCATCATGGTAAGTCACGAGTTAGAAGACGTCAGACTATTTTGTGATAGTGCAATATTGATCCATCAAGGCAAACTCAGTTTCTATAATGATCTTGAACAAGCCATTGATATTTATGAGGCGAATTACTAATGAGCCAAGAAGATATTGACAAATTAGAAGAGCGATTCAATGAGCTGGAAGCAAGTTGCTCTGAAGAGGAGTGGCAAGATGCGGATTTTCTGCGCGAGAAAGCCCTGGAGCTTGAAGAAAGCGACCTTGAACTTGCTTATCGGATCATGCAACGAGCTCATAATATTCGTCCCAGTGGTTGGCTCATAAAGTCCAAGTTGAAAGAATACCGAGAAGGTCTGTTGGAAGCGGGCTCGCCGATATTGATTTTATCCTCAGATGCATTGACCGCGAGTGATGAATTTGAGAGTTCTCTTGAAGAGCCGGTTTCCAGGGAACCGATGACCTTATATCAACGACTGAATTATTTTCTAAAACAGCCAATTACAGTATTTGTTGTTTTACCCTGGATTTTGATCGCCGTTTATTTTCTAGCCTGGGCTAGTCCAAGATTCGAGAGCCATGCTCAGGTAATTATCAGAAAACCGAATGTGCAAAGTGGCGAAGAGGGATCTTCGCCTTTGTTGGGTAATCGTCCGGGAAGCGCAGCTTCAGATACCCAACTTATCAGCGCATTTATTCTCTCCCGTGACATGTTAAACCATTTACAAAGTGAATTATCTCTATTTGAGCATTACACCTCAGATAAACGAGATGCAATTTCCAGACTTTCCTCAAGTGCCAGTAATGATGAGTTTCTTGCTTACTATCAAGGCCACATCGTTGTTGACGTGGATGAAACTTCATCGGTAGTCAGTATAAAAACCCAGGCATATAGCGGCGCTTATGCACAACATCTCAACCAGAAAATTATCGCTAAATCAGAGGATTACATTAATAGCATTGGTCAGTCCCTTGCCCGGAAACGGCTGACTTTTATTGAAGCGGAGCATCGACTAATTGAAGATAGATTGCGCAAGGCAAAAACCGATTTACTCAGGTTTCAGCAAAAATATCGGTTATTCGACCCACAGCAGGAAGCCCAGGCGGTACAGCAGATCTCTTTCAAGTTGGAAGAAGTGTTATCAGACAAGAAAACACAACTGTTAGCACTGCAGGAATATATGCAGGACTCTTCTCCGAAAATTCGCTCGTTGCAGCGAGAAATCAGCGCTTTAGAAAAACAATTAATGACAGAGAAGCAACGATTAATCTCGCAAAAAGGGCAACAGGATATTTCCTTCGGGGAGGTATTGGCACGATATTCAGCGTTTCAGATCAAAGTTGATTTGGCCATGCAGGCCTATACTTCTTCGCTGGTGTCTCTAGAAAGATCACGGATAGAAGCGTATCGGCAATTGCAATATATGGTCGTTGTTGAAAGTCCAACATTGCCGGAAGATAACAGTTATCCCAATAAACTTTATAATTTATCACTCTCTGCGGTGGTACTTATCATGTTGTTTGGTATAGGAAAAATTTTAATTGCTACGGTTAGGGAACTGGCGTAGCGGGTTCAGTTAAGCGAACAAGCGGATTTTTGCTAAGCTGATTAATATGGTGTGCCGATCGGGTATTACGGCCTGAACAAAAGTTTTGGTATAGCAGCTCGATGATAAATACCTTATACATTCATGCGGGATCCCATAAAACGGGATCCACGTCGATTCAACGTTTCCTCCGTATCAATCAGGATGCCCTTCACGATGATGGCATTGCCGTACCTGGATTAAAAGGGGTACTTAAGCCCACCGCCGATTTAACTGACTATGGTCTGTTTCCTAAAGCTTTTGAAAGCCTGTCCAGAGTTCGACAACCCATCGCCGTCATTTCAAGAGAAAACTTTTCCTGGGTCGATAGCATCGAAAAGCTGATGGAGCTACGCGATGTGTTATATAAACACGCCCATAAAGTGAAAGTGATCTTTTATCTGCGTCGACAGGACAGTCTGGCAATTTCGCAGAAACAGGAAGGCACCAAATGGTTTGATTGTTCGGTTGCTTATGGTCATGAACCAACCGCCTTGCCAAGCGAACTATCAGAGGTTGCAAGAAGGTACCTGGATTTCGAAGCAAAGATTTCCATGTGGGCAAAAGTTTTCGCCAAAGACAATATGATCATAAGGGTATTTGAGCCGCAGCATCTTGTCGAATGTGACGTCGTTAAAGACTTTTGCCATGTCTTAGGCTTAGAACCCGATTATTACCAGTTCCCGGAAAAAGCCAATGAATCATTAGGACGCATAAGCCAGTTATTTTTACATCAAAGTCACCCAGAATTTAAAGATGGTTCGATTGAGCGGCATCGATTAATCAGAGCGATTCGCGACTTTGATAGACGACAGGGAAGCGACGATAAGTTACTCCCTGACCGTCAACAGGCGCAAGATTTTTACCAGCAGTTCAAGGCGGCTAATAGGCGCTTGAATCAGGATTACAACCTTACCGACTCCGAACATTTATTCAACGATGACTTTTCCCAGTATCCTGATATTGGTAATGGCCGTGATTTGACATTAAGTGAAGTTAACCATGTCTACGCGGATTTATTTGCCGATTTTAGCTTTGTCGAACCTGATGAAGATCAGCAATGGAAACGTAAACAAAGCGCTCAGTTGCGTGATATCGCATTGAGTCTGCCGGTTGATTGCCGCGATCAAAAAATCCAGCTTCTGACTCTGGCGTTACAGTTAAATCCAAATGGTCATTTTATTCGTCAGCAATTATCTCAGCTCACAGCACAGACAATGGTGGAACAATAATGTTTTCAAATCTATTCAAACCCCAAATTGTTCAATGTGATGAAATTGAGCTTTTTGTGATTTTCGGTGCGATGCGTTCGGGGTCGAACTTATTGCAGGAAAAACTCAATTATTTTGATGATTTGTTGTGTTTAGGCGAGTTATACAACCCATCATTTGTCGGTGTTGACCGACCACATATTAATAAGTTCTCGTATGCCGGTTATGGGCGCAATGATCCAGATTCAAGAAAAAAGCGACAGCAGGACCCATTCTTGCTGATTCAGAAAGTGCAGGAACAGGCAAAGAAAGAAGGAAAAATTCCTGGATTTCGCTTGTTCGATGGTCATAACAAAGATGTGCGGCGGGTTTTACTCAACAATCCGAGGGTGCGAAAAGTCTTGCTGCAAAGAAACTTGGTAGATTCGTTTATTTCTCTGGAGCTTGCCAGGGAGTCGGGACAATGGGTAAAGCGTGATGAAAAGGCGCCTAAAGTTACCCAGGTACATTTTGATATTGATGAGTTTGAGCAATATGTTGCCAAAACACAGCGCTATTTTAGTGCCGTCAAACAGCGCTTAGATGAAACCAATCAACCTTATAAATTGATTGATTATCAGGACGTTTTGGATGATCAGAGTGTCGAGGATATTGCCCGGTTTGTCGGCTCGAAGCAGTCCATGCAACAACAACAGACAACGCTACGAAAACAAAACAAGGGCAGTATCGAGGACAAGGTCATCAATTTTGACCAGGTAAAGGATTATTTAAACAGCTTTAATAAATCCGCACTCGGTTAACAGGAGAGTCCATGCATCCTTTGCTGAATCAGTTATTGCGCCCCTGGCGTATGGTAAAACATGGTAGCCAACTGCTTTATTACTCAGTGATCGCCAGTCGGTTTTCGAGACAACTGGAGCTGGTTCAGGATAATACCGGAAACATAAAAAGCCAGGATATTTTGCTGTTTTGCACACTTCGCAATGAAGCGCACCGGATGGAATATTTCCTCGAATACTACCGGAACCTGGGTATCAATCATTTTATCTTTGTTGATAACGACTCAGATGATGGTTTTCGTTATTGGATTAAAGATCAATCCGATGTCAGTGTTTTTTTCACTCGCCACTCCTATAAAGACTCAAACTTTGGCATGCATTGGTTAAATTATCTGTTGCGCAGGTACGGCTCTGACCATTGGTGCATGACCTGCGATCCCGATGAATTCCTGGTATACCCCAAAATCGAAGACTTAAGCCTGCGGCAATTGTGTCAGTACCTTGATCAAACGCATCGCCCAAGTCTCTATACCAATATGATTGATATGTATGGCAAAGGCGCTCTCAAAGAATGTATTTACAAACCCGGTACCGATCCGTTGAGCAGTCACCCATATTTTGATCGCTGCGGTTATTTTTACCATGAAAATAAGGCCTACACCTCGTTATGGGTTCAGGGCGGTGTGCGCTTACGTACCCTGTTTAAAGAAAACCCGGTGCAGGCGCCAGCGCTCAATAAGACACCTTTGATTAAATGGCGATGGTATTACGCGTATGTTTCTTCAATGCATATGGCAATCCCACGAAAACTCAATAAAGGTTATCAGCAGGGGGTTACCGGAGCCTTGTTGCACTTTAAATTCATTGCCGATTTTGAAGAAAAAATCGTCGAAGAAATAGAGCGTCAGGAGCACTACGGTGATTCTCTTGAATACCATAAGTACCAGGATTTCCTGAAAAGCTCGATGCATTATGAACCACAAATGTCAGTGAAGTATCAAGGCTGGCAACAGTTGCAGCAGTTGGGGTTGTTAGTTAACCAGGAGTTAATTTAATGCGCCTGGCCTACGCAATACTCGCTCATGAACCGTTCGCGCAAATAAAACCTTTGCTCGAATGTCTGACGGCGAACGGCGATATCATCGTGTTACATTATGATAAGGCCACCGAGCACTGTCACGATATAGAGCTTATCACTCGCCACTTTCCTGAAATTATCATTGCCGATCGCGTCGAGGTGGAGTGGGGCGAATCATCCATCGTTATCGCCACCCTAAATTGCTTAAAAGCTTTGGCGAAAAGTGAAAAGTATCCAGATTATCTGACCTTATTAAGCGGAAGTTGTTTCCCGGTAAAACCCAGTCAAGCATTAAAGGTGTTCCTCGAGAAATCGCCAGAAACTCAGTACATAGAAGCCGTTAATGTCGAACATCACCGCTGGATCACTGAAGGCATTCAACAGCAACGTTGGCAACTGCCACACTATGTTAACTGGCGCAAACATCCGAAGTTATTCTCGTTGTCGATAAAAGTACTGTCATTGTTCGGGGTAAAGCGGCGATTCCCGATAAACTTTCCGGTTCATATGGGATCTCAATGGTGGACGTTAAGTTGGGGAATGATCGAGAAAATTCTTAAGCTGTGTGAACAGAAACCGCAATTGGTCGAGTTTTTAAATCATACCTGGATACCGGATGAATTTTTCTTTCAGACCCTGGTTGCCTATCTTATCGATGATAAATCGCATATCAAACCGCCATTAATGAACTACCAGTTCAATTGCAAAGGGATCCCCAAGATATTTTCTTTCAGTGATATTAATACGTTGAATTCGCTACCAGAAAATAAATTTTTTAGCCGTAAAATCCAAACCAATGACAGTAAATTTGTCTCACTATTGAGCCGTGTATACTTAAATGATACGAAACTTCCTGCGGAGGTAAAAATAATCAATAAGTCGAACTTACCGGATAATCTCAGGTGGTATAAACGCAGTCGCTTGTTTAGCGAGAATCTTGACGATTTGCCGGTTCCTTGTTCAATCATTATCTGGCATGCGGGAAACCCGCGGTGTGCGCAAACGTTGGCCGGTGAGATAAAAGCTAATTTTCCCGGATCCGGGGTGTACGGCAATGTGTTCGCCCCCGACAGCATTGATTATGGCACCGAAGCACCTCTTTTGGGTTACCAGATCGGGGACACACGTTTGCGAGACTATGATCGAATGGAATTCATCCAGCAGCTGTGTCTGAAGCACCCTCTGGGGGTGGTGTTCTTTTACCGGTTTAGTCCTCAGGATGAACTGTTAAAGATGCTTAGTAGCGCTCGGCAGGTGCAAATGCTGGAGGTGTTCGACATGGCGCAATGTGATGTCTCAGATCTGAATTTATTGATGGCTGAACAAGAGGAAAGCCGCTGGAAAAACAAAAAGGTACCGCAATTTGCCATTAATGATACCGCGCAATTGCTGGATGCAATATCGGTGCATCAGCATAACTCGCCGTTTCATCAAACACTGTCAGACAATAATTCAACAGGCGAATTAATCAGTAACTCGCCAATTGATGGCAATGTAAAACAATCACCCTGAAAAACATCATGTTATTGCGCTGAGGATTGATAACCCAATGCTTACACAGTTAAAAAGCTGGTTGTATGCTCCGGTTGTGTTGGTAGAGCAAATACGAGCTCGAAAAGCCGCCTCAGAGCACTATCAGCAATTAGACCTGGTTCAGGACAATCTTGATGCAATCGAGAAAAACGATATTCTCCTGTTTGCAACATTATTCAACGAAGCACACTTATTACCCTCGTTTCTAAAACACTATCGAAGCCTGGGTGTTAATCATTTTATTTTTATTGACAATAACTCCAGCGATCAGGGAACGGCGTTGGTGACTATGGATAACGATGTTAGTGTTTTTCATACAAAAGCCAGTTACAAGCAGGCAAATTTTGGTATGCATTGGGTTAACGGCTTGTTGCAGCACTACGGCTGCGAACACTGGTGCCTGACTTGCGATTTAGATGAACACCTGATTATCGGCGAACAAAGGGGAGGAGATGATTCATTTGAAAAACAAATCAGCCCTCTTGAAAGTCTCTGTAAGCGATTGGAGACTGAGCCACAAAAGGCGCTTTACGCCATGATGTTGGATATGTACCCTCGTCAATCCGACAATAATTTTGAAGGAAAAAAATATCCCCCAGAAAACGACCTTAAGGTAACGACTCCCTACTTTGATAAGTCTGGCTATCAATATCGCTTCAATAACAAGTATTTATCTCAGATGATAAGAGGAGGGGTTCGCCAACGCCTTTTTTATTCTGAACAACCCAACCAGGCTCCTGCATTACAGAAAATCCCCTTAGTGAAATGGCAATCCAGCTATGCTTACCTTTCTTCAATGCATACCTTAAGTCCACGACGTTTAAATCTGTGTTACCAGCAAAATGAAACCGCGGCTTTACTGCATTACAAATTTGCGCCGGGATTTGAGGTAAAAGTGCAACAGGAAGAAACCAGGCGTCAGCACTATGATAATTCCAGTGAATATAACCGTTATCAGCAAATGCAAAATCCTCAGGTATTGTTTGATGATGCGATTTCTCTATCCTTTAGTGGTGCGGAGCAACTTATCGGGCTTGGCCTGATTAAATCCCGGAACGATAGTTATCAGGGCAGTGACTTTAAGGAAAACCCAAGTGCTGGCAAGGATGCGGTAATAAAAACCGAAAACACCAAGACAAAGGTGATGAGGAATGGCTGACGTGGGATCTGCTTTTGAAAAATCACCGAAAATAAGCGTCGTGATGCCGGTATTTAATGGTGGGAAGTTTTTATCTGAAGCGGTTAATAGCGTTTTACAGCAATCCTATCGAGATTTTGAATTGCTGATAATTAATGACGGCTCAACGGATAGCAGTGCCAGGATTCTATCGGACTTTGCCAGCAAAGATAGTCGGGTAACAGTATTCAACCGCGAAAATCATGGCTTGATCGCTACCCTAAATTTTGCCATTGCACGGTGTAACGGAGAGTTTGTTGCCCGCATGGATGCAGATGATGTTTGCGAACCTGAGCGGTTAGCCAGACAAGTTGAGTTTTTTTCGAAGAACCCAAACGTGGCAGTTCTGGGAACCGGTTACTCTTACATTAACCAGGATGGAGATACCCAGGGTCATAGAAATATCCAGACTGATGATAGTAATATTCGCGCCGCTTTTTTCTTTGGTAACCCATTGGCACACCCTTCAATTATGTTCAATCTACAACAAATGCCCCCTGGCTGGCAGTACGATAATGCCTTTGAAGGTGCTGAAGATCTTGCCCTTTGGCTTGCATTAAGTTCACAGGTTAAATTTGCAAACCTTGCCGAGCCTTTGCTGGCATATCGCTTAACTGGTCAGTCGCTGTCAGACAAGAAAAGCCGGTTGCAGCGGCAAAGTGCCTGCAACGCTATCTATCTTCATAGTTACCTTAAAAAATACAAGTCTGGTATGCGGATCTGCGATGCCATTTACAATCGACGTGGCGGGCTTGCCGATTATCCAAAGTTTGTCTGGGGTTGTATACAACTAAATATCACCAATATGTTTGGCGGCGATACTCCGGCTTTGGCGTTATTAAAACGAACCCTGATAGCCCAGGTAACTTTCTTTAAATCGCCGCTAAGGCAACAACAGACAACAACCGGTATTTAAGGAAGGCCATCTTGAATAACCTTGTGCAGCAACAGCCGATATTAACCCTTGGTTTTTCAACCATGAAAGGGCGGAGTCAGGACATGATTGCACTTTTGCTCGAATTGGGGACGTTCGAACAGATAGAAATACTTGTCGTTATGCAAGGAGGAGAAGAGCCGCTTCCTCCTGCTCTTAACCACGTTAAGCTGATTGTTGATACAAAAATGGGAATTAGCCACAGCCGCAACCAAGTGATTACCAATAGCGCTGGATGCTTTATCTGGTTCTTAGATGATGATGTTTGGTTAGATAGAAACGACATTGAAAATTTACTGGCTAAGTTGTGTAAACCAGATTGCCCAGAAGTGTTGCGGGTGCAAATTGGTTGTATTGAAAACCATAGCAAGCGTTACAAAGCGTACGGCAACAATCATCAGTTGAGTCGATTGCAGCTGCTGCAGGTGAGCTCGATTGAGGTCATCGTCAATCGTGCTTTCATTTTAAAATATCAGATCAGATTTAATGAAAATTTTGGTTTAGGTACGGCGCTGCCGGCGACCGAGGAAGTCAATTTCTTACTCGATATCTACAGATACCAGGGGGTGGTGGTTAATCTCCCGAAAGTGTTTGTTTACCATAGTTGCTGCGAACAGGGCAGAATACTGGCAAACGAGGGGATCTTTCTGGCTCGTGGCGCTACGGCATCAAGGTTTGGCACCCTGGGATTGGCAATCATCTTTCGTTGGGCATGTCGTTATTTCATAAGATATAGGCAATTAAGTTATGTGAAGAGCCTGATCCAGGGCTATTATCAAGGGTACAGTGCGTTTACGGATTAATTCAAAAGGCGATAGCGGAAGTTGCTTAATGATAGGTTAATGAAGTTATCGAGATGGCCGAGAAATTTGATAAAGTTTCCATTATAATGTCGACCTTTAATTCACTGGCTTATGTTGGTGAGGCGATAGAAAGTGTGTTGTCACAGTCATACCCAAATTGGGAGCTGTTGATAACCGATGATGCGTCTACGGATAATACCTGGCAGTTGCTTTCGTTTTATGAGCAACGTTATAACAACATCCACATATTTAAAAATGAAAAAAACCTCGGAGCGGCGCGTTCTCGTAATTACGGTATAGAACGGGCGACGGGTCGATATCTGGCATTTTTGGATGCCGATGATAGCTGGCAAGCCAATAAGCTCTCTGAGCAGGTATCGTTTATGAAACGAAATCAGGTACCTGTGTCATGTACCAGTTATCAGGTGGTTGATGAACAAGGTAAAAACTTAGGCTTAGTTGACCGTTTACCACAGGGCGCGATTAGTTACGATGACCTGTTAAAAAAACGGGTAACGTTTGGTTGCTCTACCGTTATTGTTGATAAGAACAGAACGGGATATTTTATGATGCCAGACTTACGCACTGGCCAGGATTATGCAACCTGGTTAGGTATATTGAGACGGGTAGGGTATGCGCAACATTACCCTCAGCCATTGACCAATTACCGAATTACTCCTGGCTCTATTTCGCGTAATAAAGTGCGTAAAGCACAGCGTCAATGGCAAATTTATCGCCAACAGGAAAAGCTGGGGCTGGCGCGTTCAATGATTTGTTTTATCAATTATGCCTACCGGGCAACGTTTCGAAGATAACCGATACGTAGATTTAAAAGTTAAAAAAGGGAATAATAATAATGCATTATGATGTATTCAATGGTGATGCTGATGGGATTCTGGCGCTGTTACAATTGCGCCTTGCGGAGCCAAAACAATCTATTCTTATCACCGGTGTTAAACGTGACATCTCTTTGTTAAAGCAAGTCGAGACTGACAAAGCCTCTTCAGTTACTGTGCTGGATGTATCGATGGAGAAGAACATCGACGCTTTACCAGCATTGCTCGATAAGCAAGTACCAGTATTTTATGTTGACCATCACCGCGCCGGTGAGATTCCAGAAAGTCCTCACCTGACATCAATGATCAACACCTCTCCAGAGGTATGTACCAGTCTGCTGGTTAATGACCATTTACGAGGCAAATATCATCTGTGGGCGATTGCGGCAGCGTTTGGTGATAACCTAAAAGCGACAGCAAAGCGTCATGCCGAGATGCTGGGTTTATCGGCCACTCTTACTGAACAACTCGAGCAGTTGGGCGTATACATTAACTACAATGGTTATGGTCGCAGCACCGAAGATCTGCATTTCCACCCAGCCGAGTTGTTTAAACAATTACTGGCTTTTGAAAGTCCGGAACCATTATTTTCCGACAACGATTCGTTATTTTATCAACTGCAAGACGCTTACAATGAAGATATGAGCAAAGCCTCATCGGCAGACGTGTTGTTTGATGCGCCACACTGTAAGGTGGTTTGCCTGGAAGATGCGCCTTGGTCGAGAAGAGTCAGTGGTGTTTTTGGTAACGACCTGGCTAATCAGTCACCAGATAAAGCCCATGCCGTTTTCACAAAAAATGTCGATGATAGTTATACAATTTCAGTTAGAGCTCCGTTGAATAATAAGCAGGGCGCCGATGAAATCTGTATTCAGTTTCCAACCGGTGGTGGTCGCGCCGGAGCCGCAGGTGTCAATGCACTGCCTGCGTCGCAATTAGAGCAGTTTATTCAGGTTTTTTCAGATTACTATAAATAAAATTTCAAGAAGGAAGGGAAATGAGCTTATTAATTACAGGTGGCACCGGTTATATCGGTAGCCATACCGTTGTCGAGTTAATAAAAGCAGATAAAGAAGTGGTTATCGTTGATAACCTCAGCAATTCATCGACGTTAGTGCTCGACAGAATTGAACAGATCACCGGTGTAAAACCAACGTTCATTAAGGCCGATATCTGTGATGAGGCGGCGATGCGCCAAGTGTTCACCGATCATAATATTGACGGTGTCATTCACTTTGCTGGCCTGAAAGCGGTTGGTGAATCCAACGAAATCCCTCTTTCTTATTATCAGAATAATGTTGCAGGTACTTTGGTTTTGCTGCAAGTCATGGCTGAGTTTGATGTTAAGAACATGGTATTTAGCTCGTCTGCAACCGTATATGGTGAGCACAATGTTTCGCCATTACTGGAAACCATGCCGACTTCTGCAACCAATCCATATGGTCAAACCAAGCTTATGATCGAACATATCCTGTTTGATTTAGCGAAAAGCGATCCTGCCTGGTCGATTATCTCGCTTCGCTATTTTAATCCTATCGGTGCCCATGAAAGTGGTCTGATTGGCGAAAATCCAAATGGCATTCCGAATAATTTATTGCCATACGTAGCTCAGGTAGCGGTAGGGCGCTTGCAGCAGCTTCAGGTATTTGGTGATGACTATGATACGGTCGATGGAACTGGTGTTCGCGATTACATTCACGTTGTCGATCTGGCCCTTGGTCATTTAAAAGCGGTCGATGCGCTGGCTCAAAACCCGGGTTGTACGGCAATTAACTTAGGGACCGGAAATGGCACCTCAGTACTGCAGATTGTTGAACAGTTTAAAGCCATTTCTGGCGTAGACATTCCGTATCAAATCGTGGCTCGACGCCCGGGTGACATTGCTACCGTATTTGCCAACGCCAACCTTGCTGCTGAGAAGCTGCAGTGGCAGGCAGAGCGCGGTTTAAAAGAGATGATTCAGGATACCTGGAACTGGCAGTCAAAGAACCCGAATGGTTTCGAATAATTCTGATTGAAAACTCAATTGTAAGAGAGTAAAAAAGGGGCCTTAGCCCCTTTTTAGTTACCGGCGATTGCCGTTAAGACTGGTTCAGTTTATTGAACGTTTGCGTCTCTGGTAAATTATCCTGATAAGTTAGCTTAGAAACCACAAACCCTGCCAACAGAGCCAGAAGGAATCCTGGGATCATTTCATATAAGGCGAATATACCACCTAAATGTTTCATTTCTCCCCAAACGATGACCACGAGTGCACCTGTGATGATTGAAGCCATCGCCCCAAAGCGAGTGTAATGCTGCCAATATAATGCCAGGATTATGGTTGGTCCAAAGGCGCTACCAAATCCAGCCCAGGCATAGCTAACCAGACCAAGAACCGTGCTTTGCGGATTCAATGCAATCAAGGTGGCAAGAATGGCTATGGCCAGAAGCGAAAATCTGGTTAACCAAACCAGCTGATTTTCAGTTGCGGTTTTTTTACTGTATTTCTTGTAAAAGTCTTCAACGATTACCGAAGAGCAAACAATTAACTGTGAATCTATGGTACTCATTATCGCTGATAGGATAGCCGCGATGATGACGCCGGCAACCCAGGGGTTTAAGATCGCTTTGGCAAGAAAAATAAATACGGTCTCGCTGTTTTCCAGCGGCGAATCGGCATAATAAGCAATACCGACTAATCCTACCGCAAGGGCGCCAATCAGGGATAAAATCATCCATACCATGGCGATATTTCGTGAAGCAGGAATATCATCAACACTGCGGATTGCCATAAAACGAGAAAGGATATGAGGTTGACCGAAATAACCCAGTCCCCAGGCCATCAATGAGATAAACCCAATCCAGGAAAAGTTAGTAAACAACTCGGCATATTGTGGATTGACGGATGTCAGTATTTGTTCGGTCTGCTGCCAGCCACCAAGCTCCTGAATCGCCACGATGGGCAGGATAATCAGCGCCAGTAACATCAAACAACCCTGGAAAAAGTCGGTCCAGCTAACCGCCAGGAAACCACCCAAAAAAGTATAAGAGACAATAATCACGGCGCCAATGATTAGTGCTTGCAGGTAGTCCAGAGCGAACACTTTCTCAAATAAGATCGCACCACCAACCAGACCGGATGATACGTAAAAGGTAAAAAAGATTAAAATGGTAATGGCCGACGCCAGGCGCAAAATGCCGGACTTGTCTTCGAATCGGTTTTCAAAAAACTCTGGAATAGTCAGGGAGTTACCAGCTTTCTCAGTAAAGCCTCGAAGTCTGGGGGCGACAATGATCCAGTTAAAAAATGCACCAATAACTAAGCCAACACCTATCCATATTTCGCCAATACCGGACAGGTAAATAGCACCGGGAAGACCCAGTAATAACCAGCCACTCATGTCTGAGGCACCGACGCTTAATGCGGTAACTGCAGGGCCGAGTTGTCTGCCACCAAGGATATAGTCGCTAAGTGTATTGGTGGCTTTATAGGCGAAAAAGCCAATAAGTAAGGTTGTGAGCAGGTAACCGATAAAGGTTACTATTAGTGGGAGTTCCAATGTCATAGTTGTAATTGTAGTGTCGGAATAATGCTTTGCATCCTAACAAGTTATTTTATACCAATCCATACTAATTAGGATAGAACGACAATTGCAAACGTTATAAAAAAGCCCAGAGGCTTGCGCGTCTGGACTGATGTTTGATCCGGGGTTGCATTCTCGCTAGATTGACCACTCAATCGTTTCGTCGATTTTCTGTTGCCACTGCTCGAGCGATTCACGCTTATCGCCAAGAATGATCACTTCGCCTTGACGGTATTCCTGAGTCAACCCCTGAACTTGATTGTCCGCAAACTGTCTTGAAGAAGCCAAGTGCTGGACTTTCGGGATCACGAACACAGTGATGTTGTCGTACTTGCCTTCTAACACTAGGTGCACACTGTCCATGCCATCGAAGTAACAGTCTTTAACGGCAATGATTTTACCGATATCACTGCTGAACCTAGCGTTTACATCCTGCATCTTATCGTTCAGTGACGTCAATGTGAGTTTGCCATCAGCATGGTTATCAAACTTACCGTCTTCGTGATAATAGTGCGCTAGAGAGTAGTCGGCTACCGACGTATAAACGGGTGACGCGTTGAAATAGTTAACGCCAAGTCCCACTGCAAAAGCCACAGAAGCTGCAACAGCCAAATGCCAGCGACGTTGTTTACTCTCGCGACGGTGACTATCCAGGGTTTGACGCAAAATCAGGTTATTTGCCAGATTCTCAGGAACATCAACATTTAACGCACTATCGATGCGCGAGTCTAGCTGTTGGATTTCTTCGTAAAACCGAGCATTAGCCGGATTGTCTGCGGTACTCTTTTTAATATCAGCGCCATTGTCTTTTGGATTGGCATAGAGTCGACGCCGGAATTCTAATTCATCCATTACTTCGCCCCTTAATAGATTGTTCGGATTCAATTGCTTCTTTCAATTGATTTCTGGCACGGAATAACCGTGTCATTACCGTATTTTTATTTAGATTCAGCATGTTTGCTATCTCTTCACCGCTAAAACCGCCAATTACCTGTAGCACTAAAGGCTCTCGGTAGTCGGCAGGTAGTTTCGCAATTTTCTCTCGTAACCAATGATCTTCCAGTTGTTGTTCAGTAGTGGTACTGATGTGGTCAACAATACTGGGTTCTTCGTATTCGGACATATCCAGTTGTTTACGTTCGAATCGACGAGCATTTTCGCGTCGGAGAATTGTGATTAACCAAGACTTCGCGGCCTTCTCATCTTTCAACGAATCGAGGGCTCGCCAAGCCCGCAGGAAGGTTTCCTGAACCAGGTCTTCAGCCACATGCTGGTCGTGTACTAACCAAAAAGCATACCGGTACAGATCTGCGTGTAACGCATTTACCAGCGCTTCGTATCTTACTTGTTTACTCGCCATATCGTTAGAGACCTGAGGGTTAGCAGATTTCTTTCGAAAATTTTTCTGGATCATATGGTTAACACACTTTTTACATTCTATTAACGTAGGGAGTGTCAGCTAAAAACGCTAGTCTGACAGTAAGCATTACGTTACCAATGGCCTTTTTGATCTGCTTTTTAATTTCACTGTAAAAGATGCAAAGCAGGACTCACAAGACTGTCGAATGCCAAAATTAAGGATTCATCTGCATTTGTACTTTTACTTCTGGTTGTTTGCTATTTAACGACATCAGTTTTTGATACAAGGCTTTACCATCCCAGGAGGTATTTTGATTGCCGAAATAACAAGCCTGGAGCTCAGAAATCAATCTTTCCAGCTCATCGTCATTAAAGCTGTCAATGACCTGGCTAAGACTGGATATTGACGGTTCATTATTGGTTTGTGCTGCCCATTGAGGCAAAAGGGTTAGCACCAGTTGGCCGTCATTTTTCTTGCAAGCGGCGAGTAATTGCAAGTAGCTTGTGCTTGCAGCGCTATTAAATACCGATTTTGGATTACGGGACAGCTGCTTCAGAAATCCCCGCTGATAAAGCGAAGTTGCTAACCAGGCCAGGCTAGTTAAAATCCAACCCGCAAGGAAGAGCCATTGCAGGTTACTGCTTTTTTCGATAACAACGGGTGTTGCTGGCAGGTTGTCCTGACTTTCAGTCATTGGCGTTGCAACTGCTCCCTCGATGCTAAACGTGCGTTGTGGCAAGCTGGCATATTCGACGCGATTGGTTTTTGTATTCCACCAAGGGATCTGCACCTCAGGAATGGTATAGATACCAGGTTTACTGGGTACGATGGCGAAATCCTGAACCTTTTGCGAGATTAATAAACCGGCTTGCACATTCGATTGTGATTGTTGTTGGTCAGGGTATATCTTTATGCCGTCAGGGGTTTTGAAATTGATTTGCGGTAATTGTTCCTCAGATAGAGCTGCCGCGGTGATGGTAACGCGACGAGTAATCGGCTCTCCGAGGGGAAAACTATCAAGTTGGGGCCATTCATCTTCTATGGTAAGGATTTCACTGGGAAGCCAATCATCACCGACAAATTCAGCAGGCTTAGCTTTTACTTCGATATCGATGTCTTTACCTTCGACCCTGACTGGTTTTCCCTGATCAAAATTTGAAAATAGGGCACGGCGCTGACCAGATATTATCTCGCCTGCGAAAATAGGCGTATGCAGGGTAAAGTCGCCGCTGGTATTTGGTTTGACCGAATAGGAGCGTTCTATCGTTCGGTAACGAATACCGTTAATGATTTCCATCGACTCCTTGTCGTCACCGATTTGCTTGATCTCGGCACCAGTCATTTGTGGCTCGGTAAGGCTACCGGTTTTTAGCTCCTGTGCCAGGTGCAGCTTTACCTTTAAGGTAAATTGCTGTTGCACGTAAACTCGGGTATCGGAGACCTTGGTACTGATAAAAACATCTTGATTTTTTTTCGCGCGACTATCGTTAGCAGCGAGAATTTCCACTTCAATCGGCTTAGAGCTAGCCCCCTCAATGGTAAAGGCCGGGATGGTGTATTTTCCTGGCTTTTGCGGGACCAATACCGTTGTCCAACGAGTCATTCGCGTGGTTTTAAAGTTAACCATACTGGTTTGACTGCTCACTGACGTACGGCCAACGATGAAGTCTTTGTCTAAGGGCGAGGGATCAAAAGCGCTCGCATCCATGGAATCATTGGCAATTACCGTTAATACCAGAGATTCGTTAACCGTAGCCGGATTTTTATCGATACTGGCGGTTAAAGAATCAAGCGCCCAGCTGCTATGACAAACCAGCGTTAACAGGCTTAAGCTAAGTGTTAATAATCGTTTTACCACTTTTCTGTTACTCCAATACTACTTCGATTTTGGCGACGTTTACGGTATTCGAGTCGCATCTTGTTTCTAAGCAATAAATTCGGGTCATCGGTAACCTTTTTTAAAATCTGTTGATGTTTTTGTTGCTGTTCCAACTCTTGCTCAGTTAACTGTGCCTGAGATTCCTTCGCTTGCCCAGGCTCCTCAGATTTATCCTGTTGCTGGTCTTGCTCTGTCTGATTTGCACCCTGAGCTTCTTGTTCTCGTTGCTCAGAGTCAGGGTCTTCTTCACTTTGTTGCTGGTTTGGTGAATTTTGTTGATCCTGATTTTGTTGATCCTGATTTTGCTGTTGCTGGTCCTGGTCCTGTTGATTCTGGTCCTGTTGGTCCTGACTCTGCTGGTCCTGTTGGTCCTGATTCTGCTGGTCCTGGTTTTGTTGATCCTGGTTTTGTTGATCCGGGTTTGACTGATCTTGATTTTGTTGCTCTGAGTTTTGCTGGTTTTGGTTCTGTTGGTCCTGATTCTGTTGATCTTGGTTTTGCTGATTCTGATCTTGATTCTGATCTTGGTTTTGTTGTTCCTGTTGTTGCATCAACTGTTCAACAAGGGCTTTGTTCGCTAGCGCATCCTGGTGCTCCGGTTGCTGCGCCAGTACCTCATCGTAAGCGGTAATGGCATCTTCAAATCGTTGTAACTGGGCTAAAGTGTTGCCGCGGTTGTACACCGCATCGGTTCCTTCGAGAGCATTGAAAGCCTCTAAGGCCTGCTCATATTCTCCCGCTTTGTAAAGCGCAGAAGCTTTCCAGTTGGGTTGCTGAAATTGTTCGGCGGCACCTGAAAAGTCTTTTTCAGAAAATTTATCCTGCGCCTGCTGGTCGCTTCGTTTCCAAAGATCATCCCAAATTGAAGCCTGAACTGGCTCTGAGATGCATAAAGATGTGGTGAGTACTAACGGTACTGCCAATAATACGCCTTTGCGGCAATACAATAATAATACTGGTAAAGCGATTAGCAGTAGATAGGGCCCGAATTCCTGCCATTGGTCGCCCTGCATCTGCTGCTCCTGTTTTTCTGCAGCCGTTAAAACCCGATCATTATTGGCGAGGCGACTGATATCTTCATCATCATTCCGAATGGACTGGAAAATGCCGTCATTACGCTCACTAATTCCTGCGAGAAGGCGGGCGTTAAGTTTCGGGATAACGATATTACCACCGCGGTCCCGCATTAACTCACCATTTTCCAATGTGATGGGCGCCCCCTGTTCGGTGCCAATACCAAGAATATTGATACTATGCTCATTGTCCCGGCTAAATTCGTTAATGTCTTGCAGGTCGTCCCCGTCAATACCGTCGGTTAGCCAGTAAATATCGCCTTTGTTGTATCCTGCATTGGCCAACATGTCATTGGCCAAAATGAGAGCAGGGTAGGGGTTTGAGCCTAATTCCGGCATAATTTGCGGCGTTAGCGACGGAAGTAACAAGCGGATGTTGTTAATATCTTCGGTCAGCGGGCTGATAACAAATGCATCACCCGCATAAGCGATAAGGGCGACATCACCGTCTGACAATTTTTCGAGCAAATCGAGGGCTTTGAATCGGGCTCGGGTAAGGCGGTTGGGTTTAGTGTCGGTTGCCAACATGGAAAACGACATATCCATGACAATTACCGATGCTTTGTCAGTTTGATAAACCGGTTGGGGAAGCTTTTTCCAGGTCGGTCCGGCCATGGCGACGATCAACAGGCTACCAAGAACAACGATTGGCAATAAAGCTAATGGCTTGGCCTCACCATTCGTGGATAACAATACTTTATTTAAATGTTTTGGTACAACCCGCTGCCAGGCCGAGTTTGCAACTTTGAGCTTTTTAAGTTGCCATATCACGTACAGCAGTGCGAAAAATGCCAGTAACCACAAAGGGCGAAGGAAATGAAAGTTATCTAACATTATTAGCTCCTCGTGGTTGGCGGACTGCCTGATACAAAGCACTGAGTGTTGGCAGCAGACACAGTCCGATGATGATGATCATAATAAGCGCTAATGGGTAATAAAATAATGCGGTAAGAGGGCGCATTTGTTGCTGCTCTTGTTCTACCGGTTCAAGCTGGTCCAGCATCTGATAAATTCGACTCATTGACGCGCTATCGGTGGCACGAAAGTAGCTACCATCGGTTTGTTTGGCGATATGTTGTAAGCTGCCCTCGTCGAGATCTCTGGAAGGATTGACCTTACGGTTACCAAACAAGGAGCGCTCCATCATCACTTCCGCGCCTATGCCAATGGTGTAAATGGTTACATCATTGGCGACAGCTACTTCCAGAGCCTGATCTGGAGTCACTTTTCCGGATGTATTCTGCCCATCGGTTAGTAATACTAATACCCGATTCGAGTCTTCCTTGTTTAAAAAACGTTTTACTGACAAGGCAATAGCATCGCCGATAGCGGTTTTCTGCCCCACAAGGCCAATAACCGCCTCATCTAGCATTTGCTTAACGGTTTGTCGGTCATAGGTCATAGGTGTTTGCATATAGGCATCGTCAGCGAACAAGATCAGTCCAAGTCGATCACCCTGGCGGCGTTCAATAAAGTCACCAAGCAGAGTTTTGAGCATCTCCAGACGATTTATTTGCCGGCCATTGAGCTCCATATCTTCAATTTGCATACTGCCGGATAAATCAACGGCGATCATCATCTCTCGGCTTTCGCTTGCTATCGGCACTGGCTCGCCAAGCCATTGAGGACGAGTCAATGCCAGTACGAATAAACACCATAGGCTGATAAATATCGGTAGCGGCAGGTTACGGTTATTCGCCATGTAGTTACCACTGCGGACCTCCGGCAGAGTAAAGGGGACTTTTAACGCCGAGTTTGTCTGTGCCCGAGGTGGCAGAAGCTTAGCGATAATAAAAGGCAATGGCAGGCAAAGCGCTAACCACGGCCAGGCGAAGGTGATCATTGTTCACCTCCTTTTAAGTCATTGTTATTGTTGTTTGTTAAATCGGCATGCTGACAAAAAAGTATCGCTGCTTTGTGAATTTCAGGCGCATAGATATCGTGATCATTTTTGCGATAGTGTTCGACGATGGCATTTTGTGCCAGCACTCGGAATTTTGGCTGGATCTCGGTTGGAAGCTGTTTTAAAAAGAAGCGTAACAGGGATTCACCGTGTAAACTTGCCACCTTTTCTCGCTGAAAATAGTGCAGGCATACCCATTTTAACGTGGTTAATGACTGCTCACTACTGAGAGAGTCTGATGCCAACAAATAAGCAAGGCCCTGGCGCTTAACCTGCCAAAAACGTCTTTGCTTCAGATACCTTTGAGTGGCGTAAGCAATGGCCACGAGAATACAAATAATTAATATCCACCAACCTGGGGCCAGAGGCCAAATTGGGATAGCTTCAGGTAAATGGATATCCTTTAATTGCGCTAAGGGATCCAAGATACTACTCCTGATTTCAACTGTTGTTCTAAACTTTCTCCGGCTGAGAATGATATAAACCGGGCTCCTGCTTTGCGAAATAATGCCTGTAACTGGGAGATTCTTTTGTCAGCCTGCGACTGGTATCTGTGTGCAGTTTTCTTGTCACCCAATGTCAGTTGTAACTCATCCTCGCCATTGGTCAGAGCGACCGACGTTTTCTGATGAAAATCCGGCAGTTTCAATTCCATTGGATCGTGGATGTGACAAATGACCAGTTCACAATGTTGGCTGATCTGATTCAATGGCTTGATCGCCCGGCTGTCAAAATGATAACCATCGGTGATCAGGTATATCAGTGCTCCGGGTTTAGCTATTTGTTTCAAACGCAGGCAATTATCGTAAAAATATTGATTGTCGGTGTTCTCTGTCGATTGCAGCTGGTGTAATTCTTCCAGCGCGTGAAGATAGTGTAAAACCCCTTTCTGACGGCTTTTCGGTTTCAATTCCATATGACTGGTTTGATTAAATACCAAACCGCCTAAGCGGTCGCCGCGTTTGCTCGCATGCCAGGATAACAGCGCGGCAACGTGGGCCGCCTGAATCGACTTAAATAATAACCGAGAGCCAAAATACATGGAATTACCAAGATCGGTGGCAATAAGTACTGGTCGTTCAACTTCTTCACGAAATAGCTTGGTATGGGTCTTTCCTGTGCGCGCAGTTACTCGCCAGTCAATAGCCCTGATGTCGTCACCATTTTGATAATGACGGACTTCGTCGAATTCCATACCGCGGCCTTTGGTGCGCGCCAGATAGTTGCCGGCTAACTGACCATGGAGCGCTTTTGTGGGCGCTAAATCGATTAATGATACTTTGCCCTGATAATAGAGCAGCTCATTAATCGACAAGTGCACGCCATCACTGGCTAAAGCGGCCAGTTGCTGCTCGATATCGGCATGGTTAATGGAATCGTCTATCTTGTTAAACCACATGAGTTAGTAACTCCCAGGTTAACCGACAGCCACTAGGTTTAAGATGTGATCCAGTACTTTGTTGGTGCTAATGCCTTCCGCTTCGGCCTGGTACGTCAGCAAGAGACGATGTCTCAGGACGTTATGAAATACCGCCTGAATATCTTCCGGGCTGACAAAGTCGCGACCATTTAACCAGGCACGGGCACGGGCGCAACGATCTAAAGCGATAGTTGCACGAGGGCTGGCTCCATAGGCAAGCCAGTTAGCTAATTGTGCGTCGTACTTCTCTGGTTGGCGAGTGGCCATAATCAAATCAACGATGTATTGCTCTAATACCGGGGCTAAATAGATCTCCATTACTTCGCGACGAGCCGCGAATATGGTCTCCTGGGCAATAATGGTATTGGGTTCGGACTTTTGTTTAAGAGCCTCACCTCTGTTTAGGCGCAGGATATCCAGTTCACTGGCGGCATCAGGATAATCGATCTCCAAATGCATCAGGAATCGGTCTAGCTGGGCTTCAGGCAATGGATACGTACCTTCCTGCTCTAATGGATTTTGAGTTGCCATAACGAGAAAAAGGTCGGGCAATTGATAAGTGGTTTTACCTACCGTTACCTGTCCTTCAGCCATGGCTTCTAATAGAGCGGACTGGACCTTAGCCGGAGCACGGTTGATCTCGTCGGCGAGTATAAGGTTTTGGAACAGGGGACCTTGCTGAAACACAAAGCTGCCATCTTCTGGGCGATAGATATCGGTACCCGTCAAGTCGGCAGGTAATAAATCCGGAGTAAACTGGATACGATGGAACTCGGCATCAAGACCCTGAGCAAGGGCATTAACGGCGCGGGTTTTTGCGAGTCCCGGAGGACCTTCAACAATGAGATGACCATCTGCAAGCAGGGCTATCAGTAAGTTTTCAACGAGTTCTCGTTGGCCAATAATTTGTTCACTAAGATGTTCTTTTAAAGAGGAAAAGTATTCAACTGTCATAATAATAATTATTTTCCTGAACCTTGAAGTACCACGGCCTCAGCGCAAGTGTCTGGCTGGCGTGAAATGTTTCTATACTTAATTAACTGAATATATGGCTACAGGTATTTCGAAATCAAGACTTTTCATTTTTTTATTTAATAGATAGAATCAATTTATGATCAGGTCAGACCTCTTTGAATAAGGAATTATAATGACATCAATGCAAAGCCTGAAAACAGCAGGCGGAGACCGCGTCGCGATTGTCGCGGGTCTAAGAACGCCATTTGCAAAACAGGCAACCGCCTTTCATGGCGTTCCTGCCGTAGACCTAGGCAAGATGGTAGTAAACGAACTTATTGCTAAAAATGATTTGGATCCCGCGCTTGTTGAGCAATTGGTATTTGGTCAGGTAGTACAAATGCCTGAGGCACCAAATATTGCCCGTGAAATCGTACTTGGTACGCAAATGCAGGTAAATACCGATGCATACAGTGTATCGAGAGCCTGTGCTACCAGTTTTCAATCTACAGTAAATGTCGCTGAATCTATCCTGGTAGGTAATATTGATGTTGGTATTGCTGGCGGTGCGGATTCGACGTCGGTAAATCCAATTGGTGTTTCCAAAAAGTTTGCTCGCACGCTTCTTGATTTATCAAAGGCGAAAACCTTTTCGCAGCGAATGAAATTAATCTCCGGTCTGAAATTTAAAGATATTTTACCGGTACCTCCGGCGGTTGCCGAGTATTCGACAGGCTTGTCGATGGGACAGACGGCAGAACAAATGGCCAAGACCCATGAAATCAGTCGCCAGGCTCAGGATGAATTGGCACACCGCTCGCACACATTGGCCTCTAAGACCTGGGCGTCAGGCGTACTTGCCGATGAAGTCATGGCAGCGCACCCTGAACCTTTTAAAACCTTTATCGATAAAGATAACTGTTTCCGCGATAACTCTGAACTTTCAGGCTATGCGCGTTTACGCCCGGTGTTTGATCGCAAACACGGCTCGGTAACTGCTGCTAACTCTACGCCTTTAACTGACGGTGCCGCAGCGGTATTGCTGATGCGTGAAAGCCGCGCTAAAGAACTGGGTTATGACATTCTCGGGTTTATCCGCTCTTATGCGTTTACGGCAATAGATGTCTGGGAAGATATGCTAATGGGACCATCCTACGCAACACCTCTTGCTCTTAAACGTGCCGGGCTGACGCTTGCGGATTTAGACCTTATCGAGATGCATGAAGCGTTCGCAGCGCAGGCACTTGCCAATATGAAGATGTTCGGCAGCACTAAGTTTGCCCAGGAAAAGCTTGGGCAGGACAAAGCCATCGGTGAAATCGATATGGATAAGTTTAACGTTCTTGGTGGCTCTTTGGCCTATGGTCATCCGTTCGCCGCAACTGGCGCACGATTGATTACCCAAACCTTAAACGAGCTGAAACGTCGTGGCGGAGGTCTTGGTCTGACTACCGCCTGTGCGGCCGGTGGTTTAGGCGCCGCTATGATTCTGGAAGTGGAGTAATAACAATGGAAAATAATTCAACATTTACCCTAGAGCGCCAGGATAACGGCATAGCGTTTTTGAAAATGGACGTGGTCGGGGAGACCATGAATACATTGCGCGCCGAATTTGCCGATGAATTCTCCACCGTCCTTGAAAAAATTAAAAGTGATAATTCGATTAAAGGATTGGTGGTATACAGTGGCAAGGATAATTCCTTTATTGCTGGTGCAGACATCACTATGCTTGACGCCTGTGATACTGCAGAGCAGGCGACAGAAATTGCCGCTCAGGGGCAGGCAATCTTTGATCAGATTGAAGCACTATCCATCCCGGTAATCGCCGCCATTCATGGACCGTGCCTTGGTGGCGGTCTGGAGTTAGCGATGGCGTGTCATCAACGGGTCTGTAGTGATGACAACAAAACCGTTCTAGGTTTACCGGAAGTGCAACTTGGTTTGTTACCAGGTAGTGGCGGTACTCAACGCCTGCCAGCAATCGTTGGCTTGCAAAAAGCTTTAGATATGATGCTAACGGGGAAGCACCTGCGTCCGAAACAGGCGTTGAAAGCCGGTCTTGTCAGCGATATGGTGCCTCGTTCTGTCCTGTTGAAAGTGGCAGAAGAGTTAGCACTAAGTGGCAAGAAAGCGAAAAAGCGTAAAGCGCCATTTGTCGAAAAAGCCCTGGACTCAAATCCATGGGGTCGTAAATTAGTATTCGATCAGGCGACAAAAACGGTATTGTCTAAAACCAAAGGCAATTACCCAGCACCATTAAAAATTATTGATGCGATTCGCGTTGGTATTGAAAAGGGCCGTGCCAAAGGTTTGGCTCGTGAAGCCGAGCATTTTGGTCGTTTGGTTAAAACCAATGAATCAAAGCAGCTACGTAATCTGTTTTTCGCAACTACGGAAATGAAGAAAGAAACAGGCGTTGACGGCGTTGAACCAGCGGATGTAAATCACGTTGGCGTGCTAGGCGGCGGCTTAATGGGTGGTGGTATCGCTTATGTAACGGTAAATAATGCCAAGTTGCCAGTGCGTATAAAGGATATCAATCATACCGGTATCAGCAATGCGCTGAAGTACAGCTTTGACCTATTAAACAAGAAAGTTAAACGCCGCTTTATCAAGAAAAGTGTAATGCAAAAACAGCTGAACATGGTCAGCGGTTCTACCGATTACAGCGGTTTCAAACAAGCCGATGTTATTATTGAAGCGGTATTTGAAGATTTGGCGTTAAAACAGCAAATGGTTGCGGATATTGAAGCAAACTGCAAACCAGGGGTAATTTTCGCCTCAAATACATCATCATTACCGATTGGTCAGATTGCTGCCAATGCCAAGGCGCCGGAAAATGTCATTGGTCTGCATTACTTCTCGCCAGTGGATAAAATGCCGTTGGCTGAAATTATTGCCCACGATAAAACTTCTGATGAAACTATCTCAACCACTGTGGCGCTTGCTAAAAAACAAGGCAAGACACCAATTGTTGTGAAAGATAAAGCTGGTTTTTACGTTAACCGGATCCTCGCGCCCTATGTAAATGAAGCGGCGAATATCCTGTTATCCGGTGAGCCGATTGAAAAGATTGATCGCGCTTTAGTTAATTTTGGCTTCCCGGTCGGGCCTATCAAACTTCTTGATGAGGTTGGTATTGATATTGGCGCCAAGATCAGCCCAATCTTAGAAGCAGAGCTTGGCGAACGATTCCGCGCGCCAGAAGCTTTCAATAAACTAATTGATGACAACCGTAAGGGTAAGAAAACCAAAAAAGGTTTTTATCTTTATACCGGTAAAAAATCAAAGCAAGGCAAGGCGGTTGATGAGCAGGTGTATAGCCTGTTGAATGTGACGCCACAAGCTAAGTTTTCTGAACAGGAAATTAGCGAACGTTGTGTTTTGTTGATGGTTAACGAAGCCGTACGCTGTCTTGATGAAGGAATTATTCGCAATTGTCGTGATGGTGATATTGGTACCATTTTTGGTATCGGCTTCCCGCCATTCCTTGGCGGTCCATTCCGATATCTGGACAGCTTAGGGGCGAAAACTGTGGTTGAAAAACTTAATCAGTTCCAGAGCCAGTATGGTGAGCATTTTGCGCCGTGTGAAGCATTAGTCGCTATGGCAGATAATGATAAGACTTGTTATTAAATCAGGGCTTATTTAAGGGCGGAAATTAATTGCCGCCCGGTAAATACCAAGGGGCAAATGTTTGCCCCTTTTTTATTGGAGCAATTCTGGGCACTTTGGCCAGATGTTCAGTGAGCGGTCATCGAAGGATGTAATTATCGAACCTTTCCTTTAATAAGTTGCCACCTTTATATAGCGAAAAGTTACATTCTTTAACCAAATGTTAATAGTCCCGGCTGGTTGTTTTTGCTACAATTCAGCCCTCTTTTCAAAGGTGTTTCCAGTTTAGATATTAAAGGTGCGTTAAATGGTCCTCATGCTAATTGTTGTGTCACTACTAAGCGGATTGTTTTTTATTGTCAGGCAATCAAGTCAGGCTTAGGTTATAAGCGTTGGACTACTGCTGGCTTGATATTTGGCCCATTAGTCTGGCCAATGTTTAATATGGAAAAGCGACTGGTTGTATATCGACAGCACGGAACCTTTTACAGTTTGATCTACGTGTAACCCTGTATTCCAGGGCACACGCATCTCTATGCTTAGTCTTTTTTCAGCTTAATTCTCTGGTTATGACCACCAGTGATTCGCTGACATTTCCATCATTTCAATATTAGCCACGGTTGGCTTGCGTGAACTTGGGTTAAAAATCGATTTAATCATGTTAATCATGGCTCTACTCCTTATGACCACCAGTGGTTAGCTGGCATTTCCTTGATCTCAATTCCGGTAATAGCTTTTTTTGTTTGGCTTTTGTTGCTAAGTAGTGTTTTGATTTTAGCGATCATGGCCGTTTCCTCAGGCTTTAATGCGAATGCGAGTGTTAACTGTAGGCTTGATGCGAATACGAGTGTTAACTGTAGGCTTGATGCGAATACGAGTGTTAACTGTAGGCTTGATGCGAATACGAGTGTTAACTGTAGG
The DNA here is from genome assembly GCF_007197775.1 of Thalassotalea sp. PS06. Classification (NCBI taxonomy): domain Bacteria; kingdom Pseudomonadati; phylum Pseudomonadota; class Gammaproteobacteria; order Alteromonadales; family Colwelliaceae; genus Thalassotalea; species Thalassotalea sp. PS06. Next base: position 2,425,084 of record NZ_CP041638.1, on the reverse strand, counting down.
CTTGATGCGAATACGAGTGTTAACTGTAGGCTTGATGCGAATACGAGTGTTAACTGTAGGCTTGATGCGAATACGAGTGTTTACCGTAGGCTTGATGCGAATACGAGTGTTTACCGTAGGCTTGATGCGAATACGAGTGTTAACTGTAGGCTTGATGCGAATACGAGTGTTAACTGTAGGCTTGATGCGAATACGAGTGTTTACCGTAGGCTTGATGCGAATACGAGTGTTTACCGTAGGCTTGATGCGAATACGAGTGTTAACTGTAGGCTTGATGCGAATACGGGTATTAACGGTATTTTTTGGAGTAAATACTTCCTGGTTTTCGATTGCAGGTAGAGTAGCCGCAGAGATAACTGCAGATAAAAGTAGTGAGCTAAGCATAGTAATTCCTAATTATTATTTTTAATAAATTTAAACTGCTCGAAATAATGCTAAAGCTGTGCCAACTTTTTAAATTTGTTGAAAAAACTTAAGTTTTATCTGATTTTTATGAAAAAATTTCAGAAAACAAAAAAGCGAGGCTAGAAGCCTCGCTTTTTTCTCTGAAATGAATCTTTTATTACTCAGTAGAGTAGGGGGTCGATTCCCGGGTGATAATGTGTGATAACAGATAGCGACTAAAATCTTCCTCAGATAGAGGTTTAGAATATAAATAACCCTGCAGCTGTTCACATTGTTTGGATTTTAAATAATCGAGCTGGTTTTGGTTTTCTACACCCTCGGCGACCACATCCAAGCCAAGGTTATGGGCGATGGTAATGATGGTTGCTACCATGTTTTTACCTTGCTCAGAAGCTTCAATGTCATCAACAAAGGCTTTGTCGATTTTAAGCGTATTCAGCGGGAACTTCTTCAGATAGGCGAGCGAAGAATAACCGGTGCCGAAATCATCAAGTGACAGGCTAATGCCCATGCTTCGCAAACGATGCATGGTATCAATCGCTTCCTGCGGCGAATTCATGACTGTGCCCTCGGTTATTTCTAACTCCAGATACTGAGCTGGCAAACGTGTTTCTGCCAGAATTGACTCAATCATCTTAACCAGGTTTGGCTGTCTGAATTGCACTGCGGAGAGATTCACCGCAATTCTGCCATTGAAAATGCCCTTATCAACCCATACTTTTGTCGCATGGCAGGCTTTTCGTAAAACGTTTTCGCCAATTTCGATGATTTGTCCGGTTTCTTCGGAAATCGGAATAAAGATATCTGGGCGAATAATGCCTTTGGCGCCGGCTTCAAATCTTACCAAAGCTTCCATACCGCTAACTTTACCGGTAGTGATATTGATCTTCGGTTGATAGAACACACTGAACAGATCTTCTTTTAAGCCGTGACGAATTAAGTTTTCCACTTGTAAACGTTTAACCGCCTGAGTGTTCATTGAATCATTAAAGAATTGATAGCAATCGCCGCCTTTGTCTTTCGCGTGATACATAGCCGTATCGGCATTCTTCAGCAATTCATGGGAATTCTTACCATCTTCCGGGAATAAGGCGATACCGATACTACAGGAAAGGGCAATTTCCTGGTTACGGATATTATATGGCTCGGCCACCGCCTTTAAGATTTCATCGGCAATGGTGGTGATTTCGTGTAGATCGTTGGTACCTTCGATGATTAAACTGAATTCATCTCCGCCTAATCGATAACAGGTATCTTTAAGGTTACCCACGGTTGCAATGCGTTCGGTAACTTTACACAGCAATACATCACCAATCTGATGACCTAATGAGTCATTGATTTTCTTAAAGTTGTCCAAATCAAACACAAGTAAAGCATGAACCGTATCCTGATTAACAAGAATGGTGTGGTTAGTCTGGAAGTAAGAACGATTTGGCAAACCGGTAAGGGTATCGGTATTGGCAAGTTTACGCAGTTCTTTTTCGGTTTCTTTACGTTTGGTAATGTCCGAGAACACGCCAACATAGTGCGTGATCTTCTGGTTTTCATCACGGATAACATCCATGGTGATATCAACAAGATAACGCTGCCCATTTAAGCGTTTGCTCTCGATTTCTCCCTGCCAGGAACCGTGATGAATCAGATTCTTTTTGAGGTTTTGCAAGAAACTGTGAGGGTACGATTTAAATTCTAACGGACTGCCGATTGCTTCTGAACGGGTTTGACCTGTAATTCGCTGGAAAGAAGGGTTACAGTCGACAGTGTTAAAGTCTTCATCATAAACCACAACCGCGTCGGAAATATTGGCAATACATTTTGCAAATAATTTCAGGCTTTCTTCGGTTTGTTTGATTTTAGAAATATCTTTAATCGTTCCCGTCATACGTGAAGGGGCATTATTGATATCTCTTTCGACCACTTTTCCTCGGTCTAATACCCAGGTCCATTTACCTTGATTATTTTTAACCCTGTAAGCAGCTTCAAAATGGTCGGTTTTTTCCATGAAGTGATCGTCAAGCGCCTGGTTAACACGGTTCGAATCCTGAGGATGAATGTTACCTTTATTGGACGCACCTTGTTTATTTCGCTGTCCATCCTGAGGGAAGTCAAGGATGCCCCAGATATTAGAGCGGAACATCTGACCGGTTTTAATGTTCCAGTCCCACATCTCATCACCAGAACCCCATAGGGCAAGCTTTAAGCGCTCTTCACTTTCTTTAATCTGGTAATTAACTAATTGCTTTTGCTGAGCCTGGCGATAGAAATAGAGCATTATCGACACCAGGATAAAGCCATAAGCCATCCAGGCCCAGGAGGTTAACCACCATGGCGGCAAAATGTTTACGGTCAATGTTGGAGAGCTTTTGTACTCTTGAGAATTAGAGCTGAATGCCTGGACATGGAACTCATAGCTACCCGGATTTAATTTGGTATACGTAGCCCTTTTGTTGGTGGAGTCGGTGTATACCCAAGCATCATCGATGCCTTCCATCTTGTAGCGGTATTTAACGGCACTTGAGAAGGTCGCATTCGGTGAAACAAATTCAAGGCTAAATGGTGATTGTCCATATTTTAAGGTGATGTCCTTAGATAGATATAATTGCTTATTGTTTGTTTGCTGATCAGGCGTGTTCAAAACATTTTGTAAATCGACCCTTTCATTGGCAATCAGTAAATGCATATTTCTTGGTGAATTAACCACTTCAGATTCTAACTTAATGTTGTATGGGAAAAAGCTATTAAAGCCATTCACACCGCCGAAATAAAATTTATTATCTGTGGCTTTTAAGTAGGAGAATGAAAAGAACTCATCAGCTTGCACACCTTGGTTGACATTAAAGTTTTCGGCTTTTTGAACGATCGGATTTAGACTCGATATTCCTTTGTTGGTACTTACCCAGGCTTTTCCGTTTTCGTCTATCAACATACCCGCTACTTTATTACTGGCAAGGCCATTAGCTTCGGTGAAATAGGTATATTGGTCAGTAGCCTTGTTTAAAGCCGCCACACCTTTGTCATCAAAGCCGAACCAGTAGTAGTCTGCCGATTCCTGAATCACTGTAATTGAGTCATCCAGGAAAAGATTGTTCTTCGGCAGTTTTAATGGTTGAAACTCTTTTTTATCGATATCAAAAAGAAAGATTTCCTGTTGTGAGGTATAGGTCCAGATATTGGCATTTTCGTCCACGTTAATCGCATACAAGTCATTCATTTTATCGGATGCTAGGGAAAAGCTTTGTAAACGTTTTTCCTGTGGCGAATATTTGAATAGCTTGGAAGCCGAAGAGCCAAACCAAAAAGCGCCTTTGGTGTAAATGTAATCAAGTCTGCCGTGCTGTTCTGTATAACCTTGCAGCCAATTCTCATGAACATTTAATTCAGAGGTATCGATGTTAAAGCTTAATAATCTTTCGCTGTTGGTAATTATCCAAAGGATATTAGCGTCTGCGTGAATTGAGGATATGGTTTCTTCTAAGTCAATATCCAACTTCTCAACAATCGTTGAGTTAACGGACTGAAAGTAAATGCCATTACTTTCAGAAGCGATCCAAATTTTGCCATCCGGCGTTTCGGTAAAAGCTTTGATATTTTTCTTATCGTTATAACTACCTGATAAATGGTGGGTGAATAATGATGATATAGAGTTATATCGACTCACTCCATCGTAGTAAGTTGCTAACCACAAGGAATTGGAGTTGTCTTTAAATATGGTAAAGATAAAGTCTTTGGTTACTTCATTTGTATTGAAAGCTGCAGACTCGAGAAAATAGATACGCTCATCTACTAAGTCCAGCTCCAGTAAACCAGCCTCTGTGCCAAGCCATAAAAACCGGTCATCGACTTGATGAATGCTACGCACTCGATTATTCCCAGGCTCCTGGGTGAAGTTCTGAGGCAAATAGTGCGCGGCGACGGTGATATCTTCATCGATTGCAAAAATACCGTTTTCTGTTGCCAGCCAGATCTTCTGGTTCAGCTCACTAATTTCCAGAATCGACTGAGCATCAATGTTTAATTTCCAGACATTTTTACCATTGGCCGGAGATACGAAATCTAAATCCTTGTTCATTACGAACAAACCGTTTTCGTATGTGCCTAACCAGTAATTACCTTTACTATCCTGGAAAATGCTTTTAATGGCTTTAACAACACTACTGTAACTTTTGAAATTAATAACGGTAAAATCTTCAGTGCTTTCGTTGTATTTATGTAATCCTGAGGCCGTCGATACCCAGAGGTTATTAGCTCTGTCCTCGTAAATGCTCCATATCGTGTTGTCGCGAAGAGAGTTGGCGTTGCCTTTTTCGTGGAAAAAATTGTCAAAGCGATTGTTATCTGCGTCATAACGGCTTAAGCCGTTGTCGGTGCCCACCCAAAGCACATTATTGCTGTCAACAAACACATTGCGAACAATATTATTAGCTAAGGAGAAGGGGTCGTCAGAGTGGTATTTAAAATGGGTAAATTCATATCCATCATAACGATTTAGACCATATTGGGTGGCCATCCAAATAAAGCCATCCTGATCCTGAGCTAAGGACATAACGGTACTTTGAGATAATCCCTGTTCTACCGAGATTTGTTGGAATTTAAGAGGCGGCTGTTCGGAATAGGCAACAACACTCAGACACAAGCCAAGAAACAGAATAAGGCGCTGGAGAAACGGCACATGCCTAGCATGCATTTTGTTATTGTTAGTAAAGTGCACAGGTAAACCCTAAAAGTTACAACTTAGTTATTAGTAACATTACATTAACCAAGGGATTTGTTATTGCTCGAATAAATTATTCAAGTTTTTTTTGACGTCAAAAATCATCTTAAAACAATTAGCGATCAATTTAAAGTTATGTGCACGTTGTTAAAGATTAACTCGTTAATATTTCAGTGAATAATGGTTGTGAAAGGACTTAATATTGGTGAACACCTGAGCAGGTGCTGAATCGCCCGCCGACGTGGTTCCCTTTTTATTGGTGGTAAGGATAACTGGCTGTAAACCTTTATCAGATGTTAATTGGTTATCAATAAAGTCGATCACCTGCTGTTTGTGCAGTTGTGAGACTTCCTTCTTTAAGATGCTGCGATTATTAAATTCGTAATCATGGTTGGTAATACTATGCCAGAATCGTTGACTTCGTATTCTCGGGCTAGTGTCTTTGGCATCTAATTGGTTGATGATGCCCTGCTGTATTTTGTCCCAGTTCTCCATTTCAGTATGGGTGGAAAAGCGTTGTAAAAAGGCAAATATTTCCTCCGCTAAAATTTCTGCGCTTATGTTCGGAGATTGCACAAAAAACGCGATTCCCGGGAAGCGATTCATCGGCATGTAATTTACACCGACAAGATAACCGAGTTGTCGGACCGTTCTCAGTTGATGAAAAAACATCGGAGCGATCATTTGACTGGTCAAAATTGCCAGTGCTTTACTTTGAAAATCATTAGATGGCATCGGAAAGTAAACTACGCAGGCGTTTTCATCTTCGGCAATGTCAATTACGAACCTTGCAGGAGCGGCGGAATTAAAATCGATGATTTCGGGATGTACCAGAGCGGTTGCCTTCATCGCGCCTCCTAAGTGGTTTTGAATTTTATCCGCCATATTTATGGCTTCTTTCTTAGGCCAGTTACCATATGCGAAAGCTTCAACGCTAAGTTGCGAAAATAAGATTGAGCAAAATTCGCGAAATTCATCAAAACCTGCGTCCTGCATTGCATCTGCTAGCTCTAATGCGTGCGGACTGTAGGGTTTAAATAGGGCATTGAGAAGACTAAATAACTGTGAAACAGGTTTACCTTTGGTCACATCACGCCAATTACTAATCAGCTGTTTTTTAAATAATTGAAAACGCTCGAGCGGTAAAGAGTGGTCACAAACCGCGTGCAGTAAGTTATCCAGCAACAAAGGCTGCTTCTCACTGATCCCGGAAATTTGTATGGTAATGCCACCTTGGTGAGAATAGACCTGGTAGTGGATACCCGCGAGCTCTGCCTGATAGTTCTGCTCTTGTACCGATTCACTAAATAACTCTACAAATAATCGTGTCATCGCAATCTGTTTTACCGATGCTATGGTGTAGGGAGATTCAAGGCTAACGAACACCTGTCCTTTTGGAGAGCGGAAGGTTTTATCTTGCTTAAACCAAAAATTAAATCCGGTACGCTGACGAACCTTCTCGGGGGTTGCTGTAGATTCACCCGAATAGATTGTCGGCTTTTCAACGATAAATGGATTGGCTTTGGGAAGTGTTAACTCATGGTAAACCTCGGCTTGTTGCCAACGCTGAAGTTTAAGAGGCGGGATTTGTTGCATTTGATACGGAGTCTGATACCAGCGACTGACGCGATCGGTATTTACTGATTTACGAATTTCCATCACCCGCATATTTTCGGCGGTAAAGTAGGCTAGAAATTTACGCAATAAATCGGGTTTAAACGCCTTTATTTTATAATCGCCATAAATATAATCCTGCTCCGGATAATGTTGCATATTAATGGCGAGCTGATTGACGTTTTCCAGAGGTTTACTGTTTTCTTTATAGTTAAAAGCGAATTCAGTGAGCGCTCTCTTTTCATTGAAATATAATTCCTGAATACCATCCTCGGTTAACATTCTTAGATATGAAAAAAGCAAGTCGATAATCTCTGTCTGGTGTTGCTCACCTTTTTCTGTAAGGGATATGCTGATATTAAAGTCTTTAAAATTGGAACCATTAACGCCACCACCTGAGGTTAAACTCATTGCCCACTGGCGTTTTTTGAGCAAGGAAAGAATGCTACCTGGCCCCTCGTGTCCAAGCAAATAGCTGAGATAGCTCACAGGTTTGTATTGATAGTAGGTATCGAGACCGGGTAAGGCAAAAGTAATGACCAGTTTTCTCTGAGATGTTTGTGGCGGTATAGCGAGTTGTATTGCAAGATTCTCAGGTAGATAAAGCGGTTGTATGATGGCTGGCTTTTCTTTAGGGCCAGATTTTATCTGATTAAATTCTTTACTTACTTGTTGCTGAACTTCACTAACAGCTAATGATGATTCAATCGCCAGTGTCATTCTGGGAGCGCAATAATAGTTATCAAAAAAGTCTTGTAGAACCTGACGCAAACTGCGTCCGGGTGCATCATTCAACGTTTCCAGGTTGCCAACAGAAAATTTACTGAAAGGATGCAGAGGGTTTACCGTCTCCTTCTGGACGTCATATATTCGCCGGGTATCTTCCTTGAGTTTCATTTGAAATTCGGCGTCAACATTATTTCGCTCGCTATTAATATGTTCGGCTTTGAGCAATGGCTCCGAAAAAAAACGACTAAACCTGGTTAAAGCCTGATAAAAAAACGGTTGCTCAATATCGAAGTAAAAGCAGGTATGCTCGGTTCCGGTCCAGGCATTATTGCTACCATTGTGTTGACTAATAAAGCTTTGGTATTCGCCGCTATCTGGGTAACTTTTAGTGCCGAGAAATAGCATATGTTCGAGAAAGTGAGCTAACCCCTGAGTATCATCCGGGTCATCAAAATGTCCTGCGTTTACTACCATGGAAGCTGCAGCGCGCTCGGTCTCTTTGTTCTCGACGATAACCACACGCAGACCGTTATCCAGAATTAGAGAATGATATTGCCTGGGGTCGTTAGGACTGGTCTTCAAAGGGTTCTCCGAACTCGATTTTACCTTATCACCGGTGGTGCAAGTGATATCGCTCAATGTTCAATAATATAGCTGATAAATAGCGAAGAGGTTTGCAGCGAAAGGGGCGAACAAGGTGATCCTTCATCTTGCTCTTTAGGTTGCTCTCTAGTTTAAGGTTTTAAGGTCAGGACGTTGGTTTTGAGTAAACTAAGAATTTCTTCGGCGGTATTGCCAAGCAATTTCCCGGTAATGCCTTTACGACCTATGGTGCCGACAACGACAAGCCCTGCCTGTAACTTAGCGGCAGTACTGGGAATGACTTTTTCTGGTTTCCCCGCTTTGATGTGAAAGTTTTCCGGTTCTATACCGTAAGTAATGGCGAGGGTATCTATTTTCTGTTGTATTTCTTCTCTGGCGTTGTCCTCTATTTCATCAAGGAACTGAACCCCGAAATCTCTTAGTACGTCGGATACCACAGGGGTGTAACAAACGTGCAAAGGAGCATCAAACACCGCTGCTAGATATTTGCTTGTGGCCAGAATTTTCTCATTAAGATGCTGTTTTTCTGGTTGTTCAGTTTGCAAGTCAACCGCAGCAAGAATACCGCTGCGTCGACGCCATTTATTTTCCGCAACAATAAGCACGGGAGCTGGACACTCTCGAATTAAGTGCCAATCTGTCGGGGTGTAAAACATGGTTTCGGAGCGGTGGCCGGTCTTGAGTACCATCGCCGGCTGATGTTTTTGCGCATAATCATTGACCCAGTGATGTAAGTGTTTTTCCCACACGATTTCACAGGTGTAAGGTATTTCATCGCTTAACAGCGATTCTAATTGTTGTTCGGCTTTTTCCTGCAAGCGAGCAATTAGTGAAGACTTCAGGGCGCTGCCTCGACTTCCCATGCCCCTCAGGTTCTCGTAATAAAAGTAAACAATGTGCAAGGTTATGCCGTCAGCAATGGATAGTCTTTTTGCCTGCTCAATTGCGGTTGTTGTTTTGAAATTGGGATCGGCGATCACCAGAACATTACGCATCAAATTCTCCAGACATTTGCTAGTGCTAATTTTAAGGATAATATTTTTCGAAAAATTTGCTTTGATTTAGATCAGTGATTTTCTTTAAAAATTAATAAGTAAGCTGCTCTTTTAAAGGGGGCAATCAAAGGCTGAGCTTGTTAATTTACCGGCAAAATTAAATTTTAGTTTTTTCTCCATGTTTTGTTATCTCGACTATATTTTGATGAGACGGCATCAAAAGACTAAATCACTTGTTAGTTATGTTTGTCGTTTGGAAGATTCAAGATAACTAGAGGTTTTGTGTCGGAGCAGGAAGTTTATCTGCACATAATCTTGCATAAGTAACGCTCAAAATAGGGACGAATTATGAAATACTTGGTTACTGGCGCCGCAGGGTTTATTGGTCATTTTGTTGCCACTCGCTTGTGTGAACAGGGGCATGAGGTGATAGGCTTGGACAACCTCAATGATTACTACGACGTAAACCTAAAATTATCCCGTCTTAAGAAACTACAGCGATTCTCGCAAAAACATCAGCAAGATACTTTAGTTGCCGGTTCTGATATCGTATCCCAGTCCAATTCTGCGGACGGTCAGTTTCGGTTTGTGAAGCTGGATTTGGAAGATCGTGAAGCGATTGCTGAATTGTTCGCGACAGAGAAATTTCAGCGTGTCATTCATCTTGCTGCCCAGGCTGGTGTTCGCTATTCGATTGATAACCCGATGGCTTATGCCGATGCCAATTTAATCGGTCATTTGGCTATCCTTGAAGGCTGCCGTCACAATGACGTTGAGCATCTTGTTTACGCTTCATCAAGCTCAGTATATGGCTTGAACAAACAAACACCGTTTGCAACCGCCGATAGTGTTGATCACCCAGTATCTTTATATGCAGCTACCAAAAAGGCTAATGAGTTGATGTCGCATTGTTACTCCCATTTATACAATGTGCCCACAACTGGCTTACGCTTTTTTACCGTTTACGGCCCATGGGGACGACCTGATATGGCGTTGTTTAAGTTTACCAAAGCCATGTTAGAAGGTAAGCCAATTGATGTTTATAACTACGGCGATATGAGCCGAGATTTTACTTACATTGATGATATTGTTGAGGGTATAATGCGCGTTCAAAATCATATTCCAATGATTGATTCAGGCTGGTCAGTAGAGTCGGGCTCAGCGGCGACAAGCTCGGCACCATATCGTGTGTTTAACATAGGTAATGGGAATCCGGTTAAGTTGATGGACTTTATCAAAGCACTGGAACAATCATTAGCAATCGAAGCAAAGAAAAACCTGTTGCCGATGCAACCAGGAGATGTTCAGAAAACCTTTGCTGAGGTCAATGATTTATACTCAGTTACCGGCTACCGCCCTCAAACGTCAGTCAATGAAGGGGTCGCAAATTTCGTTCGCTGGTACAAGGAATATTACCAACACGTGAATTAATTTAATCTGTGAATGTCATGAAACAGACTTAATTCCGTGATAAAAAGTAATCAGAAAGAAAAATAATTAAGGATGTACTATGTCTGTAAACGCAGGAAAAAGTATTCGTAAAGCGGTTATTCCTGTCGCGGGGTTGGGAACAAGGATGCTACCAGCTACCAAAGCTATTCCCAAAGAAATGTTACCTGTGGTTGATAAGCCTCTGATTCAATACATTGTCAATGAATGTATTGCCGCAGGAATTAAAGAAATTGTGCTTGTTACCCATTCTTCGAAAAATGCCATTGAAAACCACTTCGACAAGTCTTTCGAATTAGAAACCTCTCTTGAGAAGCGCGTAAAGCGTAAGCTTCTTGATGAAATTCAGGCAATTTGTCCGAAAGATGTGACCATCATGCATGTGCGTCAAGGCGAAGCTAAAGGCTTGGGGCACGCGGTTTTGAAAGCCTTACCTATTGTTGGTGAAGAACCATTTGCGGTGGTTCTGCCGGATGTATTGATTGATGACAGTACGTCTAATCCGAAAACGGAAAACCTGGCAGCAATGCTAAACCGTTATGAAGAAACGGGTAATAGCCAGATTATGGTAGAGCCAGTGCCAATGGAAAAAGTAAGTTCCTATGGTGTGGTTGATTGCAATGGCCATGATTTGCTTGAAGGCGATTCCGCGCCAATGACCGCCATCGTTGAAAAACCAGCCGTTGAAGATGCACCTTCGAATTTGGCCGTAGTGGGGCGCTATGTTTTATCAAAAGATATCTGGCATTTACTCGAGTTCACACCGCCGGGTGCTGGCGATGAAATTCAGTTAACGGATGCGATTGCTAGCTTGATGAAATTGGAAACAGTGGAGGCATTCCACATGACAGGTAAATCTCACGACTGTGGCTCGAAAATGGGCTATATGAAAGCCAATGTTGAGTATGGATTGCGTCATCCTGAACTAGCCGACGGCTTTAAAGAATATCTGCAATCAATAGTTTGCAAGTAATCTGAGCAACGCAATAAGCAATAAGCGAAAATCTAAAAGCCCTGAACTGAGTTTCAGGGCTTTTTTTACAGTTCACAAATGTAAGGCAAAGAACAGGCAGGGATTTAATTCCCGTCTTTCAGAGTAATACCAATCCCATTAAATTATTGCTCACTCAGTGAGAATTTAAAGGCCTTTAGACAAGGCTTTGATTGCAGAGAATGGTTATTCCATTGTCAAAATCAGTAACGCAGGATAAACGCCTTTAAAACTCACCCGTAGGGAGTTAGTGAGAGGCCCATTTACTGCCCTATATTTCATTAATATAGAATGACTATATCAATAAAATCTATGTTGTAACTGAACCTCGGCCCTAACTCTGAGTTGTGCACAAACTTAATGGGATTGGTATAATGCCAAGTGTCTGATATATTAGGAATAGATGTTTTAGAAATTGCTCAGGCGCTTCGGTATGGGGGTAGTGGCCAGTGTTTGCCATAGCTATCACAGTGTTCTCAGGTTTTATCGTTCGATAGCCCTGGATCATCAATTTACCGCTAATAGGATCATCTTCTCCGGCTATCAACCCTACCGGCACTGAGGTTGCCGCCAGGCCTCCCTCCCATCGGGCACGGTTCTGCTTTCGCTCTTTCATGTATTTTATCAATTTAGGAAATACCCGCTTGCCACGGTGAATATTGAGCAATTGCCAGTACTGCTCAGCCTGCGATTCTGGCATGGGTTTGGTCATAATTTTATCCATGGAGCGCTTGAAAAGTCGGAAATTGATTAGCGGTGTGATAAATTTACCAAGGCCTGATGCCAGCAGTTTTTGGATCAGTAAAGGTTGGTGGAATTCTGCAAATATCCCACCATTAGTAAGTACCAGTGATTGAACCTGCCCCTGTTTTTGCAAGCGAACCAATAATTCTATAGCCACTGTGTCACCAAAATCATGGGAAAGCAGGTGAAAATGTTTGATGTTAAGGTGCTCGAGTAATGCCTGGGTAATATCTGCCTGTTGAAATATTGAGTATTTCATCAGTGGTTTGTCACTCATTCCAAAACCGAGGAAATCTAATGTGACCACACGAAAGTGCTGGGTCAGAATTGGCCAGATAGCGGCATAATCCCAGCTACAGGTGGGGAAACCATGAAGCAGTACCAGAACCGGCTTCGCCGTCTTAAGATCTTTGTTATCGTTACGGATTTGATTGCTATCGCGGTAAAAAATTTGCAGGTCAGCATAGTTAAAGTACTGACCTTCTTTATACCAGTTGTCTGCCAGTAGGTAGTGATGGTTACTAATAGTCAAACTGATGCTCACTGAATAGTTTCTGGGCGATTTGCCAGACATCTCCCACTTGCCCATTACCGACTGGTTTGCCATCGATGGCAACAACCGGAGCTACTTGTTTTGTTGAACTGGTTATCCAGACTTCATCGGCATCATCAACTTCCTGTCTACTGACTGGCCTCTCTTTTACGGTTAATGATGAGTAGTTTTTTAATACATCTAATAAAATGAAACGAGTAATTCCCGGTAGTAACTGATTGTCCAACGGCGGTGTTATCACGCAATCGTCGCTTATGACAAATGCATTACAGGCTGCGGCCTCGGTAAGCATATCGTCATTATTGAAAAGCAACACTTCATCAAAGCCTTGTTTGTAACCGGCTTGAAAATGCATGACATTACCCAGTAGTGCTGTTGATTTGATATGGCATCGCTGCCAGCGAAGATCTGACAAGGTTTTGACCTTAAATGCTTTCGCTTTGTTCTTATCTGCCACAGGTGCTGGTGGAATTTCAAACGTATAGGCAAATACCGTCGGTGTGACATCTTCAGGGTAGGCATGGTAGCGAACCGGGCTGGTACCCCGTGAAACATGCAAATACACGCCTAGATTACCATTGCCATTTTTACGGACTAATTGGGCGCAGATATCACGCCATTTATCGACATCATAGTCCAGGTGTATTTCCACTTCGGCTAATCCTTGGTTCAGTCTTTCGATGTGGGGCTTAAAGCCAACGAACTGACCACCATAGCTAGGGATCACTTCATAGATGCCATCGCCAAATAAAAAGCCTCGATCCATCGGCGAAATACGAGCATGTTTAGCTGGCATGTATTCACCGTTTAGATATACCCAATTCATAGTCTGTTTTACCTTAATTCGCTGAGGAAGTGTGGCTCTCGCTCAGTACTTGCAATTGTTTAATAATGTCTACGCCAGCGCTAAAGCACAAGCTGTCTTCGGTTAACTGATTTTTACGGGTTACCCCATCAACACTGCCATTTGCCGATAAAAAGCTTATGGTTGCTTCGATATCAATCTCGGCCAGTAAATCTTGTTGGTACCAAATCCCAAGAAAGGTGATAAGGCCATAAGCTGCCCAGTTAGATACATCCGCAATGAGCAGTTCATCGCATTTTGTCACTGATGGAATGATATCCAGTGTTGCAATATGTTCGGCAATATTGCCCATGCCGATTTCATTTCCACCATCTCCAATTGCGATAGTGGGGCAATCCGCCAGAGCAATGAAATCGTCAAAACGTGCACAACGATGAGAGATATCTTCACCACGCATATTCCGGTAGGTATTGTCTGCGGTTAATCCAGGTCTCTCAATGGCAATGATTAACTCTGGTTGCAGCGTATCCACCACTCCTTGAATTTGTTTTTCCCGGCCTTTTCCTAATGGAATTTGTGCACATTGATAACGCTGGTGTAGGGCCTGGTAAAGTGGATTTCCGCATACCAATATCACGTTTTTCCCTAAGGCGAATAAGCAGGTGTACAATGCTAAGGCACCAATCGGGCCATCGGTTTCAAAGGTGTCAGAAACCGGAAAACCTGTGGCAATCACTATGTTGCCCTGGCACTGTTCAATACGTTTCGCCGCGCGCAGGTAATAGCCGGGCGTTAGAAATCTCTGTGCAAACTGCATTTGCCTCAGGTTTCGTTGTACCAGCAAAGATTCGATTGTCTGGCTTAACTGCAGCTCGCATTCGTCGTATTTCACTAAGCCACCGCCGTTTTAATAAATTCAACCTGTCTAAAACGAGATTGCGCCAGGTACAATTCGTTGTGAGCATTTTCAATATTGATGGGCTCGAATCGAACCTTTGCACCTTGTTGACATTGGCTTAATTGATAAGCATCAAGTGAAAATACTGAGCCGATTTTCGGGTAACCGCCAATGGTTTGTCGATCGTTCAATAGCACGATAGGCTGACCATCTGCTGGTATTTGCACTGCTCCAAAGGCAATGCCTTCGCTTAGCATGGCTTGCTGCGGAAACTTAATTGCCGGGCCCTGTAATCGGTAACCCATTCTGTCCCACTGACTGGAAACCTGATATTCGCTGCTAAAGAACCGTTGCCGTTGTTGGGGACTGAACTGCGAATATTGATAACCGGTAATTAACCTCAAGGTTAATGAATCCGAATAATGGGGGATGGCTTCCTCGGGCAAGGTATTGCGATAAGTGCATATCGAAGAAACGACAGGGAGAAAATCTCCTTTTTGCAGAGCCTTACCGTGTAAGCCACCGATTTTTTCCCTAACCACAGTCGCACAACTGCCAAACTGTTCTTTGATGGCAAATCCACCTTTGACTGACAAGTAGGCCTTTATGCCGTTGCGGCTAAAACCGATTTCAATGCAATCACCTTTATTAACCGGATGGCTTTGCCAATTACCGACGACTTCACCATTAATCTTGGTTTCTACGGCTGCACCGGTAATGGCTATGTTGGTTTGACAACTACTATGGAGCTTGACGCCGCCATAGGTAATTTCAACAGCTGCACAGCCCCTTGGGTTTTCAAGTAATCGATTTCCCCAATAAAACGCCATACGATCCGCTGGACCGCCAGTTGTCAGACCAAGATTTGCTTTACCAATACGACCAGCATCCTCAATAAGCGAGTGCATACCTGGATGTTCGACATAAAAACCCGACATTATAGCTGTCCCCCCAGAGCCAGAAACTGCTTCTTGCTGATGGCTTTAAACCTTACTTTGTCACCAACCGCAACGGGAATGGCCGGGTCGTTATCCGGAGAAAACATTTCTGTCGGGCAGCGGCCGATGATATTCCATCCACCGGGCGATGTTTGTGGGTATATTGCCGTTTGTTTATCGGCAATGGCTACCGAACCTTTAGCTACGGCCTTTCTGGGGGTAGCAAGTCTTGGCATGGCAATGGTGTCATTAACTTCCCCCAAGTAAGCAAATCCTGGCGCAAAGCCTATGGTATAGACGTAATAATCCTGCTGCAGATGCAATTGGATAACTTCATCGGTGGTAATCCCTGCATGGGATGCAATGCGCTCGAGATCGGGACCAACACTAGTATCATAATAAACCGGTAGGGTAATGGTTCGCGTCGATTGGGTATCTTCAAGGTTGAGGTCGATCAGAATTTTCTCAACTTGACTTTTGATATGAAAATGATCGGTTTGCCAGGAGTCATAGGTGATCAGTAATGACGCGTAAGAGGGCACCATATCGAGAATAATCGATTGCAGGGCTGATTTTAACTTCGCTTGGGCTTGATTTATTGCCATGCACAGCGCTGGTGTTACCGTTACCGCTTGTTGCGGACAGGTTTTACCAAAATAAACAATTAAAGAATTCTCTGAAGCCACCTCCAGGTAAAACGGTACCCCAGGTTCGTCAGATTTTATCTGCACATCGGATTCTGGTTTCACTGACATAGCGCTTTAATTTCCTTAACCAAAGCGACGGACTCATGGTTGTCACCATGAACGCATAAGGTGTCAGCTTTAAGGGAGAGTGGGGTTCCGGCATTGGTGATAACTTGTCCTTGGTTGACAAGCAGGGTTACCTGTTCCATGACTTGTTGTTTGTTGAGAATCGCCCCTTGTTCTGTTCTCGGTGTTAATCGCCCTTCAGGCGTGTACCGCCTGTCGGCGAAGGCTTCAAAAATTAACTCAACGGAATATTGTTCAGCAATTTTTTGATAATTGGCTGCATCGGCGGTAGCCAGAATCATTAACTTTAACGGTCGGTAAAACTGATGAATACTTTTTACGACCGCGGTAAATACTTCAGGTTTGGCCATCATGTCGTTGTACAGGGCTCCGTGCGGTTTGACATAGTGCACCATGGCACCCTGTGATTGCGCCATGCCATCGATGGCAGCAATTTGATAGTGCATCAGATTGATAATTTCCCGTTCACTATGTTTAATCGAGCGACGCCCGAAACCATGAAGATCCTGATAAGAAGGGTGGGCGCCGATCAAAACATTGTGCTCAATGGCGAGAGATAACGTTTTTTGCAACGTATCCGGGTCAGATGCATGGAAGCCGCAGGCGATATTCGCCATATCAATGTGCGGCATCACCTCTTCATCCAATCCCATTTTCCAGGCGGCAAAACTTTCACCTAAATCACAGTTTAATTTCATCAACGTATCCTTTTACTACAATACCGATAAATGACTATTGCGAATGTCGGTAATTAACATGCTTCCCGGACTGTGAGTGATACTGATTGCCGGTTTTGCGTTTTTGATAGCAATCTGCGGGGTTACTCCGCAGGCCCAAAACACCGGTACTTCGCCCGGTTTGATGGTTACCCGGTCGCCAAAATCCGGTTTATCGATATCTGCAATGCCAATCTCATTAGGGTCGCCAAAATGCACAGGAGCACCATGGACGCTGGGAAACCGGCTACAGATCTGAATTGCCCGGATGGCATCAGCGCTCTTCATTGGACGCATACTCACGACCATGTTGCCGTTAAACCTTCCAGCGCTTTTACAGGCAATACTGGTGTTATACATGGGGACATTAACCCCTTCAGAGATGTTGCGGATTTCAATACCGTCATCAATCAGAGCTTCTTCAAAAGAAAACGAACAGCCGAGTAGAAAACTAACGAAATTATCTTGCCAGATGTCAGCAATGTTAGTGGTTGCAGTATTAAATTCCCCGTCTAAGAATACTTTGTAGTTGGGAACATCACTGCGAATGTCGATATCGTCGCCAGCGCCACGAATGATTGGATTTCCCGGACTGTCAGATATTGCCACTAGCGGGCAGGGCTTTGGATTTTGCTGGCAGAATAATAAAAAGTCTGCGGCAAGATGTTGTTCAAGAATCACCAGGTTGCATTGCACAAAGCCCTTCGCAAATCCTGAGGTATGTGACCGATATTCGCCTTTTCGTATTGCCTGCCTTATTTCTGCAGGGCTCGATGTCGCGTCAAAGCTAGAACTGATAAGTGATTCTGACATAGGGTAAAAGTCGTATGTGGGCTATTGGCTAACTCTATATTTTAAAGAAGCTTTTCGCAAATTATGCTGATAGCGCAAAATATATCAGAATATTTTATTTGTTTAAAAGTAAATATTAGAATAATTTATCTTTTAAGATGGTTTTCGTTTTACCCGTCAGCTAATTTCAACCAGCCCTTGATTGTAACGTTTGGCATTATTGACGTAGTGCAGGGCTCCTGCCTTTATTTGTTGCTGCTGCTCTTCACTCAAAGTCTTGACGACTTTTGCTGGCGATCCAAGAACCAAAGAGCCATCCGGAATAATCATATTTTCGGTCACCAAAGCATTGGCACCAATTAAACAACCTTTTCCTATTTTTGCGCCATTGAGGACGACGGCGTTAATTCCGATCAGGCTGCCATCGCCGATATCACAACCGTGGAGCATGACTTTATGGCCTACGGTAACGTGTTTGCCAATGGTTAAAGGCATGCCTGGGTCAACATGAAGTACGCTGCCATCTTGAATATTACTTCCCGTCCCTATGCTTATCCTGTCATTATCGGCGCGGATCACCACATTAAACCAGACCGAGGCGTCTGTCTCCAACTGGGCCTGACCAATTACTGTTGCTGATTCGGCGATAAAACATGACGCTGCAATTTGCGGTATATAGTCATCAAGTTGATATATCATCGGTTATTCCTTAATTCTATTTTCTTGGTTAAAGCTTAGTTTTAGCATGTCAGGGGATGTTTGTAATTCAATTGTTAATTTTGTTATATTGACGTTACCTGATTTAGATAAAAGGAATAAAAATGTCTAACTCTGAGCAAAATGTTTCAGAACGCCGTCAATATTTCCGTATTGATATGGAATATGAAACCGTCGACTTGTTATGGCGCGATGAAGAAGGCCAAGCCCACAAAGTAAAATCCGTTTGTTTAGATTTTTCCCGTGGTGGGCTTCGCATCGAACATGAATTTGCCATTGCGGTTGATACTCAAGTCAGTATTTGTTTTCAGGCAGAACACCCTGAAAGTCAGACACTTGTCGCCAGAGTTGTGCGTTGTATCGAGTTAACGGGTAAGCGTTTCTCGATTGGCCTGCAAATGGTTGACTAACCCTCTATTTTTTAGCCCCCACTAAAAATATATTCTCTCAATAACAAGGAATTTAAACTCATGATTGTTCTGATTGGTGGTGAAAAGGGCGGCAGCGGTAAAAGCTGTCTGGCTCAAAATATAGGTGTTTATCTAGCCAAAGAAAAAAATGCCAGTGTATTGATCGCCGATTGCGATCCTCAAAGAACGACGTCTGATTGGATTCAGGCACGTAATAATGATCCGGATCTTGTCACAATTAACTGTATCCAGCTCTACGGTAAAATTCGTAACGATCTGTTGAGCCTGAATGAGCACTATGATTATGTTATCGTTGATTGTGGTGGTCAGGATAACCTGGCGCTACGTGCGGCAATGTCGGTAGCAGAGCATGTACTGATCCCATTGCGCCCTAAGCGTCGTGATATTAAAACGGCACCTCACATGGAAGACATGCTGAGCACCTGTAAAATGGTGAACCCGAAAATGATTGCATCGTTTGTTATTACTCAATGTCCATCATTGCCGAACCAGGCTGGACGCATTATCGAAGCTAAAGAAGTCTGTGCATCTTACGGTATTAATGTACTTGATTCAGTAACTTACGCCCGAAATATTTATGATGATTCAGAAGAAAAGGGCACCTCCGTATTTGAAGCGGAACCCAAAGGCAAAGCAGCGGAGGAAATTCGTGCCATTGCTAATGAGTTCTTATCTATCGAACAGGAATTAAGCTATGAGTTTGGCTGATCTGAAAAAGCAGGAAAAACCTAAGTCAAGAATGAGTTTTAGTGTCGACGATTTCATCGAAGATGCCAACAATTATGCTCAGGGGAAACCGCAAATTGTCAGCGCTGAAGCCAGCCAGCAGGCAGAGCTGTTTAGAAAACAGTTCGCCGAGGATAATCATTGTGAAGCGGGCAAGCCATTCAAGCATGCTACGTTTACCTTAAGTGACCACGCGATACAGCAATTAAATGAGTTATCTGAACAAACTCATATTCCCAAATCGCGTTTGCTTCGAATTATGGTAAACGACTTCTTTTATCATGAAAATCCGAACAAACTGTTCCTGTCTGACATTAAATAAGCGGCAGTATCTGCTTTAGTGTTAGCAAACAGGGTAAACAACTGGTGTTGTTCACCCTGTTGCTCTTCCAGTCGATTTTCCGAATCCCATTCCTAGGTAATTATTTGTTGCGCATCTTGATTTGTGCGGCCTCTGTATCGAGACTGTGCTAGAATCTCACCTATTTTTAAAACCCATCTACATGGACCATCCTGTCTACCTGGTAAGATATGCGCTTAGATAAATTCATTTGCCGATGCACCGAATTAACTCGCTCAGAAGCAAAAAAACTTCTCAAACAAGGAGAAGTAAGGGTTTCTGGAGAAGTTATCAAAGATCCCGGGTTTCAGGTTTACCCTGAATCTGAAGTGACATTATTTGATAATCGCCTTAGTTTTGAACAGGCGCGTTATTATATGCTTTACAAACCTCAGGATTGTATCTGCTCTAATATTGACGAGTTATATCCTTCGGTTTTGCATTTTCTTGACGTCGATAGGGCCTTTGACCTGCACATTGCTGGCAGGTTAGATGCCGATACTACCGGCTTAATTCTGATCACCGATGATGGCCAATGGTCACACCAAATTACCTCACCAAAGAAATCCTGTGATAAACGCTATCGGGTGCAAACGTCGAAAGATATTCCTGAATCAGCAATCCAGGCGTTTGCTGCAGGCGTGCAATTGCAAAATGAAAGTAAGCTTACCCGACCTGCGACGTTGCAAATATTAGCGCCAAGAGAGGCGTTGTTAACGATCAGTGAAGGAAAGTACCATCAGGTTAAGCGTATGTTTGCTGCTATCGGCAATCGGGTCGTTGGTCTGCACCGTGAACAAATAGGCGATATTGAATTAGATGCGGAGTTAGAGCCAGGACAATGGCGGCCACTAACCGGAGCTGAGATAGCCTCGGTTAATGCCTAAAGCGTAAAGCTTAGTGAGAACTAGAGAGCGTAACTAACACTCACGAAAAAGCGTCTGCCAAGTCCTGGGAAATATCGGTCTTGGGTAAACGCTGTGTAGTCAGCGCGTTCAGCGTAGTCGCGATCGAACAGGTTTAGTGCTTTTAAGCTAAGTTGCCATTTATCGCTCAATTGCGCTTGATAGTAACCATCGACCAAAACATGCCCCCCATAGCGATGCAAATTATCAATATCGGTGTAGTAATCGCCCATATGACTAACGCCCAGGCCCATATAGAGAGCATCGGAAGGTTGATAGTGTAATCGCCAACGGCCAAATTGTCGCGGTGCACTGTCGATATCGTTGCCGTCAATCTCACTAGCAACACCTTGCGGGTTATTGGTGTAGGTATGGCGGGCAAAGGTATATTCTAACTGACTTTCAATGGTATCCGTCAGACGGTAAGACCAGCTTACCTCAAAGCCTTTGTGCTCGGTTTCACCGCCATTTCGGGTAAATTGTTCGTTATCGCGAAAAATCACGTCTTGTTTGTCGTAGACATAACCGGACAAATCAAACTGATGTTGCTGCCAATCGCCGCGCCAGGATAATTCAACGCCCTGAATTTGCTCGGAATCAAGGTCGCTAATCAGCTGGTCGCGCTGTAATCGATACAGTTCCGTAACCTGAGGCGGGCGAAATCCTTTCGAGGCTCTGAATAACCATTGTTGCTGGTCATTAATCTGATAGATGATGCCAAGGTTGGCAGAAATATCAGTAAATGAATTTTCCGAATCTTCAGGGCGGGTGTAACGGCAACCGCCAAATCCGCAGGTGTTACCCGATTCATCGACACGACCACTATTCATTCGATTGTCATAATCATAGCGAGAGTACTCGATTCGTGCGCCGGCATTCAGTAGCCAACGCTGGCCAAGGTTTTTTTGCAGTTGCACGAATGCACCGCTGTTAACCGTATCTACCTGAAAATCATACTGTTTACCATCCGGGATGGTTGCCATCAAAAATGCCGAGCCTTGAGTTGGTGCGAACTGTTCCTGCACTAACTCGATATCGGCGATATCCAAATCGACGCCATAGGTCAAATTGCCCAGTATTTCGTTTTGCCATTGGTTTTGCCACTGCGTACCGACACTCACATGCTCATTGGTTTCCAGAGGTTTGCCCGGCAAAAAATGCATTAAAAATTCCATGTTAGATACGCGGGCGTATGGGCTTAATAGACCAAAATTAGCGAGCTGATACTGCTGGCTGAATCGGGCGGCGAAAATATCTCGATACGCTTCTGGATTTGGATTGCTGCGAGCAACGCTTTCGTCTTTGTAACTGTCTTTGCCGGTAATGTACCCAGCGGTATTTTGATTGAGATTTACCAGGGTCAGTAGGCTGTTATTCACAGCAAACTCTTTATTGCTTGTCGAATCGGCCTGATAGGAAAGACTGAATTTTTGCATGTCGACCTGAGAATCATCCCGATACCCATCTTCGTGAAACAAGGTGGTGGTCGATGACCAGTTTTCGCCGGCAGTTTTTAATCCAAGTCGACCATAGCCATATGCCCCTAACTGCAGCGACAACAAAGGTGTCTGGTTAACGCTGGCAGGGTTGATTACATTAATGGCGCCATGCACGGCATTACTGCCATAAAATCCATTACCAGGGCCTTTTTGTACTTCAATGAGTTCAGCCTGCTCGTGATGAGCTTCAATCAAGCCGTTAACGTTACAAAAGCTGGCAGGACGCAACGGGATATTGTTTTCTAATAATAATATTGCGCCACAGGCGCCGCTGCCGGTAAGTACTGGCGAGCGGATTGCTGATAAGTATTCCTGGCCGCTGCCGCGGTCGAGGTTTACACCGGCAATGCCGTTTAATACCTGCTGCACGTGAGCAATGTTTTCCCGTGCTATCGTGTCTTCATCAATACGGCCAACGGTGACATCATTGCTACCGACTGTGCTCACATTGCGCCCAGGGGTAACGACTATGGTATCTAACAACTTATCGGGATAAACCTCGTTGTCATTTTGTTCGTTGGTATTGTTTTGCTGCGCGTAGCCATAGGTTGAAATCAGCGCAACAGATAGGGCGGTTAAAGAAGCCTTGTACATTATTTTTATTGTCATGGTTTGTTGGAAAATACGGGAATAAAGGCCCTGATACGAGAAATATAGAGTTTCTGATCAGGGCATTTGTAATGGCAGCTTATTTAGAATTCTGTAATGCTGCGAATTTTGCTTTTTGTTCTTCCGTTGCTGGCAGCTGATGCTTGTCTTTCCATTCTTCGTAAGGCATGCCATAAACGGCCTGGCGTGCATCGTCTATATCCATTTCAACACCAAGCTCTTTTGCCTCGGCAACCATCCACTTGGAAAAGCAATTGCGGCAAAAGCCAGCAAGATTCATTAACTCAATATTTTGCACATCTTTGCGATTATCTAAATGTGCCAGTAAACGTCTGAATACTGCGGCTTGAATTTCTGTCGTTTTATCCATGATTAAACCTGTTATGTCTGAGTCGTGTAGGTCGCTCAGGTTGCGTGCGCAATCGTGTTATCACATACACCCTGGCGTTGGTTAATTCGTCTTGCCAGTACCAGAAAATAGTCGGACAAGCGGTTCAAATAAGCAAGGATCGCTGGCTCAAGATTGGATTGTCTGTGCAGGGCGACGGCGAAGCGTTCGGCTCTGCGGCTGATTGCCCGGCACACATGAGCATGGGCGGCAGTTTTATCACCACCGGGTAAAATTGCCCCTTGTTGTTCTGGCAGTAAGGCCAGCTTACCATCAATCCATTGTTCTAATTGCCGGGTATGGCTATCATCAAGCAAACTGTCGCCAGAAATGCTCATACCGATATCAAATAGCTGGCGCTGTATGGTTGCTACCTCACCAAGAGCCGGTGAATCCAGCGTTAATTTCGCCTTTAGCAGGCCCAGATATGCATTGAGCTCCTCAATCGTGCCGAGAAACTCAATAGCGGTATCGTCTTTGGCGACATTGGCTTTTGCATCGGTGGGTAATTTGGTTAACCCGGTATCGCCGTTGCCCGTATACAATGAATGTTTAACTGCATTATTCATCGCGTTCTTAACTCCCCATAGTTTTAACGATGTCAGTCTCTTATTGGACCGTTAATCGTTTGTTTGTTTTACTCCGGAGCGATTTCCTGTTCTGGTTTTAGCTCTGGTTCAGGCCTCTCATAGCGCCTTATCTGCACTAGCATGCCCATAAAAGGGTGGTCAAAATAATGCAGCTCGCCGGAAATAACCCGTCGATTTTGTTTGAAAGGTATTGATGTAACAATATTGTCGACCGAGGCCGTTTGCGTTTTTTGCGCGGCTTTTATGGTTTCTTCTTCAAGCGGTCGATAAACGTTAAACTCACTATTGATGAAAAGGTAGTGATTCAAGTGGACTTTGAAAAAGCCGTCAATAAACCAGTCTTGATCAGGGGTGGCGATAATTTGCGATAATTTTTCGGCTTTGACCTGCTGGTTAACCTGTTCCTGCTGCTCGGTTAACGTTGCCAGAATAGGCTGGACATCAATTTCATCGCCAGAGGCTTCTAATTGGGTGATGATGCGCTGCAAATTTGCCTGAATTTGTGCTTCGTCGTCTAATCCGGTTTCCACCTGCTCGACCTTCTCGGCGAGTAACAGCTCATTCAGGGTTTGTGCCTGTTCAGGGTATTGAAAATTAATGTTCTGACCGGCTTTTAATTTAACCGGAATCGCTTCTTCCTCGCTCAATACCGGTTGTCGCCAACCAAGGTGTAATAATGGGCGAAAATGCTTTGAACGAGCCAGACTTCGGTAGATGTGCGCCAGTTGCAGTGAATTTTGATTTAACAGGTAAGGCTCGGTGGCGTCGGGATATTCATGGCCACTAAAGTGTTCGGGAATATACGCAAGCTCGGTAATATCGCCTTGGGTAAGTTCATCAAACAATTTTGGCGGTTGAGCTGGTTTGCAGCCAAGTTCGATATCTACGTGTGGTAACGATTCCTCGACTAAGGTATCCCCTGATACGGCATAATTTAAGTAAGCCTTGTCACTGGCTCGGGCCATGTCCGTTTTCGAATAAGCGCACTCAGGCAAAGCATGCTGAAAATTCTTTAGTTCGTATAAATAGGGTTCAATTAATTCAATACTTTTGCCCTGGTAAGGAGAAACGATATTGGTATCGAATTGCTCACTACTCAGGTATTGGTTTTGAAGCTGCTGCACCAGAATCACTTCAATTTCAAACCAGCGTTGTTGCACTTC